>SUXQ01000024.1 GCA_015060905.1 Bacteroidales bacterium | reverse complement strand
GAAAGTTTTAATGCAAAAATAAAAGCTTTTAGAGCTCAACTCAGAGGGGTTACTGACCTTAAATTTTTCTTCTTCAGATTAGCTAAACTTTTTGCATAGCCCCCCCCAGACTTTGCCGGTGAGCCACTTTGATGCTAACTTCTGTATATTACAGCCCTCTTTACCCTTAATCTTTTGTTGCTAATTTATAGGCAGTCGTTTCTATCCTTACTTTTCGTCGCCCGAAAAGTAACAAAAGGGCACAGCGCAGACAAAATCAGTTTCTCGCTCCTCTGCTCACGAATTTTCGCTGGGCGAAAATATCCTTCGTTCGTCGTTCGCTTGCCGGCAACTTTTCCTTGATAGTCGCGGGATGCGCAAGTTTGGCCGCGCTTATGGCGCGTCAGAAAACTTGCACCTCTTTTCCGCGCCTCTCTGTGGCCGTTGCCTGTGATTTTGACAACGCTGTATTTTTTTTGAAGTAACCTTTGCAAGCAACAAATAATAAATTTATAGCAATAGTAACTTTAATTAAAATTAATATCAGACAGCATTTTATAAAAAATAATTCAAAAAAAATCTTTCAAAAGAACAAAAAAGCTCTGTTATTTGTTATATTTACATAATAAACAAAAAACCGGACACACACTATGGAAACGCAAGATGGCCCCTCGGATGAGATAATAGCTAAGCGATTGGTGGACAATCTGTCGCATCTTAAAATCTACGCTTTTTGTCTGACTGGTGACGCCTCGCGTGCCGAGGACCTTCTTCAAGAAACATCGATAAAAGTACTTTTAAATGCCGAGAGCTTTGTTTATGACTGTAGTTTCAAAGGGTGGGCCTCGACCATAATGCTTAATCTTTTTTCGAGCGAACGGTTGCGCAGCTCACGTAGCATGGCTGTCGCCGACGAGCAGTTTTTCGACAGCGAGTGTTGCGACAGTTACGTCGGCGTTCATGAAATAATGCTTGCGATAAAGAGCCTGCCTGCAGAATACTGCGACGTTTTTTCGCTTTACGCCGACGGTTACAAATACCACGAGATTGCCGAGCGTTTAAATATCCCCATCGGCACAGTGAAAAGTCGCATACACACTGCCCGTATAAGGTTACAATTGTTGTTGAAGGATTATGTAAGTTAGGATTGCTGATTGGGGCGATTAGAGAGGTACAGCCGGTGGAATGATAAGGAAGTTTACTTCCCGATGATAAGGGAAGAGGGTGCCTGATTAACGGGCACCCTCTTTTGTTTGTGAGGCTGACACTACTACGTGAATGCGATAGTGGTGGTATTTTTTCTTTGCTTTGATGGCGAGTTTGAGGAGCGAGAAAAAGAGGGAGAAACAGCCTCTTATGGTTAGTGGCTTTTCGATAAGGGCTGCGCTGTCGTTGAGTACTGCGGCAAACGACTTTATTTTTATGCTGTCAAAGTCGCGAAAGGGGTTGCCTTTCCATGGGTGATGCTCTTTTTTGCGGCATTGTTGCGTTAAACTGACAGCCCAGCAATGGGCAAGCCACTGTTTCATTCTTTTTTCGTTATTTTTTTTGTCCATGGTATTGTTTTTTTGATTTTTAGTGCTACCTTTGTGGCTGAAAGCATTGAGGGAATGGCTTCCTGGTATACGAACCTAACTGCCGCCCAAGATGCTTTTTTTTATTTTATATCATTGATAGAATAGCATATATATCTTACAGATATTTGTCCATTTTTCTTGCGCTTAGTCAATTTACCGACGTTTATTCGTATCTTTTGTTGATGTAGCTCACTCTCAAAATAGTAGAACTCTTCATAAGGGTTTTTATGTGATTCATTCTTCTTTCTTTTGTCCACATAAATAGACTTCTCAAGAACTTTGTCTAAATCTTTTAAATCCTCAACTTGAAGAATTTTTGAACGAGATAAAGCGTCAGAATACAAATGTCCGTTCCCATCTTTGCTAAAGCCTATTTTAAGTAATTTGCCCTCGACCATTTTTTCTACTTTTTTCTTTAGCAGTGGCTCCATCTCGCGCATATAGTGTGTTTTCCGTATAGCGGTTAGTGACCTTGTGTAATCTCCTGCACATTTACTTACTATCTCACATGCCTTGCATAGCTCGTTGTCGGGGATGTCGGCTGCGAGGCTGATGTTCCCGGGGCGAGAGGTACAGTTCTTGCACTTGGAGCGTGTGTAGGCGTTGTATGCCGGGAAGGTTGTCATTTCCTTGCCGGGGTTGAACTTCATCATCTCCTGATGCTTGCCGGCTGTGGCTTGCGATGCGAGGTTGAGTGCTTCTTGCTCGTCGCTTAGGGGGTATTTGCCTTTGCGTACCTGCACAACGGTGCAGCGACAGCCGTAGCCGTTGGGTGGCAGGTAGTCGTCCCAGAACTTGGAGGTTATGGGCAGGGTGATGTTGTTGAGCCGTTGGTGGCTGGCGCGTACTCGTTCGTCGCCGGCTGTGCGGTACTGAAGGTTGTAACGGTCGCCGTCGGCCTCGAAGGCCTTCCACTTGGCTGCCATGAGCGATGAGTTGCGTGCGAAGTTGTACTCGGTGCGCAGGTAGCTGCCGTTGTAGGTGTTGTTGATGCTTTGAACGTCGTTTAAAAAGCTTTCAAAGGGTTTGGGCTTGCCCTCTTCGTCGAGGATTGAGGGAAAGGCTTCATTGAGCTCGTGGAAGGTTTTTATGCCGCTGAAGAGCGAATTATGGTTGTAAATTAAATGCAAGAATGGCGACCAATCGGTCGCCATTCTTGCATTTATAGGTTGTGATGGTAGTTTACTTTATCAGCACCTTAGAGGTGTATATTTTACCATTGTTTGTTTCGAGACGAACGGTGTAAATGCCTGAAGTGAATTTCAAAGAATGTATGCTTATAAGGTCATTCTCTTTAATATCGTCGTATGTGTGAGTTACAACAAGGTTGCCGGACATTGAGTATACATCGACTTTTGCACTTTCTATCGTTTCGGGAGCATCTATGTAGATGTTGTTTCCTACTGTATAGATTTTTAAATTCTCTTTATCGGGACGGATGTTGTCGTCGATAGAGGTAGAAACGGGGCAGAGTGCTGCACCAAATTCGTTGATGCGAGCGTAGATTTCTCCTGTAAATGTTTCTTTGATTGTGAGACGCAGGTAACGAGCTTGTGCTGTTGAGTCGAGTCCCAGCGCGTAGCTTGCTGCACATGGGCAGTTGGCATTTTCATAAACATTGTACCATGTTTCATTGTCGAGGCTACCTTCGATGAGAATCTCTTTCTGGTAGCGTCCTGTTCCTCCGCTAAGGGTGAAATAGAATGCGTTAATGTCGATGGCTTCTTTGCAGTCAATCACAAAGCTGTGGGGCAGGGGGGCTGTTCTTGATTGCCATTGTGAGTGCCAATATGTGTCATTGTTGCCGTCGATAATAAGCTTTGCAAGGCCGTTGTGTACGCCGTCTTTATTTTCGCCGGTGGGCTCTTCGCTAGAGAAACTGAGAAGCTCCCATTTTGTGTTGTCGTATTTGTATTTTTCTGTATTTGCCATTAGCTCCAGACGCGCAGCTTCTTTGGCAATAGCAAGTTCTTCGCGTGCCAAAAGGGCTTTAATGTCTATTGTATCGACGGGGGTGTTATTTGAACGCAGGGGTACCTCGCATTTTCCTACGTGCAAATTGTTGTGGAAGCCTCCGGATACCATTACCCACGCGTATTTATCGTTGGGGTCTACATCCTGCCAGATGTCGTTGCGCTTACCGAATGCCGAGCCTCCGTTGTTGTGTCCAAAATCGGCTTTGTTCATGTGGAACCATTTTTTTGAACCGCTTCTGGCTTTTGCGTAACCGTTTCTGAAATATCCGTAACTTCTTTCCTGACCGTTGTAATTTACGAAGCACTCGACGAATGAGTACCACGAGTCGATGAATGAGTTTCTGTTTGCTGTACGAAGGGTGGAAATATATTGCCATCCTTTTTCGTCCTGTGCGTTCCACCATGCAGAAACGAGCATGTTACGTTGGCTTTTGGTAACAACTTTGCCATTCTCTTCAACTTCGTATTTTGCAAGCTCGTTGCGACAGTGTGTGATGAATTGCACATATTTGCCGTATTCCCAGAATGCGCCACCGTTGCGGAACGACTGAACACCTGTACCCTCGGCTCCGAAACGCTGGGCAATAACGCCTTCGCCTGTGTCTACGGCTGTAGAGCGCAAGTGGTCGGGAAGGTTGGGGTCAACGTCTGTGTCGCCCGAGTCCCACTGAGAGAAAAGTACTGTGCGGTGTGCGCCACCTTCGCCTGTCTGAATACCCATATATCCGGCAAGCACGCCCAGAGACATTATGTATCGGGCATTTACAATGCTGTCGCCACCGGGAATCATTACCTCCTCGTAGGCCCAATCGTATGCGTCGCCCGAAGGTGCTTGGGGGTGTGTACTCCTCCATCCGAAGATGTGAAGCGAGGGGGACATTAGGATTGTGGGAGAGTAGGCGCGTGTGTTTTTTTCAAGGTCGAATACCCATTTGTTTATGCTTGTAATGTTGGTGTTTCCGTAGAGGCACTCAAGGTCGTATTTGTTGTATCCTTTTTTGCCGAAGTTGGCGGTTATGACAGGGATAATCTGCTCGCTGCCTGTACCTTTGAATGTGATGTAATTCTTTGCGATGAGCGAGTCGGGGGTGTCTGTGTCGTAAATTCTCATGCATAAAGCAACTGTCGAATTCTTTTTGGCTGTGACGTTCATCTTAAGGTTCATGGCACCTTGGGGTGTGTGGATGAAGTAAACTGCGTGGGCATTTTTGTTTGACCAACTTGTCAGTTTTTTTGTTACTCGCAGTGTGTCGCCACCGCCGTATACGTCAGACTTCTCTTGCGGAATGGAAATTCCATCGCCGGGCTTGCCGTTGACCTCGACATAACCTTGACCGGCTGTTACGTTGAAATTTTTCTTTTTGTAACTGAGGGGTGTTATTGTAACTTTTACCGTGTCGGCGAATATGTTTTTGTCTGTAATCGGGTCTTTGTACCTGACGCGATAGAAATTTTCGCCGAAGGCGCGGAATGTGAAAGTCCTTTCATTCTCGGCGGGAAGAATCTTGTAGAATCCTGTGCCGTCGGTAGAACTTGACCACTCGTACGTAGTTCCCTCATTGGTCGAGGTTAGTGTAACTGTGTCGCCCAAGGCAACGACAATCTCTTTTTGAGCATGTGCCGCGCTGAAGGAAAATGCCATTGCGACAACAAACAAAAATTTCAGATAATTTTTCATTGTGTATTTATTAAAGTTATTATTATCGTAAAAAAGTCTATTGAATGACAAAAATAGTGCATTTTTCTTTATCTTTTTTTAATTTAACATTGTTTTTCTTTGCCGAAATGCTAAATAAAAAAATTATATGAGAAATGTGCAAAAAAAAATAGAAGTTGTTTCAAATATTAAACATTCTTTTTATCTTTGCATGATACTATGGGGGAAATTATGGCTTTCCGGTAGATAAGTGGAATTAATTAATTGTAATAACTGATAAAATGTCAAAATCAGGTAAGAAATATTTTTTTATATCATTGGGGGGTATTATTTTGGGATTCTCGCTGTTGATTGTTTTTAATTGGTTGTGGGATAAAAGCTCGCTTAATGAATCGTGTATGTCGTGCCACTATCATACTGATTCCGATGCAAATTGGAAACAGTCTGTACACTATAATAGCAAAAGTGGCGTAAAGACCGATTGTGCCGCATGCCACCTGCCGCCTAAAGGTACGCTGGAGTATACAAAGGCAAAAATATCAACAGGAATGCAGGATGTGTGGTCTTATCTTACAAAAAATAAAGAAGATATTGACTGGGAAAGCAAGGGTGAGCTTGAATATGCACGCAAAATTGTGTATAATGAGTCGTGCAAGGCTTGCCACGTAAACATTTATCCCGAGGGTATTACAGACGATGGTATTACTGCACACTTGTATTATGACGAAAATGAAGAAAAATTAGATCTGCAATGTATCAGTTGCCATTTGGATGCAGGACACTATAATCCCAATTATCAACATTCTGCATTGAAAGATGTACCAGTGGTCGTTGGCGAGGTGCACGCGGCAGCGGCCGAAGTTACTACATTTGGCAACTTTACTGAAACTGTTCCCGGAACAACGGCGTCAATCAATATGATTGCAATTCCCGGTGGCACGTTTACCATTGGTTCGCCCGAATCGGAGCCTTTCCACAAGAGTAACGAAACTCCCCAGCGTCAGGTTGAGGTCTCGCCTTTCTTTATGAGCGAGGTTGAGGTTACTTGGAACCAATATTGGGCTTTCTATGGCGAGACAATGTCCGAGGGTCGTACTCCGCCCACAGTTATTTATGAGAATAATTCGCGCGAGGATATTGACGCTGTAAGCGGTCCCACACCTCCGTTCGGCTCTCCCGATCAAGGCTGGGGAATGGGCGAGCGTCCTGCAATTACAATGACACACTATGCTGCCGAGACATTCTGTCAGTGGCTCTCGCTGAAGACCGGCAAGAAATATCGTCTGCCTACAGAGGCCGAGTGGGAATATGCGGCTCGTGCCGGAACATCGACACCTTACTTCTTTGAGGGTAGCCCAAAAGATTATACAAACGAGGGCTTCTGGAACGGAATTTTCGGCGCCGACACGGCCGGTATTAATCGCTACGTAATTTACGCAAATAATAGTAAAAATCGTTCGCAAGAGCCTGATAAGGTGATGGCCAATCCCTTTGGCTTGAAAAATATGCTTGGCAACGTAATGGAGTATTGCTCGGACTATTATGCCGAGGATGCGTACAGCGCTCTTACGGATGGCGTGAAAGATCCTAAAGGCCCCGAAAGTGGAACAGAGTATGTTGTGCGTGGAGGTTCGTACTTGAATGACGCTGCTGACCTGCGCAGTGCTGCACGCGACCATACTCGTCACGATGATTGGTTGCGCACCGATCCGCAGAATCCTAAAAGTATTTGGTGGTATTCTGATATTCGCGGCATAGGTTTCCGCGTAGTGTGTGAAGTTCCTGAAGGAATAAACTATTAACAAATTTATATATATATATAACTATGAGTGAAGAGAAAATGGATAGAAGAGGCTTTTTGAAGGCATCTTCGATTTTAGGAGTAGGTAGCGTTGTTGGTGCATCTGCGCTTCTCGCTGCATGTGGCAAAGAGGAAAAATTGGTTCCTTTGAAACAACCCGGTGAGTATTATGTGCCCGAACTTCCCGACAAAGCTATCGACGGAAAAGAACTTAAAGTTGGTGTTGTTGGTTGTGGCGGTCGTGGTAGCGGTGCTGTGCAGGACTTGTTGGCTGCAGCTAATAATATAAAGGTCGTAGCGTTGGGCGACGTGTTCCCCGAACGTGTAGAGAACTTGCGTAATCATTTGAAGGCTAATTACAATCAGGATGTTCCTGCCGAGAATTGCTTTGTGGGCTTCGATTCATACAAGCAGGTAATCGATGCAGGTCTTGATATGGTAATCTTGACAACTCCTCCTAACTTCCGTCCTGTGCATTTTCAATATGCTACACAGAAGGGTAAACACTCATTCATGGAAAAACCTATTGCTGTAGACCCCAAAGGTTATCGTACGGTAATGGCTGCCGCTAAACAGGCTAAAGCCAAGAACCTGAGTGTTATCACAGGTATACAGCGCCGTCACGAGCGTTGCTATGTAGAGGCATATAAGATGATTCAGTCTGGTATTATCGGTGAGATTACCGGTGGTAATGTTTACTGGAATCAGAGTATGTTGTGGTACAGAAATCGCGAAAATAACTGGAGTGACATGGAGTGGATGATTCGCGACTGGGTGAACTGGAAGTGGCTTTCGGGTGACCACATTGTAGAGCAGCATGTTCACAATATTGATGTATTCTTGTGGATGTCCGGCTATAAGATTGCTAAGGCTACAGGTTTCGGTAGCCGCCATCGTCGCATTACAGGTGACCAGTATGACAACTTCAGCATTGACTTTGAAATGGAGAATGGTGTGCACTTGCACAGTATGTGTCGTCAGATAAATGGTTGTAGCAGTAATATTAGTGAGTTTATTCAGGGTACAAAAGGTTCTTGGAATAGCGCGACAAGAGAGATTAAAGACCTTCAGGGTAATGTAATTTGGAAGTATGATGATGCTGCAGCTCAAGCAGAGTTCAAACAACATAATCCTTATGTTCTTGAGCATGTTGATTGGGTGAACCACATTCGCAAAGGCACAGGTTATGAAGAGGCTTCGGAGTGTGCAATCTCTTGCTTGGCAGCTATTATGGGACGCGAGTCTGCATATAAAGGCAGCACTATTACTTGGGACGAAATTAGTAAGTCTGACCTTGATTATATGCCCGAAAAATTGGAGCTTGGACCAATGGATATGAGTGCACCTTTGTTCCAACTTGAAACCCCCGGTAAATAACAGAGATAATAGTAGGTATTATGAATAGAAGAAAATTCTTGACAAGCTCAATATGTGGCGCGGCTTCTGTGGCTGTTGCAAGTTCGGGCGCTTCTTTGTTTACATCGTGCGCAGAGGCTAAAAAGCCTGCCCCTGAACTTCGTTTGTCGTTTCAAGAGGGTACTGCTCCCGGTAAAAATTTGAACGAGAAGCTTGACTATATGGAGAATATGGGCATCGTTGGCTTTGAGCCCGGTGGTTGGAATCTCGCAAACAGGGTAGACGAAATTAAGAATGCTCTCGCGGGCAGAAATATAAAAGTTTCGGCAATCTGTGCAGGATTCAAAGGGTTTATTCTTGCCGAGGATCCTCAGGTGAAGGCCGAGTTTGACTCGACTATGCGAGATATTATTGCAGCGGCCGGTGAGATTGGCTCTACCGGTGTTATTATGGTTCCTGCCTTTAATTGGCAGAGCCCCTGCAAGCCTCATACTCTTGAGACACGCGAGTATTTGTGCGAGCAGATGCATGAACTTGGCGAATATGCATTGAAACACAATACTACTGTTATTCTTGAGCCGCTTAATCGCAGAGAGGCACACTATCTGAGACTTGTGTCTGATGCTGCTGCCATCTGTCGCGACTCGAAGAGTGCAGGTGTAAAATGTATGGGCGACTTCTGGCACATGCAAGAGGATACTTCGGACTATGCGGCGTTCCTTTCGGCCGGAAAAGAGTATCTGCAACATGTGCATATTGCCAGCCGTGGCAATCGTATAATGCCCGGAGAGGATGGCGAACTTGATAATTATGTAGGCGGATTCCGTGCATTAAAAGAGATGGACTATCCTTACTATGTAAGTTTCGAGTGTGGTTGCAAGGGCGAAAGAGAGCAGACTTTAAAGGCTGCCGTTGAGCTTATTCGTGCACAATGGGAGCAGGCATAATGCTTTCAAAAGATTATAAAAAAACAGTTGTACGCTGTGCCTGCCTGTTATTGGCGGGCACAGCGTTGCAGTTATTTACGGGTGGTGTCGATGCTTCGTTCCTTGAATATCCGTGGGGCATTGTACTGTCGGTAAACTATTTGTATTTGCTTGTGCTTGTTTCTTTTAATAAGGATAAATGGCGGTGGACTGATTTTTTTACGGGGCGTCGAACGTATATTGCTTCGTTGGCGGCAATGCTTGTGCTGACGCTGATTTTTGGTCTTGTGCGTCAGGATGGTCGCGGTGGGGTGATGGGCGCGCTTGGCTTTACGCAAATGAAAAGTTCGTGGGTGTTCAACCTCTTTTTGTTGCATTTTGCGACGGTCGTGGGGGTGCAAGCGATTGATAATCTGCGGAACCTAAAGAGGCATAAACTGTATGTGTCTATCATGCATTTGGCCTTTTTTGCAATACTTTTTGCGGGAATATTCGGTAGCGGAGATAAAATAAGGGTCCGTCTGAATGCTGTGCAGGGGACTCCTATAAATATAGGAACTACAAGTGATGGAGAGAAGGTGGAACTGCCTTTTACAATAAGGCTAAAGGATTTTTCTTTGGAGGAGTATCCACCGCAGATTCATATATTCGCAAATGATAATTTATCGAAAGAGTTTGTCGCAATAAGCGAGAAAAACAGTAAAGGGGTGCTTGGAAAGTGGCACATTGAGTGTGTCAAGTATTTGGAAATGGCGGGGCGTAAACCGGGTGAAATTGCGTATATTCCTATGAATCATGTTGGTGCAACGACGGCTGTGTACATTAAGGCTACCGCTGCCAATGAAACTATTGAGGGGTGGATAAGCTGCGGCAGTTATATATTTTCGGGTAGCACACTTGCGTTGCCCGATGGCAACCGGTTGGTAATGCCTCGTCGTGAGGTGAAAAAATATCTCTCGGAAACGGAAGTGATAAGCGGCGACGAGAAAATGGCATTTAATATTGCTGTAAACAGTCCGGCAACCATAGGCGCGTGGAAAATATATCAGTCGGGCTACGATAGTGCGCGAGGCAGATGGGGTACGACTAGCGTCTTTGAATTTGTAAAGGATTGTTGGTGGCCGGTTACGCGCGTAGCAATGTGGTTGATACTTGTTGCGGGTATTTTGTCTCTCTTGGAAAATAGTATTAAGAACAAAAATAAAAAGTGATGATGAGCTGGGATGTTTTTTATATATATGCTGTTGTTTCTGTTGTTTCTTGGGGCGTGGGGGCTTTTTTTGCTTTTCGTAACAGTCGTAAAAAAGCAATGGTGGCAACTGCTCTCGGCTCGTTGGTGTTTTTTGTCTTTATAGCCGGGTTGTGGGCTGCCTTGCAGCGACCTCCATTAAGAACGATGGGTGAAACAAGGCTGTGGTATTCGTTTTTTCTCTCGTTAATAGGTCTGTTTCTGTATGTTAAATATAAATACAGTTGGATGCTGGGCTTCGGTGCGCTGATGTCTTTGGTCTTTGTGGCTGTAAATTTGTTGAAGCCCGAGATTCACAGTGTCACGCTTATGCCTGCGCTTCAGAGTCCCTGGTTCGTTCCGCATGTGATAGTTTATATGTTCTCTTACGCCATGATGGGTGCCGCAACAATATATGCAGGCTATCTGTGGTTCGGAAAATCTCCGGCAGATGTTTCGGAAAAAGAATTTGCCGTTTGTGATAATCTGGTGCGCATAGGCTGGGCCTTTCTTACGTTGGGCATGATTATGGGGGCACTGTGGGCGAAAGAGGCTTGGGGCGACTATTGGACGTGGGACCCAAAAGAGACGTGGGCGTTTGCAACGTGGTTGTCCTATCTGCTTTATCTGCACCTGCGTCCTGCAAATAAAAATCAGAATCTATTGTTTGCTCTATTGCTTTTCTCTTTCATTTTGTTGCAAATGTGCTGGTGGGGTATAAATTTTCTTCCATCGGCGCAAGGGACAAGCATACATACATATTAAGAAACTGTTCGAATTTCTTTCTAAAATATAGAATAAAGCGTTAAATTGTATATTTATTTTGTGCTTTTAAAAATAATATGTAACTTAGCAAACGGAAAAAAGTAATATAACTATTGCTATATTGGATAGTTTTTTATTTCTTTGCGTGATTGATAATGGAAAATACAAAATATAATAAAAATACACACAAATATGACTAATTTATTATTTCTTGGTAATATTGGCGGTACAGAGATTATAATTATCGCCATTATCATTCTTTTACTTTTCGGTGGCAAGAAAATTCCCGAACTTATGCAGGGATTGGGAAAGGGCGTTAAAAGCTTCAAGAAAGGTATGAAAGACATCGAAGAAGATATTGAAAATTGCGACAAAGAAGATAAAAAATAACCTATTTATAAACACTAAAAAAGTATACTATGTCAAACGGAATGTCAAGAAGGAAATTCCTTCAGAGTGGTACAGCTGCAGCCATTGGATTGGCAGTAGTACCTAATACCGTATTAGGTAAAGGTTTCGGGCATACAGCCCCCAGCGACAAACTGAATATTTTGGGCGTAGGTGTCGGTGGACGTGGTTCATCTGTACTTCGCGGTCTTGAAACAGAGAATATCATCGGTCTCTGTGATATTGACTGGAAGTATGCTAAAGGTGTATTCGACCGTTACCCCAATGCAAAAAGATACAAGGACTATCGCAAAATGTACGATGAGATGCTGAAGGATGCTGATGCAGTAATGGTTGCAACAGCCGACCACACTCACGCTATCATCGCTGCCGAGGCTATTGTAGCAGGCAAACATGTATATTGCGAGAAACCTCTTACACACTCTGTTTACGAGTCACGTCTTTTGACTAACCTCGCGAAGAAGTATAAGGTTGCTACACAGATGGGTAACCAAGGTGCTTCGGACGGTGGTGTACGCAAAGTTTGTGAGTGGATTTGGAACGGTGAGATTGGTGATATTAAACGTGTTGATACATTCACCGACCGTCCCATCTGGCCTCAGGGTCTCGAGCGTCCCGAGAAGAGAGAGAAAGTTCCCTCTACAATGGATTGGGATTTGTTCATTGGTCCGGCTCAGGAGCGTCCTTATAACTCTATCTACACTCCTTGGAACTGGCGTGGATGGTGGGACTTCGGTACAGGTGCTCTCGGTGACATGGCTTGCCACATTTTGCACCCCGTATTCAAAGGCTTGAACCTTAAATATCCTACAAAGGTAGAGGGTAGCTCGACAATGCTTCTCAGCGAGTCTGCTCCTAATGCCGAGTTTGTACACTATACATTCCCCGCTCGTGACAATATGCCTAAGGTTGCAATGCCCGAGGTTGATGTATATTGGTACGATGGTGGCCTTCTTCCCGAGCGTCCCGCAGGTCTTGCTCCCGGTAAGAACCTCAACGATGCAGGTGGTGCTGCAATCTTCTACGGTACAAAAGATACTCTTATCTGTGGTTGCTACGGCCGTAATCCTTACTTGGTATCAGGTCGCGTGCCTAACGCTCCCAAAGTATGCCGCGAGGTTAAAGGCGCTAACGCACACCAGCAAGATTGGATTCGTGCTTGTAAAGAGAGCCCCGAGAATCGCGTTCTTTCAGAGTCGGATTTCTCAGTTGCAGGTCCTTTCAACGAAATGGTGGTTATGGGTGTACTTGCTGTTCGTTTGCAGTCTCTCAACCGCGTTCTCGAATGGGACGGCGAGAATATGCGTTTCACAAACATTCCCAAAGATGCGAAAATACGCTCTATCATCAAGGATGGCTTCAGCATCAAGGATGGTCACCCCACATTCAACAAGACATGGACAGAGCCTGTTGATGCAAATGCATTTGCAGAAGAGCTCATCAAGCACACTTACCGCGATGGTTGGAAGTTGCCTGATATGCCCAAATTCTAATTAATAATAGATATTATCACAGATAATGGTGCGCCGAAATTTTCGGCACACCATTATAAATTTGCAAATTATATAAAATAAATAAAAAATGAGAAAGATTTTTAAAACAATAGTATGTGCAATGGCGTGTGCTGTTATTGCATCTTGCGGCGGTGGAGCAAAGAAGGATGCTAATACAATCGTACTTTTTGATGGTACAAGTCTCGAAGGTTGGAGAGGTTACAATAAAGATCACGTTCCCTCACGTTGGACAATCGAAGATGGTTGCTTGAAATTCTCAGGTTCAGGTGGTGGTGAGGCTCAGACAGGCGAGGGTGGCGACATTATCTTCGCTGCGCAGAAGTTTAAAAATTTTGAGCTCGAACTTGAGTGGAAAGTATCTAAGGGTGGTAACTCCGGTATTTTCTATCTTGCACAGGAGATTCCCGGCAAGCCCATCTATATTTCGGCTCCTGAGTGCCAGGTGCTTGACAATGAGAATCACCCCGATGCAAAATTGGGTAAAGATGGTAACCGTCAGTCATCGTCACTTTACGACATGATTCCTGCTAAGCCCCAGAACTCTAAGCCTGCAGGCGAGTGGAATAAAGTTAAAATTCTTGTTTACAAAGGAACTGTTGTTCACTATCAGAATGACGAACCTGTTGTAGAGTATCATTTGTGGACTCCCCAATGGACAGCGATGTTGCAGGCATCTAAATTCTCTGAGGAGAAATGGCCCGATGCATTTGCATTACTCAACAACTGCGGTGGCGAAAATCGCGAAGGTTACATCGGCTTCCAAGATCATGGCGACGATGTATGGTTCCGCAACATCACAGTTAAAGTACTTGAATAATATTATTCTATGAATATTTATGAGGTTGTACCTTTTCATTGGTACAACCTCATAAAAGTGTTTATTACTATATATAAAAATTATTTATATGAAATTAAATACATTAGTAGTTGCTTTGTTGGCAGGTGCGATTTTTGCATCGTGCTGCACATCTTCAAAAAATGGTTGTAATGTAAAGAACAAGGATATTGCAATACAGCTTTATTCTATTCGCGATACTATTGCAAGGTCGGGTAACAATATGGAGTCTATCTTCAAAAGCCTTTCCGAGATGGGATACAATGCTTTTGAAGCTGCCAGCTATGGCAATGGTAAGTTTTATGGAAAGACTCCCGAGGAACTTAAGGCTGCAGCCGATAAATATGGAATAACCCCTCTTTCTTCGCACTGGAATAGAAACCTCACCTCCGAGGAAATTGCGTCGGGTGATTTTACCGAGGCTCTCAAAGTATGGGAAGAGGCTATTGCTGCTCACAAGGCTGCGGGTATGAAGTATCTTGTGAATCCTTCAGTTGGTCGTCCCGGCTCACTCAAGGACTTAAAGACTATTTGCGACTTTTTTAATAAGATTGGCGAAATGTGTAACGCTGCAGGGTTGAAGTTTGGTTATCACAATCATGCATACGAGATGGGAAGAGTAGAGGACCGTGTGATGCTTGAGTATATGATTGAGAATACCGACCCTGATAAAGTCTTTTTCGAACTTGATGTTTATTGGTCTGTAATTGGTGATAAATCTCCTGTTGAGCTTTTCAACAAATATCCCGGACGTTTCACTTTGTTGCATATCAAGGACCACCGCGAAGTTGGTCAGAGTGGAATGGTAGGTTTTGATGCAATATTTAATAGTGCTGCAACAGCCGGAGTAAAGGATATTATTGTTGAAATTGAGGGTTGCAAGGGTAGTACTATGGATGGTGCAAAGGCAAGTATCGATTATTTGCTTAATGCTCCTTTTGTCCCTGCAAAATATAGCAAATAATTGTTACAACTGTTATACAGAATGGCGACCATGATAATTGTTGGTCGCCATTTTGCATTTTTCAGAAAAGGTAGGAGTCATACAAAGATGGCTTGCACTACTTTTGATAAGATAGGCTTCGCAGTTGCCTATGGCGTCTATCGGCTGCACTCGTTTACAAATTGCAAGCAAGCTTGCATTCTACTCGCTGGCACGATAGTTCGGTATAAAAAATAAGTAAACTTATTTTGTTCTCCACTCGGCTTGCACTACTTTAGATAAGATAGGCTGCACTCGCTGTAAAATATTCAAGCGTGCTTGATATTATTTTGCTCGTTTGTACTATCTTTAGATAAGATAGACTGCACTCGCTGTAAAATATTCAAGCGTGCTTGATATTATTTTGCTCGTTTGTACTATCTTTAGATAAGATAGACTGCACTCGCTGTAAAATATTCAAGCATGCTTGATATTATTTTGCTCGTTTGTACTATCTTTGCAATATGATATGCAAAATGATAAACAGAAAATAATGACAGAGGAACAAAATATGAGTTTTTGGGACCATCTTGAGGCGCTCCGATGGTCTTTGATGCGTGTGGCGATAGTTATGACTATTCTTCTTGTGGGGCTCTTTTCTTATATGCCCACAATTTTTGATAAGTTTGTATTGGCTCCTACAACTTCGGAGTTTTTTCTTTATCGCTGGCTTTCAAAATTAGGTCATTTAGGGCCGTTCTTTCCCAATTTTGGAAATGATAATTATGCTGTGGAAATTATAAATATAAACGTGGCTTCGCAGTTTATGACGCATATTACAACTGCATTTTGGTTTGCGTTTATACTCTCTTTTCCTTATCTTATTTATGAATTGTGGAAGTTTATAAGGCCTGCGCTCTACAAGAATGAGGAGAAATATATTGGCTTTGCTTTTCTGTTCGGAACTTCGATGTTCTATATAGGTTGCGCTCTCGGTTATACACTTGTGTTTCCGTTTACGTTCCGTTTTTTGACGGAGTATCAGTTGAGTGAGGCTATTACTAACCAAATTTCACTTTCGTCGTATATGGGTAACTTTATGATGATGATACTTGTCATGGGTATTGTGTTTGAAATGCCTCTGTTGGTGTGGATTCTTTCGGGATTGGGAGTGGTGACTAAGGCTTTTCTTCGTAGGTTCCGCCGTCATGCAGTGGTGGTGTTATTGATTCTTGCGGCTGTAATTACTCCGTCGGGCGACCCGTTTACCTTGATGACTGTATTTTTGCCGCTTTTCATGTTGTATGAATTTGGTATTGTATTGGCAAAAAAATAAGGAACATATTTTGTACTCATTTCTACTTATTCTATCTTTGTAAAGAAGATTGAAGGGGAGTGAATAAACTTCCGCAAACACTAAAAAAAGGACAAAAAACAACACGATTATGACAGATGTTCTAAGTGTAGCAAAAAAATGTTTTCAGGATGAGGCAGAAGCCATCTTGAACTTGATTCCTAAATTAGATGAAAATTTTACTAAGGCTATAGAGCTTATAATAAACAGCACCGGCAAATTAATTGTGACGGGTGTTGGAAAATCGGGGCATATAGGTGCTAAAATTGCATCTACGTTGGCAAGTACAGGTACACCGTCGTTTTTCGTAAATCCGCTTGACGCGTTTCATGGCGACCTTGGAATGATAACTTCGGGCGATGTGGTGCTTGCAATTTCCAATTCCGGCCAGACGGATGAACTTTTA
Organism: Bacteroidales bacterium; assembly: GCA_015060905.1. Classification (GTDB taxonomy): domain Bacteria; phylum Bacteroidota; class Bacteroidia; order Bacteroidales; family Bacteroidaceae; genus HGM04593. Next base: position 10,421 of record SUXQ01000024.1, on the reverse strand, counting down.
CGTTTCATACCTCTGCTTACTGACCGTAAAATACCTATAATATCAATGTCGGGTAATCCTGCGTCGTTATTGGCAAAATATTCAACTTGCCACTTGAATGTGTCGGTTGGCAAAGAGGCTTGTCCGTTGAATTTGGCGCCGACGTCTTCGACAACTGCAACGCTTGCAATGGGTGATGCAATTGCTTGTGCGTTGATGACTGCGCGTAAGTTCAAGGCTTCAGATTTTGCACAATTCCATCCGGGAGGTTCTTTGGGACGTCGTCTGCTATCGCGTGTAAAGGATTATATGCGCACAACCGATCTTCCCATCGTTACACGCGAATCGAAGATAAGTGATGTGCTTATGCAGATAAGTCTTGCAAAAATGGGTATTGCCGTAGTTGTTGAAGATAGTAAGATTTTGGGTGCAGTAACCGACGGTGACATACGTCGTGCAATGCAGCGTGACCAAGAACATTTCTTTGAACTTACGGTTGAAGATATTATGAGCCATGCGCCAAAAACCATACTCGAAACTGCTAAATTGTCACAGGCCGAGTCGTTGATGAGAAAGCATAATATTCACTCGTTGGTTGTCGTAAACAACGAAGGAATGCTCGTAGGTGTAATAGATACATTCAGTTGCATATAATAGAAACAGTATGAAAGTAGTAGCATTCGTTCCCATCCGACTGAATAGCAAGCGTGTTGTTGGAAAAAACCTTAAACTGCTGGGTACAAAACCCCTCATGTGGTACATTTTGGAGACTCTCACTCGCGTTCCCCAAATAAATGAGGTGTATGTCTATTGCAGTCAGGATGCAATAATCCCTTATCTTCCCGAAGGTGTAAAGTTCTTAAAGCGAGATACAACGCTCGATAGAGACGAGACATTAGGCGAGGATATTTACGACGCATTTACCAAAGAGGTAAATGCTGATGTGTATCTGTTGGGGCATACAACGTCGCCATTTATAAAAGCCGAAACAATAAGTTGTGCCATAGAGGAGGTTGTCTCCGGTCGTCACGACTCTTCTTTCTCGGCTCAAAAGGTGCAGACATTTACATGGTTCGACGGCAAGCCTCTTAACTACAATCTAAAAGAGATACCTCGTACGCAGGTAATAGAGCCGGTTTTTGTGGAGACAAGCGCATTCTACATCTTCCGTCGTGAAATATGGACCGAGCGTCATCAGCGTGTGGGCGACACCCCCTATATGGCACTTGTGGGCCCAATAGAGGGTATAGATATTGATTATCCCGAGGACTTTGAATTTGCCGAAAAAATTATACAGCAAAATAAAGACTAAATGTTTGGAAACTTGTGGCATAAGACGTGGAACGCCATGAATTATATTTACGGGGCAATGATGCTTCGTAGTACATTACGTCTGCGACAATTTAAGAATAAGCATAATGGTGGACGATGTTTCGTTATTGGCAACGGTCCCAGCTTGCGACACGAGGACTTGCGTATGCTTGCCGGGGAAACTACATTTGCATGTAACTCACTTATAAAGCTGTTCGACGAGATTCCATTCAAGCCCACCTATTATTTTGCCCAAGATAACCACATAATTTTGGATAATAAGGAGTATATAGAAAAGCTCGATACTGTTCGTTTCGTAAAGGCGCACTATGCGAGCCGTTACCATATACCCGGGGTAACATACTACAAAATGCTTTTCCCTAAACACCCCATAGGCTTTTCGGATAATATGGCAAATGTTGTTTACAGCGGGCAGACAGTTACATATTCCATGATACAGTTTGCTGCCTATATGGGATTTAAAGAAATATATCTTATAGGGGTGGATTGTAATTACTCCAAAGACAACAGCGTAATTACTGCAGATAGTTATTTCGATAAACGCCTGTTCAATGCGTCGCGTCCATACGCTGCTCCCGAGGTTGATACTAATTTATTGGCTTTTGCGCGAGCTAAAGAGGTGTGCGACAAAAAAGGCGTTAATATATACAATGCTACTCGAGGCGGAAAATTGGAGATATTTCCGCGTGTGGATTTTGACTCTCTTTTCTAGGAAAAAGAATGAATTTAGCAAATTGCATAAAAAACAGCCCGAACAAAATTTCGGGCTATTTTTATATGTAGGTTAGGGGGCTTACCACTCCCAATCGAAGCGTTCAATATCCTCTTCGATAAGGGGGTTGCCCATCTGTACTTCTAAAATCTGCAAGTCTGTCAAAGCCTTTATCGCATGCTTCTGCTTCTGTCTGATAACAACAACGTCGCCACGGGAAACGTTACGAATTTCGCCATCAATAACAACTACTCCCTCTCCATCGACAATAGTCCAAACTTCCTCGCGGTTGTTGTGCCGTTGGTAGCTTATGAATCGTTCGCTCTTTATATTAAGTACTTTTGTAAGTGATTGGTAGCCATCAGAATACGTTGTATTGTCGAGTACACGATAGTTGCCCCATCGACGCTCTTCGTACATGGGGCGGGGCGATAGGTTATCAACATAATTCTTAATATTCTCACTGCACTCCTTTCCGCAGACAAGTATTCCGTCGGGGCTGCCGGCAACGATAATATCCTTTACTCCATTGCAGAAAATGGGCATTCCCAATTCATTTACAACGTGAGTGTTCTCTGTCTGTTCGCCAATGGCTACGTTGCCGATGGCATTGGAAGATAGTTCCTCGGTAAGTGAATTCCATGTGCCTAAGTCTTTCCATTTTCCGTTGAAAGGAAGTACGGCTACCGATTCTGCTTTTTCAACAACTTCGTAGTCGAAACTTATCTTGGGAAGTTCGCCGTAGCGGCTGTGCAGCTCCTCGAACGAGGATGTTGTTATATATTTCTCGATAATATTTACCATATATCCTAAACGGAAGGCAAATACTCCGCCGTTCCAGAATGCATTCTCGGCGAGAAGGGCTTTTGCGCGCTCTGTGTCCGGTTTTTCGGTGAAGCGTTTTACGCGGAATATATTTTTCGCGCTATTCTCGGGACAAGGAACCACGTAACCGAACTTTGTCGATGGATGCGTGGGGGTGATACCCATAAGAACAAGGTCGGCAGCATTATTTTCTGCCGCGCTTACCATGTCTGCAATAACATCGAAATATTCTGTTTCGGTGTATGGGTCGCAGGGCATTATGACAACTGCTTCGTCGTTGCTGCATTTTTTGGTCATGGATAGGTATCCTGTTGCAAGTGCGATTGCGGGGAATGTGTCTCTGCGTTCGGGCTCCGTTACAATATCTACGCCTTCACCCAACTGGTTGATTATTATGTCGCGCTGCGAGGAGTTTGTTGCTATTGTTATTTCACCCGAAAGACGTGACTCGCCTATTTGACGCACGACGCGTTGTACCATTGACTCTGTTTCGCCCGAGGGTGATTGCAGCAGTGGCAAAAATTGCTTTGAGCGTGCGTTGTTCGACAATGGCCAAAGGCGTTTGCCCGAGCCTCCTGAGAGTAGTATTATTTGCATGTTTCTTTTGTTTTTCAATTATCTTTCGGCGCGCATGGGATTGTTTAGAAAATCCGCGTATGCTGCTTTTATTCCATCTTCAAGTTCTGTCTTATATTTCCAGCCCATTGCTACGCTCTTCGAGACGTCGAGCAGCTTGCGAGGGGTACCGTTGGGCTTGGATGTGTCCCACAATATTTCGCCTTTGTAACCGACAACTTTTGCCACAATTTCTGTCAGACTCTTGATGCTTATTTCTTTTCCTGTTCCGGCGTTTACAGTTTCGTTGCCGCTGTAATTGTTCATCAGGAAAAGGCAGAGGTCGGCAAGGTCGTCTACATAAAGAAATTCACGCAGTGGTGAGCCGTCGCCCCAGCAGGTTACCGAGGATAATCCCGCCTCTTTTGCCTCGTGGAAACGGCGTATGAGTGCCGGTAGTACATGGCTGTGGGTCGGGTGGTAGTTGTCGTTGGGCCCGTATAGGTTGGTGGGCATTACGCTTATGTAGTCTGTCCCATATTGTCGGTTAAGGTATTCGCAATATTTAAGGCCCGATATTTTTGCAAGGGCATATGCTTCGTTTGTTGGCTCTAACGAGGAGGTAAGCAGGCACTCTTCTTTCATTGGTTGGGGTGCCAAACGGGGGTATATGCACGAAGAACCGAGGAATAGTAATTTCTTGCATCTATTTTGCCACGCAGCGTGTATTACATTCATTTCGAGAATCATATTCTCGTACATAAAGTCGGCAAGGGCATTGCTGTTGGCAATAATTCCGCCAACTTTTGCTGCTGCAAGAAATACATATTCGGGACGTTCGGCAGCAAAAAAGTCCTCAACTTCTTTTTGTCTGCAAAGGTCAAGTTCTTTGTGTGTGCGTGTAACGATGTTCGTGTATCCGTTGCGCTGCAATTCACGCACTATTGCCGAGCCTACCATGCCTCGGTGTCCGGCTACATATATTTTTGCATTTTTCTCCATTATAGTCGAACTATTTTACTATGCCCTTTTCGAGATATTCGACAAGGTTGGTGCGTATATGTTCGCCTGCACGCTCTACTGCCACTTTTGCCATGTCTGCATCGACCATAATCTTTACAAGCTGCTCGAAAGAGGTCTTTTGCGGGTCCCAACCAAGCTTTTTGCGGGCTTTTGTGGGGTCGCCCCAAAGGTTTACAACATCTGTGGGGCGGAAAAAGTCGGGCGATACTTCCACAAGCACACGACCCGTAGCCTTGTCTATTCCTTTTTCGTCTATCCCTTCGCCGACAAATTCAAGTTCTATTCCCACATGCTTGAATGCAAGGTAGCAGAAGTCGCGAACAGAGTGTTGCTCGCCGGTGGCAATCACAAAATCTTCGGGAGTGTCATTTTGCAGTATCAGCCACATGCACTCTACATAATCTTTTGCGTAACCCCAATCGCGCAACGACGATAGGTTACCCAGATAAAGTTTCTCTTGTTTGCCTTGCTTGATGCGTGCGGCGGCAAGGGTTATTTTGCGTGTGACAAAAGTCTCTCCGCGACGTTCCGATTCGTGGTTGAACAATATTCCCGAACAACAGAACATATTATATGCTTCGCGATACTCTTTCACTATCCAAAAACCATACAATTTTGCCACTGCGTAGGGGCTGTATGGATGAAAGGGGGTATCTTCATTTTGTGGAACTTGTTCCACTTTTCCATATAGCTCCGAGGTTGATGCCTGATATATTCTGCATGTTGATTCAAGACCGCAGTGACGCACTGCTTCCAATACTCGCAACACGCCTACAGCATCTACGTTGGCAGTATATTCCGGAGCATCGAAACTTACTTGAACATGACTCTGTGCGGCAAGATTATAAATCTCGTCGGGACGAACTTTTGATACAACCTTAATCAGACTCATAGAGTCGCCCATGTCTGCATAATGCAGGTGAAAAGCCGGGTGTCCTTCCAAATGGGAAATACGCTCGCGAAAATCTACGGACGAACGTCGTATTATTCCATGAACATCATACCCCTTCTCCAAAAGAAATTCGGCAAGGTAAGAACCATCTTGTCCGGTAACCCCTGTTATTAAAGCTGTTTTTGCCATTATTCTATATTTGTATATTGCTTCGGTGTGTAATTTATAAAAGACAAAAATAATACAAATATTTTAATAGTCAATATTGTTGAAGAATATATTTGTATTATCGTTCGATACAAAATAGTAATGTAAATAGGACGAAACAATGAAACTGTTTAGAAAAATTTTCCGCATTTTTTAATTCCCAACATTATGCCTTTGTTGTTCCCGTATAATTCCCCGTCGTCAAAAGCAAAGGACAATGTACCTGAAAAACCATTTGTACGCAACGTATAAGAAATTTCAATTAATCCGGAAATATTACTCCTAACTTCGGTAAATGGAATATTATATGTCCCCCAATTGTGCGATTTTGTGAGCATCATACGATAGGTCAGTTTTTTTGTTGCACTTCCGGAAATTCCAATATGGAAGGCCTCTACACGATTGTTGTATATTCTAAATAAATGATTTTTGTTGTATTTACAAGATGTAATTAATGGAGTGCCTATGTTCATGCCATACTGTTGCCAACAGGGGTATGTGTGATGCTCGAAATAGTCATCTACGGCACTTATCTGGTCGGGAATTTCGTTTGTCGCATCGTGACAAACAGGTCCAGATTGGTCGCGCGAATTAAAATATTCGAGGACAATATTTTCGATCCATCCGAGGGTGTTAAATTGCAGCTCAGTTCCTACAAGGCAATCTTTCCACAATCCATATTCCCAGAACATTCCCGAGTGGTCCTCGAACATATGTTCGTAATATCCGCGTAGCGACCATTTTTCTTTGCTCCACTTCAGCGACAGGTGGTAGCTGCCAAGATGATTGCCCGCAACGTTCAATTGGTCGCCAAGGTCATATTTCCCGTCTCCGGCCGAGAATGCAAAAATATTCCAAAAATCCTTTAATCTTGTCGGCATTTTAAAATTTTCTCCGCTGTAATTCATGTAGTTGTATATTTTGCCTCCAAACTGCGTGGCAAACTGTACGCCACCTTCGTAAGTGAGCGGAAAGGATTGCTCTTTTCCCACTTTCCAGAAAATGGATTTTGAATGGTACAATACATTTTTTGCGTAGCGCGTGCCGTCGGCTACCCAATTTTGTTGCCAATTACCATCGTCGAACCAACCATATGCAATATGTCCGCGCAGAGTGAGCCATCCGTTTGTTCCGAAAAAATCATGATACTCGGGAATTTCTATTCTTACCTGCGGAATCGGCGACGCATTGCCCGATTCTATCAATGCTCCTGTGGAGAGATTGCTGTTCTTCAATTCTCCCGGTCGCTCTTTTTTCCCGATACTCAATCTTATGCACCGCCACGATACATCAGCATAAATCTGTTGTAAAAAAATTTCGTATGATAGATTTTTACCTATTATAATATCTGTACCATATTCAAATTTCCAATTATTATTTATCGATTTTTTCCTTGCGACTCCCGCACGCAGATACCCCCATTTATTGCCAACTGATGTTATCCCGTATCTATTCGCCGTTAGCCAAAATGGTGAAAAACACCCCGAAGAAAAAACAGATGTTGTTTCTACATTGTAATAAAGTACGGACTGTGCAGATACGTTAAAAGCGGATAATATTATGGAAATTGAAAAAATATGAAACTTGTATAGTTTGCAAATTTCGCTGATGGGATTTTTGATCTTAATAATTTTCATAGAAAAACGATAAAGAAGAAACTATAAACTCAACCACACATATTCCATAGAGCCACATATGTTTATAGTTTCTTCTTTTAAGGTATATTATAAGAAACAATCCGGTGATTGAATTTGTTCGCCCAGGCAATCTTTTTTTTGTGGTGATTCTACATTTCTTTGTGATAATTCTGCATACGGAAAGCTTGGTTCCGAAAATATCTTTGCAGAAAAAATATCATGAAAAAACAAATTCATTTCGGAAACAAAAGTAGTAAAAGCAATTTAGATTTTAAGAAACTAAATGAGCTACAAGAACGTCTGCAAGGCACGAGCGAGAATAGTAATCCGGTGACCGACCCTTTCAAATTTCTTGGAGAATTTGACAGTTACGACGAACTTAATGCGACACTTGACACGCTGACTTACAGTTTAGGGTATCAAAAAGGGTACGGTTATTTTCGTGCGAGAGTGGAAGATAGGGCTATAGATGTTAAAAATATTCTAATGTCAAGCGACCTTAATGTTGTTGGGCAGGTTGTTCAAGGAATGTTGAGTCTGGATGGCAACAAAAAACTTTCACCAGCTTATAGCACCTACAGAATCTATTTTCGTAAACATCAAAATGATGTTTGGGGCGAATGGAAAGAGTATGCGGGTGGCACGTCAAGCGGTGGCAGTTCCTCGGGCGGGGATGTAGACCTTTCGGACTATGCTACAATAGAAGAACTTGATGAAGCTACAAATTACTTAGCTCAATATATTAATACTGTAGAAACAAAAATTCCCGATGTCAGGATTAATAACGAATCTATTGTCAATGAATCAAAGATTGTTAATTTAGAGGAGCATTTTAAGACTATCAACGGAAATTCTATTCTGGGAAGTGGTGATATTGAAATTACGGGCAGTGGTAGCGTGGACCTTTCGGATTATGTGAAAAAAACGGATGAGGGTGTGCAGCATATTCTTGGAGGGTTGGTTGTCGGCAGTGACGAAGCTCCATCGGCAGCGCAAAAGGGCCGCATAATGCTTACAGGGGTGGAAAATCCTCTTATCGGAGTGCAGTCAGGGACTACTCCCTACTACGTTCAGGCTCACGAGAATAAAATGTATGTCGGCCCGGTAAGGGGAAAAGCAATGATGCTCGATTCGTCCGGAAACGTTACAATGTCTGCTGCTCTTTCGGTTACAGGTGATATATCCGAGGGTGGAGAGACTTTGTCGAAAAAGTACACTACAAAAGGGGAGCTTACTACTACCGAACTTTACTTTGTAGATTATGTCAAAGACAAAGTTAAAGACCGCGTTAAAGCTATAATAGTAAATGGTGGCGACCCGATAACGCCAAACAGCGAGGGTGTCTTAGATTTAGGCTATATAGAGGGTGGCAGTAGCGGCGATGGCGATGGTGGAGAAGTTGCAGTGGCAGATGTTACTGTTGATGGCGCAAGTGTCGTTGTAAATAAAGTCGCCCAAATAGCATTGGCATCGACGACTAAAAAAGGTGTTGTTCAGTTGTCTGATAGATATGATAGCAACAGTTCTGATTATGCTGCATCTTCGTCGGCTGTATATGGTGTTTACAATCTTCTTGGCGATAAAGTCGATAAAGTGGAGGGTAAAGACCTTTCAACCAATGATTACACCGATGATGATAAAGAGAAGTTAGACAGCATTGAAGAGAGTGCCAACAATTACACACACCCGAGCGAGGGAGAAATGGCAGCAGGTTCTTATGCAGCATATAATCCCTCTTCATTTTTTGATGAGAATAGCGATGTTCTCCAGATTCCTACTTTGACGGTTAATAAGTATGGGCACGTGACAAGTGCGGGTGTTAATTACGTAGAATTGCCAAAATTTAAAACGATTAATAATCAAACTGTTGTCGGCGAGGGCAATATCACAATCGCAGGTGGAGACGGTGGTAGCGTGGACCTCTCGGATTATGTGAAAGAGGTGAAGATAAACAATGCTGCACAGACTCCTGATGAAGATGGCGTAGTTGCTCTTGGAATTACAATCAATGGTAACAGTGGAACAGTTTCCGGAAGCGATTCTGCCACTCTGATGTTTAACAATATTACACAGGCTATTAAAATAGATAGTGACGCTACCCCAATTTATTGCGGTATTGATGGTACACTTCATTTGAATGGTGTTCTTAATAAAATCAGCGAATATACTAATGTTGCATATGCAGATTTTGACTCATTGGATAATGATGATATTGGTGCTTTTGAGCTTATTCAAAAGAATAAAACTTTACAAGAAAGTATACACATATTAGACTCTAATGTCGCCAGGTTATCTAAAGTTGTTAAAATTATAGATGATGATGTTGATACAGGATTTGTAAATATTGCAAACACTTATCTGTCAAAGGACGGATTTAAAGGTGTAAAGCTAAATGATGTTCCTGTAGGAATTGGAACTGATGGTTACATACCTTTAACTATAACAGGTGATGGGGATACTAATATAGATACAAGTAATTTTATTACAAGAACTGAATTTGAGGAAACAGAAAGCAACTTAATAGACCATATAGAAGAAGTAGAAACAAAAATTCCCGACGTTAGGATTAATAACGAATCTATTGTCAATGAATCAAAGATTGTTAATTTAGATGGGCATTTTAAGACTATCAACGGAAATTCTATTCTTGTTAGTGGAAATGATGATTCATTAAAGTGCGTTGAAAAAGTCTTGATAGATGGTGATATACATTTGAATCCCGAAGATGGTGTTCTTGATTTGAGAGGGCTGCTCGGTGACAGTTCTTCGGGCAGTGGTAGCGTGGACCTTTCGGATTATGTGAAAAAAACGGATGAGGGCGTTCAGCATATTCTTGGAGGTTTGGTTGTCGGCAGTGACGAAACTCCATCGGCGATGCAAGACGAGAAACATGTTGGCCGCATAATGCTTACAGGGGTGGAAAATCCTCTTATCGGACTGTTGGATAACAGCGACAGCGCAGTACCTTTCTATTTGCAGGCATATGAAAATGAACTGTACGTCGGGCAGACACGTGGCAAAGCAATTAAGATTAATTCATCGGGAAACGTTACGGTGCAGAAAGCACTTGCAGTAACAAATACTATTTCCGAGGGTGGAACGGCTTTGTCGGAAAAATATCAGGCTAAGCTAGTCAGCGGAACAAACATTAAGACTATCAACAATCAAAGCATCCTCGGAAGTGGAAATATCGTAGCTAATGCTTATCCTCTCGTCAGTCACGGGACGAGCGATACAACGTTCACGCTCACACCTAATA
>SUXQ01000023.1 GCA_015060905.1 Bacteroidales bacterium | reverse complement strand
TTGTTTGATATAAGCAAAGCACAGCGTATCGGTGCGGTGGTAATGTCGCTAAATCGTTACCAACAGCTTTTGACCTCTTTATTGACCTCTGTCACTCAAATAGATACGATTTTCTTTATTATCCATAGCAAAGATAGTGAAAGGCGAGCGGAGAAAAAATAAGTTTACTTGATTTTTTTATCCCGAGCCGCATCCTATCTTATCTAAAGATAGTGAAAGGCGAGCGGAGAAAAAATAAGTTTACTTGATTTTTTTTATCCCGAGCCGCATCCTATCTTATCTAAAGATAGTAATCGCGACACAACCGACAAAGAATTTTCCCATAAGACCCACAATGTAGAAATTAATTCCACACTAATGTCATTCATAAAAATCCAACATTAGATAATCGGCCTTACACTCCCCCTTATAAGTATCATTAAACCTTTTCGCGTGACGTTTCAGCAGAGGCAGTTTATCCATCCATGAATTTCCGAAAGTCTCGGCCCAAGATTTGCTCCAATAATGTTCCTCGATACTCAAATTATATTCTGTCTTATGGGGATATTTATCCGTACCCTCGATCCATGCCTTTTGCATGATAAATTCGGGCGAACAATATTTATTTTTAACCTCGGCAACAAGTTTCATAAACTCCTCCTCATCCTGCCCGACAAAAAAATTTCTATCAAGATACAACTGAAAGACAATACCCTTATACAGTTTCATTTGGTCAAGAACATCAAACAATTTCTCTTTATAGATACATAATCCATGCGAAATATGCCACTCGCCCTTATATCTGCACACTTGCAGATTAAAAAGCCGCACCCCACCCTCGAGCTGCTGCTCTATTGTCTTATTCTGACAACGAGAGACCATGTGTAGCAGCCACGCGAAGGGACGTTGCCACCACACAGTTTTTCCACTCGTGGCACTATTATGCGTACCTATTATTATACACTTTTCACTTTTGCCATCAACATACAAACTATCATTTTGCGCAAAAGAAGCAAGCGTAACAACAGAGAATAATATTATAAAAATAACCTTTTTAATATTCGTATAAGTTTTAATGTTTTTATCGCAAATATAGTCACAAGCGAGCGAGAAATATGAAGCTTGCTTCAATATTTTTCAAAGCGAGTGCAGACTATATTCGTCGTAAACGACAAATATACAAACAAGCGAGCGCAGAAATATGAAGTTTACTTCAATATTTTTCAAAGCGAGTGCAGACTATATTCGCGTTTATCGCAAATATAGTCACAAGCGAGCGAAAGTTCAAATAAACAAGCAAATATAATTAAAATTATACACGCAACTATAATCTTTAAAAAACAATCCCGTAAAAACAAAAAAACAAACTATATTTGCTTGCAGTAATAAAAAAGTCAAAATGAAAATTTTCAAGACAGAGCAAATACGACAAATAGACTCGGACACCATGCGCTACGAGCCTATCTCCTCGATAGACCTTATGGAACGTGCCGCACGCACCCTAACAGACGCTATTATGAAAAAGTTCGGCAGGCAAGGACACTTTTTTGCCATTTTCGCAGGACCGGGAAACAACGGAGGCGACGCGCTTGCCATTGCCCGCATGCTCAACATCTTGAACGAAAAAGCAGAAGTATGGCTCATAAACCCTAAAGACAAACTGTCGGCCGATTGCAAGCAGAACCTTGAAAGGCTGAAAAACTGTAGCACCAACATACACATCTGCAACAGTTTGTTTACACCCCCGCAACTACCCGAGGAGTGCATCATCATCGACGGAATCTTCGGCAACGGGCTCAACAAACCCGCCGAAGGAGTTTTTGCCGAGACTATACGATTCATAAACAGCAGTCACGCAAAAATTGTGGCAATAGATATTCCCTCGGGACTGCACGGCGAAAGGAACAACAAATTCTGCGCCGACAACATTGTAAACGCCCACTGCACACTGACCCTGCAATTTCCGAAACTCGCATTTTTCATGCCCCCGAATGACAAATTCACAGGAGAGTGGGAAATATTAAATATAGGACTGAGCAACAGAGCCATCGAAGAACAAAAAAGCAACCTACACTACACAGTAAAAGAAGATATTACAGCAGCAGTCTCACCACGAAAAAAATTCTCGCACAAGGGGAATTACGGCCACGCACTGCTCGTCGCCGGCTCACAAGGAATGGCCGGAGCAGCCATTTTGGCGGCAAAAGCCACCCTGCGCTCGGGAGCGGGACTATTATCCGCATGTACCCCCCGTTGCAACAACACCATTCTGCAAACATCCCTCCCCGAAGCAATGACGCTGCCCCACAATGGCGAAAATCATCTGTGCACCCCACCGACCACCGAACGCTACACAGCAGTAGCAGCAGGTCCGGGGCTGGGAACAGCCGAAGAAACAGAAAAAGCACTGCTGCAACTAATTGAAAATTGCAAAGTACCGATGGTGCTCGACGCCGATGCGCTGAACATAATATCCAATCATCCGGAGACATTGTCGCAACTACCGGCCGGCAGCATAATAACCCCGCATCCCGGAGAATTTGCACGCCTGACAAGGGGAATAAAAAACCGTGAAGAACAGCTTGCAGCAGCCACAAAAATGGCACAAGAGTGCAACATCTGCATAATATTGAAAGGAGCATACACCGCCGTATGTTCGCCTGACGGAAATATATACTTCAACAGCACCGGAAACCCGGGAATGGCAACGGCAGGCAGCGGCGACACACTCACAGGCATTGCGCTTGCACTTTTGGCACGCGGATACGACGCAACAACCGCTGCACGAATCGCCGTATACATTCACGGGCTCGCAGGAGACATTGCCGCCGAGAAATATGGGCAAACAGCACTGACGGCAGGAGACATCATAGACTCACTGCCGTCAGCATGGAAAATAATAGAAAGCTACCAAGAGTGATGCAATTCCTTCTCGCGCTCACGAGAAAAATTCGCATGTTCTTTAAGTTCAAACAGTTTAAAACCGTTACCAACAGGAGCCATCCCTATTTCGCCACTTTTCAGCAATTCATCGACAATATCGGGAAGCTGCTCATAAGACTCGATATTTACAGCCGAACGTCCGCTGCGACGCACAAGCGCAAAAGCAGTGGCAATCTCCACAGGAAAGACACTCTTATAATGCTGTATAAACTTCTTTACATTCTTTATTGTCGGAGCGCAACCATCAGATTCACTGCCCGCATGTTTCAACAATCGCGCCGGAATATCGCCGTTGCCCACAGAAAGAATCTCTTTTACAAAAGCATTATATGTAGTATACCCGCGAACGATAGACTCGCGACCGCAATATTCAAGCAGAAAAGTGGGAAACTCCTTAACATCATAATGCCTTGCACGCTCACGGTCATCGGCAAAAGCCTTTTTCGCCGCATCGCTGGCCATCGTCTGCCTAAACTCCTCGGGATTAAAACCCTCGACGGCAGCAAGGTCGGCAAGCACCTCAGTACGCGAAGTTAGCATAGCCTCAAGGGCGGTAGCCTGTTGTACACGTCGCAAAAAACGGTTGGCGCGTGCAATGTCGCCACCCTCGCCTGCACAATTTCCGCAACAAAGTTTAGCAGCCACATAAGCAATATTTTGCGGAAAAGTAGACGGATATTCCTCGGAAAACAGATGAAAGCCATGCTCCTCGACCGGCATTCCATGAACAACCGAAGCCTCCAGCCACGCCTTCATCATATTTCTGTTCGAAAGAGCAGTGTCGCCACCAATCTGCAAACGACGATTAACAAAGGTACGAATATCTTCTATCATCCCGCACATCACATACTCAATCTCGACATTTTTCCCGAGACGATACTCTATTGCCCTCAACACAGGCACACTGCCCCAACACCACGTACACACAGGGTCGGCAAAGACCGTAATTCTAAGTTTCTCCATAATATTACAATATAATTTATTGCAACAACACACGAAACATTGAATTTGTTTGACCCTATTAACCGCTACACCCCAGTATCGGCAACACACTCGTTCATCAGCATCACCTCAAACTCGCGCAACCACTGCGGAGCCGCGCCGAAACTATCCACCACCACACGACTTTTTCCGTCCACACTAAGCGACAGCACATATTTATGATTATCTTTCACATCACCCTGATACAGAGGTTTCAGCGTAAAGAATCCGTTGCGCACAGCATGCCCCACAAGAGCATCGAAACGAGCATTCGACAACCAACGTTTAAAGCGCATATTCATTCTGTCGCAATACTCATCGAGCACCTTCACACGCGCATAATCATTAAACTCGCAACTCTCGTAAGAGACCTCGTAACATTTCTTATCATTCCTGTCGAAGAAACTCAACGACAAAGTTGCACCTGAGCCCTTTTTACCCTTTCTTAATAAACCAAACATAAACAATCTATTTTATAAATTCATACTGCAAAGATGTAACACCATTAAACGAATCACTTTGCAGTTTTAACATTTTTATGCCGCCGTATTAATAGAAAATGTACGAAAAAAAGATAACACCCCATGCACCATACGCAACAAACATCTGCGCATCAAGCGTTTAAAAGGCCTCATATATCGCTGAAAATCGTCACACACCTCTTTTGCAACTATTCGTGTAACATAGAATGTACCCGCTACAAAAAACGCGAGCAATAGATAATTGATAAAATTCACCTCGTTCATAATACCTGTTTTTTTATGATTACGAAGCAAAATTACCCCCGCCGTGTGACAACTTTTGACACAAATAAAAAATATTATTGTTTTTTTGCTTTTTATCTGTAAATAAAAAAACAGGTGATTGCTCACCTGTTTTTTATTATTACCTTTATTAAGTTAATTATCAATATCTACAATTTTGAACTTTTTGTTGAAAGCAAGTTCCAAACGATTAGAAAGCAGCAATTCATATTCTACCCTATCGCGCTCAATCTGCAAAATCTTCACATTCGGATAATTTTCATTCACATACTTTGTAATCTGTGCCGGAACAATTGCAGCGGGAACCGAAGAACTACGACAATCAATCTCTTTCCACTCTCCATTGCGATTGAATTCCACTTTTGTACCATCGGCGAACAGCACTTCATAGCTTCTCTCCAAATAATCACGCTCGTCCTTTACGTAAGTTATTTTTTCACTTTTGAAATAAGTGTCAATAAACTGTTGCGCTTTTTTTGGCAAACTCTCTTTTACTGTCAAACGGTCATTGTCGGCGTTTGCGGTGATAATACCCAACGAAAATACAGCTAATGCAATAACGATAATCTTTTTCATAGTTCTTTCTTATTTAACGGTTAAACATCGTTTAGTTTTTTATTCTACTGCGAAGGTCGTAACCGATTCTGAAAAGAATCTGAAAAAACAAGAAATTTCTATTTTTTTTGAAAAAAATCTGCAAAGAGTATAAATTTCACTCTGCATCGAACAATTTTCTACAATGACTATCCACAAAATTGCGCAGATAATCCCTTAGGCCGTCACCCTCACGAATAACAACATCGTTTGCAACGCCAATAACGAAACGTCCTACGCCCTCGTAACGATAAACAACAGTGTCGAGCAGCCACCGTTCCCCATCGGGAAGCAGCGAAAGGTCGCGCACAGCAAGAGGATACTCCTCGAGCAGCAGATTCTTTGCCATTACCCCAAGTTCCAGTTTCACACGCCGACCCTCGGTGCCACCCGTCCTGAAAATATCCATCTTTGCACTGCAATGCTCACTCTCGAACTGCCACGCAGCATCGGTAACCTCGACCGAACCTATGCGCGAAACGCGGAAAAGTTTGTTCATGCCCGTCTGCGGCTCGTAACACCACACCTGTATATAATTTGTGGTAAATTCGAAAGGCTCCACCACCCTGTCGCGCACATCGCCTTTGTTCGACGAAGAATAGCGGTGTAACACCACCTGCTTACGTCCCTCTATAGCCGAAATCAGTTCGTGAGTATTCGCTACACTTTCTTTTTTTACCACACAATCGGCAAGAGAGGTAAAATTATAGACAGCCGCAAGCTTCTTGCGAAGATTCAGTTTGAGCATATTCGTATCGTCAAGCCCGTCGATAAGACGATTCACAAGCGCACCCTCTTCCTCGCTGAAGTGCACCAGCTTGTCAATATCATCCAAACGGTGATTCTCCTTGAGCATATGAAACGAATCATCCACACGACGAACAACAAAGCCCGCCGACTTTAGCGTATCAATATAGCGATACACCGTACGGCGCGACATTTCCAACTTACGGGCAAGCTCGTCCACAGTATAATTGACATTACCCGTAAGTAACTTTATCAATCGCAACAAACGCTCAATTTTCGGTTGGTCCATTCTTTCATTTTTTATCCATTATTGCAAAAGTAACAATAGATATTAACAGGAGCAAAAAATGAAGAGGGAACTACATATCAACCTCGACGATTTTGGCAAACACATCCCATCCGGTAGTGTTTTTATAACAGTTTTTCGCACCACGCGGAACGTAGAGCACACACTGTTCGCTAACGCCGTTGAAGCAACCGCTGCCCACAGCCGTCAGCTTGTCGACAGGGATGCGCGATATAATTTTTGTCAGTCGCGGACAATCCTCAAAAGCATAAGCAGCAATCTTCTCCACGCCACTGCCTATGACAACAGCCTGCAAACTACCGTTTTTAGCAAAAGCACGCTCGCCTATCGACGTCACCCCATCGGGAATTACCACCTCTTGCAAGCCACATCTAAAAAAGGTGCGTTTCTCAATCGCAAGCAGTCCCTGAGGCAAGAGAACCTTTTGCAACTTGCGGCACGACTCGAAAGCACTGCTACCGACCCTCGTCACACCATCGTGCATCACCACCTCTTCTACTGCACTCATATAAAAGGTATAGCTACCGATGCTTGTGATATTTTGGGGTACCACAAACGTTTGTCCCTGAAACAGCATGTAAGAGTTGTCGCCCAAAGCAGTCACGTCGGCAGGAATTACGGTATTCTGGCACGCCGCCACAAGAGTATTCGACGCTGTTTCTATTATGGCGTTACAACCATTGCGACTATCGTAAACAGGATTATCGCCATGCACAAAGAAACTATCGATAAAAACATTACCCTCGAACGTAGAGGAGCCAATGCTCGTTACGCTTTTGGGAATATACACGGTACCCGTTAGGCGACAGTCGAAAAACGCCTCATTTTTTATCGTTTCTAGTCCTTCGGGGAAAATAATGCTCGTTGTCTCGGGATTATCAAAAGCCTTGCTGTCTATTGACGTCACCCTGAAAGTTCGGCCACGATGCGTGACAGTAGAGGGAATTTCCACCACTCCGTCACCATATTCAAAGTAAAACTCATCTGAAGTATTACCCTTGTAAGTAAGCTCTACGGTGCGAGCATCGTGGTCGGTGACACGATAATAGAAGCCACCCTCTTCGAACTTGTCGTTAATAGCACGGCGCTCCCATGCAATATAATCGGTCACATACTTACGACACGCCCGGTAGCACTGACCCACAAAAGGAACAGCAATATACAGAAGCAGCAGTACAACAAACGCAACAGCCGCCACATTCAAGTATTTTCTTCTCTTCCCGGAATTTATGGCAGCAATTATCTCATCGACATTGTTGTAACGATTCTCTTTCGACGGTTGCAGACAGCGCTGCATTATACGTTGCAAACAGCCCGTAAACTTCGCACCGCTCTTCTCCTCGATGAATTTCAAAATGCACCCCACGGCAAAAATATCGGTGCGGGCATCAATCTCTTTAATGTTACCCGAGGTTATTTCGGGAGCACTAAAACTGGGCGAACATCCCGGAGTGGTGTCGTCGTAATTACTGAGACAAAAACCCAAGTCCAATAACTTAAGTTCGTTGCTAGCCTGCGATATTATGATATTGTCGGGAGAAATATCCATGTGCACCACATTCACTTTGTGCAGAGCCTTAAGCGCCTGACACAACTGCAGCAAGAAACGCGACACATTCTCTTCGCGCAAAAAATATTCAGGCTCGTTAAGCAACTTATTCTGCAAAGTATTGCCACTGATATACTCCATGAGTATGCACAACCCCGCAGCATCGTCTTTTATATCGACATACTCCACCACATAAGGGCTTTTTATCTCTTTACCCGTGTTAAACTCTTTATAGAAGAGGTAACGGAATCTTTTTTCGTTGCGCAGTTCGGGACGCAGTCTTTTCATAAAGAGCAGACGTCCGTCGATGCGCACCTTGTAGGTGAGAGCCGTAGAGCCCCACCCGACGAGCATCTCAACGTCATCAACAGCCTCATTGGGAGATAAAAAATCGCTGTTATTATTCATCACACTACGCCGATTATTTCAAACTTTACACCACCAACCTTGCCACACGCATAATTAACGGGGTCGCCATTCTCATGTATGAGATTATAGAGGAACAAAGGCTGATTCTCGACAATCCTTTCACAAATGAATGTATCGTTCACAGAGAGCTTGCTGTTTCTATTCTCTACCACCTTGAACATAGAAAAACCAATATATTGTATCGTCACACAGCGGTTTGGATGCCACATGAGCTTCACACGGTCGCCCTTGAGCAAGCTGTTAGTGAGCAGACATTTGTTTTTAAGAAATTCACTCTCACACTCACCCGCATCGAGCTGAAACTTGCAGAAAGTATCCCAGTCGGGGTAACCAACATACCTCGACAATATATTGAGCGTGCTTAAACGCGAAGCCTGCGACTCTTTTTCTTTAAGATACCCCCACAAACGTTTAAGAGTGGTAGGCGAAAGCTGGCTGCGCGTTTCTTTGAATATACTACCGGCAAGAAAATCGAAATCGCGCGGTGTGCGCATTCTGAAGCCTGCAATATTCTCGATACCCTCTCTAAGCCTATCCAAAAAGACATCTTTCATGTTCTCCACAACGATAAATGTATATAAAATATTTGCTACACAAACTGATTTTGGGCAAAGATACTAAAATAGAACAATGATAAAAATTATTAAAATTAGAAAAGCGCCTCGGCAGGCAATAAGGACTGAAATGGACTAATAAGGAATGTAAAAAAATCTTTTCCTTTGCAAAATACAGGGAACAACAACGTCCGAAACACTATAAAATTATTTAACAAATAAAAAATATTATGGCAAAAATCATTTTTATATCACACCCATACAAAGCCCCTAAATATATTAAAGGCAACACATGCGGATGGAATTTAACAACACACCATTGGCGCAAATTGCTTTTTTCAAAAGACTCATACTTTATCGACAAATTGGGCAACAAAGCCCAAAAGGGAGATATTACATTCATTGGAGAGTGGGAATGCTGTTCGGAATGTACAGATTGCAAAACAAACAATAAACTATTTTCCAAACTGCACAAGCCATTTACCACAACATTAGATAACTACCCACACATTCTGAGCACAGACCCCTTTGTATTTGGTCCTAAATTCTATTATTCGTGTTGCAAGATAGAAAAGAGCGCCAACATGGCTCCGGGTGATATAATTATTTTTGGAAGTTACAAAAACAACTTACCACATAAAATAATCATCGACACAGTAATGGTGCTTTCCGAAAAAATACCATTATTAGAAAAGCAGGAACATCAATTTCCATACGGCTATACCCATGTGACACTATCAAGATTACATCCCGACTCTACTATATGGAAAGGATTAATGTATGATGAGCATAGTGGCAATGACAATAACGACACCACTACACCTATATTCTCGTTCGTGCCGTGTCTTCTTGATAAAAATATCTCCTCGACCAATATCCCTTGTATTATCGACAACACCTTTTTCGGATATACGATAAAAGGTAATCAGAACACGAAGGCAATAGATATAAAAGATGAAGATATACAAAAAGTTTTTAACGAGATTGCAAGCAGGGTGATTGCAGCAGGTTTTTATTTAGGAGTAAGAATGCCAACACCCACCAATAGAGAAATATACAATATATTAAAATAGTTTTAACAATTAAAATTTATCATTATGAAAAAGCAATTATTATTTATTTTTTCATTGCTACTTACTTTAACAGTAAATGGACAAAAACGCCCAGATTGGAAAGACCCGACAGAATACGTTTGGTGGGTACGTCCTGACTCTATGCATCTTAAAGTGTTACCCCAGAATCCGGCTTTAAAAATGACCCAAGAGGAGCGCACGGCCAAATACAATGAGATGAAGGCAAAAGACTCTTTTAAATTAGGTGAAGATGGAAATGTTGTAAAAATACACAAGACTCTTCCTAACCTTGTAACCATAGACGCCGAGGTTATCAACAAAAATCAGTGTAAAATGACTTTCACCGGAATTGATGGTACCGTTATTAATAGCACGAGGAGTTTAAAAAATTTATATTTGAAAAATTTATACACAAGATGCGAATATTTTACTGGGGATTATGGTGGTTCAGCAAAATATGATTCTTCGTTTAATTATATTGATATGCTTTCTGAAAGAGATACATGCTATGTACCCAACAAATTTGAATTGATTTTTGAAAATAGTATAACAGTGTACGATCAAGAGAAGAAAGGAGATTATATAATTTATTACTATAATAGCGGTTGGGAAAAACCTTGGGATATAGGGAATTTAGATAAACATGATTCTAATAAAGGCTTATACCTACCTATAGCTATCAGAAAAACATACGAAGATTGTATTTTAAGTTATAAATATGAGGAGGAATACAAAGTACAATATAATAATGGAGATGTTTACTACGGTACAATGACTCCTATTAACGATTCTATTCACACTTCCATTGATTACTTGGGACATAAAATTTTTAACGTCGATAAATTTATCAAGAACGTTGTAAATTCAAAGCAACTCTCGGAGCTTGCAATGAAGTTCAAAGATGGTAAACTTAAAGATAGCAACGGCAACGTAAAAGTTTACACAGATGGCGAGTATGATGAAATAGAATCTGCGATGTATACCGAACGGGAGAAAGCACGTATAAAAGCGGAAAAAGAGAAAGAAGAAGCTTTCCAAAAAGAAATAACACGATTGAAAAATACATACGGTGAAAAATGGGTCAACATCTTTATAAACGCCTTAGGTACAAGATTTTACGAAGACGCACTCGTAGTTGGAATGCCTATTGGGCTCCTTAAATATATGGATAAATTAGACATTGTTTTCATGTTGAAGGAAAAATACACCGATGGCAATAACCTGACTTATGATGTCTACGTTAAGAATTATAAAAGACCTACTGCATATATAACAATAAGGAACGGTAAAATTATCAGTGTATATAACTACAAATAACACGTTGAAAATTATAGGCAATAAAGATAACAGTTTTTTATCAGCCCGTGTCTATAAAGTAAAAGAGGGTGACTTTTGAATTTGTTAAATAACAAAAAGTCATATTTACAATTATAGAGTTACTCTTCTTATTGCATAAAAAAATTATGAGTCCTTGCTTTTTCAAGGACTCATAATTTTTTTATGCAATAATGAAATATATATTAATATGCACAAATAATAAAAAGACAAATTGAAACGTTAACAATAAAAAATACATAGTGATGAAACAGACATATAATATATTAATATTAGCATCGGTAATATGCCTATGCACAGCATGCAACGCCAATAAATACAGTCCAAAAGGCTCGCTACAGGCAACAAAAGAACTTACAAGCAAAGGATATAAAGAAATAAACAGCTACATGAATATTTATGGGTGGAATTACACCGAACATCCAAATACATCCCCCAGCGATCACCCCGACGGCAAACACTGCGAAGTAATTTTCGACAAAGAGCTTGACAAACATATTTTCCGATTCACTATTCATGCAAACGCTGCTCATCTTGACGGTGACAGAGGAAAGAAAGAGGACCGCCAACGAAACGAAATAAAAAGCCAGACAAGCAAGCAATGGCGTCATCTTAACGGCAATCTTGACGAAAGACAGATGCTCTACTGGAAGTTCCGGCTACCCGAGGGGTTCCGCCCAAGCACTAAATTCTGTCACATTCACCAGTTGAAAGCTCAAGAAGGCAACAACGGCGCGCCACTAATAACAATAAGCACACGCTGCGACAAAGATGGCAACAACCGCCGCATACAAGTAATACACACAGGCGACACACGAGAGAGTAGCCGAGGGGTAATTGTAGACAACCTACCACTGAGCGACTTTGAGGGACAATGGATAGATGTTACCACAGAAATGCACTACAGTCACAATGGAACATTCAAAATAAAGATGCGACGCATCAGCGACAATAAAATACTCGTCGAAAAGGAATTTAAGAATATAGACCTGTGGCGAACAGGAGCGACCAACATACGCAACAAGTTCGGCCTTTACCGAAGCTACGGAAGAAAGATGATCGACGATAATGACCGTCCCGATAACGGCATTAAAGATGAATTTATAGACTTTTCCGACTTTAAAGTCTACGAAAAAGAATAAATTCTTAAAATCATACAACATCTTTTAATAATAAAAGCTATCTTCGCAGCCTGAAATTCAAACA
Organism: Bacteroidales bacterium; assembly: GCA_015060905.1. Lineage (GTDB taxonomy): Bacteria > Bacteroidota > Bacteroidia > Bacteroidales > Bacteroidaceae > HGM04593. The sequence continues at coordinate 15,711 of SUXQ01000023.1, read as the reverse complement.
TTATGCACAAGGTATCGGACAACCCTTTAAAAAACCGAGCAACAGGCGGAAATGCGCTGATGATAGTCACTGCGCTGTTCGTAACGCTGTATCTCGTATCTAACATCATGGCCGTCAAAGTCATCGGCATTGCCGGAGTATTTTATTTCGACGCGGGAACAATCACATTTCCATTCGCCTATATGCTGGGCGACGTACTAACCGAGCTATGGGGATTCCGCATGGCGAAACGAGTCATTTGGACAACATTCGCCTGCAACATCATTCTTGTAGTATGCACACAAACGGGCGTGTGGCTGCCCTCGCCCGACCATCTGTCGGAAACGGCCGGGGCCTACAACCACATTTTTTCATATGTGCCTCGCATAGTACTCGGCTCACTCACAGGCTTTCTATTAGGCGAACTTTCAAACGCATGGGTGATGGAAAAAATAAAAGAACGCATGAAAGGCAAACGCCTGTGGGTGCGTACAATAGGCAGTTCCATGATAGGCTATCTTTTTGACACGCTGCCATTTGTGCTTATTTCCTTTGCCGGAGTAGTAACCACACACGAACTTATAATGATGCTGCTTTTCCAATATTTCGGAAAACTGATTATAGAGGCAACAATGGGCACACCCATGGCCTACGCAGCAATCCATTGGCTGAAAAAATACAGAAACAAATTTTAAAGAATGCAACGCTACTCTGTCATTCACACAAAAATGCCTCGCGAGTTTATACTGCTGCAAGGCAGTGGTTGCCGTTGGGGAAAATGCACATTCTGCGACTACCACAAGGACACAAACGAAAATCCATACGAAACAAACAAAGAGGTATTGAGCCGTGTGACAGGCTGTTACGGCATTCTCGACATTATAAATTCAGGGTCGGGCATCGAGCTTGACAGCGACACGCTACAGTTGATAAAAAAGGTTGCCAAAGAGAAAAAAATACACACCCTATGGTTCGAAATGCACTATATGTACCGCCACAGGCTCACAGAATTTACCGACTATTTTGCACCACTGACTGTAAAATTCCGTTGCGGAATAGAAAGTTTCGACCCTGCGCAACGCAAAAAATGGAACAAAGGTGTACCAAAGAGCGTGACAGCCGAAGATGTTGCCAAACATTTTCAGGGCGTATGCCTGCTGTGCGGCACCGAGGGCGAGAGCCGCGAGCGCATAGTAAGCGACATTCAAAAAGCCGAGCAACTGTTTGATTATTACAGCGTAAACCTTTTCTGCAACAACAGCACCGGCGTTAAGCGCGACGAAAAATTTGTCGACTGGTTTATAAAGAATATTTACCCCGAAGCCGAACGTTCGAAAAAAGCCGAAATTCTACTGAATAACACAGACTTGGGCGTGGGAGATTAAACTACAATCCATGTTACGTTTCCCAACATTTTGTGCAAAAAAGCATCTTTTTCAATCGAAAAGACCGATTTTTATCAATATTCTTTTGTCATACTAAAAAAAGAGAGTATATTTGCGTGAAGTTTTAGAAACATAAACTCACAGATAAGATGATTATAGGCAGCACTTCATATCTACAACTCCACGTGGTGGTTATCCTATCAGACTAATGGGAGAGAATGGCTGTGCATTTATAAACAATAAATAACAGGCCTTTCTCATTGATTGAGAAAGGTTTTTTGATATAAAAAGTTATGAAAAACAAATTACGCAGTGCGCAATGCACCGAGGGTAGAAGAATGGCAGGAGCAAGAGCTCTTTGGGTAGCCAACGGTATGAAACACGAAATGTTCGGCAAACCCATTATCGCAATTGCAAACTCTTTTACCCAACTTGTTCCCGGACACACTCACTTGCACGAAGCGGGACAGCTTGTAAAGAAAGAAATTGAAAAGCTCGGCTGTTACGCAGCAGAGTTCAACACCATAGCCATCGACGATGGAATAGCGATGGGACACGACGGAATGCTATATTCACTGCCCTCCCGCGACATTATCGCCGACAGCGTGGAGTACATGTGCAACGCCCACAAAGTAGACGCGCTTGTATGTATCTCCAACTGCGACAAAATAACCCCGGGCATGCTCATGGCCTCCATGCGTCTGAACATCCCCACAGTGTTTGTATCGGGCGGTCCCATGGAAGCAGGAAAATACAAAGGCGAAAAACTCGACCTTATTTCGGCAATGGTAAAAGGCGCCGACACTTCAGTATCGGACGAAGAACTTGCCGAGGTTGAAAAACGCTCGTGCCCCGGCTGCGGATGCTGCTCGGGAATGTTCACAGCAAACTCCATGAACGCACTGACCGAGGCCATCGGCCTTTCATTGCCCGGCAACGGTACAATACTTGCAGCACACACCAACCGTCAGCAGTTGATGAAAGACGCAGCCAAACTGATTGTTGAAAATGCATACAAATACTACGAGCAGGGCGATGAGAGCGTGCTTCCCAAAAGCATAGCCACACGCGAAGCATTCCTCAACGCAATGACACTCGACATTGCCATGGGAGGCTCGACAAACACCATCCTTCACCTTCTGGCCGTTGCACAAGAGGCAGGCGTAGACTTCAAGATGGAAGATATTGACAAACTGAGTCGCGCCGTCCCCTGTCTGTGCAAGCTCGCCCCCAACACCGCCAAATATAGTGTAGAGGACTGCGGACGCGCAGGCGGAATTTTAGGTATTCTGGGAGAACTTGCCAAAGGCGGCCTCCTATACACAGACGCCAAACGTGTGGACGGAGCAACATTGGGCGAGGATATTGCTAAATACAATATTCTTGGTGACACAATCGACGAAGAAGCCGCACGCATCTACGGCACAGCCCCCGCAAACACATTCAGCAATGCAATGGGCACAAACAGCGCCGTATGGGAGTCACTCGACAAAGACCGCACCAACGGTTGCATACGCGACCTTGAACACGCCTACTCAAAAGACGGCGGCCTTGCCATACTCTTCGGAAACATTGCACAGGACGGCTGTGTAGTAAAAACAGCAGGCGTCGATGAAAGCATCTGGAAGTTCAGCGGCACGGCAAAAGTATTCGATTCACAAGACGCTGCCGTCGAGGGCATCCTCGGCGGAAAAGTACAAGCAGGTGACGTGGTAGTAATCATCTACGAAGGCCCCAAAGGCGGCCCCGGAATGCAAGAAATGCTCTACCCTACCTCTTATATAAAGTCGCGCCATTTGGGAAAAGAGTGCGCCCTCATCACCGACGGACGCTTCAGCGGTGGAACATCAGGACTGAGCATAGGCCACATTTCTCCCGAAGCAGCAGCCGGTGGCAACGTAGGCAAATTGCGCGACGGCGACATTATAGAAATAGACATACCCAACCGCACGATAAACGTCAAGCTGAGCGACGAAGAACTCGCAGCACGTGAAATGTTCCCCATAACACGCGACAGAGTAATCCCCAAAAGCCTGAAGGCATACGCCAATATGGTAAGCTCGGCCGACAAAGGCGGTGTAAGAATAATAGATTAATAACCGTAAACCAAGATAACCAAAATGGAAAAAGAAATTATCAGAGGTGCAGAAGCCTTGATGCGTTCACTGATGAACGAGCAGGTAGACACCATCTTTGGCTATCCCGGCGGTTCAATAATGCCGGTGTTTGATGCACTGTACGACCATCAAGAAGACTTCAAACAGATTCTCGTGCGTCACGAACAAGGCGCACTCCACGCAGCTCAGGGCTACGCACGTTCATCGGGCAAGGTCGGTGTCTGCATAGTAACAAGCGGCCCCGGCGCCACAAACACACTCACAGGAATTGCCGACGCAATGCTTGACAGCACCCCTGTCGTTCTTATCGCAGGACAGGTAATGTCCTCGGTTCTTGGAACAGACTTTTTTCAAGAAGTAGACCTCGTGGGCGTAACACAACCCATTGCAAAATGGAGCTACCAGATAAGAAGAGCCGAGGATATTCCTTGGGCAATATCGCGCGCATTCTACATTGCACGCAGCGGACGCCCCGGCCCCGTAGTCCTCGATTTTTGCAAGAACGCACAAACCTCACAAGTAGCATACGAGCCTGCAAAGGTAGACTACATAAGAAGTTACGTACCCTACCCCAAGCCCAACGAAAAAGCCATTGCCGAAGCAGCAGCACTCATCAACCGCTCTGCGCGTCCTTTGGTACTTGTGGGACAAGGCGTTGAACTTGCAAACGCACACGAAGAACTGAAAAACTTCATAGAAAAAGCCAACCTTCCCGTCGGTCGCACACTGCTCGGCCTTTCGGCACTGCCCAGCGACCACCCATTAAACATGGGAATGTTGGGAATGCACGGTAACTTAGGCCCCAACGTAAACACCAACAACTGCGACGTACTTATAGCAGTGGGCATGCGCTTCAGCGACCGTGTGACAGGCCTCGTATCCACATACGCCAAACAGGCAAAAGTCATACATCTTGACATTGACCCCTCCGAAATAAACAAGAATGTCCACGCAGACATTCCAGTAATTGGCGACTGCAAAGAGACATTGCCGCTTATCACCGCACAGCTCGAAAATATCGACCGCAAAGAATGGATAGACAGTTTCGCCGATTATGCAGCCATTGAAGAGGAAAAAGCCATACGTCCCGCTATCAACCCCGATGGCGGCCCCATAAGAATGGGCGAGGTTGCACGTCGTGTCAGCGAAGCAACAGGCAACAGCGCAATCCTCGTAACCGACGTTGGTCAGAATCAGATGATGTCGTGCCGATACTTCAAGTTCACAAAGCCCCACAGCGTACTAACCTCGGGAGGCCTGGGAACAATGGGATTCGGCCTTCCGGCAGCCATCGGAGCAACATTCGGTGCTCCCGATCGCACAGTATGTGTATTCAGTGGCGACGGAGGCCTGCAGATGAACATTCAGGAGTTCGGCACAATAATGGAGCAAGGAGCTCCCGTAAAAATAATACTGCTCAACAATAACTATTTGGGCAATGTACGTCAGTGGCAAGAGATGTTCTTCAACAGACGTTACTCATGGACACCCATGCTCAACCCCGACTACAACAAGATAGCCGAGGCCTACAACATCCCATCAAGAACAGTGAGCGACAGAGCCGAGCTTGACGATGCAATAAAAGAGATGCTCGAAACAGAAGGCGCATTCCTGTTACACGTAGCAGTGATGGAAGAAGAGAACATTATGCCCATGACCCCTCCGGGAGCATCGGTAAACGAAATGGTATTTGAGTAAAAATCCGGTTCAAAAAGACACTACTATGGAGAAAAAATTATTCACATTAATTGTATATTCCGAGAATATAGCTGGTCTCTTGAATCAGGTAACCGCTGAATTCACACGTCGTCAGATGAACATAGAAACGTTAAACGTATCATCATCGTCGATAGAAGGTGTACACCGCTACACAATAACCCTGTGGTCCGAGGAAGAGACAATAAAAAAAGTAGCCAAACGCATCGAAAAAAGAATAGACGTAGTAAAAGCAGACTACTACACAGACAAAGAGATATTCATGCAAGAGGTTGCCCTCTACAAAATATCCACCCCCAAGATGCTGAACAACAAGCAGGTATCGAAAATCATACGTCACAACAACGCCCGAGTGTTAGAGATAAACTCGGCCTACGTACTTGTGGAAAAAACCGGCAAGACCGAAGAAATTATAACCCTCTACAAAGAATTTGTTGCCGAACAATGCCTGCTGCAATATGTAAAATCGGGACGTGTGGCAATTACAAGAGATTATAACGAAGACCTCAGCGAACAGCTCTTCAACGAAGATGCCAAGCGCAAAGGCACAAACAGATAATAATAAAACTTTTAAAAAATAAAAAAATTATGGCAGAATTGAATTTTGGTGGAGTCATCGAAAATGTGATGACTTCAAAAGAGTTTTCACTTGAGAAAGCTCGTGAGGTATTGAAAAACGAAACAATCGCAGTACTCGGTTATGGCGTACAGGGCCCCGGTCAGGCATGTAACTTGCGCGACAATGGCTTCAACGTAATCGTTGGCCAGCGTGAAGGTAAGACCTACGACAAAGCCGTTAAAGACGGTTGGGTTCCCGGCGAGACACTCTTCTCTATCGAGGAGGCAGCCGAGAAAGGTACTATCGTTTGTCTTTTGTTGTCAGACGCGGCTCAGATTTCAGTATGGCCCACTGTAAAGCCCTATCTTACAGCAGGTAAAGCTCTCTACTTCTCACACGGCTTTGGAATCAACTGGAGCGACAGAACAGGCATCGTCCCCCCCGCAGACATCGACGTAATCATGGTTGCACCCAAAGGTTCGGGTACATCATTGCGTACAATGTTCCTCGAGGGTCGCGGCTTGAACTCTTCATACGCAATCTATCAGGACGCAACAGGTCGCGCAATGGAGCGTGTACTTGCTTTTGGTATCGGTATTGGTTCGGGTTACATGTTCGAGACTACATTCCAGCGTGAGGCTGTTTCTGACCTCACCGGTGAGCGTGGTTCTTTGATGGGTGCTATTCAGGGTCTTCTCCTTGCACAGTACGAGGTATTGCGCGAGAACGGCCACACACCTTCTGAGGCATTCAACGAGACTGTTGAGGAGCTTACACAGTCATTGATGCCCCTCTTCGCTAAGAACGGAATGGACTGGATGTACGCTAACTGCTCTACAACAGCACAGCGTGGTGCTCTCGACTGGATGACACCTTTCCACGATGCAATCAAGCCTGTAATGTACCAGCTTTACGAATCGGTTAAGACAGGTAAAGAGGCTCAGCGTTCAATCGATTCAAACTCACAGCCCGACTACCGCGAGAAACTCAACGAGGAGTTGAAAGCTCTTCGCGAGAGCGAAATGTGGCGCACCGCTGTTGTTGTTCGTCAGCTTCGTCCCGAGAATGACACACCCGCGAAATAAGCGCACAAAAACATTATACAAAAAGGTCTTTGCCGACGGCAAAGACCTTTTTATTTGACAACAACCAACAATATATCAACGTATTCTATTTGATATTCAATTTCTCTTTAAGATAGTCTCCCGTCACCGACGCAGGATTATCTGCAACCTCTTCGGGGGTACCCTCGGCTACCACCCGACCGCCATTTTCGCCACCATCGGGGCCGAGGTCTATAAGATAGTCGGCACATTTTATAACATCCAGATTGTGCTCTATAATCACAAGCGTGTGGCCACGCGCCACAAGGCGGTCAAACGAGTCTAGCAGTTTTTTAATATCGTGAAAATGCAGACCCGTCGTCGGCTCGTCGAAGATAAAGAGCGTGGGAGTAGCATTTGCAAGGCTCAGATAATAAGCAAGTTTCACACGTTGATTCTCGCCCCCCGAAAGTGTTGACGACGACTGTCCCAGCTTTATATATCCCAACCCCACATCCTGCAACGGACGCAGACGGGAAACAATAGAATGTTGCCCATATTTCTCGAAAAACTCGATAGCCTCGTTCACCGTCATTTCAAGAACATCGTATACACTCTTTCCATGAAACTTAACCTCAAGAGTCTCACTCTTGAAGCGTTTGCCGTGACAAGCCTCACACTGCAATTTCATATTAGCCATAAACTGCATTTCAACAGTAATTGTACCCTCGCCTTTGCACTCCTCGCAACGTCCACCGTCACTGTTAAAAGAAAAATATCCGGCAGTAAAGCCCATCTGCTTGGCAAGAGGCTGGCGGGCATAAAGCTGTCGTATTTCGTCGTAAGCCTTCAGATAAGTTACAGGATTCGAGCGTGACGATTTTCCTATGGGATTCTGGTCTACGAATTCTACCGCCTTAATAAGTTTTACAGCGCCCTCAATGCCGTCACACTGCCCGGGAGTATCTGTTCCCTCGCCAAACTGTCGCTGCAACGAACGATAGAGAATGTCGCGCACAAGAGTGGACTTTCCCGAACCGCTGACTCCACTGACGACCGTCAGCACGTTAAGCGGGATGTTTACGTCGATGCCTTTGAGATTATTCTCACGCGCACCTTTTATCTCTATAAAATTGCGCGACGTGCGACGATGGCGCGGAAGAGGAATATTGTCGAGCCCCAAAAGGTATTTAACCGTATAGCTTGCACTGTCGGGGTTCAGCTCTTTCATGTCCCCACAATAAACAATTTCGCCACCGAGACGGCCGGCCTTGGGACCAACGTCGATAATATAGTCGGCGGCACGGATAATATCCTCATCATGCTCCACCACAACCACAGTGTTTCCCAATCCTTGCAAACGGCGCAGCACCTTTATCAACCGTTCAGTGTCGCGACTATGCAATCCTATGCTGGGCTCGTCCAAAATATATAGCGACCCCACAAGAGAGCTTCCGAGCGACGTTACAAGATTAATACGCTGACTTTCACCACCCGAGAGAGTGTTACTCAGGCGGTTGAGCGTCAGATAGCCGAGCCCGACATCTATAAGACAATCTATGCGCCCGGTAATTTCTGTAAGTATGCGTCGGGCAATAATTTCGTCGTGAGCATCGAGAGTAAGATTATCAAAAAAAACCTTCAGACGAGTGATAGGCATTTCCACAAGTTCGGTAATGCTTTTTCCGCCTATCTTCACATAAGTAGCCTCGCGTTTCAAACGTGTACCGTTACATGTTGGACAGATGGGCTTTCCTCGGTAGCGGGCGAGCATCACTCGATACTGAATTTTATACTGATTCTCGCGCACCATATTAAAAAAATTGTCAATGCAGATGCGCTCGTCATATTCGGGAATATAGGGACCTTTGTGCCACAGATAGTCACGCTGTTCGGCGGTAAGATTGTAGTACGGCTCGAAAATAGGAAAATCATCGGCCGGAGCATGATGACAGAATAGAGTTTTCCACTCGCCCATCTTCTCGCCGCGCCAACAAAAGACTGCCCCATCGTAAACACTCAAAGACTTATTGGGAACAACAAGATTCTCGTCGATGCCCACAATGCGTCCGAATCCCTCGCAGTCGGGGCACGCACCTATGGGAGAATTAAAAGAGAACATCTGCTCGGTAGGCTCTTCAAACTCAATGCCGTCAGCCTCGAAACGTATGCTGAAAGTGTGAAACTGCTCCTCGTCGAGAAATTTTATGGTGCAAGAGCCGTTACCCTCGTAAAAAGCAGTCTCGGCCGAGTCGAGCAGACGCGTCACCGTCTCCTGCGCACTGCTCGCCGTCAAACGGTCGATAAGCAGATAGAGTTTATCCTTTTTCTTGGGAGCATAATCCTCGATGCGCACAACCTCGCCATTCACGAACAATCGTGTAAAACCCTGCTGCATATACAAAGACAGTTGAGTCGCAATGTCACGTCCCTTGCGCAACTCTATCGGAGCAAGCAACAGGAAACGCGCGCCCTCATCGCGAGCAAGCATACAGGAAACAAGGTCCTCGGGAGTCTGCTTTTTCACAAGCTTGCCGCTTACAGGCGAAAAAGTCTTTCCCACACGCGCATAAAGCAGCTTCAGATACTCATAAATTTCGGTAGAAGTACCGACAGTGGAGCGCGGATTACGATTATTCACCTTCTGCTCAATGGCTATGGCAGGAGGAATACCCTTGATAAAGTTACACTCGGGCTTATTCATCTGCCCCAAAAACTGACGCGCATACGAAGATAAAGACTCCACGTAACGACGCTGCCCCTCGGCATACAACGTATCAAAAGCCAACGACGACTTTCCCGATCCCGAAAGGCCGGTAACAACAACAAGTTTGCCACGCGGAATATCCACATCCACATTCTTCAGATTATTCACACGCGCACCACGTATAATTATATTTTCACTCTCAGCCATCTTATACACAAAAAGAATCGAGCAAAGTTACGTTTTTTTTTCGCACCACACTCCAAATAATAGCGAAATAGTATTAAAGCCACGCTTCTAAATTGGAAAAATAATCAAAATAGAGTATTTTTGCAAAATATAATACCCCATAAAATAAAAAATAAAGTAACTATGAAATATTTGCATAAAATTTGCTTGTGTTTATTAATGGCGTTAATGTGCACAGTCGCAACAGCCGAAATTAAAAACCCAAAAAGAGAGTTTCGCGGAGCATGGATACAAGCTGTAAACGGTCAATTCTTAGGAATGAGTGCCGGCGAAATGCAAGGCTACCTTACAAACATGCTCAACGAACTAAAAAAAGCAAATATCAATGCAATAATATTCCAAGTACGCGTCGAGGGTGACGCCCTTTACAGGTCGGCACACGAGCCCTGGAGCCGATTCCTCACAGGCACACAGGGTAAAGACCCCGGATGGGACCCACTTGAATGGATGGTAAAAGAATCACACGCACGAGGAATGGAACTACACGCATGGATAAACCCCTATCGCGCACGAACCAAAAGCACACGCACACTCAGCGAAAAACATCAAAGCAGAAAGCACCCCGAACGCTTCATCAGCTACGACACGCAGCTATTCTTCAACCCATCGTTGCAGGAAAATCGCGATTGGATATGCACCATCGTCAAAGACATAGTATCGCGCTACGACGTTGACGGCTTTCACATTGACGACTACTTCTACCCCTACCCCGCCGGCGGCAAACAATTTGACGACGAAGCATTCTACCGTCGCAACAATCGCGGCATTGCCAACAAAGGCGATTGGCGACGCGACAATGTGAATCGCCTCATATGGCAGATGCACAAGACCGTACGCGAAACAAAGCCATGGGTAAAATTCGGAGTTTCACCCTTCGGCATCTACCGTAACGCAGCAAGCACACCCCAAGGCAGCGACACAAAAGGCCTTCAAAGCTACGACGACCTTTATGCCGACGTAATACATTGGATAAACGAAGGGTGGGTCGATTACTGCATCCCGCAGGTCTATTGGGAGATAGGACACACAGCCGCCGACTACGAGACGCTCGTAAAATGGTGGGCACAGCACGCATCCAACCGTCCCCTGTACATAGGACAGGATGTTAATCGCACCGTAAGAGCCGCCGACCTTAAAAACAGCAACAGCCACCAACAACCGGCAAAGTTCGCCCTGCAACGTTCGCTGCCCGCCATACAAGGCTCGTGCCTGTGGGACGCAGCCTCGGCAGCAAAAAACGTAGGACACTACCGCGAAGTACTCGAACAATACTATCACAGCAACCCCGCACTTATGCCTCAATATAAGTTTATCGACAAAAAAGCCCCAAAAAAGGTTAAAGGCATAAAAAGAATGACCACACAGCATGGCGATATTCTCGTGTGGCTCACCCCCAACAAAGAAAAAACAAAAGCAATGGACAAGGTGACAAACTATGTAGTATACAGCTTCGCGCCGGGTGAAAAAGTAAACCTCGACAACGCGGCAAACATAGTAGCAATAACCCCAAACACTTTCTACCATCTGCCTAAAGGACTGAGCGGGAAATACACATACGTGGTAACCTCGCTCGACCGTCTGCAAAATGAATCGAAAGGCAAAAAGCTGAAAGTAAAATTCTAAATGAAGAAAGAATATAAAATATTCGAAGTTACAGAAGCAAAAGAGGAATATGCACGGGCAATAGAAAAACTGTTGCCCCAGCTAACCTCGTCGCAACACACTTTTACCACCGCCAATCTTCAACATTTAATAAACAGTAAAGAGACACACCTTTTTCTGCTGCAAACAGAAGAAACAATCGCAGGTATGCTCACCTTGTGCCACACGCTCTCGCCCACCGGTGGCAAAATATGGATAGAAGATGTTGTTGTGGACTCCTCGCAACGCGGCCGCTCGCTTGGTCGGGCACTTGTGCAGCACGCCATAAAGTATGTACGCGACAATCATCCCGATGCAACGCTTATGCTCACGTCGCGCCCCTCGCGCGTAGCGGCAAACGCCCTCTATCGCTCGGCGGGATTCGTGCCCAAAGAGACAAACGTCTATTCAATGAAGTTCGACGATTAGGCTCGGTGGCAACGGTAAAAAATGCTATCTGAATTACAAAAGAACAACAGCCATCCGCCAGATGGCTGTTGTTCTTTCTATTTATCTTTTCATTAACAACTTTATCGGCTCAAGCGCTTAATTATAAAAGATAACGGCTTAACAATTTTTTAGGTATTTAAAAATATTGGTTATCAATATTTTAAATACCCCTTATTAGAAATATGGGAATAAACATTAATTTTTATAAAAAATAGATTAAATTTGCAAAAAATAATGATAAAAAGCAAATCATTCTAATTACATAAAAAAACAGCTTATGCTAAAAAAATTACTATTAATGATTGCCCTTGCAGCGTCAATGACGACACAAGCGCAGAACGAGTATAGCACACTCGTGGTAGAGACAAAATCCGGAACAACATTGGAATTATCCCTGCAAGAAAGACCCCAAGTATCTATTGGCACCGCAGGTTGCACAATCTATTGTGGCGACGATGTTACGAGCTATGTTTACGAAGAGGTACGCAAATTCTATTTCAAGCCCTACTCCGCAACAGACATTGCAGCCCCTAAAGCCGAAAACACAATCAGCGTATCAATGATAGACCAATCAAAGGTTATAATCAGCGGAGTAAGTGAATCGAGCAAAATACGCATGTACACATTAGACGGCAAGGCAATAACATCCGAAACATCAGCAAATGGCAATGAGATTACAGTGTCGCTGGATGCACTCGCCCCCGGCACCTACATTCTGAATATAGACAACAAACAAACATTTAAACTGTTGAAACGATGAAAAAAATTATACTCCCCATACTGCTTTTCTGTGCAACGCTAAGCATAAACGCACAAGAATATATGCGCATCAACAGTCATTGGTATGAAAATTACATCCCTGTAGAAGATATTGACAGCATCAGCTACGGCGAACTAAGCTACCAAAAAATGTTGCCCGCAATAATGGCAAAAGACCCGAGCATAAGCCTCTTCAACCAAGCATTGGAACTTACCCACCTGAGCGATTCGTTGCTCGAAGAGTATGATTACAGCTATCAAGGGGAGCGAGGCGTATTATTCCCCGGATTCCAAAGTCAAAGACTCTGCGTACTTCCTGAAAAAAGGAAAGGTTACACAGCATTTGTAGAGCCCGACTCGGTATATGCTAAGCATGGAATTAATAATATAGAAGACCTAAAGGCCTATGCAGCCCGCGTGTACAACGAAATGTACCCCGAGGATGCAGGCATCACCGACCCTACAGACCGCAGAAACTCGTTGAATCGCTTCGTGTCGTACCATATACTACCCATAAAGGCAGGCAAAGACAATCTGACATTAGCAGGTATGTACGATCGACGCAATAATATAGCAATGATAGAAAAATTCGTTCCCGGCTATAATATTTCAGATTGGCACGAAACAATGATGCCCCACTCGTTGATGAAGTGTACAACACCATACAATAAACGAGGTGCAAGATTTATAAACCGTTGCGGAACCGGTGACCTGTTAAGAAGTGACACCACCAATATAGAAGGTGCCGAAATTATCAATACAAATGCTGCCTTGAATGGTTACTGTCATTATATCAACGACATCATTGCATACGACAAGCAGACACAAACAGTGGTGCTCGACGAACAGATTATAATAGATGAAGCGATATTGACGCCCGAAATTATAAATAACAATCTACGTCTAAATATGAACTATTCGCAACCGAGCGGTGTGTACCCCAATGGAATCTACCTCTCCTATTGTACGTTGAAAAATTTTAATATCTACAGTTCATCTACCCAAATATATTACCTTTACAGTTACGGATGGGCGAATTTTCAAAGCGACGAAATGCTTGTATTAGGAAATTTTGATTTTAGCATCAAACTGCCATCGGTACCTGCGGGCACATACGAACTAAATATGGGATGCAGTGCTTATTCCTATCGTCCCATTTTTGTCTGTTACCTTAACGAGGAGTTTTGCGATACCATAGATGCGAGGGACGAATCTGCCGGCAATAAAAAGTGGGGATTTTGGAGAAGTGATGAAGAGTTGCGAACACCTGAGAAAATTGCACAAAATGATAGCCTGCTCTTTGTCAATGGTTACAGAAAAGGATTACCTAACTATTACGGTGCATTTGGTGGCGGCAATACTATGCGTAACGGCTATATGTGCATGCGTCCTATCATCACCACGTTTACCACAGATGGTAAAAGCGACTACTACTTGCGTTTTAAAAGCGTAGATTCTAATCCACGTAAAGAGTTCCATTTGGACTTTTTGGAACTTACCCCCACCCATCTATTGAAAGAGTATAAATAAAAAATAAGATACTATTATGAAGCGAATCATATCAGCAGCACTTTGTGTTATCTTCTCCGTCGGGCTCTTTGCACAAAATGCCATAATTATACACATGAAAGACGGAACAAAAAAAGAATTTCCCATTAAAGCTGTCGGTGGCCTCGATTTTGTGGGAAAAGCCAAAGTTAATGATGGTGAATATACATCAATCTCCGCTACCAATCTGTACAGCGGTGCCAACCTCGACATTAAACTAACCGTAGCATTTCATACCGACGACCCCTTTATCGGTGAGGCGACCCCGCAATATGGCAACAACTGTGGTGTACTTTACTCCACTACCCCCAATGTAACAATAGAAACAGGGGAACTTATACAGATGGCCGACAATCGAATTTCGGCTGTAACCAATCTTGCAAACGCCTCGTTTGATGCAGTGTTAGGTAATTCTGCTATATTTGAAGAAATAAAAAATTCTTACCCCGTAGACCTTGAATTTGAGACTACCTATTATTTCCGTTCCTTTGTTCGCAATATGGGAAGCAGCGGTCCGGAATATTTCTATAGCAACGAGGTGAGCGTAAATACCGGAAAACCCTCGATGGCTTATTATGGAGTGACAGTAGACCCTGCATCATACGCCGAGACAGGCTACATAATGCCCACAGACAGCGCATGGGCCTCATTTGTAGAACGCTACCCCTATTTTACAGTAAAAGACGGTTGCAAAGATGCAATTTCAGGATGTTGGCACTTTTATATGAAAGAAAATATAGCCACATTAAAATCGCAATGCAGCACAGTGTACGAATGTTGCGAAGGAACACTCTATATACTCGACAATATAAGCGACGACTTTGGTGATTTTGCACTCGAATTCTACAAAACAGAATTTACCACAATCGGATTCACAGAAGATTGCCGCTATGCAGACTATGTCGTGATTATATGCGACACCACATGGGGCTTTATTGGGAATCGCTATTATGAATACAGACCTATAGCTAAAACATCCTTGCCTGAAGCAACAATAAAATTAGGTGAGCCTTTATTGGCAAATTACAATTACAAATTTGAAATAATGCTCGCTCCCGATGTTACCGGAGCCGACACTTTAGCTACAAAGTACAGTATAAATTTCAAATGTCTTAATGAAGTGGGTAAAAAAGTAACACATAGCATTGCAAAAGATCAATTAACCAATGTAGGAACGGTAACAGTAGCCACAATCGACTCTATTTCCACAGGCAACTTTGGCGAAGCGTCTATTGTAGTTAAGGCAAGTGCAAATGGTAAAGAAATTAGAAATAAAGAATATTCAACCACTTTGCGCATTGCACAGATAAAGGTTACCCCTGTGGGGCCTTTGAAAAAAGACGAAGAATAAGCGATTAGTTTCTATAAATTATTTGCCTGCACTTTCGGTTGAGAGTGCAGGCTTATAATTTATATAGCAGCATCGTCACACAAATGGCTCACCTGCAAAAGTTGGGGGGATAGCCAAAAAATATTATCTTCGCGCAGTTTTAAAACATAAGAAAATGCAGGACGAAAAAATATTGCTGGAATTAGCCCGTTTGATACTTCCATCAGGCTT
>SUXQ01000022.1 GCA_015060905.1 Bacteroidales bacterium | reverse complement strand
TTTAAAGAGACACTGAAATTCCGCACATTTGCAATACAGCCCGAAGTACGCTATTGGCCCTCACGCGAGAATACAGGCCTCTTTGCCGGCGCCCACTTCGGCTGGGGATACTACAACTTTGCCTTCGGCGGCGAATACCGCTATCAGGACCGCAGCGCAAAGACCCCCGCCATCGGCGGAGGCCTCAGTCTGGGCTACCGTCTGCCCCTAAGCAAAAACCGCAAGTGGAACATGGAAATAGCAATCGGCGCAGGATGTTACAGCCTGCACTACGACAAATTCCGCAACACAGCCGACACAAAAGAAGGCCTGCTTGTAGAAAGCATCCGAGAGACCTATTGGGGCATCGACCAGGCAGCACTTACTTTCTCCTATGCGTTTGACTTAAAGAAGAAAGGAGGCAAACGATGAAACGAATTTTATACCTTATAATAAGCATGCCCCTGTTGCTGCTCTCGGGCTGCGACGTTCACGAGTTTCCCGACAACCCCGCAACAGTGAAGCTCCATCTGCGTCTGAACTACGAGTCGCAGATAACCGAATGGATACACACCTACGACGGCTCAAAGGTAACAGAGCAAGGCACCGGTGCCACCTACAACAACAGCCTCAACTACGGAAGCATGCGCTACATAGTACGCGCCTACCCGATAAAAAACACCCGTCAAGTGTCGCAATACTACACACACGAATATGTCTTTAACAAAGATGTATCAAAAGGCTACGACCACGAAGCAACCATCGACCTCACCCCCGGCAATTATAAAATAATGGTGTGGTCGGACCTTACCTACCCTAACAGAGACACATACTACTACAACCCCGCAAACTTCTTCGAAATACTTTTGCAGGGCGAATATACAGGAAACACCGATTATCGTGACGCCTTCCGAGGCACAAACGACGCAACAATCATTTCGGACTACATTGAACGTGTGCCCGACACGCTTGACATTACAATGCAGCGTCCGTTGGCAAAATACAGCTTCATTACCACCGACCTTAAAGAGTTTATCGACAAAGAGATAGAATATCTGGCCAAAGAAGCAGCCACACGAGGCGAAACATCGCCCACGCGTGTAAATACCGACGAGTATAAAGTATACCTCTTATTCTCGGGTTACATGCCCAGCGCATATAACATGAATGCCGACAAGCCCGTAGACGCCGAAGTTGGTGTACTTTATAAATCGAAACTGAATGTACTTAATGAACATGAGGCAGAGTTAGGCTACGACTATGTATTTGTAGGAAACAATAAATCCGCAGTTACAGTGCAGCTTGTGCTTTACGACAAGAACGACAGACAGTTGGCATTGTCGTTGCCCATAAATGTTCCCCTGCTCAGGAGTCATAATACAATCCTTAAAGGCTCGTTCATCATGGAACAAGCATCGGGAGGTATAAAGATAGACCCCTCTTTTAACGGTAACCATAATATTATAATCGACTGACAATGAGAATGTTTAAAAATATAGCACATATAACCCTAACGCTTGCGTTACTTGCATTTTTCGCCTGCAGCAACGATGAATTTTCGTCGTTGGACGGCAGCAAAGAAGCAACCGTAACCTTCTACCCCACATTGGCCGAAGAAGCAGGCACGCGTGCCATAATAGGCGACGCTTCGGGCATCGACCGCCTCACTGTTGCCGTGTACGAAAATGGCGCAAAAGTATTCTCGACCACCGTCGATTGGATTACCGCCCAAGGAAACGGCGTTTCGCTTACATTAATCGAGGGGCGCACATACAATATTCTATTTTGGGCCGAAAATAGTACAAATACCGCATACGAACTTACCGACGATGGGAAAATAGCAGTGGATTACACAAATTACCTCAACGGCGGATTCAGCAAAATGGAGCAGATGGACGCATTCTGCTTCACAGCAGGCGTAACAATAGGTGCGGAAAAAGAAGTATCCGGTACAATAGAACTTTCTCGTCCGCTTGCACAGTTCAACTTTGCCGATAAAGCAACACCACCCGTGACAGACACCCACAAGGCAGTTGTAACATTCGCCAATTTGCCGGAAGAGTACAACCCCTTTACCGGAGAAATAACAAGCACCACAAATGCAACCTTCACCTTCGCCGACTTTCCCACCGAGACGTTGAAAATAAACAACATCGACTATTATTATCTGTCGAGCAACTATTTCTTCGCACCCGGCGCAATAAACGCAACACTCAACTTTCAGACTGTCGATGGCACCGGCATCAAACAGGTGGAACTGACAGACATTGCCCTCGAAAAGAATAAAAAAACCAATGTGCTGGGCACAATCGTTCAGCAGCCCTCAGCGTGGAGCGTGTGGGACGGCAGCACAAAGACAGAGCCGGCAGTAGACGCGCAGAATCGCTATATTATAGACGAAGCATCGGACATTGCATGGTTGGGCGAAAATGCACAGACCCTCGAAAGTAACCGCACCTTCATGCTTACCACAGACATAAACATGGACGCAAAGAGCGGCCTTTCACCCATAAACCTGCCCACAGGTTCCACAATCGATGGTGGCGAGCATACAATCAAGGGCGTAAGGTTGGGTGGCGCACTCTTTGGCGACGCAACCAACCTGACAGTGAATAACCTCGCAGTCGAGGATATTACAATAAGCGGCGCAACGTCACACGTAGGAACATTGGTAAACACCCTCAAAGGAAACAGCACATTTACAAACATCACAGTCAAAAACGCCTCGGCAACCACCACAAGCGGCGCAGCCGGAGGAATTGTAGGCTACATAGTCCGCACAAGCGAAAAAGATCGCAACGAGACACTGAGCGTGAAATTCACAGGCTGTAAGCTTGACGGCGTAACAGTGTCAGGCTCGGCAAGTGAGGGAAAATTCGTAGGCCTTTTGAGCGGATACGACAATAACGAGAGCCTCATCTTCGACGCACAGTGCGAGGCAACCAACGTAACAATTGCCGACTACGCATCAGACTACACAAAAGCCAACAACAGCGCATGGGTAACGGGCGACGTTACCGAAAAATACGACGGCTGGCTGGGCCACGAAACTTACCGTCGCGCAAAAATAACATTCGCCGGCGTGCGCATGGCTCCCCGCTGGGACGGAACAACCGCAACAGCAAAAGCCGACCTTTTGCT
The DNA here is from genome assembly GCA_015060905.1 of Bacteroidales bacterium. GTDB lineage: Bacteria > Bacteroidota > Bacteroidia > Bacteroidales > Bacteroidaceae > HGM04593. The sequence continues at coordinate 26,516 of SUXQ01000022.1, read as the reverse complement.
CTATGGTGGCGCAAGCGGAAAATACGAGGTACAATCGCCGTTCGACCTTGCAGGTGTGCGCAATGCAACAGCCTCGCCCTCAGCTCTCTACCTTATGGAGAATGTAGATATGTACGGACAAGGAGCGGATGGTAAATACTTTGTACACAGCAACTTTACTAAAAGTGCTTACAACAGCGCCGACGATAATAATTTCAATGCATTCAGCTCTATTGCACTTTTGGAAGGCAACAACTACGGCATATACAACCTGTCGCTCAACAGCAATGGATCCGACCGTTACGCATTCATTTTGAGTGGAAACAACAACGATGTGCACAAGAATATAAAATTCTATAACTGCTGTACAGTAGTGCCACACATAGTAAAAAACAACGAGGATAATTCCTATGGTGCAACTGTCGTTCTTAGCGTAGGTGGTGCAACATATACTATGGAAAATGTTCATGCATACGGCTGTAAGGTGTTTGCGCTGCAAAAGACAGGTATTATTGCCGGACGTTTGGTATCGGCAACAATGGCAACCATAAATAATTGCACAGTAAACGATTGCTATATTGAAAATTACAATTGTAAAGAGCACCAAGAAGATTTTGGATATGGTGTAAAGTTCTATAGTCCCGGTGAGGTTGGTGGTTTTATTGGCTTTGTGGAGAATTTTGCTACAATATCAAACTGTCATGTGAAAGGTACTACCATCTACGCTTACGGACAGAATGATCAAAAGGCATATTATATAGTTACTATACCTGGTCGTCACGTTGGACAATTTATTGGTGACATTCGAACTTCTGACGACGAGAAAGATAAAATTACATTGACTAATTGTACTGTAGATTCAAACACAAAATGTACACAACGCCACGACAAACATAGCAAATGTAATATGATAGGCAAGGTTTACTATGTAACTCTGCTTGACAGCAAAGGTACGGTAACCTTGGATGGAAAATCAATATTATAACCCAAATGTAACGATAAAATAACAAAAATAAATATGAAAAAAATAATTTATCTATTAATGGCATTGCCGTTGCTTTTCGCATCGTGCAGCAACGACGAATCGGCAGTGTGCGACGAGACAGTTGAAGTAAGCTTCTGCACCACATTACCCCAAATTATGAGCACACGTGCCGACGCAGGTGAACTAACCGTAAACAAAGTAGTTTGTGCAGTGTTCGACGAAAATAATGCCGAAGTTAACAACCTTCGCAGTACGGTTACCATCGTCGATGGTAATTCCATCACCTATGCCCCCCAATTGATTAAAGGACGTACATACAAAGTCGTTTTTTGGGCAATGAAAGATAACAACTACAATGTAGAGGACCTTACCGCCATCACTCGCGCCACAAACGGCTCAACCGCCGAGGCCGACTATGATGCCTTTACAGCAACAACCGAGATTTTTGTGGAAAATGCAGCGACACAAGCAGTTACTTTGACACGTCCCATAGCACAGTTGAACATCGGAATTCCGGCAGAAGATTGGACAACATTAACAAGCACTTTCGGGCAGGAACCGGACGCTACAACAGTTTCGTACAGCGGAAAAGATAGTTTCAACGCCCTGACAGGAACAACAACAGGCAACGATGTAACAATAGAGCGTACATCACCCGCCACAGGCGCAGCAATCAGTGTAAACAGCAAGGACTACAAGCAGTTGGGCACATACTACCTGTTCGAAGATGACAAGAGCAACATTAATATTACATATTCTGTTGCAGACAACAACGCAAATGACATACGCTCGAATGTAGAAATATTGAACGTCCCTGTATGGAAAAACTACAAGACAAATGTTGTCGGTGGCCTGCTCACAGGAACAATCACCTACAATATTACAATAGCTCCAAGCGATTTTCTTACAGATGACGCGCTTAATATAGAATAAACAGAGATAACAAATATAAATTGAATTATTATTAATTAACTAATTATTTTTATTATGAAGATTAAGAATTTGTTTAGCATGCTTGCAATGGTAGGTATGCTGTTCGCGACCTCTTGTTCGCAGGACGAAGCAATCGGCGGAGCATCGGCAGGTGACTACGTTGATGCAACATTCACAATCGGTACAGCCGACGGCATGGGCACACGTGCTATTGGTGACGGTACAACTGTAGACAAAGTAGCTTGTACAGTTTACGATGAGGAGGGTAATGAAATGGACCTTTATCAGATTGTAGACATTACCAACAAGACAGCTACTTACTCTGTTCGTTTGGCTAAAGGTCAGAACTACCGTGTAGCATTCTTTGCTTACAACGAGGCTGCCGACGCTTACGATGTAACAGACTTGAAAAACATCGAGGTTAAAGCCGGTCAGAATTGTAACGCCGAGGGTCGTGACGCTTTCACAGCTTACTACGATGTTACAACAGGTAAGACTATGAACGCTTTTGAAGAGACAATTACTCTTTATCGTCCCTTCGCACAGCTCAACCTGGGTATCGACGCCGAGGAGTTTGAGGCTGCTGAAAAAGCAGGCATTGTAGTATCTAAGAGCAAGATTGTTGTTAGCAACGTATACAATGTATTCAGCGCATACGACGATGCAGTTGCTGCAACAGACGCTGCCGAGGAAATGGTATTCGAATTAGCTGATGTTCCTACTGAGACATTGAAAGCTGATGCTAACAATGACGGTACAGACGAGGAGTACACTTACCTTGCATTGAACTACATTTTGGTTGGTGACAAAAACACAGAGAAGGCTTTGACAGACATTGAGTTTATCTGGGAAACAGAGAATGGTAAGACAAACAATCCTACAACAACCTTCATCAACATTCCCGTACAGCGCAACTATCGTACAAACATTCTCGGTCGTCTCTTGACCAATCCTGCTACATTCAACATCGTAATCGATGAGAAATTTGAAAAACCCGATTACATCGTAGACGAGAATGAGAATACAGTACACTACGTAAACGTATCTACTGCTGCCGAATTGCAGGCTGCCCTCGATGCTGCACCTAATGGTACAATTATCAACATTACAGATGATATTACAGGTGACGTAACTGCTACTCAGAAAGCAGACGTGAAAATTGCTATTTTCGGTAATGGAAAGCAATATAACGGTGTTATTACCGTAGACGGTAAAAGTAAAACTTATACCACAGCAGGTTTGACAATTAAAGATTTGAATTTTGCAGCTGCGAGCATTTCTGCCGATGCTTGTATTCGTTTGGGCAATGGTACAAATGCTACACGTTACACTTGTAATGTAATTGTTAGCGGTTGCACATTTGATGTTCCCGGAGCCGTTGGTGTAAAATCTTACACAGGTGGTGATAAGAACTTGACAATTACCGGTTGTACTGCAACAGCAAATGCACACAGCCTTGTGCAGGCTAAGGGTATTGATGGCATTATCATTGAGAATACTGCAGTTAATTCAAAGAATGGTATGAACTTTAATAATAGTACCAATGTAGTAATCAACAACTGTAATGCTGATACTAAGGGATATGCTGCTCGTTTCGGTGAAAGTTCAGGTGGCACAGGTGCTGCTGAGGCTTATTCGATTAAGAATAGCACTTTGAAATCTGCTTGTGACGATGGTGATGCAGTAATCATACTTCGCGGTACTGCTGACTATTCTACTTTGACAATCGAAAATACTACTATTGACGGTACTACTCAAATTACTAATACAGCAACCGATGCAGTAGTTATTGTTGATGGTGTTGCCCTTTAATTTCGTTTTAATAAACAACTAAATATTTAAAGATATGAAGATTAAAAATTTGTTTAGCATGCTTGCAATGGCAGGTATGTTGTTCGCGACTTCTTGTTCGCAGGACGAAGTAATCGGCGGAGCATCGGCAGGTGACTACGTTGATGCAACATTCACAATCGGTACTGCTGACGGCATGGGTACACGTGCTATCGGCGACGGTACTACAGTAGACAAAGTAGCTTGTACAGTTTACGACGCTGACGGTGAAGAAATGGATCTTTATCAGATTGTAGACATTACCAACAAGACAGCTACTTACTCTGTTCGTTTGGCTAAAGGTCAGAACTACCGTGTAGCATTCTTTGCTTACAACGAGGCTGCAAAGGCTTACGATGTAACAGACTTGAAGAACATCGAGGTTAAAGCCGGTCAGAATTGTAACGTTGAGGGTCGTGACGCTTTCACAGCTTACTACGATGTTACAACAGGTGAGACTATGAACGCTTTTGAAAAGACAATTACTCTTTATCGTCCCTTCGCACAGCTTAACTTGGGTATCGACGCTCAGGAACTTGAGGATGCTGAAAAAGCAGGTATCGTTGTAGCTAAGAGCAAGATTGTTGTTAGCAACGTATACAATGTATTCAGCGCATACGACGATGCAGTTGCTGCAACAGACGCTGCCGAGGAAATGACATTCGAACTGCACAAAATTCCCGTAGAGACATTGAAAGCTGATGCTAACAATGACGGTACAGACGAGGAGTACACTTACCTTGCATTGAACTACCTTTTGGTAGGTGACAAAGACTCTGAGAAGGCTTTGACAGACGTTGAGTTTATCTGGGCAACAGAGGATGGCAAGACAAACGATCCTACAACAACCTTCATCAACATTCCCGTACAGCGCAACTACCGTACAAACATTCTCGGTCGTCTCTTGACCAATCCTGCTACATTCAACATTGTAATCGATGAGAAATTTGAAAAACCCGATTACATCGTAGACGAGAATGAGAATACTATTAACTATGTAAACGTATCAACTTTTGCAGAGTTGCAGGCTGCTGTTAATGCTGCAAAAAAAGGTGCAAACGTTATTAAGTTTGTGAATGACATTGATGCTGAGGGTAACGCTTTGTCAGTTGTTCAGAAAGAAGGCGTAGACATCGTTATTGATGGTTGCGATAAGGCATACACAAATGGTACAATCACAGTAAACGGTGATGGTCGCGCTGGGGGTGCCGAGAAATTGACATTCAAAGATATTAAATTTGATGCATCAAGTGCTACAAGTGATTTTACTTTCATTAACGCTCCTTCAAAAATTGGCAGCAAGTACAACTATTCTCACAATGTAACTATCGAGGGTTGTGATTTTACAGGTAACTACCCGACTAAAGAGGTTGGTTCGGCAAGCTTTACAGGTACATACAACTTTACAATGAAGAACTGTACAGCTACAAAGATGCACTCAATGCTTCAGATACAGAGCTGCGACAACAAAGTATTTGTTGACAATGTAACTGTTAAAGAGGGTAAGAATGGTGTTTCATTCGGTAACACAGCCGAGCCTACTCTCATCAATTCTACAATTGAGGTTGCGGGTTACGGTGTACGCGCTGACGGTGACGCTTCTCGCGGTAACCTTGTTGTTAAGGATACAAAGATCACTGCTAAATTCCCTATCGCTGTTCGCAAGATGAAGACAAACTCATACGCAGTAGCTCTTCAGAGCGGTGTTAATTTGACAGCAGGTCAGGAATACGAGGTTGTATTCACAGCTAATAAAGATGAGGACGTATTGGAGGCTCCCACAGGTACATTCTCTATCACAGGTGCTGAGAGCTTCAATGTATATCCCGCTGCTGCTGGCGAGCCTAAAGTTGCTAACACAGCTGAGAAACTTACAGCGCTCCTCGCAGACGCTTCTGTTGCTGAGATTCTTTTGGGCGAGGGTGCAGTAATCGAGGGTGCTTTCACAGTTAACCGTCCGGTTGCTATTAAGTCAGTAAGTGCTACTAACAAGGCTACTATCAAGGGTCGTGTTGACATTAGCGGAGATGCTTCTTTCGAGAATGTTAAATTTGACATCAATAGTGCCTCTGCAGTTAAGAATGTATTCACAGGTGCAAACTATAAGTATCCTTCTACAGCAAACATCTATGCTGCAGCTGCTACTTTCGAGGGTTGCGAGTTTGTAACAGACCTTGCATCGGGTGTATGCGGTATCAACTACGGTGCCCACGTTGCAGGTAAGATGTTGAAGGTAAACAACTGTACTTTCAAGGGTGACTTCTATGCTATCCGTTCACGTACATTGTTCAGCATTACAAACTGCGACTTCGATGTTTACACTACTGCAGGTACACTTGCTGCTGTATGGACATGGGGTAACGGCAATAGCGGTGCTAACTCTGTAACATTTACAAACAACACCAACATGAACGCAAACGCTATCATGGGTGTTACATTTGCTGCTACAGGATTAGATTACGACAATATCAGCATCAATGTTCAGGATAACACTGACTTCATGAAATTGTCAGATTGCATCAATCCTGCTTGCAATGTAACAGGCTGCACATTTGCAACAGGTTCTGAGACATTCTAATATCAATTTATCAATATTACCGACATTTTTATGTGTCGGTAATATTGTTTTTTAATTCAATTCTTTAATAAATAAACTTAATATTCAAAGAAATGAAGATTAAGAATCTTTTTAGCATGCTTGCAATGGCAGGTATGTTGTTTGCGACCTCTTGTTCGCAGGACGAGGCAATCGGCGGAGCAGCGGCAGGTGACTTTGTTGATGCAACATTCACAATCGGTACTGCTGACGGCATGGGCACACGTGCAATAGGCGACGGTACTACCGTAGACATGGTTGCTTGTGCTGTTTACGATGCTTATAATAAAGAAGAGCTTCCCGCACTTCGTAAGTATGTACCTATCAATGGTAAGACTGCTACTTACTCTGTTCGTTTGGCAAAAGGTAAGAACTACCGCGTGGCATTCTTTGCTTACAATGCGGCTGCCAATGCTTACGACGTAACAGACTTGAAAAATATCGTTGTTAAAGACGGTCAGCTTTCTAACGTTGAGGGTCGCGACGCTTTTACAGCTTACTACGATGTTGAAGAGGGCAAGACTATGAACACATTTACAGAGAAAGTAACTCTTTATCGTCCCTTTGCACAACTTAACCTCGGTATTGATGATACTGAACTTGAGGATGCTGCCGATGCAGGTCTTGTAATTTCAAAAAGCAAGATTGTTGTCAGCAACGTTTACGGAGCGTTCAGCGCATACGAAGATAAAGTTGTTGGTACAACCGGTGAAATGACATTCGGGCTTAACGCAATTCCCACAGAAAAACTCAAAGTGACAGTAGACGGCGTGACAAAAGAGTATAACTATCTTGCGCTGAACTATCTTCTTGTAGGTGACAATGACTCTGAAAAAACTTTGACAGACGTTGATTTTGTTTGGGAGAGCAGCAATGGCGACTCAAATGCAGAGTCTGTAACAACTTTCCTTAACATTCCCGTTCAGCGTAACTATCGTACAAACATTGTAGGTAAGCTTTTGACAAGCCCCACTACATTCAATATTGTTATTGACGATAAATTCAAGGGCGAGAAGAACGACAGCCGTGTATTCAATGCTGCCGAATTGCAGGCTGCTCTTGACGCTGCTCCTGCCGGAAAGACAACTTACATCAGTTTGGGCGCGAATATCGAGGGTGATGTTACCGAGTTCCAGAAAAATGACAGAAATGTGGTAATCGAGGGCTATGGCTACAAATATGATGGTACAATAAAGATTCACAATGGCTCAACATATTGCAATGGTGAATTTACTATCAAGGATGTGAACTTCGAGACTTCTACAGCATCTTTGAACTTCATCGAGGCTCTTGAAAATGGTAGTGAGCGTTACTCGCAGAATGTAACAGTCGATGGCTGTACTTTCACAGCTACAGGTGACGCTGTAAACACTGCGGTTGGTGTTCAGATTAAGGCTTCTAAGAACGCTAAAGTATTGAATTGTACAGCTACAAACATGCATTCTCTTATTCAGGCACAGAGCTGCGACGAAAGTGTAACTGTTAAGGAGTGTACAGTAAATGGTAAGAATGGTGTTGCTTTCAAACAGGTTAAAAATGCTGTTGTTGAGGGTAATACTATTAATGCTGTTGCATATGGTATACGTTTCGATGGTAATACAGACAACTATGCTGTAACAATCAAGGATAATACTGTAACAGCTAAGCAGCCTTTCATCGTTCGCAGGATGACAGGTGCTAACAACACTATTACTCTTGAGGGTGCGAATACTTTGACAACAAGCGAGGCTTATCAGATTGTAATTACTAATGGTGAAGACGACGAGGCTTACTCTGAGCCTACAGGTACTTACACATTGACAGGTGCCGATAATTACAGCTATTATCCCGAACCTGCAACGGTAGCTTCTTGGGACGAGTTTACTGCTGCTCTTGCTGCCGGTGAAAAAGATATTAAACTGACAGACAATATTACATACGCAGGAAACTATAGCTTGCAGAAGAATGTAAATATCAATCTTAATGGAAAGTCTATTACAATGCCCATGTTCTATGTGTTCTCTACAGCTACTATTAAGAATGGTACAATCAATGGCAAGATGTACGCTCGTACGGGCTGTAAAGCTACATTGGATGGCTTGACATTCAGCGGTGAAATTAGCGACAACCTTTCAACAGAGGGTCACCTTACAGTACAGGGTGGTTGCGATGTTTACGCAAAGAATTGCGTGTTTGAGGCAACAACTGTTAGTGGTACTCAAACAAAATCTCTTTCTGTAGAAGGTCGTTCAAGCGGTGCTTTGAAGTTTGAGAATTGCGATTTTAAGTTTAGATCTTGGGGCGATGGAACTGCTAAATACAAGAAACAAGTATACTTAAACCCAATGAGCGGCACTGCGACTGTAGATTTTACAAATTGTAAATTCAATGGTAAGGCTCCTAACATTATGTTTGGTGCTACTTATGCACTTACAAACTTGACAATGAGTGGTTGTGATAACACTGCTCCCACTCTTGAGATTCAGCGTGCAAAAACTTCTGTTACCGATGCTGATTGGGATTATCTTAAGACCTTGATTGCGAACAATAATTTTACTCGCGTTCGCATATTCTACACTGATGGTAACGAATATTATTCAGGTAACTAATATTCTAAATATAACCTTTTCATTTGAGTGCAACTGCGAGGTTGCACTCATTTTTTATATGTGAGCATCCGATAAATTACATAAACATAACCTCTTTTCGATATAAAATTCGTATTTTATATGGTGATTGAGGAAAAAGTTACCTTATTCGTTGCTAACTTTTGTATTCTACAGTAGTTTTTACCCTTAATCTTTGTTGCAAATTTATTGGTAGTTGTTTCTGTCTCACCCTTTTGGCGCCCAAAAGGGTGCAAAAGGCACAGCGCAGACAAAATCAGTTTCTCGCTCCTCGGCTCACGAATTTTCGCCGGGCGAAAATATTGCCTTCGGCGAACTTCGGCTGCGCTCGCTTATAATTGCAAGCAAGCTTGCATTCTACTCGCTGGCACGAACTTTGTCTCGTTCGTCGTTCGCTTGCCGGCAACTTTCCCTTGACAGTCGCGGGATGCACAAGTTTGGCCACGCTTACAGCGCGTCAGAAAACTTGCACCTCTTTTCCGCGCCTCTCTGCGGCCGTTGCCTGTGATTTTGACAACGCTGTATTTTTTTGAAGTAACCGTTTGCAAGCATTGAGTGGAGCATTGCTTGGTTGGTGCGCATTAAGCTTTTAGGCAAACGGCGTCAATGATTTTTGGAAAAGTGTGAAAGTTCGTGCAAGCGAGTGAGTGGAAGTTTACTTACATTTGCAACGAGCGCTGCCGAAGTTCGCCGAAGGCAAAGACTGTCTGAACGTTGGTTAGGTGCGCACAGCGCAACTAACCGAGAGATAATGTTGGCTGCGCCTACCACCGGCTGCGCTCGCTTATAATTGCAAGCAAGCTTGCATTCTGCTCGCTGGCACGGTCGTTCCGCAACACCCAAAAATCATCAGCTTCGTTTGGCGTTAAGAAAGCGTCCATGCGCAGAGCTTTTTGATACTTTTTGTCGGCACAAAAAGTACGTATAAAGCCAATAGAAAATCCTCCCCTTTCGAATAACAACAATCAAGGGTGAAATAGACTACAAATATAAAATCCTCAATCACCATAATAAAAGAAACATTTAAAATTATATCGAACTGAGGTTGTTTACAACTATTGTGTACTAATGGCTGTTTTACACATCTTCTATTCCTTTTAGTGTCTGTTTCAGCAGTGCATCGAGGGTATCATCGTCATTTTCGCGTTCTTTATTCAACTTGACCAGAAAATCGGTCATTGTCTTTATTGCTTGATTTATTGTCGAGGGGTCTTCGCAGTCGTTCGTGAGTTTTTTCAAACGCTGTATGAGACGATGAAAGAGGGTGAGCATTTCGCTGCGTACATCCTCTATTGTAATTTCTTCTTTCTTTGATTTTTTTACCATGGCATATTTTTTTTAGATGGCAAAGATAGGTTGCGTCGGTGCTTATGGGGTTGCAGAAATAACATTATTGCTCTTTGTTGCGTGAAAATGTTATTTCTGCAACCTTGCTTGCCCTGTTTGTAGTTTCTTTTGCAGCAAAAAACAAAATTATGAAATTATTAAGTGGTATTATGACAGGGCTGACAGGTGGGCTGCAGCTCTATTCGGGAGTGAAAAGGCTTTTTGGCGAGAAAGAGCGCAAGAGAGAAGCCGAACGTATTTTAGCTAATGCTCGGGCTAACGAGCAGGCGTGGTATAAACGGAACTACTATAATGATTATTTCAATAGTAGTATGGCGCGTGCTGCGATGAAACGTGTCGAGGATACGTTGAGCCGTAACAGCAGACAAAATAGGGCTTATGCTGCTGTTACGGGGGCTGCGCCCGAATTTTCGTTGGCACGCAACGAACAGGGACTTAATGCGCTTGACAATGTGGCTACAAACATTGCGTCGCAAGAAAGTGAGAAACGTGCTTCGGTGGATGCTCAGCATTTGCAGAATCAGAGTTCTTTATACAACCAAGAGTTGCGAAATGTGATGTATGATGATAGTGGTGGTGATGCTGAATTGCTCGGTGGTGTGTCGCTCATCGAGAGGGCTATCGAGGGGGTTAATTGGGGCAATGAGTTTAATAAATTGGCTAATAAAAAGAAGGAATAAACTTCTTGTATAATGAAAAGGAAATTTTTATGCAATGGTGAGGCTCTGATGCTTCTTGCTGATATTTTGCACAATGTGTTGTTGTCGCGCGGACGTTGTCGGAAAAGTGAATTTTCGGATGAAAAGTGTGAAAAGAATGATAAGCGATTCGAAAGTGCGTTCAGGCGTTTATGCCGAGGTGTTGATTTTCGTGCAAAGAATGCAGACAGGGTGCTGAGGTGCAAAATTGCGACTGTGGCATTGCCCGATGGTAGCAATAGAGTGTGGGTGAATATTGTGCCACCCGCATCGAAGAAAAGTAAAAAACGATAATAGTGTAATTAAAAATAAGTGAATATGTTAAACGGTAATTTGGGAAACAAAGGTATCTATGGATATGAAAAATCCAAAGACAAGAAGAACATTGATTTAATTTCGAACGCGATGAGTGTCGATAATGGAAAATCGCTTGACGATTTTCGACCGGCCGAGGAGCTTGCCGGGGTTGACGATGTTGTTAAAAGGGTTGAGAATTATAATAATCTGCTTGGGAATAAGGAGGAGCGTAGCAAGCATTATTTTGATGCTGCACGCGAGAGTCTTGTTCCAAAAGATACAGAAGAGCGTCGCCGACGCAATTTTGTGCTGTCGCGCAACGTTGCCGAGGATGCTGTGAGTGATTTTTACAAGAAAAGTGTACGTCCCGAGTTTATACAGCAACGTATGCGTGCCGAGGATGCTGCCGGAAATGTGTATAAAAAAACGGCTGCAATACCCGGGGTGCATCCTTTCTCGGCGCTTGGCGAGGCTCGCAATGCGGCTGACCCTGCAAAGGTGGTGGGGGCGACTATGGAAAAGCTTGACAATGAGCAACTGAACAAACTTGCCGATGCGTATGCTCGTTACGGCGGCCTTGACACTGAAAGTTATCGCGATGCGGTGCTGAAGCCTAATATTGAAAATCGTATATACGATGAGTATGTAAAGGATAATAAGCCTAAAAACAGTTTGGAGTATATTGCTCGCAGTGCTTATGATAATTCGCTGACCGGTAAACTGACGAATTTGACTCTTGATGAATATTCGCGTACAGATACTCAGCGTTTTCTTAACAACGAGGCGATGCAAAATTATGGTGCAAACAGAGCCGAGAATTTTGCGGCCGGAGTGGGGGCGCTGCTTATTGACAGTGGTGTTTTTGCGGGACTCGGAGGAGCGGCGTCTAAACTTACGGGTAAGGCAACGTCGGCAATTTCAAAAAACCTTGTTTCGCGAGTGATGGCTAAAGGTGCGCCGCGCGGATTGAGCGAACAGGCTGCGCGACGCATTGTGGACCGTACGTTTATTGACAAAATTGGTACGCGCATAGCAGCAAGCGGTACTTCTCAAGGATTGACGCTTGGTGCTTATGATGCTACTAACAGTGTGGCCGATGACCTGCTGTATGGTAATAATGTGGATGCGGGTAAGGCTGCGGGCTCTTTTGCAAAGGGGTTCGGCACAGGTATGATGCTTGGCGCTGTGGGTGCTCCACTGAAACAAAAAGCCATAGGGCTTACAGGTGGTAAAAAAGTGGCTGCCTCGGCCGGGGTGTTGAGTGCCGAGTCGGCGGTGTTTACTTTGGGTACCGAAATTGATAAGTATGCTAATGGCATTGAGATTGAGCCTATTGACCTGTTGGGTGACTTTGGCGAGAGTGCTGCGACATTGCTCGCCATGCGCATGTCTCATTGGCGTCCTAAGGGTTATAGAGAAAAATTAAATAATGATGGACGTTTGAAAGAGGGGCTTGCTTTTAATGTGTCTGAGCGTCAGGAGATACGAAAAGCGGGTGTTAATCCCGATAATTTCATTGCGTCGATAGAGCAGGAGCTTCATCCGCGCTATCCGTCGTTGCACGGAAATGCCCGACGCGACTTTATACGCAATTACGAGGGGCTTATGGCTGACGAAGGGCTCTCTGCATCGACACGTGCAAAGTTGCTTTATATTGTTGAAAATAAATTGACAAGCACTCCTCCTGTGCCTGTCGATTGCGAGGTTGAGTTTGTTGATGGTACGGCAATGGTAAATGTTAAAGACAATGCCGGACGAAATGTGCAGCGTTTGGCCTTTGAGTCGCGTGCAAAGGCTGATGCTTTTGTGGAGCGTAACAGTGGTACGCTGCGTCGCAACCGTATAGCTTCCATTGAGGAGATGTTTCAACGCAGTGTGGATTCGGAAAATTTCTTCAGACAGGCGGGCGAGTATGCTAAAGAGACAGGGGTAAGCATCGAGGAAATTTCAAATGCTATGTACAAAAAGGCTAAACGCCAATCGCTTAACAGCAGAGAGGTGCAGTTGATGGATGATATTATGAATCGTTCGAGCTATAATGACATTGAACTTGGAAATGTGATGCACGATATTCGCCGAAAAATTGAGCAGCGTTACGGGCTAAACAAAGGAGCTTTGCTTAGTGCTGTCGATAAAAATAGAGCAGAGTGCACTGTTGCCGAAAATAATGCTCTTAGTGACTATGAGGGTGTTATTCGTGCTCAGGCCGAGCGTTTGCGTTCGGGGGTGACGGAAGAAATGCATGGCGATGCTCGAAGATTGATGGAAGAGCAGGGATTGGGCGAATATGACAATGAGCATATAAGAGATTATGAAAGGGCTTACGATGCGTCTGTAAAGGCACGACCGTTGCGTGGTAATCCGAATATAAAGGATTATTATAAGTCTTTGTATCCTAAGGAGTATGAGGATGCGTTGAAGAATGGATTCCCTTATCCTGCCGATGGAGAAGGGCCTATATTACCGCGTGATGCTCGTAACCCTACAAAGGGATATATGTATAATCACGATACTTTGGCACGTATGGCTGTTGGTGCTCGGGATATTGCGAAAAGACTGAATGCCGACGTTGAACTTGTTTACGACCCTCATCAGTTGGATTCCTCGCAGGGGGAATATGGTTATCAGACTATGGCAAAGGGGTGGTACGACATGAATAATGATAAGATTGTGCTGAATCTTGCCAATAATAAGAGTCTTGAGGATGTTGAGTTTACTTTGCTGCACGAGATTGTGGGACACAGAGGACTTTATAAATTGTTTGGAGATAGTTATGTTGATTTTCTAAAAGAGGTGGGTGAGCGTGCTTCTTCGAAGGTTGCCAATGAGTTTAAAATTTCGTCTTTTGAAACTGAAATTGACAGATACGATAAGATAGATGAGTATCTTGCCGAAATTGCCGAGAAAAAGTATAAATCGCCTGCAGAAAGGGGTATTTTGAATAGTTTCAAGAATTTCATCGGGGATGCTTTGTATCGTATGGGAATGCCTATACGGGACTTGAATGAAAAGAAGATTGCAATGCTTTTGTCTAAGCATCGTGATGCTATTGTTGGAGGAATGGGCGACGGTAAACATAGACGTAAAGTTTTTGGGTCGTTTGGCTCGGCGCATTTGGGGGAGGATGCTTATAGAATCGATTCGGAAAGTACTGAGCCTAGATATCGTTACCGATTCATTGGAGAAAAGGGTTTCGAGAATATTATAAAAGCTCGGGAGGAGCGTCAAAAGAAGTATAAGAATAGTAAGTATAAGCAGTCGCCAAAATTTAAGTATGATTATTTGGGTAATCGTGAACTTGAGGATGAAATGACGTCAGATTTTGAGAGATTTGACCCTGAAAGCCTTCGTTGGGCGCGAGATTATCGTAATGCAAAAATGAAAGAGGAGAAGAATGAGTATGAGAAAGAATTTGCTAATGAGGAGACTGTGCCCAATTGGCGTTACCGCGTTATTGGAGAGGAGGGGCTCGGGAATCTCTTAAAATCGAATAGTAGTGACGCACATGTTGATAATTATAATTTGGCGGCTAAAATGTTTGAGTATGGATACGACCCTGTTTACATAAAAAAGAAAAGCGGATGGGAGATTGGTGCCGATGGTAAATGGCGTTACGAGATTGACGATAGAGATGTTACGGTTGAGTATTATCCTCTTTTGCGTATGTACGAGGAGTATCCGAAACTTAGTAAGTTTATGAATGATTATATTAATAATAAATATGACCGCAGTGACCCTGAATTAAGAATCAAGGTTGAGGATTTCTATCGTAAATTAAATACTTTTATGAGTGAGCAGCCCAAACTTCCCGATGTTATTCGCGATGCGGTTTTTTATGATGCTTATCCTAAATTTCGCAATGTAAAGGTTGAGTATGTTAATTATCCGGAAAGGCCTTGTATTTATGATAAAAGCAAAAATACTTTTTTCATTGATAAGAAGATGCTGGGAAAGAAGGAACTTAATATGCATGCTGCTGCCGAAATGCAAAGAATGATTCAAGATTTTGAGGGTTTTTCAAAGGCTTATCCGATGCACAAAGTTCTGCCCGGTGATGTTTACGAGCAAGCTATGAAGCCTGTTGATGATTCGGATATTTACAAAATTTCGGGCGATGGTTATTGGAACGACCCTGCAAGCTATTATGAAAAAAAGAGGATGTATAAGAAAAAGTATGGTATTCATCCTGCAGATGTTCCCGAGGAGCAAAGTTTGAGGGATGATTTTTTACTTTCGATTTTACAACAGGCAGAAACTGCGCAGAGTGGTAATGTGGAGACGCGTAATGTGATGAATCGTTTCGACCTTGATAATAAGGAGCGAAGAAATTCTTTGGCCATGGATACAGAGGATGTTTTTCGTGATTATCAGATTTCTCCACGAAGCATTAACGATGTGCGTGATTTTTTAAGTGGCCCTATTTATGTTATCAAGATGATGAATAAGAAATTGTGGGACAGAAGAAATAAATTGCCTAACAATTGGGAAGAGTTAAATTAATGATGCTTCCTTATTGTGGTATTAATAAATTTCAGAATTTTATGAATAAGTTTTTGAATCATCGTGTGAGAGCCGAACAGCATAAGACAAAGAAAGAGTCGAGGAACGTGTTTAAACGTGCCGAGGAGTTTCTTAATTTCTGTGCTTCGTGCTGGGAGGCTCTCGATGAGGCTCGCCGCAAAATGCGGCGAAGCCTTATGTATAGCTATGGTGACCAATGGGGTGACTATGTGCAGGACCCGGATACCAGGCAATGGATAACCGAGGGGGACCTTATTAAGAAAAATGGCAAGGTGCCGTTGAAGAATAATATGATTGCGCCTATATTGAGTAATATTGATGGGCAGTTGAGACAACAACTGACGCGTCCTGTGTGTGTGGTGCGTGACCAGAGTGAGGCGGCTGTTGGGGAAATGATGAGTATTGCTATTGAGTATGTGCATGATATTAACGAAATTGAGGAGGTTGATTCGGATTCTATGCGTATGTTGCTTAATGGTGGAATGACTGCGCAACGTATTGAGTATGGCATTAATCCTGCAAAGGATAGGTGTGATGTGTGGGTGCATGGGGTGAATCCTGCGCGACTGTTTTTTAATACTAATCTTGAGGATGTACGTCAATGGGATATTACCTGTATAGGGGAGCTTTTTGATATGCCGCTCGATGATGTTCTTGCGCATTTTGCAAAGACGCGAAAGGAAAAGGAGTATATACGTAATATTTATTCGGTTCATTCGTCTCTTTATCATAGTGGTGGACGTGGGGTGCAGGGTGACGAGAGTAGGGAATTGTCTTTTTACTCTCCTTCGCGTAATGATTTATGCAGGGTGATTTTAGGGTGGCACCTTGAGTCGCGCGATGCTTATTTCTGGAACGATACTCTGAGAGGTACTTGGGGGTATGTGGAGTATAGTGATGCGCAGAAACGTAAGTTTGATGCTGAAAATGAAAGGCGTTTAAACAGGGCAAAGGAGATGAATGTTCCCGAAGAGGATGTGCTCACTATTGAATATACGTTTGCTACCGAGCGTTTTTGGTATTATCGATACATGACTCCTTACGGGGATGTGTTGCAGGAGGGACGCAGCCCTTATTGGCATGGGGAGCATAATTATGTGCTGCATCTTTACCCGTTGATTCAAGGGCGTTTGGGTAATTTCGTTGAGCAATTTATTGACCAGCAGAGGGCTATTAACCGCACTGCCACACTTATTGATTTTATTCGCGGAACGTCGTCGAAGGGTGTGCTTGTGGTTGATGATGAGGCGTTTGAAAGTATGTCGCGCGAGGAGGTTATCGATGAATATGTTCGTTACAATGGTGTACTTTTTGTAAGGTTGAAGCCTGGACAGAGTATCGATGGGGTTGTGAGGCAATATAATAGCGGGGCGTCTGTTGCGGGAGATTTTGAACTGCTCAGTTTGCAACTGAAACTTATTAATGAAATTTCGGGTGTGAACAGTGCTATGCAGGGGCAGGCTCCAAAGGCGGGAACGCCTGCGAGTCTTTATGCTCAGCAGGCGCAGAATTCGTCGCTGAACTTACGTGGATTGTTTGATGCTTACCGCACTTTCAGACGCCGACGCGATACAAAATTGATGAAAACTATTCAGCAGTTTTATAATGATGAGCGTCATATTGAGATTGCGGGAAAGGATTATAGCGAGGAGGCTAAATTATATACTCCTAATAAGGTGCAGAATTCTGACCTTGACCTGACGATTGCCGATGGTTATAATACTCCTGCTTATCAGATGCTGGCCAATGACTTTTTGATGGAGCTTTTCAGAGCGCGGGCAGTGGATGTTAAGACTGTGTTGGAAAATTGCAGTTTCCCCTATGCGCGTAAAATTCTGGAGGCTGTGAAGCGTAATGAACAGCAGTTGCAACAGGGGCAGCAGATGCAGGGTATTCCGCCCGAAATGTTGCAAAAGCTGAAACAGGAGATGCAAAATGGCTCGGAACAGGACATGAGTGTTTCTGCGGATAATGTGAATGTCTCGGCCGAAGATAATAATAATTTGATGGTCGGGTAGCTATTCTTCAATAAACAAAATATAAGAATCAGCGGCGCTTAAATTTTAAGCGCCGCTGATTCTTATATTTTGGGTTTCTATTATTAGAACAATTTGTTGGGATATTCGCCGGCCTCGATGAGTGACTTGATTTTATCAACTGTTGCCTGACGGTCGTCTGCGTATGTTACACCGAACCACTTAGATGTTGTGTCGAGTACTTCGCATGTTGCTTTACCATTGTTGATGAGGTTGTCGATTACCAAAGGAATGAAGAACTCTGCTTTGGGGTTTGCTGCATTCTCTTTCAAGAATTCGATGAACTGTGCCTCGGAGTAGTTGAAGTAGTCGGGTGTGAAGCCCCAGAAGTTCATTGATACGGGTGTGTTTTCTTCTACCTCTATCCATGCGCCATTCTCGTCTTTGTAACAGATTTTACCATCTACGCGCATAATTTCTGTACGCTCAACAACGCCTGTAAGCATATTTTCGTCGCTCTTCTCGCATACGCCACGTGCAACGCTACCATTCTCGCTGAGTGTGTTGCATACGCGGAAACCTACCATGCTGTATCTGTCTTTGCTGCCTTCGGGAAGTTCGTTGAGCCATTTGCCCATTACTTCAAATGCGTCGCGACCGTAGAAGTCGTCGGCGTTGATTACTGCAAAGGGTTCTTTGATGGCATCTTTACCCATGAGTACCGCGTGGTTGGTTCCCCAAGGTTTTTTACGGTCTTCGGGCGCTGTAAAGCCTTCGGGAAGGTCGTCTATTGCTTGGAACACCAATTCTGTGGGAAGATGGCCCTCGTATTTGCTAAGAATTTTCTCGCGGAAATCCTGCTCAAAGTCTTTGCGGATAACGAATACCAATTTTCCAAAACCGCCACGAATAGCGTCAAAAATTGAGTAATCCATGATTGTCTCGCCATTGGGGCCAAGACCATCAAGTTGTTTCAAGCCACCGTAACGGCTGCCCATGCCTGCTGCCAATACAAAAAGTGTAGGTTTCATAATTTTGGTTTTTATATTTGTTTATGGTTAATAGTTTGATTTTTACATTTGCAAAGGTAATTAATATTTTTAAATATCAACTATCTGATACTGTTTTATTTTTTAATTAATCAGAATGGATAACCTATGGCAAAATGCCATGCGTACCCTTTATTGAAAGAGGGTATGTTGTAGTATCCGCTTTTACCTGTGTCGTAGGGGTAGTGCAGGGCTATTCCTACGTCGAATCGCAGGACAAGAAATTCAAGGTCGTAACGTACGCCGAAGCCTGTGTTTAGGGCTATTTGATCGGCAAAGTTTTTGAGTGTTATTTCGCCTCCGGGACGATTTTCGTCTTTTTTAATTAGCCATATGTTGCCTGCGTCGAGGAATAGGGCGCCTTGCAGATTGCCGAAAAGTTTAGTGCGGTATTCGACGTTGGCTTCGAATTTCAGTGTTCCTGTTTCGTCGAGGTAGGAGTAGCGGGTAGTCTCGTCGGGGTGGTAGCTGCCGGGGCCTAACGAACGTACGGTAAAGGCTCTTAGGCTGTTTGCACCGCCTATGTAGAATTGTTCGGAGTAGGGGGCGGTGGTCGAGTTTCCGTAGCTTGTTATTATTCCTGCCATCAGACGTGTGGCTATGTGGTTGTTGGCGTTTATGCGGAAGAGGTTGCGCAGTTCTGTGGTGTATTTTATGAACTGTGCGTATGGATTTTCAAAAAGATTTTTGTCTTTTTCGTTCCATTTTTTTCCAAAGGCGCAGAATGCGAGAGAGGTGATGTTTCCTGATGATGTAAGGGAGTTTTCCCACCATGTTTTATTGCGGTGGCGTGTCTTTGCATTGTCGTAAGTGACGGTGTATTGCATGGCCGGGATAAATTGGTCGCGGAAGCTGTTGGCTATAGAGCGATTGGTGGATACTATTGAGTCGAATTTTGCGGTGGTGCGTTGCAACATGTCGTATGTGAGACGGAAAGGGGTGATTGTGTGGGTGGTTGTGGATTTTGGGGTAAGGGTGTATGATGCTTGACCGCCAACGTGTACCATCTTGAAGAATCCCGAGCGGTTGAGCTGGTTGCCGTAGATGCTGAACGAGGTTGAGGATGGGTAACGCAGATATCTTCGGTGTATGAATGGGAATAGTATTCTGGGGAGGGTGAGTGATACATTTGAGCCTATTTCCCATGAGTTTATGACTGCTTTTCGGCCACGAACATTATCGTCTGTTTGCCATTCGTAGGAACCGAACAGGGAGAATTTGAGTGTTTCGCCGCCACGAAAGAGGTTGTTACGCGACAGGGTTACTTTGCTTCCGGGACCTATCTGACTGTTGCTTTTTGATGTTGCGTTTAGTTCGAATGTAAAGTCGTAGGGTTTGTCGAGCTGTGCGGTTATTGTCATGTCCAACGTGTCGTTGGCTGTGTCGCCGTTGCGTGGAGTGAATGTAAAGTTCAGACTGTTGAATATGTTCAGTTGGCTTAATTGTTGCAATGTAAGGGATTGTCTCTCTTGCGAATATAGTGTGCCGGGGCGCAGTTGTACGTTGCGCAAGATTGTTCCTGCACGAACGGGTGCTTTTTCCCCGTTGTATATGTATGTGAGGTTGCGAAATGTTGTTGTGTCGGGTTTTTCACCGTATCCGTAGTTGCCCGATTTTGTTATTTTCAGGGTTGTTCGTCCCATATATTTTGGGGTTCTTATATAGGCTGGAAGCCCTTTGTGGGGTTCTATGCGCAGGCTTATGTGTCCGGGGTTGTTTATTGTGTCGGCAAGATAGTCTATATAATTGCTTTGATAGTAGTAGTAACCGTTGTTGCGCAGCAGGGTGTTCAGCCTGTTGCGTTCATTGGTGAGATTGGGCACGCTGAATTGCTCTCCGCTCTTTAGTAATTGTGCTTTTGTTGTTACTTTTATCAGGCTGTCGGCACGCGGCGAGAAGTTGCGATATTCGATGCTGTCGTATGTGTAGGGTTCGTTTAAAAGTATTGTGTAATTTACTTTTGCCTTTTGGGGATTTTTTTTGTTGTAAATAACTTCATCGCTGACTTTGCCGTTGAAATAGCCGAAATTTTGCAAACGGTTGGTGGCTACTTGTGCACGCAGCGTGGGGTTTACGTTGGAGAGTAGAACGGGGGTGGTGGCAAAGGTCTTGAATATCCATCGTCCTATTTTTCCTTTGCTGTTTACAAAATTATTATACACCCATAATCCTAAGGGGAGGCCGCGATATTTCGAGCTACCGGCTATTGAGGCGTTTGGCGGACAGTCGAGTACTGCGGTTATTTCGTTTATTGCATCTTGACCTATGGGGGTAGAGGCATTTGTCTTGCTGTCGAGAAATGTTATGTGCTCTATTCCTGTGTAGAGTGTTTCGCCCTCGGGCAGATTGCGCGTGGTGGAGCACGATGCGAGAATTATTGTCGCTATTAATGTTATGTATATATTTCTTCTCATTGTTTGTGCTCTTTGTCTTTGTTTTTATTTTCTTCGGGTTGTGGGCGTCGCTGCAACGATGGGGTCGTTGGCATTTTGTTTTTCTTGTTGAATATAAGCAGTTCGTTCATGTTGTTCAGTTTGCGTTTGTAGACGTATCCTATGCCTGTTTCTATTATCTCTCCTTCGAGTATTGATTCGTAGTTCTTGTCATAGAATAGTCGCAGGTATCTGTTTCCCGAATTGCTTATTTTCCATTCGAGAGATACGTTGTTTATGAAACTTTCGTTGGTTGTTGCGTTGGCATTGTTGTTTACTTCTCCGCCGATGATGACTTTCAGACGATCGTTCCAGAATCTTTTTGTAAAACTGAACGAGTAATTTTTGTAGGTGTCGCCTGTTGTTGCATCTTCGAGGTCGGTAACGCCTACATTTATGTCTACGGTGCGGTTCATGGCATTGCCCACAAGGTTGTTCACTTGTGCATCGAGGAAGGAGCTTAGCGCACTTGATACGCTTAGATTGTTATCGCCGCCTATGTATGCGCCTGTGATGAGCATTGTCAGGGCATATTTGTTTAGCGTTTCGGCATCGAGGGAGTTTAACTGATTCTGCACTGCTGCATTTTCGGGTGCCGAGAGTGTGAAGTTAAGCCCCATATTGTTTAGGGTGTTTGTGAGTTTTACTCCTACATCAAATTGTACTGCTTGGCTGTTGTCGTCTATAAGCACTGAGGTTATTACGCGTTCTACGGCTGTTATGTTGAGTGTGGGATTAAAAATGTCACCTGTCCAATTAATGTAACTTCCTTTATTGATGTTAAAGGTTTTTAGTGGTATTACGGGTAGGGTGTATTTCATCTGTCCGTTGCTCAGTTGGTAACGTCCTGTAAGATTCATTCCTGCCTCGCCTGTGTAGGTGAGATTGAGATTGCCTTCGCCCTGCAGTTCTATGTAACTTGTGCGTTCATTGTCAAAGTCGGCGTTTATGCGGGCACCCTCTTCGACGGAAAGGGTCATATTTATGTTTACGTCGCCCAGATTGTATTCGGGTGTTTCAACTGTTGTCTTTGTGGTGTCTTGAAAATTTGTGAATGTAACAAGGCCGTCGAGACTATTTTCTGTTTCGAGCGGAGTATCTTGTATTACATACGTTACATCACTTTTTCCCAATATGGTTGTAGAACCGCTTATTTTCAATGTGTTTAGAGTGCCTGTCACGCGTGAATTAAGGTTTATGAACATGCGACCGTAAAGTATTGAATTTTTGGTGCGTTTGGAGTTTACTATTTCGTAGTTGTCGGCTCTTGTGCGCAGGTTAAAGGTGGGATTGAGCGGAGTGTTCATATCTATTGTTCCGTTTACTTTGAACGGTGTGTTGCCTTTGGCGTATATATTGAAATTTTCAAAATTCAATATATTGTTCTTTACATTTATTTTGTCATCGACAAGGTGCAGAGTGGTGCCGAACTGTGGAATGTCGGCGTATGCCGAATCGAATTTCAGATAGCCGTTTGCAACGGGGGTATTATTCCCTTTGCTTATAATCATTTGTCCGTCAATGTATCCGTCGGTGGATATTTCATTTTTTTTGAGAAGTGCATTGAGGATGTTCAGCGGGAAACGGCTGAGGGTTAGTTCACCTGTTGCTTTATTGTTTATTGTGTCGTTGGCGAGTGCTCCTTCGAAATGTGCGACCTTTGTGTCGTTGTGCAGCATTGTCAGATAGGCAAGATGCTCTTGGGGGCTTTGGGGGAAATATGATAGTTCCAATCTTTCGTTGCCGATGGTGGTTCCTTCATAGGTTAATCCGTTGATTGTTACATCGCTGCCGAAGAGTGTCTTTTTTCTATTTTGATTATAGTGCATGTCTATATTCAGTATTCCGGCAAGGTCGGGGGCAAAGGGCAGTATTTTTGTTACTGCTTGAAGGTCGATGTTGTATAGTTCGAGGCTGATGTCTTGCTGGTGAGAGCTGTCCGATTGGGCATATAGGCTCATGCCCGAATTTGTTGTGTCGCGCAGTTCTACATTTCCTCGTATTTTCATTTCGCGGCTTATAAAGACCTCATTGTCACTGTTGAACGTGAATGGTTGGCGAAAGAGTGTGGCTGTGGGTGCGAAACGGAACAGGTAACCGTTGCGTTGCAAGCTGGCCGATACTCCGGCTTTCAGGGCTATTGCGTCGTTGCGGTCGCGGAATATGTAGTTTGCTGTCAGGGTGTTGCTATCGAATGTGCCATAGAGAAGTGCTCCGTAGGTCGATTTTTCCTCGCTCGCAACGAGGGCGCGGCTTTTTATGCCTGCGACGTATTTTAGTGTTGTGCTGTCTTGAGAGAGGGCGAAGCGCAGGGTGTCGAGGTGTTGTTTGTCGTGCTCGAGGTTGAGGATGTTGCCACGAGCGGTTATCTGTTGTTGGCTGTCCAAACGACATTCTATGTTTATTGCGTCGTATGTTATTCCGCTTATTGCAAGATAGTCGGAAAGGATGTTTTTATTTTTACTGCTGACGCGAATCTCTGTTTGGGGGAGCAGTTTTTCATATTCTCGTACGTCGATAATAGTGTCGCGCAAATGGTATTTTTTTTGTGCGAGATTTTTTACATTTTCTATGCTTTTGAGTATCTGTTTGTAGCCCGAGGCTATGTTACCGTTTATGTTAAGGTCGCCGCTTGTAAGATGGAGGCGGGTGCTGTCTTTGTCGGTGGATGCTGCAAGGTGTAATTCCTCGGGGGTGTATTTTTTCCCTTTGTGGTTGAACAAAAAATCTTTGCCTTTGCCTTTAATGAGGTATTTGTCTTTAAGGTCGGTTGCAAGGAAGGCCTCTATTTTCATTTTGGCCATGATGGGTTGTTGCGACAGGCCTGATTGTTGTATGTCTGCATGTTGGAGATTTATCTGTGTGTGATTTTTTATTGCTGATTTTTTGATTTTTGTGTCGGCCGATAATTCCATCTGCAACATGGGGTTGTCTGATGTTAATAGGATTTTTGACGTTGAACTGTCTTGTGAGGCGTTTAACTGTATGTTGCCGTATGTGAGGCTGTCGTATAGCAGTGTGTCTATCTGTGCTGTGCAAATGTAGTGTGTTGTGTCACTGTAAAGGTCGGTGCCTTTGCCGGTGAGTGTCAAGCTCATGCTTAATTGTTGCACGGGAACGTCGACCGGCAGATTGATAAGGCTGAATTTGTTTAATTTTATTTTTGTATCGTAGCTGTTGTTTATTGCTGCGTATGTGCCTTCTATTGTTGCTGTTCCGCCGAATGAGGAAAGGGTGGCGTCGGCTGTATAAACTCTATTATGCAGCGAGGCGTTTCCCGATAGAAATAGTTGGTTGTTAATGCTGTCGGGCAGTTGTTTATTGTTGTTTATTTTGTGTAATTCTTTGGCGTTTCCGTTGAAATTGAGGCTGAAGGCTCTTTTTTTATCATTGGTGATATTTGTTCCTTCGCCCGAAATTCCGATGTTCAGGATGGTTGGAATTTGTGCTTGTATGGTGTCTATGGTTACTTTTTTTTCGTTACCGTATATTGTCGTTTCAATATTCAGCAACGAGTCGGGAAGTGCATTTAAAGATTCATATTTTTCTTTTGTAAGAAAGCCTTTAAGGTCGCGTTTGTTTATGTGCAGAGTGGTTTTTATGCTTGCTTTTTCTTTTGCCGAGAATGGGAGGATTGCATCGGCTTTCAGTAGTGTGCCGTTGCTGCTCGCAAGATGTATTTTGCTTATGTTTACGCTGCTTGTGTCGCTTGTTGCATACAAGCTGCCTTTTTCTATGGAGATTCCTGCCGGCAGTTGGCGCATGGAAATTTTTTCAATTTCGGCGTTTATCTTGCCCGGCGAATATTCTGCCGAATGCAGGCTTAGGGCTATGTTACCGAAACGCAGATGGTCGGTGGGGGCGATGCTGTCGGGTAGTGTACCTTTGTCGTATACTGCTTTGCTATCCTCGAGCATGAAATTTTCGAGACGATAGGTATTTTCGCCTAAATCTATTGATAGGTTGCGTATTTGTGTTGCACCAATATGTGTGTCGAGGGTAATTGTGTCCTCGGGCAGTTGAACGGAAAGGTCTACATTTTCTATTTTTCCTTTTTTTAGAGAGATTATCCACTCTGTGGGCGATGAAGAGGTGCTGTCTTTCGATTCGCTGCGTTTGTCGAATATTAATTTTATGTCGCTGTCGGTAATATTCAGTTGATTTATTTTTATTCTCTCGGCGGCAGGATTAACGTTGCGAATTGCTGTGCGGAAATGCCCTATCGTACCACTGATTCTTGTTCCGTCAATCAGTGTGTGTGTGTCACCCGAGGTATTGTCTACGGAAATGTAGTTTGCCTCAATTTCTCCTTTTATCAGGGGGAGTATATTTATGTTCACACGCAGACGTTCACCTTGTAGCAGAGTATCGCTCTCTTGGCTGAGTATGAAATTTTTTATCGTGAGATTGAGCGGAAAATGCAGATTGAATTTTTCCATTTGCAGATTGTAGCCGCTGTGTCGGGCTATAAGTTCGCTGCATTTATTTACGGCGTGTCGTTGGATGGCGGGAACATAGAGGAGTATCATTATTACGAGAATAATCATAAAGGGCATGGCGAGTACCGTGCCTATAGCTTTTAGAATTATTCTTTTTTTTCTATTTGTGCCGCTCTTTTTCATAATATCCTACAAAGTAACCGAAAATATCTCTCTTTTGATGCTTTTTTATCTTTTTTCTAACTTATTTTAGATAATTTTTAAGAAACAGTTTATGAATCTTTCTTTACTACGCGCAAAATTATAATAAAATACGTCGGCCTGAGTAATTGAAAAGATATAGTAAATTGTGCTTGAAACATCTGGAGCTTTGTAAATATAAATTACTTTATATAGGGCCGATAACTTTGTA
Source organism: Bacteroidales bacterium (assembly GCA_015060905.1). Lineage (GTDB taxonomy): Bacteria > Bacteroidota > Bacteroidia > Bacteroidales > Bacteroidaceae > HGM04593. Next base: position 416 of record SUXQ01000022.1, on the reverse strand, counting down.
AACTTGTTGCTCTAAATTAAAGTTTACAACAGCGAGATATATACATGCAAATTTTATATTTTTAAGTTTATTCTTCATATATTTGCCCATAAACGGCGAATATAGACTGCACTCGTTGTAAAAAACACTAAAGTAAACTTTGCGTTTCTCGCTCGTTTGTTACTATATTTGCAATAATACGTAACATAAAAATTATGAAATCAATTTTCTTACGTTTCCTTGATGAACTGGAGGTTGAATACACTACGCAATATGCAACTTCCACCCACGACGAGCATCCATATAAGAGTACAATATATGGCCTTTCTTCTATGCTCGATAAGTATAATATTTCCAACGTCTCTTATACTCTTAACGATAAAGAGGAACTTCTGAAGTTACAAGCACCGTTTATAGCACAAGTAACCGAAGAAATT
>SUXQ01000008.1:103582-119771 GCA_015060905.1 Bacteroidales bacterium | reverse complement strand
TATTTTCCAAACAAACAATAGCTATTCTCTTTTTTCTCAAGAGAATAGCTATCTTTTTTTAATCTCTTCCGCGTAAGGATAATGAAAGTAAAGAGGGCAACCCATTTTTACTTTTGGGTCACCCTCACTCGTCTGTTCCTCTCGTGAAGGAACGGTTATATTAGAAGCGGAAGTCTACACCTACTGTTGCGTTGTGTGTCTTACGCTCGTAACATGTCTGTGTGAGTGCGTTATTGTCGGTAGCGTAGTAAGCAAAGCAGTAACCGACGTTTACGTCAATCTTGTCTGTGATGCTGTATTTACCGCCCAAACCTGTCATGAACGAGTCGTTTACAAAGCCAAGGTCGCTTGTGTATCTGTCGTTGATTCCGTAGTTGCTGAACTGTATACCTACGCTCAAGAGGAGCTTCTTTGTTGCCTTCAATTCTGCACCGAAGAGGTACTCAAGTGTGTTGCGAGAGAGCTTCTGCATGTTGTCGCCACCCATAAGTGACTCAACCTTTGCATCCTTGTCGAAGTAGTAGTTCCAACCTGCCATTACCTGAAGGCGGGGAAGTGCTTGCCATGAACCTGCGAGTGACAACATTGCGGGTGCATCGCTGCGCAGTGTCTTACCATCGGCAAAGCCACCGAGGTAACCGCCAAGAGCTGCTCCTGCTGCTCCTTCGATTTTCTCTGCCATGCCTATCTGTGCCATTGCAGCGCCTGCTGCTACGTCGCATTTCTTTGTATCATTCTCAACAGTTGTAACAGCACGGAACTCATATTTTGCAGCGAAGTTGAAGTCGCCAACCTTGTAATCTACACCTACGATGGGAGCAAAAGCAATACCACTCTGGTCCATGTCAATATTTACGGCCATCACCTCTACGCCTGTTTGACCCATAGCAGGAATGTCAGCAAGTGCTTGAATTGTGCCCAAGTAGTTGTTGCTGATGTAATTACCGCGGATACCTGCATAAGCTGAAAGGTTATCTGTGATTTTATATGCTGCACCAAACTGAAGAGCGAACATATACTGTGTAGACTCGAACTGTGAAGCGCCTGTGATTGTCATAGGAACGGGTGACATTGCGCCGAGTCCTGTACCAAGTCCACTGATAAGGTTGTCAAATAAGGGCAGACCATTTTCAAACTCTGCTTTTCCACCGCCGCCGGGCATTCCGAAAAATCCGCTGAATGTCCAGTCGCCTGTCTTGTAAGCTGCGAGGATTGTGGGCATGCAGGGAATATAAACATTTCCCTCGTATTTCTTGTTGTTGTTCTTAAGGTCGATAGCGTCACGGTCCTGCCATATCATCTGCCAGTTAGCAGAAAGGTGCCAGCCATCTTGCAAGAATGCTGTACCTGCGGGGTTGAAATAAACAGCGTCAATTCCGAGTGATGCGAAACGTGCAGGGTTGCGAACGAATGCCGAATGTTGGTTAGTGTTTGTGAGAAGGCCGCCGGCGAATGTTGTAAGCGCAAAGGCTGCCATAAAGATTGTCGTGAATAATTTTTTCATTTTTTATTAAATTAGAATTATTACTATTTTCTTAAAACTGCACAAAGGTACGCCGCTTGTGCAGTTGCGCCATGGAAAATATTCTTTTTAACATAAAAAATGCTTAAAAATACCGATGTGTGGTGTAAAAATACCTCTTTGGGGGCAAAAAAAGACTATTTTGCGCGTTTAGAAGTTTCGAATTTAAACTATGGATGATGGTCTGTTCTTGTAGAGACGAAAAATTAAAACTCAAGTCTTTTAGGCTTGAGTTTTTTTGTGATCCCGGCAGGATTCAAACCTGCAACCTTCTGATCCGTAGTCAGATGCTCTATTCAGTTGAGCTACGAGACCCCTTAATTATTTTTGCAAACGAAAGGGCTTTTGTTGTGAAAAACAGTGCCTTTGTGATCCCGGCAGGATTCAAACCTGCAACCTTCTGATCCGTAGTCAGATGCTCTATTCAGTTGAGCTACGAGACCGTTTTTCGTTTGACGGTGCAAAGGTACGCCATTTTTTTTATGTAGCAAATTATTTTGCTGTTTTTTTGCGAAAATGTTTGTTTTTTCTTTCTTGCGTGGCAAATTTATTCGATGAATCGCTCGTTGAACATGAACCATCCTAATGTTAATCCGACTTTTATGTTGTTTTTGTGCGAACTGTAGTAGTCGGCCCACGCGGCGAGTGTCAGTGACGAAAATTTGCATGCAACGGTCAGTTCGGCGAGATATTTTATATCTTGTAAGCTTTTGGCGTAGTATGCATCGCCGTTTGGTTTTTCTTTTATTGTTTTATATGGGAAGAATCCGTATGCTTCGGCACGTATCTGCAGAATGTCATTCAATTTGTAGACGGGCATTATGCCTAATGCTCCATATTGATAGGCTCTATATGCGGGGTTGTAGCTGAATAGGCTGTTCATTGTGGGTGTGAATGCGCCTGCCTGCATCATTGATGCTTGGTAAGTTTCGCTGAGGCCTCGGGTAGAGTAATATGCTTTTAGGTATGTTCCCAATGAGAGTTTTTTTGTGAGATTGTGGTAATCTATACGTGTGTAGCTCATTTGCAGCCACGATTGGTTGTGTTTTTTTACGCTTCCGCTTAGATAACTGTAAAATTTCTCTTGTCCGGTAAATACTTGGGCTATAAGTGATTCGTAAAGACCGGTTGTGGGGTAGGCTTTTGTATCAAGGGTGTTTCCTTCGAACTTTATCAACCCTCCGAATAGTCTTATTTTATTTTTGTCTTGTTGTAATGTGTTTAGGTTTATGTTGTTCGAGGGCGTGTATTCGTCTTTGATGTCTGCTACTCCAATGCCGAATTCTGCTTTTTGTTTCATCAGGAACGGGAGGGCGATTTTTAGTTTGGCGAAACTTTCGCGCTCTCTGTTTAGGACTATGTTGCTTTGTTCGGCAAACATATAATATTTGTTGTAGTAGTTGATGATGGAGTGTGACGCTGTCAGACGCATTGATAGGGGAACGCCAAGGCTGAAGTCGTGTCGTCCGGTTAGTTGGATGTTGTTGTATGCGTTGCCTACTTGTCCGTCGAGGATAAACTCTTTTATCTGGTACTTGAGGCCACGGTAGTGTGCACCGAAGTATATTTGATTGGATGCTCCGGTGGAGATTGCTCCGCCGACGCGCAATGATAGTGGCTCGCGCATTTCTACGTCAAGATAGAGGGTGTATGTGCTGTCCTTTTCGTTGTATTTTGCGTGGGGTATCATAGAGGCAATGACGTTGCCGGCGAGTAGTCTGAAGTATGCTTTTTTGCACTCGTTGTACGAGAATATTTCGTCGTCCTCGCTGTGAAACTCCTTTTTTATATATTTTTGTCTGTCTTCGGGAATTCCTGTAATTTCTATGCGTTTGAAGCGCATTTCGGGCATTCCGGCTTTGAACTTGTTGCGTTTGTTCTTTAGTTCGGTTGCGCTTGTGCGTCTGTTTACACGTTGTTTGATGCTGTCCATCAGTTCGTTGGTCTTTATGTAACCAAACTCTGATAATTTTTGCAGTTTGTCAAACTCGAGAAGCGAAATTTCGTCGAGTTTCATGTTTATGACTATTCCGTTGGAGTCGGGGATAGAGTAGTTGCTCTTGTCCATTATAAGGTTCTCAAGCTGGCTCATAAGGTCGGACTCTTTGGGCAGGGGAGGGTTCTTGCTTACGACGCTGCCGATGATAAGGTCGGGGTTAAAGTCGCGTTTCATTACGTCGGCGGGGAAATTGTTGTATATTCCTCCGTCGTATACAAGTATGCTGTCCTTTTTTATGGGCTTAAAGACAAGTGGAAAGGTCATTGAGGCTCGCACCGCGTCGCTTAGGTCGCCGTCGGAGTATACTATCTGTTTTTTGTTGTATACGTCCGAGGCTACGCATCTGAAGGGGACAAAAAGGCTGTCGAAGTTACTTTTGCACGCTGCATTTGCTGCTGCGTACATTTCGAGAAAGCCTAAGTTCATCTGAGTTGGGTCGATAAGATTCAGGGTGGGCATTACCAAACGGATAGAATCTTTTGTATCTATTCTAAGATTCAGAATGTCGGGACGTTCCTCGTTGCGCCTGAAGTAAAATATGTCATCTTTGCTCATCTTGCCGCTGTACCAGCGTTTGAACTTCTCCGAGGCTATAATAGCCTCCATCTCTTCGGGGGTGTACCCCATTGCGTATAGCGATGCAATTATTGCTCCCATAGATGTTCCGGCAACATAGTCAATGGGGATGTTATTCTCTTCGAGTGCTTTAATTACTCCTATGTGGGCAAGGCCGCGCGCTCCGCCACCGCTCATGACAAGGCCCACCTTCTGTGCCTTTGTCGGGACGGAAAGTGTCAACGTCAGGATAATTAAAAGCAGAATTTTTTTCATTTTCCCGTAAAAAAATGTTCCTTTTGCAACGTTCAGGTTGCAAACTTACGAAAAAAAAGTTTTTCTCGATTGTTTAAAATATTAAATATGCCTAATACCTTTTAAAATAGGGTATCAGGCACGTTCTTTATAATGATGGAATTTCTTCGTCTGATGTTTCATCCAATCTATCTTCCCACAAATAGTATCGCGTCTCTTTTACTATTAATCCTGTGAGCATTATCAATGAGAAAATGTTGGGTAATGCCATGAATATTGCTGCTGTCGAGCCAATGTTCCACACTAGTTCCAAAGGCATTATGGCGCCGATGAAAGTAGATAGCACCCAGCATGTGCGGAATATATGTATAGCCTTACGGCTCCTGTGCCCGATAATATACTCTATTGCTCTTTCGCCGTAGTATGTCCAGCCGAGGGTGGTGCTGAATGCAAATGTGAACATTGCCACTGTCAGCAGATGATGCCCGATGGTAGGTATCTGATTGAACGCATCTTGCATTATTAGTCCGGTCGATTCATTGCTGTTGCTTATGCCCAGCGCAAGCATTGTACTAACCGTTACAATGCCTGTGATTGTGCATACAACGAGTGTGTCCCAAAAAGTAGAAGTTGATGATACAAGTGCTTGACGCACAGGGTTGCGGGTTTTTGCAGCAGCGGCAATGATGGGTGCAGAGCCCATTCCCGACTCGTTTGACAGTAATCCTCGACTTACGCCATATTGCAGAGAAATCATTAATCCGCCTACTGCGCCACCTCCAATAGCCTGTGGCTCGAATGCCGACTTAAAAATAAGGATTATAGCTTCGCCCAAATATTCGAAATTAATACATATAAGCACTATGCAACCTATCACATATATAAATGCCATAAGAGGAACGAGTTTTTCGCACACGCTGGCAATGCCTTTTAATCCGAAAAATATTACGGCCCCCACCAAGCAGGTAAGAATTGTCGCAGTTAAGTAAATATCAATATTATACGAGTTTTTCAGAGTCTCGGAAATAGCGTTACCTTGTATGAAATTACCTCCGCTGAAACTCATAATAAGCGTGAAAATACAGAAAAATGTTGCCAACAGGGGTTTGTTCAGCCCGCGCTGTAATACATACATTGGCCCTCCGGCAATTTTACCGTTGCGTCGTTTCACACGATATTTGATAGCCAAAAGTCCCTCGGAGTATTTTGTTGCCATGCCCAAAAAGCCTGTCAGCCAACACCACAGTACAGCTCCCGGGCCGCCTATAAGAATGGCTGTTGCAACGCCCACAATGTTACCGGTGCCGATGGCTCCCGCAAGTGATGTTGCGAGGGCTGCAAATTGGCTCACTTCGCCGTCCGAGCCTTTGTCTTTTGTTATCGACAATTTTATTGCCTTGAACAGATATTTTTGTGGAAAATGCAATCTTATTGTAAGGTAAAGGTGTGTGCCCAAAAGTATAGTCAGCATTGGCCACCCCCATAGTACATTATTAATTTCTTGTACCCAGATGTTTAGGGCGTCAAATGTATTTGCAATTCCTAATCTTATTATCTGAAATATTTCCACTGCCTATATTTGTATTTATGCGTTATTTTTCAATTTCTTTCCTTATATATTAAAAATAATTTGCAAAGTTAGGGATAATTCCATTTTTATGCAAGTAATACATTCTGATACTTCTTTGTTAAAAAAAACAAATATTGAATTTTGCATATGTTGTTGTTTGTTTATTAATGTTAATGAAATATTGCAATGATTAATATATGTTAATATTTTTATTTAAATTGTTATTTTGTGTTCCAAAAAAATATATATTTACAGTTTGTAAAGACAAATTATAAAATAGTTGTTAAACTTATTCTGATTTTAGATAAATAACATTATGGGATATTTGATTAATATAATCCAATTTTCATTCAGCAGCTTAATATGGGGTATACTGATTGCGTTGCTCTGTATGGCACTTTTTGTATTTATTATAAAAGGATGGTGGAAAAATGCCCTGTTTACAATTTGGTCTTATCTGATAGGCGCTATTTTATTTTTACTGCTCTCTTTTCAATGCACAATGATTGTCGGCTCGCTGAAAATCATTAACACTTGTGATGAATATGAGGCTTACTTTGCTTCGGTAGTTAATAGTGTATACGATGGTTGGGAAGAGGTCTCTACAGAATCGGCCGATATTGTAATAAAAAAGGCAATCGCCGAATATCCTCTTTTGGAGTATTATATCAGCGGGGGTGAATTTTCGGGATTCAATGCCAAACAACTTCCGGCAGCAATGGCAGATGAACTGCGCTCGTTTATGCGGGCCTATATTACAAGGCGACTACTTTGGTGTTTGGGTTTTGTAATTGTGGCGGGAGTAGCGGGAATTATGACTCTGAACAAATACAATCGTTCCACACGAACGTATGGAACAAATAACAGTGAACGCATTAGTACAAGCCGTCCGCGAGTAGGTGGCAGTACGCATCGTCCACGCATTAATACTCATAGAAGATAAAAAATTAAGATTACAATTTAAAATTATATAAAAATGACAACAAATAAAAATTTTTGTACCGGTAACCACATATTGGTAGGTCTGGGAGGTACAGGAGGAAAAATATTACGCGCTTTCAAGATGCGTATGTTCGAGGAGTTTCCTACAGCAGAGGAACGTGCGAAAATACCTGTGTCGATTCTTTATGTAGACTCAACAGATGAAATGATGCCCAAAAAAGGACGCGCACGTGCCGACTTCAGAGTTATGGGACAGGATGCATCGTTTACAAATAACGAGTTTCTGAATATCAAGGCTGTTGATGTAGATCATTTGTTGAATCATATAGGAAACTATCCTTCAATAAAGGGAATAGTTGATAATGTAGGTGCTGTTAAGTCAGCAATCGGTCCTTTAGGTGAAGCTGCCGGCCAGATGCGTCGTGCCGGACGTTTGCTTTTTGCTGCAAATGCAGTTGGATATGTAAACAGTCTGAAAGATACTTATGCTCGTTGTCAGAGTGTATCAGGAAATGCAGATGAATTATATATACATATATTTGCCGGTCTATGTGGTGGTACCGGTTCGGGTTCTATTGTCGATGTTGTTGTGCAGACACGTAAAACATTCCCCACAGCAATTATCAGTGTTTATGCCATGATGCCTGAAATGTATCTGCCTAAACCCAATATGGATAAAGGTAGATATTATCAAAATGGCTATGCTGCATTGGCAGAACTTAATGCTTTACAGACCGGAAGATGGAATCCTCAGGATGTTACAGATAGAGGTGAGGCAAAATATTATAATGACAGTATACAAGGTGTGGCTGACGGTCTGACAGTATATAGTAATGTTAATGAAAATGGATTGACTATTAATTCATTCGAGGAATTACCTAAAGTTGTCAGCGACTATATTTTTGCTCGCATATTCTTAGTGAATGGTGGAGATAAGGTTAATGAGGACATGAAACATGCTTTCAATTATGAAAACATGACTAAGTTTGCGCTTGAATATGACGAAGCGGCAAATGCTGGGTCAGATGGCAGAATTCCGGTGGCACGTACAAAGAAAGTCAATTCATTCGGCATTAAGCGTGTAATGTACCCCGAGCTTCGCATTTTGAAGCATATTACATACACAGTGGGCGAGAGTGTGCTCTATCAGTTTAAATACAACAACTGGCGCGAGAATCAGGGCTTTGTGAACGAAGAGCGCAACAAAGACTATCGCAAGGAGTATCTGAATAGCGACAACCTGCAGAATTGGATGCTCGACGACAAGCATTTGACAATGGAAGTAAAAGTGTTAGAGTCCGATGCTGACTATCCGTTGTTTAACGACTATTGGCACGACAAGGCAATAGGATACGCCGAAGAGGCAAAAAAAGCCGATTGTCCTTTGAATGAACTTGACAACATAATGGGCGAGTTCTACAATTCTCATTTCCGCGAAGAGGGAGTAGAGTCATTCTATAATGGAAAAGCAAAAGCAATTCCTGAAATTGCAAAGGAAATTCGCCACAAAATAGAGTCCGAACTCTTTGAGAAATGGAAGATAGGAGATGTTTCTATTGTAGAGCTACAGAAGGTTTCCAAACTTCTGCTCGAGCGCATGGGAGAGATGAGAAACGAACTTGAGGCAAAATCAAAAGCTGCAAAAGAGGACTACGAGGCATGTGACCAAGACCGCATGGACAATGTTACCGAATGGAGCCGATTGGGTATTTTGCAGCGTATGGTAGGTGTAGGAGCAAGAAGATACGCCGACCATCAAGGCATTTTGACCGATTATTATACAGCAAAAACTATGCTTGTAGCATGGGAATTTGCAAAGGCATTGGCTGCAAAAGTCTTTGTTGAACTTGGTAAGATGGACGCAGATATTCTTGCATTCAGCCAAAAGATAAATGAGGCACTCGAGGAGACAGAGCGCTTGGTTACGGCACAACGCAAGGTAAACAAAGGCTTGGAAGATATGAAGGGAGCTATAATTGAGGTCAGCGAGGAAGAGGCAATGACAGAATTTGAGGTTGAGCTTAAAACCGATAAGATAGACATGCCTAATATTTCACGTCAATTGCGCGAATCAATATTACCGCAGGGCGACTTTATAAACTTCGGAAACTTGGCTAATGAAATAACCATTGATGATATTAAGGATGCATTTGACATACAATTATCAAAAATAGTTAAAGCTAAGCACGACGAAAAAGCCGAGAGTGACAACAAAGTATTGGGACTAAACATTCTTACACAGTTGCAGCAGAAATTAAGAACAGATGATGCAATAAAAGCATTTGCTTATGATATTGTATCACAAAGTGGTGCATATTTGAAGTTGAACAACGATCAAATAAGGTTGCATTTGCGTAACAATGAGGCAGACCTTAGTCCTACCAATGTAGCAAGTATAAATCAAAAAGAGATACTTGTGTCAATACCTTCACCTGATGAAAATGCGGGTCTCAAAAAGTTTGCCGACAAATTGGAAGAGGCCATAAAATCTTCAATAGAGCAAGGTACAACCCCGACCAATGTTGCTGTAAATCGCAATAGCCCTCGTAAGGATGAATTGTTTATAATGACATTGTCGTACCAATTCCCGATACGCGCTATTGACTGGATGACTCCATACAAAGAGCGTTACGAGCGACTTTTGAATTCTGGTAATCCCAACACCGATGCAAGCAATGCAATATTGTTGCACAGCGAGGGCGACGGAACTCAATTACCGGCGTTGTTTGCACTGAGCAACGAAGAAATAGAGGCCAAACTTGCAGCCGAGGAAGAAAAAGCAGCACCGCAGCCGGCTGCTGCTCCTGTATTTCCACAGCAGGCACCTGCAACTCCAGGCATGCCACCTGCCATGGGTGCTCCCGTGCCGCCTCCTGTAGCTCCTCAACCCCAAATAAATCTCTATTTGGCAATCGGAGGACAGCAATATGGCCCCTATAATATGGATACTTGTAAGCAATTGGTACAGAATGGTCAATTAACCCCGCAGACGGTTGTATGGATGGAAGGAATGCCAACATGGACACCCGCAGGACAGGTTCCCGCACTTCAGGTGTTGTTTGCACCCCCTGCAATGCCCGGAGTACCTCCGCTTCCCCCTATGGGCGGACCGACTCCCCCTCCAATGTTATAAATTAATTGTATAGTGGGGAACTCCACTATACATATAAATATTAATCATTAAAATAAAAATAATCATATAAAATGGCAACATCAAATAGAGGAGAACGATTGCGTTACAGATACGGAATTTGTCTTAATGATAATTGTTCAAAATGTAAATCAAAAGAAAAACAGCAGATTGCAGCACGTAAGGAATTTGTTTGTGAAGAGTGCGGAAAACCGCTTCGTGAATGTCCGCCTCCAAAAACAGGCCCGTCAAAAAAACTCATTATGGCAATAGCTGCCGGGGTTGTAGCAGCCTTGGTAGCAGTGGGCATAGTGTTTATACCTCGCGGGGGAAGCGATGCAGATAATACAGTTGTCAATGATACAATTGAAAAAACTGCTCCAGCAGTTGTTGATACACCGCCTGTAAAAAAAGATGAGCCTAAAAAAGTAGATCCTGTACCCCTTAACGGACGCGGTACAGTGGATTTGGGATATGGAAAATATACAGGTGACCTTAAAAACGGCAAGCCTCACGGTTGGGGAACAATAACCTATACAAAATCTACAAAGATTGTAAACTCCAAAGACTTTGTGGCCAATCCCGGTGATACATTCGAGGGCGAATTCCGCGACGGAAAAATCAGCGGACAAGGCTATTGGAAACACGATGGCAATCAGACTGTCGTAAAACCGTAAAAAAATGAAAAAACGTGTATGTTTAATAATAATGATGGCTGTAGCATTAGCAAATTTTGTTAATGCTCAGTCTTCATTTTATACGAAATTACACGCACGTATAGCGGAAGCTATACATCTTGAACTTCCCGATACTTTGCCCTTCTGCATGAATAACGACAGCACATGGTATTTTAAGGATAAGGCCATACGTGTGTGTACAAATGCATTTGGAGAGGTATCACACATCGGATATAAAATATTCGATAATACAATAGTAGAATCATACGATTCTCCGGCAATATTGAATTTTATAGAACGCTATGCACTTGAACTTGACTTAAGACTCGACGGGCGTTCTCCGTTAGATAGAATAGATTTAGACAAGGTTGTGTGTCGTCGTGGCAATATTGCCATGCTTGGCAATATAAAAGCAGATACACCTTTTACCATACAGGTGAAGGAACGAAGGGGGTTCATCTTGGAATGGGACGTCAATGGCAAAAAATTATCTTTGACAATACCCGCCGACTATCAGTTGCTCTTCGGTGCAAATGCAATAGAATTGGAAGATATTTTTGAAAATGAAGTAAAAAGGACAATTCCAAAATCTGCAGATGATATTAATGATGAATTAAAAAATGCAGATGTTTCAAAATCCGGAAATCTTTTGGTGGCTCAAAGCGATAAATATTTGAGCGAAATGATAAGGAGCGATATATATCTGACAGAGATTAATGGCAAAAGAAAGCTATTGATAGATGCCAAAAGTCCTCTGCAAAGTATCAGGAATATAATTCTTACAGGATTTTTCTATAAAAATATTCCAATGAGCATGACACTGAACAGATACGGATATAAATCTTCAAAGTCCGATGTTACATTGCAACAGTTTGTAACACTCTGTATTAACGAAGGATGTAAACTCTATTTCGGCGTTAAGGAAAGAACCGAACATAGTATAAAAGGTACGCTGTTTGCACTGAATAAGGAAAATGCGTACAACCATATGCTCAGTGTTGATTTTCCCACAAGCATACTCAACGGAGGAGCGGAAAGTGTTAAGGGTACTGCATATGTGTATATACCGTTACAAAACATTACAGAAAAATTTTTCACAGAAGGTATTAAAAAATAGATATTATGTATAAAAGATTATTACTGATTCCCCTTATGTTGTTCATGGCACTATCTATGGTGCCCGCTCAGGAAAATAAGGAAACAAAAGAAGCTAAGGCTGCACAAGCGAAAAAGCAAAATAACGAAATTAAAAAACAGATAAACAGCATAAAGAAAAGCAGTCAGTATCTTTATGGCGAAGTAACAGCTCCCACGCTCGAAGAAGCAAAAAATTTAGCTCAAGAGTCACTCTATGAAAAAATAAATGAATGGGTAGCAACAAAGAAGAAACTGCAAGATGGCAGAAACATTGTAGTCAATAATAAAAAAGAGATATATGGCGAAGTTTCATTGCCACGAGGCAACATGTTCCGTTCATTCATCTATGTGAAAAAGAGCGACATTATAGCTACCGACAATACCGAGGTAATACAGAATAATGTAACTCAGATGCCTAAAACCGCACAAGCAAAAAAAGAACTTCCGGCAGCAGTAGCCACTTTGTGCGCATGCACAAAATATGACGACCTTGCTAAAAAGATAAAAGAGCTTAAGGCAACCGGGAAAATAACGAATTATGCAAGATACGCATCTTTGGACAATCCCGAAGAGTACTATCTGGCAATATACGATAAATCCGGCAAAGTGCTGGCAATATTATCTCCCGGTTCTACACGCAACAACGTAAGGACAGGAGAGGTTGATAATGTTACAAATTACAGCGGTTGTGGCGCAATTGGATTCAAATTAAAATAGAATAACAATAAGAAATTATGAAAAGTAAAATAATTTGTGTAATTTTTGCACTATTCGGAATTATAACTACTGTAAGTGCCGAATATTCACCGGTAACAGTTACTTTAACCATAGACGAGGGCGTTGCGCGTCCGGCAGCCATTGCCAATGCCGAGAAAAATTTAGGTGCAGTATTGACCGAAATAAACAGAGCACAAGAGGCAAAGACAATACTTACAACCAAGCACTTGAAAATGGATGATTTTTCGCTAAAATCCCTTATTCGTCTGTGGGACGTAACTCCCTTCTATTGTGACGACGAAGAGATTGTAGAGCGTTGCTGGGTATTCAAAGACGGCTCAATGATGGTTAGCCACATTCCCCTTATAATAACACCCAAAGACGAAAATTTCGGTCTTGGAACATATCAAGAGGCTGTTGTCGAGTTTGACAAGACCGGCAAGATAACAGACTTCAGACTTTCGCTTGACGCCCACACAGCAGAGAGCATGGACAGATGCGGCTCTGTGGTAGAGAAAGAAAAGCAGATGATAATAATGCAATACATCGAACGCTTCCGCACAGCATACAATCAAAAAGACATTCAGACAATTGAACGTATGTTCAGTGACGATGCTCTTATCATCACCGGTAAGGTTGTGACAACCTCGAAAAGTGAAATGCAGGTAAAAGATACAAAAGTCGAATACACCAAACAAAACAAACAGCAGTACATCAAAAATCTTAAGCGTGCCTTCCTCGTAAATAAATGGATAGATATAAAATTCAATATGATCGGTGAAAATGGTGCAGGCGGATGTGCCGGTATTACACGTTCAAAGGTCGATCCTACAAAATACGGTGTGCGTCTGCAGCAAAGCTGGAAATCAAGCAATTATAGCGACGAGGGTTACCTTTTCTTGTTGTGGGAATTCCCCGAGAATGGCGGTGAGCCTGTAATTCATGTGCGTACATGGCAACCCGAGTGGGCAGGCGGCAAGCATCTGCAGCCCGACGATGATATTTCTACTTTGGGTGGATTCGATTTGTAAAATAACAGCTTAATATCGTTAAGTATGAAACGTTTCTTGTGGTTGATTCTAACCATAATAACTTGTTCGGCAAGTGTTGCACAGACAGATTTTATATCGGATAGCCGTTACGAAGAGGCCGACCGTTTGGGGGCTTTTGATGGTAAGGCCGGTATTTTGATACTTTCGGCACACAACGACCTTGTTATTACAATAACCAATGTACCTGCCGGGGAAAAACAACCGGAGGTTACACCTAAAGGTAAAGGATTTAATGGCCTTTTTGAATATGAGGTCCTTGTTGATAAGGAACAGATTCCCGAACCAAAGGTCGAGGTTCATCGCCGTGGAGATGTACGTCGAACCAGCTTTGTTGCAAAAATTAAGAACGATTTATATGTAGCTTATTTGATAGAAGAGGTTTCAAAAAAGATTGGACACGAAAGTTTGCAATCGGCCTCCGATGCCATACTTGACCAAAATTATGCTGCAGTTGAACTTACTTCCTCAGTTGAGGGATTGCAGGTAACAACCTCACCATTGCTTAAGGCCGAGATTGAGAGTAAACATCATCAGACAGATAATAATATCGTTATTTTTACAATAAAGATTCCTGTTGCTGTGTTTAGCGAGGCTGATGCTAAGTACGAGGCTGCAAAAGCTGCATACGAGGCAGATACGGCAGCGTACAAAAAAGCCGAGAGAGAGCATGAAAAAGGAAAAATGAAGCCCGAAAAACTGCTTGAATATATGGACAAGCAGGATAAGAGTGAGGAGGCATTTGACAAAGTTATTGCCGAACGCAAGGAAAGGTCCTCTATCATTCTTCATGCTGAAGGCAGTAACAAACTTATTATAGATATTGGTGAGCGACTCGCTCCCCGACAGAAGTTGTGCTACGGTATTATGCCTTTGGAAAAACCTGTGCATGTGTCAAAGTGCAGTGGATTCTTGAGTGAGGGCGGACGATTGTTCGGCTTGCGTAAATACAAAGAGGCTCGTCAGGCGTTTAATCAGGCATTGACTGCCGATGATGCGCCTGCGGATATGATTCCTGCCATAAAAAGTAATATTGTACAGTGTGATACATGTATGCAATATGAAAAATATGCCACATTCTCTCTAAACAAGATGAAAGAGGCCAAAAATAGTGGAAGCATTAATCAAGAGGAGGTTGTTAAATATTCATCTGCTGCGCTTGAGTTTATAGAGGTCTTGAATAAGTATAATCCTTGTGAGTTTTACAGTTCACGAATAGACCAACTGAACGGAATGATAAAAGACCTGCCGCTTGCATTAAGGTTCAACATAATAAAATGGATTAATGGATATGCGGGTTTCAGCGAGGGTGGTCCGTTTGAAAATGTAGAGGTGTGGGCATACTACGGTTCGGGTATTCCGTCAAAAGATTCGTACAAGAATGAGCGTAAGTTCAAGAAATTGACCGATTCGCACAAATACAAACTTCTTGGTTCCACCGATAAGGAAGGCGGTATCGAAATGAATTTGAAAAGAAATGAACTTCCGACAGGTTTTATGTTTCATGCTATCGGCTATAAGGATAAATGTGATATAATTTATTTTGATGCCAATGATATTATAAGTAAAGCTAAAGGTACATATAATAAACGTCAGTTCAGAATAAGAATGTCCATAAAAGAAAAATAATATTTTAAATTTAATATATGAAAGTAAATACACTGTTTAAATTGCTGTTGGCATTTGTTCTATTAACTTTTGCTAATCAGGCAGAGGCTCAAAGTTGGTTGAAGAAACTCAATAAAAGTATCGACAAAGGCTTAAGAGCTGTGGATAAGGGGTTGAATGAGGTTGATAAGGGTTTGACAGTTGCCGATGAGATATTAAACGCTCCTGCAACACAAGACTCTACTCAAACTGCGCAAGACTCGACACAGACTACTCAAACAATTCATTGGGATTCTATTCCTGTCTATACAATGACAAAAGTTAATGAGGTTGATTCGCTGGGACAACCTGTGCTGAATAAAGATGGTACTCAAAAGTTCCGTGTGTTCTTGCAGGACCAATTTGGCAATATTCGTAGCGCCGAGGCTGTTAAGGCTCAACAAAAGAAATTGTGGAGTGCCATTGGTAATATTACTGCTAAGGTGGGCATCGGAGCTATTGCCGGAGGTGCGCTTAAAGGCGACCTTGAAGGTGCTGCAAAAGGTGCTGCTGTTGGTGCTGTTGCAAGTGTGGCAGATATAGAAATGGCTGTTCTTCAGAAAAAATCTCTTAACCAGCAGAAGAAACTGCTTAAAGAGTATCAAAATAAATTCAACGAAGAGGGTTACCCTAAAGATGCAAAAGTGGACCTTTCAAAGTATAAAGATTTTGGATTGACAGAGGAAAATACACTTACAAAGTCATCGGAGGATATTAAGGCTATGTGCGAAAGTGGTGAGTATAATACCACTGACGATAGTGCTTGGGAATTTTAATTAAATGTTTTTATATTATGGCGGGTAAATAGTTTTTACACATATTTACCCGCCTTGTATTTTTCTATAAACTGTTATTTCCAAACAAAATACTAAAGCAAGCTTTGTATTTTGCTCGTTTGTAACTATCTTTAGATAAGATATACTGCACTCGCTTTAAAATACTAAAGCAAGCTTTGTATTTTGCTCGTTTGTAACTATCTTTAGATAAGA
>SUXQ01000008.1:0-103572 GCA_015060905.1 Bacteroidales bacterium | reverse complement strand
AAAATACTAAAGCAAGCTTTGTATTTTGCTCGTTTGTAACTATCTTTAGATAAGATATACTGCACTCGCTTTAAAATACTAAAGCAAGCTTTGTATTTTGCTCGTTTGTAACTATCTTTAGATAAGATATACTGCACTCGCTTTAAAATACTAAAGCAAGCTTTGTATTTTGCTCGTTTGTAACTATCTTTAGATAAGATATACTGCACTCGCTTTAAAATACTAAAGCAAGCTTTGTATTTTGCTCGTTTGTAACTATCTTTGCACAAAGAAATGCCGAACGGCATTTTTTTTGTTGTTTTATGGAAATATTTTTGTAGAAAATGTCAGTAACGTATAAGATATTTGTTGTTTTTTTGTTGGGGCTGATAACCTCGTGCAGCAGTTTTGTTCCTCTCGAACGAGCCGATTATGCACGTTCCGATTCGGCACTTGTGGCATATTTGCGTGGCGAGAATATCGAGGTTACAGATAAAAACAATATTGAGTTTCTCAATGGAGGAGTAGAGAAATTCCCTCGTCTTTTCGAGGATGTTCGCAATGCAAAGGAACATGTTCATCTTGAATATTTCAACTTCAGAAACGATTCGTTGAACGAAATTCTCATCTCTCTGCTTGCCGAAAAAGCCGCCGAGGGGGTAAAAGTTCGCGCCTTGTTCGATGCTTTTGGAAACTCTTCGAACAACCGTCCGCTTAAGAAGCGTCATTTGAAAGATATACGTGCCAAAGGTATTGAGATTGTAAAATTCGACCCGCTGCGTTTCCCCTGGCTCAATTATGCCTTTGCCCGCGACCACAGAAAGATTGTAGTCATCGACGGGAAAATAGGTTATACGGGCGGAATAAATGTTGCTGATTATTATGTTGATGGTCTTGAGGGCATTGGCAAGTGGCGCGACATGCACGCGAGGGTCGAGGGTGAGAGTGTTGCCAAATTACAGGATATTTTTCTTGCAATGTGGAACGAAGAGACAGGGCAGAATATAGGCGGCGAAAGTTACTATCCATCGGGCAGTGTGTCGGGCAATGTTGATATTGCAGTCGTAGACCGTTGGCCGGGAAAAAATCCCAAACAGATGCGTCGTGTGTATGCAAATGCCATAAATGCGGCGAAGGACAGCATACAACTTATAAACCCCTACTTTGTGCCCACTCCCATCATACGCAAGGCATTGAAAAAGGCTGTTGCCGATGGTGTAAAAGTAGAGATTATGATTTCCGAAAAATCTGATATTCCTTTTACTCCCGATGCGGCTTATCATGTTGGCTATAAGCTCGCTAAGCTTGGTGCCGATGTTTATTTGTACGCCGGAGGGTTCAACCACTCGAAAGTTATGAGTATCGACGGTAAACTATGTACCGTTGGCTCCACCAACCTGAACAGCCGTAGTCTTTTCTATGATTACGAGGATAATCTTTTCATCTTTGACGAGGGTGCCACCGCCGAAATGATGAAACTCTACAATGCCGATAAACGCGAAAGCTACAAACTGACGCGCGAGGTGTGGAAAAAACGTTCGTGGTGGAGAAAATTCAACGGTTGGCTGGCCAATCTATTGACCCCCTTTATTTGATTCTTTTTTATCCAACTGCTCTATAATTACGGCAACCGCACAGTCGCCCGTAACGTTTGTGGCTGTGCCGAAACTGTCCATCGCAATGTAAAGAGCAATCATCAGTCCCAGAGCCGTCTGGTCGAATCCAAGCATCGACTCCAAAATACCTAAAGAGGCCATAATTGCACCGCCCGGAACACCCGGTGCTGCTACCATTGTCACACCCAGCATGCAGATGAATCCCGCCATCATCAACGGGTCATATTGCATGCCATTAAGTATCATTATGGCTAATGCACATGCAACAATCTTCAGGGTGCTGCCCGACAGGTGTATTGTGGCGCACAAGGGAATTACAAAGTCGGCAATATCCTTGCGTACACCATTCTTTTTTGTCTGCGCCAGCGTTACGGGTATAGTAGCTGCCGACGATTGTGTGCCTAAGGCTGTAAAGTATGCAACCATCATGTTTCTGAGCATTTTCAGAGGATTTTTACCTGAAACAGCTCCGGCAATGCTATATTGCAGCAATAGTATGATGATGGTTATTGCGAATATCAGTATTATTATTTTTATAAACACCGCAAATATTCCGGCAATTTGTCCACTTTGTGTCATTGACAAGAAAATACCGAAAATATATAGTGGCAAAAATGGAACGATGATTTTTTCTATCGACATTACTATGATGCTCTTAAAATCATTCATTGCGTTTCTTAAGGCTGTGCCTTTTATGGCTGTCATTCCCACGCCCAAGAGAAATGCGGCTATAAGTGCACTCATTACTCCGAAAAGCGGTGGCATTTCTATTGTAAAGTAGGGTGCAAGCGCGGTGGCACTTTCGGTGACAGCATCGAGTGTTTCACCCCCTATAAGCGAGGGATATATATTGTCGCATACAAAATAGGTGAAAAAGCCGGCAAAAAGGGTGAATGTGTATGCAATTCCGGCAGTTGCCGCAAGCAGACGTCCGGCATTTTTACCAACGTCTGCGATTCCCGGTGCTATAAGTCCCAATATCAGCAGGGGGATAATGAAACTCAGCAGGTTAGAGAATATTCCGTTGATGGTGGCAAAAATCCTCGATAGCCATTCGGGGAATATAAATCCGCATATTACTCCTAAAATTATGGCTGCTATAATTTGCGCCAACAATGGTAATTTGTTTATTTTCATCTGTTTATTGGTCCTTTTTTACTGTAATTTGTGTCGAGCGGTTACTATTTTGCCGGTGCGAAACGTGCATCTCCGCTACCGATTTTTCCTTTGGGGGTTATTGTCGCTGCGTCGCATTTTATTATGTGGCAACGTCCGTTGTTGTAGAATTCGGCTGTTGCTGTTCCTGTGGAGTCGGTGCGCAGTAGGGGGTTCCAGTAGAGTGTGCGGCGGTAGTCTGTCTCTCCGGGCAGTGGGGCGTTGTTGTAGTCGGGTGAGTAAAATTCTTTTATCGTCGAGTAACCTTCGACGTATGTCGCGCGTTGTCCTTTCATGTCGTATGTTACCGCTGTTCGTTTGCGAGGATAGAGAAGTACAAGGTATTTTCTGTCGTCTTTATTCTCGGGGTTGGGGGTTACGAGGGGCGTTTCGGGGTGCATTACTTTTTGTGACAGTCGCAGGTGGTGATGGGCGTAGGGGTTGTTGAAGAATAGTATGTAGTCTATATCTTCGAGGTCGATGAGTCCTGAGTATTCAGATGGTACGGTCGAGCCCCATACGCTGCCTTCGGTGCGCATCGGAATGAATGTCACCTCTTTGTTTTTGTAGTATAGAATGTCTATTGATATCTCTTCGTTTTTGTCTGCTGCGCTGTTACTGAAGTATTTGGGTGCTTTTCTTATAAGATACTCGTTTACATTGCCCAGCAGTTCTCCTTTATCGTAGAAGTCTTCGGCCTCTTGTTGTACAAAGTATGCTTCGCAGTCGAGAAGGTCCTTCTCCTCTTTTACTGTGATTCCCGGAAGTACAAGAAAGTCCTCGACCTGTGTGGCGTCTGTGATTGGGGTTGTGGTGGTGGGGTAGTAGACTATGGGCTTGGGTGCGTTTGTTTCCCACTGTGAGTAGACGCGCAGTTGCTCCATCGGTGCGCGGTTTATTTTTATTCGTGCGTCTTTTTTTAGTCTGTTCTCCTCTTTTGACAGGAATAATATTAGGTGCCAATCGTCGTAGAAGTCCTCTAATTTGAAGTTGAATTCTCCTTTTTCGTTTGTGGTGACTGTCTGGCTTTGTACAAGTGTTCCGTCGGGGGACATTGCACGCATTATTACTTTTATATTTTCGAGTGGCTTGTTGTGTGAGAGTGCAAGCACTTCGCCGTCGATGCTTATGCCATCTTCGAGGTAATTTTTTATTTTAAAGGGTTTTACGCCTGCCATTGTTTGCCATTCGTATCTTCGCCAGCCTTGTACCATCATCAGTAGGTCGAGGGCTTTGTTGTGTTCATCATCGTCGCTCTCGAAATAGTAGTCGGGGTTGGCAATGTAGCCTTTTAGGTCGCTCGATAATAGTAGGTCGGTGCAGATGTTGTCTGTGTAGTGGCCGCCGTTGTCAATGTCGCCGTCGCGGACGGCAAGGCTCATGAATGTTTCGACGGGGTTGCCGGCGTTGTCTGTTACTTTTGTGTCTATCTTTATTTTTTCAAAGGGTTTGTAGCTGCTTTTGTCGCTGTTTATTTGTATGTTTATGTTGTTGGGCATGTTACTGTTGCGCACAAAGAGCATGCGCTCGGCGAGAATTTCTCCCTTTTCGGTGAAGAGTGTTATTTGTTGTACTCCGGGAAGAAGTTTCTCTTTGCTTATGCTGATGCTTGCTTTGTTGTTGTTCCAGCGGAGTGTGTCGAAATATGCAAGATTGCTGCGGCACATAAGGGTGGCACCTATTGGGGCGGCAGATGCTTTGCTACGCTGTATTTTTATGCGTATGCTGTCTTTCTGCATGTTGTCTACTGACATTGTGTAGCCGTTTTTTTCGGCTTTTGGCAGTTTGAAATTGTAGCTTTTCCCATCGTATAGTACATTTACGCCTCTTTCGCTGTTTGCTTCGGGGGTGTATGTGAAGCAGCCCATACCTTCGTGCTCTATGGGTATTATTTCCCCGGCAATGCTTATCTCTTTTATTTGTGCGGGTAGTCCGTAGGCGTCTGTTGCCTTGAATGCTATGCGCGATTCAATGCCCTCGACAAGGTTGCCGCCTTCGGGGTAGAATCCAATGTTCAGTTTATCGCCCATTTTACTCTTTTTACGTGTCTCTGTGGAGCGTGTGGTTTTTGTGGTTGTGAACTGCATCTGTGAATAATCACCATCGGTATCTGGGGCGTCGTATACGGGGAATATTCGTGAAAAATAGCATCCTTCGCCAAAATTTTGCATCTCGCGAGTGTAGGCTCGTACCTCGTAGTATCCCGAGCGCAATGCGTTTATAACGTTTATCTTATTACTGAATCCCTCGGAGAATGTTTCGCTGCGGCTTATAAGGTGCAGATTGCCGTAGCATCTGCCCGAAACAAGCTTCAGCTTGTTCGATGCTATTATGTCTCCGTCGGGTGTAAGCAGTTCTACGTATAGTACGCGACTTTTGGCTATGGGCAACAGTGTGCCTGCGTCTACTACATAGGCACTGAACCATATTGTTTCGCCCAGATAGTATGCTTCGTTGTCGAAGTGCAGAAAAACTTTTTCTTGTGGACAACTGTTGTTGAATTGTGCAATGTGTGTGGCAAATGATTTTAATCGCGAGAATGCATCGTCCTGAGCATTGACAGCTGTTGTCGATAATAGTATAAGCGTAGTTATGAATGGCGCTAAAAAGGTTAGTTTTTTCATATAGTTGTCAGTTGTTTAAATATGAATAGTAATAGACAAAAGTAATGAATAAATGCTCTTGTTATATTTGCCTGTATTTAAATTTTGTTAAAGTTATTCATTTTCTAATAATCTCTGATAATATTTTGTAATTTGTTAGGAAGATATTTCTTTTTTTGTAAATTTGCGACAGAAGATGCTTTTGTCTATGAAATATGTTGCCTTGCCTAATGAAGTACAACAAAAGTTGCCATTTTATCTGGCGATGGAGGAGTATGTGGCTCGTCACCTTGCGGCAGACGACTATTTCTTTATGTGGCAGGTAGAGCCCACAGTTATTTTCGGTCGCAATCAGCTTATAGACACCGAGGTTGATGTAGAATATTGTCGTGCAAATTCCATTGCAATGTATCGTCGCAAAAGTGGGGGCGGTTGTGTTTACGCCGACCGCGACAATCTGATGCTATCCTATATTACTGCAACAAACAATGTCAATCTTACTTTTAATCGTTACATGTTGATGGTCGAGCATCTTCTGCGTAAATTGGGCGTCGATGCAAAAACCTCGGGACGTAACGATATTCTCGTCGATGGCAAAAAAATATCGGGCAACGCCTTCTATCATCTTCCCGGACGCAGCATCGTGCATGGAACGATGCTGTACGACACGAATTTGGAAAAGATGGCACGTTCGACCACCCCTTCGGACGCAAAACTGAAAAGTAAAGGAGTGGAATCTGTACGTCAGCATGTTACAACGCTCAACCGCTATCTGAATATAACCATCGACGAGTTTAAAAATTTTGTGCGCACTAATATGTGCGATGGAGAAATATTGCTCGACGAGCAGGCAGTCGAGGCAATAAAAGAGATTGAAAAAAACTATCTTACCGATGAGTTTATATATGGCAATAACCCCGCATACACTACCGTCGTAAGAAAAAGAATCGAGGGTGTGGGCGAGTTTGAGGCTCGTATGGAACTGCGCGACGGCATTATAAAAAAAATAAATCTCGCAGGGGACTTTTTCCTTGTCGGCGACCTTGACGGCTCATTGCTCGCTCCCCTAAAAGGCGTGCGTTTCGAGCCGCACAAAGTGGTCGAAAAACTCACCGATGTTAAGCTCGAAAATATAATACTGAATTTATCGAAACAACAATTTATAAACCTCTTATTTGGATAATATATGGAAAACAAGAGAACTTGTCTGTATGACAAACATGTGGCTTTGGGCGCACTAATCAGTCCGTTCGGCGGCTTTGACATGCCGATACAGTATACAAATATTGTCGAAGAGCATAATGCTGTTCGCAAGGCTTGTGGCATTTTTGACGTTTCGCACATGGGCGAGGTACTTGTTACCGGTCCCGAAAGTGAGAAGTTTGTAAATTATATATTTACGAATGACATTACCGATGCACCTGACGGAAAAATATATTACGGAATGATGTTGCATCCTACAGGCGGGGTGGTGGACGACCTTCTCGTCTACAAGATGGGCGACAAACGATTCTTTCTTGTGATTAACGCAGCCAACATAGACAAAGATGTTGCGTGGATAATGCAGCATGCGGCGAACTTTGACGTTACCATCGAGCATCAGAGTGACAAATATGGCGAGGTTGCCGTTCAGGGTCCAAACACCGAAGAAATTGTAGAGCGCATCTTGGGAATTCCTTGCAGCGAAATGCAGTTCTACACCTGCAAAGAGGTTGAATATGCAGGCGAGACAATAATCATCAGCCGTACAGGTTACACAGGCGAGGATGGCTTTGAACTTTACGGCTCCCATGAGTTTACAAATGCAGTGTGGGACAAGTTGGTAGGTAGTGGTGAGGTTCTTCCTTGCGGATTGGGCTGCCGCGACACGCTGCGTTTCGAGGTTGGCCTGCCGCTCTATGGCGACGAACTTACCGATGAGATTACTCCGCTCGAGGCAGGGCTGGGAATTTTTGTGAAATTGGATAAAGAGAATTTCATCGGCAAGGATGCTCTTGCCGCGCAAAAGGCCGAGGGACTTAAACGTAAGATTGTGGGCATAGAGCTTGCCGACAAGGCTATTCCCCGTCACGGTTACGACGTTGAGGCTGATGGCAAGGTAATAGGCTCTGTAACTACCGGTTACAATTCAATTTCCACCGGAAAGAGTGTCTGCATGGCACTTATAGATGCAGAATATTCAAAATTGGGCACCGAGGTTGCCATTCGCATACGCAAAAAGGTATTCCCCGGCGTTGTTACAAAAAAACGTTTCTACGACAAAAATTATAAGAAATAATAATTGTTAAACACTTAAATATTTATACTATGAGCAAGATTATAGACGGACTTTTCTATGCAGAGTCACACGAGTATGTAAAAATTGAAGGCGAATATGGTTATGTAGGTATTACAGACTATGCACAGCACGAGCTTGGCAATGTTGTTTATGTAGATATGCCCGAGGTTGATGACGAGGTTTCTGCCGGTGAGGATTTTGGTGCGGTAGAGAGTGTAAAAGCAGCCAGCGACCTTATTTCTCCCGTCAGCGGTGTCGTTGTTGAGATTAACGATGCGCTTAACGACAGCCCCGAACTTATAAACAGCGACCCGTACGAAAATTGGATTATAAAAGTGCAGTTGTCCGATGCTTCCGAAACAGAGAATCTTATGGATGCTGCCGCTTACAAAGAGTTTATTAAGGAATAAGAGCAAAGGTTATGAAATATTTCCCGCATACTCAACAAGATATTGAGCAGATGTTGCAGGTGGCGGGCTTAAAGTCGCTCGACGACCTTTTTGCCGAGATTCCTGCCGAACTGCAATTTAACAGAGAATTTGCGCTGCCCGAGGCAATGTCCGAGGTTGAAATACGCCGATTCTTCGAAACGCTGGGCAAAAAAAACAGCAACCTTGTATGCTTCGCCGGTGCAGGTGTCGAGGATCATTATGCCCCCTCGATAATCAATCCCATAATCTCTCGCGGAGAATTTCTGACAGCCTACACTCCCTATCAGCCTGAAATTTCACAAGGAACGTTGCAGTATATTTTCGAATATCAATCGATGATTACCCAACTGACAGGCATGGATGTTACAAACGCATCAATGTA
Organism: Bacteroidales bacterium; assembly: GCA_015060905.1. Classification (GTDB taxonomy): domain Bacteria; phylum Bacteroidota; class Bacteroidia; order Bacteroidales; family Bacteroidaceae; genus HGM04593. The sequence goes on along the minus strand of SUXQ01000008.1, from coordinate 95,128 downwards.
TGATGGTTGCACAGCGACTGCCGAGGCAATGATGATGTGTGTTGCGGCTGCCAAAAAACGCAATAAAGTGCTTCTCTCTTCCACTGTTAATCCCAAAGTGAAGAGGGTGGTAGAGACTTATGCTAAATTCAACGGCATTGTGGTAGATGTAATTCCCGAAAAGGATGGCGTTACCGACCTACAGGAACTTATCGAAAAATTGCAGGCAGGCGACGTTGCCGGAGTAATCCTTGCTCAACCCAATTTCTATGGAATAATAGAGGATTATACAGGCGTAGCCGATGCGTGCCATGCAAACAAAGCACTGATGGTGATGAATGCCAACCCCTCGGCACTTGCGGTCCTCAGGACACCGGCCGAATGGGGCGCGGATATTGCTTGTGGCGACGGTCAGACGCTGGGAATCCCAATGTCTTACGGTGGTCCCTATGTAGGCTACCTTGCTTGCAGTAACGCCCTTGTGCGCAAACTTCCCGGACGCATCGTAGGCTACACTAATGATGTTGACGGCAAGCGTGCCTTTGTGCTTACTTTGCAGGCTCGCGAGCAACATATACGCCGCGAAAAGGCTAACAGCAATATATGCTCCAATCAATCGCTTATGGCACTATACGTTACAATTTATATGTCACTGATGGGCGACAAGGGACTAAAAGAGGTAAACGAACTTTCGTACAGCGGTGCACACTATCTTGCCGACCGGCTTGTGGCAACCGGAAAATGTACGATGGCATTCGACAAGCCCTTCTTGAACGAATTTGCAGTAAAGACCAATGTATGTGCCAAAAAGATACAGGCGGCTCTGCTAGAAAATGGAATTTTGGGCGGTGTACGCATAGCCGACAATATGTTGCTATTCTGCGTGACCGAGCAACGTACAAAGGCCGAAATTGATAAATTGGTTGATGTTATTAATAATATTTAAAGGAGGAGGATTAACGTATGATTCGTAATTATGATAAATTGATATTTGAAATTTCGAAAGAGGGACGTGCGGGCTATTCTCTTCCTAAAAATGAATTGTCGCAATATACACTCTCGGGGCTTCCCGAGACGTTGCAACGCACCACCAAGGCCGAACTTCCCGAAGTTACCGAATTTGACGTTGTTCGTCACTATACTAACCTCTCGAACAAGAATTTCGGCGTTGATACAGGCTTTTACCCGTTGGGCAGTTGCACAATGAAGTACAACCCCCGCATCAACGAGGAAATTTGTTCGCTGCCTGCATTTACAGGCTTGCATCCCGAGCAACCTGCCGAGTGTGCGCAAGGAGCATTGGAAGTATATTACAATCTTGCAGCCTCGCTTGCCGAGATTAGCGGCCTTTCGGCCTTCACGCTCAACCCCTACGCAGGCGCGCACGGCGAGCTTACAGGCTTGATGATAATGCGCTCCTACCACATTCAGCGTGGCGACCTTAAGCGTACAAAAGTTATTGTTCCCGACAGTGCGCATGGCACGAATCCCGCAAGTGCCGCAGTTTGCGGATTGCAGATAGTCGAGGTTAAGTCCACCGCCAATGGCACCGTCGATGTTGAGGACCTTAAGCCTCTGCTCGACGACACTGTTGCAGGAATAATGATGACCAATCCCAACACTCTTGGAATTTTCGAGACAGAAATACCCGAAATTTCACGCCTCGTGCACGAGTGTGGCGGCCTTCTCTACTACGATGGAGCCAATCTGAACGCCCTTTTAGGAAAGTGTCGTCCCGGGGATATGGGCTTTGATATTATGCACATTAATTTGCATAAGACATTCTCGACTCCTCACGGTGGCGGCGGTCCCGGCGACGGTCCCGTTGGCGTGCGTGCGGGTCTTGAAAATCTTTTGCCCAATCCTCAAGTGAAGAAAGACGGCGAGGGTAAATTCTACATAGACACAGACGATGCGTCGCTCGGCAGTGTGTCGTCGTTCCTCGGAAACTTCGGAGTAGCGATGCGTGCATACACATATATTCTGACACTCGGCCGCGAGAATGTCAAGATGGTAGGTCCGCTTGCTGTGCTTAATGCCAACTATGTGAAAGAGTCGTTGAAAAACGAATATTATCTGCCTATCGAGGGTGTGTGCAAGCACGAATTTGTCTTTGACGGTCTTGCCGATAAGTCTACCGGGGTTACTACGCTGGATATTGCCAAGCGCCTGCTCGATTATGGCTATCATGCTCCCACCATTTACTTCCCGTTGCTGTTCCATCAGAGTATAATGATAGAGCCTACGGAAACAGAAAGTAAAGAGACTTTGGATGAATTTATCGCAGTGATGAAACTTGTTGCAAAAGAGGCAATTGAGAATCCCGAAATTGTGAAAAGTGCTCCGCATACGACACCTGTTCGCCGCCTTGACGAAACTACTGCGGCGCGTTTCCCAAAAGTTACTTACAAGCAGATGAAAGGATAAAATACCCTGCCTTGTTTGGAAATTAAATAAAAAATGTGGTGCGATTTTTACGTAATTTCGTACCACATTTTTATTTATTGTTAATTTCGATAGATGCTATCGGTAATTTCGATAAATGCTTGCTCTATAATCGGGATATTCTCAGTAACTTTGTACCCGTTTGGAGATTTTGAATAAAAATATTAAAATTATTATAAATTTAAAACCGAACTACCATGTTTAAAAATTTCGCAGGCTTTTCTGTGTTGGAGAAAATCCAGAAGGATAAGCAGGAAAAAAAGAAAAAGCAGTTGCCAATGAAGATGATTAAAATTCTGATAATTTCAATCATCAGTATTGTTGTGGCAATGTTGCCCACAGAATCTTTCGGCATCGAAGGACTTACGGCTGTTCATCAGCGTATTATTTCTCTCTTTGTGTTTGCTGCATTAATGTGGCTTACCGAGGCAATGGCTTCTTGGGTAACTTCTATGATTGTTGTTACCATCATGCTGTTTACTGTGTCTACAAGTGCATTCAGTTTCTTGCGTCCCGAGGACCCCGCAGTAGCTGCAGGATTAGTGCCTTTTAAGAGTATTATGGCTTGTTTCGCAAACCCCACAATCATGCTTTTTATTGGTGGATTTGTGCTTGCTATCGGATTGACAAAAGTTAAGCTTGACGTTGCTCTTGCTCGTTTCCTTTTGAAGCCTTTCGGTACACGTTCCGAGGTTGTGTTGCTTGGCTTTATACTTGTGACAGCTATTTTCTCGGCTTTCGTAAGTAACACTGCTACCGCTGCCATGATGTTGGCTTTCCTTACACCTGTGTTGCGTCAGTTGCCTGCAGATGGTAAAGGTCGCATCGCTCTTGCGTTGGCAATTCCCGTAGGTGCCAACCTCGGAGGTATGATGACTCCCATCGGTACACCTCCCAACATGATTGCGCTTGATTATCTTGCATCTATTGGTCATGGCATCAGTTTTGTAGATTGGACAATAAAGATGACTCCTTTCATTTTGCTGCTTCTTGTTCTTGCATGGATGTTGTTGCGTTTCATGTTCCCCTTCAAGCAGAAAAATATTGAAATTAAGATTGAGGGTGACATTGTTTGGGACTTTAAGACATGGTCGGTGGTTGCTGCTTTTGCTGTGACAATCTTTATGTGGATGTTCGGTACTGACCTTTGGGGTGTGGATACAAACGTTGTTGCAATGTTGCCTATTGCAATATTCTGTGCAACGGGTATTCTTACACGTCGCGACCTTGAGGAAATTAACTGGAGTGTACTATGGATGGTTGCCGGTGGTTTTGCACTTGGTGTTGCGCTCAACTACAAGGGTGCAGGCGCCGAGAGTTTGAGTAATCTTATTGTAAGTTCTGTTCCTTTCGGAAACTTCTCGCCCATTGCAGTGATGATTCTTGCAGGACTTATCTGCTTCGGATTCTCTAACTTTATTTCTCACTCGGCTGCAACTTCTTTGCTCGTTCCCGTGCTTGGTGTTGTTGCTGTGGGTATGTCCGACGCTCTTGCATCGGTTGGTGGTGCTCAGGCTATGCTTGTGGGTATTGCAATCGCATCTTCGGTTTCTATGATTCTTCCCATCAGTACTCCTCCCAATGCTATTGCTCACTCGACCGGCTTTATCGATCAGAAGGATATGATGAAAGTCGGTATTATAATTGGTGTTCTTGGTATTATCCTGGGATATGCAATGTTGATATTTGTCGGATTTTAATATAGAACATAATATTTTGACAATAGGCATCGCAGTTTAAACTGCGATGCCTATTGTTTTTTAAAGGTGTTGTTTGTATAAATATAAGTTTTTTCTGTTTTAAAATAAAATTATGCGTTTTTTCTTGTATAAATGTTTGCTTTTTTGCAGGTAAATTTCTATCTTCGCAAAAAGAGTGTTTTTGATTATGGAACTTCGTCAGTTGAAATATTTTGTGATGAGCGCCGAGTATCTTAATTTTTCCGAGGCTGCCAAGCATCTGTTTATTACTCAGAGTACTTTATCGCAGCAGATAAAGCAGTTGGAGTATGAACTTGGGTTTCAACTGTTTTTGCGTAATAGCCGTCATATTATATTGACAGAGGCCGGCGAGGAGTTTCTGCCTTTTGCTCAAAAGACAATAAGAGATGCCGAGGATGGTGTGCAGCGTCTTTACGATCTTCAGAATGTGAAGGCGGGTACTTTGCGTGTGGGTGTTACTTATAGCTTAAGTTCAGTGCTTACCGAGGGGTTGTTGCGTTTTATGAAGGAATTTCCGGGAGTGAAGCTCGAAATTTGTTACGAAACGGTTAATCGTCTGCTCGAATTGCTGAAGACTCGTAAACTCGATTTTATTCTATCTTATAAGCCTGTGGATGAAATGCCAGAAATTGATACTGTTACTCTTTTCGAGAATGGGCTATCGGCTGTTGTCAGCAGCGGGCATCCGCTTGCAATGGAGAGAAGGCTTACACTTTGCGACCTTTGCAAATATCCTCTTGTATTGCCGTCGCGAGAATTGCAGGCGAGAATGATGCTCGAGAGGTTGATGCAGGGAAAGGATTTAAAGCTTACTTCGCAGGTTGAACTGAACGAGACGAATATTTTGTTACAGATGGTCTCTACCGGAAATTATGTTACGGTGTTGTCTGCGTCGGCAGTATTCGGTAACAGACGTTTCAAGGCTGTGGTGTTGGACGAACCGGGAAATTCAATGGTGGCTTCTGTGTTGTCGCTTAAGGATGTTTATAAAAAAACTTCGGCAAAGGAGTTTATTAATATATTGCTTGATACTGATGCTGTGAAACGGCGGGCAATAAATTGTTTCGATTAGGTGTTGTGCTTGTTGCAATCGGTCGGAATTTGTGAGTTTATTTCGTGTTGAACCTTTAAATTTGTTGATTATGATTTGGTTGGCTATTTTGATTATTCTGACGGTAGGATTTATTCTTATGTGTATTAATAAAATACGTAAGGTGTCACGTAAAGAACGTGAACGTCGTAACATTATTGATGAGATGGAAATACACGAAATACTTGAGCATTATAAGGATTTTGAGGATTATGTTTAGCTTGCTCTCTCTGCAAAAATGTAAGATATGTAGTTGTTGCTGTTGTTTATTGGCACAAGTGGAATAAATCCTGAAACTAGTTTTTTGTTGATTATTGTTGGCGGATATTCTTTGTTCATTTTTGAAAAAAACAGTTGTAATTCTTCTGTGCTGGGGTAGTAGTCTATTGAGAAAATTGCTCGTGACCCCTCGGCAAGGAATCTGTCTGCAAGAATTGTACTTAATATTCCCATATTCATGCGCATATTTACTTCCACACATGGGTGCAGTGCGTTCTTTTCGTCGTTTGTGCGGCATATAATCATGTCTACTCCAATGTAGCCTTTGTATTTATGACCATAGGTGGTTGAGAGTTTTTCACGTAATAGTATGTCTGTCGCGTCAATTTCTTGAATGTTGATGTATCGTGATAAGGTCTTGCGATGCTGTTCTTTGGATTGCAGAATGTTTCCTTGATATGCTCCTTTTGTATTTGTCTTGAAAAGCGAATAGCCTATAAATGAAATGTTTCCTTTTCCGTCGCTATAATATTCTACGGCAAAATCCTGTAGCTTTTCATATATAGGGGTAGCAACTACGAATCCTTGCTCTTTTATTATCCTTTGGCACCAACCGTCGCTTTTGTCATCGTATTTTCCCCAGCACCATAATAGTCCTTTTCCGCTGCCCGACCAAGGGGCTTTGAAAATGCAACGTGGGTTTTTGTAGGCATATTCGCGGCACTTTTCAATATTATCAATTACTTCGGCGGTGAATTGTGCCGAGGGTTGCAGGCTGTGAAGAATTTCTGTGTCTTTGTTGCGTCCCGATAGTTCGCGGTATTCTGCAAGCTCTTGTAGGGTTGGTAGGTTTGCGCTTGTAATTCCTTTATTTAGTAACTTTTTGCGCAGTGAAACGTTCCACCCCCAAGGGATAATTTCTATATTTTCTTTGTCCGTGAGCCGGGAAATGTCTTTTATATATGTTGCATTTGTCCCGAAAAGTTTTTGTGCGTTTGCTACAAATTCTGCATTGTCGTGCGACGAGGGGGTAAATATGCAACTGCTATCCTCGGCGTACCACAATGGTAGTAATTCAAGCTCCTTTGTCATCTGCTTGACTCTTGCCGGAGGCATATAATTTTCCCTGTTGTTGGCAAGCGCAAGGTCTGTGTCGGGGTTGAAAATGTACAGTTTCATGCAATATTCTTATTGGCAGATGTAGTCGAGGTACTTTTCTATTGCCGCACAACAGGCAGGGCAAAAGTTGTAAAGTTGGTTCATCATACATTTGGGCCACGGGCGGTAGATGCCTTTTTCAAGATAACCTCCACCCTCGTATGCGCCCACCGGCCATTCTGTGTCGGGTAGGGCGAGCAGCGAGTCGTTTGCGATGGTGGGTATTGCTGTTTTTTTATCAATCATCTGCTCCCACTTTCCGTTGAAATTTACAAATGTTGTAAGGTTCGCCTCCCAAGGCTCTTTGTCGGCGGGGTAGAGGGCACTTACGGTGTTTCCTTTTTCTACATATTCGTCGCCCAATCCCATAAGACTGTGCCCAAATTCATGCACGTACACTTCTCCGGTTTTTCCTGTCTTTCCTGCCGAGCCGAGTCCGTAGAAATTATATATTCCTCCACCGCCGTATTTGTCGCTGTTTGTGAGGATGAATATACTCTCGTATGGGGCATCGGCTGCGACGTCGCGTACCTTTTGTAGATCGTCGGTCATCTGGTAACGCTCGCTGCCAAGTGTGTAGAAACGGCAGTCGAGGAGTGTCTTTCTCCACTCGCCCTTTCCGGGGACGCTGATGCCCGACTCTTCTGATGCTGCCCACACGGCGCGTATGTTTATGCGGTGTTTGTTGCCGGTGAACGGTGCGTATCCGAATAGTGCATCGTGCCACGCCTTGCAGGCTTCGAGGAATTTTTCTTTCTCTTCGGCGGTGAATCCGTCGGGTAGAAGAACTATATCCAGACTGTTGGTCACAGTGCCTCCAATGTGAATGTCTACACTCTCGTACTTTCTTTTGTATGGTTCAATATTGTAGTCGTTGATGTTTGCATTATAGCTGAATTTCTTTTCAAACACCTTGCTCACTTTGTTGCGTGCATAGATTTCTATTGTGAAATTGCGTTTGGGACAGGGGAAGATGACAGCCTCGGGATACGAGCGTGTGGTTGTTTGCGCCTCGGCAGTTGTCTGCCACTCGTTGAAGAGCGTACAGTAGTTATTCTGGTATATTAATTTGTTCTCTTCGGTGTCTATGATTCTGAAAAGTTGCTCTCCGTAACCAAATGGGTTTATAAGTGATTTTCGCGAGCCTGCCCATTCACCTTCGCGCTTCATGCGTTCGTAGCTGTAAAATTCCTCGCTGCTGTTGCCCGAGTGCTGAAAATCGAAACGCATAGTTTCGCCTGTGAAATATTTATCATACTCCGATTCGTCAATCTGCGCAAGATGTGTGGAGTTTTTATTCTCATTTTGCCCGTTTTTTACAACGCATCCTGTGGTAAGGAATAATAATAATATAAAAGGAGTAAAGAATATTTTTCTCATGATAATTTTGTTTTTAATATTTTTGCAAAAATATTCAATAATTTAATGAAAAGTCTCGTTTGTTTGATATTCTTTTTAAATTTCACTGTTTTTTTACATAAAAAAGTGAAAAAGTTGCTTTTCTTGTTGAAGATTCTAATGTTTATTATTAATTTTGCGGTTGAAAATATTTCATAGTAAATAATTTATAAAAAACAGATAAAATGAAGAAATTATTTTTGTTAGGATTGGCTGTTTGCATGGTAATGACCTTCAGCTCATGTAAATCAAAGAAGAGTGCTTATAAGACAGCTTATGATCAGGCTAAGCAGCAGGAACTTGTTCAGGGTAACTCACAGGCTTCGGAACCTATTGAGATTGCTCCCGTTACAAGCAATACAGCACCGAAGGCCGATGCTTCTTACCGTTCAGAGAAAGTAGTTCTTGCAAGCGGAACAGCAGGCTCATTGAAGGCTTACAGCGTTGTTTGCGGTAGCTTCTCTTCAAAGACAAACGCTGATGCTCTTCGCGAGAAACTTATCGGCGAGGGTTACAAGGCACTTGTGGTTCAGAATCCCGCAACAGGCTTGTACCGTGTAGTTTGCGGTTCATATGACGACCGTCAGCAGGCTGCCGAGGCACGTGCACAGTTCAAGGCTAATCACCCCAACGATGCTGACTTCCAGAAAGCATGGTTGCTTTACAATAACTAATATTCCATAAAAAGAACTTTATAGGCGAGGCTTGTGTAAACAAGCCTCGTTTTTTTGCAAGTTTGCGTAGCATAATAAATATCTTCTAACATTTTTTTTTATAGTTTACGGGCAAGGTGCTTGCTTGTCGCTGCAATTTACCGTATTTTTGCATGTTCGTTTGCGAAATTAATAAAGATTATGGGAAGAATACTTGCAGTCGATTATGGAAAAAAGCGTACAGGGCTCGCTGTTACCGATGAGTTACAGATAATAGCCGGCGGGCTTACAACAGTCGATACAACCACTCTCGTCGATTATATTCTCAACTATGTGAAAAGCGAGAAAGTAGACAAGATAGTGGTGGGGCTACCCAAAAAGATGAACAACGAATATTCCGAGAATATGGTGCGCATAGAGCCATTTGTGAACCGCTTGCAAAAGCTGCTGCCCCAAATTCCTATTGAATATTACGACGAACGTTTCACCTCGCAGCTTGCCCAACAAGCTATTCTCGATGCCGGACTAAAGAAAAAAACTCGCAGGAATAAAGCACTTGTAGACGAGGTCAGCGCAGTGATAATTTTGCAATCCTATCTTGACAGCCGACGCTTCGGCAGATGAAAAACTAAAATACAGATAAAATTTTTACTATGATATTACCAATTTACCTTTACGGTCAGCCTGTACTGAGAAAAGTTGCAGCCGACATTGACCCTGATTACCCCGAACTTCAGGAACTTATAAAAAACATGTTCGAGACAATGTGGAACGCCGAGGGCATCGGCCTTGCAGCCCCCCAGATAGGCCTGCCCATACGCCTCGTGGTACTCGACCTTGACCCTCTTGCCGAGGATTATCCCGAATATAAAGAGTTCCGCCGCGTGTATATAAACGCCCATATTATAGAGACCTCAGAAGAAACAGTCTCTATAGAAGAAGGCTGTCTCAGCGTCCCCGGAATACACGAAAAAGTAACCCGTCCCGAACGTATCCGCGTGCAGTATCTTGATGAAAATATGCAAGAGCACGACGAATGGGTCGAGGGCTTTCTTGCCCGTGCAATGCAGCACGAATTTGACCACCTTGAGGGAAAGGTCTTTGTAGACCGATTGACCCCCCTGCGCCGTCAGATGAACAAAAATCGCTTGATGAATCTGTTGCGCGGCAAGGCTCATTGTACATATAAGACAAAGAGAATCCTGAAATGAGGCTTTTGAGAGTACTGTCTCTTTTAATACTTCTTGCATGCTCGCTTGTATCAAAAGCACAACTGAACATCGATCATGCGATGATGGTGGGGCGCAATGCGCTCTATTTCGAGGATTATGTACTCTCGATAAGATATTTCAATATGGTGATAGGGGCAAGGCCACGCCTCAGTGAGCCTTACTTCTACCGCGCACTTGCAAAATATAATCTCGATGATTTTAAAGGTGCGGCGGACGACCTAACGCTATCAATAGAGAAAAACCCCTATGTGTCGCGAAGCTATCAACTTCGCGGTCTTTGTCGTGCCTATATGGAACAGTACGACAGTGCCGAACTTGATTTTAAAAAAGCCATACACTACGAACCTCAGAATATAGCAGTGTGGAACAATATGATACTCTGCACCATGCAGCGCGAGCAGTGGGAAAAAGCCGATGCACTGCTCGATTCCGTACAACTGTTCGCGCCCCGCAACGCCGATATTCACTTGATGCGTATGCAAGTATCCATGAAACGCGGCGACACAATCGCCGCCCGTCGTTGGGTCGAGAATGCTGTTCGCTACGATAAATATTCGGCAAATGTTTATCAGGCGCGTGCGATGCTCATGGCACAAATGGAAAAGTATGACAGTGCCGAGGTTGATATTGACAGGGCAATAGAACTGATGCCTGACCGCAGCGGATACTATATAAACAGGGCACTCATACGCTACTATCGAGAGAATCTTCGCGGAGCAATGGACGACTATGACATGGCACTAAACGCCGACCCGAACAATCTTTTGGGCTATTATAATCGTGGCCTTTTGCGCGCTCAAGTGGGCGATGATAATCGGGCCATCGAAGATTTTGACAATGTGCTTAAAATGGATGAGAGTAATACTCTCGCACGTTTCAATAGGGCTCTGCTACGCGACCGAACAGGCGACATTCAAGGTGCAATTTCGGACTATTCTGCTGTGATTGATGAGTATCCCAATTTTGAATATGGCTATCAGTGCCGCGCAGCTGCCCGTCGCAAATTCGGCGATAAAAAGGGTGCTGAAGATGATGAAACATGGTTGCTCAAGCGTCAGATAGAACAATATAATAATGCTCGTAACGGTAAGGCAGCCGCTGCTGACAGTTTGCAACAAGATGAAAAAGTGCGCAAAAGTTCGGATAAAAATGTTCGTAAATATAATAGGGTAGTGGTAGCCGACGACAGCAACGATAAAAAATACATTTCAACCTATCGTGGAAAGGTACAGAATCGCAAGGTCGACGTACAGCTTGAACCGCTGTTTGTTCTTTCGTACTACGAAAAGCCCCACGAAATTGGCGAAGCTCTACAATATTATAAACCTATTGCCGATTTTAACAGCCGCAATCTATTGTCGGCTCCTCTGCTGCTCACAAACGACGAACGCTCGTTGAGCGAGAGTGAGGTGCAACGCCATTTTGACAATATAGATACGACGGCCAAATTAATATCCGACAATCCCGAAAATATTATTCACCGTATGTCGCGTGCGATAGACTTTTGTCTGGTGCAGGACTTTTCTGCTGCGTTGAACGACCTTAACGAGGCTCTTGCGCTTGAGGGCGAGCTGTGGCCGGTCTATTTTATGCGTGCCGCGGTGCGATACAAACTGTTTGAAACAGAAAAACTTAATGAAAGTATCGCCGGCGGAGTTGATGTTTCGGCTGTTGGAAATAAAAAAGAGGCAACAAATATAGAATATCATCTTATAGTAAGCGACCTGACACAAGTTATAACCCTTATGCCCGATTTTGCACACGCCTACTATAATCGAGCAAACATCTATGTGAAAATGGGCGATTATAAATCGGCAATGGTCGATTACGGCGAAGCTATAAATATTAACCCCGAATTTGCCGAGGCTTATTTTAATCGTGGCCTTACTCTTGTGTTTCAAGGAAAAACCATGGAAGGCATAGCCGACCTTAGTAAAGCAGGCGAATTAGGGCTATATTCGGCATACAATATAATCAAGCGTTTCAAGGATAAGTAAAATAACGCATTTTTCGTCGTGAAAAAAACATCGGTTTTTGTTTCAACTTCAATTAGTTTGCATTATCTTTGCGAAGTTTTGCGAAAAAGTAAGCAAATGTTTTATGAATAAACATTATTTGTAGACAAATTGCCTCCTTGCAGCAAAAAATATAAATGTAAAAAAAAGAACTATGATAAAGATAACTTTTCCCGACGGCTCGGTTCGCGAGTATGAAAATGGAATCACAGGATTGCAAGTAGCGCAAAGCATCAGCCAACGATTGGCCGACGATGTTCTTGCGTGCAGTATTAATGGCGAGGTATGCGACCTTACAACAAAAATCACCGAAGATGCAACATTGTTGCTTCACAAGTGGGACGACGCTGAAGCTAAGCGCGCATTCTGGCACACAAGCGCCCACCTTCTTGCCGAGGCTCTGCAAGAACTTTACCCCGGAATACAATTCGGAATAGGCCCTGCCATAGAAAATGGCTTCTATTATGACGTAGATGCCGGCGATACAGTGATAAAAGAAGAGAATCTTGCAGCCATCGAAAAGAAAATGGCCGAGCTTGCAGCAAAAAAATCAGAGCTTGTAAGGACCGAAATTTCAAAAGAAGATGCACTAAAATTCTTCGGCGACAAAGGTCAAGAGTATAAATGCGAGCTTATAAGCGAGCTTGAGGATGGTAGCATTACCACATATACACAAGGCTCGTTCACCGACCTCTGCAAGGGTCCTCACATTCTCTCGACTGCCCCCATCAAGGCAATCAAACTGCTGTCGGTGGCAGGCGCATACTGGCGCGGATGCGAGGATAGAAAGCAACTTACACGTATATACGGAATCTCTTTCCCCAAGAAAAAGATGCTCGACGAATATCTTGCACTTCTCGAAGAGGCCAAGAAACGCGACCACAGAAAAATAGGCAAAGAGATGAACCTCTTTATGTTCTCCGAGTCGGTAGGTAAGGGACTCCCCTTGTGGTTACCCAAAGGAACAGCCCTCCGTCTGCGTCTCGAGGAATTCCTCAAACGCATACAGAAACGTTTCGGCTACGAGCAGGTGATGACCCCCCATATTGGCGCAAAGCAACTGTATGTAACATCGGGACACTATGCAAAATACGGTAAAGACTCTTTCCGGCCCATTAATACACCCGAAGAGGGCGAGGAGTACTTGCTGAAGCCCATGAACTGTCCTCACCACTGTGAAATATACAAATGTATGCCCCGCTCGTACAAAGAGCTTCCCGTGCGCTTAGCCGAGTTCGGAACAGTATATCGTTACGAGCAAAGCGGTGAACTTCATGGTCTTACGCGCGTGCGCAGTTTTACTCAGGACGATGCACACATCTTCTGTCGCCCCGACCAAGTGAAAGAGGAATTCCTTGCAGTAATGGATATTATTTTCATCATCTTCAAGGCGCTCAACTTCGAGAATTTTGAAGCACAAATTTCACTCCGCGACCCCAACAACCGCGAGAAATACATCGGCAGTGACGAAAATTGGGACAAGGCCGAAACAGCAATCGTCGAGGCTTGTCAAGAGAAAGGCCTCAATGCAAGAATCGAGTATGGAGAGGCAGCTTTCTATGGTCCCAAACTCGACTTTATGGTAAAAGACGCCATCGGCCGCCGTTGGCAGTTGGGAACAATTCAGGTAGACTACAACCTCCCCGAGAGATTCGAACTTGAATACACCGGTGCCGACAACCAAAAATATCGCCCCATCATGATACACCGTGCGCCCTTCGGCTCAATGGAGCGTTTCGTGGCTGTGCTTATCGAGCACACAGGCGGTAAATTCCCCTTGTGGCTCACCCCCGACCAAGTAGCAATACTTCCCGTCAGCGAAAAATACAACGAATATGCACATGAGGTAAGCAAATACCTCGACCTTAACGGCGTTCGTGCCATCGTCGATGACCGAAACGAAAAAATCGGTCGCAAAATACGCGACAATGAAATGAAACGCATCCCCTACATGCTCATCGTTGGCGAAAAAGAGGCCGCAACAGGCGAAGTTTCTGTCAGAAAACAGGGCGAAGGCGACCAAGGAAGCATGAAATTTGAAGATTTTGCAAAAAAAATCAACGAAGAAGTTAATAATATGATAAATAAGTGGTAAATTTGCACGCTGAAATTATCAAAAACATAAAAGGAACTTATAAATTAATTAATGAAGAACGACAACCTTAAGAATCAGTACCGTGTAAATGAGCAGATTCGCGCACGCGAAGTACGTATTGTCGGTGATGATATTGAATCCGTAGTAATGCCTTTGCAAAAGGCGTTGAGTCTGGCCGAAGAAAAAGAACTTGACCTTGTAGAGATTTCTCCTACCGCAGTTCCGCCGGTATGTCGCTTGATTGAGTATTCAAAGTTCCTCTATCAGTTGAAGAAACGCGCCAAGGAGCAGAAAGCCAAACAGGTGAAAATTGACGTCAAAGAGATTCGTTTCGGTCCTCAGACAGACGACCACGACTACAATTTCAAGTTGAAACACGCAATCAGCTTCTTGAAAGACGGCGACAAAGTAAAAGCCTACGTGTTTTTCAAAGGACGTTCAATCCTTTTCAAAGAACAAGGCGAAGTATTATTGTTGCGTTTCGCAAACGACCTTGAAGAATACGGCAAACTTGACATGATGCCTGTACTCGAAGGCAAGCGCATGACAATAATGATGTCCCCCAAAAAGGCACAAGCCCCCAAAAAGGTCAAGCCCGAGCAGAAACCTGCCAGTGAAACAAAAAGCGAGTAATGTTGGATAGTACATTACCGTAATTATATATTAACTATTAATTTTTAAGAAATGCCAAAAGTTAAAACTAACTCCGGTGCCAAAAAAAGATTCGCTCTTACCGGAACGGGTAAAATCAAAAGGAAACATGCTTATCACAGCCACATCCTTACAAAGAAGACAAAGAAACAGAAACGTAACCTCGTGAAGTTTGCAGTTCTCGATTCTTCAAATGTTAAAATGGTAAAAGAGTTGTTGGCTCTGCGCTAAGTAATTAATTATTAACCGAATGCTTTTAGCCTAAAGACCGTTTCGTAACGGCGCTAACATTCAAAAAAAAGAAAACTATGCCAAGATCAGTAAATCATGTTGCTTCAAGAGCAAGAAGAAAGAAAATTTTAGGTTTGACCAGAGGTTACTTTGGTGCAAGAAAAAATGTGTGGACAGTAGCCAAGAATACTTGGGAAAAGGGTCTTACATATGCTTTCCGCGACCGTCGTAACAAGAAACGTGAGTTCCGCGCATTGTGGATTCAGCGTATCAATGCTGCTGCTCGTCTCGAGGGTATGTCATACTCACAGTTGATGGGTGCATTGCACAAGGCAGGCATCGAGATTAACCGCAAGGTTCTTGCTGACCTCGCTATGAACAATCCCGCAGCGTTCAAAGCTATCGTTGATAAAGTAAAGTAATCTTAGTCAGCCGATGCAATATGCGAGTGAAACATTGTTTCACTCGCTTTTTTTATACAGTTGATTATCATGCGCTTGATGCGTCTGCAAAAAATAAATTGAAAAAAAATATACAATTTATTTGTTTTTCTGATTTCTGTTTGTATTTTTGTCATAGGTTTTGCTGCGTTTGATGACTGGGAAACTCATCAATTATATAAAAAAACCGAGACAAGTTTCATTCTCAATGGCGGGCCACGCCTTCGGGTAGCATTTAGTGCCGGTGGATTACAAAGAGGTGAAACTCTCAAATCTTACTTACTCGGAGTTTTATCGTTCTATCGGCGTAGCAAAACTTCCCATACA
Source organism: Bacteroidales bacterium (assembly GCA_015060905.1). Taxonomy (GTDB): domain Bacteria; phylum Bacteroidota; class Bacteroidia; order Bacteroidales; family Bacteroidaceae; genus HGM04593. Next base: position 79,474 of record SUXQ01000008.1, on the reverse strand, counting down.
AAAAGCCACACATTAATGTGCGGCTTTTTTGTGTATTGTGAATTATTAAATGTTGGTAATTAATCTGGCTCACCAGCAAAATGAAATGAACCATTAACCTTCAAACGGCTTTAATCTGCTGAGGCTGTGTGTAAATACTGTGTTTTTTGTTGCATTAAAATAATTTATATTATCTTTGTACTGTTCTTTGGGCATTAGTCCTTTGAGCAGACATTTTTAAAAGGTGTTATTGAAATTATCTTCATTCGTGAAATTCTCGCAAAATTTCTAAGTCGCGAAGATAGTTGGGCGATAGCACCACATCATTGGTATGTACAGCCTTTATAGGCTTTTTGCATAACCTTTGGTGTGGGCTATTGTCTTTATCAGCGACTAAGGCAATGCGAGAAGCCTCACGAGTGTGGTAAAGACAATTAGTTCCCACACCTTTTTTTATTTATCCGCACTCATCGGGGAATTATGAGGGCAAAGAAATAATATTTTATGCTAAAAATTTACTTTAAAAAAATGCTTATGGTGGTGGCCATGCTGCTGTGCTGTGTAGCTGCGAGTGCTTGGGACTTTGTGGTGGATGGGCTATATTATGATGTTACTTCGGAGAATACCGTAGAATTAGTATGTAAGCATCATGGAGAAAATTATGTTTATGATAATGATTATTATAGATATACATTCTCTATAGTCTCAATTCCTGATAAAATTACTTGTTATGGCAGAACTTATAGTGTTACAAGTATTGGCAATGCTTTCAATGCTTGCACGAACCTTACAAGCGTTTCTATTCCTGGGAGTGTAACAAAAATAGGAAACAGTGCTTTCTATGGTTGCACAGGTCTTACAAACGTAACAATTCCCAATAGTGTTACAAGGATAGGAGGCAGTGCTTTCAGTGGTTGCACAGGTCTTACAAACGTAACAATTCCAAATAGTGTGAAAAGGATTGAATGTATGGCATTTTATGGTTGTAGCAGTCTTACGAGTATTGTAATCCCCGAAGGGGTAATGTTTATAGATGATAATGCGTTTCAATCGTGTATTAATCTTGAAAAAATAACATTTCCAAATAGTTTAATAGAATTAGGTTTCAATAGTGTGTGGTCTATGGGTGCATTCTATAATACTGCATGGCTTAAAAATAATCAAGACTTTCCTATTATTTATGCTGGTAAAGTTGCTTATAGATATAGAAATCCAAATTCTTCGAGTATTTCATTTGTTGAAGTGGAAGAAGGAACTTTAGGAATTGGCGGAGCGGCTTTTAAGGGTAGTCGTAATCTCAAGAATGTTGTTATACCTAATAGTGTTATAATTATAGGGGATGCTGCGTTTTGGGGTTGCACAGGCCTTACAAGTGTAACAATTCCCAATAGTGTTACAAGCATAGGTTCCCTTGCATTCAGTGGTTGCACTAGTCTAAAATGCGTTACAATTCCGGAGAGTGTAAAAAATATAGGCAACCAAGCGTTTGAATATTGTATAAATCTTACAAGTGTCTATATGCAAAGTAAAACTCCGCCGACTATTAATGAAAAGTATGATAAAATTTTTGATAACTATTCCTATAATGAACCCAATAACCCCAAAATAACCATGTACGTTCCGATAGGCTCTCTTGCGGCATATCAAGCAGTTGGAAATTGGAAAAATTATTATAATATCGTAGAGTATGATGCAACTGCAATTGAGGATGTTACGGATGATTCTCCTGCATTTGAGCTTACTGTTGGTGGTATTCAGCTTACCGCTGCCGAGGGCAAGGCTGTTGCTGTTTATACTGCCGGTGGCGAGCTTGTAGATAGGATTGATTCTTACGCTAACGAGGAGATTGCTCTTGACAAGGGTTTTTATATTATCAGCGTAGGAAATAAGGCTGTGAAAGTGAAACTGTAATATATTTAATCTATAATTGAAATTGCTTGCCTGTCATTGATTGATGGGCAAGCAATTTTTATATGCCTTTTTATTTCTTCGGAGACTGCTTACTGATTCGTGTATTATTTATATATAGAATCAACGTTAATGTAAAAAATCAGCGAAGCATTAACTGTTGCTAATACTTCGCTGAAATGAAATTTTTATAGGAAATTATTTAATCTCGATATTCTGGCAATTTTCTATTTTTACATAATCTTTCTTGTTTGCCATATTATTCTCGACAAGAATATTCTCGGCATCTTTCAGAAGCACTGCTACATTCTTGTCTGTGTCGAATACATTGTTGCGAATAATGATATTCTTGTTTAAGAATGGTGGGCGTTCGCGTGCCTCGGTGCTTAATGTGATGCACGAGGGGCTGTTTGCGCCTGCTACGTAGCCGCAACCTGTGATGTAATTTTCCTCGACAATGACATTTTCGGCGGGGGCACTCTCGCGCCATCCAAGCTCGGCACCCAGCTTGATGGCTGTTTGGGTGCAGTTGAGGATGCAGTTCTTTGCGATAATTACGTCGCGACTCTTGATGAGGAACGAGCGTGCAAGGTGGCTGTGTACCGAGTTATTGTAGATGCGTACTTTGGGGAAGCGTGTGTGATTCCACATGTAGCAGCTTTCAAATTTCTCGGGCTCGATGGGCTTGTCCAGCCCGATGACTACTTTCCAGTCTACTGATGAGGTGTCTACGCTCTGTACGGTGTAACGTCCTTGCTCGGCCATGCTTTTGTTGTCGATAATGACCATTGTGTCACCAATTTCGGGGTAATCGAGCGATAGTGCGTGCAGGTCGGCTCCCTCGATTCTTATTTCAATCTTGTTGTCGCCTTCGGGGTACATGCGGTAGTAATAACCGTGAATGTTTGTGCAGTCGTCGCCTTGTCCTTTGAACTTGGAATTTTGGATGGTGATTGTGCCCGAGCATGATGTAAAGTGTGTGGCGTCGGTATTTGAAGAGATTACGCTTCCAACCTCGGGGACAACCTGAAGATTGTCTATCATTATATTTTTTGTAAGGTGACCGACAATTCCCATTCCCGGCTGGCTGTGTATGTTCACGTCGCTGATGGTGACATTCTCACATTCCTTGACCATGATTGCGGGGCGGTAGTGTCCGCCGTGACGCAATACAAAGTAGTCGCCGACGGGGGGATTGCTTGTAGAGTGGAAGCGTATCTTTCCCGGCTCGATAAGCTCTTTTTGGCTGGCCCATCCTGTGTAGAGCCTGTTGCGAACATGGTCGAAGAAGTGCAGACGTCCCGTTACTTTGTTGTCAATGTAACGGTAACGCTCTGTGTCAAATTCTGCGTCGAACCACTCGGCATTTGTCTCAACTACGCGTCCGATGGTCGAGGGTGGGCGATTGTAAAGGATAGAAATTCCTTCGAGAGTGATATTCTTTGCTCCTTGCATGGTTACAACTTCGTACCAACCGTTAAGATAGAGTGTTGCGCCGTGTGCCTTGATAGTTGTGTTGTTGCATCCTTTAAGGTCGAGTGCGGTGATGTATGGACCGTCGGGGCGGAAAAGTACACCCTGCACATTTTCGCCATAAACGCCGCTGACAGCTTCAAACTCTATTTTGCGAGCCTTCTCGTTATCAATGTCATATACTCCGGGAGGGAAAAACAGTGTAGTTCCCGGATTTTCGCGGCAGTAGGCTGTCGCTGCACGCAGAGCCTCAAAGTCGTTCTTTCCGTCGTTGGGAACCGCTCCGAACTTTTCAACGGAAATTTCTTGTTGCACATAGCTGCAAGATGTAAATAATGCACCTGCGGCAATGGTTGTGAAAAATAGAATTTTGCTTAGTTTCATAATTGTTTGGTATATTTTATTTTTATTCTAATTGACGACAGTAATTTACGCCTATAAGGTCGTAAATTGCTTTTAGACGTGGCAGACGACTTTTGAAATTCTCAAAGTCTTTTTGCTCGGGCAGGCACCACTGTACCTCGCAAGATGCTCCCAAGCGGGGCAGAAGCTGGTAGAATGCATGCTGAGGATAGGCAATATGCTCTGTCCACAGGTTTACTTGCGGGCCCAAAATAAGTCTTTGTTGCTCTTGTGTAAGGCTGTCGGGAATGAGTGGCTCGAATGAGTAAACTTTACTTGCCGATACAATGTAACTGTCTGTGGTACGTGGCTGTCTGCCTAAATAATCTTTTAGCTGAGGATGGTCGATATACGAATATACGTTGGGGCTCATTATTACGCGGTGTCCTTGACGCGCTGCTGCAATGCCACCTTTTACTCCTCGCCACGACATAATGATGGAGCCTCCCGATAGTCCTCCTTCAAGAATTTCGTCCCAACCTATAATATCTCTTCCGCGCTCTTTTATGAATGCTTCAACCTCGCGGTTGATATAGCTTTGCAACTGATTCTCGACTGAGTGTTTGCCGTCGTCTTTCAGTCCCAACTCTTTTATCTTAGCCTGACACTTTTCGCATTTTTTCCAACGGTCTTTGGGGCATTCGTCGCCACCAATGTGTATGTATTTTGAGGGGAATATGTCGCACAATTCTCCTAATACTGTCTTTAGGAATGTGAGTGTTTCGGGGTTACCGCCACACAGTACCTCACGGCTCACGCCCCAATATGTTCTTACAGGGTAGGGACCGCCGGTGCATCCTAAATGTGGAAATACGTGCAGCGCGCTCTGCATGTGTCCGGGAAGGTCAATCTCGGGAACAACATTTATGTAACGTTCCGCAGCGTAGCGAACAACTTCGCGACAATCCTCTTGTGTGTAATATCCTCCGTAAGGTGTTCCATCATATATGCCCGAGTTTCCGGGGCCGATGACTGTCTCGGCGCGTACGCTTCCTTTCGGTGCAAGCCCGGGGTATGCTTTTACCTCGAAACGCCATCCTTGGTCCTCGGTAAGGTGCCAATGTAGCTGGTTGCTGCCGTGCAGTGCCATTACATCTATGAATTTCTTAATAAATTCCACTGTGAAAAAGTGTCGTCCGCAGTCGAGAAGCACTCCTCGGTATTCGAATCGTGGCTCGTCGTAAATCTTGGCAAAGGGAAGTTCCACCTGTTCGACTTTTTCTTTTACCACAGGCAATGCCTTGCGCAGTGTCTGTGCCGCGCGGAATAATCCTACAGGCTTGCGGGCCTGTATGGTAACTCCTTTTTTGTCTACATTTATTATGTATGCCTCTTGTTGCTGCTCTGTAAGTTCATCCTCCTTTTCTCCCTTTTTGGTAGGAAAGTCCAGACTCATGCGGATTGCTGCTTTTTTATCGTTGGGTGTAAGCATCAGGTTTATTCCTGTCATTTCCTTTACCCATTCGCACAAAAATTGCACATTGCGGTAAATTTCGGGGTTTGTAGCATCAAAAGCCACTCCCATCCCCTTACGCAGTGTAAAGACTTGCTCTGTGTCGGCTTTAACCTCTTTGGGCAATGGAATTACATTGTAGTCTGCACGCTGAGCCTTTAAGGGGGAGCATACAAATGCTGAAATTAAAAAAAGTAATAAAAAATGTTTCATAACTTTTTGTTTATAATTGTTATTTGTAGTTTTTTTACAGCGAGTGTTGTGTATATTTGCGTTTATTGCAAATTTACGAAAAAATATAAAATTTCTTTGTATCTTCGCGTGGAAAAATAAAGAGATGAAGCAATTTTTGCATATATTTTTGTTTATAATGCTTTTAGGTGCAGTTTCTTGATTTTGATTTTTATGATATATCCCGATAATTTTGAAAATAAGATAGAGTTTGATGCGGTGCGACGCATGCTCAAGGAGTACACCTTGTGTCGCTTGGGCGAGGAACGTGTCGATGATATGCAGTTTATGACCGATTTTAAGGCTATAAACATGCGTCTGGACGAGGTTGTGGAGTTTGTACGCATTTTACAGCTTGAACAGAATTTCCCGAGCGATTATTACTATGATGTGCGCGAGCCTCTGCAGCGCATACGCATTGCGGGTATGTATATGGGCGAGGATGAACTTTTTTCGCTTCGACGCTCGCTCGAAACGATAGGACGCATGCTGTCGCTGTTGCGCAAGCAGGGCGACGGTTCGGAGAGTGGCGAGGATAATCCTCTTTACCCTAATTTGCGTCGTTTGGCAGGCGACATTGACGTCCTTCCGTCGTTGCTGCGCGCGATTGATGCAATTATTGACAAGTTTGGAAAAGTGAAAGATTCAGCCTCGTCCACTTTGGCATCCTTGCGCAGTGAACTTACGCGCACCTCGGGCAGTATCTCTCGCACGTTGAATTCGATATTACGTCGCGCTCAGGCCGAGGGATTGGTCGAGAAGGATGCCTCACCGACGTTGCGTGACGGTCGTCTGGTAATTCCCGTTGCACCCGCTCTTAAACGTAAGATGAACGGAATTATTCACGACGAGTCGGCCAGCGGAAAGACAGTCTTTATAGAGCCGGCCGAGGTTGTGCAGGCGAACAACCGCATACGCGAGCTTGAGGCCGAGGAGCGTCGCGAGGTTATACGCATACTTACCGCTTTTTCCGATGAATTGCGCCCGCATGTTCCCGAACTATTGTCGGCATACGACTTTTTGGGAGAAATGGATTTTATACGTGCCAAGGCTCAGTTGGCGATGCGTTTCGGCTCAGTAAAGCCTGCCATGCAATCGCGTCCGATGATTGATTGGGGCGCAGCTTGCCATCCTTTGCTCGAACTTTCGTTGCAGAAGCATGGCAAGCGTATGTCGCGCCTCGATATTCAATTAGATGGTAATAGGCGCATTTTGCTTATTTCGGGCCCCAACGCCGGCGGAAAATCTGTCTGCCTTAAGACTGCCGGACTTTTGCAATATATGCTGCAGTGCGGCCTTCTAATTCCCGTACACGAGCGTAGTAATGCCGGAGTCTTCCGCCATCTATTCATAGATATTGGCGACCAGCAGAGTATAGAGGATGACCTTAGTACCTACTCGAGCCACCTGTTGAATATGAAAAATACTTTGCGCCGTTGCGACGCCCACTCGCTTATCCTTATAGATGAGTTTGGCAACGGCACCGAGCCGCTTATCGGCGGGGCAATGGCCGAGGCTATTCTCAAACGTTTCAACGAGCGTGGTGCATTTGGAATTATTACCACCCACTATCAGAATCTTAAACATTTTGCCGATTCTACCGAGGGTGTCGTTAATGGCGCAATGCTTTACGACCGGGGCGAAATGTGCCCGCTCTTTCAGTTGCAGATAGGTAATCCCGGCAGTTCTTTTGCTGTGGAGATTGCACGCAAGATAGGCTTGCCCGAGGAGATTATAAAGGATGCTTCCGAAATTGTCGGTAGCGACTATATTCAGTCGGATAAATATTTGCAGGATATTGTGCGCGACAAACGCTATTGGGAGACGAAGAGAAAAAATGTGCACCTCAAGGAAAAAGAGCTTGATGATGCCCTTGACAAATACCGTGCCTCGGCCGAGGAGTTGCGACGCAGTCGCAAAGATGTTATGCGCGAGGCACGCGAAGAGGCCGAGCGTCTGATAAAAGAGGCAAACGCAAAGATAGAAAAAACCATACGCGAAATTGTCGAGGCTAAGGCAGAGAAAGAACGTACAAAATTGATACGTAAAGAGTTAAGCGACTTTAGTCGCGAGGTCGAGGAGCTTGCGCGTCGTCAGCAGAATGAACGTGCCGACCGAGAAATGGCGAAACTTTTGGCGCGTCAAGAGCGTAAGAAAAACGGCAAACGCGACAAAAAGAGCGAGGCTGTAGAAAAGTCTGTTGCCGAGAAAAAATCCCCTCTTTTTGCTGTTGGTGCTTATGTTAAAATTCGCGGACAACAGGTTGCCGGCGAAATTCTTTCATTCACCAAAAAAGATGCGGTTGTGCGCTTCGGTGCTATAAAATCAACCGTTTCTTTGGAGCGTTTGGAGCTGTGCGACGCGCCAAAAGCCGAGAAACGTGCCGTCTCTTTCCTCAGCAGCGAAACGCAAGAGAATCTGCACAATAAAAGGCTCAATTTCAAGTCCGAAATTGATGTGCGCGGAATGCGAGGCGAGGAGGCTGTGCAGGCTCTCAGTTACTTTATTGACGATGCGACTATCTGCGGTGTGCGACAGGTGCGTGTGCTGCACGGCACGGGTAACGGAATTCTGCGTACGTTGCTCAGGCAGCATCTTAGTACAATGCCTGTAGTCGAGTCCTTTCGCGACGAGCATGTGCAGTTTGGTGGTGCGGGAATAACAATTATAGAATTAGCATAAAATTTATTTGTATGAAGAAAATAGTATTTTTATTTTTTATTGCATTGTCGATGTGTGGCTCAGTTGTAGCAAAATCTCCCATCGATGTTAAAATTATTTCCTATAATATTCGCACCCTTGCGCGTGACGGAGAAAATAGTTGGCAGTTTCGTAAACATGCTACAAAAAATATGATAGAGAAGCATCGTCCCGATGCCTTTGGCCTTCAAGAGGCTATGATTCCTCATCTGCAATATATTGACAGTGTCTGTCCGCAGTATGCACGTGTGGGCGTCGGTCGCGACGATGGAAAAAATGGCGGTGAGTTTATGGCAATTTATTATAATAAAGAGCGTTTCGACCTTCTCGACAGTGGCACTTTCTGGTTGAGCGAAACTCCCGAAAAAGTGTCACGCGGATGGGACGCAGCTTGTAACCGTGTAGCCACATGGGTAAAGTTGCGCGACAAGGTTACTAAGGTGAAATTCTACTATTTTAATACACATTTTGACCACAGAGGTCGTACGGCGCGTGTAGAGTCGTCAAAGCTTATAGTTGATAAAATAAGAGAGATTGCCGGTAAAAAGGCTGCAGTGATTCTTACCGGTGATTTTAATATAGAGAGCGAGGATGAAGCTCTGAAACCTTTGTATGATAATATGAATGCTGCTCGAAAAATGGCACCGGTAACAGATAACAAAGGAACATACAACGCCTTTGGCGAGGTTAAAAGACTACCGATAATCGACCATATTTTTTATCGCGGACGCAGGGTTGTGTGCAATGAATTTCGCACGCTCGATGGGTATTATGGTGCAAAATATATTTCCGACCATTATCCGATAGAGGCTGTGTATACTTTACGATAAAAGCAAAAATTAATGGCGTGTCAATTAAAATTGTAACACGCCATTAATTAATAATATAGTTTTCTTAGTTAGTATTATTTGATATTCTTTTTGCTGTTTTTCTCTTTTCTTTCTTTGCGCAAAGATTTTAGTTTCTCCTGCTGTTCGGGGGTAAGAATCTCGTTTAGTTTCTCATTGTAAGCCTTGCGAGTTTCGCGCATTTCGTTCCTGCGCTTTTCCATTTGTTCCTTCGTAGGTTTCTCGAATTTTTTATCATTTTTCTTAGCCTTGTCAAATTTCTTGGCTTTTTTGCACTCTTTTGCTTTTTCGCATTTTGCAGCCTCTTTGCAACATTTCTCGGTTTTTTTGCACTCGGCCTTAGCCTTCGGGCAATCTTTCTTTGGGCAGATGCTGTCGGGGCGGACGCCCTTGTTGCGGCGCATTCCGGGCTTTCCCATTCTCATCTTGGGAAGATACTCTTTGTTCAATTCTTCAAGTTTGGCTGTTTGTTCGTCGCTCAGCGAAAGTTCTTTTTTCATGCGTTCGGTGGCTTTTTTTTCCATTTCTGCATGTTTCGCCTCACGTTCGGCATTTTTGTCGATTGTGTTATTTTGCGCTGTGCAGATGGTTGTTGCGGCGAATATTGCACATAAAATAAAAATAATTTTTCTTTTCATCTTTCTGTTGTTTAAGTTTATAATGTATGTACGATTAATAGACTTTATGTTTTTTCTTTGGTTTAATTGTTTTTTTTGTATTTGCTTTTTTTAACTATTGCCGGAGCCTGTTTGTAAACCTTTACAAATGCTTGCTTGTTTTTTTGAATGAAAATTTCAAAATTTAAAATTATGAGAAAAGTATTTAATTCTATGTTTCTCCTTGCGGGATTTTTAATGCTGTCGCTCTCGGCTCGGGCACAGAGTGGTGGACAATCGGGCGAGCCGGCTCCTATAATTTATATTACTGAGAATGTGTACGAACAGCCTGATATTATCGCAGTTTTTAATAATACTCATACGGGGTATTTTCGTGACCCTCGGGCTCCGCGTTTTATTTTTGTCGATCAAAAGGGGCAATGGGGGCTTGGAGTCGGCGGTTATGTGCAGACAAAGGCCGAATATGACTTTGGTGGAATTGTAGATAATTTGGATTTTCTTCCATCATATATTTCCACAGGTGGTCAGGCGTCGAGCCGCTATCAGATGGATGCAACAACTTCATTGCTTTTTCTGAAACTTGTGGGACGCAGTTCTTGGCTCGGTGATTTTACCGTTTATACGGCCGGAACGTGGCGCGGTTCGGGAAATACTTTTAAATTGCACAATGCTTATATGCAGTTTAAGTATGCAACGATAGGCTATAATACGGGTAACTTTATGGATGTTGCAGCCGTTCCCTTTACCCTCGACTATGCAGGCCCTTGCGGAATGGTATTTTACAGAACAGTGCAGGCGGCTTTTAATTATGGATTCGACTGGGGACTTTCTATGGGGGTGGCATTCGAGGCACCGGATGTTAAAGGTACCAGCAACGAGTTTGTTACAGTTGGGAAACAGCGTATGCCTAATATTCCCATATACTTTCGTTACAGTTGGGCGGATAATAATCATGTGCGTGTGAGCGGTATTTTGCGCGACCTTTCCTATGATGATCATGTGAACAATAAAAACCGACAGAAATTAGCTTGGGGCGCTCAAGCAACCACTCTTATGACTTTCGGTAATTTGCAGTTGCGCGGACAATATTGCTTAGGTGAGGGTATAGGCTCTCTTTTCAACGATATTTCCAATGTAGGGGTTGATATTGTTCCTAATCCCAACAATCTCAGCCATATGACAATGTTGCTTACCGATGGTTGGTACGCAGGGTTACAATATAATTTTACATCCCGCTTGTTTGCCTCGGCTACATACAGCCAATGTTCGGTGCACTCTAAGCAGGGTTACGGCAGTGCCAATCCCGACAATTATAAACGTGGTCAATATGTGGTTGCGAACGTTTGCTATAATTTGACATCAAGCATACAGATAGGTGCAGAATATCTGCATGGATGGCGCACGGATTTTGAGAGTGATACAAACAATGCCAATCGTGTAAACCTCTCGGCGCAATTTAATTTTTAATTAAGAAGTTATAAAATATTAGTTATAAAACCTATAAACGTGTTGAAAACTTTTATTAAGAAAGTTTATCTATTCGTTTGTAGGTTTTGACTTTTTTTTTATCTTCGCAACGTGAATTATATTGCGGGAATATGTCTTGCAATTATATCCGTAAGCAGATTTATGAAATATATTGGAGCTCATGTTTCATCGAGCGGGGGGGTTGAGAATGCTCCTGCCAATGCTTTGGCAATAGGTGCCAATGCTTTTGCTCTTTTTACAAAAAATCAACGTCAGTGGGTTTCGGCGCCATTGAGCGAGAAGAATATTACCTTATTTAAAAAGCGTTGCGAGCAAGGAGGGTTCGATTCACGTTACATTCTTCCCCATGATAGCTATCTTATAAACCTCGGTAGCCCTGATGATGAAGGGCTGCAAAAGTCGCGGGGGGCATTTTTCGATGAAATGACACGTTGCGAGCAGTTGGGGCTTACGATGCTTAATTTCCACCCCGGCAGCCACCTTAACAAAATATCTCTCGAAGAGTGTCTCGACAGAATTTCCGAGAGTATAAATATGGCTCTTGAACGTACATCCGGCGTTACGGCTGTCATTGAAAATACAGCCGGACAGGGTAGCAATGTTGGCAATCGTTTCGAGCATATACGCTACATTATAGATAAAGTTCAGGATAAAAGTCGTGTGGGCGTCTGCATAGATACTTGTCACACTTATTCGGCCGGTTACGATATTGTGAATGATTATGATGCTGTGTTCAATGAATTTGACAAAGTGATAGGTTTCGATTATTTGCGCGGGGTGCATCTTAACGACAGCAAAAAGTTGCTCGCCTCGCGTGTGGACCGTCACGACAGCATAGGCGACGGTACGTTGGGTGTTGAGTTTTTCAAGCGTTTCATGAATGATGCACGTTTCGATAATATGCCTGTTATCCTTGAGACTCCCGACGAGAATCGTTGGCGCGATGAAATAATTATGTTGCGCAGTTTTTTGGAGTAGATATTTTCGTTTCCGAGTGGCGAAAATAATCTATTTGATGTTTTTCGCCGTCACAAAAAATGAAAATATAAAAAAGTAAATGAAAAACACAAAATAGATTATGGAACTCGCTTATTTATTTATCGTTATTTTCTTGTTTACGCTTGCCATAATAGACTTGACAGTGGGTGTTAGTAACGATGCTGTGAATTTTTTAAGTGCGGCTGTGGGTAGCAAGGCTGCAAAATTAAAGTGGATATTGCTGGTGGCTGCGCTTGGTGTATTTATCGGAGCGTCATTTAGCAGTGGCATGATGGATATTGCTCGTCACGGAATTTTTAACCCTAACTTCTTTTATTTCAGTGAGGTGATGTGTATATTCCTTGCGGTGGTTATCAGTGACGTATTTTTGCTTGACCTTTTCAACAGCCTCGGCCTTCCGACATCTACCACTGTTTCTATGGTGTTCGAACTATTGGGTGCCTCTTTTATAGTATCGCTTATAAAAATATCTTCCGGCACTTTGCCTGTAGTGGAAGGTTTTAATGAAACTGCTCCCACTATGGCTAATCTGCTTAATTCGGACAAGGCGCTGACGATGATTATCTCAATATTCCTTTCTGTGGCAATAGCCTTTTTGTTTGGACTTATTGTGCAGTGGATTTCACGTTTGCTGTTTACGTTCCACTTCCGCAAAAATCTTGGTAAAAAGATAGGTGTTTTTGGTGGTGTTGCGGTAACTTCCATCATGTATTTCATGCTTATAAAGGGTCTTAAGGGTAGTACTCTTGTAACTCCTGAAGTTCAGGCGTGGGTAGATGAAAATACAACATTGTTGCTTCTGGGTTCTTTTGTGTTTTTTACCATTTTTATGCAAGTGCTTCATTGGTTTAAAGTAAATGTATTCAGAATAATTGTCCTTATTGGAACATTCTCGTTGGCGATGGCTTTTGCCGGTAACGACCTTGTGAACTTTATAGGCGTTACGCTTGCGGGATTTTCTTCGTTTATGGATTTTACGACAAATGCCGGTGGCACCGGTGCCGGTGCGTTTGTGATGAATTCTCTTGCCGAATCGGCAAAGACTCCTGTCTTTTTTCTTATAGGCGCAGGTGCTATCATGGTGTTTGCTCTTTATACAAGCAAAAAAGCAAAGAAAGTGCTTCAGACATCTATCGACCTTACCAGCCAGCAGAATGAAGAAAATGAAATGTTCGGAACTTCTTCTATTGCCCGTAATATAGTCCGTTCAACTACCAATATGATAGATAGCGTTTCTCGCAAAGTTCCTCAGAATGTGAAAGATTGGGTGAACAGTCGTTTCCGCCCTCTCGAAGATCGCAGTGAGGTTGTTGCTTTTGACCTTGTTCGCGCCTCTGTTAATTTGGTGCTTGCCGGCCTTTTGATTGCGGTGGGTACATCTATGAAACTTCCTCTCTCTACTACTTACGTAGCTTTCATGGTGGGTATGGGTTCTTCGCTCGCCGACCGTGCGTGGAGTCGCGAAAGTGCAGTATATCGCGTTACGGGTGTCGTTTCGGTTGTTGGTGGATGGTTTGTAACTGCGGGTGCGGCATTTTTGTTGGCCTCTATTGTTGCAACAATTATGTATTTTGGCGGTATTGTTGCAATGTTCATAATGATAGCTCTTGTAATATATTTGCTTATTCACAGTCATATACGTTACAATAAAAAACAACAGCAGGTGAAAGTGGATGAAAAGATGGAAATAATCTTTAAGTCTGATGATAAGGCTGTTGTCTGGGAGGCTTTGAAAGGACATGCTTCCGAGACATTGGATGCGGCTGTATCCTTCTCGGCCGAAACTTATAAAACTCTTTTCGAGGCTTTTGTCAAGGAAGAGGTTCGTCCGCTTAAAAATTCCTTGCTGAAGATTGTAGTCGAGAAAAAAATTGTGAAAAAGACGCGTCGTTGCGAAACGCAAGGTTTTCAGCGAGTGTCAAGTGCTATAGCACTTGAGCGCAGTACATGGTACCATCTTTGCACAAACAGTTGCTTGCAAATGTATAACACTCTCACACGCATAGGTGAACCTATGAGAGAGCATACTGATAATAGTTTTAGTCCGCTGGAAGAGGATTATATACAAGAATTTTCGCCGTATTGTCGCGATATTTATAGTGTGCTATGTGATATTGCCCAAATGATACGTACAGGCGATTACTCAACTTCGGAAAGTGTTTCTTTGCGTGCAAAAGAACTTAAACATAAGTTAGCTGCCTTGCGCAAGGAGCAGACAATGAGACTGCATAAGAAGAGCGGTAGTCTGAAGATGGATTTTGTTTATCTTAACCTAATACAGGAATCGCATGAGTTACTCAGCGAAGTGCGTAATTTGTTGCGTGGAAGCATAAAAATGTTTGCACCATATTCGGCATAAATAATCCGAATGAATTATAAATCAAGTGGCTGTTCCTGCCTGCACACAAGAAGGAACAGCCACTTATCTATACCAGAAGTTCAAATTTTTTGTATTATTATATGTGCTAAATATTGTATATAGCCTACGTCGAATATCATTTATATTGTGTGATTGTGATATTTTTCTTAAAAAAGTTTCATTTTTGTTTGGAGGTTTCAAAATAAAGTCCTACCTTTGCAACGTCAAAATCAAGGGCATCCTTGATGATAGCTTTGAAATATTGGAAAGGTGGCAGAGTGGTCGATTGCACCGGTCTTGAAAACCGACGTACTGAGAGGTACCGGGGGTTCGAATCCCTCCCTTTCCGCAGAATAGAGAATCGCAATTTAGCAGTGATTCTCTATTTTTTTTGTGATATTTTCAGCAAGTAAAAGAGGCTCTCCGTAAAGAATTGTAGGCTGACCCAAATATTCGATTATCATTTAAAATGTATTTGTAAAGAAATCTCAGTTAGAGATTGTTAAACTTTCAGCAAACACGAAAATATTTCACCTGATTTAATATATATAATCATATAAAAAAAGTATCTTTGCAAAAATTATATTTTTATTTATTTTACCCTATCAGCCTTTTATGTTTAGCCATTGATTTATAGGTTATTAAAATGCCCGCAGGTTAATTAATGAAAATATTATAGTTGCTGACATTAATATTGTTTTTGTAAAAAAGTACATAAAATATTTTATTTTTAATTTTAATTAATTTATTATGCGTAAAAATTTACTTTTAACCTGTCTTTTGACCCTTATTGCCACAATAGGCATGGCTCAATCGACAAACTTTCCTATTACGCTGACATCAGCTGATGGATTGCCCGGTCAAGAAGTTCCCGGTAACACCGGAGTGTACATCTACAAAACTCCGGTTTATACCTTGGACGAACCAATCACATCGTTGCGTTATACCGTAGCTCAAACATTGTCTTCAACGGTGTTACCCACCAATGCGGACGGTTATGGAGGTCGTATGACAGATGGTCCCGGTTTCCCCTTCTTCTCTGTATCAGAGCTTACAGTGTATGATGCAGATGGTAATGTAATCGAATATTCAGCACTTTCAAATGCTGAGCATCCCACTGATGGTGGTGGATTGACATCTATCAACGATGGTATACGTCAAGCGGGTAACCACTTCCACACAAATTGGTATAATGGTCCAATCGATGACGATTATCACTATGTTGAACTTGAGTTTGTAGATGAGGTTTCGGCATTCTCAATTGAGTGGAGTACACGTTACGGATATCCTCACAACCAACCTGTATACGTAGGTCTTACAGAGGGTGGCACATCATATTGGCCCATGCCCGAGCAAGAGCTCAAGGTAGAAAAAATTTCTACATTGGACCAGCTTGCCGAGCCTAACTCTTTGTTTGTAATAGAGGGTCACGTTGAGCCTTGGTGGGACGAGGCTCGTCAGCGCGAGAACGTTGGTGGCGGTTTCTTTGAAGCACCCTGTTTGACAACAAAAGAGCCTTCTGCTTTTGGTGTGTTTACCCTTATTCCCGTAGAAGGTGCTGAAAATACATATAAGGTAGAGTATATCAACACTGATCACTACATCGTTAAAAGAGGTTCATACACCGGTTTCATTGATTGGACAATGGATATCAGAAAAGCAATGAACATAAAGTTTGACAGCCATGCTGATATTAATGGTGACTTTACTCTAACTGCAAACAACGGCGAGCTACTCCTTATGCAGGATGCTATCATGCGTATGGGTTGTTTCAAGAACGATGCTGAGGAAATTGCAAAATTTGACCGCCCTTATGCAACAAACTTCTCAATCTACAAAGCAGACATTAAGGCCTCTACAATTCTTTACAAGCTCGAAGATGTAATTGCTAATGTAGATTCTCGTATTGCCGAGCTTGGCTCATCTTTGAATTCTTATGACGAAGATGGCTTTAAGACAGTGCTTGAAACAGCTCTTGCTTCTGCAAAAACTGTAGCAGCAAAAGGCACTGATGTAACTGTTGCCGAGATATTTTCTTCAAGAAATACTCTTAATACAGCATTCAACAATTACTATGCCCTTACACTCAATATGTGGGTAGACTCTATTGCTAATATCATAGATGCTATGGATGAGGGTCTTATCCTTACGTCTTCTGCTCCAGACTGGATTAATAATTCTTATCCGGCAGAGTACACCGAGACTCTTATTCAAGCATTGGACGAGGCTGAGATTGCATTCGAATCATATGAGACTATTGCAGATATTGACGATGCAGTTTCAAAGATCAAGGGGATTATCGATACCTTCTGGGCATCAAAAATTACTAACGTTAAGTCTCTTCCTTTCCGCATCGGTCGCGAAGAGGATGGTCTTCCCGGTAAAGAGTCTCCTTACGATGGTAGCGTAAATATATGGGAATCACCTACATACTATTTGACAGACATGGTTGACCAGCTTCGCTTTACTGTCTTCCAAACACTTTCTGGACGCCAATATAATGGTAAACCTTTCCCCGGTATTATCGAGTTTGAAATTTACGATGAGAATGGTCAGAAGATTGAATTAACAGAAGAGAGCTTCTCATCTAACTCTGTGTCACCCAGATGGGGATTGGGCTACGCAGCTCTTTGCGACGGAGACTACACTGTTAATTCTCGTTTCGAGGGAATATCAGATGCCGCTGATGGCGACTTTGACGGTAGCGAGTACGTATATATAGATATTGAACTTCCCCGTGAAATTGGTGGTTTCAAATTTGTACTTCATGGTCGTGGTGGTACATATTGCGATGGCCCCATAGATTTTGTATTTGGTTACGTAGGCGAGACTGTAACTCCTGCAAATGTTCTCTTCCCCGATGAATACAACGCAATGCGTGGTGCGCAGGTTGAAAGCATTGAGGAGATTACCGATAATGGAATCTATGCTATCTATGGTCTTTTGAATTGCAGCCCCGCAGTTGGTGGCGATCCCGAAGATGGTGGCTTCTTCTCGGCCGGTAAACGTTGGGTTGGCGCATTGCAGTCACCTTGTGCATTCAGCATCCGTTCTACAGGCGATGGTGATGGTACATACTACATCCAGAGCTTGGTAGATGGTTCATATTGGATGAGCTCTACCGGTAGCGATGGCGATTACTGGGAAGGTGGTACAACTACATATTCTCTTTCTAAGGCTGCTAAAGTGAAGATTGAGTCTAACGAAAATGACGAAAATCTTCCCTATTCATTCAGAATCTACGAGTATAATGAAGATTCTTATCGTAATATAGAAGAGGTAAGCACACATTGTCCTTATGTTATTGCTCAAGACTGGGGTGGTAACTACGGCTGGTACCCTGTTGATGCGTTCGAGAACAATGATAAAGATGGTGAGGGTGAGTGGTTCATCTACAAGATGTCTATGGATACTCCTTTCAGCTATTGGTTGGGTAACATGACAAAATCTCTCATGAGCCTTGGTCTTGTAGAGAGCAACGACCCCGGTGCATACAAGGATCTGAAAGGATTCCCCGAGGCTTGCGCTAAGGCACAGACAACAGCCGAGGCTAAGGACGAGGCTGCTTCAAAAGCAATGATTAATACCCTCGAGGCTGCATTTGCCGAGATTGAGAATGCCGAGACTAACCCTGTTGTTGCAGGTTACTATGTAATAGAGGCTGACCAACCCTTATATATGAAAAATCAGGGTGTTAAAAAGGCTATCTACGCAATGGATCCTCACGAGGGTTGCGTTTCTGACGCTGCATTCTGCGAGGAATTAGAGGTAGGTTGGAAGAATACTCCCGAGGATATTATGACAGCCGACTCTGTATTTGTATTCCAGCTTATCCCCGCAACTGACGACGAGCAGGTTACTATTTGGTTGGAGGATTCTCTTATCACCGAGGAGGAAGCTAAGTTTGCATACTACATTAAGAGTGTTAAGTATGACAAATATGTAAGCTGTACAGATCCCGCAATTGCATTTGAGGGTAAAGAGGAGGCAATCTCTTGGTACGGTATTCACATAAGCCTCAGCGACACACCTCAGCCTTTCATGGTTCTCCAGCGCGAGCGTACTGCATTTGACCTCTGGGTTCCCGGTGGTGGTGAATATCATGAGGATCAGAATGGTAACTTGTGCCTCCACGCACAAGGTCACGGTGGCGGTAAAGGTGTTGAAGGACACATCGTTTACTGGAAACGTGGCGACGCTAACTCTCTTTGGAACCTCCGTTTCATAGGCGATTCGTACACATCAATTGAGGCTCCTGTTGTAGAGGGCGAGGAGGTTGTTTCTACAACTTACTACACAATCGACGGTGTTGCTTCTCAGACTCCTGTTCAGGGTGTAAATGTTGTTAAGTATGTTTACAGCAACGGTGTTGTTAAGACAGTTAAGGTTTTGAAATAATAAACTTTCTCTAAACAAAAAAACTCCCGCAAAAATTTTTGCGGGAGTTTTTTTGTATGCTGTTTGTGTAAAATGATTTTTTCTTATTATGGTGATTGAACGAAGCTCTACGTTAATCGAATGCAATTTCCATTCTCAATAGTGATAATCTCCTCGTCGGCAAGATGGCGCAAAATATTTGTTAGCTTTTCTCTTGAGAGATGCAGCTTTTCAAGTTCGTCGAGAGGGTGGGGGGCGCGGTCCGATAGTATTTGCAGGATTTTCTCCTTTTCACTCTTGTATTCTGTTCCTCGGCCGGAGTTTCTCTTTTTTTGTATGCACGTGTCGCAGGTGCCACATTCGGGTGGCTCTTTTTCACCGAAATATGACAGCAGAATACCACTGCGGCATTTGCTGTTGCTTTGTGCGTAGTTTATTACCGATGTTATTCTATTTTCGAAACTTTCTCGTCGGTCGTCGTAAATCTCCTTCTCGAATCGTAATTCCTCGGGTAGCACTCTTTGGCGGGTGAAGGTTATAAGCGGTGTCTTTTTCGAGGGCTTATATTGTATGATGCGCCGCTGCGACAGTGTTACGAGTATTTCGTATATTCTGTGACGCGATATTCCTGTTATTTTGTTCAGCAGACGTTCGTCAATATATACCTGTTCGCTGAATACGCCGCAGTAGTTGCGCAGAATGGCTGTTATCAGTGCTTCGCAGTCGGCACTGCCTTCCTTCAGACGGTAAAGTTCGTCGCGCTCTATGATGAATTGTATGCTCGACGAGTATTCCATTTCCTCGACATATTCAAGATAGCCCATGCGTGTGAGTATGCGCAACGCGCTATCCGCTTGCAGTGTCTGGAATTTGTATATGCGGCAGAATTCCGGTAGTGAAAATTCAAAGGTGCAGTTTAATCCGTCGCCTAAGGCCATCTTATAGTAGTAGCATATATGCTCGTAGACGGAACGTATATACTCCTTGTCGGGGTAATTGTCTGATATTCGCTTTTTTAGTATTCGATTGTCGGCTGCGTTATATAGTGCCACAGCATAGGCGCGATTGCCGTCGCGTCCGGCGCGTCCCGCCTCTTGAAAGTAGGCCTCTATCGAGCTTGGAAGGTCAGTGTGCAGCACTATGCGTACGTCGGGCTTGTCAATGCCCATGCCAAAGGCGTTTGTTGCTACCATTATGCGCGATTTTCCGCTTTTCCAGCGTTCTTCGCGTTCATCTTTTGCGTTTGCGCTTAGTCCTGCGTGGTAGTATTCGGCTGTAAATCCATTGTTTACAAGGAATTCTGCTACTTCTTGGGTCTTTTTTCTATTCTGGGTGTATATTATTGCCGAGCCTTCTATTCTATTGAGGATGCGCAGTAGTTCTTGTGCTTTGTTGTCGGTGTTGCGCACTATATACGAGAGGTTTTTGCGTTCGAAACTCATTCTTATGACGTTGCTCTCTCTGAATGATAGTTGCGCTTGAATATCTTTTATTACCTCTTTGGTGGCTGTGGCTGTGAGGGCAAGAATGGGTGCGTGGGGGAATATTTCGCGTATTTTGGATATTTCTCTGTATGCTGGGCGAAAGTCGTGTCCCCATTGCGATATGCAGTGGGCCTCGTCTACGGTTATCATGCTTACGTTTACGCGGCTTATTTTTTTCTGGAAGATTTCCGATGATAGTCTTTCGGGTGATACGTACAGGAATTTGTAGTCGCCGAAGATGCAATTTTCAAGGGCTGTTATTGCGTCGCTGTGTTTCATGCCCGAGTATATTGCTGTTGCTTTTATGTGGCGACTTCTTAAGTTGGCCACTTGGTCTTTCATCAGTGCGATGAGTGGGGTAATGACAAGGCACAGACCCTCTGTGGCGAGTGTGGGTACTTGGAATGTGATGCTTTTGCCGCCTCCGGTGGGCATAAGGCCTAATGTGTCGCGTCCCGAACCGATGCTGTTGATTATCTCTTCCTGAATTCCGCGAAAAGCATCGTAACCCCAATGTTCTTTCAGTATTTCGAGATGTTTCTTTTGCAATGGGGTGCTCATTTTATTGCTTACCTTTGGGGCGTATACTCTCTATCTGCAACTGCACTTCGCCGTGTTTGTAGGTGTTGTCCTCGAGTGTGTAGCAGATGTCGAAGGATTGTTTCGATTTTATGTATCGTGCCTGCTGGCTTTGTCCGAAGGCAATGCCGTTGATGACGTTGCTCGACTTATTGTCTACAAGCTCCAGCTTTATGTGCTCTTGACGGCGACCGACGACCTTGCTTGTGCCGTAGTCGTATACTCCGTATGTGCAGAAGATGGGCTTGGGGTTGTCGGGGCCGTGGGGGGCGAACTTCTTCAGGTCGTTGAAGAATTTACGGGTAATGTCGCGAAAATCGAGCATGGCCTCAATGTCTATTTGCGAGTCGGTCTGTTCGGGGAGTATGTTGTCGGTAACATATTGCTCGAATTGACGTTTAAATTCGGGGATGTTTTTTACGAGCAAAGAGAAGCCCGAGGCGTATGTGTGTCCTCCGAAATTTTCGAGTATCTGACGGCTGTTCTCTATTGCCTTGTATACGTCGAAGCCTGCCACCGAGCGTGCCGAGCCTGTGGCCATTTCTCCGGTGCATGTTATTACTGCTGCCGGACGATGGTACACCTCCGTCAGACGTGACGCTACAATGCCTATGACTCCTCGGTGCCACGTTTCGTTGAATATGACGATGGCGCGTTTCTCGTCGAAATTTTCAAGTTCGGCGACTATTTTGTTGGCCTCTTCGGTCATACTTTTGTCAAGGTCTTTGCGTGTCTCGTTATATTCGTTTATCTGCTCGCTCATGGCGAGTGCTGCCGACAGATTATTTTCGATGAGCAGGTCTACGGCTACTTTCCCTTGTTGTATGCGTCCCGATGCGTTTATTCTGGGGCCTATCTTGAATATTATGTCGTTTATTGTTATCTCTTTTTCTCGCAGTCCGCACACTTGTATGATGGCTTTAAGACCGGTGCTTGCATTGTGGTTCAACTGTTTAATTCCATGGTACGAGAGTATGCGATTTTCGCCCATGTTGGGTACAAGGTCCGATGCGATGCTTACGGCTACAAGGTCGAGCAGGTTGTATAGCTGTTCGGCGGGTATTCCGTTGTCCTGTGCAAAGGCTTGCATGAATTTGAATCCTACTCCGCAACCGGATAGATGGGGGTAGGGGTAGGTCGAATCGGAACGCTTGGGGTTGAGGATTGCTACGGCACATGGTAGCTTTTCATCGGGCACATGGTGGTCGCACACGATAAAGTCGATGCCTTTTTCCTTGGCGTATGCAATCTCCTCTATTGCTTTAATTCCGCAGTCGAGTACTATTATCAGCTTTACTCCCGTCGAGTGAGCGTAGTCTATTCCTCGTTTGGATATTCCGTATCCATCCTCGTTTCTGTCGGGGATGTAATAGTCGATGTTAAGCGAGAATTGTTGCAGGAATTTGTATACCAATGCTACGGCTGTGGTTCCGTCTACGTCGTAATCGCCGTACACCATGATACGCTCTTTGCGTCCCAAGGCTTTGTTCAGCCGTGCAACGGCAACGTCCATGTCGTTCATCAGGAACGGGTCGTGCAGATTGCTCAGTTTGGGGCGGAAGAAATTTTTTGCTTCGGTGGCGGTTTTTATTCCGCGTCGCAGCAACAGCTCGCACAGAATGGGACTCATGTCCAACTCTTCGGAGAGACGCTTTGCGTCCTCTTTTTCCTTATTTGTCGGAGGTTGATAATTCCACTTTTGTCCCATTTGTATAATTCTATCTTTTTATGTCACAAATAATTAGCACCAATTTTTTAACTGATGCATCCGGTTTTTGCGAGATTAGTTCCCGTTTCAATTTGTAAAGATATAAAATTGCTGTTAAAAAATAGAGAGAATAACCTATTTTTTCGTCACTCTCTCTATTTTTTAACAGCAATTATGTGGAAGTGTTAAATTATTTTATTCCGAGTTTTTTGCGGATTGCTTTGGGAATTGCATTCTTGTGAACTACGATGTTCATAGTCTTGTAGCGAACAAATGCTTTTGAAGCATAGTAGATACCTTTGTATTTTCCGCCTTGTCCCCATGAGTTTTTAACCATGTAGTACTCGTTGCCCAATTGGTCTTTTGCAATACCGTAAATCTGCATACCGTGGTCGTCTGTTGTCTCCCAATTGTCGTATGCTTTCTGACGCTCCTCCTGTGTCACCCATTTCTGAGGCTGGGGCTTTGTGTGAAGTTTTTTCTCTGATGCGGGGAGGTTAAGCCAATGTGCCATGTCCGAGCCGCTCATCTCTTGCGCCTTCTCCTCGTCGGGGAGTGATGCTACGCTGTTGTTGAAGGCGGGACTTACGTCGCTACCCCATGCAATTGTGTAACCTTCGTTGATTGCATAGTCGAATACCTCCATAAACTCATCCAAAGGAAGGTTGTAAGAGTGTGCCCAACGCCAGTTGTCGGGAATTTCGAGTGCAAATGTTGTGTAGAAAGGGTGGTGAGTGTAAGATGTCAAAGAGATGTAGTCCTCTGCGTTAAGGCCTAATGACTCATAGAATGACTTTGGAGTATACTCCTTGCCATTGTATGTGAACTTCTCGGGGCGTTTGCCAAGATATACATCGTGGATGGCCTCGATGGTTTTTTTCCAAAGGGGCATTCCATTGACGTCTGTCTGGAGGCTTTTGCTATTGCCTTTTGCGATGGCCTCAACTACTGCGCCGCTTACTGTTGAAAGCTCGCCGTGGTTGCTCAGTGTGTCACCGTACATTACGCCGGGGCGCATCTCTGACTCGGGTACAAGGCCGAATGTCTTCATTCCGTAAATTACGTCGTAGAATGAACCGCCTTGTGAGAAAGATGCGTCACCGTGTGTGCGCACTGCTCTGTCGGCACGGTCAAGGTATGTGTTGTGAACGATGAACATTTCGCTGAGGTCGTACTCGCCTTTACCCATGCGGATAAGCTCTGACTCGATAAAGCCGAGGCTTGAGTAGCACCAGCATGTGCCTGCGCGGTGTTGGTCTTTTACGCTTGTGATAGGGTTCTCTTTTACTACCGTAAATTCAAAACCCTCGTTTTTGTCTTGAGCGAATGTGCCCATAGAAAGCAGCGCGGCGGCTGCCAAAAGGATTGTTTTTTTCATGTTTTTATTATTCTTGGTTGTTAGGTTTTTTCATAGCTTCACTGATGAGTGCTTCAAGCTCCTCGGCAAGTTCGGGGTTGTCGGCGATTATCTGTTTGGTGCGGTCGCGTCCTTGTGCCAGCTTTGTGTCGTTGTAACTGTAGAACGAGCCGCTCTTTTTAATTACGCCATATTCTACGCCTAAGTCTACAATTTCGCCTATGCGCGAGATTCCTTCGCCGAACATAATATCAAATTCTGCCTTGCGGAAGGGAGGGGCTACCTTGTTCTTTATGATTTTAACGCGCACTTGATTACCAATGGCCTCTTCGCCATCTTTAATTTGTGTTACGCGACGAATATCGAGGCGTACCGAGGAGTAGAACTTCAGTGCGTTTCCTCCGGTTGTTGTTTCGGGGTTTCCGAACATAATACCTATCTTTTCGCGTAATTGGTTGATGAAGATGCAGGTGGTGTTTGTCTTGCTTATTGCGGATGTCAGCTTGCGCAGTGCCTGTGACATTAAACGTGCTTGAAGACCTACTTTGTTGTCGCCCATTTCTCCCTCAATTTCTGCTTTTGGGGTGAGTGCGGCTACCGAGTCGATTACTATTATGTCTATTGCAGAGGAGCGTATAAGCTGTTCGGCAATTTCGAGTGCCTGCTCTCCGCAGTCGGGCTGTGAGATTAGCAGGTTGTCGATGTCTACGCCCAATTTTTGTGCATAGAAACGGTCGAATGCATGCTCGGCGTCGATGATGGCTGCAATACCTCCGCTTTTTTGTGCCTCGGCGATTGCGTGTATCGCAAGAGTGGTTTTTCCTGATGACTCGGGGCCGTATATTTCAATTATACGTCCGCGGGGGTAACCGCCTACGCCCAATGCTGCGTTCAGTGCTATTGAGCCGGTGGGAATTACGTCGATACTTTCAAAATTATCGTCGCCGAGTTTCATGATGGAGCCTTTACCGAAGTTTTTCTCGATTTTTTCCATCGCTGCTTGCAGGGCTTTCAGTCTTTCCGAGCCGGCCATATTTTCTATTTCTTCTTTTTTTGCCATTATTTTTTATTCCTTTATTATATAATTAAAGTTCAAGATATTTGTCAAATATAAATTCTGTGAATACTTTGCTGTTTTTTGCAACCTTAAAAGCCTTTGTATCTTTATCGATACTTTTCTCGCAAATTACTTGCAAATATAAGTCAATCTATCGGTAAAAGCAAATAATGTGGTTTTAATATTTTTTGCCACAAATTTTAATTGTTTTTTTCTGCTTGTGCGATACGAAACTGACATTATGGCGTATTTTGTCTGTGCTCTGACGGACGAAAAGTCATTTTTGTGGCAGAAAAAGTCTTATTTGATGTTTGGCACGCTGTTTGTTTTATATACAGTGTAATCGAACAAAAAAGTTCGCAATCAGTTTCAATTTATATACTGATTGTAAATTAGGTAATAATAAAATAAAAAAATAGATTAGATTATGGGAAAAATTATTGGAATTGACTTAGGTACAACAAACTCATGTGTATCGGTATTCGAGGGTAACGAGCCTGTTGTTATTACTAACAGCGAGGGTAAGCGTACAACTCCTTCTGTGGTGGCTTTTGTTGATGGCGGCGAGCGTAAAGTGGGTGACCCTGCTAAGCGTCAGGCTATCACTAACCCCCAGCGTACAATTTTCTCTATCAAGAGATTCATGGGCGAGAATTGGTCACAGGTGCAGACAGAAATTTCACGCGTTCCTTATAAAGTGGTGAACGAGAATAATATGCCTCGCGTCGATATTGACGGACGTCTTTACACTCCTCAGGAGATTTCTGCAATGATTCTGCAGAAGATGAAAAAGACTGCCGAGGATTATTTGGGTCAAGAGGTTACCGAGGCGGTTATTACAGTGCCTGCTTACTTCTCAGACTCACAGCGTCAGGCAACAAAAGAGGCCGGACAGATTGCAGGTCTCGATGTTAAGCGTATTGTGAACGAGCCTACTGCCGCAGCTCTTGCCTATGGCGTTGATAAGGCTAACAAAGATATGAAGATTGCAGTGTTCGACCTTGGTGGTGGTACATTCGACATTTCTATTCTTGAGTTTGGTGGCGGTGTATTCGAGGTACTCTCTACCAACGGTGATACTCACCTCGGTGGTGACGACTTTGACCAGGTAATCATTGATTGGTTGGCTTCAGAGTTTAAAGCCGAAGAGGGTGTAGACCTCAAAGCAGATCCTATGGCTCTTCAGCGTTTGAAAGAGGCTGCCGAGAAAGCAAAAATCGAACTTTCTTCTACAACTTCGACAGAGATTAATCTTCCTTACATTACAGCAACAGCTACCGGTCCCAAACACCTTGTAAAGACACTTACACGTGCGAAGTTCGAGTCTCTTGCACACAACCTTATTCAGGCGTGCCTCGAACCTTGTAAGAAGGCTATGCAGGATGCCGGTCTCAGCAATTCAGAGATTGACGAGGTTATCCTCGTGGGTGGTTCAAGCCGCATCCCCGCTGTTCAGAAAGTTGTTGAGGACTTCTTCGGAAAGGCTCCTTCAAAGGGTGTAAATCCCGACGAGGTTGTTGCTGTTGGTGCAGCTATTCAGGGTGCAATCATCAACAACGAGGGTGGTGTAGGCGACATTGTGCTTCTTGATGTTACTCCTCTTTCAATGGGTATCGAGACACTCGGTGGTGTAATGACAAAGCTCATCGATGCAAATACAACAATCCCCTGCAAGAAGAGCGAGACATTCTCTACTGCTGCCGATAATCAGACAGAAGTAACCATCCACGTGCTTCAAGGTGAGCGTCCTATGGCCGCACAGAATAAGTCAATCGGACAGTTCAACCTTACAGGAATAGCTCCCGCTCGTCGCGGCGTTCCCCAGATTGAGGTGACATTCGACATTGACGCAAACGGTATTCTCAAAGTTTCTGCAAAGGACAAGGCTACCGGTAAAGAGCAGGCAATCCGCATCGAGGCTTCATCGGGTCTCAGCAAGGACGAGATTGAACGCATGAAAGCCGAGGCCGAGGCAAATGCCGATGCTGACAAAAAAGAGCGCGAGAAGATTGACAAACTCAATCAGGCGGACTCAATGGTGTTCCAGACAGAGAACCAACTTAAAGAGCTTGGCGATAAGATTCCCGCAGACAAAAAAGCTCCCATCGAGGCTGCTGCTCAGAAGTTGAAAGATGCTCATAAGGCTCAGGACCTCGCAGCAATCGACGCAGCTACTGCCGAACTTAACAACGCATGGCAGGCTGCAAGTGCCGAAATGTATGCTCAGAGTGGTGCTCAGCCCGGTGCACAGAGCGCGGGACAGGGTGGTCAGCAGGCTTCAAACGGTGCTGATGATGTTCAGGATGCTGAGTTCGAGGAAGTCAAGTAATTTCACAGCATAAAAATCAATAATATAGCGTGTGACTCAATGAGTCACACGCTATATTATTTTACGTTAGTTTTTTAGGGATTTTTCTCAATATATGTGAGATACGGAAAATTGGTAAACGTTGCTAACGTTTAGCATAATATCAGTAAATCTACTTTTTACTTCCAATCGCCCTCTTCTAATTGAAAAATGTCGTCTGTACTTTTTTTGAATACCGAGGCTATTTTCAATGCAAGCACTGTCGAAGGGACGAATTTTCCTGTTTCTATTGCATTGATAGTCTGACGGCTGACGCCGACAGCTTCGGCCAACTGTTGCTGTGAAATGCGCACGATGGCACGCTCCACTCTTATGTTATTCTTCATTTTTGCAGGAGTATTTATACATATTGTAGCGAAATATTATAATGTAGGCTAACAGCACAAAATATTGGGTTATTGAAAGCATGTAAACATAGGGTAGGCCATATACTGTCAGCGAGCCTAATACAATTATAATGCTGTTGAGGATAAATGCCTTTATCATTGCGTCTGCACGAAGGGAGTTTACAAATTCATCTTCTACCTTTTCTTTGGAGAATGCTACCATGTAAAGACCTATAAGTGTACCAATGATTGCAATGTTTGCCTTTAGTGCGGGATAAAATTCAAATTCCATCGGTGAGTAAAATTCTACAAAGATTAGGTAGAGTCCTAAAATTGCACATGGGGTAAATAGTGCCCAGCCTGCTTTGCGGCACCATGCGGGTAAAAGCCATAGATTTTTCATACAATTCTTTTTTTTAAAGTTTTACAATTTTCTAAAAAGATGTTGCTTATTGATTGCGCGCTATTTAGCAACTATCTTCGCTGCAAATGTAAAGCAGGCTTTACAAATATGCAAGCGAAATTGACTAATTGTATTTTATTTACGACGTTTTTAACTTTTGTTTGCTATTCCCGCGGGGTAAATTGTATAAAATTAAAGGCGCATTCACATATATTGTGTTGCGCCTTTTGCTTGTTGTTACATCAGCAGGTGGTTGAGAATTGCTTCCCAATCGGGGAATTGTTGCGACCCGTATTTTATAAATTCTCCTTTAAACTCGGCCGCTCCGTTCTTGTCTCGGTCGTCGATTAGGTAGTCGCCCTCGAGAAGGTCTTTGCGGTGAGTTATTATCAGGCGTTTGTGGAATACGTCGTCAAGATATTTTTTTACCCACTGCACTTTGTCCGATGCTGCGGTGGGATTGTTCCACGGCGATGTTGTTAGGATAAACACGTCGTAACTGCGTGCGAGCAGGCGTACAACTTCTGCCGCTCCGGGCATAGGCTCCATCAGCGAGAATATTCCGGGAACTTCGTCTAATTTTCCTTTATATTGCTCTTTTGTCGCTTCGTCGAGCTTTGCAACGCCCGATTCAAAATCGACAAGCACTCCGTCCATGTCAAAGTATATCCTTTTTTTGCTCATAATTGTACATTTTTTTTAGGTTATTTGTCGCCTGTGTGTTTGTTATAGGCAAAAGCAAATATAGGTGTTTTTTGGATAGTTTCTATATTATTTTGCAAAAAATTATTGAAATTTGATGCTGCCGATATTTTTCATGTTTTTAAGTATGGCTTTCTGGCGTTCGCACATATATTTCGATGGTTTTGCCGAGTTGAAGCGTCGCGGGTTGGGCAGGGTGGCGGCTATAAGTGCGCATTGCTCTTTTGTGAGCTTGTCGGGGGTGGTGTTGAAGTTTATTTTTGCTACGGCTGCCGCTCCGTAAATTCCGTTGCCCATTTCTATGCAGTTGAGGTAGGCTTCCATTATTCTTTTCTTGCTCCACATTAGTTCCATAAGTACTGTAAAATAGGCTTCGAGTCCTTTGCGCAGCCACGAACGTCCTTGCCACAGAAAAAGGTTTTTTGCTGTTTGCTGGGTGATGGTGCTTGCTCCGCGCAGACGCTTGCCCTCTTCTGCCTCGCGGCGGGCAATTTCAATCTGCTTAAAGTCGAATCCTTTGTGCTGCATGAATAGATTGTCTTCGGATGCTACGACTGCAAGGGGCAGATGGGGTGATATTTTTTCTATGGGCGTCCATTGGTAGTTTATAGGCGTCTTTTCCTTGATGTTTCTTGCAAGCATCAGGGGGGTGACGGGGACGGGTATGTAGCGGTAGACTGCGACAATGCCGATGGGCAAAAGTATCGCAGTTAATAGTATAATGGCTATTATGCGGAGCAGTCTTTTCATGCTACATTTATGAAGATGGCTACCTTTCGGAGTTTAGGCAGCCATCATTTGTTATTTCTTTTTCGAAGTGTGCGACAGGTAACGGCTAACGTCGAAGTACATTGTTCGCGCGGGGAATTTGTTGCTCGGTGTTACACTGATGATGTTGCACAGTGTTCTTGTGTCGAGGTTGCGCGAGTTTACATTTTCAATATCCAACATTCCGTACATTACGTGGTCCTGGTCGTCGGGGTTTATTACGCGGAAGGGGCTTCTGCTGCTTTTTCCGTCGCCCATTGTGGTTATCATTTCCAGAATGCTCAGGTATTTATGCACGTAAGAGTTTGTCTCGGCCTCGGGTTTTGCGAGTTTCTGCGACGCGAGCCACGCATAGAATAGTGCGTTCAGGTTTACGGGGTTGTACGAGAGTATTTTTTTTGATGTTTCGTACATCTTGGCAAAATTATTCTCGGCAACGTAGGTCTTTAGTGTTTTTTCGTTTACGTCGTTGCCACCTTTATATTCGGGCAGATAGGAGTGTCCGTAATATACGAGTGCAACATCGTCGGTGCGCAACAGTTTGTCGTCGGCAAGGTAGAGCTTGAGAATGTCGTTGAAATATGGTCTTTCGTTGTCTACAATCTCTTTTACAAGTTTGTAGTCGAACTTGTCCTGTGACTGAACTGTGCCGAGCATCAGCATCAGAGTGGCTGCTATTAATAATAACTTTTTCATTTTTTAAAGTTTGAATTTTAATATTACTCCGTTAAGCGCAGGTATCTCCACCGGAATTGTTGTGTCGGGGTTCAGCTTGCATTTTATGCTTTTTCCCGAGAGTAGTTCTGTTGCTTTTACGCTCTTTTCCTGTGGCTCTATTTTGTGGAAGGTGAAAGCCTCGGCGGGTATTCTAATCTCCTGCAGACGTGTCTCTTTGCTGAAGTTTACGGCTATCAACAGAAGTTCTTTTTCTGTTGCGCGCAGATAAGAGTAGACGTTGCAACCGTCGTAAACGGCCGAATTTGGATTGGCATATTGCAGGTCGTAGAATGTTCCGTCGCTTATTGCCTCCTCGCTGTTGCACAAGTTGAGCAGTTGCGAGTAGGTCTTTTGCAGTTTCTTTTCATCCTCGGTCAGACGTGCAGTGTCGTATTTCCCGTTGTTGCACCAACGACGCAGTGTATCCACGCTCCAATAGTCGAATATGGTTGTTCTTCCGTCAATGCCGCTGTAACCCTCTTTGTCCATGCCCTTTTCGCCAAGCTCCTGTCCGGCGTACAGCATGAAGGGTTGCACGCCCACTGTTGCCGATACGATAAATGCGGGTATTGCGTTGAATCCGTCGCCAACGAAAAAGTCCGATGCGATGCGCTGCTCGTCGTGATTCTCGAGGAATGTGAGCATGTGCTTGCTGATGTCTGCTGTCTGTTGCAGTGTGGGGGTGATACTGTATACGTTTCCTCTATTTTCGCTGATTGCACGCAGAGTATCGTAGAGCCCTACTTTGTCGTAAAGATAGTCGAATCCTCCCTGATAGATGAAGCTGCGGTAAAGGTGGGGCTGGTAAATTTCTCCTATGAAGATTATTCCCGGGTATTGTGCTTTTACCTGTGGCACTGCCCATTGCCAGAAGGCTACGGGTGTAAGTTCCACCATGTCGCAGCGGAAGCCGTCCACTCCTTGCGATGCCCAATAGAGCAGGATTTTCAGCATTTTTACCCATGTGTCGGGTATTGGGGTAAATTGGCATATTCCGGTGCTGTAATCCACTCCGTAGTTCAGTTTCACTGTGTCGAACCAATCGTTGCGGTGGGGAACGCCGAAACAGTCGTTTCCGGTTGCTCGCAGGGGGCTTTCTGTATAGGGTGCATCGGCGTTTCCCAATGTGTCAATGTCGTCGCCGAAGGGTTGGTCGCCCAGATAGTAGAAATTATTGTGCCCCATGAAAAATTTGTCCTTCTCGTCGTTTGCGCCAAAGTCGAATGTGCGTTTGGGACGGTTGTCGCTCTCGTAGTGACGTGCCACGTGGTTGGGGATAAAGTCCATGATGACTTTCATGCCTGCTTTGTGGGTGCGACGCACGAGGGCAAGGAATTCTTCGCGTCTCTTGTCGATATTTTCGGCAAGGTCGGGGTCTACGTCATAGTAGTCCTTGATGGCGTAGGGCGAGCCTGCCACTCCTTTTATCATTGCGGGGTGATCGGGGGTAATGCCGTATGCGCTATAATCGGTGCATGTTGCGTGCTCTATGATGCCTGTGTACCATATGTGTGTAACGCCTAACTTTTTTATGGCTTCGAGGGCTTCGGGGGTTATTTTGTTGAATTTACCACAGCCGTTTGTGGTAATGTCGCCTCCGGGAACGCAATTTTCGGTGCAGTTGCCGAAGAGACGGGTGAACATCTGATATATTATTGTCTTTGACATTTGCTCTTTTCTTTATGCTTGAATTTTCTTTATAAGGCCTTGAAGCACGTTGCCGGGGCCACACTCGGTGAATTCTGTTACGCCGTCGGCGAGCATGTTTTTTACCGATGCTGTCCAACGTACGGGGGCTGTAAGTTGTGCTATAAGGTTGGCTTTTATCTCCTCGGGGCAGGTGTGGGGCAGTGCATCCACATTCTGATATACGGGGCAGCGGGGGGTATTGAATGTTGCTGCCTGAATAGCTGCCTCAAGCTCTTCTTTGGCAGGCTGCATAAGGGGCGAGTGGAATGCTCCGCTTACGCTTAAGGGAAGTGCGCGTTTCGCGCCTGCAGCCTTTAGAGCCTCGCAAGCGAGACTTACGCCCTCGGTGGTGCCCGAAATTACTACCTGTCCGGGGCAGTTGTAGTTTGCTGCAATCACAAGATTGCCGCCGTCGGTAATTTGTGCGCATATTTCTTCTACCTTTTCATCGGCGAGGGCAATGATGGCTGCCATTGTGGACGACTGCTTTTCGCAGGCTTTCTGCATGGCGAATGCACGTGCTGCGACAATTTTTAATCCATCTTCGAACGAGAGTGCTCCGACTGCGGTAAGCGCAGACAGTTCTCCCAGCGAATGGCCGGCAACAACGTCGGGTGCAAACTCTTCGCCCATTGCTATTGCTGTAATTACCGAGTGCAGAAAGACTGCAGGTTGTGTTACTTTTGTTTGTTTGAGTTCTTCGGCTGTGCCGTTGAACATAATATCAGTAATGCTGAAGCCTAATATTTCGTTTGCTTTTTCAAAAAGTTCTTTAGCTGTTGCGTTGCTGTCGTATAGCTCTTTGCCCATTCCTGTGAACTGTGAGCCTTGACCGGGAAATACAAATGCTTTCATTTTTATGTCAAATAATAATAATTCTGTAATATTTTTCTTGTTTCTCCGTTAAGAAAAATAAGAAAAGGTTTTTTGCGTTGCTTTTGTTCGCAAACTTCAGTTTGCAAAGATAGCTTTTTTTTGCCATAATTTTTAGATTTAGAGATTAAAAGTGCCTGTTGTTATAAAATATAACATTATCTTTGCAATTTTTTACAAGAGAATAGGCTTTTGAATGATGGATTTTGACATTTTAAGCAAAATATATATTGAACTTTTTGAAAGTGAGGTTGCAAGGTAGAATAATCGTTTAGAAAAAGCAAAATACTTCATTTATGTGTGCATTGTTGCGTAAGATATTATCTGCGATATAAAATCATCAAGCGACAGAGCTGTCTCTGTCGCTTGATGATTGTTGGTTATTATCAGTTGATGAGGATGTTGCGGCTGATGCTCTTCTCCTCGGGTTTATTCTTTTTGGGAATCTTTATGCAAAGAACGCCATCGGTGACTTTTGCTTCGATTTTTGAACTTTCAATATCTTCGGGAAGCACAAGTGTCTGTTGGAACTTTGTATATGAGAACTCTCGGCGCAGATATCTGCCTTTGGGCTCTTCGTTTGTTGCCGGCTTTGCCGACTCGTGATGTTCCTCCTTTTTTTCCTCTTTGTTACAACAGCAGTTGCAATTTTTCTCCATCGTAATTGTAAGGTCGTTCTCTGCATCCATCTGGATTTTAAAATCGGATTTTGTCATTCCGGGTGCGGCAACCTCAATGGTGTATTCTTTCTCATTTTCGATTACATTGATGGCCGGGGCGGTGGCGTTTGTGCGTACCATCCAGTTGTTGTCGAAAAAGTCGTTGAAAATGCTTGGAATCCAATGCTGTGCGGTTCCACGTCTCATGGGCATGTTCATTTTTAAAAATTTTAATAGGTTAAACAAATTGAGCGACGGCCGAGCGACCAATAATACAGGTACATCTGATATATTCTGCAAACTCATCTTTTTTACGGAGCAAATGTTCCGATTTTTGTATTATCCCATCGTTGCCGCTTGCCGTCGTTCGTATGTTTAATGTTTTTTTATGCCTTGTTGTTTGAGTGGTTACTGCTTTTTAATCTTTTTTAAAAAAAGAATCAGACGGTTTTTGCCGCCTGATTCTCGATAAATATTTTTATTTCTTTTTGCCGATAACTTCGAGCAAATGTCTTACGCCGGTCTCAAGCTGGGTGTCTTTTCCGTTGAGATTGTCCTCGGGGGAATTGTACACCAAAATATCGGGTTGTAATTCTTGATTCTCAAGATATTTGCCGTTGCTGTCCTGTACGCCTACCTGTGGAATTCCAAATACAATTTCACCGTTAATCTGACGCTCCCACCATACGGCAGTCATTGTTCCCGGAACAGGCGCACCTATCAGTTTGCCGATGCCTAATGCTTTGTAGACTGTGGGGAATCCGTGTGCATTCGAGTAGTTATCCTCGCAAATGAGTACCGCCGAGGGCTTGTTCCATCTGTTCCACGGGTCGCTACCGATGTATTTTCCGCGCGGAGTGAAACGCTGGTACTCCTTTCCGCTGAGCAGCGTGGCAAGGTCGTCGTGCAGCCAGCCGCCACCATTGTGACGTGTGTCTACAAGTACAGCTTCCTTGTGACGGTCGCGTCCCAAGAGGTCCGAGTAGGTGTTGCGGAAACTTTCGCTGTTCATTTCTGCTACATGTACGTATCCTATGCGGCCGCCCGAGAGTGAGTCTACAATTTCGCGACGACGCTCGACCCAACGTTTGTAACGCAAGTTGTTTTCTGCTCCTTGAGTGATGGGCTTTACCCACTCCTCGTAACGCTCTTTTGTATCGGGGTTGTAGAGGGCGAGAAGCACTCTTTTGCCTGCCAGATTTTCAAAAAGAGGGTAGTAGTCCTCGCCTTTTTTAATCTCCTTGCCGTTTACTTTCTCTATGATTGTTCCGGCTTTTATTTTTGTGTTTGCGCGTGTCAGGGGACCTCCTTTAAGAATCTCTTTTATCTTCAGTCCGTCCTTGTCGTATGCATCGTCGTAGAATGCTCCCAGTACAGCTGTGTGGTATCTGTTGTCGAAACCTGCTCGGGCACCTGTGTGCGAGGCGTTAAGCTCGCCCAGAAGCTCCGAGAGCATGTCCGCAAAGTCTACGCTGTTGCTTATGTAGGGAAGGAATTTTTTGTACTCTTTTTTGTAGAATTCCCAATCGACATTGTGTAGTTCGGGGTCGTAGAATTTATCTTTTACCTGCTGCCAAACGTGGTTGAATATATATTCGCGCTCCTCGACCGGACGGTAGTTAAACTCTGCGTTGTACGAAATATTGTGTACATTGTTGTTGGAAAGGTCGATGCGTTTCATTGCTCCTGTTGCAATATATGCATATTTCATATCTTTGTCGGTAATGAATCGTCCCCATCCGAGGCCACGTACGACAATCTTGTCGCTGCCCTCGCGGAAGTTACGCTCCCAAAGGTCTACGCCACCCTCGAAACTTGTGAGGTAAAGAAGTTTGTCGCCTTTTTTGGTAAGCACTGCGTCGCCCAACGACGATGAATGTGTGGTGAGGCGGATGATGCGATCTTTTCTATTTTCAAGGTCGAATTTAAGCTCTTCGGTCTTATTTTCATCCTTTTTCTTATCTTCGTCTTTCTCTTTTTTCTTCTTTTTGTCCTTTTCTTTCTCCTCTTTCTCTTTGCGAGCCTTCTCCTCGGCCTCTTTCTGCAGTTTTTCCATCTCCTCGGCAAGCGCAAGCTCCTCTTTGTTCATGCGGAACTTGTCGTATGCGTCAGCGTCGAAGAACATTATATATTCGTCGCGGTGCGCGCCCCAACTGCCGTGACTGCGGTAACCCGCTCTGTCCGAGCTCCATATCATTGCCTTGCCGTCGAGTGCCCAACGGGGATTTTCGTCACAATAGCCGCTCTCTGTCAGGTTGTACATTTCTCCTTTGCCGTCGGCTTTTACAAGTACAATGTCTGTGTTGTTCCATCCTCCTGTGGCGATGTATTTTGCGAGGAACCATTTGCTGTCGGGCGACCATGTGTATGTCTGGTCGCCGTCGCTGTACGAGTAGTTGTATTTTCCGTCGAGTACTGTGCGTACCTTCTTCGATTTTATGTTGTATACGCATAGAGTGGTGCGGTCCTGCAGGAAGGCAATCTCTTTGCCGTCGGGCGAGAATGTTGGCTGGAAGGATGCTTTTTCGCCTACTACCAGCGGTTCTTCCTTAATTTCTGTAGCGTATGTGAAGTATTTGTCCTCTTTGCGTACAAGTTCGCTCTTGTAGATGCCCCATTGACCGCCTCGCTCGGCCGAGTAGATGATTGTGCGTCCGTCGGCGCTGATGTCTACGTTGCGCTCTTGTTCGGGAGTGTCGGTGATGCGGCGTGTGCCGCTGTGGTCCATTGTGGTGACAAATACGTCGCCACGCTGAATAAATGCAACTTCGTTGGTCTCTTTGCTGACTGCCATTGCCGATGCGCCGCCATTATAGTAGTGACGCGACACGCTTGGTTGGCGCAGGTCGGCTGTGAGGGAAACGCTTACTTTTTTCGGCGAACTGCCATCTTTTACAGTGTATATTTCTCCGTCGTATGCGTAGCAGAGTGTGCCGTCGTTTGCTGCCGAGAGGAAGCGTACGGGGTGTTTGCTGTGTTTGGTTATCTGTTTCTGTTTGCCCGGCTCGGAGAGTGACGAACGGTGGATGTTCGATGTTCCATCCTGCTCGCTCAGGTAGTAGAATGTGTCGCCGTCGCCGGCCCAGACGGGGTTTCTGTCCTCGCCTTTGAATGAGGTTATTTTGGTGAATTTGCGTGTACCGTCCACGTTTGTTGTCCAAATGTCGCGGGTTATTGACGAAATGTGGTGTTTGCGCCATTTATCCTCGTAGCCTTTTTTGTCATTGTAGATGAGTTTCTTGCCACTCTTATCTACGCTGATACTTTCCATATATTCTGACGAGAATAGGGTGGGGCGTCCGCCGTTTACCGATACTTTATACACTTGTTTGAAATTGCCGCTGGGGAATTGTCCGTATTTTGTGTCGGGCATTATTTGTGCTGTGTATAGAATTTCGTCGTTGTTGAGGAACGCTTCGGGGTACTCTGCTGCCGAGTTTGTTGTCAGGCGTTTGGGTGTGCCTCCTTTTTTCGATACAATGTATAGGTCGAAACTTCCTTCGCGGTTAGATGAAAATACAATATTTTCGCCGTCGGGTGACCATATGGGGGTTGTGTCGTATGAGTCGAGCGATGTTATCTGGCGAGTCTCGCCACCTGTTGCGGGTACGGTGAATATGTCGCCTTTGTAGGTGAAGGCAATGGTGGTGCCGTCGGGTGAAATTTTACAGTTGCGCAGCCATTTTGGCGTTTCGCTTGCAAATGTCAATCCTGTTATTGCGCACAGGATTATTAGTAGCAGTTTTCTTTTCATTTGTTTATTTATTATTGATTTTTATTTCTATAGTATCTGTTTAACAAAGATACTACAAAGCTGGCTATGTGCAAAATTGATATATGAAAATTATTCGGATTATATTTTTTTTGCAATTATATTATAAAAATGGCTCTGCAAAAGTGCAGAGCCACCGGTTATATGATTCTATGATTTTTATACAAGGTGCGCAATATGTTCTTCGCGGTCGCCGTGCAAAAGGTCGATTACCGGAATTTCTATCATTGTGTAGCATCCTGGCTGTTGTTTCATTGTTGCACGTGCGGCGCACACAAGCACCTGTCCTGTGAGGGCTGGGTTGTTTATGTGCATGTTAAACTCGAAAAGCTGGTTCTGTGTAGTACCTGACACTCCTTTGCGGGTGAGGTTTACGCCGTGTCCCATGTCCAGAAGTTCCTTTACGCAGGGTACCTGAATGACGTGTGTCTCGTCGTTCACAAAGTATGCATCGGCTTTTATGGCTGCTGCAACTTTCTCAAAATCGTACCCTTCTTTAACCTCAATATACACCATGCGACGGTGTATGCCTGTGCCGGTGGGGATTGTCATTGACAGTGCTGCTTGTACGCCATCTATGGCTTTTACTGCCACTGTGTGTCCCATGCTCATGCCCGGTCCGAAATTAGTGTATGTAATTCCGTTGGGCGCGATTGCCTGTAACAATGTTCTTACAACCGAGTCGCTGCCCGGGTCCCATCCGGCAGAAATAATCGACACCGCGTTTCCTTTTTTCGCGCTCTCGTTCAATGAGCGACGCAAGGGAACAATCTGTGAGTGAATGTCGAAACTGTCCACAGTGTTTATTCCTGCTTCGAGAATTTGCTTGGCATATTCCTCGACGCTTCTTGTGGGAGTAGACAATATAGCAACGTCCACATCCTGAAGTTCGCTAATCTCTTTTACTACGGGGTAATTGTTAAGCTCGGCGGGTTTATTCTCGGCGCCCGAACGACGCACAATGCCTGCAACCTCAAAATCGGGTGCGCTTTCCAATGCTTGTAATGCATATTTGCCAATGTTGCCGTAACCGACAATTGCGGCTCTTATTTTCTTCATAATCTTATTATTTTAATAATGGCTGCAAAAATAGTGTATTGCTGTGAATTTTTCAACGCTGTTAATACTATTTTGCATAATTATTTTTTTTGAATAGTACTTAATTTTGTCAAATTTGAAATATTATGTATCATTTTTGAAACTCAAAAATATTAAATACATTCATAAATTTGCAAAAATTTAAGAAAAATATTATGCTACGACTGAATTTGTTATTTCTATGTTTTTGTACTTGTGTAAATATATTGCACGCTCAGATTGCTCAGGTATTGCCCTCGCACGAGGTTCTTCAACGAGAGTTTGGTGCTCACGACCGCACGGCTTTTCTTGCTCCCGATAAAGTTTTTTATCCCGAAACATGGTTCCATTTTATTGGTGGAAACGTATCTTATGAGGGTATTACCGCCGACCTTGAGGCAATTGCCGAAGCGGGAATTTCGGGAGTGCATTTCTTTCATGGTCAGGCCGGTGGAAAGTGGCCGGCTACGGGCGATGAAATTACCTGTATGAGCGAAAAGTGGGAGGATGCTGTTAAGTTTGTAGCAAGTGAGTGTCAGCGCTTGGGACTGCGCTTTACTATGCAGAATTGTCCCGGGTGGGCTATGGCCGGCGGGCCTTGGATTAAACCCGAAAATGCAATGCGTACCATTATACGAAGAGAAAAAAGAGTTTCGGTCGATGCTCTTTCTGAATTGAGAATAGAAAAACCTTCGCCCAGCAGCGAAGAGTGGCGCGACTATAAGGATATTGCGGTTATTGCTTTTCCAACACCGGCGGGTGCAAAAAATCCCGTTCCTAAGCCCGTTAAGGTGGAAAATGGCGGTGTACACAATTTTGCCGACCTTTTATTAAACAAAAAAGAACTTAATTTGCCGGCCGGTGGCGATACTCATTCTGTCGTTGTTGGTTACGAAAAGCCAACGGTTATCCGTACTTTGGAACTTTCTCCCGTGCAGACTTTTAATCATGGAATGTGCTACGACCCGGGTGTCAGGGTTGCGATGTTTGCAATTAATGCCCGGGGCGAGGAGACAAAGGTGATGGACGCGCCGATGCCTGCTGCAAATTGGCAGGATAATGCTCGCATGAGTGTAGCATGTAAAGAGGTGTACGATGCTGTAAGTTACAGGGTGGAAATTACCAACAAACATAATATGCGTTTGAAGCACATGTGCCTCATTTCGGGCGCACGCAAGAATAATTGGGAGGCCGAGGCAGGCTGGACGTTGCGCGCCTTTGAACGTACATCAGACGACCTTATACAGTCTGAAGAATCTTATATTGATGCTAAGCAGATTATTGATGTCTCGGCCTTTATGGATAGTGCAGGAGTTTTTCGTTGGAAGGCTCCTTTTGGCGACGAATGGACCATTATGCGCATAGGTCATGTTAATTCCGGAAGAAAGAATGGGCCCGCGCCTCCCTCGGGTACAGGTTGGGAGTGTGACAAATATTCATACGAGGCTGCACAAATTCATTTTGATGGTTATATAGGGCATCTGGCAAACGGTGCTCTTAAAGGTGGTCTTTTAAAAGGTCTGTTGCTTGATAGCTGGGAGTGTAACGTTCAGACGTGGACAAATAAAATGGAAGCGGAATTTAAGCAACATACAGGCTACAATCTTCGCAAATGGCTGCCGACTCTTTTTGGTTATGTGGTGGACTCTCCCGAAACAACTTCTCGCTTTTTGCTCGATTGGCGTTCCACTATCAACGAACTTTTTGTAAACAGATTTTACAAACGCATTTCCGAACTTGGACGCGAGTCGGGTCTCTCGGTAATGTACGAGACTGCTGCGGGCGACGTCTTTCCCGCTGACATTATGGAATATTTCAAATATGCCGATGTTCCTATGTGTGAATTTTGGCATCCTTTCAGCCTTGGGTATGTGGGCGACCTTGATTTTAAACCTATTAAGCCCACTGCTTCTGCTGCGCGTCTTTATGGCAAGCCTCGCGTAAATGCCGAGTCTTTTACTTCGTTCAATCTTAGTTGGGACGAACGTTGGGGAATGCTTAAAGAGGTTGCCGATTTTAATGCTGTTGAGGGTGTTACGCATAATGTTTTTCATACTTACACTCACAATCCTCAGATTAATTTCCTGAAGCCCGGAACATCGTTTGGCACAAGCATTGGTACTCCATTTTTGCGTGGACAGACGTGGTGGCCTCACATGCGTGAGTTTACCACCTATCTGGCGCGTTGCAGCTATATGCTCGAACGTGGCAGGGCTGTAAGTGATGTTCTATGGTATCTTGGCGATGAGATTAGCCACAAGCCTTCACAAAAATTTCCTTTTCCCAGTGGTTATAAATATGATTATTGTAATCCCGATGTGTTGCTCAATCGTTTGAGTGTAAAGGATGGTCGTGTGGTTACTCCCGAGGGACAAAGTTATCGCTTTATATGGATTCCCGAGAATAAACGAATGCTTCCCGAGACTTTGGAACGTCTCTATTCTTTGATGAAAAGGGGTGCTATTGTAGTTGCTTCACCTCCGAAAGGAATTGCTACGTTGTCGGGCGGAAAGGCTGCTCAGCGACGTTTCGACAAGGCTGTTCGTGCCATTTGGGGAAAATGTGAGGCCGGTAAACTCAAACGAGTGGGCAAGGGTGGTATTCTTTCCGGAGTAAGCATAGAGCAGGCTCTTGAAACATTGAAAATTCCGGCAGATGTTAAAGGCGAGGGTGTACGTTGGGTGCATCGTCAGATTCAAGGTGCTGACTGCTATTTTGTTACTCCCTTGCAAGAAAAATCTTTTGAGGGTTGTGTGCAGTTTAGGGCAACCGGCTCAGTTGAATTGTGGAATCCTGTAAACGGTAAGATGACTGTTGTTGATGGTAAAAGTGAAAATGGTTATACTTCCGTTGATATTTCTTTGCTGCGCGGAGGCTCGTGTTTTGTGGTTTTCCATAAGAATAAAGTGCTTGGTGAACATTTGACACCTTCTGTGAAAAATGAAAAATCTATTGGTGGTGAATGGAGTTTGACGTATCCCTCAGGGTGGGGGGCTCCCGATACTTTACGCGTTAAGGAACTGAAGCCTTGGAATGCGCTTGATGTTTCGGCCGAAGCAAAGGCTTTTTCGGGAACAGTAACCTATGCAACCTCTTTTGTGGCAGATAAATTGATGCTCTCTGCTCCTTTGTCGCTTGATCTTGGCAGCGTGAACATGATTGCAGTAGTAAAGGTTAATGGTAAAAAGTTGGGTACTTTATGGTGCGAACCGTATACAATCGATATAAGTTCGGCTGTAGCAGAGGGGGAAAATGAACTTGTGGTAGAGGTTACAAGCACGTGGTTCAATCGTCTTGTCTACGATGCTTCCTTGCCCGAGAATGAGCGAAAAACATGGACAATTTCAGGCCCTTCTTCCAATAATTCTTTACGCGAATATGGACTTATGGGGCCGGTGAAA
Source organism: Bacteroidales bacterium (assembly GCA_015060905.1). Lineage (GTDB taxonomy): Bacteria > Bacteroidota > Bacteroidia > Bacteroidales > Bacteroidaceae > HGM04593. The sequence goes on along the minus strand of SUXQ01000008.1, from coordinate 37,700 downwards.
CTTAGAAGCTGTTTAAATTTATGTCCTTGAAATTTTTATAGATCTTTTTTAGGATGTTTTTTCATTTTTCAAAGGCGCATAGCGGGCTATGTAACTGCGAAAAAGGGAAAAACAGGCAAAAAAGAACATAAAAAGGCAAGTACAATTTGCGGATAATGTAATAAACTTTTTTGAAAGAAATTTAAACAGCTTCTTAGATATTGAAAAACTTTAGTTTTTATGTGATTTTTTGCGTATCTTCGCAGAATAATTTTTTGAAACAGTTTTTCACATAAATATGATTTCAGTAGATGGTCTTACCGTCGAGTTTGGCGGAACTACACTTTTTAAAGATATTTCTTTTCAGATTAACGAGAAGGACCGCATTGCTCTTATGGGTAAAAATGGTGCGGGAAAAAGTACATTGCTCAAGATTCTTGCAGGTGTAAGGCAGGCTACACGCGGCACAGTCTCTGTGCCAAAGGATTGCGTGGTTGCTTATTTGCCGCAGCATCTGATGACCGAGGATGGTCGCACGGTCTTTGAGGAGACGGCTCAGGCTTTTGCTCATTTGAAAGAGATTGAGCAGGAAATTGAGCGTTTGAATGCAGAAATGATGGAGCGCACCGACTATGAAAGTGACTCTTATATGGCTCTCATTGAGAAAGTAACGGCTCTTAGCGAGAAGTTCTATGCGATAGACATGACGCATTTTGAGGAGGATGTTGAAAAGACACTCCTCGGTCTTGGCTTTGAGCGTAGCGACTTTAATCGTCCCACGAGTGATTTTTCGGGTGGGTGGCGCATGAGAATCGAGCTTGCAAAATTACTGCTGAAAGACCCTGACGTGCTGTTACTCGACGAGCCTACCAACCATCTTGACATTGAGAGTATACAGTGGCTCGAGGAATTTATAAAAACCTCTTCAAAGGCTGTAGTACTCATCAGCCACGATAGAAAATTCGTCGATTCAATAACCACACGCACCATAGAGGTTACAATGGGGCGCATTTACGATTATAAAGCCTCTTACAGCCACTATCTTGAACTGCGCAAAGAGCGTCGCGAGCAACAGCAGAAACAGTATGAAGAGCAGCAAAAGATGATACGCGAGACAAAGGAATTTATCGAGCGTTTCAAAGGTACTTATTCAAAAACCCTTCAGGTGCAGAGCCGTGTGAAGATGCTCGAAAAACTCGAGCTTATAGAGGTTGATGAAGAGGATACATCACAATTAAGATTAAAATTTCCACCCTCGCCTCGCAGCGGCAGCTACCCTGTGCAGTGCGACGCAGTTGGAAAAACATACGGCGATAAACTAATTTATGCAAATGCCAATTTTACCATCGAACGTGGCGATAAAGTAGCCTTCGTCGGACGTAACGGTGAGGGAAAATCCACGATGGTAAAATCCATCATGGGCGAAATTGAGCATGATGGAACAATAACCATCGGACACAATGTACAGATAGGCTATTTTGCCCAGAATCAAGCATCGTTGCTCGATGATGAACTTACTGTCTTTCAGACTATAGACGACGTTGCAAAAGGCGACGTCCGCAACAAGATACGCGACCTTTTGGGGGCATTCATGTTCGGAGGCGAGGAGAGCAGCCGCAAAGTAAAAGTTCTTTCCGGCGGCGAACGCACACGACTCGCAATCCTGAAATTGCTGCTCGAACCTGTGAACCTGCTTATTCTCGACGAGCCCACCAACCACCTTGACTTAAAAACCAAGGATGTATTGAAACAAGCCTTGCAGGATTATGACGGCACGCTCATAGTTGTCAGCCACGACCGCGATTTTCTTGATGGCCTTGTAACAAAGGTATACGAATTTGGCGGCAAACGTGTGCGCGAACATCTGAGCGGAATATATGAGTTCCTCGAGACAAAGAAAATGGAGAGCCTGCAAGAACTTGAAAGAAAAAAATAGCTTATCGTTAATATTGTATGCAAAAAGTATAATTTTAAAATAGAACCATTATGTTGAAACGTTATTTTACACTATTATTGCTTGTTGTCTTTGTCGTTACTCTTAACGCAAAGAAGAACGACGTAACAAAAATGCTTAAAAAGATTGATGCAGTAAGCAGTTTCGAGAAAATAGAGAAACTCGACACTACACGCACTTACTACTCTCTTAAATTCACCCAACAGTTGGACAAGGACAACCCTCAGGCCGGAACATTCGAACAACGTGTACTTTTGGGACACCGCGGCTGGGACCGTCCTATGGTAATTATCACTCAAGGTTACGGTGGTGGCAGCAATTTCTCCTCTAACCGTTTCTACGAAGAACTTACAACACTCATAGATGCTAACGTGCTTTTTGTAGAGCATAGATATTTTGACGAGTCTACTCCCGAACCCTGTAATTGGGACTATCTTACAATTCCCAATTCTATGGAGGATTATCACGCAATTACAACAGCCTTCAAGGAATTTTATAAGAATAAATGGCTCTCTACAGGAATAAGCAAAGGTGGCTCAACATCAATGTTCTACCGTGCATACTACCCCGATGATGTTGATGTTTCCGTTCCTTATGTGGCACCCTTGTGTGTGGCTCTCGAGGATGGACGTCACGAATCGTTCCTCGAGCAGGCTTCTACAAAGGAGAAACGCGACGCGGTGCGCAACTTCCAACTGTTGGTGCTCGAGCGCAAAGAGGTCTATATGCCCCTTTTTGAAAATTACTGCAAGCAGAAGAAATATACTTTCCGTCAGCCTTTGTCGGTAATATACGATTATTGTGTACTCGAATATGCTTTTTCATTCTGGCAGTGGGGCAATCCTGTCGATAAAATACCCACCCTCGAGGCAGGCGACGAAGCTATCTTCAAATATTTTATCCAAAGTTGCGACCCCGATTACTTCTCTCGTGGCAACGGCTTTAATTCATTCTCGGTGCAGGCAGTAAAAGACTTTGGCTATTATGGCTACAATGTAGAGCCTTTCAAAAAATATATAAAAGAGCCTCTGACGGATTATTATAAGAAAATTATGCTCGGCGAGGAGTGGATGGATGTTGAGTTTGATGGCAGCGTGCATCGCAAGGTTGTTGACTACCTTACCGAGAATGACCCGAAGATGATATATATTTATGGCGAGTGGGACCCTTGGACAGCCAATGGCGTTACATGGTTGCGCGACCGCAACAAAAAGAATATCCGCATATTCATCGAGCCTGACGGCAGCCACAAGGCACGCATCGGTACAATGCCCGAGAATATGAAAAAAGAGATTCTCGACCTGTTGCAAGAGTGGGTAGGTTATCGCAAATAAAAGAATATTATGAATGCTGCGGCTCTGATACTCTCGAATCTTGCCATTGGTTACGCCGATGGTAATTCCAAGCATCAGGTTGTCGATATTATAAATGCCCGACTTTACAGCGGTGAGCTTGTATCGTTGGTGGGCTTGAATGGTGCGGGGAAGTCTACGCTTCTTCGTACCATTTCTGCTTTTCAACATCCATTGTCCGGCACGATTGAATATTGTGGGTGCGATTTTCGTGTGAACGACGCCTCGCAACTTTCGCGCCATCTGTCGATAGTGCTTACCGGACGCGAGCCTATATATAATCTCTCTGTGCGCGAGGTTGTTGCAATGGGGCGTATGCCTTATACGGGTTTTTTCGGCCTTAATTCCATGCGCGACAAGCGTGCAGTGGACGAAGCGATGGAACTATTGGGTATTTCATCGTTAGCCAACCGAATGATAGAGACATTGAGCGACGGTGAGCGTCAGAAAGCTATGATTGCCAAGGCTGTGGCGCAAGAAACACCTATTATTTTGCTTGACGAGCCGACTGCTTTTCTCGACTTTGCGAGTCGTGTGAGCCTCATGCAGTCGTTGCGCACTCTGGCAAAGGAGCGTGGAAAAGCTATTTTGCTATCCACGCACGACCTTGAACTTGCCTTGCGCCTCTCGGACAGACTGTGGTTGATGGATAAAAAGAGAATGTATGTGGGTAGCGTCGAGGAACTTTCTAAGAGTGGGGCACTATCCTCTTTCATCGACGGTGAGGGTATCTGCTACGATACTCACGAACATAAAATAGTGATATTTTGATAAACTTATTAGAATATGAAATACAACTTTGACGAGATTGTTGCTCGCGAAAATACCGACTGTCTGAAATACGACATTAGAAAAGAGGTGTATGGACGCGAAGATATTATCCCAATGTGGATTGCGGACATGGATTTTAAGACCCCTCCTTTCATCATGGAGGCGATGCTCCGTCGAATGGAGCATGAAATTTTAGGCTACACTCAAAAATGTGGCAGTTGGTTGCCCGCAATACAGCAGTGGACATTGTCACGATACGGATGGGACGTGTCTGCCGAGTGGGTAGAGCATGTGTCGGGAATTGTGCCCGCAATTTCCTTTGCTGTGCAGTGTCTGACCGAAAAAGGTGACAAGGTGCTTATACAGCCCCCCGTTTATCACCCCTATTTTCATGTACCACAATGGAACGAACGTACAGTCGTTACTAATCCTTTGACGTTGGTTGATGGACAATATGAAATTGATTTTCAGGATTTTGAACAGAAAGTAAAAGAGTGTAAACTTTTCCTTTTGTGTCATCCTCATAATCCCGGCGGACGCGTGTGGCGTCGCGAAGAACTTGTTCGCATGGCCGAAATTTGCGCCGATAATAATGTGATTGTAATTTCCGATGAAATTCACGCTGACCTGACCTTTAAAGGTTACAAACATATTCCTTTTGCAACGGTGAGCGAAAAGGCTGCGATGAATTCCATTACCATGATGGCTGCAAGTAAGTCCTTTAATATTGCAGGCCTTATGTCCTCTTTTACAATAATTCCCAACAAGGAGTTGCGCGACAGATACAATGGCTATCTGATGAAGAGCGAACTTAACCATGCTCATATTTTTGCAACCATCGCCACAGCCGCAGCGTTAAGCGACGAGGGGGCAGTGTGGCTCGAGCAGCTTGTCGATTATATTACTGCTAATGTGGATTATATGGAAAAATTCATTTCCGAGAATATGCCTTTGCTCAGCATCGTGCGTCCACAAGCATCTTATCTTGTTTTTCTCGATTGCAGAAAGTTGAATCTTTCCAAAGAACAGCTTGTCGATTTTTGTGTGAACAAGGCTCGTATAGCAATGAACGAAGGCTCTACCTTCGGCGTTCAGGGCGAGGGATTCATGCGTATGAATGTGGGCTGCCCTCTCTCTACACTTAAAATGGCTCTCGAGCAGCTGCATGATGCTTACAATAAATTAATAAACAATAAATAATAATAATTGTGAAAAGATTATTTTTAAGTCTGTTTGCAGTGTCGTTATGCATTACATTCGTGACATGTGGCCAAAAAACAGCCGATCCCGTATATTATCATAATCCTGTGGTGCGTGCCGATGCTCCCGACCCCTCGGTTATTCGAGCCGAGGATGGAACTTTTTATCTTTATGCGACAGGTGGCAACTACTCAATATACAGTTCGCAGAATATGGTCGATTGGCAAAAGGTGGGTGAAGTCTTCAACGATAGTAACTTTCCTAAAGAGGTGCGAAACAATCGCAAGGCTACTCTATGGGCACCTGAGATTCGTTGCATCAATGGTAAGTATGTTATATTCTACACAATGTGGTTTGGTACAGAATGGCTCAGCGCAATAGGTTATGCAGTTGCCGACAGCCCAACAGGTCCTTTCACAGATAAAGGAATCTTGATAGACAGTAAACCCATAAACGTAGAGCAGTCTATTGACCAATTTTATTACGAAGATGCTGGCAAAGCTTATCTTTTCTGGGGTAGTTTTCGTAATATATACGCAGTTGAGCTTGATGTTACTCCGGATGTTAATATTGCTATAAAGCCAGAAACAATGATTCAGATAGGTGGTACAGCTTACGAAGGCTCAAATATATGGAAACGTGGCGATTATTATTATATGTTTGCATCTACAGGAAATTTTGCAGGAGGTGCAAAGAGCACATATCGTACGGTTGTTCTTCGCTCAAAGAATGTATTAGGGCCTTACGTAGACAAAAAAGGAGTAAGTATGCTTGATAATGGTTTTGAACTTATTCTCGATAGGAATGATAACTTTGCCGGCCCGGGCCATAATGCAGGAATTATCGAGGATGATGCAGGTCAAACATGGATGTACTACCATGCTTATCAGTTGAGTAATTTGGGTTTACACCGTCAGAGTATGCTCGATAAAGTTCTATGGGACGATGAAGGCTGGCCTTATATCGAGATGAGAACACCTTCGGACAGTGCTATTGTTCCGGTTATAAAGAATAGCTGTTTACACAAATAAAAATGCTTTATACGCATATAAAATAATCGTCCTCTGAAAATTTTCAGAGGACGATTATTTTATATGCGATTTTCAGATTATTCGATTGTAGCAGCAAAGCCACCGCCGGGAGCAAACTTAATATTCAGTTTGTCACCCTTGCGCACCTTGCGTGTGCTCATCTTATAATCCTCAGCGTCTCTGTGAATGTTTACACCATCCTCCCAAAGAGTCATAGTGTACTCTTTACCTTCCTCAAGGAAGTCAAGAGTAATCTCTTTCTGACGGCTGCTCCAGTCGGTCATTCCACCTACCCACCATTTGTTGCCGTTGCGACGAGCCATGATTATATAGTCACCTACAGCAGCGTCCAATGCGCATGTCTCGTCCCATGTAGTGGGTACAGGACCGAGGAAACGCATCATGTCAGGCTCTTTCTCGTAATTTGTGGGACGGTCGCAGAGCATCTGAAGAGGAGATTCGAATACTACATACATACCAAGCTGGTGGCAACGTGTACCCTGTGACATAGGAATGTAGTAACGCTCAACAAACTCACCCTTCTTAGAGTTGCGCATTGCACCGGGAGTGTAGTCCATAGGACCGCAAGCCATACGTGTAAATGCAAGTGTCACGTTGTGCTCGGGAGTAAGGTCGTCTGTCCATTTATTCTGCTCGCCGCCGTAAACACCCTCTGAAGTAAGCATGTTGGGGAATGTACGTGTGATACCTGTGGGCTTGTACGAACCGTGATAATCGACGAGCAACTGAAGCTCGGCTGCACGTTTGGCTGTATTGTAGTACCACTCAACCATCCATTGGTCGTCACGCTGCATAAAGTCAATCTTAAGACCTTTCACACCCCACTCTTTGAATTTGGGAAGTGCTTCGTCCATCTTCTCCTCGAGAGCCAACCAGGTCATCCACAAGATGATGCCCACGTTCTTCTCTTTACCGTAACGGATAAGCTCGGCAAGGTCAATTTCGGGAACAATGTCAAGAACAGTCTTGCTTATGTCGTACCAACCTTCGTCAAGAACAATATACTCGATGCCGTTCTTTGATGCAAAGTCGATAAAGTATTTATATGTCTGAGTGTTTACGCCGCAACGGAAGTCTACACCCGTGAGTGAGCAGTTGTGCCACCAGTCCCAAGCAACTTTACCGGGCTTAATCCATGATGTATCGGCAATGCGCGAGGGTGATGCAAGGGCATAGAGGGTATTGCTATTAAGAAGCTCTGTATCTTTGTCGGCAATTACAACTGCACGCCAGGGGTATGAACGGTTGCCTGTTGTCTTTGCAATGTAGTCTGCTCTTTTTGTTACAACAACGTCGCGGTCCGAACGTTTTTCTGTCTCGAGGGCGTATGCGGGGAAGATTCCTTTGAAACTGTTTCCGGGAACTTTCTGGTAGTATACGCCGGGGTAGCTTTCGAGGTCAACCTCTGTGATAATCATTCTAACACCGTTGTCTGTTGCAAGCATAGGGTGGCTTGCGAATTTCTTCTCGGCGATAGCACCAACTGTTGTGTCAATGAATTTACGCTCTTGATGGGTATACATCGAGCCCTCTTCGGGGAAGAGAATCTTGTTGTCGTTGGCGAAATTGTAAGCAACAGTCTCGTCAATTACGTTAATCTCTTTTTTGCCGAAGCGTGTAACGAAGCGGTAAGCAACAGCGTCGTCGTAAAGACGGAAAATAACAGAGTATTTACCGAATTTAAACTCACTTTCGTTGTACTTCATGTTTACTTTGCTGTTACGTACAGCGATTGTGGGGGCAAATACCTCCTCGACAGTTTTTGTCTTAGGATTGAGTGATTTTACCTTTTCGCCGGCTACAACTCCATTGCTGAATGTCATTGCAAGGGGCATTTTTGATAGAATCTCTTTGCCGTTGAATTCCACCGAATAGTAGAGCTTCTGCTCTTCAATGCTTACGTTGGCTTTAATTTCGCCCGAAGGTGAAGAGAGTGTGGCTGTCTTTTGAGCCGATACAGTGAGCACTGTCATGAATGCAATCACTGCCAATGAAAAAAGTTTCTTCATCTTTTTGATGTTGGTTAAGTTATTAAATAAAATTGTATATAATTATTATTTTTTGCACAAACGGATGCAAACTTTGCGAAGTTAAAGAAAAAAAACGAATTTTTACTTATTCTTTCTTTATATTTATTTACTTTGACAATATTATGTATTTTTGCCGGTAGAATGAAAAATTATGGATGCTGTTAATATAAAGAGCAGACTATATTGTTTGCGTGATGAAAAATATGCGGATTTTTCGGCTAAGCTTATTCCCGGATTCGAGAATGGATATTTTGTGGGTGTGCGTACTCCGTTGTTGAGGGCTTTTGCTAGGGAGATTGTGCGTGCCGGCGACTATGAAAATTTTTTAACGTCGTTACCGCATGAATATTTCGAGGAGAATCTTCTGCATGCTTTTATTTTGGCTAATGAAAAGTTGTCTGTCGAGGAAACTATTAAACGTGTGGAACTTTTTCTTCCTTATATTGATAATTGGGCTGTGTGTGATCAATTTTCAGTAAAATTGTTTGGAAAATATCCTTCGGTAATTTATCCTTATTTGAAAAAATGGATGACAAGCGACCATCTGTATACTTGTCGTTTCGGAGTTGTAAATTCCATGCGTTTTTTTCTTGATGAAAAGTTCGAGCCTTATATGCTTGATGATGTTGCCGCTGTGACTACCGGTGATTATTATATGCAGATGGCTGTTGCTTGGTATTTTGCTACAGCCTTAGCCAAACAGTGGAATACAGCTATTTCTTTTGTTGAGCGGCGAAGATTGCCTGCTGTGGTACACAGGATGACTATTCGCAAGGCGTTGGAGAGCTTTAGGGTAGGCGAAGAGCAGAAAGGTTATTTAAGAAAATTTTTGTAGAAATTTACGATGCATTAAAAGTTGTTCTGTTTTTTCGTTTTTTACGCTCTTTTTGTTTACTTTTGCAATAAATTACAAACATCAGTTGCGACTATTGGGTTCAACTTATTTGCATTTATGGTATTGGGTATTGAATGTATTATAATAATTTTTTGATATGAAATCTGATATTGAGATTGCAAGAGAAACTTCTCTGAAAAGAATCGAGGAGATTGCCGGTAGTATTGGTATTCCTTCCGAAGAGATAGAAAATTATGGCAAATATATTGCAAAATTGCCTCTCTCTCTTATTAACGAGGAAAAAATGAAGAAAAGCAACCTTATTCTTGTTACAGCAATTACTCCCACAAAGGCGGGTATCGGTAAGACTACAGTTTCTATCGGTCTTACACTGGGGCTTAACAGAATAGGCAAAAAAGCGGTTGTTGCTTTGCGCGAGCCTTCGTTGGGTCCATGTTTCGGCATGAAGGGTGGTGCTGCCGGTGGTGGATATTCTCAGGTGTTGCCTATGGAGAATATTAATCTGCATTTTACGGGAGATTTTCATGCAATAACATCGGCGCATAATATGATTACTGCGTTGCTTGACAATTATATTTATCAGAATAGAAAAACGGGGCTTGCTCTTAAAGAGATTAAGTGGAAACGTGTACTTGATGTTAATGACAGAAGTTTGCGCAACATAGTAACGGGCCTTGGTAGCTCGGCTAACGGCCTTCCTACAGAGAGTGGTTTTGATATTACTCCCGCTTCGGAGATTATGGCTATACTTTGTTTGTCAAAAGATCTTGATGATTTGCGTCGTCGCATAGGAAATATTCTTTTGGGTTACACTTTCGACGACCAACCATTGACGGTGAATGATCTTGGTGTTGCGGGTGCAATTACTGTGCTTTTGAAAGATGCCATTCAGCCTAATCTTGTGCAGACAACCGAGAATACAGCAGCGTTTGTTCATGGTGGTCCGTTTGCAAATATCGCTCATGGCTGTAACTCTATAATTGCCACAAAGATGGCTCTCAGCTACGGTGATTATGTTATTACAGAGGCCGGATTCGGAGCCGACCTTGGTGCCGAGAAATTCTTTGATGTAAAATGTCGCAAGGCGGGTCTTTCTCCCAAATTGACTATTATCGTGGCTACTGCTCAGAGCTTGAAATTACACGGTGGTGTGCCCGAGGATAAAATTAAAGAGCCGAATGTCGAGGGGTTGAAGAACGGACTTCCCAATCTTGACAAGCATATAGAGAATATGAAGCGTTTCGGTCAAGAGGTTATTGTAACCTTTAACCGCTACGCTACCGATACAGACGAAGAGATTGCAATGGTTGCCGAACATTGTCGCGAAATGGGCGTAGGCTTCTGCATGAACAATGTCTTTGCCGATGGTGGCAAGGGGGGTGAAGAACTTGCAAAATTAGTGGTCGAGACTATCGAAAAATCACCCTCTGCTCCTCTTAAATTTATTTACGAGGATGGCGACTCTGTTCGCACAAAGATAGAGAAGGTATCTTCGCAAATTTACGGTGCAAAAGGTGTGACATACTCTCCGGCAGCCGTCAAAAAGATTAAACAGATAGAGACATTGGGTATTTCTCATTATCCTATTTGTATCGCAAAGACACAATACTCATTCTCGGCAGATGCTAAGGCCTATGGCGTTGCAAAGGATTTTGAACTTAATGTTCGTGATGTTGTAATAAACAATGGTGCCGAAATGATTGTAATTATCATGGGTGATATTATGCGTATGCCCGGATTACCCAAAGTTCCTCAAGCGCAGAAAATTGATATTGTCGATGGAAATATCGAGGGCTTGAGCTAAGATAACTTTATGGATAAATGAAAATAATAGGCAACCATTGGTTGCCTATTATTTTTTAATTGATGGATATTCTGCTACTTAACGGCAGAATTACATTCTTGTAAAGATAGAGTGCGCGATTTTCTTTGGTGTCTATCGAGAATCGGCCATCGGTAATTTCCTCTAAAGTGTAATTTTTGTATACAATAGTGTATCCTCCTCCTTTTGTATCGTATGTGTCTTCTTCGTAGACAAAGGCTATGCTATTGTCTTTTTGCAGTGTCATTGTTGAGTAGGCCGAGCCTTTGCTGCTACTCTTGCAACTTCCGTCCCAATCTTTGGCAAAATGCGCAGGAGTCAGAAAGTCATTATAATCTTCAAGTTCCTTATAATAAATTCCCACGTTGCTGCGGCCGCTTCCCAATGGTAGCGATTGTAGTGCAATGTATAGTCTCTTGTTATCTTTTTTGCGTATTGCGGGTAGTATCATCACTTCGCCGTTGCACGAATTATTCAATGCTGTCACTCCTTTGTTGCTTGCACCCGAGAATGCCATTTCTTCCCACGTGCCATCGGCTGTCTTGTGGTTGTTGAATCTGAAGATGTTGAAATAACGTCCGCCTGTGCAACGTGAACTTATGAGTATGCTCCCGTCGGGAAGTTCTTCGGTCTTTGGCTCGTCGCCACTATGGGGAATTGCTCCTTTGTCTGTGCTGCCCAACACTTTCCACTCTTTTCCAAAATCGTCGGAGTATACTACAAAGTTGCAGAAGGTGCCATCTTTGTCGCGGGCGAGCATGGCGGCATATAAACGGTAGTAGTTGCCAATTTTGGTCATTCGGCTTTGGAATATGCGTCCCGAGCCTATGAACATTCCGCGTATGGGGCCTATCTTGCTGTTGTCGAAAGGGGTGTAAAATGTTTCGGTAATAACTTCGGGCTTACTCCATGTTCTTCCACCATCTTCGCTGTAGAAACGTGCCACCTGATTAGGCTCTTCGCGGGTGGAACGGAAGAATGTCTGATGCCCGCATACGCACAACATCAGCACTTTATTGCTCTCTCTGTCGGCAACTATGCACGGGTCGCCGTATCCGGCTGTCAGCGATGCGTTGCAGTCGTTGTTTACAAGGCGACCGTCGCCTTCTATTATGGTGAAAATCTCGCCCCATGTTTTTCCACCGTTCTTACTTATGCGTCCGTGAAGGTCTATGCGCCCGTTTCCAATGTCGTAGCGGCAATGACGATAATCGGCTACAGCCAAGAGGTTTCCGTCGTATGTTGTTGTTATTGCGGGTATGCGGTAGGGTATTGCTTTGCTTGTTGTTGTTGGAAAAATTTCGACTCTTTTATTTGTGACTTTTTTGCTGGAAGGTTCGCACCTTGCCGACGTTGCATATAAAAGCAGGGCAACTGTTGCAATTATATATAGGGCTGTTTTTTTCATGTTTTTGAGGAAGATAAATACTTTATAAATTTTAAGAGAGTGTGGCAAAATGCCACACTCTCTTAAAATTTATAAAACAATATTACTGTGCAATAAGTTCGTAAACGGCACTACCAAGCTCTTTCTCGATGCTCAAGTAGAAGCCCTGCTCCATAAGAACTTTACCGCTGATAACCTTACCCTCGAGACTGCTCTTTCTTTTGGGATTTTCGGCGTTAAGCTCGCGGAACATATACTTCTTGTTTGGGTCGAGGCCTTTGAGCACTCTTGACTCGTTAAGCTGGCTGCGGATGTACTGTGTACGATAGAGGAAATAAACTGCGCGATCTTTCTCGGGAGTTACGTACATTACAGAAACATAAGGCTTCTTTTCGTACGGAGAGATGAGACGATACAAGTCACCCTGCTGAATAACGGGACGGATATTTTTGTATGTTGCGATTGCATTCTTTGCAAACTCTTTCTCTTTCTCTGAAAGGTCAGAGGGTTTCATTTCCATACCCAAACGACCGGTCATTGCAACGTCGAAACGGAATTTCAAAGGAGTAACACGCTTAGTTTGGTGGTTGGGCGATGCACTTACGTGAGCAGCCATTACGTTAGAGGGATAGTACTGCGATACACCCCACTGGATGAAGAGACGCTGTACAGCATCGGTGTTGTCGCTTGTCCAGCACTCGTTGAAGTAGGGGAAGTATGCATAGTTCAGACGACCGCCACCGCTTGCACAAAGCTGAATAACAAGGTCGGGATATTTTGCGCGGATACGCTCGAGAGTCTTGATGAGTCCTCTGTGATACTCTATGTAAAGGTGTGACTGTTTCTTCTTGGGCAAGTAGAGTGAAGCTGCATTTGCGATAGAGAAGTTTGCGTCCCACTTCATATAGTAAATTTCGGGGTTAGCCTGCATAAGGTCATCAACTACCTTGAATACATGTTCCTGAACCTCGGGGTTTGTCATGTCAAGCATCATCTGAGTACCTCCACGACCCTTAACAGGCTCGCGCTCCTCTTGGCGAAGTACCCAATCGGGGTGTTTCTCGTAAAGCTCGCTCAATGAGTTTGTCATTTCGGGCTCAATCCAGATACCGAATTTAATGCCATATTTCTTTGATGTTTCTATAAGACCTTCCACGCCTTGAGGAAGTTTTTTCTTGCATACCATCCAGTCGCCAAGTGAAGAGTTGTCCTTGTCGCGAGGATATTTGTCACCGAACCAACCGTCGTCCATTACAAACAGCTCGCCACCAATGGAAGAGAATTCCTTCATCATCTGGTCCATAGCTTCCTGGTTTACTCTAAGATATACACCTTCCCAACTGTTAAGGAGAATATCGCGCTCCTGAGTACCACCGATAATCTGGTATTTGCGTCCCCAACGGTGGAAGTTACGGCTGACGCCACCCTTACCCTCGTTGCTGCATGTGAGCGCAAGTTCGGGAGTTACGAAGCTCTCTTTGGGCTCCAATGTGTATGCCGATGCTTCGGGGTTGATACCGGCTGTAATCTCAACAAAGTTTGAATTGCTCTCGTTGAGGAAAGAGAGCTCGTAGTTACCTGTCCACAAGAGTGTACCACCAATTACAATGCCTTCGTGCTCCTGGGGCTCGCCGCGTGACACCATGAACGAGGGGTGTGTTACGAATGATGTGCGCGCACCATCGTGGTTGCCGACAACAGTTCTACCGCGATTGATGGGCTGCTCGACAAGCTGACACTCTGCGCCCCAACCGCCAACGAGGTATGAAAGCCACATTTCGTTTGATTTAATGGGAAGGTAAGCTGATGCGTAACGGTTAAGAGTAACGGCTTTTTTCTCCTTGTTTGTGATAACTGTCGATACTTTGATTACATCAACATCGGGAATTGCCTTGTACAATATGCTAACGTAGAGAGGGAATACTTTGTCCTTCATTATAAATTCGGTTACGTTAGCCTCGTTCTCTTTGTACTGTTTAACCTCTTCGATGGCAAGTTCCAAAGAGTTGTCGCCATTGGGGTGTGTTACCAACATTGCGTGCTCGGCTGTACAATGTGTACCGAATGTGGGGTATGCTCCCCAATTGACAGCGTTGCCTGTGGCGCGAATGTCGCTTACAGATGCTGTGGGGCCATAGTAAACAAAATTAAGGCGTTCGCCTTGCTTTCCACTAAGCACCATCATGGTGTTTTTTGTGGAAATTACATAATCTTCAGCATGTGCCGCCAGTGTGAAGATGGCAAGCAACATTAAAGAAAAGAATTTTTTCATAGTGTATTAATATAAGGTTAAAATAAAAAATCCTGTTATGTACGCAAACTTTAGTTTGCAAATATATAATAATTTTTCTATTTTTAAATGTGCGCGTGTGAAAAACTTTGTATAGGGTTGTGTGCGCTCTGTTTTTTTTGTACCTTTGTATTCGATTGATATATTCGAATAAATGAAAAAAAGAACAAAAAGAATTATTCTTGTAAATTTTATAGCAATGGTGGCAGTGGTTGTCACTATTCCTTTTGCTGTGCTTGCATGGCTCGATGATTATACTTTGCATGGAAAGGTGATTGAAGTTCCCAATGTTTGCGGGCAGTCGCTCGATGCGGGTGCGCAGTTGTTGAACGAGAAACTTCTGGGTTACGAAATTGTTGATTATAAATATCAGAAGGGTGCAGCCGAGAATGAGATTCTGGAACAGCGTCCCGCAGGTGCGGCAAAGGTTAAAAAAGGCCGCAAAATTCAACTGACATTAAATTCGGGTAAAGAGCCTACAATGCAGTTACCCGATGTTATTGACAACTGCTCTTTGCGCGAGGCCGAGGCACGTTTGCGTGCAGCCGGTTTTAAACTAACAGAGCATATAACTGTTGCCGGGGAAAAAGATTGGGTATACTCGGTAATCAGGGGCAAGGATACATTAAAGACGGCGGCTCAGGTTCCTCTTGGTTCCACGCTTACTCTTGTTATTGGAAGCGGTGACGAGAAAGAGAAAGTCGATGATGTTCTTGTTGATGATTCATGGTTCGAATAAAAAGTATGGCTGTTGAAGAGGATTTTTTGAACGATATTTTAGTTGAAGATGTACCAGAAGGAGCTTTTGACGATGAAACTCTTTTTAAAGAGTATCGTTGCGTTGCGGACAAAGGTCAGTCGCCGTTACGTGTCGATAAGTTTCTTGTAGAGCACATTGCTCATATTTCCCGTAACAAGATACAGCAGGCGGCCGAGGCAGGTTCGCTGTCGGTAAACGGACGCCCCGTGAAATGTAACTACAAAGTAAAGCCTTGTGACGTAGTTACAGTAACCATGGACACTCCCGCGTATGACAATACTATTGTTCCCGAGGATATTCCGCTTGACATTGTCTACGAAGATAAAGAACTGATGGTTGTAAACAAGCCCGCCGGACTTGTTGTGCACCCCGGCTGCGGAAATACTCACGGTACGCTTATAAATGCCGTTGCATGGCATCTGCGCAACAACAGCGATTTTGACCCAAACGACCCGCAGGTGGGCCTTGTGCATAGAATAGATAAAAATACCTCCGGGCTTTTGGTCGTTGCAAAGACTCCTTATGCAAAGGCTCATCTTGGAATGCAATTTTTCAAAAAAACTACCAAACGTACTTATAATGCAGTAGTGTGGGGCAGGGTAAAGGAAGATTCCGGAACAATTGAGGGAAATATTACCCGTAATCCGCGTAACAGATTGCAGATGTGTGTGTCGTCCGACCCCGAGGTTGGCAAAAGTGCCGTTACCCATTATCGTGTGCTCGAACGTTTAAGCTACGTGTCGCTTGTCGAGTGTAATCTCGAGACGGGTCGCACGCATCAGATAAGGGTGCACATGAAACATATTGGTCACACGCTTTTCAGTGACGATTGTTACGGCGGAGACGAGATTCTTAAAGGTACACACTTTAGTAAGTACAGCCAATTTGTACGCAATTGTTTCAGAATGTGTCCGCGTCAGGCACTGCACGCAAAGACTCTCGGCTTTGTGCATCCGACGACAGGAGAAGATATGTATTTTAATTCGGAACTTCCGCAGGATTTTCAGAATCTTGTCGAAGCGTGGCGCGTTTATTCAGCCTCAAGCGCAAGCTATACAGATTGATAATCAGTCGATGAGCAGATTTTTAAACTGCTTTTTATTACCGTTAAAGATATTAATATCCACCTTTTCTTTTATTCCCGGCAACACTCCAAGGTCGGTACATTGCCACATGAGCCACTCTTCGCCCTCGCGCAGTTCGGGGATATAATAGTGTGCCACCCACGATGGATACTCTTTGAAGAATGGGTCGTCAAGGTATTTTTTCTTGTATTTGCTCGAAGCGTATATTATAGGCTTCACCCCATAATGCTCCTCGACTTTTTTCAGCCATATTTTTACCTCTTCTATATATTTTTTCTTGTTTTTCGGCTTTTCCTCAATGTCAAGTACAGGCGGAAGGTCGCCTGGCGACAGCTTAACCATGCTTATGAACAGGTTGGCTTGTGACACTCCCGAAGATGTAGTGCTGAAATAGTGATACGCACCGCGTATGAAGCCATGTTTGCGTGCATTTTCAAAATTTTCTTTGAATTTTATATCCTTAAAGTCGCTTCCTTCGCTGGCTTTTATGTATACGAAGCTTATGGGTGCGTCGGGGTGGTTGCCGTTTTTAAGCGTATCCCAATCGATGTCCCCTTGGTGGCGCGAAACGTCGATGCCGTAAACCGAGTGTCCCGCAGGCATGCAAACATCGTAATATTTATGGTTAAAGCATGGACGGAAACGGTAGAAATATGGCCGAAAAAAGAGATAGTACGAGCCGACGATAAAGAAAAATGAGAAGCACGCTGCTGTTATTACATATATCCAGCGTGGCAGGTCCTTGTTCTTCTTTTTACGATACGAGCGGCGGGCGGAAGTTGTTTTCTTCCGTCCGCCGCTCTGTTTGTTTGTATCTTTCTTTACTGCCATCAGGCTTTTATAGTCAATTACTTAGCCTGCTCAAGAGCAAGAGTTGCTGTTGTCTGGTCGCATACCTCTGTGGGGCCGAAGTATTGGATGGGGCCGGGGTATACGTAGCATGTCTCTTTTGCCCACTCGTCTCTCTTCGCAGCAAATGCCTTGAAGGGTGCGCCGTTGAGGTCTACAAGGGCTTTCTGAATAACGGGCTTCATCTCACCGTGACGACGCTCCATGTTCATCATCATGGTGATGGGGATTCCACCTGCTACCCATTCTGCTGCGGGTGCTGTTGTGTTGCGAACAGATGCCATGTAACCGGTCTTGCCCGATGCGATGAGCTGCGATGCTGTGTAACCGAGTGAATAGCAGTAGTCTGCGTCGTAGTTCGAGGGAGCTGCGCAACGTCCTTCGTAACCGAAGAAGTGGTGCTGTGCGTTGAATGAGCCGTTGAATTTGCCCTCTTTCTTCCACTCTGCGAGCTTGTTTCCAACCATCTCCGAGAGAAGTTTCTCTGTCTCGATGAGTGACACCTGTACGTTTCCGTGGGGGTCGCGGTCGAGTGTAAGCTGGCGTGCAACGCCTGCGGGGAGGCTTGCGTAAACAGCTGCATTTTCGGCAGAGAGGTTGTTGATGATATATTCGCGCTGGTCGGCGGGCTTGATAGCTGCGTACTCCTCGCCCTTAACAGCCAAAAAGTCGTTAAGCTCGGCGATGAGAGACTTCATTGCGGGGATAAACTCGATGAGTCCCTCGGGGATAAGTACTGTTCCGAATTTGTTGCCGGCTGCTGCGCGGTTGGCTACTGCCTGTGCGATTGATGTTACAATGTCGTCGAGTGACAATGCCTTCTCCTGTACCTCCTCAGAAATGATACAGATGTTGGGCTGTGTCTGCAATGCGCACTCAAGTGCGATGTGTGACGCCGAACGACCCATCAATTTGATGAAGTGCCAATATTTGCGTGCCGAGTTACAGTCGCGCTCGATGTTACCGATAACCTCAGAGTACACTTTACATGCTGTGTCAAATCCGAAAGATGTTTCGATGTAAGCGTTCTTAAGGTCGCCGTCGATGGTCTTGGGACAACCGATTACCTGAATACCTGTGTTCTTTGCTGCATAGTACTCGGCAAGAACGCAAGCGTTAGTGTTGGAGTCGTCGCCACCGATAATTACGAGTGCTTTAATGTCAAGTTCTTTAAGAATCTCGAGACCTTTCTCATACTGCTCTGTTTTTTCGAGTTTTGTGCGTCCCGAACCGATAATGTCAAAGCCACCGGTGTTGCGATACTCGTCGATGATGTCTGCTGTAAGCTCTTTGTAGTTGTGGTCAACAAGACCGCCGGGCCCCATGAGGAAGCCATAGAGACGGCTGTCTGCGTTAAGTTTTTTGATTCCGTCAAAAAGACCGGCAATAACATTGTGTCCACCGGGAGCCTGACCTCCTGAAAGTATTACGCCTACGTTTATTGCAGGGTAGTTAACCTCTTCGCCGCCACACTCGAATGTTACGATGGGAAGACCGTAAGTGTTGGGGAACATTTTGCTGATAGCCTCTTCGTCGGCAACTGACTTAGTTGCAGAACCTTCAGAGATTTTCACTACACCTTTCAATGCCTGAGGCAATTTGGGCTGGTATGCAGCCCTTGCTTGTTGCAATGCGCTTATTTTCATATTTGTTACAATTAGGTTCAAAATATTCGCAAATTTCGTTTTTTTTTATGAATTGTAAAAGCACTTTGCTGTTTTTTATTCTCTTTTTCTTTTTATTTGTTGTTTTTTTATTCGATTCTTGCAATTTTAAATCTTATGGCTTACCTTTACAACTACATTTTCAACTAAAATTATAAAATTATGGCAAGCAGAAAAAATTTAAAGAAAGTAATAGGTTATATTTCAAGTGAACTTTTGTCACAGGCTGTTTATGTTGCTATGAATTCCGACAGGGACGCTGCCGAGTGGAATGCGCTTTTCGAAAGAATTATTGTTCTTAATAATGATTATGTGGCTCGTGTGAGTTACAAACAGCCGGGAATGAAGGCTTCGGCTTATTTTAATACTTTGTGTGAGTCGTTTGACAAAGAGGCAAAGGAAATTGTTGCCGAGATTCAGAAAGGTTAATATTGGTTATTATTGAGATTTTATAAATTTACGGTAGGTTCTGTTTGCTATGTTGTTTTCAGAATCTACCGTAAAAAACTTTTTAATATTTTATTGCATGAGGTTAAGGTGGCTTTTGTCGATTATTGTCTGTTTGTTTGTTGCTGTTGTTTCGGCGCGTAACGATGATAAGCAGGCTGTGCGTGCCATACAGGAGTATTTTGCGAATTATAATCCCGAAACTCTTCGTCTGAAAAATTGTGGGCTGGAGCGCAAACGTGGCAATATTGTCATCGGACGAAAAAAAATAACTATATATACGAATAAAAATTTCGGTTCACAGGTTTTTACTCCCGAATTAGTCGACAATATATACAGTGGATTGAAAGAGGCTCTTCCATCTTCGTATAAAAAGTACAATATTGAAATTATTGCCAATCATCGTCGCATAGAGTATCTTGTACCTAATATATATAGAAAGAAGAAGGCGGTTGATGATACTCGTTTGTGGAACGGACGTGATTATGCGGGGCATGCGTGGGTGCGCAATGTGTCGCGTCCTTACGCGATTGCATCGGGGCTCGATGGCAGGCACATTGCTCTGTGGCAGAGTCACGGGCGTGTCTATTCGGCCGATAAAAATTTGTGGCAGTGGCAACGACCTTCGCTTTTCTGCACCACAGAGGACCTTTTTACACAGTCGATAGTTGTTCCTTTCCTTATGCCTATGCTCGAGAATGCCGGGGCATTAGTATACACTCCACGCGAGAGAAGCTGGCAACGACACTCTGTGGTTGTCGATAATGATGCAACCACCGGTAGCTCGCAATATGTCGAGGAGCACGAGGGCAATGCTGCGTGGAGCGTTTCGCAATATGCGGGATTTGCGCCGCGCGATACATTTTACGTCGATGGCGAGAATCCTTTCAGTGAGGGTACGGTGCGTGTAACTGCCTGTGTCTCAGCCGAAAAGGGTGCAACGGCACTTGCAAAATGGTTGCCCGATATTCCCGAGGATGGCGAGTATGGGGTGTATGTATCGTATCAGACGCTCGAGGGTAGTGTGCCCGATGCGCGTTACAGTGTGTTGCACAGTGGTGGGGTCACTAATTTCCATGTGAACCAGCAGATGGGTGGCGGAACGTGGGTCTATCTGGGTTCTTTCTATTTCAAGAAGGGAATCCACGAAAATCAGTCGGTGGTGCTTTCTAATGAGAGTGCTTACGGTGGTGTTGTTACGGCCGACGCTGTTCGATTCGGTGGAGGAATGGGCATTGTTGCTCGTGGTGACAGTCTTAAAGTGAGCAATTTGCCTCGTTTCCTCGAGGGGGCAAGATACGCCTTGCAATATAGTGGCTTTCCTTATAAAGTTTACTCTCCCAGCGAGGGCGAACGTGATTATAATGATGATATTAACAGTCGCTCACGTGCAGTTAATCATCTTGTTGGCGGCTCGGTATATTGTCCCGACTCTGCGGGGTTGCGCGTACCTATAGAAATGACTTTCGGCTTTCATTCGGATGCGGGAATTTCCGAGGAAGATGAGGTTATTGGCTCTTTGGGCGTTGTTACCACCGATTACGAGGATGGTACTTTGCCTACGGGTGTTTCGCGATATATTTCGCGCGACTTTATCAGTTACATTCTTAACTGTGTTCAGCGTGACATTGGCGAGACGTATGGCTTCAGATGGTCGTGTCGCGGCATTCTTGATAAAAGTTACAGTGAATCGCGCATACCTTATGTGCCATCTATGATTTTTGAGTCTCTGTCGCATCAGAATTTTATAGACATGGCATACGGCCACGACCCGAACTTCAAATTTGTAATTGCACGTGCCGTTTACAAGGCTCTGCTTAAACATCTTGCCTATGTACATGGTCGCGACTATATTGTGCAGCCGTTGCCTGTAAAAGATTTTTCCATTGACTTTGGCGATGAAGCAAATACTTTACGTCTGGCGTGGATGCCGGTCGAGGATCCTCTGGAGCCTACCGCAGTGGCCAAAAAGTATATTCTATACACAAAAATAAATGATAATGAGTATGACAATGGTCGAGTGGTCGAGAGCAATGCAATAGTGTTTCCGGTGCTTCCCGATGTGCAGTACAGCTTTAAGGTTGCGGCCTTAAACGAAGGTGGGGAAAGTTTTCCATCAGAAGAGCTGTCTGCTTGTATTTCAAAGGTGGAGAAGGGCAGGGTGGTTGTTGTGAATGGCTTTCACCGCTTGAGCGGCCCTGCTGTGGTGAACAGTAATTCTCTTGCGGGTTTTGATATTGATGCTGACCCGGGTGTCCCCTATATGCGCACTCCCGAATATTGCGGCCGACAGCTTGACTTTGAGCGTATAAATACAGGCTTCGAGGATGGTCTTGGACTCAGCGGATGCGAGCTTGAGGGGATGCTCGTTGCCGGAAATACTTTCAACTACCCATATATTCATGGCAAGGCTCTTGTTGCCAACGAATATTCGTACGTTTCTTGTTCGAGCGAGGCTGTGATGAACGATTATGTTCAGTTGGGAAAATATGATGCAGTGGACCTAATATTGGGCTGTGAAAAGCAGGGTGGTAAAGGTTCGGTGCTTGGATATAATCGTGCATACAAGACTTTTCCTGCGGAATTGCAGAATAAAATAACCTCTTATTGCGAGGCGGGAGGGCGCATTTTTGTGAGTGGCGCGTACATTGCAAGTGACATGGCACGCAACGATAGTGACCGCGCATTTATCCGGAATATATTGAAATTCGATTATGGAGGCTATGTTGCAGATATGTCCGAGAATAGTATATTTGGTTCTAATCTTACTTTTGAGGTGAATCGCGGTATCAGCGAAAAGTGTTATGCTGTTACTCGCCCTGATATTTTGGCTCCTGTGGGAAATTCATTTGTTGCGTTTGTTTTTGACAAGTGTCGCGAGAGTGCGGGTGTCGCTTTTGCCGACAATTACCGTGTGCTTACCACTAGTTTCCCATTCGAGACTATTTTGCAGGATAATTTCAGAGCTGAGATTATGGGGGCTGTCATGCGTTTCTTGATGAATTAGCGCCGAAGCTATTCTTATTTGATTTTTTTATTACATTTAAACACTTGTTTAGGTTATTTTGAACAATTTTATGCTATTTGCCTAATATTTACTTTCGGTATAAAAAAAATATTCATTTTTTGTGTATATTTGCAAAGAATAGCATTGTGATTATTGCTTTAAGTTTAGGTTGCAGTAATTCGACTTATTCATCAATGGTGGGTATTCCTCCGGTGGCATTTGCAGAATAGTATATGAAAAAGCATTGTAGCGGAATATTTTTAGCACTGATGTTGTTGATATTAGGGGCGTTACCTTCTAAGGGACAGGCAGTCGCCGATAGTATCAGCAGCGACCGTTACGTTCTTTATTATATTTGCGACGACATTGAAATTGACGAGAATTATCTTGATAATGCCTATCAGATATTCCGTATAAAGGATATTCTTGCCCGTTCGCCACAGATTGACAGCATCACAGTCTACGCTTACGCTTCGCCCGAGGGACCTTTTTTGCGCAATAAATGGCTCGCCGAGAAGCGTGCACTTGCAGCGCGTGAATTTATTCTTAAGAACCTTCCCAAAAACAGTGTGTTAAAGCCCGAAAATATCCATCTTCGTCCCATGGGCGAGAACTGGGAAGGCCTTGAGTCGGAGCTTGAAGCAAATTACCATCTAGCCAATCGCAATGCGGTGATGAATATCATACACGCGCATATTCCCACCGAAAATAAAAAGTGGCGACTAAAGAATCTTGACAATGGCTACACATTCAACTACATTATTCGCAACCACATGCCCAAGCTACGTTTGGCAACATGGGTGTGTATGTATATATCCCCCGATCGTCCCGTACGTGTCGAGTTTAAAGAGCCCGAACTTGAATTTCCTAAGCGCATAGATGCCGCTCTTCCGGTGCAGACACCCGAATATAGCGAACAAAAAACCATCCTTGCACTTAAGAGCAACCTTCTTTACGACCTATTCACCCTTGTGAACTACTCGATAGAAGTGCCCTTTGCAAAGAACCTTTCGGCACTCTACTACCATCAGTTCCCCTGGTGGCGATGGGGCGAGGGCAATAATAAATATTGCATACGTTTCCTAAGCATTGGAGCCGAAGCACGATGGTGGTTCAAGCCCATGCCCACTACTAAATATGGTCGCAAGAGAGACAAACTTATGGGTCATTTCTTAGGAGCATATGCCGAATCGGGTAAATGGGATTTTGAATGGGCACGAGAATTCTGCCGTCAAGGCGAACATTGGAGTGCGGGCCTCAGCTATGGTTACGCAAGGCCATTGGGAAAATACTTCAACTTAGAATTTTCTCTGTCATTTGGTTACGCATCAATTCCTTATAGAAAATATGCCCCCAGCAGCGATTATACAATCTTGTGGCGTGACGTAGAAAATCATGGCACATATAACTACATAGGCCCTACAAAAGCACAAATTTCCCTTGTATGGCCAATAACTATAACCACAAAAAAGAAAGGAGGTGCCCGATGAACAGTAAAAAGTTCGCTCGTCGCACCCTCGTTTCGTTTGTGTGGATATTGGTGCTGTTGTTCAGCTCGGGCTGCGAGCATCGTCCTTTGGAATTGATGGAACTTCCCGAGAATACCTTTGTCCGCGTCTATATTGACGAGCATATACGCAATGTAAGCTATGGCTTTTACGACGAGACAAAGAAAAAGCCCGAATATTATTCTCCGCAGATGCTGCGCGTGGTATTCTGCGACGAAGCGAGCGGAAGGGTAGTAACCGAACGCTACCTTCACGACAGCGGTAAGGACGAGCGAGGCTACTATATACAAGGATTGCTGAACGTGCCCGACGGCCGATACAACATGATGGCCTACAATTTCGACACGCAATATACAAAAATACGCAACCAGAATGACTACTCAACGATGACCGCCTACACAAAGCCGCTAACATCGGAAGAGGCCAACAGAATATTTGGTTCGCGTGGAGAATTGGACGATGATATTATCTGTAAACAGCCCGACCACCTGTTTGTTGCAAAGGTAGAGGGTGTGGAGGTTTCCTCGGACAGCTACACAGGACACCCCGACACCATAATGACCGAGCAAAATACCCACCCGGTGGCCCAGACAATAGTAAAGACCTACTATCTGCAGATAAGTGTGGTAGGCGTGGAATATGTACGTTCGGCTGTAGCACTGCTCTCGGGAATGTCGGGTTCAAAGACGATGTACGATGGTAAAATGGTCGAGAACGATGTAACAAGCGTCTACTTTGGCCTGAACAACGGCTTGGAGAGGAACCGCGCAACAGGCGAACAAACATTAGCCACAGTAGCTTATGCAACGTTCAACACCTTTGGCAAGCTGCCCGCCGAAGAAAATGACCTGGAAATAACATTCGAGTTTAACGTCATAGACAACACCATACAGACTGAGACATTAAGAATAACGGACATGTTCGATACCCCCGAGGTAAGGGACAAACAATGGATAATCATTGACAAGGTAATTAAAATAGACCCGCCCAACGGTGAAGATACCGGCGGAGGAATGACCCCCGGTGTAAGCGACTGGGACGAAATAGAAGGAACAATAACCATTTAAATATTAAAATAGAAACAAAAAAACTAATTATTTATTAACCTTTAAATTTTTATTAACATGAAAAAGATGTTATTTGGTGCAGCTATGTTATGTGTAGCACTTACAGGCTGCGAGAATGAGGACTTTACGGCGGCTAACCAGTCGCAGGTAATGCGCTTTGATGCTCCTGCCATGATGAAGACAAGAGCAAATGTACAGGGTGAAATTATCGGTACTCTTTACGATTTCAGAGAGGACTTTAAGGTTTACTCTAAATCTTACAAAGGTACTTTAGCCGGATGGGAAACTGGTACAGATGATTACTTCCAGGCAGCTGGTGATGTAGCAAAGAACCAGGGTAATGAAAGTAAATATTGGTACACAGAAAATGTTTACTACTGGCCCGAGATTGACTACAATTTGGCATTTGCAGCTTACTCTCCTGCAGCATTTGGCACTGCTGCTGCCGGTGCTACTGTATCACACACTGCTGCAGGTTTGCAGATTCAAGGCTTTAAGACAGAAGTTAGTGCAAATGATCAATATGACCTTATGTACTCTGACCGTGTAGTTGACAGAAACAAGAACAACAACGGTTCTTCTGCTGTACCTTTGGTATTCCACCACGCATTGTCATCAATCGTATTCTCAACTGAGAAAGAGGATGAGAGTGTAAACTACGAGATTACTTCAGTAAAGCTTCACGGAAAATTTATTCAGCAGGCAGACTTCAACCAGAATATTGATGAAGCAACAGATAAGTTGTCTGGCGTGGCTAAGTGGGAAAATCCTGCAGCAGCTACAGAGGCAGACTTTACACCTACCATCTCTGCAACTGGCAAAGTTGATGTTACAACAGTTCCCGCACAGTTTACACAGAAAGAGTCTGCTTTGTTGCTTATTCCCCAAGCTGTACCTGCCGAGGCATATATAACTGTTGTGTACAACAAGATTACCAACCCCGATGATCCTACTTTGAAGAAAGTAATGGAGAACACTGCTACTATCAAGCTCACAGACTTTGCTCAGGAGGGTGGTGCTAAAATTACAGAATGGGAAATGGGTAAAAGATACATCTACCGTATAGCATTCGGCCAGAACAAGCGTATCTACTTCGAGCCTACAACAACAGACTGGCTTCCTGTTCCCACACTTATCTACACAATCCAGTAATCTAATTGTTTGTAAAATAGTTTAGAATGAAAAAACTCTGTCGTACATATTTATTCCTGACAGCGTTACTGACTATCGCCGGTTGTGCTCGGGAAGCAGATTTTCTGCTTCCCGAGCCGGAACCGGTTCGTCGCTACCCCATAAGCTGGAATATTGTACCGGAAAATACACGAGCATTGGTTAATAATAACCTGCTGCAAACGTCGTGTACTCCGCTCGCAAACGGTTCCAACGAGACTGTTGGTGTATGGGGGGATTATAGCGTAAACACCAACGGACAAAATACAACTTACAAAGAATTTATAGCCACTCCTCTTACTTTCAGCCCCGAAACATACAACTGGAACTATCCGGGCGAGGCTCGCTATTGGGAGTCGCAGGCTGTATACGATTTTCGTGCCTGTTATCCGCAAAAGCTGATGACAAGCCTAATGACACAGATGGATGCTACCATGATGCAGGGTGGCCCCATAAATACTTTGACGCTGCAAGAGGACCTTTTGGTTGCTGCAACGCAGGTCGATACAAGAACCGCAAGATTATCCGAGCCTGTTAAACTTCATATGCAGCACATTTTTGCCGCTGTCATGTTCAAGGTAAGGGCTGTTGATGGATTTGTGCCCGCTGTCGGCGAGGTTGTAACATCTTGCTGGTTGCAAAATAAAAATAATGCCACTAACCTTTTCTCACCCTCGGGGTATCTGGTACACTCGGGCAACGCTGCGCCCGACATTATATGGTACCCTTACGAGTCGTCGGTGGCACCCATGTATGTGTGGAAACATCAGGGGGTAAGCTTTAACTACGAAAATACACTCTACACAGCCAACGATGGGCTGCAAGGAGAAGAATATACACGCAACGATGGTTGGTTGCTGTTCGTTCCTCAGACAGTAAAAGAGGGGACACTGCAATTCTGCTATACACTGAAAAATGCCGGTGCACAGGTCTTTTCGGTGAATATTCCGGCCATCACTTATGAAGATGGACATAAATATACATATATGCTCGAAATACGAGGCTCCGAGGTTACTGTTAATCTAAAAATTGCTCCTTGGAACCATATTGACTCGAGCCACGATATTACATTATAAGCGATGTTGATGAAAATGAATATATTACGAAATATGTTGTTGCTGTGTGCCATGCTGCTGTGGGTGGCGTGCAGTAATAATGATTTTCCCCACCCCGAGGGTGGTGCTTCGCTTCATCTTACCATTAAAAGCTCGGAAAATACAATAAGAACACGCGGCGTCGAGGACCTTGACGACGATGGCACTGTCAGCGAGGAGGAACTATTTGTTGATGGTCGCAAGATGTATCGCCTTGCAGTGTTTATTCTCGATGGTAACAGAGTGGCCTCTTCTACTGTACTCGAGGCCGACGACCCGCGATTCGCTAACGCAAACACCGAGGCTACCGTCAGCTTCACCAATCTTGACTATAGCAAAAGCTACGAGCTTTATGCCGTGGCAAACTATGGCAACTACGCAGGGCTTACGGGTAACCTTTCCAATGTTACCGAGGATAATGTGACAAGTGGCCTGCGGGTAACATCCTCGGGCAACAATATGTGCAACCACCGTACACCCTATCCGCTAACATTGAAAAAAAACATAAGCCTGACACCCGGAGTAAACACTGTCAGTGGCGAATTGCTAAGGACATACGCTCGACTGCGCATTAACGTACGCAATCAAAGTTCGCTCAGCAACCTTACTATCGAAAATTTCAGCCTTGCGCAAAAGTTCACACAGCAGAGTGCCGACCTTTTCGCTGAAGGGGGTACGGCCAATGTCTCGCCTGTGGTAACATCGTCTGATGCAATTACACCTTTTGTTCAGAATAAGGTAATAGAAAAGATTACAAGTTCAGGGGGTGTTTCCGAGCAGACTATTTTCGATTCCTATCTTCTTGAAAGTACAGGAGGAAATTACAGCTACACATTAGGATTGAAGTACGAAGGAGACTCCGAAGAGGTTTATTCTGTCAATACCACTGCAATAAACAATGCCGGTTTAATAGATGAAGGAATGTATGTTATTTATAATACAAATTCCGGAAGATATCTTTACGCAAATGGCAACAGTGTAGGTTCGGGAACCTCTTACCTCACTAATGGGGAGCTGAACCATAATTATGTTTGGAAGTTTACCCGCGCCTATCAAGGCTCAAATATGTTTACGATAGAATCAATGGGCGCGACAGGCTATTTCATGCAAAGTTCGGGAATAAACGGCAGTCGTGTACCATTGACAGTTAATCCGGGCTCCTCGGATTATTTCAGTCCAAGCACAAGCGGCAGCTATATTCGTTTCAGGGACAGTAATTTTAATTATTATCTTTCGGTGAACGGCAGCACTGTATGCGGACATAACTCGAGCAGAAACCAAAATCGTCGTAATTTTTATCTATATAAGGTAACTAAGGAATCCAAAGTAGCGGAAATTGAACACGAGGAGACTATTCCTATAAATATTATAGACAAAAATTCAGGAGAGGCTTCTCCCCTTACGGCCATTCGTCGCAACGACTTTATAGAGATATTGGTAAATGTTACATATAACGAAAAAACTGGTAATCTCGAGTTTGAAGTTTCAGATTGGAACGAAGTAAACGGCGATGTAACATTCGATTAAAATAGGAGGAACATGAAGGATTGGTTAATAAAAAGCATACTTATAGCATACGGCTGTCTGTTACTAACGGCTTGCACCGACGATGAATTAATACATTTTGGCGTTGTGGGCAAACCTGTCGATGTTGTTCTTAATTTTGGTGCCACTGACAGTGAGCAGATAGAGATAAAAACCCGTACCACATACGACCTTCACTATGAGTCGATGGTACGTAATATGTACGTGTTTGTCTTTGCAAACAGTAATAAGATATACGGTCGCTACTTTGATGAAAGTAACCTTGATAGGACAACCGACAAAGAATATTGGACGGTAAATAATATGTCGTCGAGCAATACAGCCGTTCAGACAAATGGAACGCTGCACATGAGTCTGCCAAGCGTTTCGACAAATGCCGAGATTGTATTGATTGCTAATATCGACCTCGACTTTATGAATATTTCGCAAGAGCGTTTGGGGCTTGTGCGTACAAAAAGCGATCTTAATGAATTAGTGGTTTCTCTTAATCAAGAGATTCCCGACCGTAACGCCGGATATTTTATGATGACGGGCAGCGTGAATAATGTCAGTATATCTACTAACGGAGATATTACTGTGCCCGGTGGGAAAATTATGCTTCACCGTTTAGATGCAAAAGTTGAGGTGAATGTGCGTATAAATCCCAATGAAGAACATGATAATCAGCAGGTTGAGGAATTTACCCCGGAATCGTGGCAGGTGATAAATTTACCCAAAAGTTCACATCTTGTATCTAATGACATTCCATTGCAATTGGTCGAGGATTCGTACTTCAACCTCAGCCCCAAAAATTTTGAGACAACAAAGAACGAGGTTGTCGATGGTGATGCCACAGGTGGTGTATTACATGGTTTTTCTTTCTACACCTTAGAGAATAAATGCTCATCGAATTTAAAAAAGAGTGTCGATGGTAATTATCACCATCGCGACCGCAGAAATAAAAATGCCGACGGGTCGTATAATAACGATAACGGACTGTGGGAATATGCTCCCGAACTTGCTACATATATAATTATCAAAGGAGAGCTTAAAATGATTGTCGATCCGGGATTGACAAGTGAACAGCATCTCATAGCCGACGTTACCTATTATGTGCATTTAGGCGATTTTGCCACCGATAAAGATAATTATGATGTACTGCGTAACACACATTACAAATATACCATTAACATCAAGGGTGTCGATAAAATAGAGGTTGAGGTTGATACCTCAAACGACAATCTCGATGGAATAACCGAGGACCAGCCCGGTGCTATGGGTCATCTGTACGAGGCCGAGGAGGATATTTATACATTCGATGCTCACTATGGTCAGCGAGTATATACTATCCGTGCTTCCGAAGTAGACATAGATAACATGACCTGGTATGTTCGTACACCTTTCGGTCGCGAAGGTATTCCTTTAAAAGATGATTCCGGACAAGAAATTTACAACGACCTCGACTATAAATGGGTAGAATTTATGCTTAATGATAAAGTGTCGGGTGATAATAAATATTCGGATAGCAACCAACTGTACCCGGCAGATAACAGTAGATTGCTTACTGTTATAGAAATGCTCAATATGGTAAAAAGCGAGGTCGCTGCGTGGAGAGAGGGTAAAGAGAGCCTCTTCGACAAGAATGGCGAAATGAAATTTACAGTATTTGTAGATGAATTCTACTACGAGACGAACCCTATGAATCCCAACGACCCCGACATACTATGGAAAAAATTTGTTAATCAGCCCAATCGTCTTATGCACATTCTTTGCAAGAACAATCGCAGTGCCGATGACGATAGCTCTGTAACGGGAAGTATTCTTACAATTCGTCAAAATTCAATACAAACGCCATACAATATTAGTCAGGACCGAACAGATTTGGATAAGGCTTGGGGATGTGAGACGAAGGATGAAACAGAAAATATGGCGTGGTTCTATCACCCCGATGAACGCCTCGGAAATTTAACTAATGCGCATAAGCCTGCATACACTCCCGACAATACATCAAAAACCGATGGACTTTACAATACAGCGTGTCTGATAAATTTGGTGAGTGGTACGGGGGCGAATAAAAATATAAATTCAACTTTGCGTTGGGATACCTATATTGATTATAGCGAGAATGACCTGAAGCTTAAAGATGAATATATGTCCGGCTTGTATTCAG
The DNA here is from genome assembly GCA_015060905.1 of Bacteroidales bacterium. GTDB lineage: Bacteria > Bacteroidota > Bacteroidia > Bacteroidales > Bacteroidaceae > HGM04593. The sequence continues at coordinate 6,662 of SUXQ01000008.1, read as the reverse complement.
TACTACTACGTAACCGCGACCTTGACGGAGATACTATTATCGACCCCGATGAATTACGTTGGTATATAGCTTCGCTCGACCAGCTTTGTGGCCTTTTTATTGGTGACCAAGGGCTTAGTACCGATGCTCAGTTATATCCCATCGAGGCCAGTCGCGAACCGAATACTCCTGTTGTCGGTGGAGTCTTTAATGGGGTGTTCCCCTGGCGATTGCATGTGGTAAGCAGCACAGCATGGTTGCAAACTGCGGGTAATACTCCCACCATTGTATGGGCCGAGGAGGGTGCCTCTACCGGAGAATATCAAGTGCATTGGGGTAAACCCGGATATTCGCCTGTGCGTTGTGTGAGAAATTTAGGCATGGAGGTCGCAACTCCTGAAAATATATGTATTGCAGGAGAAAATTATCCCGAGGATCTGCTTGTCAATGTGGAACGTCCTACGGGGACGATTAATCGAAATTCGGTGTATCGCTTTGATATGCGTAACATGAATAAAGAGTCTCTTCGTGCGTATTACACCACGCACGAACTTGTGCCGGATGATGAATATAGTACTTTGGCACGTGTATATGATGGCTTTGAGACGGGTGTGTTGCAGCAGTACACTACAACCAATCCGGCGTATAATGTATTGAAAGCCGAATTAGAAAGGGGTGATTCGCCCGCTCCCGATGGATACCGCGTGCCTAATCTGCGCGAGGGCGTTATTATGCACCTTTATTGCAGTGACGATACTGATTGGTGGAATAATAATAGTGGTACCCTTGTAAGTAATTACTACTCTTTTGGTTATCATGGCAATAGATATGACTATGTAAATGGAGAGCACTTCTATTCGTGGTCTATTTATAATGACCGTGTGACTTTGGGTAATAATGCTACGCACTATATTCGTTATGTGAAGGATATTCAACCGTAAGAGTTTTTGACGTTAAAAATAGGAAAATAAGGATAAACAATGTAGCTTTCGGGAACATCCGGGGGCTACATTCGTTGTATAGGGAAAATATTTATAAACTGACAAATTGACCTTATATGAAACGAAAGAGAGTCTTTTTTTTATTTTTGCTGATGATGACTGCTGCGTTACACGCACGCATTATTGTTCCCGATAATTATACAGCTGTGCACAGTGATAGCAGTTGGCACATAACCATGAGTTATTTTGTGGATGATATTCCTGATAATGAACAGTTACTGCTGACGAGCAGTGTTTGTTGCTCCGATACTTGTGTGAGCGATACGACAAAGTGTTTCCAGGGTAAAAAGTATCGAAAAGCATTTTTAAAGAAGTATGGTTATACGCCTGTTCTTTCGTCTCCGGGAATGGTGCGTTGCACGATGGTTATTCCCGAAACTATGGTAGGTGACAGTATGATTGCTGTTACAAACTGTACGGTGCAGAACAAGAAAGGGATTCTTTCCGAGAGTGATTCCTTTTACATTTATCTTCCCGAGACCTCGCCACTGAGCTGCCATCGTGTAAACGATGCGCTTACAAATGCCGACCGTGTGGCCTATCGCCATCGTTGCATTTTGCCCATGAGGTATTATCAGCCGCTTGACGAAAATAATATTCCACCTTATAATGAAAGTCCTTTTGCTGTGAATTATCGTCCGGCAAGCTATGTGCTGGAAAATGCTTACATGCAGAATGGCAATCTTATAGACACTCTTGCCAATCTTATCTCCTCGATGGTTGCCGATTCGTTGGCACAGATAGAGGTTGTGCAACTTGTAGGGTACTCTTCGCCGGATAATAGTGAAAGGAATATCAATAATTTGGGTGCTAAACGTTCAAGCTCTTTGCGCGACAAGCTGAAGTATCATTGTAACCTTCCCGATTCGGTCTTTGAGATTATCGACGGTGGTAGAAATTGGGAATTGATTTATGAGTCGATAGGCAGTGGCAATATTGCCGGTGGCGACTCTATGGTAACTATTTTGCGTGCCGAGAAGGCTCCTGCTCGTCGCGAAACGCTTATTCGGGGAATGATGAACGGCGATGTTCTTAAATATTTGAACAAAGACAGACTTCAGAATCAGCGACAGGCCTGTTGCGCACGCATATATTATCAGAATAGGCCCGACAGCGTTGCCACCGAACTTAATAATGTAGTAAACGAACTTATGACCAATGAAACACCCGACTACGACAGCCTGCGCACCGAACTTGCAAAATATGGCGACGATGCGCGTGCCCTCAACCTTATGGGAGTGATTGATTATCGCGAACATAGGCGCAACGCTGCCAAAAAAGCATTTGCGACTTCTGCATTGATGGGCGACGAGCAAGCATTGACTAATCTGTTGATTATTACGAGAGAGTATTGAAATTAGAATAATTTTTTAGCTAAACAGCCTCTGTTTGTACATCACTTTTGTTCAAATAGGGGCTTTTTGTTTAAGTTTGAATTTGTAAGACTTTTCAGTTTCTGATTTTTTGTATAAATTTGTATATTGGATTAAAAATGAAATAAATTTATGCAAATGAAAAGATTTTTTTTACTGCTTCTTGTAACGGTAATATTTGTTTCTGTTGCATGCTCACAAAGTCTGTCGGGCTTTTCTTACGGGCGGGTCGAAGCTCCTGCGGGGAACGAGTGGGAGTCGCCTCAGTTACTTTCACTTAATAAAGAGCAGCCCAAAGCTTGGTTTTTTAATTTTGCAAATGTAGAAAGTGCCCGTAAGGTGCTTCCCGATGCAAGCGAATATTACCTTTCGCTCGATGGAACGTGGCGTTTCCATTGGGTGCCCAATCCCGGCGAGCGTCCCGTCGATTTTTACAAAAAAGATTTTGACGACACTGCCTGGGATAAAGTTACTGTCCCCATGAATTGGAACGTAGCGGGCATACAGAAGGATGGCACTCAAAAATATGGTACTCCAATATATGTTAATCAACCTGTTATTTTCAAGCATCAGGTGGCGGTGGACGATTGGAAAGGTGGAGTAATGCGCGAGCCTGCTCCTCACCACACAACCTACAAGCATCGCAATGAGGTTGGCTCTTATCGTCGCACATTTGCAATTCCCGCCGAGTGGAAGGGGCGCGAGGTTTATATAAATTTCGATGGAGTAGACTCTTTCTTCTATCTGTGGATAAACGGCCATTATGTAGGCTTTTCTAAAAACTCGCGCAACCTTGCAGCCTTCAATATTACAAAATATCTTGCCGATAAGGGCGAGAATATAGTGGCAGTAGAGGTGTACCGCAACTCAGACGCGTCGTTTCTCGAAGCACAGGATATGTTCCGTCTGCCGGGAATCTTCCGTACAGTATCGCTGACGGCAACCTCTCCCGTACAGTTGCGCGACGTGCGCGTGCGTCCCGACCTTGACAATGCCTATAAGGATGGCGTTGCGAATATAGAGGTTGATGTTCGCAATCTTTCGAAAAAGGATATTAAAAACTACACAGTCGAGGCGAGCCTTTACGCAAACAAACTCTTCAGCGACGAGAATCAGTTTGTCGAGGGAGGGGTGGCAACAGTTGCGCTTCCTGCTACGGCTGTGGGTGCTACAAACAGTGTGAAACTTTCTCTTTCCGTGACTAATCCCAACAAATGGTCGGCCGAGGCTCCTTATCGCTACACGCTTGTCATTCAGTTGAAAGATAAAAAAGGCAAAGTGGTCGAAACTGCATCAACCTATTTTGGATTCCGCAAGGTAGAGATAAAAGAGACTCCTGCCGTAGCAGATGAGTTTAATCTTGCCGGCCGTTATTTCTATATAAATGGCAAGCCTGTGAAACTGAAAGGCGTGAACCGTCACGAGAGTAACCTCGAGCGTGGGCACGCAATCACCCGCGAGCAGATGTATAATGAAATAATGCTGATGCTTCGTGGAAATATCAACCACGTTCGTTGTTCGCACTATCCTGATGCACCTTTCTGGTACTATCTTTGCGATAAATTCGGAATTTACCTCGAGGACGAGGCAAACATCGAAAGTCATCAATATTATTATGGCAATGCGTCACTCTCGCACGTCCCCGAGTTTGAGGCGGCGCACGTTGCGCGAGTGATGGAAATGGCGCATGCAAACATCAACCGCCCATCGGTGGTAATATGGTCGTTAGGCAACGAGGCCGGGCCCGGAGTAAATTTTGAAAAGGCATACGCCAAACTGCACGAGTTTGACGCGTCGCGTCCCGTACAGTATGAGCGTAACAATAATATTGTGGACATGGGCTCTAATCAGTATCCATCGGTAACGTGGGTGCAGCAGGCTGTTAAGGGCGGTTACAATATAAAATATCCGTTCCACATTTCCGAGTATGCCCACTCTATGGGTAACGCCGGCGGCAATCTCCAGGATTATTGGGAGGCTATCGAGAGTACCAACTTCTTCTGCGGTGCCGCAATATGGGATTGGGCCGACCAATCTTTCTACAATTACGATAAAAAAGGCAACAAATATATGGGTTACGGTGGCGACTTTGGCGACCGTCCCAACGACCATCTTTTCTGCATGAACGGAATAATGTTGCCCGACCATACTCCCAAGCCCGAGTATTACGAGGTTAAAAAAGTTTATCAGAATGTGGGTGTAAAGTTTGCTGATGATGCGAAGAGCAAAATTGAGATTTTCAACAAACGATACTTCTGCGACCTTAGCGACCTTTGTGTGAAGGTCTCTTTGTGGGAGGATGGCAAGCAGGTGTACAGTAACATTTTACCTGATATAAATGTAGCTCCGCGAAAAAGAGCGGTTGCAGACTTGAGCATCGACTATAAACGCGATGCTGCTAAGGAGTATTTTGTAAAGGTAGAGTTTCTTTTAAAAGAAAATATGCCGTGGGCGCGTAAGAATTATGTTCAGATGGCCGAGCAATTACCGTTGCAGTCGCCTGCCGAAAAGCCTGCCATTGCCACCGTTGCCAATGTGGGCGGTGAGCTTTTGATGGAGCGTAACGACAGCCTTTCTTTTACAAAAATAAGTGGCTCGGACAATGCTTTTGCAATATCTTTCGACGATAAAAAGGGTGTCCTTGCTGCTGTAATTTATGGTGGCAAAGAGATTATTCCGGCTGGGAATATAATGAAACTCAGTGCATTCCGCGCACCTGTCGATAATGATAATTGGGCACGTGGCGCATGGTATTCAAACGGATTGTATGACCTGCGCGACAGTGTGCTTTCAAAAAATGTGCAGACTCTTGCCGATGGCAGCATTGTTGTTCAATATGTGGTGCACACTCAGGCTCCTTACGGTGGCAGCATTGTTCGTGGCGAGGATAATAGCATGAAAATTGTGAACAACGAAAAGCCTATGGGCGAGAATGATTTTCACTTTGTTTCGAATAGAATATGGACAGTGTATAAGGATGGCTCGGTGGAGCTTAAGAGCAGCATAGTTGGTAACAACAGTGCTCTGAATCTTGCGCGTTTGGGCTACGAACTTCAACTGCCTGCCGAACTGAAATATTACCACTATTATGGTCGCGGTCCGCACAATAATTATAATGACCGTCGCTCGGGAGCCTTTGTCGAGCAATATGACAGCAAGGTAAGCGAGCAATTTGTTCATTTTCCCAAGCCTCAGGAAATGTCCAACCGCGAGGATGTTCGCTGGTGCGCTCTTACCGACTGGGCGGGCAACGGAGTGCTTTTTGTTGCTACCGAGGGAATGTCCGCATCGGCTCTTGCGTGGAACGACGTGCAGCTTGCCGAGGCTGCCCATCCTTATCAGTTGCCGGCATCGAACAGCACCTATCTGCATCTTGACAAGAAGGTCAATGGCCTTGGAGGAAACAGTTGCGGACAGGGTGGTCCTCTTGAAAAAGATCGCGTGAAGGCCGGCGATAATATGATGGGCTTCATAATGCGTCCCGTAAAAAAGGGTCATTTTACCGAGGCTGCAAATGTTTCATCATCGTCCATTGCTCCCATCGTTGTTGTGCGCGACCGTCGCGGAAGGGTATCTATGCGCTGCGAGGATGCTGCCGCTGAAATATATTATCAGATAGGCAATGGTCGCAAGGCTAAAAAACAAAAATACACCGAGCCTGTAAATATGTCGCAGGGCGGGACGCTTACAGTATGGGACAAGAATCGTCCGCAAATGGCATCTGTTTATAATTATGCACCTGTGACTATACAGCCGATAACCGTAAAATATGCTTCGAGTCAGGAAATTTACGAGGCTGCCGATAATTTTGTCGATGGTGATGCAAACACAATTTGGCACACAATGTACTCTGTAACGGTTGCTCAGTATCCCCATTGGGTGGATTTTGACGCAGGCGAGGAGTGTACGGTAAAGGGTTTTTCGTATCTGCCTCGTCAGGATGGTGGTACAAATGGAAGTGTCAAAGATTATGAGATTCTTATCAGTCTGGATGGTAAGCAATGGAAAAGCATAAAAAAAGGAGCGTTTGACGTTTCCCTAAAAATAAAGCGTGTGATGTTCGACGCTCCGGTAAAAATGCGTTACATACGTTTCACAGCGTTAAGCTCTCAGAATGGCGCGGATTTTGCCTCGGGTGCCGAATTTGAACTTATAAAGTAATCCTAACCAACGTAATATTTTAAATGAGGGTGACCCAAAAGTAAAAATGGGTTGCCCTCTTTACTTTCATTATCCTTACGCGGAAGAGATTAAAAAAAGATAGCTATTCTCTTGAGAAAAAAGAGAATAGCTATTGTTTGTTTGGAAA
>SUXQ01000021.1 GCA_015060905.1 Bacteroidales bacterium | reverse complement strand
AAGCCTGATGGAAGTATCAAACGGGCTAATTCCAGCAATATTTTTTCGTCCTGCATTTTCTTATGTTTTAAAACTGCGCGAAGATAATATTTTTTGGCTATCCCCCCAACTTTTGCAGGTGAGCCAATATTTTTTCGTCCTGCATTTTCTTATGTTTTAAAACTGCGCGAAGATAATATTTTTTGGCTATCCCCCCAACTTTTGCAGGTGAGCCAATATTTTTTCGTCCTGCATTTTCTTATGTTTTAAAACTGCGCGAAGATAATATTTTTTGGCTATCCCCCCAACTTTTGCAGGTGAGCCATTTTTGTCGGTGAGCCGATATTATCGGCGAAATAAAAAAAGAGTTTGACCTACGTCAAACTCTTTCTGAGAGCGGAAGACGGGACTCGGACCCGCGACCCTAACCTTGGCAAGGTTATGCTCTACCAACTGAGCTACTTCCGCGTTTATTTTTTTTAGCTTTAAAGTGAAGGAGATGAGACTCGAACTCACACGACATATTGTCACTACCCCCTCAAAGTAGCGCGTCTACCAATTCCGCCACTCCTCCATTTTTTTTAAGCTGTCTCGCGCAGCGTCGGTGCCCAGAACAGGACTCGAACCTGCACGTTATTGCTAACACTAGTACCTGAAACTAGCGCGTCTACCATTTCGCCACCTGGGCTTCTTGTAAAATCGCACCGACTCACGCAACTATTTTTCTTCGAGAGAGCGGAAGACGGGACTCGGACCCGCGACCCTAACCTTGGCAAGGTTATGCTCTACCAACTGAGCTACTTCCGCGTTTTTCTCAAATGCGATGCAAAGGTACGAGGTTTTTTCGAGACGTCCAAATTTTTGCAAGGCTTTTTTTAGAAAATATTCAAACTTTTTTGTTCAGTTTTTTTTGATATTTGAGAATGTGCTGATTTTCAGCACATTCTATTGTGATGATCTTTGTGGCCGAATTTCTTTAAAATCTCAAGTTTGCCATTTTTGTGTAAAAGGGTGGTGCTTGGGTGTGAAATTCGGTTGAATATTATTATTCTATTATTTTGTATCGTGCAAATTTAAGTAATAGTTGTTTCACGCCAACATTGCGGAACTTTATTGTTGCTTTTGCATTTTCGCCGCTTCCTTCGACGTTTATTACGTCGCCAATGCCGAATCTCTCGTGCTCTATTATCTGCCCTACGCGCAGGGGGTTGCTGCCCGCGCCCGAGGCTGCGGAATTTGTGGTAATGCGTTGTAATTTGGGCGGGACGATGCGTCGGGGAGGCTCTTGGGACTGTGGGGCGACGTTTCGCACTCTGTTGGTAAGGGCAAATGTGGGTACGCCTGCCGGTGACTGCGTGCGTGAAGCTCTATTCTCGTATGTGCTTGTGCCTGCTCCCGCCATGCGTATGTACGAGCGGTCAATCTCTTTGAGGAAGCGGCTGGGCTCGCAAAATTCAAATGAGCCGTAGCGGTAGCGGCTTTTCGAGAAGGTGAGTGTGCAGTGCTCTTTGGCTCGGGTGATTGCAACGTAGAATAGTCGTCGCTCCTCTTCAAGTTCGCGGGCGGAATTTTGTGCCATGCTGCTGGGTAGCAGATTTTCTTCGACGCCCACGATAAATACCGAATTAAACTCCAATCCTTTTGCCGAGTGGATGGTCATAAGTGTTATTTTTTCATCGTTTGCATCGTCCTGCGACTCTGTATCGGACATTAGTGATACTTCGGCGAGAAAGTCGGGCAATCTGTTTTCGGGGTTGCCCTCCTCTTCGCGTGACGTTACAAATTCGCTCATTCCGCTTAAAAGTTCCTCGATATTCTCTTGACGGCTTTTGCCTTCGACGGTGTTGTCGCCGTATATTTCAGCCGATATTCCCGAGCGGCGAATAATTTCCACTGCAATTTCGTAGGCGTTTTTCTTTTCGAGGCTTACGATGAACTCTTTTATCATTTCGGCGAAGGTCGCAAGTTTGGTTGCTGTTCCTTTGTTTACATTCAACTGATAATGTTCGGGGGCTTCAAGAACTTTCCACATGCTTACCTCTGCATCGTTGGCTGCCTCGCGCAGATGTTTCATTGTTGTCTCGCCGATGCCTCGCGCGGGGTAGTTTATTATGCGTTTGAGTGCCTCTTCGTCGTGAGGGTTGCAGATGACGCGGAAATATGCTATAATATCTTTTATCTCCTTGCGCTGATAGAAGGATAGTCCGCCGTATATGCGATAGGGTATTGCTCGTTTGCGCAAGGCTTCCTCGAATGTTCGCGATTGTGCGTTTGTGCGGTAGAGTATGGCAAAGTCGCTGTATGCGAGCCCTTCGCTGCGTCGCAAATGCTGTATTCTGTTTGCAACAATTTCGCTCTCTTCAAGGTCCGAATATGCTTGATAGAGCATCAGCGGTTCGCCTTTGTCAAGCTCGGAAAAGACATTTTTCCTTATCTGTTCGCTGTTTTTTGCAATAAGGCTGTTGGCGGCGTTTACTATATTTTGTGTCGAACGGTAATTTTGCTCGAGCTTGAATATTTTTGTCTCTCCGTATCGTTTGGTGAATCCCAGAATGTTGTCGATGTTTGCTCCGCGAAACGAGTAGATGCTCTGCGCGTCGTCGCCCACGACGCATACCCGGCGGCGGCTTTGTGTTAGTTGCCACACGATGCATCCTTGTACGTAGTTGGTGTCCTGAAACTCATCCACAAGCACGTATTTGAAACGCTCGGTGTAGCGGTCGAGAATATCGGGGTGCTCGTCGAACAGATGATAGGTGTTTATCAATAGGTCGTCAAAGTCCATTGCATTTGCCTGTCGGCAACGTTCGCAGTAACGACGATAAATTTCATGCGTCGAGGGTATGCGCGAACGTTGGTCGCCGTTCATTCTGTCGGCGCTGCGAGTATAATCGGCCGGGGTTATCATATTGCTTTTTGCCGATGATATTCGCTCTACTATTGTCGAGGGTTTGTATAGCTTTTCGTCGAGCTGCATCTCTTTGATGATTGCTCGTACAAGGCTTTTCGAGTCTGCCTGGTCGTATATTGTAAAGTTCGGCTCGTAGCCAATGTGTGCCGCCTCTAACCTCAGAATCTTTGCGAAAATGCTGTGAAAAGTGCTCATCCACAGACGTCGCGCACGTTCTTCGCCTACCTTTTGCGCGATACGTTCTTTCATTTCTTTGGCAGCCTTGTTGGTAAAGGTTAATGCCAAAATGGACCAAGGCTCGTAACCCTGTTCCAAAAGATAGGCTATTTTGTATGTAAGCACCCTTGTCTTGCCCGACCCTGCTCCTGCAATTACAAGCGAGGGGCCGTCGCAATATTTTACGGCGGCAAGCTGCGATGGGTTTAATTCTTTTTCGTAATCTATTATCATTATTTATATATATAGTATATATGCAGCTTGTTTCGCAAGCTTTAGTAGTGCAAAGATAGTGCCGGCGAGTGAGTGAAAATTTATTTTCATTCGCAACGAGCGCAGCCTATGTTCGCAAACTCTGTTTGCAAAGGTAAAAAAACTTTTCAGAAGCGAAACATATAGTCCCCGCTATTGTTATTCTTTCGTAGTGTTTGTTTTAAAATTTCCGCCATGAAACTATTATACCTTATATTATTATTTAATTTTAAACTTATTTTTCCGATGGACACAACAACTCAAAGTAAAAGTGTAGGCTATCATATGCCTGTGCTTATCTATTCGAGCAATGCATTGACCCCTGTAATCAGTCAGGCAACGGTGGAACTGCATTTTGACAAACATTTGCGAGCATATATTGACAATTATAATCGTTTGGTAAAGGATTCGCGTTTCGAGAATATGACACTGCGTGAGGTGGTAACAAAAGCTCCGGAAGGTCCATTGTTGAACAATGCGGGACAGGTGCTTAATCACGTTCTTTATTTTGAGCAGTTTACTCCCTATCCGCCAAAGGAGAATCGTCCTTCCAAGGCTTTGTCGGATGCTATTAATTTTGATTTTGGCTCGTTTGAGAATTTTCGAAAGATGATGGAGGATGCTGCCGCTTCGCTTTTCGGTTCGGGGTGGGTGTGGCTGGCTCAGGAGCCTTCGGGGCGTCTGGTGGTGCTCAGTTGCAAGAATGGCGATAATCCTGTGCGACACAATATGGTACCTCTGCTTGGCATTGATGTGTGGGAGCATGCTTATTACCTCGATTATCAGAATCGTCGCGCCGAGCATGTGCATCGACTGTGGGATATTATCGACTGGGAGATGGTGCAAAGCCGTATGTTGCAGTGAATTGCTTGGTCTTTGTAGATAATTTATAGAACATTCCTTAATTATATAGTATATTAATATGATAGCGATTGGAGCATTTTTACTCTGTCGCTATAATATTTAACACATAGTATTGCGAAATGTTGTTTTTTGTAATAGGTTGATACAGCTTTATATCGGTTAGGGCATAAAAGTAAAATAGAACAAAAATGCTTGCCTGTCAAGCAGTAGGCAGGCAAGCAACTTAATTATTGATTATAAAACCTTATAGTTTCACTTTCACAGTCTTACCGCCCACGCGGAGAATATAAACGCCCTTGCCGAGAGTAATCTCTTCGCCGGCATAAGAAGCAATCTTCTCTACAAGCGCACCTGCGGCAGAATAAACAGCAACAGCCTTACCCTCGGCACCGGTAAACTTAATACCGCCGACTGTTACGTCAAATACGGGAGCATCATCCGAAACATTCTCGATTGCAGTTGCATCAAATTCTACGATATTTGTAAAATCCTTCCAATAATCGGCAGCTTTGTATGCTTCTATCGACTCTTGAGGAACATATAAAGTAGCATTGTAATTATTAAAGGTAGAAGAATTTATTTTCACCGGAGTTTCGCTAAACAAATAGATGCTTGTAAGACTGCTACAACCCTCGAACGCAAAATTTCCTATGCTTGTTACGCTGTTAGGAATTGTAATGCTTGTAAGGCCGCTACACCCTCTGAACGCACTATTTTCAATGCTTGTCACCCTGTTAGGAATTGTTACGTTTGTAAGACTGCTGCAGTTTTTGAATAATTGCGCTTCTATTTTCGTAACACTATCGCCAATTGTGCATGATTTTAATGTAGAATTATTATAAAAAGGAGAGTGAAAATCATAACCTTTAAAATCATAATCTACAAATTCTATATCTCGTCCTAAGTATATGGTATCCAAAGGGCAACTTCTGAATAATCCTTTAGGATACTTAAGATCTGAATTTCCTTGTCCTAAAAAGAGAACAGAGGAGCCATCTTCTATATATATTCTTTTTAATGATGTGCAACCATTGAATGCACAACTTCCAATGCCTGTAACGCTGTTAGGGATTGTAATACTTGTAAGACCAGTGCAACCCTCGAACGCGCTTCCTTTAATTGTCACAGTACCCTCTTTAATACTTATTGATGTACCGTTTGGCATTTCTCCTTTATATTTCTCTAAAATATTTCCTAAGTATACAACACCATCAGGTTGATTATTGTACCATGGAGTACCCTCGAACGCACTACTTCCAATGCTTGTCACGCTGTTAGGAATTGTTACGTTTGTAAGACTGCTGCAACCCTCGAACGCACTACTTCCAATGCTTGTCACGCTGTTAGGAATTGTTACGTTTGTAAGACTGCTGCAACCCTCGAACGCACTACTTCCAATGCTTGTCACGCTGTTAGGAATTGTTACGTTTGTAAGACTGCTGCAGCCCTCGAACGTACTACTTCCAATGTTTGTCACACTATCGCCAATAAAACATGATGTCAATGTGGAACTTGTAAAAGGAGGTACATTGCCGGTATATTCGATCTCTCTACCCAGATAAATGGTATCCAAAGGACAATCGTAGAAAAACGATCTTTTTATATACCTTCCTTGTCCTAAAACGAGAGTAGAATAGCCGTCTTCTATATATAATTTTTTCAATGATGTGCAATAATTGAAGGCTTGGTTCCTTATGCTTGTCACACTGTTGGGAATTATTATGCTTGTAAGTCCACTGCAACCATCGAATGCTTTTTCACTAATTTCCACTGTGCCCTCTTTAATATTTATAGATGTACCACTTGGTATTGTTCCTTTATACTTATACAGTACTTTCCCTACATATACAATACCATCAGGTTGATTATTGTACCATGGAGTACCCTCGAACGTACTACTTCCAATTCTTGTCACGCTTTTAGGAATTGTTACGTTTGTAAGACTGCTGCAACCCTCGAACGCACTACTTCCAATGCTTGTCACGCTGTTAGGAATTGTAATGCTTGTAATGCCGCTGCACCCTCTGAACGCAGCACTTCCAATGTTTGTCACGCTGTTAGGAATTGTTACGTTTGTAAGACTGCTGCAACCCTCGAACGCACTACTTCCAATGCTTGTCACGCTGTTAGGGATTGTTACGTTTGCAAGGCTGCTGCAACCCCTGAACGCATAATTTCCTATGCTTGTCACGCTGTTAGGAATTGTAATGCTTGTAAGGCCGCTACACCCTCTGAACGCATTACTTTCAATGCTTGTAACGCTGTTGGGAATTGTAATGCTTGTAAGACTGCTGCAACCCTCGAACGCATAATCTCCAATGCTTGTCACGCTGTTAGGAATTGTAATGCTTGTAAGGCCGCTACACCCTCTGAACGCACTACTTTCAATGCTTGTAACGCTGTTGGGAATTGTAATGCTTGTAAGACTGCTGCAACCCTCGAACGCATAATCTCCAATTCTTGTCACGCTGTTAGGAATTGTAATGCTTGTAAGGCCGCTGCAAGCACGGAACGCACTACTTTCAATGCTTGTAACGCTGTTGGGAATTGTAATGCTTGTAAGACTGCTGCAACCCTCGAACGCATAATCTCCAATTCTTGTCACGCTGTTAGGAATTGTAATGCTTGTAAGGCCGCTGCAAGCACGGAATGCATCCTTTCCAATACTTGTAACACTATAACTATTTTCATTGTAGTTTACTTTGTCAGGAATTACAACTTCACCCGAGTATTCGGGCGTATTATACTTTGTTCCTTCAAAAGTGATTTGAACCGTAAATGTCGAAGTAGATTTAATATTGTAAAATATTCCATCCACTTCAAAATCGTGGGCACTCACAGTTACGCTGCACAGCAGCATTACCACTGCTATCAGCATTTTTTTTAAATAAAATTTTAGCATAAATAAAGTATTTTCTTTGCCCTCACAATTCCCCGATGAGGGCGATAATAAAAAACTGGGCGTGGGAACTTTGCTTATATATTCTATTGAGGCTCTCTTGAGTAAAGAGTTCTGGACTGCCCTGATTACATAATAGCAAAACCCACGCCCAATGATATATAACAATTCCATTGCGGAATATATATACCACAGACGTGGGCGTTTATTGCTCATTACTTGTAATCAAAGAATTGTCCAGATTCTCAATAGAAAGTAATTTTGCTAAACGCCCTATAATTAAATATGTCTGTTCTTAGAGCCATTCGCACAAGAACAGTGCAAAGATAACAACAAACGAGCGAAAAATATGAAGTTTACTTCAGTTTTTTTACAACGAGTGCAGTATATCTTATCAAAAGCCAGTGAAAGTCAAGCGAAAATTCAAATAAGCGAATGTTTATAATATTATACGCACAACGAGCGAAAAAGAATTTGGGTGCAACCAAATAATATCAAACTTGCTTGAATAATTTCACAGCGAGTGAGCATAATGTATAATTCGGGTGCAATCAAAAAGTAGAGCTTACTTTGAATTTTTACTCTAATTAATCATTTCTACAGGTGTTATTTATAAAGGTATATTACAACCGGCAGGTGGTCGCTGTATCCGTTCAGCCACTTGCCGTCTGCATGTGTGCGTTTGGGGTAGTCTTTGTATCGGCCTTCGGCGTTCATCATATATGGGCGCACGAAAATTTCGCTCTTGCTGTATTTTAATCCCTTTCTTTTTTTATCGCACAGATTGCCGCTGACGATAATTTGGTCGTATAGTTGCCATCTGTCGCGATATTTTATTGTGCCTTTTTTCTCTTTACGCAGAATATTCCAGAAGGGGTTGTAAAGGTCGTGAGCTGTGTTTACCTCGGCGAGACTGCGCCTCGCTCTTAGGCTGTCTTTCAGACTTATATTGTCGGGGTTGTCGTTAAAGTCGCCCATTATTATTAATTTTGTGTCGGGGTGCAGCTTGAAAATAGAGTCTTTTAGAGCTTTTATCTGTGTCGCTGCCCGTTCGCGCGAGGGTGATTTTGAGTATCGCGACGGCCAATGGTTGACGATTATGTGTAGTTGCTCTTTGGCAAGCGTGCCGCCAACTACCAAAAAGCCGCGTGTGCGGTGGCGGCTGCCGCCACTGTTTCTGTATGGGACAAGCTGTCGTGTGGCCGGGGAGAATTGTTTGGGGTCGTATAGTAGTGCGCAGTCGATGCCTCGGTTGTCCTCACTTTCCATGTGTATATATTCCCATTTTTTGCGTGTGAGTCCATCGGCTTTTACAAGGTCGTTAAGGACATTTTTATTCTCAACCTCGCAGATGCCTACTATTGCCGCTCCCGAGGGTTGAAGTTCTGTCCCTAACTGAGAGAGTATCGAGGCTATATTGTTTATCTTGTAATTATATTTTTTGCTGTTCCACTCATTTACGCCTTTGGGTAGAAATTCATAGTCGTTTTTACCCTCGTCGTGTATAGTGTCGAACATGTTCTCGAGGTTGTAGAATCCTATGCTGCAATATTTTTCTTTTTGAGGATAGACGGCAAGGGTGGTGAATAGTGCGAGTATTAAAAGCGTGCAGGGAAGTACTCTCATTTTGTGAAACTTTTTATTTAGTGCAAACTTAAGCAAAAACTCTTTTGTCTGCAAAATATGAATGGGAAATTGTTGCCGGCACTGTCAATGGTAAAGAATTGTAGAATTTATTTAAACATAAAAAGGTCGGATTTTTTCCGACCTTTTTATGTGATTCCGGAGCGATTCGAACGCTCGACCCACGCCTTAGAAGGGCGTTGCTCTATCCAGCTGAGCTACGGAACCAACCTTTTGTTGCTTTTGCGTGTGCAAAGGTAGTGCTTTTTTGTGGTAATTCCAATATTTTTGCGATTTTTATTTTTAAATCTCTTTAAACATCTGTTCCTTTGGTACATTTGTTGAGTTTATTTGATTGCTAAAGGCTTTGACGAAACTCCGATGGCGACATTCCCGCAGAGTTTCGGAAGAAACGGGTAAAATGGTTGGGGTAATTGAATCCTAATCGTGACGCAACAACATTAATTGAGAGTTGAGGGTCGGCAAGCAACGACTTTGCTTTTTCCAAAATTTTGTTGCGTATATATTCCTTTGCAGTTATTCCAAGCTCGTGTTTGACAACATCTCCAAAGTAGTTTGCCGATAAGTGGAATTGACCACTGCACCATGCGACACTCGGCGGCCCGAAACGTCGGGGAAGTTCACTTTCGTCGGCCAAATAACTGTCGAGAATCGAGTCTAATTGGCGTACAAGTTCGGATGCTTTGACTTTCTTTGTGTCAAATTGACGGTCGTAAAATCTTCGGCAATAACTGAGCAGTTGTCCTATTCCCAGACGCAACATGTGTCCGGTAAACTCGTCGTCGGGTGCACGCAATTCTGTCAGGATGGTGTTGAAACAGTTTGACATAATGCGACGTTCCCCCTCATAAAGTTTAAGTGCTTCGAATACTTCATAATCGAAAAAGTTGAACATATAAAAATCTCTTCCGAGGCCTGTGTTTATAATTAATTCGGGACGGAAGGCAAGCATCCAGCCTTTGGGACGTACGTTGGGGTCGAGGCGTAGACTGACCACATGGCCGGGCTTCATGGTAAATGCCGTTCCTGCCTGATACCTCATACACGAATTACGCAAACGCAATTCTCCAAAATCGGCATCCATCACTACTACGCAGTACATTCCAAAATCTGTCGGCTCGAATAATGATGGGTCGGCATCGGCAAGGTTGCATACACTTACTTGAGGATGGTAGGTGGGCTGACCAAAAAAACGGTTAAACTGTTCTATGTTTTCTATTTTTCTTATCATTTGTAGGTAATTTTGGTACAAATATAATAAACTTATCAAAAAATAAGTAATAATGGTATTTGAAATAGGTAGTTTTTCTTTGAAAAAGTAAAAAAGGTATTTTTATCCGTAAAAAGAGTATATGCGGCGTTCAAGATTAATAATACATTTGCCGCCGTCCATCGGCTGATACTATTCGAATGGTGGGAAACTAAAAATCAAAAATAATAATAAAATAATAAGATTATGGCAGTAAAATTTTATCAGGCACAAAATCAGGTGCCGCTCGAAATGCACAAGGTGCGTATGGTTCAGAAACTTTCTCTTCTTCCGGTTGAGGAGCGTCTGAAAAAAATTCAACAGGCAGGCAATAATACTTTCCTTCTTCAGAATCGTGACATTTATCTTGACATGCTCACCGATTCGGGTGTGAATGCTATGACCGATTTACAGATGGCTGCATCTATGCGTGCAGACGACTCTTATGCCGGCTCGGAAACATTTACCCGAGTAAAGGAGGCTATAAAAGAGGTCTTTGGTACAGAGAATGTATTGCCCGCGCATCAGGGACGTGCTTGTGAGAATATTCTTGCATCGGCTCTTGTAAAGCCCGGACAGACTGCACTGATGAATTTCCACTTTACAACGACAAAGGCGCACATCACACGTATGGGTGGTACCGTCGAGGAACTTGTTGCAGAGAAAGGTCTTTTGCCTCAGACTGATGATCCATTCAAAGGCGATTTTGACCTTGACAAACTGCGTGAGACAATCAAGGAAAAGGGCGCCGAGAATGTTGCATTCGTGCGTGTGGAGGCAGGAACCAACCTTATAGGCGGACAGCCTGTGTCGCTCGAGAATATGCTTGCCGTGACAGATATTTGCCACGAGAATAATGTAATTAGCGTGCTTGATGCATCGTTGCTTCAGGATAATGTTTACTTTATGAAGACACGCGAGGCTCGTTGCAAGTATATGGATATAAAGTCTATCTATCATCTGCTTGCCGATCATTTTGATATTATATATTTCTCGGCTCGTAAGCTGGGATTCGCAAAGGGTGGTATAATCACCAGCAAAGATGAGAAATATACTAAAATGATGGTTGAGTATATTCCTCTTTACGAAGGATTCCTCACTTACGGAGGTATCGATGTTCGTACAATGGAGGCTATGGCACAAGGTCTTTACGAGAGTCTTGACATGGAGTATATTAATCAGGGACCGGAGTTTATCAACTATCTTGCAAAAGAGCTTCACGATTATGGAGTTCCTGTGATTCTTCCAGCCGGAGGATTGGGTTGTCACTTGAATGCCGGTGCTTTTGTGCCCGACCTTCCTCATAATGAATATCCCGCTGCGGCAGTGGCGGCGGCTCTTTACATTGCCGGAGGTATACGAGGAATGGAGCGTGGTACCCTCTCCGAGCAGCGCAACCCCGATGGCACAGAGCCTTATTCCGAGCTTGAACTTATGCGCTTGGCTGTGCCCCGTCGTGTTTACACTTTGTCGCAGTTGAAATATGTGGCCGACCGTGTAAAATGGCTTTGGGATAATCGCGAGCTTATCGGTGGTCTTGAATGGGTAGAGGAGCCTTCTGTATTGCGTTTCTTCTCGGGTCGTCTGAAAGAGAAGGGTTATTGGCAGGAGCAGCTTGCCGAGAAATTCCGCAAGGATTTTGGCGAAAGTCTATAATCCCCAAAGACTATGTTGAATATTCAGCAAACAGTTATAATTTAGAGTTTAAAATATTTCCGTTTTTCGAGGGTGGCTGTTCGGCTGCCCTCATTTTATTGCTTGAAATTTATTTGATAAGTAATATAAAAAATATCGGTTGCACCAATAATGAAAGTGCAACCGATATTTTTATATGGGGAAATTTTTATAGTTCGGCTAATTCAAATACCTTTTCTATTGCACTCTTCAGGCCTTCGATATTTTTACCGCCTGCAGTTGCGAAGTGTGCTTGTCCGCCACCGCCGCCTTGCATCTCTTTTGCAGCCTGTCCAACGAGCTTGCCGGCGTTGATGCCTGCTTCCACAAGGTCGCCGCTGGCCGAGATTGTAAGCTGGGGCTTGTCGTTGTTTATGCTGCCAATGACACACAACAGATTGTCGGGCATTTCGCTGCGCAACATAAATACGATGTCTTTTACTGTTGCTGCGGGCAAAGGTAATATTGCACTTATCACGCGTATACCTTTTCTTTCCTTAACATCGCCCAAAAGTTTGTCTTTTGTGCTTACGGCTTTTTCGCGGGCATACTCCTCGACCTGTTTTTTCAGTTCGTTATTCTCGTTAATGGCCTTGGCGATGGTAGCCTTAAGGTTGGGGACGTTGTTGAAGAGAGCTTTAATTTCGGCCATCATGTCCTGCATTTTTATGATATTCTCTTCCAATGCCTCGCCTGTGATTGCTTCTATGCGGCGTACGCCTGCTGCAACCGAACTTTCGGAAATAATTTTTACCATTCCTATGCTGCCGGTGGCATTTACGTGTATACCTCCGCAGAATTCTATTGACTTGTCAAACTGTATGACACGCACTCTGTCGCCGTATTTCTCACCGAAGAGGGCTATTGCTCCCAACTGCTGAGCCTCGGCAATGGGAATGTCTCTGTGCTCGGTCAATGGGATATTTGCGCGTATGCGTGCGTTTACAATCTTTTCGACTTTCTGAATTTCTTCGTTGCTCAGTTTCTGGAAGTGCGAAAAGTCGAAACGTATGCCTTCGGGGGTTACAAGCGAACCTTTTTGCTCGACGTGTGTGCCAAGAACTTCGCGCAGTGCCTGGTCCAAAAGGTGTGTACACGAGTGGTTGGCTGCACATGCGTTGCGTTTGGCAACGTTTACTTCGGCGCGGAAGGTTGCCTCGGCGTTTGCGGGCAGTTTCTTTGTAATGTGTATGGGAAGGTTATTTTCTTTCTTTGTGTCGATTACTTCGATGCGCTCGTCGCCGCATACAAGGTAGCCTGTGTCGCCTACCTGACCTCCGCTCTCGGCGTAGAATGGTGTCTCGCATAGAACAATCTGGAACAATGTCTGGTTCTTCTGTTTCGTCTGACGGTAACGGAGTATTTTTGTGTCGCACTCGGTAAGGTCGTAGCCTACAAATTTACTTTCACCCTCGGCAATGTTTACCCAATCTCCATTTTCGACTGTTGCTGCGTTGCGTGCGCGAGTCTTTTGTTTCTGCATTTCCTCGTCAAATTCTCCCATGTTTACGCTCAGATTATTCTCGCGCAAGATGAGCTGTGTAAGGTCTATGGGGAATCCGAATGTGTCGTACAAGGTAAAGGCTTCTACTCCGCTAATCTCTTGCTTGCCGGCGGCTTTTGCTGTGGCTATTATCTTATCGAGCAGGTGTATGCCTGTCTCGAGGGTGCGAAGGAATGCCTCTTCCTCCTCTTTTATTACTTTTGTCACAAGCTCTTTCTGTGCGCCAAGCTCGGGGTAAGCGTCGCCCATATTTTCGATGAGTGTGGGCACAAGCTTGTACATAAATGCCTGTTTCTGTCCCAGGAATGTGTAGCCGTAGCGCACTGCACGACGCAGGATGCGACGAATAACGTATCCGGCTTTTGCGTTCGAGGGCAACTGACCGTCAGTGATAGAGAATGAGATTGTGCGTATGTGGTCGGCAATTACGCGCATGGCAACATCCACCGATGCGTCGTCTCCGTAATTTTTGCCCGAAATTTCGCTGATGCTCTTGATGATAGGTTGGAAAATATCTGTGTCGTAGTTCGATTTTTTACCCTGCAAAGCCATGCACAGACGCTCGAAGCCCATTCCTGTGTCGATAACCTTTGCGGGAAGCTCTTCGAGGTGTCCGTCGGCCATGCGGTTGTACTGCATAAACACAAGGTTCCATATTTCTATAACCTGCGGATGCGAACCGTTCACAAGGTCGCGTCCGGGGATGGCCGCACGCTCCTCGTCGCTTCTTAGGTCTATGTGAATCTCCGAAGAAGGACCGCAGGGGCCTGTATCGCCCATTTCCCAGAAGTTGTCTTTAAGGTTGCCGTTGATGATTCTATCTGTGGGCAAATATCTTTCCCAGATGGCAGCCGCTTCATTGTCACGGTCGAGTCCTTCGGCTTTTGCACCCTCGAATACTGTCGCATAAAGGCGTTCGGGGTCGAGCTTTACGACCTTTGTCAGATATTCCCACGCCCATGTGATTGCCTCTTCTTTAAAATAGTCGCCAAACGACCAGTTTCCGAGCATTTCGAACATTGTATGATGGTAGGTGTCGTGTCCCACCTCCTCAAGGTCATTGTGCTTGCCACTTACGCGCAAACACTTTTGTGAGTCGGCTACACGCTTGCTTTTTGCCGGACGGTTGCCCAGAATTATATCCTTGAATTGGTTCATTCCGGCATTTGTAAACATTAGGGTGGGGTCGTCTTTTACAACCATTGGTGCCGAGGGCACTATAAGGTGTCCTTTCTCTTTGAAAAATTCCTTGAAGGATTCTCTGATTTCTTTTGATGTGAGCATATAGTTATTTAGCTTCAAATTAATATTCTTTACCAATTATTAATGCAAATACGGGTATTCTTTATCTTCGTTTTTTGCAATCAATTTATAATTAGTTGCAAAGATAATTCAGATTTATTATTTTTGCCAAAACTTTTAGTGAAAATAGAAGGGTTACGTCTAACTTCGTTCTAATTTGTATCGAAATTATTATTACATTGTATGCGCAAGGTCTATTACATATTTAATTCAAAAACCCGCACCTATGATAGGGTGTATCCGAATACGGCGCAAAAAGTGCTTACGTGGTTGCGCAGTTTTCTCTTTTTCCTTATCTTCGGCGGAGTATCCTTTCTTATATTTTATCTGTGTATACAGACTCCGTCGCTCAAAGAGGTGCAGGATGAAAATTCAAGGCTTCTTGCGCAGTATCGTATTCTTTCGCAGCGTTTGGATGATGCCATGGAGGTGCTCGAGGGCATTCAACAGCGCGACGACAATCTCTATCGTGTGCTTATGAATGCCGAGCCTGTTGCCGAGGTTGCACGCACTTCGGGCTATGGTGGTACCGGACGTTACGACGAGCTTATGGACATGGACAATGCTGCGTTGGTGGTAGAGACTACGCAAAAGGCGGACATGCTTGCCAAACAGCTTTATCTCCAGATAAAATCATTCGACGAGATTGTCGAGCTTAGTAAAGACCAAGAGGATTATCTTAAGCATCTGCCGGCCATTCAGCCTATTGCCAACCGCGACCTTAAAAAGACTGCTTCGGGATACGGTTATCGCATAGACCCCATCTACAAGACTAAGAAATTTCACTCGGGAATGGACTTTTCGTGTGACATGCGCACGCCCGTGTATGCTACCGGCGACGCTGTTGTTGCATCTTCAAAATGGGAGACGGGCTATGGAATGACAGTCGAGCTTGACCATGGGTACGGCTACCGCACCCGTTACGCTCACCTGAACAGTTCAAAGGTGAAGGTGGGGCAAAAGGTTGTGCGTGGCGAGCATATTGCCGATAGTGGAAATTCGGGAAAAAGTACAGGTCCGCATCTGCACTACGAGGTTGTGTTTAAAGGCCGCAAAGTTAATCCCGTAAACTATTATTTTATGGACCTTGACGCCGACGGTTACGACGAAATGTTGCGTATGGCCGAGAATCATGGCAAGGTTTACGATTGATATATTTTCTTCAACGATGGCCCTTAGCAAAAATAAGAATAATAAACTCTTTTATTCCATAGGAGAAGTTGCCGCCGAGGTTGGTGTCAATGAGAGTACTTTGCGCTATTGGGAAACGGTCTTCAAGCAGATTGCTCCACAAAAGGGGGTGAATGGTGTGCGCAGATACACAAAGGATGATTTACAGCAGGTGAAACTTGTGCATCATCTTGTCAAGGAGAAGGGCATGACCCTTGCCGGAGCGCAAACTTATCTTAAGGGACGTGGAAAATTGGAACAGACTGAAATCGACGCTGTTGTTATTGAGCGTTTGCGGTCGATACGCGCCGAGCTTATAGGGCTGCGAGACGCATTGGACGAACTTTGATATAAAAATAATGAGGCGTTAGACCTCATTATTTTTCCTTTTTCCTAGTCGGCGCGTGCAACGCTTTTTATATTTTCTATCTTTTTTAATTTTTCGCACAGTTGCTTGACGTCGTTTACGTCGTGTATGTTCAACCATACGTTACATTCAAAAATGCCGTTTTTATTTTCAAATTCGAACTTTTGAATGTTTACATTCATCTGTTGCGAGGTTATTTCTGTTATTTGATTTATTACGCCTATGCGGTCGATGCCTTTTATGTTTATAGGTACAATAAATTCGTGCGTACGGTGTGTTTCCCAACTTGCCGATAGTATGCGGTCGCCGTGGCTGCTTTTCAGTCTGTCGGCAACGGGGCATTGACGCTTGTGTATGATAATGTGTTTATTTTCATCGTAATATCCGAGAATGTCGTCGCCGGGTATAGGGTGACAGCAGTCGGCTATGATGAAATTCTTTTGCAGATTTTCGTCGGTGAGTATGATGGGGGTCTTGTGGTCAATTTCATCGAATGTGGCAACATCGCTGTTTTTCTTTTCTTCTTTTTTCTCTTCTTTGTTGAAGAAAAAGAATGAGAAACGGCGTTTGCGACTGCCCAGAAGCGCGTCTTTGTCCTCTTCGCCCAATATGATGCTGCCGTTGCCAATGGCTGTGAGTAGTTCTTCTTTGTCTTTAAGGTTGTGGTGTTGCCATATTTTTTCTATGTTATTGGCGAAACTTTCAAGTTCTTCTTTTTTGAGAAAGGCGTTCAGACGCTCTTCGCCCTCTTTTTGTATTTTGCGCTGTTCGCGTTTCAGGGCTGCTTGTATTTTTGCCCGGGCTTTTGCGGTTGTGGCAAATGACAGCCACGAGGTCTGTACGTGTTGTGAGTTTGAGGTTAGAATCTCTACTTGATCGCCACTTTGCAGCACGTGGTTCATGGGCACTAACTTATGGTTTACTTTTGCTCCTATGCAGTGGTTGCCGAGGAAGGTGTGTATGCTGTATGCAAGGTCGAGTGCCGTGCAATTTTGGGGCATGGTCATAATTTCGCCTTTGGGGGTAAAGACGAATATTTCCGTTGCATAGAGATTGAGTTTTATTGTGTCCAGAAAGTCGAGTGCGTTTGGTTGCGGGTCGTCCAGAATTTCCTTGATTGTGTGTAACCAATCGTCGAGTAGTTCGTCCTTGCCGTTGCTATTCTCGCGGTTTTTGTATTTCCAGTGTGCGGCAACGCCTTTCTCGGCAATTTCGTCCATCTGCTCGCTGCGAATCTGTACTTCTATCCATTCGCCGCGTTTGCTCATGAAGGTTGCTTGAAGGGCGCGGTAGCCGTTGGCGCGGGGTTTGTTTACCCAGTCGCGCAGACGGTCGGGGTGTACGTCGTACAACTTTGTAAGGGCAATGTATATGTTGAAACATTCGTTATTCTCGTCTTTGCCTTCGCGTGGCGTGAATACTATTCGCACTGCGAGTATGTCGTAGATGTCTTCAAAGGCTATGTGCTTTGTCTGCATCTTGTTCCAGATGGAGTAGGGCGACTTTAGGCGTCCCATGATACGGTAGTTGAAGCCCAGGGCGTCAAGCTCTTTGCGTATGGGGGTTATAAATTCGTTGTAAAGTTGGTCGCGCTCTATCTGGGTCTTTGCTAACTTTTTCTGTATTTTTTCGTATTCTTCGGGGTGTTCGTAGCGGAAGCTGAGATTTTCGAGTTCTGTTTTTATACGGCTCAATCCCAAACGGTAGGCTATGGGGGCGTATATGTAGAGTGTTTCGCCGGCTATTTTATATTGCTTGTTTAGGGGCATGTACGAGAGGGTGCGCATGTTGTGCAAGCGGTCGGCTATCTTGATGAGAATTACACGTATATCCTCGCTCATGGTAAGAAGCAGTTTTTTGAAATTCTCTGCTTGCACCGAGGCTTGCGTGCCGAATACTCCTCCTGAAATTTTTGTAAGGCCGTCTACTATCTGTGCTATTTTTTCTCCGAAGAGGTTGCGTATGTCCTCTACTGTGTAGTCTGTGTCTTCTACTACGTCGTGCAGCAGGGCTGCGCATATGGATGTAGAGCCCAGCCCTATTTCGGCGCATACGATGCGTGCAACGGCCAGCGGGTGCATTATGTATGCCTCGCCACTGTTGCGACGTACGCCTTTGTGAGCTTGTCGCGCAAAGTTAAAGGCTTTTGTTATTATTTCTACTTTGCGACGATGTTGCGATGCAAGGTATATGTCGAGTAGTTCCTGAAAGGCTGCCGATATTTCGGCTTCTTCCTCTATGCGGCGTTTCTCTTCGTTTGTTTCCATCTGCGTCAATATATTTTTATGTAGCGTCCGGCTCTAATTCTTGTATTTTTCATGCCGTTGGCTCTCATTATTTGTTTAACAGAGACTCCATATTTGCGGGCTATGGTCGAGAGGGTCTCGCCGTTGCGTACTTTGTGACGTTTGCCTGTTCCGCGTCCTCCGTCGTTTAGCTTCATGCCTTTTTCCAACTGTGCAAGCTGTGTGGATGGGAAGAATATTTCCTCTTTGTGCTTGTAGACCGTATCGCCTAATGTCAATAGGCTGGTAATTGTCTCGTTGGGCAGACGCAGTACGCATGTTTCGCTTTTGCCCGGTATTATATCTCTTATATATTGGGGGTTCATGGCTCTGATTGCATCGAGCTCTATGTTGCACAGCTCGGCGACCTGCGAAAAGTGCAGATTTTTGTTTACATGTACTGTGTCGGTGGCGATGGGCAACGTGGGTTGCATGGGTGTTATTCCATGCTCTTCGTAGTAGTTCATTATGTAATTGGCAGCTATGAAGGCAGGAATGTATCCGCGTGTCTCACGAGGCAGGTAACGGTATATTTGCCAGAAATTTGTTTTTCCGCCCGAACGTATGATCGCTTTTTTTACATTGCCCGGACCGCAGTTGTAGGCTGCTATTGCAAGGTCCCAGCTTTGGAAAAATTTATGTAGGTCACGCAGATAACGTATGGCTGCGTGGGTCGATTTTAGCGGGTCAAATCGTTCGTCAATGTAGCTGTTGGCTTTAAGACCGTAGAACTTTCCTGTTTGGAACATGAATTGCCACAATCCTTTGGCTCCTACTCGTGAGACGGCTTTGGGGTTGAAGGCCGATTCGATTATCGGCAGATATTTTAGCTCTTGTGGCATGTTGTAGCTGTCAAGAGCACTCTCTATCATGGGCATATAAAATGCCGACAGGCCTAACATATTTGATACCAAACGGCGGTGACGGTTGGCGTAACGTTCTATGAATTGCTTGGTTACGTCGTTGAAGGTCATCTCTATGATAGAGGGCAGACGGTCGAGACGATCGGCGTATATTGAGTCGTTTACGGGCTGTGCTTCAATGGTACTGTCGCTTTCGAGCATTTGTAACAGGGTGCGCGATTGCCAATTGTTCATCAAACTGTCGATGTTAAGCATCATGCTCTCGGGAACGTCGAATTTTACGCTGTCTTTGTCGCTTATGTAGTCTAAATGCAGTGCGCTTAAGGGCTTGTCGTAATTTATTATTTCTTTGTCTGTTACCACGCTGAGATTGTTTAGGTCTATGCGTGCGGTGTCAGTTTTTTCGAACGTGATGTTACTCTGTGCTTGCGTCTTTGCGATGCACAGTAGTAGTATTATTAGTGTTATTCTTATCTTCTTTAATTGCATTATTTTTTAAAATGAGATGTTACAATTCAACCCGTAGTAGTTGCCTTTTGAGGCGTTGCCGGGTTGTACGTCGGGCTGTATGCTCAGGTTAATATCTTCGCTTATGTCGAAACTTGATAGGTGCGCATCTACGTATGCGTCTACTATTGATACTAAGTAAACACCTACGCAGGCAAATACGCTTAGGTCGCGCCAACGGCGGTAACGGTTCTTGCGTTTTTTGAATAGTTCTTTCAGGTATTCTTCGTTTTGCTGAAAATCGTATCCGGAGGGGAAGAATGTTTCGTAGCTTTTGGTGTTTGGGTCGGCGTCCATTATGTCAAGGAATGCTTGACGGTAGTCGCTATACATTTGGTTGTTCCAATTGTAGGCGTATAGACAGCCCATTATTCCTCCGTAGACAATGGGGAGTTTCCAATATTTGCGATTGTATATTTGTCCGGCACCGGGTAACACTACTGCGAGCCACGTTGCTTTGTAGGGCTCGGGCTTGAAGCGTGCTATTTTTTCGGGAACGTCCATCGTTGAACGTTTCTTGGATACTCGACTGCTGTCGCTTGAGAGGGTGGTTGTTGCTTTTTGCACACTGTCAATGCGCAGTGTGTCGTTTTTTGTCTGTTCGATGACTATTTTCTCGGGGATGTTCCCGATGTTTTTTGTTGAGTCATTTACGACTTGTGCGGATACTCCTGTGACAAGCAGCAGTATTATTGCTACTGCTACAGTGCGCAGTTTATATGTTGTTTGAGTCGGTAACAAATTACTGTTTGTTTAGTTTATCGAAAATGGAGATTATTCTCTCAAGTTCTTGTTCGTCCTTGAATTTTATGCTTATTTTTCCGTTGCCTTTTGCTGTGCTTGTCAGTTGTACGGGTGTTTGGAAAAATTGTGTCAGTTGTTTTTTTAATTGGCTGTATATTGCCATGTTCGGGTGCTGTTCCTGTGGCTTTTGCTCAGATTTTTCTTCGTCGCCTTCTTCTTTTATGCGACGCACAAGTTCTTCGACCTGTCTTACAGAGTAGTCGTTTTTCTGTATTTCTTTGAATACTTCTATCTGTTGTTTGGGGTCGTCCAATGATAATAGCGCGCGTGCGTGTCCCATGTCTATGCGTTTTTCCTTTAATGCCATTTGCACGGGGGCGGGAAGTTTTAGCAGACGCAGGAAGTTTGCGATTGTGGCGCGCCCTTTTCCCACGCGTTTGCTCAATTGCTCTTGCGACAGATTATTCTGTTCTATGAGTTTTTGATAGGCAAGGGCAATTTCCAATGCATTAAGGTCTTCACGTTGAATATTCTCGACGAGGGCCATTTCCATAGTGCTCTCGTCGTCGGCCGTGATTATGTATGCGGGAATTGTCTCTTTCCCGGCAAGTTGCGAGGCGCGGAAACGACGCTCTCCGGCGATAATCTGGTAGCGCCCCTCGTCTGTCTGGCGCAATGTTATAGGCTGCACGATGCCTATTTCCCTTATCGAGTCGGCAAGTTCGCGCAACGCCTCTTCACTAAACTCGCGGCGAGGTTGGTTGGGATTGGCCTCTATAAGGCCCAGATTTATTTCTCCTATAGATGATGAGCCGGATGTGCGCACTGCCTCTGTCGAGATTAATGCGTCGAGTCCTCTGCCTAATGTGAATTTCTTTGTCATTTGTTAATTTTTTCTTTGTGTAATTTCCTCGGCTAGAGCAAGGTAATTTTTTGCTCCTATTGAATCGGCGTCATACAATATTACGGGAATACCCATGCTGGGTGCTTCTCCCAAACGAATATTTCTTTGTATGACTGTGTTAAACACCAATTCGCGGAAGTGTTTTTTTACTTCGTTGTATATTTGGTTGCTGAGCCTCAGACGCGAGTTGTACATTGTAAGTAGGAATCCTTCAATGTCGAGCGTGGGATTCAGCTTCGATTTTATTATCTTTATAGTGTTAAGTAGTTTGCTTATTCCTTCAAGTGCGAAATATTCGCATTGTACGGGTATTATTACAGAGTCGGCTGCTGTGAGCGAGTTTACTGTGATTAGGCCCAACGACGGCGAACAGTCTATAAGCAAATAATCGTATGCGTCTTTTATGGTTGCAAGCGATTTTTTCATTATATTTTCGCGATTGGGCATGTCAAGCATCTCTATTTCTGCTCCGACAAGGTCAATATGCGAGGGTATTATGTCAAGCCCCTCGATGCATGTATTGTGAATACCATCCTGAGGCGTAGACCCACTTATGAGGCATTCGTATATTGAGTTTTTTATCTGACGTATATCAATGCCCAAACCCGACGAAGCATTTGCTTGCGGGTCGGCATCTATGACCAGAACTTTTTTGCCTAATGTGGCCAATGAGGCTGCAAGATTTATGGCAGTGGTGGTTTTTCCCACTCCTCCTTTCTGGTTGGCTAAAGCTATGATTTTTCCCATTCTTTTTTTTTGTTTGTCGTAATTGTTGCGTTCGCAAACTTTAATTTTGCAAAGATAGTGCCAACGAGTGAGTGAAAATTCATTTTCAATCGCAACGAGTGCAGCCTATTTTCGCAATTTATTTTGCAAAGATAGTGCCAACGAGTGAGTGAAAATTCATTTTCAATCGCAACGAGTGCAGCCTATTTTCGCAATTTATTTTGCAAAGATAAGAAAAAAAAATATTGTATCAGTCTATTTCTCTTTATTCTTATGAACTGTTTATTAACAATATAATATAAAAAATGTTACCCAATATTTAAATTTGTGGGTAACATTTTGTTATGATTAATTTTGGTAACCTTTATTTTTCGTTGATGGGTACTATTTCGAAAATGTATATTTTCTCTTCGTTTTTATTCTGATGTTCTTTGTCCAAATATCGACTGTTCATTATTTTTGTATAATCGTTCGTTACTGTCCAAAAGTTATTTCCGGCTCTTCCTGCATTTTGTATGGAGAATTTTCCGTTTGTTCCATGTTTTAAAATGTATGTGTGCCATACTGCGTCGTATGGGTTAGAGAGATTATTTGCCGCGAATGAACCATTTTCGTTTAAGTAACGATTGTCCTGGGCGTTTACAATTTTGTAACGTTCGGTGTCTGTGTCGAATGATATAATCCACTCTTGACGTTGTGGTTTTATAGTGTCGCGTTCTTCTTTGAAAATAGGTGCGGTGTTAGGAATATTTTCTTTTTCGTTTGTTAAGTATTTTCCATTTACTTTTACGAAATATTTTCCATTTTCGAGCACTCTTTTAGGAAATACGTCTATTTTGTAGTCGAATTTCTGTCTGTAAACGTCAATATATTTGGCTATGCTTTTTTTGACGAACGGTACAATGTATGTTGTTGCAACAACGGGTGTGGGGCTTTTTATCGAGCCGGGAAAATCTCGCGACCGTAGTGCCATCTGTTGTTTGTCATATTTTTGATACTGAAGATAATTCTCTATAAACTCTTCGGGGTTGTTGCTGCTTAATGCGCACAGCATTTTCATCGTAGCTTTTCCTTTGAGGGCGAGAAGTTTCATGGCTTTGCACCAGGGCTCAATTTCGGCCGACAAACGTGGCGATTCGTCAGATGCTATCATTGTTTCGGCAGCAACAATCATTTTGTCAAAGTGGGCTGTCAAGTGCTTTGTGGCGGCTACGGTATCTCCCGATGCGATTAAATTGTTGAACTCTTTCAATTCCGCGTTGAAACGTGGAGATTCTCCTTCTCGTCGCAGTCCATGTCCTGTAACACCAAGGTCGATGTTGTTCTCGCAAAAAAGTCGGAACTCATCTGTGTATGTCGGTGCAAAATATTTTATTGCGCGTTGCCACGATGCTTCTGCGTTGTAATCGCTCATGTTCCAAGTGTAGTCGGCAATGCTGTAGAGTGATATTTTCGATGCTTCGGCATATTCCATGGGGTTGGATGTGAAGCCTGACAGCATTGTAGAGATATCAAGGTCGTTACCGTAGGTGGGCCCCATCAATATGTGGTCTATGCAGTAGTCGTTTACCGGATAGTTAAGCCAAATATATGCGTTACGTTTTATGCGGTTGTTTATCCAGGTCATATCTTCTTTGTTAATCATGTCTATGACTGAATTTCCGGTCCACATAATGTTTGTTTCTTTGTAGGTGTTTTCACCTAAGATATCCAGATAGTCGCCTCCCGACCAATTTTTATTGTATTGTGTAGGGCATAAAATGAGTGGGGCTACGTCTGCGTGTTTTTTTACAAATTCATCGGTGATGAAATTCAGTAATTCTGCCTGACGTGTAGCGTCTGTTCCTTCGCCCGAAATGTCATCGAAAAAGATGGCGTATGTGCGTATTCCCAAGTTGTACATTGCGTTCAGCTTTTTTATCATGTTCAGACTGTCGGCGTTGTTCCATTTTATGTCGTTGCCCGGGTGTATTGCCCATACAAAGTCTACTTTGTTGGATTTTGCAATTTCGGCGTATTCTTTTATTTTTTCAGCTTCGGCTGCCGGATATTCTTCGCGCCATTTTGCTCTGTGGTAAATGTCGTCTTTGGGACCGTAGATGTATGTGTTCATCTTTTGCTTGCCGAAAAATTCGAACATACTTTTACGGTCTTCTTCGCTATAGGGGTTGCCATAGAATCCCTCTACCATACCTCGTGTGGCAACGTCGGGGTAGTCGCTGATGGTGACGCACATTATTTCGTCTGCAGCGGCTATTTGTAGGAATGTCTGTACTCCGTAATATGTGCCACGCTCATCGTTGCCGGCAATAACTACTTCTTTGGGTGTGATGCTGAGATAGTATCCTTCGCTTTGTTGAGGAATTAGTGAACTGTATTTTTTTACTGTCTTGTCTCCTCTTTCTCCTATTATAAGTGTGATGCCTTTTTCATCGAGGTTTATTTTTTTCTTAAGCAATGCTGTTGCGTCTGTATCGGCTGTTTTTAATCCTTTTACTTTGAAAGAGGCGTTGTTGTCAAAAGCCTTTGCTTTTCCCCAATTTATTTTTTGTGGTTGGGGAGATACTATAATTGTTTGCGCTATTGATGTTTGGCAAAAAAATAGGGAAAATGTAAAAAATAGCAGAATGTTGAACCTTTTTAAAACTTTCATAGCTCTTATATTTTTTATTATGATACAAATGTAATATTATAGGCCGAAATTTACAATTTTTTATTTATTTTGCAATAAGCGCTGATATGTATTTGTTGAAAACTTGATATTTTTCGCTTGTTTGTAGTATATTTGCGCTAAGCGTGAATATACGCTTCGCTTGCTTTGAAATATTCAAGCAAATTTATATCTTTTGCTCGTTTGCAGTGTATTGTAAAATTAATGGTGCGGATGTGTTTCCGTGCGCAATATTTATTATTATGATGGATACAAAAAGACCTTTGATATTTGTTTCTAACGATGATGGTTATAGCGCAAAAGGCATAAACTGCCTTGTGAAAGTGCTTTCTGAGTTTGGTGATGTTGTTGCGATGGCCCCACATATGGGACGTTCGGGCAAGGGATGTGCAATAACCAGCGAGCAGCCTATAATGTTCAAACGTGTTTCGGCCGAAGAGGGTATTGAGATTTATTCTTGTACAGGTACCCCCTCGGATTGTGTAAAATTGGCGTTCAATGCACTGCTTTCCCGCAAGCCCGACCTTGTTGTCGGTGGCATCAATCATGGTGACAATTCTGCTGTGAATGCTCACTATTCGGGAACGATGGGCGTGGTTTTTGAAGGATGCATGAAAGGAATTCCATCTGTGGCATTCTCTTTGTGTGACCACGACCCGGATGCTGATTTTACCCCAACATTCCCCATTATTCGTCGGGTGGTGACCAAGGTTCTTGAACGAGGATTGCCCAAAGGTACTTGTCTGAATGTAAATTTCCCCGAAAAGGCTCCATATAAGGGTGTTTCTGTCTGTCGTCAGGCAAATGGTGAGTGGACAGGAGAGTATGAGTCTCACGATCATCCGCGTGGTGGAAAATGGTATTGGCTGACGGGAGAATTTGTCACAGAGGAAAAGGATTCTACAGCCGATAGAGTTGCACTTGCCAATGGTTATGTGGCAATTACTCCTACCCGCATAGACCTTACCGATTATGATCTTCTACGCGAAATGAAAAGTTGGGAGTTATAATTTAAAATCTAAATATATTTTTCATGAGTCGTATAGTGTCGTTTTTTTTATTCTTTACTTTTTGTAATACTCTGTTTGCTCAGAAGGTTCCGGTTTTTGATTTTGACTTTGGACAAGGGGTAAAGAATGAGGATTGGGTGCAAGCTATTCGTTTGTTGCAGCCCGAGTGTCGCAGCGATGTTTCGGGTAAGGTCGAGGTTAAGTTCGTGGCACCGGGAATGTCGCATGCAAAGGCTATGTGCTGGGGCATCGGCAATAGGGCGGATAGTCTGCTGTGGGGACGCGATACGAATTTAACCCCCAAGGGTATAAGGTTAAAGAAAGATGGCAGTGGTCGTTTCAAGTTTAATGCTGACTTGTTGCCGCATGGTCCCATGACTGTACGAATATATGCAGCTTCGGAAGATGGGAAAAAAGATATTTTCGAACTTCAGTTGTATAATAGGGGTGGTGTTAATTGGCGCGAGGGTATTCCGAATGATACGCCTGTGGCCGCAAAGGGGCTTAAACTTATCTTTTCGGATGATTTTGATGGGGATTTATCAATTTCGGATGATGGTCGCGGGGCAAGATACAATGCTCATAAGCCTCTTTCGGGCGATTTTAGCGGTTGGCCTTTTACGGATGTAAGCAGTGTCGATAATCCCTTCTCGCGTGTCGATACGTATTTAAAAATAGCGGCGCGCAAGAGAGAGGGAACTAAGGGCAGTACGGGTCTGATAGCTTCGGTAAATATGGATGGTGAGGGCTTTTGGTTCAAGGCTCCATGCTATTTGGAGTGTCGTTTCGTGGCGCAGTCGGCACCGGGTACGTGGCCGGCCTTCTGGACTGTGAATCAGATACGTCCTGCGCCGGGCGACGAACTTGATATTATAGAAGCGTATGGTGGATTGGGCGAGGGTAATCCTAATTTCTGGGGCTATAATAGCACTACTCACTATTGGGAGCAGCGTGACGAAGAGGGCCGCCCACGTGAAGCTTTATATAAAAGTATAGATATGTTGTCTATCGGTGGACGTTCATCGTGGTCTACAACTTTTCATACTTATGGATTGTATATAGGATTTAAAGAAACTGTTTATTATCTTGATAATATTGAGGTATTCCGGCATCCGACAAACAATATTTCCCGCGATTTTCCACATTTGTTTATGGTTAATTATGCGATTGGGGGTATAAGCGGTTGGAAGATTGACCTTGAACGTTACGCTAACGGCTCGGATATGTATATTGACTATATAAGGGTTTATGGCGAGTGATTTTTTTAGGATTTTAATGTAAAATTACGACACAATGAAATATTATCTTATAGTTGGCGAGGCGTCGGGTGACCTTCACGCCTCTAACTTGATGAAGGCTCTTAAAAAAGTGGATAGCGAGGCGCAGTTTCGTTTTTTCGGCGGTGACCTTATGACTGCTGTCGGCGGCACAAGGGTGAAACACTACAAAGAGCTTGCATATATGGGCTTTGTACCTGTGCTGCTGCATCTTAGGACAATATTTTCCAATATGAAAATGTGCAAGAAGGATGTTTTTGAATGGCACCCCGATGCTCTTATTCTTGTCGATTACCCGGGCTTTAATCTTGAAATAGCCGAGTATGTCCACAAGAATTGCGATATTCCTGTGTATTATTATATTTCGCCCAAAATTTGGGCATGGAAGGAGCATCGTATAAAAAATATAAAGCGTGACGTTGATGCACTCTTTTCAATCCTTCCGTTCGAGGTTGATTTTTTCAAAAAGCACGATTATAAGATAAACTACGTGGGCAACCCTTGCGTGGATGCGGTTGCAGCTTATCGTGACTCTTACAACGAATCGCGTGCCGAATTTCTTGCCTCGGCAGCCCTGCCCGACAAGAAAATTGTGGCTCTTCTTGCCGGCAGTCGCAAGCAAGAAATTGACGGCAATCTGCCTATGATGCTCGATGCAATGGAAAAATATCCCGACTATGTCCCGGTAATTGCAAAAGCTCCGGGAATAGACAAGGATTTTTATTCAAAATATCTTGCAGGGCGTGGGGCTTATCTTTTCGAGGGGACCTACCGATTGTTGATGCACTCATATGCAGCATTGGTAACTTCGGGTACTGCAACGCTCGAGACGGCTCTTTTCCGCGTACCTCAGATTGTATGTTACGCAACGCCTATGCCTAAATTCTATTCGTGGTTGCGACGTATGTTCTTGAAAGTGAAATATGTATCTTTGGTGAATCTTATTGCCGACAGAGAGGTCGTTACCGAACTTGTTGCCGATACGATGCGTCCCGATTGCTTGGACAAGGAACTAAAAAAACTCCTTGAACATGATTCCGTTTACAGAAATACAATGTTCAAGGAGTATGACAGGGTTATTGAAATTTTAGGCCCGGCAGGTGCGTCACACTCGGCGGCCGAGGCTATTTACAAAATGTTGTACGCCCCTAAAATGTGAAGATAGATAACCACCGAGGGAATTGCGAGTATTGCGCTGTCGAATCTGTCGAGAATACCTCCGTGGCCGGGCAGAATGTTACCCGAATCTTTTATGCCCATTTCACGTTTCATGCACGACTCTATAAGGTCGCCCCAAGTGCCTGTTACCACTACCACTGCAGCCATTCCCATCCACTCAAAAGTGCCGAGTGTGGGGAAATAGAGTGACAGTATGTAAGCGGCGATAAGTGCAAGCACGCCTCCGCCAATAGAACCTTCCCACGATTTTTTTGGCGAAATACGCTCGAACAGTCTGTGACGACCTATGGCCGAGCCTACAAAATAGGCTCCACTGTCGTTGCACCACAAAAAGATGAATATCG
Source organism: Bacteroidales bacterium (assembly GCA_015060905.1). Classification (GTDB taxonomy): domain Bacteria; phylum Bacteroidota; class Bacteroidia; order Bacteroidales; family Bacteroidaceae; genus HGM04593. Next base: position 3,378 of record SUXQ01000021.1, on the reverse strand, counting down.
ACAGAGGCATTATGTAATTATAGGCCCCGGGACCGAAAGTTGTCAATATATTCAGCAGTGCAAAGGGTAACGCCGCATATAGTTGCGATAAGGCAAAATATGCAAAATTATCGAGCGGACTGCCTGCTTTTTTATAAAGTTCGCGTACAAAGGCAAATGCGATAAGTATCAAATAGGGAACAAAGAGAATGAAAGGATTGGCAACCTTGTCCAGCAAAAAGAATGCAAGGAAAAGATAAAGTCCGCCTACAACAGCAATCGGGGTGCTGAAGGTGGTTTTTTTGTATTCATGCACAAGGTTGCAAAATTCATTTACTGCAAGGCAGGTTACAAGCGCAAAAAGCGCACCGAAAGTGATGTTGTTGTACAGAATGGATGCAAGCAGTATAATTCCAAAAACTGCTCCCGTAGCAACTCTTACCAATAATTTTTTCATAGTTCTGTTGTCTTTTCACTCGCCTCGTCGTTTGCAACATTTTCTTGCGGGGCTTCGTGCTCGTTAATATTTGTGTTTGTATTATTTTCTTCGTTTTTTTCAAAAATCTCTTCGCTGCGCGATGTCCACGGACGTTTGCCGAAAATATTTTCTACATCTTCGGCGAAAATAACCTCACGTTCAATTAATAGGTTGGCGAGACGATGGTGGCCTTCGCTGTGCTCCATAAGCATGCTTTTGGCACGTTCATATTGCTCTTTTATCATCTCTTTTACCTCGTTGTCGATAAGTTCGGCGGTCTTTTCGCTGTAGGGACGCTGGAAACTTGCCTCTTCGTTGTTGTAGTAACAGAGGTTGGCAAGTTTGTCGCTCATTCCTGCATATGCTATCATTCCGTACGCTTGTTTGGTTACGCGCTCAAGGTCGTTCATGGCTCCGGTAGATATTCTGCCTAGGAAAATTTCCTCGGCTGCACGTCCGCCGAGTATTGCGCACATTTCGTCGAGCATCTGCTCTTTTGTTGTAATTTGTCGCTCCTCGGGCAGGTACCATGCTGCGCCCAATGCTCGTCCGCGGGGAACGATGGTTACTTTTATCAAGGGGTTGGCATGTTCGAGGAACCACGATAGTGTAGCGTGTCCCGCTTCGTGCAGGGCGATTGTTCTTTTCTCTTTGTCTGTCATTACTTTGGTCTTTTTCTCAAGGCCGCCGATTATGCGGTCTACTGCGTCGAGAAAATCCTGCTTGTCTACTGCCTTCTTTTGGTGGCGGGCTGCAATAAGTGCTGCTTCGTTGCAGACGTTGGCAATGTCTGCTCCCGAAAATCCCGGAGTCTGTCGGGCAAGCAGGTCTACGTCTACCGATTCGTCGAGTTTCAACGGACGCAGATGTACGCCGAATACTTCTTTACGTTCGTTAAGGTCGGGAAGGTCTACGTGTATTTGTCTGTCGAAACGTCCGGCGCGCAGCAGTGCCTTGTCGAGAATGTCTACGCGGTTGGTGGCGGCCATGATGATAATACCGCTGTTTGTTCCGAATCCGTCCATTTCTGTCAGTAGCTGGTTCAGGGTATTTTCGCGCTCGTCGTTACCGCCCATCGAGGGGTTTTTACCGCGTGCGCGTCCTACTGCGTCAATTTCGTCGATGAAGATGATGCAGGGGGCTTTTTCTTTTGCCTGACGGAAAAGGTCGCGTACGCGCGACGCGCCCACACCCACGAACATTTCTACAAAGTCCGAGCCCGAGAGTGAGAAGAATGGTACTTCTGCTTCGCCGGCTACAGCCTTGGCAAGCAGTGTCTTTCCTGTTCCCGGAGGGCCTACGAGCAGTGCTCCTTTAGGAATTTTTCCTCCTAGGTCGGTGTAACGTTGGGGGCTGCGCAGAAAGTCTACAATCTCTTGTACCTCTTGTTTAGCACCCTCTTGTCCGGCAACATCTTTGAATGTGACGCGGTTTTTATCGTCCTTTTCAAAAAGTTTGGCTTTTGATTTTCCCACGTTGAACACTCCGCCCTGCGCTCCACCACCGCCGCTCATGCGACGCATCAGGAATATCCATATTCCGACAAAGGCTATCAGGGGGAATATGTTCCAGAATAGGTTGCTCCAATATTCGGGTTTATTTTCATACTTTATTGTTCCGTTGTATTTACCGGCTGCCTCTTGACTGTCGATAAACTCTTCAAATTTCTCTTTGGAGCCTATTTGTGATAAGATTGTCGGACGTTCGCCTATGCGGGCTTTGCGCTCGGTGAAGATATATTTTGCCGAGTCGGGAAGAATGTGTGCCTCAACCTCGTCTGTATCGTAAACGGTAATTTCGCCTACGTATCCTTTCTCTATATAACTTTTCAGCTCTGTATAGTCGGCCTCTTTTACCATAGAACCACCACTGCCACCGTTTATATAAATAAATAGTAACACGGCTCCGGCGACAATGTACAGCCATGTGAAGTTGAATTGTGGCAACTTTTTTGGTTGTTTAATATCTTTAGCCATAATATTTAGTCAAGGTCGGGGATTATTTCAAGTTTGGCATCTGCCCACAAGTGGTCAATGTCGTAGAATTCGCGTGTCTCGGGCATAAAAATGTGTACAAGCACTTCTCCGTAGTCCATTGCTACCCATTGTGCGTTGCGCAGGCCGTCGATTGCTATTGGGCGGTAGCCTGTTGATTTTCTTACAAGTTCCTCTACCGAGTCGGTTATTGCGCTTACCTGTGTGGGGGAATTTCCGTTGCATATAACAAAATAATCGCATATTGTGTTCCCCAATTTTGTTAAATCGGCAATGACAATATTTTTACCTTTTTTTTCTTGAATAGCTTCTGTAATCTCTTTTAAGAGAACTTTTGTGTCTACTGTTTCGGACATGAATATTTATTTTATATGAATTTTATTTTTTGTTGCGGGAATGTGCCACATTGATAGAATAATAATGTATAATTCATTCTTCGAGGTTGTTTCCTGCATCTTTTACTCTGCAAAGATAGTGCAAACGAACGTAACGCAAGCTTGCTTGCAGGTTACAAAGTGAGTGCAGCCTATTTTCGCAGTATTTATACTGCAAAGATAGTCCTTTTGTGTGTCAAAATAGCTCGTTACTATATTTTTTTAGCTTTTTTACGAAAAAAAACATGAAAAACATTTTTTTTTGAGAAAAAAGTGCTACCTTTGCAACGCAATTGACCGATGGTGTAATGGTAACACTACAGATTCTGGTCCTGTCATTCAAGGTTCGAGTCCTTGTCGGTCAACAAAAGAAAAGCATCGCTCATGCGATGCTTTTCTTTTGTGTATATGTTTACAGCACCATCTTTGGCTCACCTGCAAAAGTTGGGGGGATAGCCAAAAAATATTATCTTCGCGCAGTTTTAAAACATAAGAAAATGCAGGACGAAAAAATATTGCTGGAATTAGCCCGTTTGATACTTCCATCAGGCTT
>SUXQ01000007.1:22481-136679 GCA_015060905.1 Bacteroidales bacterium | reverse complement strand
TTGAAGTAAGTTTCATATTTCTTGCTCGTTTGCACTATCTTTGCAATGTAAATAATTGCGAAGATAGGCTGCACTCACTTTGTAACTTGCAAACAAGTTTGCGTTACGTTCGTTTGCACTATCTTTGAAAATTGAACAAAATAGCAAACAATGAAACTATATGCAGCCCCTTTGCAGGGATTCACAGAGGCCGCGTGGCGTAATTTGCACAGCGAAATTTTCGAGGGGATAGATTGTTACGTAACCCCTTTTATCAGAATGGAAAAGGGGACTATACGCAGCAAGGATATTCGTGACATTGAGAAAAAGAACAACAGTGTGCAGCATCTTATTCCGCAACTGATAGCCGCTTCGCCCGAAGAGTTTGTGCCGTTGGTGGAATTTCTCGTCTCGCATGGTTACGACGAGGTTGATATTAATATGGGCTGCTCGTTTGCTTTGCAAGTGCGCAAATGTCACGGCGCAGGACTTTTGCCCCATCCTGACAAAATTGAGGTACTGATGCGTGCGACTGAAAAATTCCCCGAGATTTCTTTTTCTGTGAAGATGCGCCTCGGCTGGGATAGAAAAGATGAGTGGCGCAACGTGCTTCCCATCCTTAACGGTACAAAATTGTCGCGTATAACATTGCACCCCCGCTTGGGCAGCGAACAGTATCGTGTAGCGGCCGACTGCGAGGAGTTTGCGCGTTTCTACGAAGATTGCCGTCACCCGCTTGTATACAACGGCGACCTTACAACCATAGAGCAGATGAACAAAATAGCGGAGCGTTTCCCCCGTTTGGAGGGAATGATGATGGGACGCGGCCTTCTCGCCGACCCTGCGCTTGCCCGGGAGTACAAGGAACAAAGAGTTTTCTCGCATGGCGAAAAAGCTTCGTTGATTGCCAAATTTCATCAGAAATTTTATGATATTATGTCCCCGCGTCTGCAAGGAAACACTCAATTTCTGAGTAAGTTCAAGCCTTATTGGGAGTATCTGTTGCCGGACATGGAAAAACGCGACAGAAAGGCTATTCAAAAGGCTTCTAACGTAGAAAAGTATCTTGCTGCGGTCAATAGTGCGCTTGCAAGGTATTAGGATAAGTAAAATATTGGGATTAAGGACTATTTGTTCTTAATCCCAATAATATATTACAATAATTCTACTCCCTTACAAAAGTATACTCTTTTCCCGCCTTTGTGAGAATATCATACTCATAGACCTTGCGCAACTGCGGTTGCGCGGGGGTAATCTCTTTGGAAACAAGAGGCAATGCAACAGAAGCAGGAGCATAAAGCTCGTTGGGGCAACCACCCTCGGCAGGCTTAAGCCCCTTGCCACGCAACGGAACGTAAGAACGCAGACGAAGCACTCCGCCCACACGCGAGCGTACACGCACAGTTTCCACTGCTGCATTTTTCCACGAAACATCAACCACAAAGCCGCCACGAGCCACAAGCCCTTTCACGCAGCCTTTGTCCCACGCATCGGGAAGGGCGGGGAGAATATGCACAGCTCCATCGTGACTCTGCAACAACATTTCGGCAACGCCGGCGGTAAAGCCGAAGTTTCCATCAATCTGGAAGGGTGGGTGTGCATCGAACAGGTTAGGGTAGGTGCGTCCGTCGGGAAATTCTCGTTGTTTGCTGTCATCGGGCAGCAAAGAGAGCATATTTTCTATTATTCGGCACGCATGGTTGCCATCGAGCATACGTGCCCAGAAATTGATTTTCCAACCGATACTCCACCCTGTAGCCTTGTCGCCACGCTGAACAAGAGTGTTACGGGCCGCCTCGAAAAGTGCGGGATTTTTGTACGGTGATATTTGATTGCTGGGGTAAAGTCCGTAAAGATGCGAAATGTGACGGTGCCGGTCGCGAGGATTATCAACATCCTCGAGCCACTCTTGCAACTGATTGTGACGACCAATCTGCATGGGGGGCAACTGCGCAATCACCGCAGAGAGTGTGTCGCAATACTCCGCGTCGCAGTTTAATATTTTTGCGGCAGCAAGCACATTCGAAAGAGCGTCAAAAGCTATCTGGTTGTCCATTGTGCAGCCCGCGACTATTGAAGGACCTGTGGGGCCATGCTCGGGCGAGAGAGAGGGGGCTGTCACCAACCAACCGTATTTAGGATGCTCGACAAGGAAACTTATGTAAAAATCGGCGCAACCTTTAAGAACGGGGTAATATTCGCGCAGAAAATTCTTATCACCGGTAAAAAGATAATGCTGCCACAAATGCGTCGCAAGCCACGCGCCACCGTTGGGCCACATTCCATAATACGCTGCATCGACAGGACCGGCCACGCGCCAAAGGTCAGTATTGTGGTGAGCCACCCATCCTTTTGCTCCGTAAAGGCTGCGGGCAGTCTCGCGTCCCGTCGCAGAAAGGTCTTTTAGCATTGAAAATAGCGGTTCGTGTGTTTCGCTGATATTTGTAACTTCGGCGGGCCAATAGTTCATTTCTGTGTTTATGTTTATCGTATATTTACTGTCCCAAGGAGCGTGCATACTCTCGTTCCATATACCTTGCAGGTTCGCAGGCTGTCCGCCCGGTTGCGAAGAGCTTATAAGCAGGTAACGACCATATTGGAACATTAGCGCGACAAGCTGTCTGTCGTTACCTTTATGGTAGTTGTGCACACGTTCATCGGTGGGCATTTTTGATGCCTCGCTTGCGGGAAACTCAAGGGTCACACGGTCGAACTGCGCCTTATATGCTTTAATATGGGCTTTTAGAGCCTTGGCGTATGAACGCTTCATAGCCTTTTCAAGAGCCTCGGCCGAGCGTTTACTCTCGTCGCCGCTGACATTTTTGTAATTTATATAATTAGTAGCTGCTGAAATATAGAGTGTGGCAACCGTCGCATTGCGGACATCTAATTTATCGCCGTTGCTGCGCACTTCCCCGTCACACGTTACCTGCACGCGACACTCGGCACGAAGCGCGGCGGGGACACCCTCTTGTTCCACTCCGCAGCAGCGCATCACAAGTTGCTCGTTGCTTGCTGTAATTTGAGACTTTATGGGTGTGCGCAAAGAAACGTCAAAATTAAGAGCATCGGCCTTGTCAGCCTCTACACGCATGATAATAACATCATCGGCAAGCGACGCGAACAGTGTGCGGCGATATTTTACACCGCCGACCTTGTACGAGGTTACAGCAACAGCATTGCTTATATTAAGCTCGCGCGAATAGTCCGTCGCATCCTTGTGTCCCGGAAAATGAAGCATCAACGAGCCTAATGTTAGATAGCGCATTCCATGCTGCCCGGTAAAAGCCGTGCGGTCGATAAGCCCCTGTGCTTCGCCGAAACGATTGGAGAAAATGAGCGAACGTACAGTGTCAAGATTCTTGCGAAATTCTGCGCTATTGTTATTGTGCGGACCACCCGCCCAAAAGCTCTCTTCGTTCAGTTGAAGCTGCTCATACTCGGTGCCGCCATAGACCATTGCCCCCATGCGGGAATTTCCCACAGGCAGTGCCTCGACCCATGTGCGTGCCGGAGCAGTGTACCACAGTCGCAGTTCCTCGGCAAAAAGGGCTACACACATATTTAAAATAAATAAGAACGTAAAGAGCTTTTTCATAATTGTTTACTATATAAATGTATGTTCCACAAGAATTTTTACACCCAAAAGCAACAGCACAAGGCCACCAAAAAACTCGGCTTTGGATTTATAGCGACAACCGAAAATGTTTCCTATTTTCAGTCCTACGATTGACAGCACAAAAGTGGTAATACCTATAATTGCCACTGCCGACCATATATCCACCGACAGCACCGCAAACGAAACGCCAACAGCAAGCGCATCGATGCTGGTGGCAACAGCCATAAGAAACATTGTTCGTGCCGAAAAATCGGGGTCGGGAACAACCTTTTCGCATGCAGCAGCCTCGCGTATCATATTAAAGCCTATAAGCCCCAACAGAATAAAAGCTATCCAATGGTCCACACTCTCTACACATTTAGAGAATGTTACTCCCAAATAAAACCCCAAAAGGGGCATCAGAGCCTGAAAACTGCCGAACCATCCACCCACACATAGCGAGTGACGCGAAGTAACTTGTTGCACAGAAAGCCCCTTAGCTATAGCTACGGCAAAAGCATCCATAGAGAGTCCAACAGCTATAATAAACAGTTCTATGTGTCCCATAGTAATATGATGTAATTTAAATGATTATATCATCCAAGCGCAATTTAGGCACATAATGTACACCATCCTTGCGATAATATTTTTGCTGCTCGCCTTCACGAATCTCTACAATCCTTATATCCTCGCAGCTTCGGCCAATAGCCAGTATCATCAAAGGCTCGTGCGGCAAAGAAAATTCGCGTTTGATGCACTCTTTGTCGAACGCACCGATGCAGATACCCGCAAGCCCCATTTCCACAGCGCGCAACAGCATACTCTGCGCCGAAATTCCAAGGTCGATATATACATTTTTACTCTCGGGCATAGTGGTACACACTATTATAAAGGCATTAGGCTCGGTACCCGGTAACGGCAAGGAAAGTTCGGGCAGTGCGCCGCCCAGACGTATGTTAGGAAGCACTTTTGCTGCCTCGCTGCTGTTTACGGGGCGGAAACGCAACACTTGTGCGTTGCGTGCCGAAGGTATTTTGGTGTTTACGTCTATAATGCTGCGCAGTTGGTCGTCACGCACAATGAAAGACGAGTCGTACCCGCGACAACTTCTGTTCTTTATCAGTAGATTGTTCAAAGAAGATGCTGTTTTTCGTACCCCGCCAGATGCTGTCGAACGAGCCTTGTAATCCTCTAACTTTTTATCAAGATAATTATCAGCCATTCTCTTGTTCGGAATTTTTCTTTATCGCATCGTTTATCTGCGACGAGGAATAATATGGCACTTTTCCCGACGGAACATATTTGCTGGAGCTTGTAAGGTGAGTATCTTGGTCGTCGAAGAAGATGTGTGCGCCGAATGCTTTCAAAAGTTCATCCTTGCGCAACCCTCCGAGAAAATATGCCTCATCTACATACACTCCCCACTTACGCAGGGTTTTTATAACTCTGAAGTGCGAGGGCAGGCTGCGCGACGTTACGATTGCCAGCCTTAGTGGCGACAGCTCTATCGACGTTGGGAAACACTCTTGAATAGCCGACAGTTTCATCAACAATTTTGCAAAAGGCCCCTCTTTCAATGGCTCGTCGGCATGCTCTTTTTCGTATTTGTAGAAAGCCTCCATGCCCTCTTCCTTGAAACGGCACTCCGACTCGTCGGAAAAGACAACAGCATCAGCGTCAAAAGCAATCTTCACGCGGCTGTCCTCGGGGTCGAAGTTTGTAGGTGGTGCATAGATAAGTGCCGATGCGCAGATGCCCGAATCGATGACACGCTGAACATCCTGTTCGTCCTTCGATAGGAAAAGATCTATGGAAAAAGCCTTCAGGTATTTCGAAAGTGATTCTCCGCCCGAGAGTGCCACGCGGGTAATATCAAGCTCATATTGGTCGAGCGACTTTAGCATGCGCATTCCCGTCTCGGGGCTGTTGCGCGACATTACCACAACCTCTACAATGGGGCGGTTAGCCTGTTTGTTAAGTTCGAGCAGACTTTTTACCAAATAAAAAGCCGTACCCTTCTCCAATGGTTCATCCTCGTGAAGCTCCTGATATTCACGATATTTTTTTATGCCGTCGCGAACAAATATCTCATTCTCTTTTTCAAGGTCGAACAATGCTCGTGAGGATACTCCTATAACTAATCTGCCATCTAAATTCTCCATAAATTTAAATAATTGTTGTATGTCTGCAAAATTAACTCTTTTGTCACTCTCTATCAATAAGATTCCTACTAAAAATTGATGTTACTTCAATGTAAATTTAATATTTCTTCTTTATTATGGTAGTTGAGGGCTAATTTATATTAAATAAAATACAAATAGCACCTACATATTCACAAAAAAGCAAGCATATTGCTCATAAATATAAATATTTTTGAAAAAGTTTAAACAACATCTGAGTATTTTTTCTATATTTGCATATTTAGTCACAATACCATACAGCGAAAAATACAACAAATAATAATTTATATAAACGACAAAGTATGAAAAAAACGCAGATTCTTTTCGCATCATTCCTATTAGCAATGTGCGTAATATTTGCAGGATGTAACTGTCCGCAAAATAACGAATGTAAATTCAAAGCCAGCGTAAATTACAAAATCATCGATGGAGTAATAGTCCTTGACGAACCTCAGCGTACAGCAGGGCAAAAGAGCATGCTTGAGTTTCGAGCAAAGCCCCTTGAGACAGTTCGCGTCGGATTCGTAGGCTTGGGCATGCGTGGTCCCGGTGCTGTCAGCCGTTTCTCCAAAATCGAAGGTGTAGCCATCAACGGTCTTTGCGACAAATACGCAGATAGAGCCGAAAAATGCCAACGCTATCTTGAAAATGCAAATATGCCCAAAGCAAAAGTGTACAGCGGCGATGAAGGCTACAAGCAATTATGCGAGAGTGACGACATTGACCTTGTATACATTGCAACATCGTGGCAAATGCACGTGCCCGTTGCTCTTTACGCAATGGAGCATGGCAAACATGTGGCAATAGAAGTCCCCAGTGCAAACACAGTAGAAGAATGTTGGCAATTGGTCGATGCTGCCGAGCGCAATCAAGTACACTGCATGATTCTCGAGAACTGTTGCTACGACCACTTTGAACTTACAACCCTTAATATGGCTCAACAAGGTGTATTTGGTGAAATTCTGCACGCCGAGGGAGCATATATCCACAATCTTGAGCCTTTTTGGAAGGCTTATGCAGACAATTGGCGTTTAGAATACAATCAAGCTAACAATGGCGACCTTTACGCCACACATGGCATTGGTCCTAACTGTCAGGCAATGAACATTCATCGTGGCGACAAACTCGACTATCTTGTTGCAATGTCTACAAAATCGGTAAACGGCACAAAAATCGTTCGCGAACAGATGGGCGAAAAGGCTGACACCTGCATGCACGGCGACCAAATAAACACTCTTATACGCACCCATAAAGGTTACACAATAGACATGCAACACAATGTAATGACTCCTCGTCCTTACAGCCGTATGTACCAACTTGTAGGAACAGAAGGCTTTGCCAACAAGTACCCCATACAAGGATATACTTTCAAACTTGACCAGCTTAAGGCCATCGCCACCGAAGAGACGGGTACACCTAATATCGAAAAACTCGATCACCACAGCTTTGCACCTGCGGAAATTGTGAACGAAATGAAAGAAAAATATAAACACCCCGTTCAGAAACAGCTTGTAAACGGAGTGCCTTTACAGGAGTATTCACAAGGAGTCGGTGGTCACGGAGGTATGGACTTTATCATGGATTATCGCTTAGTATACTGCTTGCGCAACGGTCTTCCCTTAGATATGGATGTTTATGATGCTGCCGAATGGAGCAGTATGGGCGAGCTTACAAGAATCTCAATCGAAAATGGTAGTAAGCCTGTCAAAGTACCGGACTTTACACGCGGAGAGTGGAACAAACTAAAAGAACTTAAATTCTATTTTGCAGAATAAGTAAAGCTTTGTCACGGCTTAAAAAGCATATTTTTATTAACATATATATTATGACAGATACAAACATGCAGGCTATTGCCGAAAAATTCGCCATAGAAGGAACAATTTGCGAGATTAAGGCCCTGGGCGAAGGCTTTATTAATGACACATTCATCGTAAGGACCGAGGGTAACGCCCCCAACTATATACTTCAGCGTAAGAATCACGCAATATTCCCCGACGTTCCGGCAATGATGGATAATATACAACGTGTAACCACTCACATAAAAGCCAAGGTAGCAGCCGCAGGCGGCGACCCCATGCGCGAGGTTCTTACCGTCGTACCCGCAAAAGATGGTAAACTCTACCACAAAGAGGGCGAGAACTATTGGGCTGTATGTACATTTATCGAAGGCTCGGTGACACATGATGTTGCCGACACCCCCCGCCTCGCATTTATGGGCGGAAAGGGTATAGGAAAGTTCCAGGCACAGCTAGCCGATTTTACCGAGCCACTCGCCGAAGTAATAAAAGGTTTCCACAATATACGTTGGCGTTTCCAACAGTGGGACGAAGCTCTTGCAGCCGACAAGGCCGGCCGCAAAGCCCAGCTTGTCACAGAAATTGAATGGATAGAGTCGCGCCGTGAAAAAATGCTCGACTTTTGGACAATGGTCGAGGATGGACGTCTGCCCCTGCGCGTCACACACAACGACACAAAGCTCAGCAACATCCTTTTTGACCAAAATGACGAAGTTCTCTGTGTCATCGACCTCGACACAGTGATGAGCAGCACCTCGCTCAACGACTTTGGCGACGCCATTCGTTCCTACACAAACACCGGTGCCGAGGACGACGAGGACCTCAGCCGCGTATCCATGAACATCGACACCTTCAAGCACTACACTGCCGGATATCTGTCCGAGCGTAGCGCATCAATGACAGACACAGAAAAAGAATGGTTGGCATTCTCGGCACTCTACATTACTTACGAGCAGGTGCTACGTTTCCTTATGGACTACATTGATGGCGACACATACTACAAGACACGTTACCCCAAACACAACCTTGTACGCACCGCCGCGCAATACAAACTGCTCACAAGCATGGAAGAGCAATATTCCGAAATGCAGAATATAGTAAAAGAGCTTCTTAAGTAATATAACTATTATTATTTTAGTGTTTCCTCAATCACAAACACAGGAAACAATCAATAAAAAAACGAGAGCCGCAGCTCTCGTTTTTTTATTGATTGTGAAAGAAGAAAATTACTTAATAACACCAAGCTCTTTACCAACCTTGATGAATGCAGCAATAGCCTTGTCAAGATGCTCTTTCTCGTGAGCGGCAGATAGCTGCACGCGAATACGAGCCTGACCTTTGGGAACAACAGGATAGTAGAAACCTGTTACAAAAATACCCTCCTCGGCCATCTTCGATGCAAACACCTGCGAAAGTTTAGCATCGTAAAGCATTACCGCACAAATAGCCGACTGGGTAGGCTTAATATCAAAGCCCGCAGCCAACATCTTCTCGCGGAAGTAAGTAACATTATCCTGCTGCTTAGTGTGCAGTTCGTTGCTCTCGGCAAGCATCTTGAACACCTCGATAGAAGCACCAACCACCGAAGGAGGAATAGAATTCGAGAAAAGATAAGGACGCGAACGTTGGCGCAACATATCTATAATCTCCTTGCGACCGGTAGTAAAGCCACCGACAGCACCACCAAAAGCCTTTCCAAGAGTACCGGTAAAAATATCGATGCGACCATAGCAATCAAACTGCTCGGCAACACCGCGACCGGTCTTTCCAACAACACCCGCCGAGTGGCTCTCGTCCACCATCACAAGGGCATCATATTTCTCGGCAAGTTCACATATTTTATCCATAGGAGCAACATTACCGTCCATAGAGAATACACCATCGGTAACGATTATTCTGTAACGCTGAGCCTGAGCCTCTTGCAAGCAACGCTCAAGGTCGGCCATGTCCGCATTTGCATATCTGTAACGCTGAGCCTTGCACAGACGCACGCCGTCGATGATAGAAGCGTGGTTCAAAGCATCGGAAATAATAGCATCTTCGGCAGTAAACAAAGGTTCAAAAACACCACCGTTAGCATCGAAACAAGCAGCATAGAGAATAGTATCCTCTGTGTGGAAAAAGTCCGAAATTGCCTTCTCCAGCTGTTTGTGCAAGTCCTGTGTTCCGCAGATGAAACGTACCGATGACATTCCGAATCCACGTGCAGCCATTGCATCCTGCGCAGCCTTTATAAGGCGGGGGGAATTAGAAAGACCAAGATAGTTGTTGGCACAGAAGTTCAACGCTTTTGAGCCATCGGCGAGGGTAATCTCGGCCGACTGTGACGATTCAATGTTACGCTCTTTTTTGTAAAGACCGGCCTCTTCAATGGCAGCCAGCTCATCTTTTAAATACTGTTGAAATTTACCGTACATATTATTATTATTTAATAGGTTTTTTTCTTTATATGCTTACGCCCCACAAAATTACTTTTTTCATTTAAAAATACGAAAGATTTTTATAAAAAAACAGTCAAATTCACACAGTTATATTTTGTGTTTTTTTACTCCCTGTCGCTAAAATATATCTTTTCTATTTTGAAAGGTACTCCACCTGTGGACCAGAATCCGAGAATATATACATGCTCAGCTTCGAATCTTTTCGTTTTTTCTTTGTTTCTTACAATTTTGTCGGTGGCAATTACCAAACGCTTCTTGCCGTTAAAATCAAATGTTGCACAGTCGCTCCAATAGTTGTTTGTGTCGAACAGACGGAACGACAGCCCGCAATTATCGCCACCGCTGACCTCAATAATAAGGTATTTGTGTTTGGTAAGGTCGAGGGCTTTGCTGTATCGCCATCCTGCAAAGCCATACTTTCCGGTGGTGGCTGTGCAGTTTTTTTCGTCGAATGTACCTTTGTCCCATATAGAGGGGTCGAATGCTCCTTTTTTCAATGGAAAAGTTGTTGCTTCAATGCTTATGGTACAACTTTTCTCTTTGCCACGTGCGCCTTTAAAGGTTGCTGTAAGGGTGGTTGTGCCGTCTTTTGTCGCAGTTATTCGCCCTTTCTCTATCGAAATTATATTTTTGTCGTAGTTGCTGTATGTTGCCTGCAAGGAAACATCCTCTGTGTGGTCGTCCTTGAAGCGTGCGATAAGCTCCATGCTGCGGGTGTTTCCTGTTAGCAGCGTGGCGCTGTTGCCACAAGAAAATTCTAAATTTTCGGGCGTTAGCGACTCTTCGCTGTATTTTGTGAAATTCTCGTCATAGAATGTTGCTTCGTCAAATTGAGGCTCGGTGGTGAACCAATCAATGTCCACACGTCCGCCGAGGAATTTTGTTGCATAGTTGAAGATGGCGAATCTCTTTTCTGTAACAGCGGGAACGGGAATCTCCTTTCCCAAAGGCTTGTAATTCTTATTGTCGAGGCTGTAAAAGAATTGTGTATTTTCGTTGTTGCAGTCACACACTGCACGCAGATAGATGCTGCCGGCTTTTATCCTTTTGCCTTTAGTTTCTCCTTTATTGGTCGATAGTATAATGTATTTTTTCTTTCCACTCTGCTTGACGGCGATAAAAGTCGATGGCTCCTGTGCAACGGCAATGCCTGCAACGTCGCCGTCTTTCATTTGCGAAACATCCATTGCTATTGTGCCGTATGTAAGGCCGTCGCTGTTGCCGAATTTAACGATGCGTTGCGTCAGTGTGTTGTGTGCTTGTGAAAAGCTTTCTGTGACGTTTGCTGTGTGCAGCCGCAAAAATCCCGCACGCTCGGTGAGTGACCATTTGCCGCTGTCGCAGTTGCCCATCCACTCCCATTGTTCCATAAGGTCGTAGTGACGGAAATTGTCGTTGGTGCGTATGCCCTCTGCTGTGCGTGTATACATTTTACGCGGATAGTTGCTGCGGGCATACTCTTGGTACCAATGATAGACGGGCCACGGACAGGCCTCGGGGTCTGTCAGGAAAGTATAGTTTCCATCTTTTGCCGGCTCGTCCTTGAATGCTGCAAGATGCTCGGGCGAGGTAAAAAGCAACCAACTGACATTTTCAGCATCGTCGGTAATCTTTTTGAAATTTGCTCCGAAATTGTGGTCGCCGGCAACACCTGTGAGTGCCTTGCCCCACGAGGCATTATATTTTTTGTCGGCCCAATCCATTTCTGTAATCATTATCGGTGCAAAGTCTGCAACAGGCTGAACATCCTCTTTCCATCCTCGGGCGAATGCCTCGTAGTTGTGGCTGCTGCCGAACCAGCCGGGGTATATGTGTACGGCGTAACCTATATTCTCGCCTTTAATAGGGTAGTCGGCGTATCCTGCATATTTCGATTGGTAGCCTGTCCCGGGAATCCACAGAATATTGTTGCAGCCTTGCGCGCGCATAGTGTCTGCAATCTCTTGGAAATAAATGCTCAACTGCTCGAACTGTGCTTTTGAGCTTCCGCCGACAGTGCCGTCGCTGCCCACGATGTTTATAGGCTCGTTGGCAAGCTCGAACATTATGTTAGGGTGGTTCTTCAGTTTTTTGTGCTGTGCAACGTGTCGCCACACTTTTATAAGATACTTTTGGTACTCGTCGCCAACGGCGATTTTTTCGGGGCACACTCCCGGCGGGCGCATCACCACATACATTCCTTTTTCTATTGCATACTCGGCCATAGGCACAAAAACCTCGTCAAGGTATTTTGTGAAGCGGTTAAAGTCGAATGCCGAAATATCATTTTCGCCTTTTACGCGCTTACCGGGAGTATTCGACCAATAGGGGTCCATATGCATGCGTACGAAATTCATTTTCCACCCTGCGGCCATAATGCCGTCAATGATGCCTTTGTTGTACTTTAAGCATCCTTCAACATCGTAGTTGCTCCAATATTTCCCTCGCTCGTTGAACCAGGGGCTGAAAGTCTGCGCGTAACCGTGCAATTTGACAATGTTCCCGTTAGGGTCTTTCAGATTGCGCCCCTCGACGTGTAGCGGAGGCATTTCCATTCCCTCCCATGCAAATGTAGCTGTGCTTGCAAGCAGGAAAATTGTTGTTGTTAAAAGATTTTTAAGTATAGTCTTCATAGTATATGTTTTTTCTAAAATCAAAAGGGTGTGCCAGAAATTATGACACACCCTTTTGATTTTCTTGTAAAGAGTTATTATTTCTTCAAAGTTTTGCCGTAGCGGCTCATGAACTTGTCTACGCGACCTGCTGTATCCACGAGCTTAGCCTTACCTGTGTAGAAAGGGTGAGAAGTGTTAGAAATCTCAAGCTTAACCAAAGGATAGGTCTGACCTTCAAACTCGATTGTGTCTTTTGTGTTGCATGTAGACTGTGAAAGGAAACAGTCGCCGTTTGACATGTCTTTGAATACAACGGGACGATAACCTGCGGGATGAATCTCTTTTTTCATGATATTATATTATTTTTTTATTTTCTTTATGAGTCTGGTAACTGATAAAAAAGTGTGTAATGGCTTAACAGGGTGCAAAGATAGTCATTCTCTTTCATTCGGCAAAATTATATATGAAGATTTTTTTTCTTTGTTTGGTTGTTTTTTCGGAACTTTATACATTAATTTGCAGTTTCCAATTGTGGATATGATAAATTGATGTTAAATTAAACAACTTCTGAATATTATGAAGATAGCTATTATAGGTGCAGGAAATATGGGCGGTGCTCTTGCCCGGGGATTGGCGCGCGGAACAAAGGTTGCGGCCGAGGATATTTGGTTGTCCGACCTTTCGTATGATAATCTGGCGAATGTGAAAAATGAATTTCCTGCAATAAATATAACTACTGATAATTGCGAGGCTGTCTCTATGGCCGATTTTATAATTCTTGCTGTAAAGCCTTTTGTCGTGCAGAAGGTTGTCGAGGGAATTAAGGATTCTATAGATTATAATTCCCAGACAGTGGCTTCTATTGTGGGGGGATTGGGAAGCGAGCAGCTTGATGCGTGGCTGAAAAAGGATAATTCCTCTTTGCCGCCTGTTTACACTATAATTCCTAATACGGCAATAGCCACCATGAGCAGTATGACTTTTATTGCTTCTTCGCGCTCGACGGCTGCGATGGACGCTGCCATTTTGGATATTTTCAATGAATTGGGCGAGGCGATGCTTGTCGAGGAGCGTCTGATGTTGCCCGCAACTGCGCTTGCGTCGTGTGGCATTGCTTATGCTATGCGATATATTCGTGCGGCAATGGTCGGAGGCATTGAGCTTGGCTTCCGCCCCGACGATGCGAAACGAATAGTTATGCAGACTATGAGAGGGGCGGTGGATGTGTTGTCGGCCGAAAATGCACACCCCGAAGCAGAGATTGACAAGGTTACGACTCCCGGGGGATTGACTATAAAAGGACTGAACGCAATGGAGTCGGCCGGCTTTACAAACAGTGTGATAGAGGGCCTTAGGGCTTCGATGAAAAAATGATGGAAAGTAGATATAAAAGAGTTGCCATAAAGGTGGGAAGCAACGTCCTTACGCGCGCCGATGGTACGTTGGATGTTACAAGAATGTCGGCTCTTGTTGACCAAATTGCCTCTTTGCGTCGTTCGGGTGTAGAGGTTATTCTCGTTTCGTCGGGAGCGGTGGCAAGCGGGCGCAGCGAACTGCGTCTGACAGCGTCGAAATGTAAAAAAATGGACAGCGTGGAGCAGCGGCAGCTTTTCTCGGCAGTTGGGCAGGCGAAACTTATAAACAGGTACTACGAGCTTTTCCGCGAGTATGATATTTCCGTTGGCCAGATACTGACGATGAAAGAGAGTTTTTCTACCCGCCGACACTATCTTAATCAGCGCAGTTGCATGATGGTGATGCTCGACAATGGAGTGTTACCCATTGTAAACGAGAATGACACGGTGAGCGTTACGGAACTTATGTTTACCGACAATGATGAACTTTCGGGGCTTGTAGCTACTATGATGGATGTTCAGACATTGATAATCCTGAGCAATGTGGATGGTGTTTACAATGGCGTTCCCGGACAGCCGGGGGTGTCGGTTATTCCCGAGGTTGAACCCGACAGGGACCTTTCGGAGTATATTACCGCCGAAAAGTCGGGCTTTGGTCGCGGGGGCATGATTACAAAATGCAACATTGCCCGCAAGGTGGCCGATGAAGGAATTGAGGTTATAATCGCAAACGGAAAATGCGATAATGTTCTTGTGAGGCTTATGGAGAAAGACTCCGAGGTTCTTTGCACACGTTTCCTCCCGAGAAAAGGCTCAATTTCGAGCGTGAAAAAATGGATAGCTCACAGTGGCGGCTTTGTAAAGGGTGAGATTCTTCTCAACAAAAAGGCTGTCGAGCGGGTGTGCGGCAGCGAGGCTGTCAGCATATTGCCTGTGGGGGTTGTTGCCGTTAATGGCGACTTTGAAAAGGACGACCTTGTGCGTGTCCTTTCCGAGGATGGCTCTTTTCTGGGCATCGGGCGTGCAGCGTACGGCAGTGTCGATGCGAAGGCTTTTATGGGCAAGCACGACTGTAAGCCTGTGATTCATTATGATTATTTATATTTGGAGTAGGAATTTATGGTTAATATAGAAGATATTTTTGTTAATGTGAAAGAGGCGTCGCGCTCGATACTGAAATTGGGCGTCGATAGAATAAATGAGATTATATTGGCGGTTGCCGATGAGGTTGTAAAGGATAGTGATGCTATTTTGACGGCTAATGCCTGTGACTTGTCGAGAATGTCGCCCGACGACCCGAAATACGACCGTCTGAAGCTCACTCGCGAGCGCATCGAGGATATTGCCGCAGACATGCGCAATGTGGCGCGATTAACATCGCCTGTGGGCAAGATATTAAGTTCTTCGGTGCTTCCCAATGGATTGCAATTGTCGCGTGTGGCTGTGCCTTTCGGCGTTATTGGTGTTGTTTACGAGGCGCGCCCCAATGTTACTCTCGACGTCTTTTCACTCTGCCTGAAGGCCGGTAGCGCGTGTGTGCTTAAGGGTGGCAGCGACGCATTTTCCTCCAACAGCGCCATAGTGGCTGCTGTGCATAAGGTGCTCGACAGATACAATGTAAGCAATAATATAGTGCAGCTTCTTCCTGCCGACCGCGAGGCAACGGCGGCGCTGCTCGCAGCTCGTGGTTATGTGGACCTTATAATTCCCCGAGGCAGCAGTGCTCTTATTAATTATGTACGCGAGAATGCCACTATTCCTGTCATTGAGACGGGTGCCGGCGTTTGCCACGCATACTACGATGCTTCGGCCGACGTTAAAAAAGGCGTGGATATTATCTGCAATGCAAAAACCCGCAGGGTAAGCGTTTGCAACGCTCTCGATTGTTTGCTCATTCATCGTGACAGACTCGGGGATTTACAGCAGATAGCAACGCCTCTGCGCGAAAAGAATGTAAAAATTTATGCCGACGAACGTTCGTATAAAATGTTACAGGGCTTTTATCCGTCCGACCTTCTTTTTGCCGCAAACGATAGAAGCTACGGTACGGAATTTCTGAGCTACGCAATGGCTGTTAAATGTGTCGATAGTTGCGACGAAGCTATTGGTCACATAGCCCGTTACGGCTCGGGACACAGTGAGTGTATCATAAGCGAGGATGATGCTGTTGCCGAGGATTTCCTGTTGATGGTCGATGCAGCGTGTGTCTACAAGAATGCTCCCACCTCCTTTACCGACGGTGCACAGTTCGGCCTCGGGGCAGAAATTGGAATAAGCACTCAGAAACTGCATGCGCGCGGCCCAATGGCTCTCGACGAAATTGTTACCTACAAATGGATTGTTCGTGGCAACGGGCAGGTGAGAAAATAAAATAGAAAAGGGTAATATGATAAAGAATATAATCTTCGACTTTGGCGGAGTACTTACTACCATAGACACCGCTCGGGCAATAGAAAAATTCAAGGTGTTAGGACTGAAAGATGCCGAGAATTATCTTAATTCCTACAAGCAGACAGGGATTTTTTATCAGCTTGAGAATGGCGACATTGACGCCGACACTTTTATAGCCGAGCTTGGGAAATTATGTGGCAGAAGCATCAGTTACGACGAGGCCCTTGATGCGTGGATGGGATTCATTGTGAACGTGCAGACGGGTCTTTTGGACTATCTGCAAACGTTGCGCGGAAAGTATCGTTTGGGGGTACTCAGCAATACAAACCCTTTCCTGCAAGGGTGGGCAAGGTCGGCTGATTTTACAAGCGAGGGAAAATCTTTGGACGACTATTTCGATGAACTTTACCTCAGCTATCTGATGAAATGTTCAAAGCCCGGAAAGGAAATTTACCTTAAGATGCTCGAGGAAGGCAATATGTTACCCCACGAGACACTTTTTGTAGACGATGGAGTAAAAAATATCGAAGCAGCCGAGGCATTGGGCATAAAAACATTTAAAGCTGTCAATGGCGCAGATTGGCGCGCAGAACTTGAAGAGATATTAAGCAGAGAATAACACAAATATTATCCATAATAAAAGCCGACCCGTCAAGGTCGGCTTTTATTATGGATAATATTTGTTAGAAAGGAATATTCATACCAATATTTATGCTGGCATTGCTCGACAGAGGAACAAACTCTTCTGTAACCTTGCCAAGCACCTGGTCCATTCCCACAAAGAGGTTGTAGCCATTGGGGTGGAAATTGATCATCCAGCCCCATGCGAATCCGTATGTACCGGTAGCTGCGTTAACATTTGCCGAGAACCACTTCAAAGGAGCAACATTCGCCGAAAGACGGAAGTCTGTCCAAGTATAATCTTCCATGAAACGTGTGGTGTTTATAAGGCCTACAGACAGACGGTCGTAGAAAGGCATTGTGTATTCAACTGCAAGATTCAAAGTCGATGCCAACGATTTTTTACGTTTACCCTGATCGCCGGCATTCTCAAGCTCGTAAAGTCCGACAAGACCGTCACTCAATCTTTCAATTTCGTCCTCGAAATTATTTTCATTGTTCTCCTCGAAACTGAACTTATAATCATTTGTCGAGAAAGTCTTGTCGCCATTTGTGGTAGCAACAACATTATTTTTCCACGAAATAAAACCAAGGTCGAGTATAGCAACGCCAAACTTCCAACTGTCGTTAAGTTTATATTCAGCGCCTAAGTCCACTGCAAAGCCGGAACCTGCAATGCCGAATCCATCAATCTCAGCACCGTTTACATAGGGTTTGCCTGTATTTTCGCTTATTTCAGTCTCGTATGTCAAGCCCTTTACATTTGCTTGAATCTGTGCGTTTGTGGTTACGTCCCAACCATTTTCGTCAAGATTAAGTTGGGCTTTGTTGAACTCTGCGTCGATATTTGCAATACCTATAAGGTATTTAAGGCTTGCACCCACGCGCAATTTCTCATTTATATTGCGAGAATGACCCAATGCAATTTCGGCGTATGAGTTTGCGTGCATGCCAAAATCGCTAATGTCGTAACATTTGTTTGTTAGTCCCTCCTTTGCAAATTGGAAAAGGCCTTTAGGTAACATTGTGTAGATGTTCGAACGGAAATTTACACCAATGGTGTTGTAACCGCCGAAGGCCTTGAATCCTGCAGACATTATTTGAATGTTTGCATCGAAGTGAAGATTGTTCTTGTCCTCGATATTTCCCAAAAACTCGCTTGAACTTACTGAAGGATTAAGAAATGTGGTTGTTTTTCCATTCTTAACGTATATAAAATCCTTAAGATTCAAGTTTCCTCTCAGGCCTAAATTGAGATTACCGAGAATAGGCGAAGAAATGTAATTTTGTTGGTTGCCAATAGCGGGGTTAATTTCGTGGCGATACATGTAGCCATCCATAAAGTATCCCGATATTGTGTGCTGTGCTTTTGTCTGGGCTGCAAACAATACAACTGCGACAAGGGCAAGAATATATTTAATGTTTTTCATGGTAAAAAGAATTGCTGTCTTTTTGTTCTACTTTTTAAAATTAAAATTCATCTACATAATTACCTGTAACGGCAATCTTCAGATTTTTGAAACTAATGTTTTGCGAGGGTGCGATAGGTTGGCCGCCTTCTGCACCGATGAGTTTGGCGCGAACAATAATACCGTCAAGGTTTTTAATATCACCTTCCAAATTAATGTTTACAGGTTGTAACTCTTTTGTGGCATTCAGTTTTACAGTATTGCTCTTGATGTTCTTAATTTTCTTGCCGTTTACATCAATGGGGCTGAATGAGAGTTCAAGGTTAAGAGGAATTTCTGAATTTACATCTGTCTTGACATTCAATTCGCTGATGGATAATTTTTCGAGGGTCTCGTCGTACCATCCGTCGAGTGTATCTTGGTAGATGATGAACGAACTTTCGTCTTTCAATGCAAGGGGTGCATAGAATAGATAAGTACCCTCTACTTTGTCAATAGTCTTGTCAAGTTCGAATTTTGAAATAGTCTGCTCGGGAATTTGGGGATTAACAACATCAATTTCAATATTGTCGGGAAGACCGTTTGCGCCGTTGCCACTGAGAATATCCGAGAATCCATTGAATTTTTTATTTGCAGCATCTTTGTAATCGGGGTGCAACATCTCCTTTGACATATTTCCGTCGGTTGTCAGGCAGAATACATTGTATGCCTTGTCCATCTTCAAATTATCGCTCAATTCAATTTTTTTCTTGCTGCCATCATTGCGTTTAGCTGTCATTGCAAGACCGGTTTCTGCATATAAATTATTTCCTACAAGGGGATTGTTCAGACGAAGATAAATCTGAGGATTAGCCAATTTAATGTTTGTAGAGTCCTGGCTCAACATGTCAGGAATGTCACTCAAACTGATGGGGTCGATGTTTATGTCTTCAATATCATACTGTATTTTTCCGCTGAACTCAGAAACTTTAATCTCTGAAAGGGTGGGCTGACATTGGTAATTTATATCTTTGGGAAGGTCTTCCAAAGTGAATCCTTCTTCTTCCAATACCTCATCGCCATAAACAACAACGTCACCTTCAACGCTCACGCTTGAATTAATTTCAAATTTTCCATCTTCAAATTTAATATCGTCTCCGGCTTTTTCAACATCAATAGCATCGATTTTTGCATTGAAGTCCAACTTACCACTTTCAACTTTCAGTTCAAATTCTTTGCCGTAATTTTCTTTATAAGTGGTTAAGTCCAATAAACCTTTCTCGTTGTCGTAACATTTTGTTATCTCTTTTTTCTCGCTACCGACAGCAATCTCAATTTTACCTTCGAGACCTTTGGGCATATCTACCTTAAGTTCCTCAAAACTAACAGATTTAATTTTATTCAACAACTCGGGGTTGTTTGAAACGTCTATTGATGTTCCAAATTTGGCATCTACGCCAATTTTATCAATACCCTTGATGGATTTGTCCACATTGCCCGAAGCTTTGAAACTTGTCAAGTCTTTGGCATTAATAGGATAATTGATAGAGGCGATTCCGTCTTTTGCGCTACCTTTGCGACGGCGTATTTTAATTTGTGTGTCGCGTGTAAGTGTCGCGGTGATGGGGTCAATGTCGGGGCTCTCTGTGGTGAAGCCGGGAATGTCAATTTTGTCGGATTCGAAGGTGCCTTCTTCTATTATCGCATAAATTTCTGTACCATCCTCAAGTGTCTGTTTTTTTACTTTGCCATCTTCGTCAAGGTCAAGAACTTGGTCGAGCACCAAAGAATCGACATTCAAGGGGATTGTAAGATTACTAACATTAATGCCAACCGTTGTGTCAAGGTCGGATAATTTGTAATTGCTGTCTACACACGATACTGAAATTGTACCGGCTACCGCTAACAAGATAAAAAGTCTTTTCTTAATCATAGCTTTTATTTTTTAATTATGTAATTCTAAGATAAAGATTAAATTAACAGAGTGTGTACTTTGGGTTTATGGACGATGATTTTGTACTTTTTTTTGATTCACTCTTGCAGATGTTAATTTTTGACAAAAATACTATATATTTCTTTATATGGCAAAGGTTTTTTTGGAAAAAAAGCAATTGTGAAATGTTAAAAGTAAAAAGGTATAATATATTCGTTGTTTCCAATGAATGAAAATAATAAGGTGTAGCCTTTTTTTTGAGACTACACCTTACTGTATTTTGAAACAACTGTTTATTTATGGTAAACGTTGTAGGATTGTGTTATTTTTCCCATTTTACCCAAGCTGCATTTTGTGCCGATGATTCTACCACTGTGTCTACAAATTGCATGCCGTCTATTCCATCTTCTATTGATGGAAAATCGAGACAATGTTCCGATGGCTCGCGTCCTTCGGCGTCTGCCATCAGTGTAAGTGCAAAGTTACGGTAGAGGTTGGCAAATGCTTCGATGAATCCTTCGGGGTGTCCGCCGGGGACGCGCGAGTTGTGCTGCGCCGCGGGGGATACGATGCTTGCGGTTGCGGTGCGGATAATTTGTGCGGTGCCATCGACGGGACGGAATATCATGGTGTTTGGGCTGTCCTGACGCCATTCGAGTCCGCCTTTTTCGCCGTAAATCCTTATGTTCAGTCCATTTTCCACTCCTGCGCACACCTGCGATGCGCTTAGCAGACAGCGTGCGCCACCTTCGTAACGTATCATCACTGTTCCGTCGTCGTCCAACAAGCGGTCGGGCACGAATGAATTAAGCTCGGCGCATAATTCCTCTACTTTCAGGCCTGTAATATAGTTTGCAAGATGAAAAGCGTGTGTGCCAATGTCTCCCATACAACCAGCCTTGCCCGAACGTGTGGGGTCTACGCGCCATGCGGCTTGTTTGTTTACCGAGGCACAGTCAGTCGAGAGCCATCCTTGCGGGTATTCTACAAATACGCGACGTATCTTTCCTAAGTCTCCGCGTTGCACGCGGTAGCGGGCGGCTTTTACAAGCGGGTATCCGCTGTATGTGTGGGTCAGCAATAGTCTCTTGCCGGTGCGTGCGACAATTTCGGCGAGGCTTTTTGCCTCTTCCAATGAATAGGTGATGGGCTTGTCCAATGCTACGTGGAAGCCTGCCTCCAATGCCATTGCTGCGGGTGCGTAATGCAAATGGTTGGGGGTTACGATGGCAAGAAAGTCCATGCGCTCATCGGCGGGAAGCTGTGCTTCCTTTTCAATCATTTCTTGATACGAGGTATATACACGCTCTTGGGGTAAAAAAAGTTCCTCGCCTGCTTGAGCCGACTTTTCGGGATTAGAACTGAAACATCCGCACACAAGTTCTATAAGGCCGTCCAAATTTGCGGCCATGCGGTGTACGGGGCCAATGAAAGAGCCGGGGCCTCCGCCCAACATGCCCATTTTGATTTTCTTTTTCATAGTATTCTTATATTTAAAGTAATCTCTTGAAAAATAGGAAGAATAATTATTGTTGTGTTCTTCGTGGATAAAGTTACTGATTTTTTTTGTTCGGCAAATGATTTTTACATGTTTTTTATAAAAATAATTAATCGGGCGGCCCATTTTTGGGAACGCCCGATTAATTATTTTGTGTTAATATGGATTATTCTACGTAAATTACCAATCCTTTGAGGTATTCTCCTTCGGGGTGGTAGATGTTTACCGGGTGGTCGGCCGGTTGTGTCAGTTGGTTAATTATTTTGATTGTGGAAATTTCTCCATATTGAATAAAATACGAATGATTCGCCTACTAGTATAAATCTTAAAACAGTAGGAGAGAGAATATTTTCAAACAAAGATTGTGTTCCTATAATCACTACACTTGCAATTGCCATTAATACGATAAAAAATATTGCTTTGTTCATTTTAATTTATGTTTAGAGTTATTTTGTAAATAATTTTCTTTGTTCACTTTTTGTAAATTACAGATTTTAAAAGATTGTTTACTTAGTATCAGGTTTAGTCCATCTCCATTTTTGAGCTTTGCTTTTCCATTCATCTGCGCTTCTTTGGTGCTTTCCGGCTTCGCTAAGATGATATTTTGTATCAGCCTCACTTAACCCGTGCTTGGCCATATATGTATGATGGCTTACCATCCCCTCGTGGTAGCGTCTTTCACTGTCGGCTTTTGTAATGTTTCTCTTTATCTCATCCGAAGTATATTCTTTGATTGTTGCATTATTTTCATCAAAATTATTATCAACAAATGCCACACTGCCAATTGTTTCTCCTGCGTTGGTATAAGCAGAAATATCTTCCGTCCTAAGGCTTATTGCTCCATTCTGTGCAATGTCAGTCACATTTTTGCAAAAGTTATCTAGACAGTCGTTAAAAGTAGGTGCTACTTCATGAACTGCATAATATTCTTGTGCAAATTTAATTCCGGCTTCGATAGAATTAACTCTATTGCATCCTGCCGGATGTGTTTCTGATTCGGAAGTATGTATTAACGAGTTTTCCATTTGCGATACATCAATTCCACTGAGCCCCGCACGTACACCTGCCATAAAATCACAACAAAGTTCCTCTTGATGCGAAGATAAGTTTAAGTGATCCATTCCCTGCAACATCCTATGAGTACATTCGTGTGTCATTACAAGGTCGAGACCATCTTTACCGGTTATCCCCAAATCTACGAGCTGCTCACGACTAAACACCAATATATCATCATTTGTAGAAACATCGTCATTAGGCAACACACCGGTTGTTGTATATTCTACAACAAGCATAGGGTCTTCGATATTAAAGAACGTACTTGCATTCTGCACAGAATCCATTATAAGTTCATCACTAAGTATATCTCCGTAGTTTGTACGAACATCGCCAAACCAGCTCTCAGGTAAAATTTTCTCAAAAAAATCTAATAATGACATAGTATCTTTTTTTAGTTATACATTCATTAGTAAGGAGATGGGAATTTTATGTATCTATTACCATTTATCCTTAATATGAACTCTTTTTATATATGCTCAAAACTCTTCATCTCACAGATTTAAACGCTAAGTGAACATTTTCCCGATAAGAAAAAAGAATACAATTTACAAACATATATATTCCAACTTTATCCCCCAATAACACCTGTTAGGCTTTTCATTTTCTTTTTACACCATCAAGAATATCTTGGAAGGTTATTTGTTTTCCTATTACTTCCCCGCCTTCAATTAATGGATTTACTTTAATACAGTATAATAAAGCACAGTTCTTGGGGCGTGTTTCATTAGTATAGCGAACTGGGCTATTACTGTCAATAGGAGCTCCTATTTGAATTTCATGTTTATGAGAACCGTCAAAGTCAGTATCTCTATTTCCCTTTTTGTTACTATCTTTATGATCGCATACATGTTTATGATAATATTTCGTGCTCAATATGTCTGCTTCATATGTAAGATATTCTAAATACCCAATATAATGAAAATGCCTGCCTGCTTCCGAGCAATTTGCTACGTTATGGCTATGCTCTTGTAACGAATCTTCTTGGTATGTTCCAAACTGTCGCTCTTCATCAATATTGGCAACATCGTCCCATCCTCGAATAAATAGTCCTCTTAAATCGGGTATACAGAAATAATTCTCACCGTCTCCGCCAAAAGTTGTTCCTATGGCATTAAATAATTCACAATGAACTTTGGGGTCCAATTTTCTTCCATCACAAACCATCCAGCCTTTGGGGATTTGTTTATACGCAAATGCTTGAATTGTTCCTACCGGACAAATTTCATCTTTAAGACGAAGTATTTCTTCTTTAAACTCTCTCTTTAGTTCTAAATATGCTTTGTTGTCCATACTGAAAATTTTTTCTATAAGTTCAAAATTGCTCGCTTTTCTTATTTCCTCTCTGCTTATTAAACTACTATCCAATTCATATTCTGCAATTGCTTTTCTTATTTCTCTTCTTTGAAGAATTTCATTATTATTATCTTGTATAGAGTACCAATACCACATAAGATTTACAATGGGAATCTCATTTTCATTAAAGGGGTATGAAATAGGCTTATAAAAGCTTATAACTCCCAAATCATTCATTGCTAAAGTTTTATTGTTATCTTCATGTGGATTCCATTGGCCTGCTCTAACAAATTCTGTACAATTAATGAAAAAATAATATGGTATATTATAACGTTGCAATATGCAAAAATCATTATAAGCGGAGCTTTCTATTCCAAATGATTTGTTATTTGAAGTTATTACAATTGCATAGTCTATATTCTGAAGAACTGATAAAGCGGCTTCATTATCTCTGTCGTTACTTCCAAATCCCGGCATATCAGTAATTACATAATGTTTTAATATTTCATTATGTAAGTATACATTTATAACTTTTGTAGATTCGTCCGTGTCGAAATTTTTTAACTGCTCAATCGGTCTTGTTATATCGCTTTCGTTATCTTTAATTATTTTTATATATTCATCATTTTCTGAATAAAAGTAATTAATTATTGTATGTGTAGTGGCGGTCCCTATGCCTACGGAAGCAATAGGACGTTCTAATAAACAGTTTATAAAAAGAGATTTGCCGGACTGATATTGCCCAACAATACCAAACCTAAGCTTCTTCATATATTACATGTTTTTCTTTGAAATCTTTATACTTCCTTAATTGCTGATTAATTGTGCTAATTGCATCTACTGCCTCAATACAGTTTTTTTCGCTATCTTCTTCAGACAACGAAGTTGCAATATCTCTTTCCATTTTCATCTTCTCTATGTTTAAAGATATTGTTTCGTTACATTTTTTAAGGATAACGTTTATTTGTGTTTCTATAATTCCCGTAAATTTGCTGTAGATGTTTTCTCTGTAAAAAACTTCACTCAACTCACTTTTGAAGAGTTTTTTGAACTCTTTTCTAACCCATTCTTTGCCTCTCGTGGCTATTGATAATGCAATAGCTGGCCCTCCTACAAGAATAGCACCCCATCCTATTGGGTTTAAGAAACCTACAGCAAACAGTACAGCAACCGCTGTTGATACCATAGCTGCGATACTCCCGACAATAACTCCTATTTCTGCTACTATAGTAGCAGGTATAGCTATCTGAGAAACCGTGGAACCAAAGTGACCATATGATTGACCAATAATATTATTATTCATGTCTTTGTAATAGTCTTCGATGTATGGATGCAATGAAATATAGTTATGTAATTGAAAATTTTTGTTATCATAGTCATAAAATAATTCACGCCACTCATCTTTGAGGGTTACTTCAAGTTCTTTCATTCTTGGTGTAAAAATATTTGCAAAATCTTGGTCCTGTCCTGTTTTTAGAATATTGTGCCAATATTTAATTCTACCATTAATGAGCTCGAAAATTTCTTTATTAATTAATGGGGTTATGAAGTTTTTAAATGCTTGTTTATCAAAACCTCTAATGCCCATATAAGCGGTAATTTTTGTTCTGTTGTTATATATAGTATCACTGATAGTACCAAATAAATCATTATAAAAATCGTTCGTAAATAATTTTTTATACACCTCTTCTGTTAAACGTTTGGAAAGTTCTCCTCTGTTATTATTATTGCCAAATAATATTTTTTCCTTAATATTGGAAACTGTTGTTTGAAAAGTTTCGGCCTTACTTAGTCGATTTTCCCATAGCGATTCTATTTTTTCTTTACCTGCAAAATATGGTTCTATATGTGAAGTGTATAATGTTGTTCGTAGTGAAGTCAATTCTGATGATAATTTATCTACACCTTCACCAACGATTATTGAATATGCTTCATTCTCATTAATAAATTCTTGCAGTTTTGTGATTAATTCATTAAAATTGCTTGCGTTTATAATTGCTTCAGCTTTAGGAGGGAATTCGGAACTTTCTATTATATCTAAATAACTTTTTATATGATATTTAAATGCTTCATCAAAATCTTTAAATTCGATTTCAGTTTTTTCTTTAATCTTTTTTATTTCTACAGGTTTGCAAAAATGAGACACATCCTCACTGGATAATAAATTGTGATTATAAGAATATAATGTTTGGCCTAAATAAGCTAAGTGAGCATCATATAGTACTACTTCTTTCTTTTCGCCAAACATATTTCTAATTTTATCACAATTATCCTCAATAAATAAATTATCTTTTATCAACGAAAGATTTTGCGCTATAAACAATTTTCGATGTACATCCTTGTAATGATTCTTTATTTTATATATAGAATCATTAACGTTTTTACCAAACCCTTTTTCATATGGTAGAAGATACATTATGGCATTAACATTTGCTAAAATTTTATTTGTGATTTCTGTATCATATGAATTGTTAAACAGACCTGGGCAGTCTATAAATGTACAATTTAAATCTTTTAGAATAGTGGATGGACAGTAATAATTTACTTGTTCAACAAATATGAACAATGATTCTTCAATCTTGAAATTATCAGAACCAAAATTTTTCCATCTTTGGTTAATTTCATCAGGAAACTTTGTAATTGATGGTATATGACTATTTGTAATATTGTTAACAAACTCATCTAATTCTTTTGTTTTATAATATTTCAAGAGTAAAGAACATATGGCTATTTGTTTAATGTCAGGTGGACAAGAATTAGAATTTCTCAATTCTTCAATTTTTGAAAGCCATGTTTTTCTTGTTTCTTCGTTATCGAGGTCGAATTCTTGGTATTTGAAATCATCAAATACTTCGATAAGATATGTGAATATTTGCTTTAATCGCTCCTTTGACTTCCATTCAATATTAAAATTTTCTTTCTCTGAGTATGAAACATACATAGGTACTGCTGATGTTGCATTTCCTGTGCCAATAGCATTTATGTGGCGTCCTTCGCATATAGCTTCAAGCGTAGTAGTCTTTCCTGATTGATATTCACCTATCATCAGTACTGTATATTTACTTTTTTCGCAACTCTCTTTTACAATATTAAGCGTTTCCTCGTGTTTTTTTAATCCCGGTATTTCTTTAAGATTTAAAAAACCTGAATTATTGTCATTATCATAAATATTCAAATCTTCCTCTTGGGTAATCAGTTCTGCTAATTCTTTTTTTGCTGATTTGAAATCTGTAATAGTTGCATAATTAACATTCTCGGAATCGTCTTCTACTGACAACACATAATCTTTGATAGATTTTTGAAATTGTTTAATGTCGTTTAAAATATTCTTTCTAATATTCGACAGTTCGGAATTTGTTGCGCATTCTAAAGTTATGGTGCTGTTTTTTAGAATAGCATTTTTTATGTCACATGATTTTTTAAATAGTTCATACATGGAGCTTTGCTCTTTTGTGGCTTTTAGAACATCGAATTTTTCTCTAAAATTAATTAAATCGTTCATGGCTGTGCTGAATTTATATTGATTGTTATATGCTCGTTTTATTATTTATTATCTCTAAAAGTTCTTTGCTTATTTGCTTATTATTACACATTTTTGATATTTTTATTAACTTTGAGATACAAATAAAATCATCAAAAACGAAATACTCTTCGTCTATTTCGGAAAGAGATTTTACGATTCTACCTGATCGGTATTGGTAAATCAAAAAAATTATTTTGTATACCAATTCTATATCAAATCCATCAATATCTATTGATGCTAATGAATATAAAAAATTAACACAATAGGTTGGATTATAAAAAAATAGATTGTTTAATATTTCGTTTGGGATGTTTCCTTTGTTTGAAAAATATATAGAATATAGTTTGTTGTACCGTTCTCTATTTATATCTTTCAAATATGGCATTCCATCTGTTTTAATTATTTTAGTCGTCAACAACGTAGGCAGTAACGGGCTTTTGTTGTAGCATGTCCAAAAATATTGGTCTGCGATATAACCAATAAGACATTGTAAATAGGGGACAAATTCTTCTATAGTTCTATCTTTTATATCCTTTTCTATCTGATAGTCTATTTCTTTTTTATATGATTCGGCATATGAAAAATAGGAACATTCAATATCAGTTTCAAGTTCAACACCAATACCCCATGCTTTGAGTTGAAATTCAATGCCTCCTTCGGGTTTAAAGAATGGAGTAATCAACAATGTTGGCAGATTATTCAAATTTGTTTTTAAATGTTCGACTTCAATCCCGGTTGGGGCTTTACGTGTTTTCCATGCTCCACTATAAAATAATATGGGGTGGGAGGATTGTATGCCCCAATGAAAATTACAGAAATCGGTCAATTTATCTTCAATGGCAGGAAGTATATATTTGTTGAATTGGGTACAATTTGAGGGCGTAAAAATACAATGCATGGCGATACTTTCGTTTGGCATGTCTATAAGGGTTCCCAATGATTGGTTTTTCATTACAATCGGAAGAACTGTTAATGGCCACACTTCTAACGCTCTTGTAAACGTTACCATACGTAATGTGTTGTTAAAATCGTTTTGTATATCCTCTAGACGATTCTTGTGTGTTTCGCGCTCAATTTCAAGTGTCAACTCTTGTCCTTCTCGCATAAGTTGCCACATACGCTGTTTATTTCGTTCGGCGGCAGCCCGAGCGAATTCTTGCTGTTTTTCTTGTAGTTTATGACTTTGTCTATTGTTGCGCCAATTATTGAAAATTGATGCACCGACATTTGTTGCCATCAATGCTAATGATAAAGGTTCTATCGCCATAATTCTTTCATCTTAGAATTTTAAACTCATCTCGCGTGCTCGCAATTTCATCGACTCTACATCTTCTTTTGAGTAGGCCTCGAATAATTTAGGAGAATATTTTGTATCCAAAGCATTGACTATATTCTTATATTCTTGTTTCACAAAAGTTCTTAGGACGTTGTCATTTCTTATGATTGCTTCTTCCCTTTCATCCAAAATACTATTAAGCATTGGGGCTTTGCCTTGTGTCAATAGCATATATGAGTCGCGTGTAGCACCTATAATAATAGTAAGGGCGGTTTCAATTCTTTCAATTGCTGCCGATAAATATTCTTCATTGCGCTCTGCTGACAATGGAGTGTAATCAATACTGAACAATGGACGCAAAAGAGGACGTGGTGCTTGTGCTTCCCATACGGCTGCATTGAAATTCATTTTTCCTTCGTTGTTGCATTTGGGAGAAATTACTAATGTTGGTAAACTTCTCATAAAGAAATGGATATTCATTATATCGGCATTGCTGTGCTTATAATTTACATTGTTGCAACAGTCTTTCCAATATTCAATATCGAAAAGTGTTCTTAGTTTTCTTTTAAGTTTATACTCTATTTCGTTATAAATATTATTATCTCTACTAAATATAGATGTATTTTGGGCTGGCAATAAAGGGGTGCGTAGTAACAATATATTTAGTGGTAATGGTATATTACAATATTTACTTTCTTCTATCTTTTTTATTAAAATCCAAGGTGCTTCTTTTGTTAATGGCCAATACTTATCAATGAATGACTTTACTTCTATCATTTTTTGTTGTTGGTCGAACATTTCTGCACTTTCGGTCTGACGATATTGGCGAGAGAGTTTCATTACTCTTCTTTTAAAAGCGATTTTCTCAGCTTCAATCTCATCTTGAGCAATATTGCGAGCATCTTCCAATTCACGTTGAAAATCAAGATTACGCTGTGCCGCCTCTTCATGAATACTACGATTGGTAGCTCCCATTATAGTAGACACGATTGAATTGGCTACCCAAAATAATCCACAATTAGCTGCATATGACTGACTTTCCATAATTCCTATTTTTAATTATTCACCATCAATTGGTAAATCATCCATACCTATATCCGAGATATTGTCTATATCAATATTGATCAGATTATCATTAATTATCATATCACCATCATCTGTAAGGCCAGCTATCATAGCACAAGCTGCGACATCAACAAACGATGGCTCACATTCAATGGGGGTTATATGAGGTTCTGTAAAAGTCTCTGTATTCTTTGAAATATTAGGAAGTATAAAGTAATTATTAAAGCTTGGTATATCTTCCATTAAGTAATTTGATGTTAAATCATCTGATACAGATAATTCATTAACAAATGCCGAGAGTTCGTCATTGTTTTGTAACATCTGTTCTACATATAGAGCATCGTTTTGTGCAAGTTTGCCCTCAAGATATGCACCCAACATCTCCTCAGAAATAGGAAGGGGTTTTATATGTTTAATCATATTATGCCCTCCTTTCTTAATATCTTAACAAATTGTTCTTTTGCCAATTTATGTTTGTTGTAATAATTATCCATAGACATTCCTAATATATTTGCGGTTTCTTCATTGCTTTTTTCTTCAATATAGCGAAAGCGTATTAAGTCTCTGTATCGTTTATTTGGCATCAGATTCAATATAATTTCTACATCCTTTTTAGTTAGTATAGACATATTAGGAGAGGATGTTTCGAGTAAATTTCTATCGCTATCTTCTTCGGAAATTTCTGTAATTTCAATTCTTTTCTTGAAAAGTTGGCGACAATAATTTTCAATCACAATCTTTAACCAACAAGTAAGGCTGCAACTAAAACCAAAAGTAGAGAGATAGCATTTACCCGTCTTCACCCCCGGGGTCATAATGTATGTGTATATTTCATTGATGAACTCAGTACAAGATTCGCAATCTGTATAGTATTTGTCATAACGAGCTTTGAAAAGCGGATAACACTTCTCGTAGAGATATAATTGGGTTATACGAGCATCTCTGTTTAGAATAGCGCGAACTATTTCTCTATCAGATATTGCAGATGTAATTGTTTCTGATTTTTTCCGAATTTTGTGTGTCTCTTCATTCTGCGTTTTCATATCATTTTGCTTAAACTATTTGCGTATTTTTAACTTTTGGGCCGCATTCCCTTTTTGTACGTTAAGTTTAGGCATAAAAAAGCGTGGAAACTTCTTATTGTCTGTTCCACGTTCTGAGGCTCTGGAAATTGCCCAATTCAGTTGAACAGACAACGCCAGAGTCCACGCCGATATGATAATCACATAATATTACACACATATACTCTGTGTAGAAATACACAGGATAAATATGTAATTTAGTATGATGTAATCACACCCTGGACATCTACCGTTGCTTGATTCAAGACTGAATTATTTTTGAAATTTTCCAGATTTCAGAACGTCTTAAACAAAGCGTAGTAAACGCCTTAATATGTCAGTTTCTCTATTCCCACCCGTTCTTATGCTTGAAAATTAGGATCTTAAATTATTCCGTATTTGCAAGCTCGGCGTGTACTTTCTTGTTTTTATTGTAATTAAATGTAGAACTCAATTACAGATTTTATAACAAGATAATGAGATTCCAATTGCAAAGATAACTATATTTTGATTTTTTTAAGATATATGACTTTTTTTTTTACGATAAAAGAAATATATAATAGATGTTGCTTTTAATTCTATAGTGCAATCATCAATAGAGGCTGAAAGCCTTGACTTTCAGCCTCTATTGATGATTGCTTTTTGTGGATTATTCTACGTAAATTACCAATCCTTTGAGGTATTCTCCTTCGGGGTGGTAGATGTTTACCGGGTGGTCGGCCGGTTGTGTCAGTTGGTGCAGGATGCGCACGTTGCGTTTGGCCATTGCTGCAGCTGTAAAGACTGCTGTGCGGAAGTTCTCTTTGCTGACTGCTTGCGAGCATGAGAATGTGAAAATTATTCCTCCGGGCTTTATTTTTTCGATGGCCTTCGCGTTGAGTCGTCGGTAGCCGATAAGGGCGTTGCGCAACGAGTCGCGGTGTTTGGCAAAGGCGGGTGGGTCTAATATTATTAGGTCGTAGTTGTCGCCCATCTTGTCGAGGTAGTCGAATGCGTCCTCGGCGTATGCTGCGTGGCGTTTGTCGTCGGGGAAGTTAAGCTCGACGTTGGCATTGGTAAGGTCGATGGCTTTTGCCGAACTATCTACCGAGTGGACAAGTTCGGCTCCTCCACGCAGGGCGTATATTGAGAATCCTCCCGTGTAACAGAACATGTTGAGCAGTTTGCGTCCTTTGGAGTATTTTTCGAGCAGTGAACGGTTTTCACGCTGGTCGATGAAAAAGCCTGTCTTTTGTCCGCGCAACCAGTCTATATGGAATTTTAGGCCGTATTCTGTGGCTACGTTGCTCGAACTTTTGCCTGCAATGTATCCATTCTCTTGATTAAGGTCGGCTTTGTAGGGCAGGGTGGTGTCCGACTTATAGTAGATGTTTTTTATTCTCTCGCCAAGCACTTCTTGCAGGGCTGCTGCTATTGCGTTGCGGCATACGTGCATGCCTACGCTGTGTGCCTGCATTACTGCTGTGTCGCCGTAAATGTCGATGACTAATCCCGGAAGGTTGTCGCCCTCGCCGTGTATCAGGCGGAAGGTGTCGTTGTCCTCGCGCGAGGCAATGCCTATACTTTGGCGCATGTTGTAGGCGGTTGCTATGCGGCGTTTCCAAAAGTCGTGGTCTATATTTTCTTTCTCAAAAGTAAGTACTCTGACGGCGATGCTGCCTACTTGTATGTGACCTTGTGCGATGAATTTGTTGTCGCTGGTGTATACGGTTACAAGTTCTCCTTCTTCGGGCTTCCCGGTTATTCGCTGTATGGCTCCCGAAAATATCCAAGGGTGGCGGCGTTGCAACGACTCCTCTTTTCCTCTTTTAAGTATTACGGCTTTTTCCATATATTTGTTATTTGTTCTTTTTTATATTTTCAAGATGTTTGTAGATGTTCAGGCAGGTCCACGCATCGGTGGCGGCGTATATTTTTTGTTTGTCGGTAAGTACGTCGGCTTCCCAATTTGTCAGTCGTTGGCTTTTGGAGATGCGCCGGGCGAAGATTATTGCGTATATCTTTTGCAGGCTCATTTCTTCTATTCCAAAATCCGCAACGTACTTTTGTAGTTCTATGAAACTGCCGGGGGTGAAGCTGCGGCGGGCTTTAAGTGAGTTAAAGTCGTCGTGCAGCGATACTCCAATCTTTTTTATGTTTGTGCTTTCCAATAGTTCTATCAGTGTGTCGGTGAGTCCTGTGCGGCACAGTCTGAAAAGGAAGCAGGTGTCGGCGGTGGATAGTTGCAGTAGGGATACGTGATAGTGTACTCCTTTGCGAAACGCCGGTCTTGTTTCTGTGTCGAGGCCTAAGATGCTCTCGTTCAACAGTGCGCGTGCTGCGCGTTCGGCCTCTTCTTTAGTGTCTATGGTAATAATGCGCCCCTCGAATTGTGCGGTGGGGTATTTTGCCACTTCACTTTTTTCTATTGTCGGGCTAAAAATCTTCATTTTCCGCATTTTCGTCGTTTGCGTCATCGTCGAGTGTGTTGTACTTCAATTCGTGAAGGGCGCGCAGGGTGTTTACCAATGTTTGTCCCCAATATAGCTGAAAGTGTTCGCGGCACTCTAAAATGGCGTCGTGCATAGTTTCGTTTATTCCTATCCGGAATTGTGTGACAAAATTTTTTACATCTTGATAGATGTCTGCAAGGTCTTCGGAGATGCTTTTTGTCACAGGGGTGTCGCTGTATTTCATTTCTGTAACAAATACGTCAAGATAGGTGTCGTATTGTGCAAAAAGTTCGGTCAGTGTGAGCCTTACAACTTCGTATGTCTCTTCTGTCACAAATGTTTCCAATTCATCTTCGTTTAATGTTTCGCCGTCGGGTAACATTTGTGCTTTTATGTATAGCAGGGGTAGTAATTTCAGCAGTGTGTCGATGAATTCTTTGCGTGTGTGGTCGTTGGTGCGCTCTATGTAGGCGCAAAATTCGGCGGCGACGGTTACAAATTCTACCGTGTTGCGTGAAAATACAATATCTTCTTCTCCTGTCATGAGTTTTTGTTTTAAAATGGATTTTAATGCGTGACGGGTGCAAAAGTACTAAATTTTCGCTATATAAACAACGGCTTTCTTTTAAGATGTTTTTTGAGCTATTTTTGGTGGTTGTTGTTTTTTCTTTTCTTATCTTTAATTATCTTTGCAAATTGAAGTATGCGAAGATGGATATTCCTTCGCATTACTATCTCTGTAAATATTAAATCCGATTTTTATGACTAAAAAAAATACTAAGAAAGAAAAAACTCCCGGACGATTGTCGCGTATGTGGACTGCATTGACGGGGCGCACTTCGTGTGTGGTTGTGGGAATATGTTTTTCAATATTTTTAATATTCCTTGCATCTTCTTTTGTGTCGTTTGTAATGTCGGGTGGGGCTGATAATAGCTTGATTGAGACAGGCTCGGGCGTGGATTTAAATTCTACCGACAATGGTGTTACTAATTGCACGGGTTCTTTGGGCGCGCGTATGGCAATGTTTCTTATGAACGGTTGTTTCGGTTGGGCGGCCTTTGCTATGCTGCCATTTTTGTTGGCTCTGGTTGTAAGGCTTTTCGATTGGCGACGTCCGCGTCTTGTAAAATGGTTCATCGCTTCGGTGTTTGGATTGGTGTGGGGCTCGCTCTTCTTCAGTTTCCTTTTTGGTGACCTTATGGCCGGAAGTTTCCTGTCGCCGGGTGGTGAACATGGTGAGAGGGTGGCTGCGTGGCTTGTTTCGCAGATAGGGCCTTTGGGAATGGTGCTTTTGTTACTTGTGAGTTTGGTGCTTTTCATGATATATCTTACTCGCGACACTATAAAGTGGATTAAAAGTGCGTTTAATTTTGGTGCTGCTCAGGTGGGGAAATTAAAGCCTTCGCGCTCTTCTGATGATGAAAATGAAGAGGATGAGGAGGAAGATGCTGATGATGAAGAAAATGAGGTTGATGATTCACAGGAAGTTCTTGTGAATGAAGATGAAACTCCTGCGGCTGAAGATGCGGCTGTTGCTTCGGAGGAAGAGGATAATGGTTTTACGGTGGAACTGCCGGTAGAGAATGAGGTACTTCCCGAGGATAATGGTACTTCGCTTGCCGAGCAAGCTGGGGACGAAAAGGTTCCTTTTGACGTGGAACAGGCCGAGGACGATGATGATACGGGGGGTAAAATGCTTCAGCCTATAAATCCGAAGGATGAACTTAGTTACTACAAAAGTCCTACGCTTGACCTTCTTGATAAATACGAGGCTCCCGTTCATTCTATAGACATGGAGGAGCAGACTGCAAATAAGAACAGGATTGTAGAGGTGCTTAGAAATTTCGATATTGAGATTAGTTCGATAAAGGCCACGGTCGGTCCCACAATCACGTTGTATGAATTGACCCCTGCTCCGGGTGTGCGCATCAACAAGATACGCGGCCTCGAGGATGATATTGCAATGTCGTTGTCGGCTCTATGCATACGTATAATTGCTCCCATCCCCGGCAAGGGTACCATAGGTATCGAGGTTCCCAATAGTAATAAACAGATTGTCCCGATGGTCTCTTTGCTTAACAGTCGCAAGTTTAAAGAGAGCGAAATGGCACTTCCTCTGGCGCTTGGTAAGACTATTTCCAACGAAATTTATATGGTGGACCTTGCGAAGATGCCTCACTTGCTTGTTGCCGGTGCAACGGGTATGGGTAAGTCTGTCGGTCTTAATGCGATAATTACGTCGTTGCTTTATAAGATGCATCCTGCGTATCTGAAATTTGTGATGGTGGACCCTAAAATGGTTGAGCTTAGCCTTTACAGGGTGCTCGAGAAGCATTTTCTTGCCAAACTCGAGAATGAGGATGAGTCTATTATTACGGATGTTATGCGCGTTGTTCGCACGCTTAAGTCTTTGTGCGTGGAAATGGATAATCGCTACAAACTGTTGCAGGCGGCAAAGGTGCGCTCTGTAAAAGAGTACAACGAGAAGTTTCTTAATCGCACATTGCTGCCTACCGAGGGGCATCGTTTCATGCCTTACATTGTGGTGATTATTGACGAGTATGGCGACCTTATGATGCAGGCGGGTAAGGAGATAGAGCTTCCTATTGCTCGTATTGCGCAGAAGGCGCGTGCGGTGGGTATACATATGATTATTGCTACTCAGCGTCCTACAACAAATATTATTACAGGTACCATCAAGGCTAACTTCCCGGCGCGTATGGCGTTCCGAGTAATTTCGCCCATCGACTCGCGCACCATTCTCGAGCGTACGGGTGCCAATCAGTTGCAGGGTAGGGGTGACATGCTTTTTCTTGCAGGTAACGACCCTGTTCGTGTGCAGTGTGCTCTTGTCGAGACGAATGAGGTTGAGCGTGTGTGCGACTTTATTGCGCGTCAGCAGGGCTATTCATCTGCCTATTTCCTTCCCGACCCGGACGAGGCCGGTGGTGATACGGGCGGCTCAACTGCGCGCACCGGGGAAATATCTTCGGACAGGCTCGACCCTCTTTTTGCCGATGCTGCACGTACGGTTGTTCTTCATCAGCAAGGCTCTACGTCAATGTTGCAGCGTAAATACAATATAGGATTCAACCGCGCCGGACGAATAATGGATCAACTGTGTCAGACGGGTATTGTGGGCGAACAGGATGGCAGCAAGCCTCGTCAGGTTTTATGCTCGGACGAGGCTGACCTTGAATTCAGACTAAAATCACTGCTTTAATTTTGAATAAATGAAAAAAACAATATTTCTTTTTCTGGCGTTAATAATTCCTGCAATGCTTGTTGCGCAGGATGATGCGCATAAAATTCTCGATAAGGCTGTTGCGAGAATAAAAGCCGATGCGGGCGTTAAGATGGATTTTTTGATTACATTGTACGATTTTTCGGGCGAAGAACAGTATAGCGACAAGGGTGTGCTGAAAATTGACGGAGAAAAATATGCTCTTCTCTCGGACCAGATGAAACTTTGGTGCGACGGTGAGACACAATGGAGCTATCTTGCGTCGAATAATGAAATTTACATTTCCGAGCCTAATGCCGATGATGCACGAACTTTTTCGCCCGTGCATATAATGGAACTTTATAAAGAGGGATACAAAAGCAGCATGGATAAGAAACTTTCAACGTCGAGCGTCGATGCAATTACGCTTGTTGCCAATGCTCGCGGCCTTGAAATTGACAAGGTTACAATCCTGATGAATAAAAAAACTTCTCAGCCCGAAAAACTTAAAGTTTTTTACGAGAATGGAACGTCGGCGACCATAGAGATTGATTCATATAAAGCAAAATGTAAATTTTCGGCAAAAGAGTTTCGTTGCCGCGAGAAAGATTTTCGTGGCGTTGAATTTGTTGATATGCGATAATTGTTAGAAATAAAATAATATGGAAAGAGTTAAATGTTTGATAATCGGCTCGGGGCCGGCCGGCTACACTGCCGCAATATATGCTGCAAGAGCCAATCTTGTTCCTGTGGTGATAGAGGGCGTTCAGCCCGGTGGACAACTGACACAGACAACTGTGATTGAAAATTTCCCCGGCTTTCCCAATGGAATTTCAGGTCCCGAACTTATGGAAAATATGCGCCTCCAAGCGCAGAATGTGGGTGCGGATATTCGCAGTGGGGTAGCTGTTGCTGTTGATTTTGACGCGCAGCCCTATGTGGTAACGTTGGATGATGGGACAGATATTTCGGCCGACACAATAATTGTTGCAACAGGTGCTGCGGCAAAATACCTCGGCCTTTCCGACGAGACAAAATATGCGGGAATGGGTGTCAGCGCATGTGCTACGTGTGACGGCTTTTTCTATCGTAAAAAAGTAGTAGCGGTTGTCGGTGGCGGCGATACTGCCTGCGAAGAGGCCAACTATCTTGCCTCGCTTGCAAGCAAGGTCTATCTTATTGTTCGTAAGCCCTTCCTGCGTGCTTCAAAAGCAATGCAAGAGCGTACTCTTAACAATCCTAAGATAGAGGTTCTTTTCGAGCATAATACTCTTGGGCTTTACGGCGAGAATCGCCTCGAGGGCATACATCTTGTCAAACGTATGGGCGAGCCCGACGAGACACGCTACGACCTTCCCGTAAACGGATTTTTCCTAGCCATAGGTCATAATCCTAATTCCGAGATTTTCAAAAAATATCTTGCGACAGACGAAACGGGCTACTTTATCCCCCGCGACGAGAGTGGTGTACGCACACTTCTACCCGGAGTATTTGTGGCTGGCGACGTTGCCGACCCTCATTATCGTCAGGCAATTACGGCAGCAGCAAGCGGTTGCAAGGCTGCGCTCGAGGCCGAGCGTTATTTGTCGTCAAAGTAATATTTGTAAAAATCTTGTAAGGCTGTGCAAATTGGCACAGCCTTACTCATTTTTAATAGCATAAAGGTGCCGGTTGCGCAAAAAAAGAGTGTTAAAAGTTTCTTTAATAGAAAAATAATCCCTACCTTTGCACTCGATTTAGTCCGCAGGGGTAGAAGAAGTCATGCTCGCGGTGAGTGTGCACCTCCCGGAATTCACAATAAAAGCGAAAAATTAAATGTACGCAATTGTTGAGATTAATGGACAGCAGTTCAAGGCAGAGGCCGGCAAAAAGCTGTTCGTGCACCACATTAAAGGTGCTCAGAATGACACAACCGTAGAGTTCGACCGCGTATTGTTGGTAGACAACGACGGTGCAATCACAGTAGGTGCTCCCACAGTAGAGGGCGCAAAAGTAGTATGCTACATCGGCAATGTTCGTGAGATGAACATCGTTCGTAAGTCAAAGGATGGTAAAAACATCGTTACGACTCGCACAATCGACCCCACATTGGTTAAGGGTGACAAAGTGCTTGTGTTCCACAAACGTCGTCGTAAAGGCTATCGTAAACTCAACGGTCACCGTCAGCAGTTTACAGAACTTGTAGTAAAAGAAATTATCGGTTAATTTTTAAAGTTTAGGTATTATGGCACATAAGAAAGGTGTTGGTAGTTCTAAGAACGGTCGTGAGTCAGCTAGCAAGCGACTCGGAGTGAAGATTTGGGGTGGCCAGGTATGCAAAGCCGGTAATATCATTGTTCGTCAGCGTGGTACAGTTCACTACCCCGGTGAGAACATGGGTATGGGAAGCGACCACACATTGTTTGCATTGGTAGACGGTGTTGTTTCTTTCAAGAAAGGCCTCAAGAACAGAAGCTACGTATCAGTAGTTCCTATGGCTGAGAATAATTAATAATATTCTTACTTACAGTTCATAAAATATGGCTGCTCAGTAGAGTAGCCATATTTTTTCGCATATAATGGTAACAGTATGTTTAATCGATAAAAAGTATCAGTATGAGAGAGGTTAATCCGAAAGAGACTTCGCGTGCATACGCCTTTGAAATGTGGATGAATGCGCCGATGCCTATGGTGACGTTCTTCAAGACACTCGACGTGTCGCGTCTCGTGAAAATCAGCCGAAAAAAGGGTCTGAAGTTCAATATGCTTATGTGTTATTGTATCGGCAGGGCTGCAAGCAGGGTAAAGGAATTTTATATGCTGCCCGTAGGTAATAAACTAATGCAGTATGATAGTATAGCCGTAAATACTATTGTTGCCAATAGCAAAGGTGAGGTTAGTTCGTGTGATATTCCTTTTACAGATGACCTCTCGTTATTTAATCAGAATTACCTGCTACTGACCAGACAGGTTGCTGAAAGTTGTATCGACTACGACCTTTCCGAACAGAGTATGGTTATTGGTACCTCTGCATTGGCGCAGTACGAAATTGATGGTGCTGTGGGAATGTATAGCGGCATTTTTAACAATCCTTTTCTTATTTGGGGAAAATACAGGCGTAGTTTGTTCAAGGCCATATTGACTGTGTCGTTTCAATTTCATCACACACAGATGGACGGAGCCCACGCTGCTCGTTTTTTGGATGAAGTACAGAAAGAAATAAAAGTTCTAAAGTGTTGATATACTTTAGAACTTCTATTTTATGATATTTTACCATCCTCTACCGGGAAGGTTGTTTGCATTGTAACCTTCGTCATTCCCGCGCATTCCATCAAAAGGTGGTGGGAATGGCAAGCGTTCTTTTATGCTGTCGGGTATGCTGTTTATGTCAAACGGAGGTGGCGGCATTCCCGGCTTGTGATGAGGAGGCATCGGGGGTGCATCGTGCCCCATCATGGGGTGGGGTTGAGGTGGCATGGTACCTCTGCTGAAGTCTGTCGTATCGACTGTGATTGCCTCAACCTCTCCTTTCTCGTTTATTTTGGTTATTAATGAAGTGATGCTGAATTGTTGCTTTTCTTCTGTTGCGGGGTAATTGCCGCCTGTGAAGA
The DNA here is from genome assembly GCA_015060905.1 of Bacteroidales bacterium. Taxonomy (GTDB): domain Bacteria; phylum Bacteroidota; class Bacteroidia; order Bacteroidales; family Bacteroidaceae; genus HGM04593. The sequence continues at coordinate 96,385 of SUXQ01000007.1, read as the reverse complement.
GACCGTTGCCTATGTGCTCATTTGCTGTTACAGTATCGCTTGTCGATAGTGTGTATGCGCTGTTTTTACGCAACTGCGGCGAGGATATTATCACACCTGCATGGTTGATGCTGCGAGGTAGTTTGTACGATAGGACAATCTCATTATTTTCGTTGCAGAGGTTTATGTATCTGTCTCGTTGCAGTTCGACGCCGCTCCATGCGATGGTCTGTTGTGTGGAAAGCTTGTTGCGAGGAATGTTTGGCCTGTCACCCATCATGCCTCCAATAGAGACTATTGTCCCGCCGGTGATGCGCAGATTGCCGTCGAAGTCGCAGTCTATACCTTGCTCGGGACCGCCGCTACCGTTTGCAATAACTGTTCCGCCGTTTATTATTATTCCGGCATTACTGTCTATTCCGTCATTTTGTGCAGAGTAGACATATAGCTTTCCTCCATTGAAAATAAGGTCGCCTCCGCTGTTTATGGCATCGTCAGTGGCATAAACATAGATGTTTGCATCGCCGGAGATTACAATTTCATTTTTTGACTCCATGCCTTCGCAACGTTCGCCTTTGCCAAAGACGAGGACTTCTATTTTACCACCGTTTATGGCTATTGTGCTGTCACATTTTACACCTTTTGCCGAGGCGTGAGCATCTGCGATTGTGGGGTGTACAATATCTTCGCCGTAGTTCCTTACAAGCAGAATGCCGTCGTTCATCTGCATTTTTCCATTGCAGTTTATACCTTTACCGGCTGTGGCGTGATTTTCTATATTCAGATAGCCGCCCCCTATGTACATTGCATTTTCGCACTTTATGCAGGCGTTCGAGCTGTAGTCGGCTTTTTTCTCGGAGAAGGTGGGGCCACCCTCGGTAAGCACCGACAAGGAGCCGTCCACTATGTACACCGAACCTTTGGCGTTGAATCCGCGTGAGGCGTTTCCGATTGTTTTCACAGAGAGGTTGCCGCCGTACATGTAAATGTCTTTTGCTTGTATGCCGTCGCCTTTTTCACCGGTGCTGGTGAGTGATATGTTGCCGTCGAAGAAGAGTACGTTGCCTTTTTTTGCTTTAATTGCATCTTTGGTGGCATTTATGCGTAGGTCGCCTTTGACAACTGCCAATCCTCCGACAGTGGAAATTGCATCGTGTACGGAATTTTCAACTACGAGGGTTGCGCCGTTTATCAGCAGTCGGCCGCTGCAATGCATGGCAAAGCGTCGTTTGCCGCAAAGGGCTATCTTGCCTCCTCCGCATAGCACGACGTCGCCTGTTGTTTCTATGGCTGCAGCTGTCTTTGCAGTGGTAGTATTTTGCTCGTTGGGGTAGTCTGTCAGATAGTTTACTGCTTGTCCCGTGCATTGCAGGAATGCAATCTCGCGACACTCTATCTTTATAGGGGTGCTGTTGCGCGAGGCGAGTGCTACTCCATTTAGGGTTACAAGTGTCGATTTCTGGCTTGTTACCGAGAAACTGCCGTCGTTGCTGTGTCCCGATAGACGAAACTCCACGCCTGCTATATGTGATACAAAGTGTACATCCTTGCCATTACTCTGCACAGATATCCCTTCCGGTAGTTTGGAGTATTGAACGTTTCCATTGTCGAAGATGACATCGACAATGTAGCCGAACTTTGTTTTGTCGAGATTGTATCTATCCTCTAAAACAGGCCTCTCTTTGGGGATACTATCTAAAATGTTGTAATTCTCTACTACCGGTGTTCTTTTCTCTCCGCACGCTACGATTATCAGTAGTAATAGTAATGATGACAATAGTTTTTTCATTTCTAAAATTGTTAAAAAACGGAGCATTATGTGAAAAACATAATGCTCCGTCTCTATTGTTTAAATTATTTTCCTGAAAGCATTTCATCCATAGAGGCTGCGGCTTTTCGTCCGTCTCCCATGGCAAGGATTACAGTTGCTCCTCCTCGTACGATGTCACCGCCGGCGAATATGGTGGGAATTGACGATTGCATCTTTTCGTTTACGGCGATGGTGTTTTTGCGACCAAGCTCCAATCCCTCGACAGATGTGGGAACAAGGGGGTTGGGCGAAACTCCTACGCTCACAACTGCCGTGTCAATGTCAATATATTCTATTGCGCCTTCGATGGGTACAGGTGAACGGCGTCCCGAAGCGTCGGGCTCGCCAAGCTCCATCTTCTGAAGAACAATCTGCTTGACGCATCCATTCTCGTCGGCAATATATTCGATGGGGTTGTGCAGGGTAAGGAATTCCACTCCCTCCTCTTTTGCGTGCTTAACCTCTTCGAGTCGCGCAGGCATTTCTGCTTCGGAGCGACGATAGATTATCATAGCTTTTTCTGCACCCAATCTAAGCGCGGTTCTTACCGAGTCCATTGCTGTATTTCCGCCGCCGATTACCGCAACGCGCTTACCTATTCTCATGGGGGTGTCGCTCTCGGGGTTCGAGGCATCCATCAGATTTACGCGGGTAAGATACTCGTTGGACGACATTATGTTAATAGAATTTTCTCCGGGAATATTCATGAAATTGGGCAATCCTGCACCCGATGCTACAAATATTCCTTCGTAGCCGTCAGCTTCAAGGTCGGCAATCGACAGGGTCTTTCCAATAACGCAGTCTTTTACAAACTTCACGCCCATCTCTTCGAGGGTATTAATCTCTACATCCACGATGGCATTGGGCAGACGGAACTCGGGAATACCATATTTAAGCACACCGCCTATTTCGTGAAGTGCCTCGAAAACAGTAACCTCGTAGCCCATTTTTGCCATGTCTCCGGCAAATGAAAGGCCGGCGGGACCCGAGCCTACAACTGCAACTTTCTTGCCGTTTGATGGTGCAACCTCGGGGACGGCTGTCAGGCCATTTTCGCGTGCATAATCGGCTGCGAAACGCTCCAATGCACCTATGGAGACTGCTTTTTTGCCCATCTTCAAGTGCATGCACTTCGACTCGCACTGCTTCTCTTGGGGGCACACGCGGCCGCATACGGCGGGCAGTGAACTTGTCATCTTCAGCACTTTTGCAGCCTTTCCAAACTCGCCACGCTCAATGTTCTTTATGAACGAGGGGATGTTGATGCTTACGGGACAGCCCTCCATACAAGTGGGGTTAGCGCAGTCAAGACAGCGTTGAGCCTCGGTAAGTGCCATCTCCTCGGTGAGTCCGGTGTTTACCTCTTCGCGCAGTTTGGTTGCACGATATTTTGCATCAAGTTCTGGCATTATGCAACGCTCGATGGTGGTTCTGTCTTTTGCTTTTATTTTTGCACGAAGAGCCACGCGCCACTCGGCGTTTCTGTCGGTGAGTGCCTCTTCCTCGCTTTTTGGCTCGGCTTTGCAATCGTGTGCTTCGTTGTATTTTTCAATTTCGTCACGCTCTACATCTTTGAATGCTGCAAGGCGTTTGAGCATTCCGTCAAAATCTACCTTGTGACCGTCAAACTCGGGACCGTCCACGCAGACGAACTTGGTCTTTCCATCGACAGTCACGCGGCAGGCACCGCACATTCCCGTACCATCGACCATGATGGTGTTGAGTGATACTTCTGTGGGTATTTCATATTTTTTTGTAAGCAAACATACGAACTTCATCATTATGGCAGGGCCGATGGCGAAGCATTTGTCTACTTTCTCGCGTTTGATTACACGTTCCACTCCCTCGGTGACAAGGCCTTTGTCGCCATAAGAACCATCGTCAGTCATTATTATAACCTCGTCCGATACGGCGCGTACCTCTTTCTCGAGGATTATAAGTTCTTTGCTGCGTCCGGCAAGTACCGAAATTACTCGGTTGCCGGCTTTCTTAAGTGCTGTTGCAATGGGGAGCATGGGGGCAACGCCTACGCCTCCGCCGGCACACACCACTGTTCCATGATTCTCTATGTGTGTGGGTTGTCCCAAAGGACCAACGACGTCGAGAATGCTGTCGCCCTCGTTTAGTTCGCACAGACGTGTCGAACTGAGGCCGACTTTCTGTACTACAAGGGTTATAATGCCTTTTTCGGCATCAGATGCGGCTATTGTCAAGGGAATGCGCTCACCTTTTTCGGCAATTCTGACAATTACAAAGTTGCCGGCACGACAAGCGCGTGCAATAAGAGGAGCTTTTACACACAAACGAAATACATTTTGTGAAAATTGCTCTTTGCAAACTATCTGATACATTGTTCTTTTAGTTTTGTTGGTTTTTAATCTATAATGTCGAATCCGCAGTAGGGAACAAGTACTTTGGGTATTTTTATGCCTTCGGGTGTCTGGTTGTTCTCCAAAATGGCTGCAACTATACGGGGAAGTGCAAGAGCCGAACCGTTGAGTGTGTGGCAAAGTTCTGTCTTTTTGTCTGCGTTGCGGTAGCGGCACTTCAAGCGGTTAGCTTGGTACGATTCAAAGTTTGATACCGAGCTTACCTCCAGCCAGCGTTCTTGTGCAGCAGAAAATACTTCAAAGTCGAAAGTTATTGAGGAAGTGAAGCTCATGTCTCCACCGCACAGACGTAGTATTCTGTAAGGCAGTTCCAGCTTTTGAACGAGGTTCTCTACGTGTGCAATCATCTCGTCGAGCGATTCGTATGAGTGCTCGGGTGTGTCGATGCGTACAATCTCCACTTTGTTGAATTGATGCAGACGGTTGAGTCCGCGTACATCTTTTCCATACGAGCCTGCTTCACGGCGGAAACATGCCGAGTAGGCACAGTTCTTTATCGGGAGCGACTTTTCGTCGAGAATAACATCGCGGTAGATGTTTGTTACGGGAACTTCGGCTGTGGGGATAAGATAGAGGTTGTCAAGTGTACAGTGATACATTTGACCCTCTTTGTCGGGCAACTGTCCTGTTCCGTAGCCCGATGCCTCGTTCACAACATATGGCGGTTCAACCTCCAGATAGCCTGCGTCGCGTGCCTCGTCAAGGAAGAAGTTTATCAATGCTCGTTGCAAGCGTGCGCCTTTGCCTTTGTATACGGGGAAGCCTGCGCCTGTAATCTTTACTCCAAGCTCAAAATCTATAAGGTCGTATTTTTTTGCAAGGTCCCAATGGGGGAGTGCATTCTCGCCCAGATTGGGAATCTCCCCTCCCTCGCGCTCGACAACATTGTCCTCGGCGCATGTGCCCTCGGGAACAGTGTCGTTTGGAAGGTTGGGTATTGTGTAAAGAATCTCTTGAGTCTTTGCGGCAGCTTCGTCCATTGCTGCTTGCAGGTTTTTCGTTTTTTCTTTAAGCTCGGCAACCTGTTGTTTCACCTGCTCGGCCTCGGCGATGTTTTTCTCTTTCATCAACATGCCTATTTTTGCCGCAAGCTGTTTGCTCTGTTGCAAGGTGGCGTCAAGCTCGCCCTGCGATGCGCGACGTATTTTGTCGTATTCCAATACTTTGTCGATTGTCTCTTTTGCATTTTTAAAATGCTTCTTTTCCAACCCTTTCAACACCTTTTCTGTTTCCTGGGTAATAACTTTAAGCGTTAGCATAAGTTTATATATTGTTAAATTTTATTTTTCATTTAGTAATAACTGCAAAGATAGTGCAAACGAACGTAACGCAAGCTTGCTTGCAGGTTACAAAGTGAGTGCAGCCTATTTTCGCAACATTTGTATTGCAAAGATAGTGCAAACGAACGTAACGCAAGCTTGCTTGCAGGTTACAAAGTGAGTGCAGCCTATTTTCGCAACATTTGTATTGCAAAGATAGTGCAAACGAACGTAACGCAAGCTTGCTTGCAGGTTACAAAGTGAGTGCAGCCTATTTTCGCAATATTATATTGCAAAGATAGTGCAAATCAGTAGCAAAACAATCAATAAACGCTTTAATTTTTATTTTCAAATTATATAACTTCTCTCTATTTTTGCTTATTTAATATAAAGTACGCGTGCAGGTGGGATTTTTTTTGTAATTTTACAGCGAATTTTATAACAACGAAAATCGCGCAGTGAATCGTATAAATATCACATTTCTTTGTTTTTTATTGTTGGCAATGGCGACTGTAGTCTCCTTTGCTGCCCCCGCGCGCGACGGTAAAAACTCTTTCACGTTGGTTATTGATGCCGGTCATGGTGGTAAAGACCCGGGTGCTGTCGGGCGCAAGGCCAAGGAAAAAACCATTAACCTTAATGTAGCTTTAGCATTGGGTAGGATGATAAATAAAACTTTTCCCGAGGTTAATGTTGTATATACACGAAAAACCGATAAATATATTCAGCTTAACGAGCGTGCGGCTATTGCCAACAGGGTCAAGGCCGACCTCTTTATCTCCATCCACACAAATGCGTCAAAGTCGCGCAAGGCGCGTGGTTGCGAAACATTTACTTTAGGCTCGGGTAGCAGTGCCGAGGCAAAAAAAGCTGCAATGTACGAGAATGAAGCGATTCTTTTAGAAGATAATTTTCAAGAGGTATATAAAGGCTTTGACCCGCGCTCCACGGAGAGCTACATTATTTTCGAGCTCATCCGCAGTCACGATATTGAAAAAAGCATACATTGCGCCGAGGCTATACAGAAAAAGATGGTAGGTCGCAGCAAATTGCGTAATAGAGGAGTGTCGAATGCCGGTTTTTTGGTACTCCACCAGACAGCAATGCCCAGCATTCTTATAGAATTGGGTTTTATAACAAATAGTGCCGAAGAGAATTTTTTAGCCTCCTCGGCGGGGCAGCAAGCTCTGACGAAGGGAATATTCGATGGCTTTTCGGCATATTACAAACAATATGGCGTTGCAAAGGCAACCTCGGCGAAGCCTCAAAAAACAAAAACCCAACCGGAAACGGCTTCTTCCAAACAGACGAAGCGTGCCGATGCACCCATTTTCAAAATACAGATACTTGCGTCGGACAAGAAACTTGCCGCAAAGGATAAACGCTTAAAGGGACTCAGTGCCGATTATTACAAAGAAAAAGGATTATATAAATATACTTATGGCGAGTCGTCGAACTACAACGAAATTGTAGCGTTGCGCAAAAAAATTTCGACCAAGTTCAAGGAGGCGTTCATCGTAGCTTTTCGCAACGGAGAAAAAATGGACACACAAGAGGCCATAAAAGAGTTTAAACGAAAAAAATAGAACATTATGAAAAAAATATTTTCGCGTGAGGTTATTATTGGCATAACCGGAATTTTGGCAATACTCATAATATACCTTCTGATAAATTTTTTCAAAGGAATTAATCTTTTTAAAGCCGAAAATCACTATTATGTAAGATTTTCGGATGTTTGTCAGTTGGTAAATTCCAGCCCTGTGTTTATAAACGGATACAGCGTGGGAAATGTGCGTAATATTAATTATGACTACGCGAATCCCGGCAACATCATCGTTACCATCGAAATTGACGAGCGTATGAAAGTGCCTATGGGCAGTTACGCAACAATTACCACTCACATGCTCGGTGGTACAGATATTAGTTTGGTGCTCGGCAATAGTGGCAATATGCTTACTCCCGGTGACACTCTTGCAGGCTACCCTGACAAGGGCATTGCAACCGTTGCAAGCGAAAAGATACTTCCGGCCTTTGACAAGATGCTTCCGAAATTAGATTCCATTCTTGGCAATCTGAACACCCTTCTTGCCAATCCTTCGCTGAATAACACAGTGGATAATGCAGCCATGCTTACCGAAGAACTTAAAAAGACCACTGCGGGCATAAATAAATTAATCGCAAAAGATGTTCCCGCAATTACCGACCGAATGATTAAACTCGAAGATGACATGCTTGCTGTCAGTGGACAGTTGAAACAGATAGATTATAAGAATATTGCCTCGCAGCTCGAAAATACACTGCGTAATATCGAGCAATTGACAATTGTTCTTAATTCAAAAGAGGGAACTATGGGACTGTTGCTCAATGATACAGCCCTTTATCGCAACCTTTGTACAACCTGCGAACAAGCTACAGCCTTGTTGCAGAATCTGCGTGAAGAGCCTAAGCGTTACGTGCATTTCTCTATTTTCGGACGCAAGGATAAAAAGTAAACTCTGGAAGAATAAAAATTAAATAGTACATAAATCTGTGTCACATTGTGTGACGCAGATTTTTTTGTTGTGGGCGTACTTATTATTTATAAAAGAATCGACGGTAAGTCCATGTAGACTTACCGTCGAAATTATTTATAATATGAGAAATTCTTATTATTCCTCCACAGCAGCCTGAGCAGCTGCCAAACGTGCGATGGGCACGCGGAAAGGTGAACAAGATACATAGTTGAGACCAACCTTGTGGCAGAACTTCACTGATGAAGGCTCGCCACCATGCTCACCACAGATACCGCATTTCAGTTCGGGACGTGCAGCGCGACCATTGTCTACAGCCATCTTCACAAGCTGACCAACACCATTCTGGTCGAGTACCTGGAAGGGGTCTACCTTCAAAATCTTCTTCTCCAAGTAAACGGGGAGGAAGCTTGCAATGTCGTCACGAGAGTAACCGAATGTCATCTGTGTCAAGTCGTTTGTACCGAATGAGAAGTACTCAGCCTCAGTAGCAATCTTGTGAGCAGTGAGGGCTGCACGAGGAATCTCAATCATTGTACCAACCTTAAACTCGAAAGGCTCAACACCTTCGGCCTTGAAGAGCTCGGCAGCAGTAGCGCGGATAATCTCGGCCTGCGCCTTGAACTCGTAAAGGATACCGATAAGGGGAACCATAATCTCGGGCATGGGGTTGTAACCCTCTTTCTTCAACTGAATAGCAGCACCGATGATAGCACGTGTCTGCATCTCTGTAATTTCGGGGTAAGTGTTACCCAAGCGGCAACCACGGTGACCGAGCATGGGGTTCTGCTCGCTGAGGCTGTCTACACGCTGCTGGATGTATTCGAGTGATACGCCCATAGTATCTGCCATCTCCTGCTGACCTTTAAGATCGTGGGGAACAAACTCATGCAAAGGAGGATCGAGCAAACGGATGTTTACGGGGCAACCGTCCATAGCCTTCAAGATGCCATAGAAGTCCTTTTGCTGGTAGGGGAGAAGTTTGGCAAGAGCAGCCTTACGACCCTCAACAGTCTCAGCAAGAATCATCTCGCGCATAGCAACAATCTTGTCAGCCTCGAAGAACATGTGCTCTGTACGGCAAAGACCGATACCTACAGCACCAAACTGACGAGCAACCTCAGCATCGTGGGGAGTATCGGCGTTTGTACGAACAACGAGCTTAGAGTGCTTAGCGCAAAGGTCCATCAACTCTGCAAAGTCACCCGAAATACCGGCTGCCTTAGTCTCAACCTTACCTTCGTAAACCTCACCGGTAGTACCGTTGATAGAAATATAGTCACCCTCTTTGTAAGTAGAGCCCTCGATTGTTACAGTCTTGTTCTTGTAGTCTACCTTAAGTGCACCTGCGCCCGATACACAACATTTACCCATACCGCGAGCAACAACGGCAGCGTGTGAAGTCATACCACCGCGAGCAGTAAGGATACCCTCTGCTACAGCCATACCTGCGAGGTCCTCGGGGCTTGTCTCAAGACGTACCATGATAACCTTCTTGCTGTTTGCAGCCCACTCTTTAGCATCGTCTGCGAAGAATACAATGTGACCTGTTGCAGCACCGGGCGATGCGGGCAATCCGCGTGTAAGAACTTTTGCGCTCTTCAACGCAGCCTTGTCGAATACGGGGTGGAGAAGCTCGTCAAGTTTGTTGGGCTCGCAACGCAAAAGAGCTGTCTTCTCGTCTATTTTGCCCTCTTTCAAAAGGTCCATTGCGATTTTAACCATCGCTGTACCTGTACGTTTACCGTTACGTGTCTGGAGGAACCAAAGTTTACCTTCTTGTACGGTGAACTCCATGTCCTGCATGTCATTATAGTGGCACTCTAGTTTATTCTGAAGTGCATCGAGCTCTTTGTAAATCTCGGGCATTGCCTCTTCCATAGAAGGATACTGGCTTGCGCGAACCTCCTCGCTGATACCCTGCATTTCGGCCCAACGCTGTGAACCAATCTTTGTAATCTGCTGGGGTGTGCGGATACCTGCAACCACGTCCTCACCCTGAGCATTGATAAGGTACTCACCGTTGAAAAGGTTCTCACCGTTACCGGCGTCGCGGCTGAAGCATACACCTGTTGCAGATGTGTCGCCCATGTTACCGAATACCATTGCCTGTACGTTTACGGCAGTACCCCACTCGGCGGGAATACCCTCCATCTTACGGTAAAGGATAGCACGCTCGTTCATCCAACTGTCGAATACTGCGCAGATAGCACCCCAAAGCTGTTCGTAAGCGTCGGTGGGGAAGTCTTTGCCTGTCTGCTCTTTAACAGCAGCCTTGAACTTCTTAACAAGTTCTTTAAGGTCCTCAACCTCAAGTTCGTTGTCAAGCTTAACGCCTTTAGCCTCTTTAACCTCTTCGATGATAGCCTCAAACGGGTCGATGTCCTCTTTGTTCACGGGTTTCATGCCCAATACAACGTCACCGTACATCTGTACGAAACGACGGTAAGAATCCCATGCGAAGCGTGCATTACCGGTCTTGCGTACCATACCCTCTACTACTTCGTCGTTCAATCCGAGGTTGAGGATTGTATCCATCATACCGGGCATTGAAGCGCGAGCACCCGAACGTACCGATACCAACAAGGGGTTTTCTACATCACCGAACTTAGAGTTCATCAAGGCCTCAACGTGTGCAACTGCTGCATGAACGTCGTCCTTCAACAACTCTACTACTTCTGCCTTGCCGATACGATAGTAATCGTTGCAAGTCTCTGTGGTAATTGTAAAACCGGGAGGAACGGGTACACCAATCAGGTTCATTTCAGCCAGATTGGCACCTTTACCACCGAGCAGATTTCTCATGTCTGCTTTACCTTCGGCCTTACCGTTACCGAAAAGATAGACTCTTTTTTCAGCCATAAGTCTTAATTTTGATAGTTATGTTATTGATAATAAAAATTTTATAGTTTAAGCACCATAAGCCATAAGCACCTTGCATGTGCATGCAGGGTACCGATAACGTGCAAATTTAAACAAAAAACGGGAATTATAAAAGCAAGTGAGGAAAAAAATATATCTTGTAAAGTTGTGCGCGAATTATTACGCTTTTTCATAAAATAGCACTATTTTTGCTTTTTAAATGGCAATGGCTTTGCAGTTGTGTGAAAGAGCGTATGTTGCTGCAAACGGTCGGTTGCTTTAAACAAAATAAAAATATGGCAAGAAAAAAGAAAGAGTTTCCACTTTTGGAACAGATAAAAATAACAGCCGTCGCGGCCGAGGGCAAGGCTCTGGCGCGAGTGAACGACCTTGTGGTTTTTGTGCCTTATGTTGTTCCCGGCGATGTTGTAGACCTTAAAATACGTCGCAAAAAACATAGTTACGCCGAGGCCGAGGCTGTTAAGTTTTACGAGTATTCCGATGAGCGTGCAGTGCCTTTCTGCAAGCATTATGGCGTTTGCGGAGGGTGCAAATGGCAGTGTCTCGCCTACGAACATCAACTTAAATATAAGCAGCAACAGGTGGTGGATGCTCTCACGCGCATAGGAAAGGTGCAGTTGCCCGTCGTTACCCCCATTCTCGGTTCCGAGCAGACACAGTGTTACAGAAACAAACTCGAATTTACATTCAGCGACAAACGTTGGCTCACACGCGAAGAGGTCGAGCAGGATGTAAAATACGACAATATGAGTGCTCTCGGATTCCACATTCCCGATGCTTTTGACAAGGTGCTCGATATTGAGGAATGTGCTCTTATGGACCCTCTTAACAACAAGATACGCAACGGCATACGCGACTTTGCGATAAGCGAGGGAGTGCCTTTCTATAACCTGCGTTCACAGACGGGTGTGCTGCGCAATATAATGTTGCGCACCTCTACAACAGGCGAGGTAATGTTGCTTGTTCAGGCGAGGGTCGGGAGTGACGAGGATAATGCAATGTTGATGAAAGTGATGGCCTATTGTGCCGAGGCTTTCCCCGAGGTAACCTCTTTGCTTTATGTGATAAACAACAAGTGCAACGATACGTTCGGCGATCTTGAGGTTTATACATATAAAGGTACCGATTTTATTTACGAGCAGATGGAAGGACTTAAATTTAAGGTAGGTCCAAAATCTTTCTATCAGACTAACAGCCGTCAGGCATATAACCTATATAAGATAGCGCGCGACTTTGCCGCGCTCACAGGCAATGAGGTTGTTTACGACCTTTACACAGGTACGGGAACAATCGCCAATTTTGTTGCCCGCCGATGCAAAAGAGTGGTGGGCATCGAGTATGTTCCCGAGGCTATTGAGGATGCAAAGGTAAATGCAGCCATCAACGGTCACGAAAATATGCTCTTCTACGCGGGAGATATGAAAGATGTACTCACGCGCGACTTTATCGAGGCTCATGGTCGTCCCGATGTGATGATTACCGACCCCCCTCGTGCGGGAATGCATACGGATGTTATTGATGCGATGCTTTTTGCCGCTCCCAAAAGAATAGTTTATGTAAGTTGCAATCCCGCGACACAGGCACGCGACCTTGCATTGCTCGACAATGAGTATAAAGTGATGGCTGTGCAGCCGGTGGATATGTTCCCCCACACGCATCATGTGGAAAATGTAGTGCTTTTGGTGCGTCGTGACACTCTTGATGAATAATTTATGCGATTATGAGAAGAGAACAGAAAAACAATACGCTGACTTTTAAAGTCAATGAAGAAATTGAACTTTTGCCTTTTCTGATGAAGGCAATGAACGGCATCAGCCGTAACCGCGCAAAGGCCTTGCTTGTGAATCGTCTGGTGCTTGTGGACAATATAATTACCACCCATGCGCTTGCGCGTCTCGTCCCCGGACAGACTGTATTGCTCGACCGCTCGAAGCAGAAGATGACTTTCCGCAGCAACGATCTTGGGGTAGTGTACGAGGACCCCTATCTGCTGGTCATCGACAAGCGTGCGGGTCTTTTGTCTATGAGCAACAACACTCGTCAGCAGACAGTGCAGACGGTGCTCAACCGTTACCTCGAAAAAGGCGGCTCGCGCTGCACTTCGCACATTGTGCATCGTCTCGACAGAGACACTTCGGGGCTTATGGTCTATGCAAAGGATGTAAAGACGCAACGTTCGCTTGTCGAGGGGTGGCAACAGCTTGTTACCGATCGTCGTTACGTTGCGCTTGTAAGCGGCGAGCTTCAAGATAAACAGGGTACAATAAGGTCGTGGCTGACAGAAGACAAGCATTTTGTCACACATTCGAGCCCGGTGAACAATGGCGGAAAATATGCCGTTACACATTATAATGTACTGCGCAGTGCCAACGGTTATTCGTTGCTTGAGCTTGAACTTGAAACGGGTCGCAAGAATCAGATTCGCGTGCATCTTGCCGATCTTGGGCATCCTATCGTAGGTGACTTCAAATATGGCAGCAGCGACGAGAGTTTGCTGCGTTTGGGGCTTCATGCATATTTGTTGGCTTTCCGCCATCCGGTAACAGGAAAATATCTGCGTTTCGAGACGCCCGTTCCCGACTCTTTCGAGAAATTGCTCGGATAGTTATTATACGGAAATTCTGTGTATATAAATTTAATAACTATAAAATTAAAAATTACGGGACTAGGAACTGCTTAAATATTGATAGTTTTAATGATGACGGTTTTACCGGCAGGTTTGTTTGTGGGGCTATGCATCCCTGCTATATAAACTGTATAAAAAATAGAGCTATTTTTACAACCCGGATACGCGCACGTTGTTAAGCAGCAAACACAATGGCGCAATCAAGGACTACACACAAGAAAATATATAATGAAATTGCTACTTTCCATAAGCCAATACCTCTCTCGATATACGAGTCTATTCATCATCATCGTTGCCATCATTGCCTTCTTGATGCCCGAAACCTTTGCATGGGTACAGCAGGGACAGCGTGCTTCGGTCATCCTGGGGCTTATCATGCTGACGATGGGTTGTACACTCTCCACCCGGGATTTTCGCATCCTGCTATCCAGACCTATAGATATCCTTCTCGGAACCGTGGCACAGTACACCATCATGCCCATCGTAGCATGGATGCTGGCCCGTATTTTTCATCTCGATGCGTTCATGACAGCAGGCATCATTCTTGTTGGTTGCAGTCCTGGTGGAGTAAGCAGCAACCTCATGAGCTTCCTTTGTAAGGGCGATGTAGCATACAGCGTTGGTATGACAACCGTCAGCACCTGCCTTTCCCCCTTCGTGACACCTCTGCTTGTGCTATGGCTGGCCGGTGCCGAGATTGAAGTTGATGCATGGGGAATGTTCCAGAACATCTTGTTAGTGACGCTCATCCCCGTTGCGCTCGGAGTCGCCTTCAACTACTTTCTGGGAAAAAGAAAAGACTTTCAGCAGATACAAGGCATAATGCCCGGCATCAGCGTTCTGTGCTTAGCTTTCATCGTGGGTGGCGTTATCTTCACTGTGCACCCACAACTTCAGGAAAAGGGGCTACAACTCATTCTGCTTACACTTGCCGTCGTCACCCTCCACAATGGCGCCGGCTATTTATTGGGCTACCTGACGGGAAAGGCATTCCGTTTCGACACCGCTAAACGTCGTACGCTCTCCATAGAGGTAGGCATGCAAAACGCAGGAATGGCAACCGTGCTGGCACGTAACTTCTTCGCATCTCCCGCTATGATAGCTGCAAACCCGATGGCAGCCCTTGCCGTCATTCCCTGTGCCATCTCCTGTGCCTATCACAGCATCTCTGGCACTCTGTTGGCCGGCTTTTTTCTTTGGAAAGACACACACAACAAGGCAAAAGAGCATGCGCCGGGAGATAGGTGTTGAAAATCTGACGTTCGGTTTTAAAAATTAGGGGTGTAGCTTGGATTTTCGGGACTTCCTTTACGCGAGATTTATAGGTTAGATTGGGGTGCTCGGATTACTCAGATATGAGACCTTTGCAAAAGTCTCTTCTATATTCCCGTATATCAATATTTTTTTATCGGACACCACCCTCATTTTTTATTGATGCTTCTCGATAATCTCTTTAAGTTCGGCAAGCGAGCGTGCGCCCGATGCTCGCCATTTAATCTCTCCGCTCTTGAACAGAATGAACGTCGGCACCGACTGTATGGCGTGTCTGTCGGCAAGCGCGCTATTCTTGTCAATGTCAATTTTTAGTATGCGGGCACTCTCGCCAATCTCTTTTTTCAGATTTTCGAGTATGGGCTTCATGGTTTTGCAGGGGCCGCACCATTCGGCGAAAAAGTCTACAAGTACGGGCTTGTCGCCGTTTATAATTTCGTTGAATTGTGACATAATATTTGCTTTTTAAAAATTATAGGGTGATACTTTTGCCACCCTATAATTAACATTGTCAATAGTATAAATGTTCCGTAAATTCTTACTCTTTTGTTGCGGGAGTGTAACGGGCGTTAAGGCCGTTTATTACCTCTTCGGTGATGTTAAGAGCGTCGTTTGCGTAGAGAAGATTGTCACCCACGCGGCTCAGGATAAGGTCGAACTTCTTCTCGGCGTTGTATGCTTTAAGGAACGAATTTATCGAGTCGTGCAGTGTGATGTTGTTCTTCTGGCTCTCGGCCGAAAGTTCGCCTATCAGACGCTGCTCCAACTTTTCGAGGGCATCTTTTTGTTTCAGGATGCGTGCCTGCTCTTCCTCGGCGCGTTCGCGTGTGGCATAAACGTTATTCTGCAATTTTTTCTGAAAATCATCATAATCGGCCTGCAGGGCTTTTGCCTTTTCGGCAAGCTTCATGCGCATGTCCTCTTCCTTGCGCAACATCTCTTTGTTCACGATTATAGAGAATTCGTATTTTGCGAGCAGTGAGTCAATGTCTACAAAAGCAATCTTGATGCTTTTCTCGGCAGCGGTGGTTGTTGTGTTTGTAGCATCGTTGCTACCTTGTTGTGCGCTCTGCTCTTTGGCGCATTGGGTAAAGAATAGCATTGTCGCAAATGCAAAAAGCGCTATTCTGAATCCGTTTGTTTTTTTCATTGTTGTGTAGTTTTATGTTATTATTTTATTTTTTTTCGCGTTCGGGTATTGCGTGCGGGTTGTCGCGTCGTGCATCTTTGTCCTGAGCCTCAACACATTTTATTCCTCTTTTGCGCATCTCTTTATTGCTGCCCACGTGTATGTTTGGGAAACGGCCATTCTTTTTTATGAGAATGGTTACGGCCATCAGCACCATGCAGATGGCAATTATTAACGTGGTAAGCAAAAGTACTTTTATCATCCTGTCTAATATATTTTCTCTTTTAAAGAAAATCTTTAATTAAAAATAAAGTGAATTTATTTTGTTCTCACTTTATGTTGTATTACCTTTAACCGCAAATAGCTGTTTGTTGTGTCCGCAACATTTATGTTTGACAAATATAGTGCCAACGAGTGAGTGATAATTTATTCTCAATCGCAACGAGTGCGGCCTATATTCGCAAACTTCAGTTTGCAAAGATAATCTTTTTGTTGCCTTTTTGGTCGAATAAGAATATCAAAAAAGCAAAAATAGCGTGAAAGAATTGCGAATTAACTTTCTTTTGCAGTAGAAAAAGCATTTATTAACAAATTTATACAATAAAAAGAATGAGCGAATTGAATTTAGAGCCTAAGATTGTTTTTGATTTTTTTGATGAAATATGTAAAATACCCCGTGCCTCTAAACACGAGGAGCTGATTTCGGCATATTTGCAGGAATTTGGTAAAAAACTCGGCTACGAAACTATTGCCGACGAAGCGGGTAATGTGCTTATTAAAAAGCCCGCCTATCCGGGATACGAAAATTGCAAGACAATCATTTTGCAGAGCCACATGGACATGGTGTGCGACAAGCGTCCCGAAGTTGAGCACGATTTTTCGAAAGACCCTATAAAAACTTGTATCGACGGCGAGTGGCTCACGGCTTGCGGCACCACTCTTGGCGCGGATAATGGCATTGGCGTTGCGGCGCAAATGGCTGTTCTTGCCGACAAGAATTTGCGTCACGGCCCCATAAACTGTCTTTTCACCATCGACGAAGAGACAGGTCTTACGGGTGCCGAGGTTCTTGTCCCCTCGATGCTCGACGGCGACATTCTCATAAACCTCGACTCCGAGGATGAGGGAGAAATTTTCATTGGTTGCGCCGGTGGAGTCTGCACATACGCCGACTATAAATTTATGTGGACACCCATTGCCGGCGACCTATTCTTCTTTAAGGTAGAAATTTCCGGTCTTACGGGCGGACATTCGGGCGACGACATTAACAAAGAGCGTGCAAACGCCAACAAACTGCTCGTACGTTTCTTGTGTCAGGTTGCCGAAAAATATGAATTTTATCTTTGCGACATTGACGGTGGCAGTCTGCACAATGCCATTCCTCGCGACGCATCGGCGGTGTTTGCCGTGCAGAGTGCCGACAAAGAGTCTGTGCGCATAGACTTTAACCTCTTTGCAGCCGACGTACAAGAGGAGTATGCTGTTACCGAGCCTGCTGCCAAATTCCTGTTGCAAAGTACCGACCCTTGTACCAGCGCAATAGAGAAGAAAAGCGCGACGGGGCTGCTTAAGTCCCTGCAGGCTGTGTTTAACGGAGTATTTGCCATGAGTCAGGATGTTCCCGGGCTTGTCGAGACGTCGAGCAACCTTGCCTCGGTGAAAAAGAGCAGCGAGAATATTATAAGCGTCGTTGCCAGTCAGCGCAGTGCCATAGTGTCGGCACGCGAGAATGTGGCCCGTACGGTAGCTGCCGCTCTCGAGCTTGGCGGTGCAAAGGTGCGTCACAGTGGCGGTTACCCCGGTTGGAAACCCAATCCCCGCTCGCAGATATTAGAGATTGCCGCCAACGTCTATCGCGACCTTTACGGCGAAGAGGTCAAGGTGAAAGCCATTCACGCAGGGCTCGAGTGTGGACTTTTCCTCGAAAAAGCCCCCCATCTTGACATGATATCTTTTGGCCCCACGATGCGTGGCGTACACTCTCCCGACGAGAAACTTAACATCCCCTCGGTAGAAAAATTCTGGAAGCATCTGGTGGCCCTGCTCGAAAAGGCCCCCGCAAAAAAATAGCACTAAACATACTAAAAAAGGTAAACATCCGTTCATTCATTAAATGAATGACGCAATTTTATGAACAAAATAAAATACCTTTTTACACTGCTTATACTATCGGTACTCGTCGCCGCTTGCAGCGACGATGCCGATTTTTCGTCCGATGCGGGGTTGCGGTTGCAATTCTCGAGCGACACAATAACTTTCGACACACTGTTTACAGAAACAAGCTCCGCGACAGTCTCCTTCCTTGTATACAACCGCAACGGCTCCTCGCTACGGGTAAGCAAGGTGGCTCTTGGCGGTGGTGACGCATCGCCTTTCCGCGTGAATGTCGATGGGCAGTATGGCAACAATATAAGCGACGTTGAGGTGCGCAAGGGCGACAGTATCTTTGTGTTTGTAGATGTTAATCTCGACAAAAACAGCAGCGACGCACCTTTCCTTGTGCGCGACTCGCTGGTGTTTACCCTCGAGAGTGGCGTTCGGCAGAATGTGCAGTTGCTCGCATGCGGTCGCGACGCAGTGGTGCTGCGCTCTGCGACGTTCAGTAGCGACACACTGCTTAACGATTGTGCCCATATAATATACGACAGCCTGACGGTTGCAAGCGGCGCGACATTGACGCTTCCCGCCGGTTGTGAGCTGTATTTTCACAGTAAGGCGCGTCTGAAGATTGACGGCACGCTGGTTGCGCGTGGCACAAAAGAGCGTCCGGTGTTGTTCCGGGGCGACCGCACAGATAATATGTTCGACTATCTGCCATACGACCGGGTGCCGGGGCAGTGGGGCGGCATCTATTTCAGCGCGGCAAGCAACGGCAATATTCTCGATTGGTGCGACATTCACAGTGCCGGTTACGGAATATATGTAGAGCAGGGCGACACTGCGCTTCTGCGTCTTACGGTTACAAATTCCATGATGTACAACTTTTCCGACAATGCCCTCGAGACGGTGGCTGCGCGTGTGGATGTAAGCAACAGCCTTATAGCCAACGCCGGCGGCAACTGTGCGAAGATAGTCGGTGGCAGCGTGCGTTTCACGCATTGCACCATTGCTAATTTTTATGTGTGGAAACAGCGCGACGTTGCGCTTGCCCTGTACAATACGCTCGACGGATGCGCCGTCCCGTTGCGCGAGGCACTTTTTGCCAACTGCATAATCACAGGCTCCCGCAGCGACGAAATTATGGGCTATCTGTCCGACCTTGGCGATACAATAGAGGGCGGGGCAAACTATCGTTTCGTGTCGTCGTTGCTTAATACTAAAGCCTCCGACGATAATGAAAATTTTGTAAATATCGTGTGGGACGACAAGAAAAATGTTCCATTCGGCAAGGAGCATTTTCGTATGATTGATAATTCTGTTTATAAATACGATTTTCACATAGACACTCTTTCAACTGCACGCGGAATTGCAGCCGAAGAGTATGCTGCTCTTTTCCCGATTGATTTAAGCGGTGTTGCGCGTCCCGCCGAGCGTGCCGATGCTGGATGCTTTCAATTTGTGCCTCATTCAGTTGAATAAATAACTGCGCTTCGGGGTTGGGTCGTGTTTTATTATGTGGATTGGGGTGGTATTTTCTTCAATCCACATATTTTTTATATTCACCGGCAGTTTTTACCCTTAATTTTTTGTTGCTTACTTATGAGCAGTTTTTTCTATCTCACCCTTTTGGCGCCCACAAGGGTGCAAAAGGCACAGCGCAGAGAAAAATCAGTTACTCGCTCCTCGGCTCACAAATTTTCGTAAACGAAAATATTGCCTTCGGCGAACTTCGGCTGCGCTCGCTTATAATTGCAAGCAAGCTTGCATTCTACTCGCTGGCACGAACTTTGCCTCGTTCGTCGTTCGCTTGCCGGCGCCTTTCCTTTGCAAGTCGCGGGAGCGTCAAGTTTGGCCACACCTGCGGTGCGTCAGAAAACTTGCCACTCTTTTCCGCGACTTGCTGCAGCCTGCGCCTGTGATTTTTACAGCGCTGTATTTTTTTTAAGTAACCATTTGCTATGAAAAATGCTAAGCAATAGTAACTTTAAAAACCAACCGGCACCGTTAAAGAGCACAGTGAGAGCCCGGCTGTTTTTCGGAAATAGCGTGAGGACTGTCTGAACGTGGGTTATACGCACATAGTGTGGATAACCGAGAGAGTTCCGCAACGCCCGAAAAACAGACGACAGGCTTGAGTGGCAAGGCTCGTTCGACTGAGGAATGTTGCCTTAAAGGCAACTTGTGAACAAAGAACGAGACGACTGCTCTTTCCGTGTGCCGGGACTTTGGTACTTTGGTCGCCAAAGTACATATATCGAAAATAATACCCTCACTAATTGCAACTACAATTAAGGGTAAAATAGCCAATAAACAAAAGAAAAAAAACACTTTTGTATTCTACAGTAGTTTTTACCCTTAATCCTTTATTGCATACTTATGAGCAGTTTTTTCTATCCCACCCTTTTGGCGCCCAAAAGGGTGCAAAAGGCACAGCGCAGAGAAAAATCAGTTACTCGCTCCTCGGCTCACAAATTTTCGTAAACGAAAATATTGCCTTCGGCGAACTTCGGCTGCGCTCGCTTATAATTGCAAGCAAGCTTGCATTCTACTCGCTGGCACGAACTTTGCTTCGTTCGTCGTTCGCTTGCCGGCGCCTTTCCTTTGCAAGTCGCGGGAGCGTCAAGTTTGGCCGCACCTGCGGTGCGTCAGAAAACTTGCCACTCTTTTCCGCGCCTTGCTGCAGCCTGCGCCTGTGATTTTTACAGCGCTGTATTTTTTTAAAGTAACCGTCGGCAATATTATAATCAATGGTATGAAATACTACCAAATTAAAGACCTTACATCCCCAATCTACATAATAAATGGAATATTAATCACATATCTCCACAAAACTATTCATGATGATAGGGCAACCCGCCAATGATTGTATAGGCACGATAAAGTTGCTCAACAAACAACAATCTTATCATCTGGTGCGAGAAAGTCATTCGCGAGAGAGAAATTTTCTCACTTGCACAGTCGTAAACTTTTTTCGAGAATCCGTAGGGGCCGCCAACGACAAACACCAATCTTTTGGCGGTAATCTGTTGTTTCTTCTCAATCCACGCAGCAAATTCGGTCGAGCGAAACTCCTTGCCACCCTCGTCGAGCAGAATGACCGTATCGCCACTGTTGATGGATTTAAGAATAAGTTCGCCCTCGGCCTCTTTCTGTTGCGCCTCGCTCAGCTTGCGAGCATTCTTAAGTTCGGGAATAATTTCAATGTCAAAAGGGGCGAAATGTTTCACTCGTCCCGTATAATCGTCTATGGCTGCGATAATATTCTTGTCCACCGTGCGTCCAACCACCAAAAGTGTAATTTTCATCTGTTTCTTTTAAATTGATGCAAACTTACGGATTTTTTTCTACACTTTTTCGTTTTTTGTTCTTATCTTCGCAAGAAATACTAAACTTAACTACTATGGACGTAAAAGAAGAATTGATAGAGAAACTTATAGAGCTCTCTTTTGCCGAGGATATTGGCGACGGCGACCACACTACACTCTCCTCGATTCCCGAGGATGCGATGGGCGAGAATATTCTTATTATTAAAGAGGATGGCGTGCTTGCGGGCGTGGAAATGGCCAAACGCATCTTTGCCCACTTTGACAAAGAGCTTGCCGTCGAGGTACTCATCAACGATGGTGCCGAGGTTAAGAAAGGCGACGTTGCAATGCGTGTATCGGGTAAGGTGCGCTCGCTGTTGCAGACTGAGCGTCTGATGCTTAATGTGATGCAGCGTATGAGCGGCATTGCCACAATGACCCGCAAATATGTGAAGCAGCTTGAGGGTACAAACACCCGTGTGCTCGACACCCGCAAGACTACTCCCGGAATGCGCATCATGGAGAAGGAGGCTGTGAAGATTGGCGGTGGCGTGAACCACAGAATAGGACTCTTTGACATGATTCTTCTAAAGGACAACCACGTGGATTTTGCCGGTGGCATCAAACAGGCCATTGAGCGTGCAAAGGAGTATTGCCGCGAGAAGGGCAAGGAACTTAAAATAGAGATTGAGGTGCGCAACTTCGACGAGCTTCAGCAGGTGCTCGACCTTGGAGGCGTGGACCGCATAATGTTCGACAATTTCGACACTGCTGCCACACGCAAGGCTGTGGAAATGGTTGCCGGACGCTTCGAGACTGAGTCGTCGGGCGGTATTACTTTCGACACTCTGCGCGACTATGCTCTGTGCGGCGTCGATTTTATCTCTGTCGGCGCGCTTACCCACTCGGTTAAGGGTCTTGACATGAGTTTTAAGGCTGTTAAGTAATTATTGATTATATGAATAAGGGCTTGCCGTGTTTCTCGGCAGCCCTTGTTTTTTTAAATAACAACTATGAAAAAGAATCTTTTTGTCACTGTTTTTATACTATTGGCCGTCTGCTTGTCTGTCAATGCTCAACAAAAGTTCGAGAAGGGTGCATTTTACCATATACGCTCAAAAAAATATGCCGAGGCTGTTGTTTGTTACGTCGGGGCTGCGAGCGGCTCGCCTGTAACCTTGCAGAATGTTGCCGAGTGTGGCGCGTCGCGTCTGTGGACGGTTACCGACCTTTCGGGCAGTGTGCGTTTCATAAACCTCTTCGACAATGTGTCGTTCGGCGCGACGGGTGCGGGAAAAATTGAAGTTGCCGAAAATAACGGCAGCGACGAGTCGCAACTGTGGAAACTTGAGTCTGCGGGCGAGAATAGCTATCTTCTTGTGGCGGCCAACCGTCCGGAAATGGCTGTGCGTGCCACCGGAAAAAGCTCGCTTGCGCTTGCTCCCAAAAAAGGGCTGAAAAATGACAAGGCCGCACTTTTTGAAATTGTGAAAAGCGACGTTGCGGGCTTCGACGCCTCGCTTGCCTATCAGATAGTTTCGGCAACCGACGAGAGTATGCTTCTGGGCAATGGCGACAATGCCGCCAACAACGCCCCCATCCTGTTAGAGAGGCGCGACAATAAAAATCGCGGGCAATATTGGAACATAGGCATGTTGGACGCTGATATTCGCACAGTTGCGAGTACTTTCTACAACCAGAATTTCGACGATGCGGGCGGTGCCCCCACCATCGACTATCTGTTGCAGTGGCCGGCACAGGCGGGAGTGTGGAACAATGCAAAATTCCTCTTTCTGCCCGTCGAGGGCGAGGCGGGTGTCTATCAGATAGCATCGGCCAATCCTGCAAAGAGCCATCTTGTCTACGAGGCAAAGAACGGCCGCATGGTGCGTGTGGAGCGCGCGGCGGCCGGCAAAGGCTCGTGGTTCCGCTTCGTGGCTGTCGAAAAACCCTCCATCGAGGCACCCTGCTGGGAGGATGAAACGATTTTTGCCATAAACAAAGAGAAGGGTCACGCAACGTATATTCCCTATACTACCGTCGAAGAGATGCGCGGCGACTCTGAATTTTACAATACTCCGTGGGTAGATGTAAAGAGCAGTTGCGTGCAGTCGCTCAACGGCGTGTGGAAGTTCAATCTTGTCGATGAGCCGTCGCGCCGTCCGTTGGACTTTTACAAAGAGAGTTTCGACGTATCTTCGTGGGACGAAATTCCCGTTCCCTCCAATTGGGAAATGCACGGATACGACCGCCCCATCTATTGCAACGTCGAGTATCCCCACTCGAATACCCCGCCTTTCATCAAGGCTCGTCCCGGGTACAACGACGGTGGCGAAAATTACGGCATTAACCCCGTAGGCTCGTACGTTCGCACCTTCTCGGTGCCCGCCGGATGGGACGGCCGACGCACGTTCATACATTTTGGCGGAATATACAGCGCGGCAATAGTTTACCTTAACGGCAATTATGTAGGTTACACGCAGGGCGCGAACAACGTCGCCGAATTTGATATTACAAAATATCTGCGTCGCGGCGATAATCGTCTGGCTGTTCAGGTGTTCCGCTGGAGCGACGGCTCGTACCTCGAGTGTCAGGATATGTTCCGCATGAGTGGTATTTTCCGCGACGTATATTTATATAATGTTCCCAAAGTGTCGGTGCGCGACCACTATATTACAACCGAAAATCTGCAGGCGGTACCCTCGGATGCAGACTCTCGTCTGACGCTTAATGTTGCTCTTGCGATAGACAACCGCGACCGCGCAAATGCCGAAAAATATTATGCGGTAAAAGTATATAATCCCGCCGGCAATCTTGTTGGTGCAACCGAATTTGGCACGGGAGTAACAGCCGCCGACACACTTAAAAATATCGAGTTTAAAATTCCTATACGCGAAAAAGTGCAACGCTGGAGTGCCGAAACTCCCAACCTCTACAAAGTGGAGATTGAACAGCGCGACGGAATTTCGAGTGACGGCAAGCGAGAAATGGCATTTTCGACCTATTATGGATTCCGTCACATAGAGATAAAAAACTCGCAGATATTCGTTAATGGCGAGCGTGTGATGTTCAAAGGCGTCAATCGTCACGACACGCACCCGCTGTACGGACGCGCCGTCCCTACAGAGTCTATGCTTCAGGACGTACTATTGATGAAGCGCAACAACATAAACACCATCCGCACTTCGCACTATCCTAATGCCGCGCGCATGTATTCTATGTTCGACTACTATGGACTTTACTGCATGGACGAGGCGGACATTGAAAATCACGCTAACCAATCGATAAGCAGCATGCCCTCGTGGATTCCCGCCTTTGTGGACAGAATAGAGCGTCTGGTGCTGCGCGACCGCAACCATCCGAGTGTCATCTTCTGGAGTTTGGGCAACGAGTGTGGTCACGGCAGCAATTTCAAAGATTGTTACGAGGCTGCAAAAAGACTCGACCCGCGCCCCGTACACTACGAGGGTACACGTGGCGGCGGTCGTCCTTTCGGTGGCGGCGATTATAGCGACATGTACTCCAAAATGTACCCGGGAATAGCGTGGATGCGCGAGAATACAAGTAACCTCGACAAGCCTATGTTCATTTGCGAGTATGCCCACTCTATGGGCAACGCCATCGGTAACCTGCCCGAATATTGGGATTTTATCGAGAATAGCAATGCCACCGCCGGCGGTTGCATCTGGGATTGGGTGGACCAAGCAATCTACGACCCTGCCGAGATTAAGGCCGGCACGTACGCGGGTCGTCTGCATACGGGTTACGACTATCCGGGGCCTCATCAGGGTAATTTCTGCTCGAACGGAATTATCACTGCCAACCGCGAAGAGACTCCCAAACTGAAAGAAGTAAAGGGTGCATACGAGTATGTCGATTTTGAACTTGTCTCCATCGACCGCGAGCATCGTTACGTCACAATTTCGGTGCGCAACAAATACAATTTCACCAACCTCTGCGAGTTTGACCTTCAGATGCAGACGCTTATTGATGGCAAGATTGTGAAAAAGAGCGTTAGGACAATGCCCGACGTTGCCCCGGGAGCATCAACCATGCTGACGCTGAAATTCCCTCGCTCGAAAATGAAAATGGAAGAAATGCTTGTGAATCTCGCCCTTGTGCGTCGCAACGCTACACGTTGGTGCGCCGCCGGTCATGTTGAGGCTATTGAGCAGTTTATCATAGAGAAGCGCATGCAAGAGCAGTCTGCCGAAAATACAACCGCGAGCAAGGAGATATTAAAGCCGAACGCAAAAACCGTTGTTGCACCCGCAGATATAAAAATCCCATCGTTGCGCGTGGCCGGCGATACGATTGTTGTTCATAATAAAAAAGTTACAGCAAAATTCTGCGCAAAGAGCGGCGCCCTGCTCTCGTTGCGCATGCGCGGACACGATATTATGGAGGGTGGCAGCCTTGTGTACGACAATCACCGTTGGATAGAGAATGACCGTTACAAACAGACAGACGCCCAAAATGACAGTGACGCTGAAATTTCATACGCTGTCAATCGCGAGAATAGAAGCCTCGACCTTTATGTTAAGCGTGGCGGCAAGCTGTGCGCGACGGTTGTAACATATAGCTTCTATAATAATGGCAAGATAGACGTAGAGGGCGAGTTTACTCCGTCAAGCGCGAACTTGCGTCGTGCGGGGTTACTCTCTTATGTGAATGCCGAGTATGGCAACGTCGATTATTACGCCTATGGTCCCTGGGAAAATTACAACGACCGCAAGGCAGGAGTGCTGCTGGGACGCTACAAGGCAACTGTGGACAATATGTCCGGAAATTATGTGAAGCCTCAGAGTGGCGGTAACCGCGAGGGACTGCGCGAACTTTCGCTTACAAACAGCGACGGAGCAGGGCTTAACATAAAAGTTCTTTCGGGCGACTGCTCATTCTCGGCTCTTCGTTACACCGACGCAGCTCTTATGAATGCCAACCACTTGTGGCAGGCCGAAAAGTCACCCTATATAGTTCTTCATCTTGATGCGGCGGTGCGTGGCGTGGGCAATGCAAGCTGCGGATACGACGTTGATACTATCGAAAAGTATCGTGTACCCGATAAGAGTATGAAATATAAATTGCGTCTGTCGTATGTGAAACGATAGAGTGTTGCATACCCTCCCCCTCGATTCTAAAAATCGAGGGGGAGGGTTTTTCTTTTATTATGGAGATTGAGGATTTTATATCTTTAATTCATTGTTTATTTACCCTTGTTTGTAATTGCTAATTGTGAGGGTTGTATTTTCTATTATGTACTTTGGCGGGCTTTATACGTACTTTTTGTGCCGACAAAAAGTACCAAAAAACTCTGCGCATGGACGCTTTTTTAACGCCAAACGAAGCTGATGATTTTTGGGCGTTGCGGAACTCGTTCAGTTAGCTGCGCTTGCGCATCTAACTCACACTCAAACAGTCCTCACGCTTTTCCAAAAATCATTGACGCCGTTTGTCTAAAAGCTTAATGCGCACCAACCAAGCAATACTCCACTCAATGAATAACAATAGTTTTTTTACGCCTCTTTTCCGCGCCTCTCTGCAGCTGTTGTCTGTGATTTTGACAACGCTGTATTTTTTTTAAGTAACCGTTGCAATGCTTTTTGCGAAGCAATGGTAACTTCAAAATTCATCCGGCACCGTTAAAGAGCACAGTGAGAGCTCGTATGTTTTTCGGATTAAGTGCGAGGACTGTTTGACTGTGAGTTATACACGCATCGCGTGGATAACTGAAGGAGTTCCACAGCACCCGAAAAACATACGATAGGCTTGAGTGACAAGGCTCGTTCGACTGAAGAATGTTGCCCTAAAAGGCAACTTGTGAACAAAGAACGAGACGACTGCTCTTTCCGTGTGCCGGGGCTTTGGTACTTTGGCCGCCAAAGTACATAATAGAAAATACAACCCTCACAATTAGCAATTACAAACAAGGGTAAATAAACAATGAATTAAAGATATAAAATCCTCAATCTCCATAATAAACACATATCCCCTAAATGAAATTACCCCAAAGTTAAAAAACTTAGGGGTAATTTATATGTCGATAATTTTTGCGCAGCAAAAATTACGCCCAATCGAGGACAACCTTGCCACACTGTCCCGACTCCATTACGTCGAATCCCTTCTGGAACTCTGCAACAGGGAAGTGGTGAGTAATAACAGGGCTCAGGTCGAGGCCCGAAATAAGCATCTGCTCCATCTTGTACCATGTTTCCCACATTTCGCGGCCATAAATACCTTTGATGGTCAATGCCTTGAATATAATCTCGCTCCAGTCTACTGTAGTTGTCGGGGGCAGAATACCAAGCTGAGCAATCTTAGAACCATTATACATTTTCGCCACCATTTCGCGGAAAGCTACAGGCGCACCCGACATTTCCAAGCCAACGTCGAAGCCGCGAATGCCAAGCTGTTCCATCGCACCCTGAACAGTCTCGCCCTTAGAAGCATTAACCGTGCATGTAGCACCCATCTTCTTAGCAATCTCCAGACGATAGTCGCTAAGGTCGGTAACAACAATATTCTTTGCACCGGCAAACTTTGCGATTGCAGTTGCCATTGTACCAATAAGGCCCGCACCTGTGATAAGCACATCCTCGCCCAGCAAGGGGAACGAAAGTGCAGTGTGTGTCGCGTTTCCGAAGGGGTCCATTATAGCCGCCATGTCATCCGAGATACGGTCGTCAAGCTTAACAACGTTACATTCGGGAATACACAAGTACTCGGCAAACGCACCGTCGCGGTTCACGCCCACGC
The DNA here is from genome assembly GCA_015060905.1 of Bacteroidales bacterium. GTDB lineage: Bacteria > Bacteroidota > Bacteroidia > Bacteroidales > Bacteroidaceae > HGM04593. The sequence continues at coordinate 68,366 of SUXQ01000007.1, read as the reverse complement.
CAATGCTGTTCTCGCAGATGTGTTGCAATCCGCGACGACAGTTACGACAGTGGCCGCAAGCAATGTGACCCTCGCCTGTAACGCGGTCGCCCACCTTTATGTTACGAACACCCGGGCCGACCTCGGCAACAACGCCAACATACTCGTGACCGATGGTCATAGGTGTCTTAATAGTCTTTTGACTCCACTCGTCCCATTTGTAAATGTGCAAGTCTGTACCGCAGATAGCAGTTTTTTTGATTTTTATAAGCACGTCATTTACGCCAACTTCGGGCATGGGAACCTCTTCCATCCAGATTCCCTTTTGGGCTTCTTTCTTAACTAATGCTTTCATTTTGTAGTTGATATTTAGTTGTAAATATGTTTTTCGGCATTTGCAGTGCAAAGATAGTGCAAACGAGTGAGTGAAAATTTATTTTCAATCGCAACGAGTGCAGCCAATGTTCGCAAACTTTCTGTTGCAAATATACTTACTTTTTATTTTATACCTCTATTTGATGCACCCTTTTTTTCTTCTCTCGTTCGGTTTTTGTTTTTTGCCGGTTTAATATCAGTTTAGGAGCCCGTTTCCCATATATTGTAACTGTTTTTACCCCCGCCCCTCACGCTGCAGCAAAATACACCTTATTATATATATACATATAATACTCATTCCGCCTATTAACACTACATAAACTTAACAAAATACAGTCAAATATTAATTATTTTTATTAAAGTTTTTTGTTCATAAAAAATATTATGTATATCTTTGCACATAATTATCGTGCGTACAGTGTATAGATGAAACTGTGTCACGATGAAACATTAATAAAAAATATATAACCATTTATTATATAATTATGAAAATTAAATGTTTAATTGTTGCCATGCTGTTGGCGCTCACAACAAGTTCGGTTGTTGCGCAGCAAAGCAAAAGCGACTCAAGCGTTGAATTCAATCCCCACTGGAGCATGGGATTGCAAGGCGGTGCCGCCTACACATTGGGCGAGACTGCATTTGGTGATTTAATATCACCCGCTTTCTACTTAAACGGTGCATACAAATTCACAAGCGTGTTTGGTCTCCGTTTAGGCGTTGGAGGTATTACAGGCAAGGGATATTCATCTTTTGCAAGTACAGGGTACGAATTTAATTTCGTACAAGGCAATCTTGATGCAATGTTTGACTTGTCTGCATTGTTTTGCGGTTTTAACCACAAACGCATAATGAATGTTTATGCATTTGCCGGTGCCGGATTGTTCTATGGCTTCGACAACGATGAGGCTACAAGTATCAAGAACAATGGCGACGACCTCAGATATCTTTGGACAGACAATAAAGCATTCGTTGCAGGTCGTTTCGGTCTTGGAAGTGACTTCCGTTGCAGCGAGCGTTTCTCTATCAGCGTAGAGGCAAACGCAAACTTCATGTCTGACCACTTCAACTCAAAGAAAGCCGGAAACGCCGATTGGCAGTTTGCTCTTTTGGCAGGCGTAAACTACAAGTTCGGCAAGAACAACCGCCCCTCTGCATCATATGCAGACAAGTTGGCAGCCGAGAAAGCAGCTCAGGAGGCAGCCGAGAGAGCAGCTAAAGAAGCAGCCGAGAAAGCAGCTAAGGAAAAAGCCGCAAAAGAAGCCGCAGCAAAAGCAGCAGCCGAGGCAGCCGCAAAAGAAGCAGCCGCTAAAGCCGCAGCCGCTAAACGCAGCGCATTGGCAGCCGAAAATTCAAAGAACGTATTCTTCCTTATCAACTCAGCGAAGATACGTAAGAGCGAGGCCCAGAAACTCGAGCAGATGGTCGAGTGGCTCAAGGCAAACAACGACTATTCAGTTGCAATCGTTGGTTACGCCGACAAAGAAACAGGAAATAGCGAAGGTAATATGAAACTCAGCGAGCGTCGTGCACAGGCCGTTAAGAAATTCTTGGTAGACAACGGAATTGCCGAGAGCCGCATCGCTACAAGCTTCAAGGGCGACACTGTTCAGCCCCTCGAAGGCGAGAAAAACCGTGTAGTAATCTGTACTGTGGAATAACAAAATAGAGATATAATTTTAAACCTTTTATTTATTAACTTTTTTCAGTATGAAGAAAAATTTATTTAACATTACAAAAGCACTTCTGTTAGGTCTTGCTTTTGTTGCGGTTGGTTGTACTGATTATGATGAGGATATTAAGGATCTTAATAACCGCATCGATCAGGTTATCGCCGGTGAGATTAATCCCCTCAAAGCGGATCTTGAAAAGTCAGTTGCAAATTTGACTGCTGCTCAGCAGGCTCTTGCAACCGAGATTAAAGCTGCTCACAAAGAGGATATCGATGCCCTCAAAGCGAGCGACGAAACTCTTAAGGCATCAATTGCTGATGCAAACGCAGCAATCGTAGACCTTAAAGCTCAGCTTAGCGCGGCTCAGGATGCCCTCAACAGCAAAATCGATGGTGTAGAGAGCGGTCTCAACAACAAAATTGATGGCGTTGCGGCTGAACTTAATGCAAAAATTGCTGAAGAGATTGCAAACGTAAATGAGAAAATCGCTGCTGCCGAGGCTCAGATTGAAGGCTTGAAAGCAAACGTAAGCGATCTTAATGCAAAAGATGCAGAGCTCGAGAAGAAAATCGCAGACTTGGACGAGGAAATGGACGCTCTCGGTAAAGAGCTCAACGACCTCATTTCTAAGAATGCAGGTGACATCGCAACAAACGCTGCAGCTATCAAGACTATTCAGGAGAACATGGCTCAGCAGGCTAAGGCATTCGCAGATTATCAGACTCTTGTAGCAGGTAAGATTGCTGCTCTCGAGGCAAAAGATGCTCAGATTGACGCTGCAATCGAGACAATAAACGGTTCAATTGCTACACTCCAGTCACTTAAACTTGATGCTGCCGACTTTGAAAGCTACAAAGCTGACGCTGCTGCACAGTTTGAAGCACTTACCGAGGCTGTTGAGGCTTTGGAGTACGCAAATGTTAAGCTTACAAACAAAGACAAAGAGTTGAACAAACGCATCACCGACGTTAAGAATGAACTTCAGGCACAGCTTGATGAGGCATACAGCAACATTGCTGCTAACACAAGTGATATTGCAGCTCTTCAGTCAGACGTAGCTGAAAACTTGGCTTCTATCAACGCTACAAACGTAGCTTTGAACAACGCTATTGCACAGTTTACAGCGAAAATTTCAGCTCTCGAAGCAAAAGACGCAGAGCTCGATAAGAAAGACGGCGAGCTTGCTGCTGAAATCTTAGCAAAATACAACGAGCTTAAAGCTGCTGACGATAATCTCGCAGAGCAACTTGAGGCTATTGAGGCTGACCTTGCCGAGAAATTCGCTCAGCTTTCAAAAGAGGACTCTATCATCTATGCTACTATTGCCGCTGAGTGCGCCGAGCTTGCACAGAGCGACAAGGAACTTCTTGCTAAAATAGAAGAAGAAGTTGCGAAACTTATGGCTGCTGACGATGCAATCTCTGCAACTGTTGCTGCTAACTATGCTGAGCTTGTACTTGCTGACGAGGCTGCTGCAGAAGACCTTTTAGAGAAATACAACGAACTTAAGGCTGCTGACGAGGCTGCTGCTGCTGAATTCGCAAGACTTCTTGAAACTTCTGATGCAAAAGAGGCTGTTAAGTTTGCTGAAGTTTGGACAAAGCTCAACGCTATGGACAAAGAGAACGCTAAGCAATTCGCTGACCTTGTAGCAAAAGACAAAGAACTTGCATTCCTTGTATCTAACTTGACAGGCACAGTAGACAAAAATGCTGTACGTATCGATGAGCTTACAAATGCAATCACACTTCTCAAAGAGGATCTTGCAAAATACAAAGAAACTGTAAAAACTGAAATAGAGAATGCTAAGAAAGACAGCAAAGATTATACCGATGCTGAGATCATTAAGTTAGAGGAGTCTACAACAGAAAAGATCCAGGCACTTGCTGATGACCTTAACGCAGAGGTTGCTACTTTGAACGAGACAATCGAGAACCTCAAGAAAGATATTGAGGCTAACATGAACAAGCTCATGAAACGCGTTCAGAGCATTGTTTACGTTCCCGATTATGATGATGGCAAAGCTACTATCAAATATGCAATAATGACAGACGGTGGTAACACTACTAAAATTATCGAGGCTGCTTCATCAATGAAATATCAGGTTTATCCTGCTGCTTGTGCCGAGGCTATTGTTGCAGCATATAACAATGATAATTCAACATTGAGATTTGATGTTCGTGGTGTGAAATTGGCTTCTTCACGTGGTGGTGCTGCTGCACTTAACATTAAGAAAGTTGAGCTTGAATCAGCTAATGATGGTATCATCAACATTACATTCGAGGCACGCGGCTTAGGAGATGAGTTCTATGAAGCTTCTAAATCTTACAGCGCATCACTTGTATTGGATTACGAAGATGACGTGAACTATTCTTCTGCTAACCTTTCAAGCTGCTACACAAACTTGACTCCCACCGTGGATAATACAGAGAGGATTACTGTATCTCTCAGCAAAGAGACTAAAGACTTCGACTCTCTCTACATTGAGTACACAATGAGAAATTCAGACAAAGCTCTTGAGTTTGACAGCTTCGAGTCAGACGGTAAGAAAAATGTTCTTGAGGGTTGCAATGTAGTTTACACAATTGGTAGTACTAAATATACTTACGCTCAGATGATTGAAGAAGGTTACGATGTAGCTGTTCCCACTTTCAAATATAGCGTTAAGGGTTACAACCACAATCCGGCTGATGTAGTTGCAGATGATGCTACTGAAGAGGATGGTAAATTTAAACAAGCAACTTTGCTCGGTTTCTTCGACTATAACAACATTAAAGATGCTGCGGAACTCGAGGCAGGTAAAGAGGCTGATGTAAAAACAACTATCCAGCCTGTTGTATGGCTCACAGAGAAAGCTACAGCACAGACTGTAGGTTCTAAACTCGAGTACACAGGAACATATAATGTTGATGGTTTTAAGTTATCTGCAACACAGTTCGTTGTAATCGCTCCCAACATTATTGAATTGAAAGCTTCTGTTGATGATGTTGTATGGAACTACGCAGATGATGCTGAGGCTGATGCAAGCAGATTGGATGCTGATGCTACAAACGATATTGCTTACGCACGTGAGAATCTTGCATTTAACTTTGAAATGACAAATGATGAGATTGTTAAGGAACTTGACGGCGTTAAACTTTCTGACCTTATTTCAAGCGGTTACACCGGACTTGATGGCTGGAATGGCAGTGGTCTCACAAAGGCTCGTATTGCTAATGGTGCGAAAGAGAATGAAGTTGTATTGGCTGAGTTTGAGACATTCGAATGGAATAAGGAATACAAGATCACTTATAAGTATACTAAGAATAAGTCAGTTCGCGTAGACCTCGCTCTTACTGTTAAGACTGTTGACCGTCCTCGTGACATCGTTGTTGAAATTCCTGCATCTGCAACAGTTGAGCTTAAGAAAGACTTGAAGTTCTCTACCGGTGAATTGGAGGATATGAAGCTTAATGCTATCTACACAGAATTGAATGATAATGAAGATTACGATCTTAGCGGAATGACTGAGGCTGACTTCTTGGAGGATGTACTTTCAAATAATAGTTTCGTTGAGAATAAGACTATGAAAGCAGATGAGAATGCTGCTGTTGCTACTACAACTGATACAGATATTGTAGTTGATAATGATAATGCTACAGCTAATGTTTCATTCTACTACAATGACTTCTCATTTATACCTACTAAGGTTATTTACACTGACGATATTACATTGTGGTACGGTCAGAAGGTGAAATTGGTTTACACTGTTGATTTCGAAATGCCTAAGGCTGCATACAACTTCGCACACGTTGATCTTTGGGTGAAGAGCGCAGAGACAGGTCTCTATTCAGATGTTCAGGGTAACTACTCACCTGACAAGACATCTGTAGCACTTACATCATTCTCAGTATCTAACATCGATATGGACAAAGCGTTCGTAGTTGTTGATAAGGATGATAAGGTTGTAACAAATCTTGGTGAGCTTGGCTTGGTAACTGAGTTTGCAATTGAGGATGCTACCTACGACACAGGTATAGCGTTTACAGGTAACGTACTTGCTTACAATGGTAAGACAGAATTTGTAAATGTTAAGGGTAACTTGTACTTGCAGCACACTGAAGGCCAGAAGATCGCTCTTGAGACTGTCTTCGATACAGATGATGCTTATAAGAACTACGTTGTTAATAAGTTCGATCCCTTCACTGACCTTGTAGCTGAGGATATTACTATCAACATTGCCGAGGTACAGAAGTACAGCCTTGATGTTCGCTCACGCTTCTCTATCTATGAGAGCCGCGATGGTAGTGACAACGCTACAGTACTTGGTGACGGTGACGGATTCACAGTAGATCTTCTCACAGATGCCGGTAAATACATTGTTGGTAATGGAACAAACGGTTGGGCTTCTGGTAAGAAAATCGCTGGCATTTACGGTGGTGTATATACACCTGTAATGACATTCAAAGTTGCTGATTCTGAAATTCCCGACAAGTATGCTCACGTAATCAAATACGACGAGGCTAATCGTGTCTTGACATTCGATAATACAGCTAACCTTGAACTTGACAAACCTGTTACAATTAAGGTAGATGCAACTATCGACTACGCATGGGGTGAAGAGGGTGGTAAGAAAGCAACACTTAACGTTACATTCCAGCCCGCAAAATAATAAGTAATAGAATGTTAATAACCTTATAGGTAATATTAGATGAGGGGCGACCAAAATGGTCGCCCCTCTTTTTTTGTATCTGCGCAGGTAGGGTGTCTGTCACTTAGGTTTTTAATTTGCAATAATTCCAAAGGGTTGTAGGCCACTGTTTAATAATCAGCGGATTATTAGTATGCTGTAACGAGTGTAGCTGTGGGTTATATTTTGTGCTGTTGAATAGTGTTTCTTTCGATTCTTCGTCGGTAACTCACTTTTTTTCCGGTTACCGACGAAGAATCTAGATGTTTTTGCTTTTTTCTTTATAAAATAGCTTTTGTTCTTGTGATTATAATTCTTGTTTTATGGTGATTGAGGAAAAAGTTTCTTTAATTGACTGTTTATTTTACCCTTAATTGTTGTTGCAATTTGAGAGGTTGATTTTTCTATTCCCTTCTTTTGCCGGGCAAAAGAAGCAAAAGCCCCGGCACACGGAAAGAGCAGTCGACTCGTTCTTTGTTCACAAGTTGCTAAAAGCAACATTCCTCAGTCGAACGAGCCTTGTCACTCAAGCCTGTCGGCTGTTTTTCGGGCGCTGCGGAACTCCTTCGGTTAGCTGCGTTTTACGCATCTAACCCACAGTCAAACAGTCCTCGCACTATTTCCGAAAAACAGCCGAGCTCTCGCTGTGCTCTTTAACGGTGCCGGAAATTTTTAGAAGTTACCGATGCTATAAATTTATTACTTATTGCTTGCAAACGGTTACTTTAAAAAAATACAGCGTTGTCAAAATCACAGGCAACGGCCGCAGATAGGCGCGGAAAAGAGGTGCAAGTTTTCTGACGCGCTGTAAGCGTGGCCAAACTTGCGCCTCCCGCGACTATCAAGGGAAAGTTGCCGGCAAGCGAACGACGAACGAGACAAAGTTCGTGCCAGCGAGTAGAATGCAAGCTTGCTTGCAATTATAAGCGAGCGCAGCCAAAGTTCGCCGATGGCAATATTTTCGCCCGGCGAAAATTCGTGAGCAGAGGAGCGAGAAACTGATTTTGTCTGCGCTGTGCCCTTTTGTTACTTTTCGGGCGACGAAAAGTAAGGATAGAAACGACTGCCTATAAATTAGCAACAAAAGATTAAGGGTAAAGAGTGCTGTAATATACAGAAGTTAGCATCAAATTAGGGTAACTTTTTCCTCAATCACTATAATAAATAGCCCTGCATCTGTTGTTTGTGTTAATTCTGCAACCTTGAATAATGTGGATGATTGTATCTTTGCATCGAATCTTAATTATATATACATTATCTCATCCATTTTTTTTTTTTTTGAAGCAGATTACATGCGTCTGCAAAGAATAACCCCTCTCTGCAAGCAGAGAGGGGTTGTGCTTGTTAGTACCAATCGATGTTGCTGCCGCTGTTGCGCTTGTCCCATTTAAGGGCGTCGGCGAGCATCTGCGAGGTTGCGCGGAAACTGAAGTTGAACGACGTGTAGGGGCTGAGGACTATTCCGCAGGTCATTTCGAAGCAGTGAAGGTCGCGCGAGAGGTTCATGGTGGTGGTCGTCAGCTTCTTGTTCTCGAAATTGTAACCCGAGGTGTAGTTTATTTTCCATCCGTCGGAGATTGTGATGTTACCCGAGAAGTTCATGTTTTGTGTGAACTTGTAGGGGTAGCGCATGGTCTTGATGTTTATCTGTGCCGAGCGGTCCTCGGACATTGTTATTCCGTACGAGACGGTGAAGTTCCACGGTAGTTTGAAGGGCATATAGCCGTCTTCGTCTACCGAGGCGTCTTTGGCTTTGCCTTTGGGCTTTACTCCGGCACCGCTGCTGCTGCCTTGTATGCGGCCTGTGGCTGCTGCTTCTCTGTTGGCTTGTACTTGTGCTGCAAGCTCTTCTTGTGTCATCTCTTTTTCTCCTTCTTCTTTTTCCTTTTTTTTGCCGAAGAGTGAGGCTACTTTTTTAAATGTGCCGTTGTTGAATGTGTATGAGATATTCTGGCTCATGCCCTGGAAACGTCCGAAACGGCCGTATGACCATTCTGTTCTGTTTCCTTCGACTACTTGTCCATTTTCGTTGAATGTGTATGCGTAGGTTGCCCATGTGGCGTTCATGCTGAAGGTGTAGCTCTTTGAGAGTTTCAGACGCAGGCGGGTGTTTAGGTTGCTCCATTGTTTTTGCTTGGCGGCAAGGTTGTAGGAGAGGCTTGCGCCTAATTCGTCGATGATGCTGACTTTGCGCAGCGAGTCGCTCTTTGTGCGCCACTTCATTTCTACGTTGTTGCTTACGTCGAAGCTTACGCTACCGGTCTTTCCGCGTCCGGGGACTCCGTATAGCATGCCATTGTAGGGTGAGTATTCGACCAGATGTACTTCGCCATCTTCGTCGGTGTAGGTGTATGTGTCGTAGTATCCGTAACGCGAGGCTCCAAAGTCGGGGGCGTAGCTGAATGATATTGACGGCTTAAAGACGTGACGTACCATGTGTACGCGGCTCTTTTCCATGAATCCTGCGGGTTGGTAGAATCCGTATAGGGTGGTGTTCATGCCTAATGACATGTTGTAGTTGTACACTCGGTTAAAGCCGTATACTGTGTCGCGGGCGGCTTTCATGGTGCGTTCGTCCCAATGTTGATTTACTTTGTATGAGTACCAGCGTTCGGTGTAATTGAAGCTGGGGGTGATGTTTATGTAGTCGAACAGTTGGAATGTGGCGCTTATGGGGATGTTGTGCTTGAATCCGTTGCGCCAGTCTTTTATGAGGCTCGACTTAAATATTTTGTCCTCTTTTGTGCTGATGCTGTTGCTCATCTGGCCGCTGTACGAGAGGGAGATTTTTTCGTACCAACGGTCCTCGCCCATCTTTCTTTTGCGCTTCAGGGGGTAGAATCTGTTAAGCGAGATGTTGAGGCTGGGGAAGGTGAGAGCGACGGTTGAGTCTTGTATGTTCTGCGAGGCGTTGAAGGTTGATGATATTGTGAGGCCTATTTCGCTGAATGTGCGTGAGTAGCTGACGCTTGAGGTGCGCACGCTTTGCGAGCTTAGCATGGGGTTGTATATGCTGTAGAGGTTGGATTTTTCGTAGCTCGAGGTTGCAAAGTTTACGCTTGCCGCAAAGTTGCTGTTGGGGCTTGCTTTGCTGTCTTGTCGGTGGCTCCACTGTATTCTGAAGTTTTTACCTACCGAGTAGTCGGGGAGGTTTCTTTCGCCTTCTTTTGTCACAAGGTAGCTGAGGTCGAAGCTTCCCGAGTATTTGTATCGCTGTGTGTAGGTGGAGGCTGCGGCTACTCCCCATGAGCCTTTGGTGAATAGCTCGCCGGTTACTCGCAGGTCCATTTTGTCGCTTATGGCAAAGTAGTATCCGCCGTCTTTTAAATAGAAGCCGCGCTCGGAGTCGTCGCCGTAGGAGGGCATGATGAATCCCGAGGAGTAGCTGTCGGTGAATGGGAAAAAGCCGAAGGGGATTGCGAGGGGCAGGGGTACGTCCTCGACGACAAAATATGCGGGGCCGGTTATTGCGTCTTTCTTGGGACGTACTTTGGCGCGGGTGAGGCTTATGTACCAGTGGGGGTGTTCGGCGTCACAGGTGGTGTATTTTCCTTTGCGCAGATAGAAGGCGCCTTCGTCGTCTTTCTTGGCGGTGGTACCCATCATGTAGCCGTCGCCTTGTTGGGTGTATACGTTGTTTATGACGCCTTTCTTGGACTTGAAATTGTATTTTATCTTGTCCGATTCGTAGGGGGTGCTGCCGTCCTTGAATACGGGCAGGCCTGATGTGTTTCCCAATGAGTCGGTGCTGCCGTATGCGTGTACGACGCTGCTGTCCATGTTCATGGAGATGATGCTTGCGTCGAGCTCTATATTTTCGTATTTTACGTTGCCTTTGCCGTAGAGGTTGGCGTTGCCGCCCATAATCCACACCATTGAGTCGTTCGATTCGTAAAAGACGGGGGCTTCTAACGGCTCTTTTTTCTCGGTGGTGTCTTTGGGTGATTTTAACAGTGAATCGACGGGAATTTTTATTGTGTCGTTCAGTGTGGTGTCTTTCTTGATGATTGTGTCGGAGTGGGGCGTGACGGAGATGATTGTGCTTGTCGAGGGTGACGATGCTGCAACCGGTCGCATGGTGGATGCAACGATTGTGAGCATGATCAGTGCTTTAATTATGGAATTTAATCTGATTTTTTGTTTCATTTAAATAGTTTACTCCGTACAATCGGCAAAAATACGAAATAAAAAGGAGTATTTGAAATTTATGTGCAAAAAAGCACATTTATTAACTATATTCATAGGAAAAGTGCTGCCCATTTTTCTATTTTCTCTACACTTTGGGGTGAAATGCGCGCCATGCCGGCGAGTACTTGCTCGTATGTGCGGGGTTTGTGTAGGTATTTTACTTTTGAGAAGAATTTGTCGGCGAAGCATATTACTTGTTCTTCGAGGCTCTCGGGCAGTAGGTCTTGTTGCGGCAGCGGCCATCCGTTTTTTATTATATTTTCTTTTGTGAGGCCTGTGCCTGTGTGACGCTCGCATACGCGGGCGTGGAGGGGGTATCCTTCTTTTCTTAGGAGTTGGGCGCCGAGGTGTCCGTGACAGATGTAGGGTGCGTCGCCTGTGCAGCCTATGTCCGGGGCCGAGGTTAGGAATATTCCTATGTCGTGCAGCATGGCTGCTTCTTCGATGAATTTTTTGTCGAGGTTAAGCTCGGGGTGGTTGTCGGCTATTTTCAATGCGTAGTCGGCGACCATTCTGCTGTGTTTGAGCAGTGTGCGTTTGCAGTCGTTGTCTTCGGGGTAGTATTTGTTGATTATGTTTGTGTAGTTCATTGTGTGGTTGTTTTTTGTTGCCTCAAAGATAGTGACAAACGAGCGAGAAATACCAAGCTTGCTTGAATATTTTTCACAGCGAGTGCAGTAAATCTTCTACAAAGATAGTGACAAACGAGCGAGAAATATCAAGCTTGCTTGAATATTTTTCACAGCGAGTGCAGTAAATCTTCTACAAAGATAGTGAAAGGCGAGCGAAGAAAAAATAAGTGTGCTTGTTTTTTATTCCGAGCCGCATCCTATTTTCGAGGTTTCCCCTCAAAGATAGCAACAAGCGAGCAAAAAACATGAAACTTGTTTAGATTTTTTACAGCGAGCGCAGTAAATCTTCTATAAAGATAGCAACAAACGAGCAAAAAACATGAAACTTGCTTCGATTTTTTACAGCGAGCGCAGTGTAAATATGTTATGCTTTTATGTCAAAAATGATAAATTTGCATTAAATTTATGAAGAATATAAGATTGTGTAAAAATTTTTATATATTTGCAAAATAAAAGAGGTGAATAGGACTTGCTGACTGTTGCGATTGAAAAAACTTTTCGTTCACTCGTTGGCATCATGTTTCACAAATGTATATTTATAAAGGGGCAAACATTTAAACAACGTTTCTCTCGGTGTAAATCCTTTTTTGGATAAATAAAAATGATAGACCAGATAATTACGCTTGCGAATAACCTGCCTTCTATTTCTTTGGAAGAAATGTCGGGTATTAAACTGATGAATCGCACAGATACAAAATATGTAGCTACCATCGGTCAGCTGTTGGCGTTTCTGCAAGCGGTAGAGGGTGAGTATTATATTCAAGAGATTGACGGGGTGCGTCTGGCCTCGTATCATACAACTTATTTCGATACTGAGGATAATGAAATGTATGTGATGCACCATAATGGGAAATTGGTGCGCGAGAAGATTCGTGTCCGCACATACGAGGATACTGATATTACTTTCCTCGAGGTAAAAAACAAAAATAATCACAAACGTACAAAAAAGAAACGTATAGAGGTGCAGGCTGTCGATAGTCTCGAGGCCGAACGTGAACAGGTTGTTCCTTTCCTCGCTAAGTGTGCGTGGTACACGCTCGACGAGATACGCCCTGTGATAGAGAATCGTTTCAACAGAATAACGCTTGTGAATTTCGGAAAGACCGAGCGTCTGACAATAGATTTTAACCTCAGATTCCACAATTTTCTTACTGAAGATAGACGAAAATTGGAGCATGTGACTATCATCGAGCTTAAAAGAGACGGTAATGTTTTTTCTCCTTCGCTGGATATTTTCCGCAAGTTGCGCATTAAACGTTCGGGTTTCAGTAAGTATTGCATAGGCTGTGCTCTTACTAATAAAAATCTCAAGCGCAATAATTTTAAAGAGCGTTTGAGGTTGATACAAAAATTGGAAAACATACAAAAAAGTAACATTATATGAACATCTTAACTACTTTGCTGACTGCGGGTGTAAACACCGCTACTACTGTTGCTAATGCTCTGAGTGACGACTTTTTAAACGAGACAATTACTGAATCTTCTGCAATGGCGGGCAATCTTTTTAATTTGTCGGGTACGCTGAATTTGTTGGGATTCTTCTTTTTGAATCTTCTGTTTGTGGGTATTATAGTTCGTTTCTTCTATTATCCCAAAAGCAAACGAGGCGACTACTTCTTTACCTTTACGCTTATTGCAATAAGTATCTTCCTGCTTATATATTTGTTGGGTGGCGTTAAACTGAAGACCGGCTTTGCACTTGGACTTTTTGCGATATTCAGTATCATTCGTTACCGCACCGAGCAGGTTGCCATACGCGAAATGACCTATCTTTTCGTGATTATTGCCGTCAGTGCCATAAACGGTCTTGTGGCCGAGGAGGTCAGCTTTGTGGAAATGATTGTGGCTAACTTGTTGTTCCTCTTCTCTTTGTGGCTGTGCGAGAGTAATTGGTTCATTACTCACCTTTCGTATAAAATTATTAAATACGATAATATTAATCTTATCACTCCCGATAAAGAGAAAGAGCTTATTGCGGACCTTAAGAAACGTACAGGTCTCGACATTGTAAAGGTAGAGGTGGGCGGCCTTGACTTCTTGAAAGATGCTGCAATCATCAAGATGTACTACAAGCCTACAAGTAAAGGAATGAATTCTGTTGATCAACTTACTAAAGCTCCCAGCGATGAATTTAAAATTAAGAATTAAAAGAGGCGTAATGTGCGCTGTGGCAGTTGCAATTGCTGCAATGCCTTGTAGTCAGGCGTTTGCCAATGACGATAGTGACGATTTTGGAGTATGGACCAGCATTGATGCATCCAAGAAACTTAGCGACAAGATTAAGTTGGGACTGGAGGGTGAGTTCCGTACGACCGACGGGCTTAAAATTGTGGACCGCCGTTCGTTGGGTGTGGGCCTTTCGTATAAACCTTACAAATGGCTGAAGGCTGACGTAGGATACATTTTTATGAATGCCTACGAACCTGAAAAGACTTCAATAAAGGATGAATTTGCCGAAGGTAAGTATGACTATAATGTCGATAATGCTTATCGTGTAAACAAAGAACGTCTTTATCTTTCTGTAACAGGTAGTTTCGACGTTGGTCGTTTGGAATTCTCTATTCGCGAGCGTTTGCAGTATACTTATACTCATCCGGCTGCTACAATGGAGGATAAGCACCGTTGGGAGCGTGAAGGTGGTGTAGATGGTCCTATTAAAGAGGTGGTGGATACAGATGCTGAATATAAAGGCTCGAAGAATAACACTACACTGCGCTCGCGTCTCACTGTAAAATGGGATATTCGCAAGTGCCCCATCAAGCCCTTTGTGTCGGCCGAGCTTTTCACACGCGTAGATGAGTGGCGTTTCCACGATAAAATCCGCTATCGTGCGGGTGTAGACTATAAGATTGACAAGGATAATTCTGTGTCGCTCTTCTACATTTATCAAAATGCAAACGACGATGATGAGCCTGCGGGACATGCTATCGGTGCAAGCTATTCATTTGATTTATAATAAAATTTAAAATAAACAGCCGATGAAAAAGCTATTGACGTTGTTAATGCTGATGGTTGCCACGTTGTCTGTGTCGGCGCAACATATTATTGTGCTAAAGACAGGTGATGCGACTCAGGCGGTGGAACTGCAAAAGTTCAGACGCATGACATTCGCGGGTACATCCGTAAACATCATGCAGACTGACGGAACGGTTGCAACTGCTGACATGAGCGATATTACACGCATCTATTTTGGCGACTATACAGGTATTAAAAATGTGGATTTTAACGGTGGCAAAGAGTTTGTCGCGTATATTTCGGCCGATGAAATTGCGGTTAATTGCGAGGCGGGAAAAGAGATTGCCATCTATAATGTAAGTGGTACGATGGTGCTTAAAGAGGTTCAGGATAGTGAAGGGGGCAGTGTAAGCATTGCCAATCTTCCCAAAGGAATCTATCTGTTGCGTGCCAATGGTCAAACTGTTAAAATAATAAAGAGATGAGAAAGACATTAACAATTGTGCTGTGCCTGCTCTCATTCCTTCAAATTCAGGCGCAAAACAGATACTATGTAGCCAATAATAATGGAACTTATCAGGCGATTGCTGTAGAGGATACTCATCAGATGGAGTTTGATGCCGAGCAAAGGCTTATTGCCATTAAGCTTGTCGATGGTGCTGTCAGCCAATTTGCGACAGACAAGGTGGATAGTATATCTTTTGTGAAGCCTGCATCGGGCACTGCGCTTACGTACACCGAGGATTTTAGCGTGGCGTTTGACGATAAAGATAAGAATGTTTATAGCGAAATTACCGAGACTATCATCACTGATGAACTTATAGACGAGTCGGGAGATTTTATAGAGAATTACTCTGTTTCGAAAGTTATGGATATTAATTTTACTCATACAGGCGTAACAATTTCTCCGGATATTATCAGTGGCGTGAATTATACTATAGTAGATGGTACGCATCTTATGATTAGTTCGTCAAGTAGTAAAATGGCCTATCGTGTTCAGGGTAATTGCAGCAACGGTTCGTTGAAAATTTATAGCGAAAAGAAATTTCAGCTTGCGCTTAACGGATTGACTCTGACTAATCCTAAGGGGCCTGCCATAAATATTCAGACGGGAAAAACTGTATATGTGACTCTTGCTACGGACAAAAAGAATACTTTGTGCGACGGCGAGGTTTATGACGAAGCTCCTTATATGGATGGAGAGCCCGAGGACCAGAAGGGTACATTCTTCAGCGAGGGACAGCTTATTTTCAGTGGCACAGGTACGCTTAACGTGAAAAGTTACGGCGGTCATGGAATTTGCAGCGACGACTATATTCGTGTGCGCAGCGGAAATATAAACATTCTTTCTGCTGCGAAGGATGGCTTTAATACCAATGAACAATTCCGCGTGGGACGTATGGCGGCCTCGGCTCCTAAAATTACCATCAATGCCGATGCTGACGGAATTGATTGCGGTAAGGGTAATGTGCTTATTGAGGCGGGAGATATTACTGTAAACTCTGTGGATGATGGAATTGTTACATCTTATGACTCGCTTACGGACACTACTATAGACCCTTCAATTACTATTCGTGGAGGCTTTATAAAAGTTAATACTACCGGCGAGAAGGGAATGGCGATAAAGTCTAATGCCAACTATACTCAGATGGGTGGCATTGTTCAGGGTAAGACTCTCGGCAACGGCTCAAA
Organism: Bacteroidales bacterium; assembly: GCA_015060905.1. Taxonomy (GTDB): domain Bacteria; phylum Bacteroidota; class Bacteroidia; order Bacteroidales; family Bacteroidaceae; genus HGM04593. The sequence goes on along the minus strand of SUXQ01000007.1, from coordinate 52,203 downwards.
GGTTGTGAACAGCGAAAAGGATTTTGCATTTACCGGTGGCAAGCTGACTGCATTGGTGTATGGTACTGTGAGCAGTGATAGTTCGTCGACTGCTGGTGTTAAGTGTGGCGGTAACTGCACAATTACTGATGGTACAATAGGTGTAAATTGTTCAGGTGAGGGTGCAAAAGCTATTAATGCCGATGGTAATGTGGTTATTGATAATGGCTGTGTTACATTGCTCTCAACAGGCGATAATTACAAAGATGGTGCCGAGGATAAAAAATCGCGTGCGGTATCTTCTCTCTCTTATACTCAGAATGGTGGTACTGTGCTTATGAGGTCTTATGACAAGGCTATTGTAACAACCGGTGCAATTTCTCTTAAGGGTGGTATTCTGAATGCTTTCAGCGCGAGTGATTATGCTCTTGGAGTTGCGGCTGCTCAGACGGGTGGCTGGATGCTTACAAAGAATGGTAAAGAGTAATTGATGAATTTCCATACAAAAATCAGGGCGATACTCGAAAGTATCGCCCTGATTTTTGTTTGAATTATTGGTTAAGGATGGACAAACGTTCCAATATCCTCGCCGTTCATCACACGCTTAAGGTTGCCAACAATGTCCATGTTAAATACATATATGGGGAGATTATTCTCTTTGCACATTGTGGTTGCTGTAAGGTCCATTACTTTCAGTCCGCGACTGATAACCTCGTCGTAGCTTATATCATCGAATTTTACGGCTGTGGGGTCTTTCTCGGGGTCGGCGGTGTAAATGCCATCCACTCGAGTGCCTTTGAGCATTACATCTGCTTCAATTTCAATGCCGCGCAACGATGAGCCTGTGTCGGTGGTAAAATAGGGGTTTCCTGTGCCGGCAGCCATAATTACAACCTTTCCATCCTGCATTGCCGAAATTGCTTTCCATTTGTTGTAGAATTCGCCTACAGGCTCCATTCTGATGGCTGTAAGAACCATTGTGGGAACGCCGATGGCCTCGAGTGCCGAGCTTAGTGCAAGGCTGTTGATGACTGTTGCCATCATGCCCATCTGGTCGCCTTTGACGCGGTCGAAGCCTTTGCCGGCACCGCTCAAGCCTCGGAAGATGTTGCCGCCGCCGATGACAATGCCTATCTCTACGCCCATTTCCGATACCTCTTTTATTTGCTGTGCATACTCCTGCAAGCGTTTCACGTCAATGCCGTAACGCTGTTCGCCCATAAGGCTCTCTCCGCTTAATTTTAAAAGAATACGTTTGAATTTTGCCATATTTGTCAGTTTATCTGTTGTTCTATTTGTAACATTATTGCAAAGCTACATAATATTTTTAGATTTTTAAAAAGCTGTTTAAATTTATTTCAAAAAAGTATATTACATTACCCGCAAGTTGTGAGGAACTGTTTTATTTTAAATTGTTGTTAATTATGTAAAATAGTTTCTTTTGTGAGTCTGAAATTTACTAACTTTGTGCTATGATACCTTATAAGAAACATAAACTTATTGTCGGCCTGCTTTTTGTTTATATGACAGGCATGTATATTTATTTCTTTCCGCGTAACAATGAAATGAGCGACGTGGAAAAATGGGCTGTTGTGGGAGTTTCGTATCTGCTGCTTGTGATTCTGTGGTTCGTGCTTAAGCGTCGCGACCGTTTGCGCAGCAGGCACGAGGATGAGATTAATAACCTAAAATGACATTTTCGACCTCTTTAAAATAGTAGTTGCGAAGCTCGCCATCGGTGCATCTTAGCAATATGCGCCCGTCGCGCTCTACGCCTTCGACTGTGGCTGTGAATTCTCCGTTTGTGTCACGGTAGAGTAGGGGGGTGTCGTGTCCCATGAGCGATTTTTCATATTCGTCGAAAAGTTCGTTTAGGTTGCCGCGTGTGATTGCTTCGTATCTTTTTATGAAATTTGTTGCGATGGAGTGCATTATTTCGTTTACCTTGAATTTTTTGCCGCTTACAAGGCTCATGGAGGTTGGGCGGCGCGACATTTCCTCGAATCGTGTCTGATTGACGTTCAGCCCGATGCCGATGAATGCTTGTGTTACGTTTGCTCCCTCGCAGTCGCTCTCTAACAGTATTCCGGCAAGCTTGCAGCCGTTGCAATATAGGTCGTTGGGCCATTTTAGGGTGGTGGAAAGCCCGTACTTTTGCATGCTCTCTTTTAATGCCAATGCTGCTGCCACCGATAGTGCGTAGCATGTGTTTATGGGTAGTGCATGGGGGCGGACGATTATTGTCATCAGCAGATTTTCTCCGGCGCCGGACTGCCACACTGTGCCACGCTGGCCGCGTCCCGAGGTTTGTTTGTCGGCGGTTACAATGTGTATTTTACATTCGGGATTTTCCATTGTCAGGCGCGAGGCCTCGCGCCTTGCGTAGCTGTTGGTCGAGTCTGTCCGGGTAAGGTGTATGTGGGTGTATTTTGCCGCGTCGCTGCTATATTCCATATTTTGCACGTACTTTTTTGGGCATTTTCTTTATGACCTCTTCGTAGGAGTGGTCGATGAGCTCTTTTACCAATGAATCGGCCATGCGCTCAATGTCCATCATGTTCCAATATTTTTTGTTCATGTGCCACGCGGGCTTTATGGTGGGGTATTTGTCGCGCAGCTCGATGGCTCTGTCGGCGTCGCATTTTACGCAGAACCATTCGGTATTTTCGAGGTCTACAATGGCGAAGATTTTATTTTCCACGCGAAAGGCGAGGGTCGTTTCGTCGAATGGAAAGTCTTCTGTTGCCGAGGGTTTGCTCAGGCAGTATAGGCGTGCATCTTCTATGTTCATGGTTGTGTGTTATTCAATGTCGGGGTAAAATGCTTCTCTTATGTGTTCAATTTCGTGACACTCACCGTTGCCTACTATTGTTACTACGTCGAAGCGGATGGGGCTGTCAATGTCGTGTTTTTTTATGTATGCTTCGGCGGCTGCGACGATGTTGCGCATCTTTTGGGGGGTGACTGCCTCGCGAACATCGCCGTAATTTTCGTTGCGTCGGGTTTTTACCTCTACAAAGACCAGCGTGTCGCGTTCCTTTGCAATTAGGTCAATCTCTTTGTGTCCGCTGCGCCAATTATATTCAAGGATGGCAAGCCCTTCGCCTGCCAGATAGCGGGCGGCGAGTATCTCTCCTTTGTTTCCTAAAAGATTGTGCTGTGCCATGATTTTCGTTACTATGTTGCAAATATAGTTTGTAAGGGGTTAATTTACAAAAAATAGAGTTATATTTGCAAACTAAAGTTAGTTTGCGAATATAGGCTGCACTCGTTGCGATTGAAAATGGATTTTCACTTACTTGTTTGCACTATATTTGCATTATAAGAAAGATACAATGACTATAAAAAAGAGAACGGCTGCTACATGTGCGAGAGTGCAACCTGTGCGTCACAAGCGTATAGTGGCACTTGTAAGCGATGAAGAGGATCGTTTGATAGAGAATTATCTTAAAAAGTATAAGATTACGAATAAAAGTAATTGGATGCGCGAGACGCTTCTTGCTTTTATTTATAAGAATCTCGACGAGGATTATCCTACGCTTTTCAACGAACATGATATGCGACGCTGATAGGTGGCTATGGAACAGAGTGATGTTAAATATATGATGGCTGCGCTTGCCGAGGCCGAGAGGGCTTTTGCTGCGGGCGAAATTCCTATTGGTGCTGTTGTTGTGTGTGGCGGCTCTATTGTTGCGCGTTGCCATAATCTGACAGAGACTTTGAACGATGTTACGGCTCATGCTGAGATGCAGGCGATAACTGCTGCTGCCGATTTTCTGGGTGGAAAGTATCTTGATGAGTGTACTTTGTATGTTACTGTAGAGCCTTGTCCCATGTGTGCAGGGGCGTTGGGCTGGGCGCATTTGGGAAGGCTTGTCTATGGTGCCGACGACGAGAAAAGAGGGTACAAAAAGTTGGCTCCGGATGTATTGCACCCAAAGACAAAGGTTGTGCCGGGCGTTTGTGCCGGGGAGGCTGCCGACCTTATGAAAAAATTTTTTAAGGGGAAAAGATAGTTGTTTATTTGCTATCTTCGTTCGTTTCTTTCTTTATCTCTTCGAAACTTACATATTCACCCTCGTCCTTGTCGAACACCTTTTTCTTGGTGCCATCGGGCGCGCTTGTTTCGTTATTCTTGAAACGGGTGTAATTTTCGTCTCTATTGGTTGTGTTACGGTAGGATGAAGAACCTGTTCCGCCTCCCAGCATTGTGAGGAAGAATCGTATTATCCCTGCAATTATTGAAGGTACAAGGAAAAATATTACTGCGAAAAACAGTATTATAAGTATGATGAATTTCATTATTTTGCTTTGTGAATATTAACGCTTTCTAGCTAATGTTTTTACTACAGAAATTGCAACGTAAAGCGAAATTATGGGAACGGCTGCGCCGACACCCAATAACAGCATAGGTGCTGAAACTATAAGGAAACTGTATCTTATTTTGTTCGCTCTCCATGCTAAATATTTTATTTTCATGGAGAACATTGGAATTTCTGCTACTAATAGATAACATGACAATGCTATCAGGCCTAACATCAAAAGCCATCCGTAGTTCAGCCTGCTGATGAATGTGCCGTATCCTACTACCAAAGATGCCCAAAAGAGGGCGTTGGCGGGTGTAGGCAAGCCTATGAATGTTGTTGTCTGACGTTTGTCTATATTGAATTTCGCAAGGCGCAGTGCCGAGAATGCCGATATTAAAAATGGTGTAAAGGGCAGGATTTCTGCCACCGGTGCAAGGTATTCGGGGAATGTCAGCCTCTGCATGTATGTGAACACCATGAACGACGGGGCAAAGCCGAATGTAATATCGTCGGCAAGCGAATCAATCTGCACGCCTAATGGCGAACTTACTTTCAACAGACGTGCGACCATTCCGTCGAAAAAATCGAAAACTGCGCCTATCACAATGAATGTCAAGGCTAAAACAAAATTCCCCTCCATTGCCATTACACAAGAGATACAGCCTGATAACAAGTTGCAACATGTTATTGCGTTGGGGATATGTTTTTTGAAGCTCATAATCGGTGGATTATTTCAGTTTTGCAATAATTGTTTCGTCACCAATGGTTTTCTGTTCCAATTCTACGCATATCTCGGCATCTAACGGCAGATAAACGTCTACGCGTGAACCGAATTTTATGAATCCCATATGTTGGTCGATGAAACATTCTTCTCCCGGTTCGGCGTATGTTACTATGCGGCGTGCCATTGCTCCGGCTATCTGTCGTACCAGAATTTCGGTGCCTTCGGGGGTCTCAATTACTACAAGTGAACGTTCGTTTTCTGTGCTTGCTTTCGGCAGCCATGCTTTCATGAATTTACCACTTTGGTGACCGACACGTTTCACAACTCCTTCTACGGGGTACCAATTGGCGTGTACGTTTAATGGACTCATGAAGATGGATATCATTCTTCTTTTGTCTTTAAAGTGGTCGGGCTCGAAAACTTCTTCTATGACTACTACTTTGCCGTCTGCAGGGGCGACAACAAGCTTTTCTACATCATCGTATGGGAATACTCGTTTGGGGCTGCGGAAGAAATTTACCATCATCAGATAGATGAATAGAGAACCTCCTAACAGTAGTATGTTGAATATCTTACATGGAACAAAGTACCAACTAAGTGAATTTAATAAAAGAAATATGATGAGTGATACTACAAGGATGGAGGTACCCTCGCGATGTATTCTCATCTTTCTTATTCTTTTTAATTTTTCAATTCTTTTCATCAGTTCCTAAAGTTTATTTGACAAAAATAGTGATTTTTTGTTAAACTCCAAACAAAAAACATGAAAAAGAGTTTCTGCTTTTTATAATAGCGTAGTGATTAGAGTGTTTGCTGTAAACTTTTTTTGTTGTTGAAAACTTTTTATCATAATTGTGACGAAATTTCCCGGAAAGCTACTATCTTTATCATTCTAATCAAAAGTGAAAAACTGTGCCGATGGAAGATTTTGTTCATTTACATGTGCATACTCAATATTCTATTCTCGACGGACAGGCCTCTATCTCCCGTTTGGTTGATAAGGCTATTGCTGACGGAATGTGTGGAATTGCTGTTACCGATCATGGAAATATGATGGGTATCAAGGAGTTCTATAATTATGTGAATAAGAAGAATAAGGGAAAGGCTCCCGAGGAAAAATTTAAGCCTATTATTGGTTGCGAAATGTATGTGGCGTCGCGTCGCCTATTTAATAAGGAGGGAAAAGAGGACCAGAAGGCTCATCACCTTGTTGTGCTTGCAAAAAACCTTACCGGTTACCACAATCTTGTTAAATTAGTGTCGAAGGCTTGGACCGAGGGTTACTATTATCACCCTCGTACCGACAAGGTCGAGCTCGAAAAGTATAAAGAGGGATTGATTGTTTGTTCGGCCTGTCTGGGAGGTGAGATTCCGCAATATATAAAGAATGGAAACTTTGAAGAGGCCGAGCGTACTATCCGGTGGTTCAAGGATACTTTCGGCGAGGATTTTTATTTGGAACTTCAGTTGCATAAGGCTACCGTAGAACGTGCCAATCACGAGGTTTATCCTTTGCAGGTTGAGGTTAATAAGCATCTTGTTGAGTATAGTAAAAAGTTTGGCATTAAATTGGTGTGTACCAATGATGTGCATTTTGTGGACGAAGAGAATGCCGAAGCTCACGACCACCTTATCTGCCTGAATACGGGCAAGGACTTGAATGATCCTAACCGTATGCTTTACTCTAAGCAGGAGTGGATGAAGACTCGTGCCGAAATGAACGAGATTTTTGCCGAGTACCCCGAGGCTCTTTCAAATACGGTGGAAATTTGCAATAAGGTGGAGTTTTACAGCATCGACAATGCTCCCATTATGCCCACATTTGCAATTCCCGAGGAGTTTGGCACCGAAGAGGAGTATAGAAAAAAGTATACTCACGAGGACCTCTTCAATGAATTTACGCGCGACGAAAAGGGTAACGTGGTAATGTCGCAAGAGGCGGCCGAAGCTAAAATAAAAAAGTTGGGCGGTTACGACAAACTGTACCGTATAAAATTAGAGGGTGACTATCTGCGCAAACTTACATACGACGGGGCGAAAAAACTTTACCCCGAGCCTTTCAGCCAAGAGCTCACCGACCGCATAGATTTTGAGCTTCACATTATGAAGACTATGGGTTTCCCCGGCTACTTCCTTATTGTGCAGGACTTTATAAAAGCTGCACGCGAAGAACTTGGAGTATCCGTTGGTCCCGGACGCGGCTCGGCAGCAGGAAGCGTCGTTGCATACGCACTCAGTATCACGCGTGTGGACCCTATAAAATACGACCTTCTGTTCGAGCGTTTCCTGAACCCCGACCGTATCTCTCTGCCTGATATTGACGTAGACTTTGACGACGATGGTCGTGCCGAGGTTCTTAAATGGGTAACAAACAAATATGGTCAGGAGAAGGTTGCGCACATTATTACATACGGCACAATGGCTACGAAACTTGCCATAAAGGACGTTGCACGCGTGCAGAAACTGCCGCTCGATGTTTCAAATAAATTGTGCAAGGCAATCCCCGACCGCTTGCCCGACGGATTGAAAATGAATCTGAAAAATGCAATTTCCGTCGTGCCCGAACTTCGTGAGGCTGAATCGTCGCCCAACGAGCAGATGCGCAATACTATAAAATATGCCAAAATGCTCGAGGGTAATGTGCGAAACACAGGTGTGCACGCGTGTGGCATTATTATCTGCCGCGACGCAATTACCGACCATGTGCCCACCAGCGTTGCCGAGGATAAAGAGACGGGCGAGAAACTGCTTGTGACGCAGTACGAGGGTAGCGTCATTGAAGATACGGGCCTCATAAAGATGGACTTTTTGGGTCTTAAGACCCTCTCGGTCATTAACGAGGCTGTAGAAAATATACGTCGCAGCTTGGGCGAAGAGATTGATATTGACAATATTCCCATAGACGATAAACTGACATACGAACTATATTGTAAGGGAAACACCATCGGTACATTCCAATTTGAGTCGCCGGGTATGCAAAAATATCTGCGCGAATTGCAGCCGAGTACTTTCGAGGATCTTATAGCCATGAATGCGCTGTATCGTCCAGGCCCGATGGACTATATTCCTGACTTTATCAGCCGTAAGCACAACCCCGAACTTGTGCAGTATGATATTCCCTGTATGGAAAAGTATCTGAAAGATACTTACGGAATTACTGTCTATCAAGAGCAGGTTATGCTCCTCTCGCGCCAGCTTGCCGATTTTACTCGTGGCGAGAGTGATACTCTGCGTAAGGCGATGGGTAAAAAGCTGAAAGATAAGCTGGACGAGCTTAAGCCTAAGTTTATAAACGGTGGAAAGGCTAACGGTCACGACGAGAAGATTCTCGAGAAAATATGGGCCGATTGGGAGAAGTTTGCATCGTACGCCTTCAATAAGTCTCACGCAACATGTTACTCGTGGGTGGCCTATCAGACTGCCTATCTGAAGGCTCACTATCCGTCGCAGTATATGGCAGGCTCGCTCAGCCGTAACCTCTCGAATATTACTGAAATTACCAAGCTGATGCAGGAGTGTAAAAGCATGAATATAAACGTGCTTGGTCCCGACGTTAATGAGTCGCACCGCAAGTTCAGCGTGAACAAGCAGGGGGATATTCGTTTCGGATTGTGCGCCGTGAAGGGTGTCGGCGAGAATGCCGTTCAGTCGATTATAAACGACCGCGAGGCGAATGGTCCTTATACAAGCATTTTTAATTTTGTGGAGCGTGTGAACCTGACGGCGTGTAACCGCAAGAATCTCGAGTGTCTGGCTCTTTCGGGTGCATTCGACGAGCTTCCCGGTGGCATCAGGCGCGAGCAGTATATGGGCGTAAACAGCAAGGGAGAGTCTTTCCTCGACACGCTCATTCGTTACGGCAACAGGTATCAGCAGGATAAAAATTCGTCACTAAATTCGCTGTTCGGTGCGCAGGATATGCCCGAAATTCCTACTCCGGAAGTTCCGGTTGCCGAGGAGTGGAGTACTCTTGCGCGTCTGAATAAGGAGCGTGAGCTTGTGGGTATTTATTTGTCGGCGCATCCTCTGGATGAATATTCGCTTGTGCTCAATGAATTTTGTAACACAAAGGCTGTGGAGCTTGCCGACAAAAATGCTCTTGCCGGACGCAAAATAACAATGGGCGGCCTTGTTGCCGACCCGCCGCGCACAGGGTTTACGAAGAAAGGTAACCCTTACGGCATTGTTGCTGTCGAGGATTTTTCGGGTAAGGCCGAAATTGCTCTTTTCGGGGACGATTGGATAAAAAAACAGAATTATTTTATTCCGGGGAATTTTGTCTATATTACAGGTGCGTGTCAGCCCAGACAGTGGGACCCCGATTCATACGAATTTGTTATTAACAACATCCGTCTGCTTTCCGAGGTAAAAGATGAGTCGGTAAAGAGTATCACTTTGTCGTTTCCCATCGAACAGCTTTCTGCCAATATTGTCGAGGATTTAATGGAGTATGTACGCAATAATCCCGGAAAAAGTAAAATTAACTTTAATATTCGCGACGTTGAGCAGGAATTTACATTAAGTTTAGTATCTTTGGACTATTCAATAAATATCACTCAGGAATTGATAGACTATATTAAGAGTTTGCAAGGATTCGAGTATAAGTTAAATTAATAATATAAAAAAACGAAATTATGGAAATTACAGTAACAGACAACAATTCAAGAGAGTTTTTAGCATCGGAACTTCCTTTAGTGCTCGATTTTTGGGCAACGTGGTGCGGCCCTTGCCGTCAGATTGCTCCCTCGCTTGCCGAACTTGCCGAGGAGTATGATGGTCGCGTAATTGTGGGCAAATGTAACATAGAAGAGGCTGTGGACCTTACCGATGAATATGGTATTATGTCTGTCCCCACAGTGCTTTTCATAAAGAATGGCCAGATTGTTGATAAATTTGTAGGCTCAATGTCTAAGGCTGCCATCAAAGAAAAATTCGAGAAACTTCTTTAGTATAAACATTTTAAATTAAAGAATTATGCAGAATGACGAATTTAACAAAGAGGATATTGATGATGAAAAGACTATCGAATATATCCGTCAGCGTTTGCCGCAGGATTTAAAGGAAAAATTCAGCGACGACGAGTTTTATTATTTCCTTGACACTATCTACGACTACTACGACAAGAGCGGAATTTTTGAATCTCAAGGCGATGCGGATGGTTGCATAGAAATTGATATTGATGCTATTGCAAAGTATGTTGCAAAGGAGGCTAAAAAGGATAATATCGGGGAGTATGACCCCGAGGAACTTTTCTTTATTGTCGAGGGCGAGCTTGCTTATTGCGGGGCTATCGACGAGGATGAAGAGTAGGATTTATTGTGTAGATTGAGACTCTGTTTAAATTTCTGATAAAAAATATCATCGCAAATATTTGCGATGATATTTTTTATATGTGTTTTTTACCAATCTATCGGCTCTTTGCCATTCTTTACAAGAAAGTCGTTGGTGAGTGTAAAATGATGGTTGCCAAAGAATCCCGCGTAGGCCGACAGGGGCGAGGGGTGCGGCGAGGTTAGCACCAGGTGTTTCTCTCTGTCGATGAATGCTCCCTTGCGCTGAGCGTAGCTTCCCCAAAGTATAAAAACTATATTTTCGCGTTTCTCGGCAAGGATGCGTATGGCTGCGTCGGTAAACTCTTCCCATCCGCGACGCTGATGCGAGCCTGCATTGCCTGCACGTACTGTCAGGGTAGCGTTCAGCAGCAGCACTCCCTGGTCGCTCCAGCGGGTAAGGTCACCATCCGTTGGCATTGGCTTTCCTGTGTCGGCTGCAATCTCTTTAAAGATATTAACTAGCGACGGGGGCATCGCAATTCCTTTGTTTACCGAGAAACATAGGCCGTTAGCTTGTCCCGCGCCATGGTAAGGGTCCTGCCCTATTATTACTACTTTTACTTTGTCGAACGGGCAGTGGTCGAATGCATTAAAGATAAGCTTTGCGGGCGGATAGATTGTGCCTGTCGAATATTCGTTGCGGACAAATTCTGTCAGTTGGGCAAAATAGGGCTTTTCAAACTCTTCGGCTAACTGTTTTTTCCAGCTATCTTCAATTTTTACATTCATTGTCGAGTGTATCAGTTTAGATTAGGGGAATACCAATTTCTTTGCATCCGTCGCGCATTTCCTGTGGCCAGATGCTTGCCTGAATTTCGCCAATGTGTGCTTTCTGCAACAGCAACATACAAAGGCGCGACTGTCCCAATCCTCCGCCGATTGAAAGGGGCAGGCTGCCGTCCAGCAGGCGACGGTGGAAATAAAGTTCTTTGCGCTCCTCTTTGCCCGAAATTGCAAGCTGATGCAACAGTGCTTCTTTGTCCACGCGTATACCCATCGACGAAAGTTCTATTGCACATCCAAGCACGGGCGACCAAATGAACAAATCTCCGTTGAGACCGCTGAAGCCATCTTCGTTGGGGGTGCTGTAATCATCGTAGTCCGGAGCGCGATTGTCGTGACGTGTGCCGTCGCCCAATTCTCCGCCGATGCCTATGATAAACACTGCCTTATGCTCTTTTGTTATTGCATTTTCGCGCTCTTTGGGTGTCATTGTGGGGTACAGACGACGCAGTTCCTCGGAGTGTATAAAATGTATTTTCGGGGGGAGCATGGGCTTCAGTGTGGGGTAATATTCGCACAGTGTGTATTCTGTGCGGATGATTGCCGAGTAAATATCCTCCACCACTTTGCGCAGGAACGAAACTGTTCGCTCCTCGGCGGTAATTACCCGTTCCCAATCCCATTGGTCCACATACAGCGAGTGAAGGTTGTCAAGCTCCTCGTCGGCGCGTATGGCGTTCATGTCTGTGTAGATACCGTGACCCTCTTTAATCTCGTAGTCGGCTAATGTTACACGTTTCCATTTTGCAAGTGAGTGGACAACCTCGGCAACTGCTCCGTTCATGTCTTTTATAGGGAAATTTACAGCATTCTCAACGCCGTTAAGGTCGTCGTTGAGTCCTGTTCCTCTTAGCACGAAAAGCGGGGCTGTGACGCGTCGCAAGCATAGTGTCGAGGAAAGATTATTCTGAAAGGTCTCTTTTATCTGCTTTATGGCAAGCTCTGTCTGTTTAAGGTCGAGCAGAGGTTTGTATGTTTCGGGTAATTTAAATATTTTCATCGTTTTTTTGTGTGTGAAGCTATTTCGCAATATTCAGATTGCAAAAATAGTGCAACTCAAGCGCAATACAAAAAAATAGAAGATTTTTTTGTATTGCGGGGTTGATGTTTGTTTTTTTATCGTGTGTGGTGTTACCTCATCCAAATATATGTGGTCTTGTCAAATTCGCGCTCTTGTTTAAGGTCCTCCACAAATCTGTCTATGCGCTTCATTTGTCGAGGGATATTTATTCTCTGCGGGCAGTGCTGTGTGCATTTGTTACATCCTATGCAGTGGTCGGCCTGTCGCAACTTGGGTACCGAACGGTCGTAGCCGATAAGAAAGGCACGTCGTGCCTCACGGTAGGTGGGGTCCTGCGATGTTAGCGGCATTCTGCCCTCGTTTATACATTTGTTGAAGTGCAACAATATTCCCGGAATATCAAGGCCGTATGGGCAGGGCATGCAATATTTGCAGTTGTTGCAGGGGATAGTGGGGTAGCGCAGAAGCTGTTGTGCCGTAGAGTCGAGAAAATCCATGTCTTCCTGTGTCAGTGGCTCTAAGGGTGAGAAGGTCTCTATATTCTCTTTAAGGTGTTCCATGTATGGCATTCCGCTAAGCACCGACAGAATGCCGGGGCGTGTGCCTGCGAAACGAAAAGCCCATGAGGCTATCGAAAGGTCGGGGCGACGCTCCTTCAACTGCAGTGCAATGTGGTCGGGTACGTTTGCCAGACGTCCGCCCAGCAGCGGCTCCATTATGACTGCGGGAATATTGCGCTTTTCAAGTTCGGCGTATAGGTAGTCGGCGTTAATGTTACGCGGATGCTCCTCCTGCGCGTGCTTCCAATCTACATAATTAAGTTGAATCTGCGCAAAGTCCCATGTGTATTTACCCTCGTCGTGCAGTTTCAACAGATGGTCGAACACCTTTACGTCGCCGTGGAACGACCAGCCGAGATTGCGTATGCGACCTTTCTTGCGCTCTTCGAGCAGATGGTCGAGCACTCCGTTCTTTATGAATCGGTTTTCAAATTCTTCTATTCCTGTTCCCATTCCCACGCCGTGCAACAGCAGGTAGTCTATGTAGTCCATGTTCAATTCCTTGAACGAATTTTCGTACATTTTCAACGTCTCTTCGCGGCTCCATTGGTTGGGCGAGAGGTTGGATATTTTTGCTGCTATGTAAAATTTGTCTCTCGGATGGCGGTTAAGGGCTATGCCTGTCACACGTTCACACTCGCCGTCGCAGTAAACGGGGGCTGTGTCGAAATAGTTTACTCCATTGGCAATGGCGTGGTCTATAAGTTCGTTTACGCCATCTTGGTCGATGATGCCTGTCTCTTTGTCGCGCAGCGTGAACCATCGCATGCAACCGTACCCCAATAGCGATACTTTGTCGCCTGTTGTGGGTGTTGTTCGGTAGGTCATTCCTCCGCTCTTCTCTTTTTTCGATGCGTTTGCTGTTGCATTTGTGTTTGCGTTGCTGCATCCTACAAGTGATGCTCCTGCAACGGTTGCTGTTGCTGCGTTCAGACGTTTGAGAAATTCGCGTCGGCAAATATTGTTATAGTTTTTCTTTTCCATGCTCTTCGAATTTTAAACAGCTTCTTAGATTGTTCTGTGTGTAACATGACCTTCAACATATATTGCGCTCAGCGGGCGTGCCGGGCACAGATTTTCGCAAGCTCCGCAGCCTATGCACCGTTCGGTGTTTACAAAAGGTACTTTGGGCGAGGATTTTTTTTGCGCGTCGGAGGGTATCATTTTTATTGCGCCAACGGGGCAGTGACGTGCGCAGTTGTCACAAGAGACCCCGTCGGTTATTGTTACGCAATTTTCGTGTATGGTTACGGCGTGCCCTATTTGTGTGGACGATTTTTCCTCTTTGGTTATCAGACGTATGGCACCTGTGGGACACACTTCGCTGCATTTTGTGCATTCGGGACGACAGTAGCCTCTTTCGTACGACATTTCGGGTTGCATCAGTGTGGATAGGTTGCTCGAGGGGCGTAACACTTCGTTGGGACACACTGACACGCATAGTTGGCAGGCGGTACAGTGGTTGGCGAGGTTGCGTATGCTTTGCGCTCCGGCGGGCACGATGGGGGTTTCGCGCTCGGGCACTTTTTTATCCTCTATAATCGCAAGTCCTCCTTGCAGCTTTTTCTCTTCGGCCTTTGCTATTGTTCCCACTGCAAACAGCGTTGCTGTTGATAGGAAATTGCGTCGCGAGGTATCTTTTCCTGCATTTTCGTAGTTACTTTTTGCTCTTTTGTAGGTGTATTTTATTGCGCCCTTTTTACAATTTTCCAGACAGTCCATGCAGGCTACGCAACGGCTGTAGTCTATAGTGTGGCTCTTGCTGTCGATGCACGAGGCTTTGCAACCTCGTGAGCATAGTCCGCAACTGTTGCATTTTTCAGTATTTATAGTGGGCTTCAGCAACGAGAATCGCGAAAGTATGCCCAAGATTGTTCCCACAGGGCAAATGGTGTTGCAGTATGTCCTTCCCCCGCGCCATGCTAATATGCCTATTGCCACAAATGTAACTGCTGCTACGACGAAGGTGGCAGTGCTTTTTATCCACACAGGGACGGTGTAAAAAGCATAGCTGTCGGCTCGCTCGGCAAAATAGGCAAGCAGGTTGTTGCCACCTATCCACAGTGGCGACAAAAGATTCTGTGCGATGCGTCCGTATGCACTATACGGTGCAAACAGTGCCACTGCCGAGCCTGCTCCCGCCACTATTGCCACAATGAACAGTGCCAATATTGTGTAGCGCAGAATGTTTTTTGCAGGTGAATAGCTGTAACTATTCTTGCGGCTCATGCGGCCAAAATAACCGAAAATATCCTGCATCACCCCCAGCGGACAGATGATGGAGCAGTATACTCTGCCCAAGACAAGTGTCACAATAATCAATGAAACAACAATGGCTGCATTCATCGCCAGCAGTGCCGGCAGGAACTGAATTTTTGCCATCCATCCGAGGAAATAGTGTATCGTTCCCGTAAAATCGAGAAACAGCAGTGTAATTGAAGCAAAGAAAATTACTGCTAATCCTATTCTTAATTTTCGCAACATGAGTATTTGATTAGTTTATTCGTATATTCGTCGTTTACGACAAATATAGTGAATGTTATTTAATTTTAGGTGAAATTTGGAGAAATAGTCGTGAAAAACTTCAATAAGCTCTTTTTTGTTTGTACCTTTGCAAAAAATAAACGCACTTGTAGTTCAATGGATAGAATGGAAGATTCCGGTTCTTCAGATTAGGGTTCGATTCCCTACAAGTGTACCAGATGGGATTGGAGTAATCTTCTCTCCCGTTTTTTCTTTCTTGCCCTCTTGTAAAATGTTGGTATTAATAATTGTACTTAGATAAATAGCATTTAGCGACAAGAAATATAAAGTATAGTTTAAGTTTTATTAAGAAAAAAGCTATAATATAATGTTCTTCGCAAAAAATAGATTATATTTGCGCATAACAAAAAACACTTGCCTATGAAACATTGACAAATTAAAGACATATAGATAAAGAAGCGTTAGCTTTAATCTTGCTTTCAGAAAATCGCCAATTTAATGAAGCAGCCAAGAGTAAAAGTTAATGCTCACGTCGTTCTATGGCGTGGGCTTTTACTCGTTTATGGTTGCACGGTGTTTGGCGATACCTCTGAAAGCATGGATGAAGTTTTAGTCCACGCTTTCTTTTTCTGTCTATGCTCTCGGATTTTTAGGACTATTAAGACAAATAATTTGTATCTAAATTTTAATTCAAAAAACATGAAAACAATTAGTAAATTTTTAGCAATGTTATTGTTTGTGGTTTCTTCATTTGGTTTTGCATCATGCAGTGAAGACGATGATAATGGCGGAAACGGTGGAGGCATAACAATAAATGGAGAATTATATGAATTAGGTGCCTGCCATGCATCATACGACGCCTATTTTGGCATGTATCTATCTATCGAAGCTACTTATGGCAATAATTTGACATTGGTTTTAAGCAAAAAATTTTCAGAACTAACAGCTGGTGATATTATTGATAAAGATGATTTTTATGTAAATAAATTTCGCGACATTCGTGGTGGCTGGGAAGATGTAGATGGAAGTATTTTTATTGCAGATATTAAAGAATCTTCATTAATAATACGTATTGAAAATCTAAAAATATTAGATAATTTTGGATATTCATATATTATAAATGGAACAGCAACATTATACCACTCTAGAAAAGATAGTAACGGGAATATATTGCCTTTCCCTATAAACTAATCTTTAAAGTTATAATAACACAAAAAAAATGTATCAAGGTAGTCATTTGTAAGATTACTTTGATACATTTTTAATTTGAGGGGTGCTTGTGGCTACCATTTGCTTCGGCAAGGTGCTGCTTACTTACTCTCCCTCTCTTTCTTGCGGAACAGATTGATGCCGCTATACAGGTTCAACACTCCGAATCCGTTGATAATGGATAGTGCTTCGCGACGATAGGTGTAAGTGTGCATCACTGCTGACAGGCCTACAAAGTAACGTGTGTTATTATATACAAGTGCCACTCGCGACACAAGGTCGGCGTTTATATTTTTGAAGATAGATTGCCTCTCGTCGCTTCTTATTCTCGACCGTTTGTAGCCAATGGCGGGTGTTAAGGAGATATTTGCGAGACAATTTTTTGCAAACACCCAGTTGTATGAGTATCCGGCGTTTATGCTATAATCGTGGTACTTTATCTGGTTGAAATTCATGGACGGACTCATAGTTTCCCTTATTATCGGCTCGAATTTTGTTGCGTCCATGTGGAACGATTGCCGCGAGTAGCTCAGCCCCATGATGAACGAGCCGCAACTTATTCGTTGGTTGGTCGATTGGCTGTATGCTGCCGGGTACGAGAAATTTTTGTTGTTGAATATGTAGTATAGGTTTATGCCTGTTTGCTCCACGGACATTCCGTCGAAAAGTGTTTGCCGAGGAATAATTTCGTCGCCTGTTTGCGGGTTTTTAAAGCCCGAGAGCTTCCTCAGTTTGAAATTTTCTCCTGTTTTTCTGTGGTAAACGTCGATGCCTACTTTTGATGTGTAGAAACTGAAGTTCCAATCGTTTTTTGTATTATGATGGTCAACGTCGAACGACCAGCCGAGGAATATCCACTTCCAGCCTACATATACTCCCAATTTATTGCGGTTGTCGGGCGACAGGGTTATGCTTTGCGAACTGTTGCGTGACGAGAATTTGTAATATTCGTAGCAGTTGCTGTATTGCAGCATGAATGTCCAATTATACAGGTCGGGGGTGATGTATCGTGTATCTTTTTCGTCAAGATGTTTGTCGATAATTTCGTTGGTGTATTTTATACCCTTTTGTGTATAGTCGATAATGTATCCGGGATATTTTAGTACTCCAAGCGAGTCGTATGGTATTTTTATTTGCGACAATGATTCCGCTGACGGCAGTAGCATTAATACGAGCAGTGCCGTCAATTTGAATGTTTTTTGTATAATCTTTGCGCTGTATGCCATATACAGTACTTGTGATTATTATAGAAACTCTCTTAAATTATCTTTCCCAATATTTTGTCCATTACCCAATTTGTGGGGGTTGCGCTTATGCTGTCACATGTGCATACGCCTCGCTGTTGCAGATGCTCGACAATGTTTTTTATCAGTGGCAGTTGCACGTACAGGGGGTTGGGCACCTGTATTTCTTCGTACCCTTCGCTGCTGTATAGCTTTATTGGTTCGAATGTGAATACCGAGAATTTTATGCTTCCTTTGTCGCCGAAAATTTCAATATGGTCCTCGCGTGCCGATTCGTGTGCTACGAAGCACCACGAGCCTGAGCCGGGAATTCCGCTCTCGAACTTGAAGCATGCGCTCACTGTATCTTCGGCTTTGTACAGTCCTCCGCGATTGGTCGAATAGCCCTCGGCATAAAGTATGCAACCGAACATTTCCTGCAACAGGTCAAGCTGGTGGGGGGCAAGGTCGTAAAAGTATCCGCCGCCGGCAATGTCGGGAATTACGCGCCACGGTAGGTTGCTGCGGTTAAAGTCGAGGTCGCGTGGGGGGACGGCGAAACGTATCTGTACGTTTAATATTTTCCCTATTCGTGGCAGTAGTTCGCGCACTTTGATGAAGTAGGGTAGGTATCTGCGGTAGTAGGCTACGAAACAGGGTACGCCTGTCTCTTGCGATATTCTGTTTATTCGTGCACAATCCTCGTAGTTGGCGGCGAGGGGCTTTTCTACATAAACGGGCTTGCCGGCCTTCATGGACATTATGGCAAACGTTGCGTGTGACGAGGGTGGGGTTGCAATATATACAGCATTAACCTCGGGGTCGTCTATAAGCTCCTGCGCGTCGGTGTACCATTTTGATATTCTGTTGCGCTTGGCATATGCTTTTGTCTTTTCTTTGTCGCGTCCCATGACTGCAACTACTGTAGATTCTTTTACGCAGTTGAACGCCGGGCCGCTTTTCTTTTCTGTTGCTTCACCGCATCCTATGAAGCCCCATTTTATAATTTTGTTCATAATTTTTAATTATAAAAGTTCCATGATAGGCCTATCCATATAGCTTTGGGGCTTATGGGGTAGTGGGGGGCAAGGAAATATTGTCTGTTGCCTGTGCCTTCGTTTATGTGGTGGTACATGGCGTAGAAACGTGTCTCTTTTAACAGGAAATTGGCGTAAATGTTCACTATAGGGTAGTTGCCGATTTCTATTTTGTCGCCGGGATTTTGTTGGTAGAATTGTCCCAATGCGGGGGAGTAGTCGGGTGCGTAGTATGATGTAAAGTAGCGTGCGTCTGCTCCTAATTCGGTGTTAAGCACGTTTGCTATTTTGAACTTTACGTAGAAGTTGGCGTATGCGTTAAGTTCGGGCAGGGGGAGCACCTCTTTGTTGCTGGTATTCTGGTAAGTTACCTCCGTGTCAAGATGGAATACTCCGGCTTTCAGCTTTTGTTGCAGTGTGGCCGAGAATACTTGTATATTTTCGCTCTCTTGAGCTACTGTTATTCTGTTAAGATAGCCGTCGCCTGCTGCGTTAGGAACGGACTTGTTGGCTAGATAGGTGTAGTTTTTCACTGTTTCCACGCCTGCCGAGAGTTTTGTGCCCCAGCGTTCTATGTCTACGCTTGCCTCTACTCGCGAACGGAACTCTTTGTCAAGGTTTTTGTCCCACCAATAGTGCTCCGAGTGGTAGTGGCGGTAGTAGAATGAGGGGTTGCTGTTTTTTATGAAGGCTTTTGCATTGAAGTAGGCGTCGTCTTTCCATAGTTTGAATTTCAGACGTGCGTCGCCTTCCATAAGGAATGCTCCTATGTCCTCGCCGGCTATCGATGCTTCGCCGCGCAGTTTGTAGTTGAGTAATTTCCCTTTTTCGCGTTGCAATATTCCACCGACGTTAAGTGTATATTCGCTTACGCGTGCGAGTGTTTCAATGGGGCCTGTGGGTAGTGTGTCGGGCAGGGTGTAGCGGTTGTAGTCGTATGTGGCGTATGCTGTTATCCCGGCTACTGCCCATTTGTTGAAGCCTTCGAGTAGGGAGATTGCGAGGGTGTTTTTTATGTTTAGGTTTCTTGTCTTGTCGAGTGAGTCGTATTTCAGGAATGTGTCGGCGTAGAAGTTTTTTGGTTGTTGATAGTTTATGAAACTTCTTTCGTCGGAGTTTATTTTGAATGTGTGTGTGAAGCGTGTAACGGGGACAAACTCTTTTTTATATTCTGAATTTTGGGTGGAGAGTGTATCGTTTGCTGTTAATTCATCGCTTTTATTTGCTTGTGTATTTTTGGTTGTTGCAATGCTGTCGCTTCCTTCTGCCGGATTGTTGCTTGCATCTGTCAAACTGTCACTTTCTACCGGTACTTCGCGGTAAAAGCCTATGTTGTAGTTGTGTGTGAAGAATGCCGAGTATACTTCGTTTCTGTTCCACGTTTTCTGCAGGTTTACGGGTATGTCGTTTGTTCCGAAGTTTTTGCTTCCACTCTCGGTTTTTTCGGGGTTTGTTATGTATGTGTCATCTATAATTCCGCCATTCTCGGTATGTTTCATGTGGTATCTGCTTGCGAGCATATAGAAATTGTATTTGTCGCTGCGATAGTATGAGTATAGCGAAAAATCGGTGTATGCTGTCGATTGGTTGTCGTATCTTCCGCGACCGTAAAGGTAGTCGAATAAAAAGCCTGCGCCGAATTTTTTGCCTGCGTTTGTGGCAAAATAGGCGCGGAAACGGTCGTCACCTGTTATTTTGTCACCCGATGAGTGGTAGCTTAGGTTGGTGTAGGGTGACTTTGTGTCTGTGAAGAAGAATTTGTCTGTGGGGGTTATAAAATAGTCGTATGGCTTTAAAAAATCGAACTTGGGAAGTGCCTCGCGATTAAAGAATATTCTTGTTTCTCGCGGTGCGCCCATGTTGCCTAAGTAGTTGTATTCGCCGTTCATGCCGTCGGTGCCGTGCCAATTTTGAAATTGATATTGCAGGGTGTCGGCGTTGATGGGGATGACTTCTCCCAATAGCTCGCTGATGTGCCATTGGTGTATCTCTTTTGGTACATTCAGCATTTGCTGGGTGGAATCTTTTGCGGCTTTTTTGAAAGGACTATACACTTCACCACTGCCAAAGCCGGTGTTGCTTTGTCCTTTTTCTATGTTGTCGTTTATGCCTTGTGAACGAACAACTGTCGGTAATATTAGTAATATGAGAAAGTGTATTAATACTTTTTTCATATAAAATGTTGTATCAAATAATGAAACGGAGGATGAATTCCGCCATTTTCAGGGTGAGTGAGGTGATGCCTGCATAAAAGAACGGCTCGCGGCTGTCTACTGCAAAGTATAGTACTACTGTTACCACTGCGCCTATAAGGAACAGGGTGTTTAGTATGTAGCGTATTTTGTCTATAGAGTTCACGTCTTTCTTTTTTTTGAAAGAATTTATATTAGTTCAATGCGTTTTTAAGGTCGTCAAGCAGATTGTTTTTCAGGTCTATGGTTTTTACTCTGAACTTGCCGGGCTTTTTCAGCAATTTTGTTTTTTTGCTGTTGAATGCTTCGTCGTCGGTAATGTATTGTTCGGCTGTGAAGTGTTCGCCGCCTTTATATTCTTCGTCGTACCAATAGGTTATTCTATACATGCGCATGGTGCATGCGTTCTCTTTGGGCTCAATGTCAAGGAAATAGGTGATGCGTGTGCGGTCGAGGACAAAGAATTTTTTCTTGAAGGTTATGTATTCTTCCGATTTTACAATAATGGTTCCGGGCTTTTCTTCGTCGTAGATGTTGTATTTTATAATTTCGGGGTTAGAATAGCGTTTTTTTATCCATTGTTGTGCTTTTTCGAGTATCTCTTTACTGTCGCCTTTTGCTGTGAAATTCTCCTCGAATACCACTTTGCCGTTTACTGTGGGAACGGCTCCTGCTTGATATTCGGGTTTGTCCAATGCTGCGTTGCGGCCTTTGAATAATTGTGCCGATGCTGCCGATACTGTTAATATGAAGATTAAAAGAGAGATTATTTTTTTCATTTTTCTTCGATTTTATTGTTGAACTTTTGTTGTTTGTCTTGCGAAGATACAACAAATAAATGATAAGTGGAAATCATTTCCACTTATCTTGATTATTTAGATGGTTCTGTTGGGATATTGTTCAAGGGCTTTTCCCAAAATGAATATTGCTCGTTTAAGTTGTGCTTTGTCGAGTACGTAGGCGATTCTTACTTCGTTACGTCCGTATCCTGCTTCGGAGTAGAAACCTGATGCGGGGGCTAACATTACTGTTTCGCCTTCGTATTGAAATTCCGACAGACACCATTCGCAAAATTTATCGCTGTCGTCAATGGGCAGGCGGGCTACGGTGTAGAATGCTCCCATTGGGATGGGTGAATATACGCCGGGCAGTTTGTTAAGCTCGTCGATGAGGCAGTTGCGGCGTTCGATGTATTTTTCGTATGTGTTTATGCCGTATGTGCGGGGCGCGTCTATCGAGGCTTCGGCTACGACCTGTCCCAACAGGGGAG
Organism: Bacteroidales bacterium; assembly: GCA_015060905.1. GTDB lineage: Bacteria > Bacteroidota > Bacteroidia > Bacteroidales > Bacteroidaceae > HGM04593. The sequence goes on along the minus strand of SUXQ01000007.1, from coordinate 30,081 downwards.
GGCTCAGTCGTGCTTGGCAGAATTTCATTACTGCCTCGCGCAGGGCTTTGTTCTTGGTTATTAGTGCGCCTATTCTTATTCCGCATTCCGAGTATCTTTTTGATACTGAGTCTATAAGTACTACATTCTCCTCGATGCCCTCAAGGTGGCAGGCCGAAATGTAAGGCGAGCCTGTGTATATAAATTCGCGGTATACTTCGTCCGAGAATAGGAACAGGTTGTGTTTTTTTACAAGGTCGCGTATGCTGTTCATCTCTTTGCGGGTGTATAGGTAACCTGTGGGGTTGTTGGGGTTGCAGATGAGTATTCCGCGTGTGCGCTCGTTGATGAGTTTCTCGAAATTTTCTATCGAGGGTAGGGCGAATGATTCTTCTATGGTTGAGCGTATGGGGCGTATAACTGCTCCTGCTGATATTGCAAATGCCATATAGTTGGCGTATGCAGGCTCGGGGACAATTATTTCGTCGCCGGGGTTCAGACACGACATAAAGGCAAATAGTACTGCTTCGGAACCACCGGATGTTACGATAATATCTTCGGGCTTGAGTTTTATTTGATATTGGTCGTAGTAGCCTACGAGCTTTTCGCGTAACGATAGAAAGCCGTCGCTGGGGCTGTATTCGAGTATTTTGCTGTCGAATTTTTTTATTGCTTCGAGTGCAACTTCGGGCGAGTCAAGGTCGGGCTGACCGATGTTAAGATGGTACACATATACGCCGCGCTCTTTTGCTTTTGTTGCAAGGGGTGCCAAACGTCTGATGGGTGACGCCGGCATTAATATTGCTCTTTCCGATAAATTGGGCATATTTTTTCTTTTTATTCTTTATTGATTCGCAAAAATACAATAAACTTCTTATAAACTGTTCAAATTTATATGAATATTCTTTTGTGCTACATTCAGTTTTTTGCCTTTTGGTTGCGCCAAATGCGAAGGATATAATATACAAAGTGTATGATAGCAAAAATGACAGAAATTATAAGCATACTTTTTTCTGCGTCCCAACCGGCAGGCTGCTGGTGCCAGTAGCCTGTGATTAAACATAGTGCAGACAATGCGATTCCCAGCATATTAAGCGAAGATTCTCCGCTGCGCACTCTTTTGCCCGGCTCCAACTTGCTGTGCTTGATGCCGTACATTGCGTAAATATCGAGCCCTACGAGCATCCACAGTACCAGACGTATCCACGTGTCGGCCGGTAGGAAACACATCATTGTCATGCACGTGAGTATTCCTAAAATAGGTATTGTTGGTACAAACGGGCAGCGGAATCCGTCGCTGTTAGCGGGCATTCTCTTGCGCAGCACAAGCACTCCGGCACACACAAGCGTAAAGGCAAAAAGTGTGCCTATGCTTGTCATTTCGCCGGCTACTCGCGCGGGCACAAAGCCTGCGAGGGTACCGACAATTATCATGAACAATAGGTTGCTGTGCAGGGGGGTGCGATATTTTTCGTGTATGCGCGAGAAGAAAGGCGGCAACAATCCATCGTGACTCATGCTCAAGAATACGCGACTCTGCCCCAACAGCGTAACCATTATTACAGAACAGTAGCCGAAGAGTATTGCCAGAATAATAGCTTTGTTCAGCCACGGGAAGGCAGGTTGAATAACTCCGGCAGCATCGGGCGTACCCATATTTTCTATAGCTACGGCAACGGGCGCAATTCCCACCTGTCCCTGAAACTCAGTGTAGTGCGCAACTCCTGTCATTACGTGGGCAAAAAGTATGTAAAGTATGGTACATACAAGCAGGGAGACAAGAATACCTATGGGCATGTTGCGTTTGGGATTTTTAGTCTCTTGTGCAGCGGTGCTTACCGCGTCGAAGCCCAAAAAGGCAAAAAATACAATTCCCGCTCCGCGCAGAATACCCGAAAATCCATATTCGCCCAATACTCCGCTATTCTCGGGAATGTAGGGTACAAGGTTGTCGCTGTTGATAAATTTCCAGCCTAAGATTACAAAAATAAGTATGACGCCTATCTTCAGGAACACTATAAAGCCGTTAAAGAAAGAACTCTCCTCGGTGCCGCGCATCAGTATGATGCTTATCATCACCACAATAAGTATTGCAGGGATGTTTATTATACCTCCGTCCCAGGGGCAGGCTGTAAGTGCGTGCGGTAATTCTATGCCTATGCTTTGCAGGAATACTACCAAATATCTGCTCCAACTGATGCTGACGGTGATTGCGGCAACGGTGTATTCAAGCACTAAGTCCCAACCTATAATCCACGCTACAAGCTCGCCCATCGTTGCGTATGAGTATGTGTATGCGCTTCCTGCGACGGGTATCATCGATGCAAATTCTGCGTAGCACAGTCCGGCGAAACAGCATCCGATGGCTGCGATGGCGAAACTTATGGTTATTGCCGGCCCGGTAAATTCTCCTGCCACTGTTCCGGTTATTGAGAATAGTCCCGCTCCGATGATTGCTCCCACGCCCAACGCTACAAGGCTCCAAGGACCTAACACTCGTTTAAGGGTTTTATTGCCGGTGGCATTAGCCTCGGCCTGCAGTGTTTCTATGGATTTTTTAATGAATAGTCCCATTAATTATATAATTATGTTGTTTCCAATTTAAAAAGGTAAGTTTGCCATTTTCCACAGGCACAGAAACGCAGCCTTTGTAATTTCCACCATTTTGTCCCAATTTATGCGGTCGCACTCGTCGGTGGGCATGTGAAAGTCGGGCTGTGCTCCTGTTTGGTACCACACTATTTTTGCTCCGGCTTTGAAGAATGGCACTTGGTCGCTTCCGTTGTTGAAGTTCTCGGATGTTACGAAGTTGGGGTCAAGGTCAAGATTGTGGTTCTTAATATCGCTCCTCAACCAATCGGCAAAGAGTGAATCTTTTTGCATGTATAAAAGGTTAAAGTGTTTGGGACGATGCTCCATATTGTTGCGGCCTATCATGTCAAAATTCATGTAACCTTTTATCTTTTTCACATACGGAAAGTTGTTTACAAAATATGACGAGCCTAAGAGACCACGCTCCTCGCCGTCCCACAGGGCAAAGATAACCGTGCGTTCGGGCTGTTCGCCGGTGGCAAGAAAGGCGCGCAGAATCTGCAACACTGCCTGCACGCCCGAGGCATTGTCGTCGGCACCATTGAATATTTTGTCGCCCACAAGCATAGGGTCGGTGCCCAAATGATCGTAGTGTGCGCCCACTACCACAATCTCATCGGGGTTTTTACCCTCTATTTTAGCAAGAATGTTACGCATTTTTGCCACGCGGTGCGTTTGCTGTTTCATCTTTTCGATAGCTTCGGGGTTTACGGTGAAGCCTGCGTTGCGACGCTCCCACGAGTAGGCCTCGAAAGGCTGTGCGAAACTATTGCTGAAAAGCGGTGTTGCGCCCATCTGTTTAAGTACGGCAATAATATACTCTCCGGCAATGTATCCGGCTGCTGTTCCCGACTCGCGTCCTTCGAGAGCGTCCGATGCAAGAAACTCAACATGTGCCTCGGCTGTGGGGCGGTTGATGGTTACTACTCCTTTTTGTTCGGGGGTAATTTTATTCTTCTTTTTTGCACAGATGGTGGTTACGGGTAATAGTGCAAGAATTGCAATTAATATTATAGCTGTTTTTTTCATAATTATGTTTTTTAAAGTATAAGGCTGTGCGAAAATGTTTTTTGCACAGCCTTTTTATTCTTTTTATTTAATTTAGCAGTTCATTCCTCCGCAACAGTTGATAACCTGTCCGGTAACATATGCCGAAAGGTCCGATGCGAGGAATAGTGCAACGCCTGCAACATCCTCGCCACTGCCGGCGCGACGCAAGGGAATTGCTGCGCACCATTGCTCGCGCAGATTCTCGGGGAGTTTGGAGGTCATGTCCGTGTCAATGAATCCCGGAGCTATGCAGTTGGCGCGTATTCCGCGCGGGCCTAATTCCTTTGCAATGGATTTTGCAAGGCCTATAAGTCCGGCTTTTGATGCCGAGTAGTTGCACTGTCCGGCGTTACCGCTGACGCCCACCACAGAGGTCATGTTTATGATGCTGCCCGAACGTTGCTTGGCCATGATGGGGGCAACGAGACGGGTAAAGTTGAATGCTGACTTAAGATTGACTGAAATAACAGCGTCCCACTGCTCTTCGCTCATGCGCAGTATTAGTCCGTCCTTTGTTATTCCTGCGTTGTTCACAAGAATATCTATGCGTCCAAAGTCGGCCATGATGCTTTTTACAACCTCGTCGGCAGCAGCATATTCGGCTGCGTTTGATATATATGCTTTACAGGTGACTCCCATTGCGCTAATTTCGGCGATAGTTTCTTCGGCTGCTGCGCTGTTGCTGACGTATGTAAATGCAATGTTCGCGCCTTCACTTGCGTATTTTAATGCAATAGCTTTGCCAATGCCGCGTGTTCCGCCGGTGATAAGGGCAACTTTTCCTTCAAGTAATCTCATGATGTATTATTTTGCTTGTTGTTAAGAGTGTGTTCTTTTACTGATGCGAAGATACTCATTTTTTGCGGATGGCAGAAAATCTTTGCATAAATTAATTATATCTTGGCTTTAATAAGTATTTTGCAATAGGGTGTATCTGTTCTTCATGTATAAAAAAATAATAAATTAACAAGAATTAACATATGGGCATTTATTGTTGATTCTTAATAATTTAAATGCTCTATATGCCTGTTGTGTGTACTATCGTATCTGTTTGTTGCTGAATTTTTATTTTCATAAATTTGTATGAACTTAAAAATAATAAATATTATGAATAAAATTTATTCCGACCCTATCGAGAAGGCTAAAATGCTTATAGCATGTGTAGAAAAACAGAAAAATATTTTACAAGGAAAGGGTGTCTCAATCGACGTTGATGCATTGTCAAAGGCGTGTGAGCTGCTCGAAGAGGCAGGGGAAAAACAGGCTGCCGTCGAGTCGGAGCTGAAAGTTTTGCGTGAGGATGCTCACCGAAAATTGGATGTTCTTAAAGCCCTTTACACCGAGTTTAAAACTCCCATAAAGCAGAATTTTTCTCCCGAGGTGTGGAGCGTTTTTGGTCTTCCCGACAAAAAATAGAATTCCGGTTCTTTAAAAATCGCCTTCAGAGCAGAAGGCGATTTTTTATTTCTATTGTGTAATTTCCTATGTATATATTATCTTTGCAAAGATACTTCTTTATTAATAATATGTATATATGAAAAAGTTTTTCAAGAAAATATTGACATTGGCTTTGGGCGTGACGACCGTTGCAGGTTGTGGCTCGGCTGTAAATTCCGGCAGTGTCGGTGAGATTCTTGCTCCTGCCGAGTATATGAAAATGTTGCAGAGTGACAGCAATGCTTATCTGCTCGATGTACGACGTGCCGACGAATATGCAGCCGGCCATTTGCCGAGTGCTGCGCTTCTCGATGTTACCGACAGTATAGCTTTTGCTCGTGGGGTGGAACTGCTCGACAAGGAAAAGACTATTTACATATATTGTCGTAGCGGACGACGCAGTCGCAAGGCTGCAAATATTCTTACAGAGAAGGGATTCAAAGTGCGGGATATGCAGGGAGGCTATAATGCTTGGAAAGAAGTTTTTGGAAAATAAGTCTTTATATAAAGTGCGAACATAATAAAATAAATTCTTTGCTATTATAGGCTATCACATTGATAATCAGTGCTTATAATAAATTACATAATCACTTTAGGGAAAATCCCCTTGCAATTAGGAAATTACCGTTGCAAGGGGATTTTTCCCACTATAAATTTGCAGCAGACAAGAAGATGAAAGACATCTTATTTACTAACAATTTTAAAAATTGGTATTATGAAAAAGTTGATGATTATTGCAGTTCTTATAAGCGGAATGCTTATGCCTGCGCAGATTTTTGCAAAGAACGACAGACGTGAAGTTAAAAGAGAGAATAGAGTAAGTGTGGATTACAACAGAGTGAAAAAAGATAAAAACGTTGTTAAACATCATAGTCCGGCACCAAAGAAACAAGTTGTAGTTCATCATCACAAGCCCGCTCCTGTGGTAGTGCATCATCATAAACCTGCACCTCAAGTAGTAGTACATCATCACAAGCCCGCCCCTGTGGTGCATCATGTGAATTGCGCTCCTCCTCCCCCTCCCGTAGTACATCATCATGGTCATTGTAGCGAGGTTGCCGGTGCTGCGGCCGTAGCAGTAGGCGTGGTTGGGCTTATCTCACTTTTGGCGAATTAGAATACTTTTTAGAAAGAAATTTAAACAGCTTTTTAATTAGACATAAATTGTTTTTTCATTGTGGTTATCTTTTCTGTCGAAATGTTATTTTCGGCAAACAAAAAACTCCTTGCTCGATGCAAGGAGTTTTTTTATTTCTTTTTTGTCAATTCTTTTATTCTTTCCTCTTCGTTTAGTTTGCACACCAGCAGATTGCCATCTTGCTCCGAAACAACGCAGTCGTTGATTCCTATTATCACCACTTTTTTACAATTTTCTGTATGAACTATACAGTTGTGAACATCGTGTATGGAAATATCCTCTCCTATAAGTACGTTGCCGTTTAGGTCCTGCGACAAGTGCGAGTGCAGCGACGTCCATGTGCCAAGGTCGCTCCAACCAAATTCGGCAGGAAAGACAAATACCTCGTCGGCGTGTTCCAATATTGCGTAGTCTACCGAAATATTGCGACAGTATGGATAATTTTCGGCGAGCAGGGTAGTTTCTTCCTCGGTGCCGTAGTATGGTAGCAACGACTCAAAAATCTGTGCAATTTGTGGTTGATATATGCGGAAAGCGTTTACCACTGTCTGTACGTTCCAAATGAATACTCCCGAATTCCAGTAAAAATTCTTTTTGCTTATGTACGTTGTTGCCGTGTCAAGGTCGGGCTTCTCTTTGAAAGAGTCCACGCGGAAAATCTCTTTGTTCGACAGTGAGGAATTTCCCAATGCAGCCTCTATGTATCCGAATCCTGTCTCGGGACGTGTGGGTTTTATGCCTATCGTAAGAATTGCATCCGAATTTGATACAAACTTCAGCGATGATGTTATAACACGTTGAAACTCTATTACATCTGTTACAAGATGGTCGCTGGGCGTGACAATCATATTGGCTCTGGGGTCAATCTTTTTTATTCTCCACGCTGCGTAAGCTATGCAGGCGGCGGTGTTTCGTCGGCAAGGCTCTTTAAGTATGTTTCCTTCGGAAATTTGTGGCAACTGTTCCCGAACAAGCGGTGCATACTCCTCGGATGTTACTATCCACGTATTTTCCAGCGGACATATTCCTTTAAAATGTTCAACGGTGAGTTGCAACAACGATTTTCCGCAGCCGAGGACGTCTATAAACTGTTTCGGCTTTTCGCGGGTGCTGACAGGCCAGAAGCGGTTACCCACTCCTCCTGCCATAATTATCAGATGGTTGGAATTGTTCATTTCTTTTTTCTTTACAATCTTGATACAAAGATAGCAACAAACGAGCGAGAAATATGAAGCTTGCTTCAATATTTTTTACAGCGAGTGCAGTCTATTTTATTTAAAGATAGCAACAAACGAGCGAGAAATATGAAGCTTGCTTCAATATTTTTTACAGCGAGTGCAGTCTATTTTATTTAAAGATAGCAACAAACGAGCGAGAAATATGAAGCTTGCTTCAATATTTTTT
>SUXQ01000007.1:0-22471 GCA_015060905.1 Bacteroidales bacterium | reverse complement strand
AAAGATAGCAACAAACGAGCGAGAAATATGAAGCTTGCTTCAATATTTTTTACAGCGAGTGCAGTCTATTTTATTTAAAGATAGCAACAAACGAGCGAGAAATATGAAGCTTGCTTCAATATTTTTTACAGCGAGTGCAGTCTATCTTCTACAAAGATATAAAGAACTTGCGAGAAATAATATCAATCCTGCTTGAATATTTTATGACGAACAGGGCCTATTTTTAATTTCTCATCATAAAAAAGCAGTAGCATCCTGAAGAATGCTACTGCTTTTTGAATTTTCTATTTAATTCTATTAGAAGAAAAGATATCTGTTGTCTACAATTTCGCTCTTTTCGTAAAGATCGTTCATGAAACGTGATGTTGCACGCTGGCCGTATGCTTTAAGAGCATCTTGCTCTTTCTGTGCATTGTATTCACCATCTTTTGCATTTTTAGCAATGAGACGTATTACATATACACCACCGTTTCCTTTTATGGGTGCGCTCACTGCTCCCTGCTCCATGCTTGTTACTGCTGCGCAGATTGCAGGCTCGCTTGATGATGTGAGGCTGATGTATGCAGGTACGTTGAATGCGATGTGTTTCACTGTGTCGCTCTTTACATTTGCTGTGCTTGCTACTGCTTCGAAATTTTTACCTGCAAGTTCTGCCATGATTTTTTCGGCTTTCTTGTCGTTGAAAAGTTGGTTGCGAAGCGTTACGCCGGCTTTTTCTATTGCCATATAGCCTTGCTCGTGTACGTCTGTGAGGGCTACTACAAGCAGGTTGTCGTTGCTGCCACACTCGTACAGGGGTGAAATTTCTCCGGGCTTAGCTGCCGAGAATATCCACTTGAGTGTTTCGCGTGTGTTATTTTGGTTGGCAATCTTGTGTGTCGATGTATAGATGTTCTTTTGTGTCTGTACACGGTAGCCATACTCCTCGGCGTTTTTCTCAAGGTCTTCAACGTTTTTGCATGATGCTACAAATTGACTGAACTTGTTGTATGCGTTGTTGTATGTTTCGCTGCTGAATTCAACGGCACGTTTAACAACTGCTACCTGATATTTCTCTACATTGTTCTTTGATTCTATTACCTGATAGATAACTTTTACATTTGAACCTTCGACGTCCATGATGTTGTACTCGCCTTTCTTTGCAGCAAAAATGTTTTTAAGGAATGTTGCGTTTGTACCGTCTATGTTCATTCCTTCGTATTGCTCTGATGTGAGCCATATTTCCTGACCATTTTGGTTGTATTTCTTTGCTGCCTCTGCAAAGTCGCTACCGCCTTTCAGTGCTGTAACGATGCTGTCGGCGAGTGTTGCTGTTGCTTCGGGGGTTGCTGCTGCAACTGCCAACTGACGGTATTTGATAGAGTCGGGCAATGTCTCTTTGCTAATGAGCTTGAATGTTGTGTATGAGTCATCTGCCTGGTTGTAAATGGGCTCAACTACGCTGTTTATTGCCATTTCGTCCAAACGAACAGATACTTCCTCGGGGTAGCTCTCTTTTTGCCATCCTACTGCTGTGTAGGGTACCATGCTGCTTGCTTGACGGAGTATTGTAGAGCAGTCTGCATCTTCGGCTTTGAGTGCCTCGGCATACTCTGTCATCTCTTTCTGAAGCTCTGCACGGTCGGCGTCGCTGGGAGTTACGCGGTAGCTTACATATTTAATGTCGCGGCTCTCTGAGCTTTGTTTGTATTGCTCTTTCTTCTTGTCGTAGAGGGCTTTAATCTCTGCGTCGCTGACTGTTACATCTTCATTGGGAATTGCAGAATAGGGGTATGCGGCAAGTTCAATGTCGTATGTTGCGTTGTTTGCGTCGAAACTGTACTGTGCGGCTACGGGATTCGAGAGGTATGTGTTGTAGATAAGCATTTGGTATTTGTTTGCAAGTGCGTTATCTGCTATTGTTTTTTCTACGAATTTCCAATAGTTGTAGAGCATCTGATTCTGTTGTACAAATTCTTCGTTGCCCTGTGCATACTGTGCAAGGAAATTGTCGAGTATGCTCTTGTCAAATTTGCCCTGTGCGTTAGTGAAGGGTGTTTGCTGAAGAATGGGGTCTTCTCCTGCGCTGACAATTGCGTTAAGCTCGGCTGCTGATACGCTGATGCCGATTTTCTCTGCCTCGGCTTTGAGTACTTTGTTGCGTACGTAGTCTTGCCAAACTTGATCTTTTACCTGAGTGAGTTCTTCCTCGGAGAGTGAGTTTGCTCCTCTCAATGCTTTTACAACGTCAGAATACTCTTCGTACATTTTCTGGAAGTCTGTAGCGAGAACTTCTTCGCCGTTTATACTTCCTACTGATTGTGAGCCTTGGTGGGGTTGAAGTATTCTCCAAGCGTCACCGGCTATGAATGCAAGCAATGCGACACCCACGAATATAACGAGCATGGGGCCCATGTTGCGTAACTTTTGTAATGTTGCCATAGTTTTTTAGTGTATTTTTTATTTTTATTTATTTTATTTTTCAGCAAACGCCGACAAAGTTACAAAATTGCTTTGAATTTACAGCTTTTTTAATGTAATAAGTTGTGACTATTTATTAAAATAGTTCTATTTTTTTGTTTGGATAGGGCTGTTTTGTGCTTAAATTCTTTGTTTGCGGCGTTCTTCTTTGTTATTCGGAGATTTTAAGTTTCACTAATTCTATCTTGGTGCTGCGTTGTCTTAGTATTTTGAATTGATATTTGTCTATGGTTATTGTTTCGTTCAGTTGGGGGAAACTTTGGTGGTACGACAGTATCATTCCGCCGAGTGTCTGATATTCGTCCGACTCGGGTAGCGCAAGGTCGAATAGTTCGTTTATTCTTTCAACTTCGAGACGTCCCGACAGCAGATATTCATTTTCGTCGGTCTTGCGGGCTATGTGGTTGGTGTTGTCATGCTCGTCCTCTATTTCGCCTATAATTTCTTCGAGTAGGTCCTCGAGTGATATAATTCCCGATGTTCCTCCGAATTCGTCCACTACTACTGCAAGTGATTTCTTTTGTTGCATAAGTGTGCGCATCAGTTTTTGCGCCGAGAGTGTTTCGGGGACTATCGGCATACGGCATATATGTTTCTGCCATTCGTCGGCTGTTCTGAAGAGTTCCGAGGAGTGTATGTAGCCTATTATGTTGTTGATGTCCTCTTTGTAGACTATTATTTTTGAGTGTCCCGATTCTATGAATTGTAATTTGAGCTCTTCGAGTGATGTGTTTATTTCCACTGCCCATATTTCTGTTCGCGGAACGAAGCAATCGCGCACGCGTATGTCTGAAAAGTCGAGTGCATTCTGGAATATTTTTACGTCATTGTCGATGGTCTCTTCTTCCTCTTTTGCATTTTCTATGGAACTTTGTATAAGGTGGGTAAGCTCCATTTTGCTGAATGTGTTGTCGCGCGTCTCTTTATTAATGCGTACGTTGAATATGCGCAATATTTGGCAAGAGACCCATGTGGTGAAACGTGCTGTGGGGTATAATATTATATATAATAGAAATGTGGGCAGGGCGAATCGCTTTATTGTGTTGTTGGGGTTTATGCGGAACAGTGTCTTGGGGACAAATTCACCGGTTATAATTATGATGATGGTAGATATTATTGTTTGCAGTAATAATTGAACTGAAGGTGTGTCGTTCAATGTTGCAAGAATTGTCTGGTTCAGAAGGTTGGCCATGAGTATACCGTATATTACAAGTACGATGTTGTTGCCAACGAGCAGACTCGATACAAAGTTGTTGCTGTTGCGGTAGAATTTGTCTAGTATGCGTGAGGTTGCGGTATTGTTGCTCATGTCAATCTCCATCAGGAATTTGTTGGATGCAATAAAGGCTATTTCCATTCCCGAGAAGAGTGCCGAGAAAAGAATGACTACTATAAGTGATATAATGGTTGTTGTCATTGTTTGTCTTCGATTATGTATATACCCTCGGTCGAGAGTATTTCCCAATCGGTCAGCTCTTGGTTAGAGCGGAATCCGATGCCTGTTGTTATTTGTTCTTGTTGTTCTATTTTAATGTATTTGTCCGAATAGATGCTTCCATCCTCCTGATCCCAATAGAGCAGGTCGGTAAAGAATTTTTCTCCTTTTTGGTTTTTAATATCGACGTTGCCTGTTAATTTCCATAGTTTTTTTTCGCTGTAAAAGTATGCTGTGTCGCTTTTTATTGTTGCTTCAACACGCAGACTGTCGTCGTATTTTTCCAGATATGCGCCTTTTTCGAATGCCCAATATTTGGGGTTGCGCTTTTCGTAGATGAGCCACTCTTCGGCCTCTATCCTGTAGCTTATGCGCCCCGAGTCGCTGATGAGTGTGGTGACTCCGTATGTGCTTAAATAGGGTATGGAGTCGGGCTCTTCAATGGGGGCTGCGGTGCTTTTCTTTTCGTCGCTGCACGAGAGAAGAGAAAATAGTACAACAATCGCCGGTAAAGCGATTGTTGTACATGTGCTTTTTATTATATTCTTAACGAATTGTAGTTCTTTCATTTATCCATCCACCAATAGTGATTGCCTGACCTTTGTTGTAGCCCAGCATAAAGAGGTCGTCTGCTGCGGGTGTGTATGTGCTGTAAGAGTTAATGTATTTCTGAGCCTCTTTTGCAATAGAGGGGTCTACTGCTTTTGCGCGGTTAAGCTTGTCGAGTACTAAGAAATATGTACATTTGTTCATTATAGCATCCGAGTGCCAGTTGGGCGCAGCTGCGTAGCATTGTGCTATAAGAATGTAGGGCATTCCGTATTTTGAGTTAAGCTCGATTGCTTTCTGGGCATATTCGCGAGCTTTTGCATATTTCTTTTGACTGTAATTAACAACGGCTGCTTTGTAGCACATTTCGGCTTTGTTGGTGACACTTGTTTCGAGGCTGATTGCTTGGTCGAACAGTTCCATAGCCTTGTCAACCTCACCTTTCTTGAAGTAACGGAAACCTACACCCATTGCAGCTTTTGCTGTGGGGTTGATAGCAAGTGCGTACTCTGATGCTGTCAAGTATGCATCCTGTTCGGTACATTTGAGCATACTCATCACATTGATTACTTTGTTCAGATACTCGATATTCTCTTTGTTTTCTTCAATTTTGGGGGCATAGATTGTGTCTAGGTCCTGACAAGATGCTGCTCCACTGTTGATGAAGTATGCGTCGATGTTACTACGTGCGATGCGGGCAGCGTCAATCATCTTGCCATAGCCGTCGGCGCGAACGCTGTCTTTGGGGTCGCTTGTCTCTTTGTATCTTTTTCCGTAGAAGTCGATTCTTTCGTTGTATTTGTCGAGTACCTCTACTACGTAGGTCGATGCGTCAAGGTAGTCTTGAATAATTTGCTCGCCATGCTCGGCTTTGTTGGCTTTGTACTTTTGAGCGGACATTTTCATGAACTGCTGTGTAACTACATATTCAGACATTCCTTTCTCCATGTTTATTGACTTTGACAACATGTTGTAGGCCGAGTCTAGTGATGCTTTGGGAACATAAGAAATGTATGCAAGGGCGCGTTTACCAAGAACTGCTCCTGCCGAGAGAGGGGTCTTTGTAATTTCTTGCAATTTGTCAATGTATTTCATCTGCTGGTCGTACACGCTCATAAGTTCGTTTACGTATTCAGCTTTTTTTGTTGCGTCTGTTGTTGCTGCAATAAGTGCTTTTAACAGTTGTTCGCCCTTTGTGTATGTGTCTACACGTGCTACGGGGTAGTTGGTAAATACCTCTTTCCAATGTGGGTAGGCCTCTGCGTAGCTTTTGTTCTGAAGGTTTAAGCTGTAAACGCTTATGGCGTTTATACACTTGATGCTGTCTTCGCCCTGACCGAAACGGTATGCGTTGGTGATTCCGTTCTGTGCTATTGCACCAACGGTTGCCAATAACGATACAATTAAAAGAAACTGTTTTTTCATGGTTTTGTTTATAATAATTTGATTAGTTTACTTTTGTTTTGAAGAACCAGAATTCGTTGAATGTGATGCCTATGTTTAAACGAAGATAGGTTTCGGTTATCATTCCGTCGGTTTTTGGGTTTATGCGGACGAATTGTCCCGATACATTCAACAGACTTCTGTTGTTGTTCATGTTGTTGTTACTTGTCATGGGGAGCGAGAATCCTGCGCTGATGCCGTACTCTTCGCATCCTTTTTTGCCATTGAATTCGGTGTATGGCTGGGCATAATATACGCCTGCGCGGTAACGTGTGCGTTTAAGTACGTTGCGCGAAATTTTGTTGGGGTTGTACTCGAGTCCGAGCGATATTTTGCTGCGGTCGCATCCTTTATTGTCGCCGAAGAATGACGATTCGCTCCATTTTTGGAATGTATAGTCGGCTCCGATGGTCCACTTTCCGTTGTAGGTATATGTGACTCCTACTCCGAATGTGTGGGGAAGTTTGAATGCATTTTCGAAACTTGTAGTGTCGTTGTATTCTGTAACGCCGCTTGTTGTCTTGCGCTCTACGAGCTGTGCGTCGGCGTTAAGGTCGTGCCCTAACGAATATACTGCTCCTAATATGTAGCTGTGCTTTTCTGATATTTTTTTGCTGTATTGCAGTCCAAAGTCGGCTTTGTAGTTCGAGACGTTTATGTTGTATTGACGTGCTCTGTTGCTTATGTTGTTGTCGGTGAATTCGTTGCTTATACTGTGGGTGATATCTCCGTAGAGATAAGATGCTGTGACGCCTATCGAGAAATTGTCTGTGATTCCCCAACCGATGGTTACAAATGGTTGTGTCAGGCCTCCGCTTCCGTTGTAGTTGTATATGCTGCTGAATGAGCCGTTTGTGTCGCCGTCGGGACTGAGAATTGTTTCGTTGCTGCCAAACGAGTATCCTACGTTGGAGTAGGGGAGTATGCCCATTGCGAATCCCAGATTTTTTCTTAAACGGAAACTCATTGCCAAATAGTCGAAACTTGCATTTTTGACATTCATCTTGGTGTCGCCTTCTTTGAAGTTGCCATTCTGGAAAGAGAAGCCTCCTTCGAATATCATGGTTGTGCTGTCTGCGCTCGATACGGCTGCGGGGTTTAGCAGGTTGATGTAGCTTTTGTCGCGCAGCGCATAGCCGAGTCCTCCCATCTGACGGTTCACTCCTAAATTTTGGTCGGACAATGTGCCGAGCCCGAAGCGCGAGTAGGGTGAGTTTATTCCATTCTCGGCTTGTGCAAGGGTGCTTATAAGTGTTGTTAAAAATATGAATAGTAGTCTTTTATATTGTGCCATGATTGGTTAATATTCTGTTTAGTCCTTTAAGGACAAGGTATTCGTCGGCAAAGATGCGACTTTTTATGTTATTTATCAATATTTTTTCGTCCCCGCCCGTTAAAAAAACCAAAAGAGAGGGGTATTTTTTGATTGTCTCAGAAATATATCCTTCAATTTCGTGTTTTATTCCGTTTATTACTCCGCTGCGTATGGCGGTTTCTGTGTCGTATCCCATTGCCGGTGTGTCGCCTTCGGAGGATACGAGTGGCAGTTTGCCTGTGTATTCGTGCAGGGCTGTCAGACGCATGTTTATTCCGGGGGCTATATTGCCTCCGTGGTAATTTCCTTGTGCGTCAAGAAAATCGTATGTGATGGCACTGCCGGCGTCTATTACCAATATGTCTTTTTGTGGTGCTTCGCCTTGTGCGCCAACGACTGCTGCTATGCGGTCTGCTCCAAGCGTGTGGGGTGTTCTGTACAATATTTTAATGGGTAATTTTGTTTGCGCATTAAAATGTATGTATCGGCACGACAATGTTTCCATTTGTCCGACTATCGTTTCGGGAATCTCTATGACTGACGAGAGTATGGCTTTTTCTATTTTGTAAGTTTTGTTCCATTCGTCGAGTTTTTCAATGGTGGTGTTGTTCCCTTTGTGGAAAGCTTTCATTGTTCCCTCTTCGAATAGTGCCGATTTACAACTGCTGTTGCCTATGTCAATTATAAGATTCAATTTGCGTGTCGGTTGTTGGTTTTTTATATTATCGTACTTTAACCGTGCAAAGTTACTGCTTTTTTTTATTTACTCCTAAAATATTGATGATATTTATATGTGTAACTGTTTGTTGTCAGCGTAGTTTGTTTATGGATACTTTGATGGCTTTATTTCCGAATTTTACAATGTAGTTGCCTGTGGGTAGTGTATATTCCCCGGCGTTACCTTTGGTTACAAGTTTTCCGGTGATGGTGTAAATTGCAACTTCTGTATTTTGGCTGACTGTGATTTTTTCATCTTTGACTTTTACTGTGTCTTCTTTTGTTGCGGTGGGTATATTGGTTAGATATTTGTCGTAACTGGTGATGGTGCCGAAGTTTTTCCAGCCTTTTGATGCTTTGTATGCTTCGATGGATGCTTCGGTGGGTACTACGAGGGTTGCATTTGCTATTGTGCTGTTGTCGAATGTATTTATGTTTGCTGTTGCCGGTGTTTCGCCTTTGCAGATGATACATTCTATGGGGCAGCCTTTGAATGCGTAGTTGCCTATGGAGGTTACACCTTCTCCGATGATGACATTTTTGAGGTTTGCACTGTTGTAGAATGCGTAGGTGTTTATTTTTATTGCCGTTTCGGGCAGTATTATTTTGTTGGCATTCACATTGATGAACATTCTTGTGCCAATGATGTTCTTTTCGGTTGTATTATTGCTGTAGTATTTTTCGTCGCTTGTTACGATGCTTGCTCTTGAAAGGTCTATAATGTCTGCTTTAAGACTTTCGCGAATGAACAGCATGTCTTTCCCCGATAGGAGTCCTGTTATTGCTATACTTGTCATTGTGTCTATGGCTGTTTCGGGGACAATGTCTTTAAGTGTTCCGGCTGTGCGTACAGTGTATGTGTTTACTCCTAGTGCTGTTTCTATGAATTTGAAATTTACAATTTGTTCTGTAACTACTTTTTCATTGTAAATTACTGATAGTTTGACTGTTGATTCTGAACTTTTGTATTCGTCGTCGATGTTCAGATAGAGTGTCATTGTGCTGTCTATTGCAAGGGGTGCCAAATTATATACGACGGCAGTTTCTCCGGCATTTTCTCCCAACTGTACCTCTGCATTTTCGCCAAGTTCAATTTCTTCGGCTATTAATTCAATTTCCATAGGCTCGTGCAGGGGGTTGTTGAGCTTTACGGGGAAATACATGCGTTTGGCTTCTTCGTCGTAAGAGTATGTGTCGAATGTTGTTCCTGTGGCGAGTAGTTTCCCGTTATTGTAGAACGAGGGCTTTTGTTTTTCGCGCCATGTGTTTATCTGCTTAAGGTCAAGGGTGTTGGCATTTACAATTTCTCCACTTTTTGTGTCAAGCATTAACGCTATAAGGGTAGTGGCGTTGATGTCGTCTATTGTCGATGGGAGTGGTATTGTCTGCTCAAAGATGTATTCTTTGTCTTTCTCGACCTTTGCGGGGATTGAATTTTCGTAGCCTTTGTTGTCGGGGTATGTTCCTCTTGCAATGTAGTTGTATGTTGTTCCGGCTATTTTTACATTGTCCTCGGTGTACACAAACAAATAGCGGTAGTTTGCATTTTCTATGTTGCTTGAAAAGAGGCTTGCGACGGATACTTTCATGCTGTCTTCGGCTGTAAAAACAGCATCAATGTCAATGTTTGCAGGTGCATCGGTGTTTATGCGTTTTTTGTAAACTTCTTCTACGGATAATGTTGATATACTGTTTTTTACTGTGTCGCATCGGTCTATCAGTATGCCTTGTATGCTGCCGAGGCCTTCAAGATGATTCTCTGCTTCTTTTTCGTTGTTTGCGGTTGCTATACATATAAGGCTTTCGCCATATTTGCTGTCGCTGTCGAGTGATTTTAGTGTGCTGATGATGTTTGTACTCTGTTCGTTGAATTCTCCAAGACCGGCCTCCATTACTACTTTGCGGATGGGGCTTGTGGGGGTCAGACGACCTTCGGGGTGAATGTGTCTGCACACGTACATATTGTAACTGTAGGGTGCCTGTGGGACGGGAACAACTTCGTAGTATCCGTTGCTAATGCCGTTCCAACCGAGGTTGAAATGTAACAGATTGTTAATGTCGTATCCGTCGATGACGTAGTAATGACTTCCTGTGTAGTCGGCACTCCATCCGCCTGCCAATATAGGGCGTCTCTGGCTTATTTCGTTAATAAGTGATGCACGGAATTCATTATCGCCGTTGGTCTTGTTTTTATAATAAGTGTAGCTGTCTATGACAATGTCGTCTGCGTAGCCGAAATAATCAACTAAGCCTTGGTAGTTGATTGCTGCAAGGGTGACGCTGAGGCCATATTCTGCTTCGTTCGATACGCCACAGTGGTACATTAGTATGGCG
Organism: Bacteroidales bacterium; assembly: GCA_015060905.1. Taxonomy (GTDB): domain Bacteria; phylum Bacteroidota; class Bacteroidia; order Bacteroidales; family Bacteroidaceae; genus HGM04593. The sequence continues at coordinate 12,218 of SUXQ01000007.1, read as the reverse complement.
ATGGCATCGGCTTGTTCGTCTGTGTAGCTGTGACCTTCGTATCGGGGAAGAATCTTGTCCCATTTGTATGGCTCGGCGTCGTCGAAATTTACTTCAAGATCAACATATTGGCTCGGAGCATCGGGACGGTAAGATGTGTATGATTTGTAACCTCTGGGACGGCTGGGGTGTTTCCAATAGCGCATAATCATTGCTTGTGCTGTTTGTGTGCAGCCGGTAAGGGCGTGGCTTTTGCCCTCGCTTGCAGTATTTAGGATGGGGCAGGCTTTGTTGTAGGGGGCTGACTGGTTGTATTTTATTTCACCGAGAAGGGATTCCATATTTTGACGCTGCGAGAAGTTACTTTTTGCCTTTGCTATTGCTGCGGCTTTTTTCTCGTTCATTGATTTTTCGGGGTTGTCGGCCGCTGCTATTGCGCACTGTGAGTATACTTCGAGCCACTCTGCTGCTGCGGGTGGAATGTTGTTTGGGTCGAAACACTCTTCGTCGGAGTATGCGAGAATGTCGCTCATTGCTTCTTGACCGCCTACAATTACAAAACCGCCTTTCTGTGTGTCGTTGAATATGTAATAGGGTACTATTTCTCCGGCTTTCTTTGCGCGTATCTTGGCGGGTGTTGTTGATTTTGTGATGTTAAAATTGTAGCCGTTATTTTGCATGAAGGCTTTTGCTATTGCTGCGGCCTCGGCCTCGGTACGTTGTTGCGCAATGGAGAATATTGTTGTTGATAATAATGCTATTGAAAGTAAAAGTTTTTTCATAGAGAGCCTGTTTCTACTTTTTTGTTGATTAGTAATTTTATGCAAAATTATTGCATTTTTTCGAAACGGCCGACAGATTGTATACTTTTTATTTTTAGGTGCTTGTTTATAATTCTTTAAATTTGTGTAGTTTTTTGTTTACAACTATGTTGTTAAAGATATTTATATTACATTTGCCAAATAATCATAAATATATAAAAATGAAAAAGAAAATTTATTTGTTATTTTGGATGTTGTTAGCACTTTTTGTGTTCCCAATTACTATTACGTCTTGTGGCAGTGATGAAGAAGATACTGAGATAACCTCTCCTGGTGGTTCTGATGATTCCGGTGACAACAATGGCAATAATGCAACTAATGAAATGTCTCCTATTGAACAAAAAGAGTTTATGGAGAATGTGGCACTTAATTTCCTTGATGAATTTAAGGCTAGAAACTTTGAATCGGTTGTAGACCTTACAGAGTATTTGTCAGAGGAGTATTCCGATTATGATACAGATGAAGTAGATGAGTGGCTCGACGATTATCTTGATGCAATTACTATATTTATAGGTACAAATACCAACAATAATTATTGGGGTTATGAACACTATGATAATTATGAAAGATTGTATAAATTATCCAATTTGAAAGGAAAATTTACAGCTAAAGACTATAAATGGGTGTATGAAAAATCCAATGATCTGCAGTTTATCGTAAAAGATATGTATGGACAGACTTGTTTGGCAAGTTTGACAACAAGTGGCGATGTTAAAAAAGTATATGTAGGTCGTTCAGAAGATTGGAATGACTATTATTATGATGGGTATTACTATCACGACTATTACGATGTTTACGAAAATACCATTGCTGTTCCCGAGCGTATGGAATTAACTTTCACTCAAGGTAGTAAGACCGTTGTTAAAGTAGTTGTTAATACTGATCTTTCATCAATGAGAGGTGAAGAATTTGACTTAAGTAAGGATTCTTATTCGGTTTCCGCAAACGTTACAATAGATAATTATGAAATTAATGCCGAAAAAGTAGCTTACAACGCCGGTAAAGATGCTTCTGTTTCGTATAAAATAAAACACAATGGCAATAATCTTATCTCAATAACTGTTTCTGCCGATGTTAATGTTTCTGACGAGGATTTAAATTCTTGTAAGAATGCAAATGTCAGCATTGATATAATGGGCAATATTCAGATAAAAGGAACATGTAACGATGTTATTCGCTATTGTGAATATTTGGAAGAGGCTGACGAGAATTGTGAGAATGAGAATAAATTCAAGTCTTGCATAAATATGGCCAATTCGTTGCTCGATCTTGGAGTTTATTACAATGGCAAAAATTATAAGTATGCTCAAATGAAAATGGAGCCTGCTGTTGATAAATCTTATTATTACGAAGAGTGGTATTGTGATTATGTGATATATTTCAATGAGGATAAGACTACATATACTTTGTTTGAAGTCTTTTTTAACGATAGAAATTTTAGGTCTGTTATAAATAAATTCGAGGATTTAATAGAGTCGTTTGAGGATATGTTGAATTAATTTTAACTGCTTTATTAATATAAATATAATAGAGAGAAAAGTTTTTCTCTCTATTATATTTATATTTCATTTTCTTATGCGTATTATTTTTATATTGCTGTCGTTTTTTTTTCATTTGAGCTATGCATGTGCAGTAAATGATACTATTCCTTCGTCTCTGTTGGACAGTGTCGCAATTGTTGGTGATAGGTGCAATTTTTATATTGCACCCGAAAATAATGGTAAAACCGTAAAATGGAATATGCAAATGATGCATAGGCTTCCTAAAATATTGGGAAATGCCGACCCTCTGCATTATGTTCAATTGCTTCCGGGTGTACAGACAAATTCTGAATATGATGCGGGCTTGCATGTGCAGGGTTGCGATAATATGCATAATATGCTTGCTATTGGTGGTGTACCTGTTTATAATGCTGCGCATTTGTTGGGACTCTTCTCGGTTTTTAATTCGTCGCATTACCCAACAATGTCTTTTTCAAAATCGATGTGCGAGTCTATGACGTCGGGGCGTTTGGGTGGTGAGCTGAGTATGCAACTACCGTCTCTTGTTCCTGATAGTGTAAATGGTGAGTTTGCAGCAGGAGTAATGTCGTCTCAGGGTACGTTGCGCGTTCCTGTAAATAGAAAGTCTGCTCTTTTTGTCTCTTTGCGTGCTTCGTATTTGAATTTGCTTTACGGTTCTTTGTTGGAATGGGATGGTAATAAGCTAAAATATGGCTTTTCTGATTTTAATGCTACTTATTTATATACTCCGAATGAGGATAATAAAATATGGCTCGATTTTTATGGTGGATACGATGATGCTTCCGTTATCGAGAGTGAAGCAACTGATTTTTCGGCAAAATGGGGGAATCTTTTGCTTGCCGCCCATCATGAATATAAGGCCGAGAATTTTAATTTTGAGCATTATATTTATACTACAAATTACAAAAATTCTTTTTCTATTGTACGAAAGGAAATAAATTTTCGTATGCCTTCGGCTATTTATGATTGGGGATATGCTGGTACTTTTGCCGGGGATAATTGGCGATGTGGCTTTTCGGCTGTAGTGCATAGAATAAAACCGCAATCTCCTTTGATAGAGACTGATAATGGATATAAAGAGTATAGTACTGTTACACGCAATTGTAAAGAACTTTTATTGCATGGAAAATATAGATTTTCATTATTTGAGAATTTTAGTGTAGAGTGTGGTGCAAATACAAATTTTTATATATCTCCTTCATCGAAATATTATTCATCGTTGAATCCTGCTGTGACGTTGGGTTATGAAACTGCATCTTTGGGGCGTCTGAGTTTTATGTGGGATATTAGGCATCAGTATATTTTGCAAACGGGGCTGTCGAGCATGGGATTGCCAATAGAATTCCGATTGTCGTCGGATGGCAATTTGCCGCCGCAATATTCGCAGAATTATACTCTTTCCTATTCTAAAGATATTTTTGGTGGAGATTATAATCTTTCGTGTGAACTTTATTATAAGAGGCTGTATAATCTGATAGAGTATGATGGTAATATTTTCGATTTTTATTCCGATACTTTTAAGATGGAGAATGTCTTGATTGTTGGTGATGGGGAAAATTATGGCTTGAATTTGATGTTGAACAAATGTAGCGGAAGTCTTACCGGATGGCTGTCTGTTGCTGTTGGTAGGGCAATGAGACAATCGCCTTTGTATGGCTCTGGGTGGTATCCTGCCAATCACGAAAGACTGTATGAGTTTAATGCTGTCGCTACATATAAATTTAATGATAAGTTTGATGTTGGTGCTACATTTGTTGCTGCTTCGGGTACTCCATTTACAGCTCCTAAAAAATTTTATATGGTTAATGGTAATTTAATTTCCGAATATGATAAGCATAATTCTAATAGAGTGGCGCCTTATTCGCGATTGGACTTGTCCATGAATTATACCTTTCATAGAAAAGCCGGTGTTGAACAGGGGGTTAATTTCTCCATTTATAATGCCTTGATGCATAAAAATAAAATTTATTATCGTTTAAAATTTTACGAGAATAAATTTGCTTATGTTGGAATGGGTTTTATTATGAGTATTCTTCCATCGGTAAGTTATTATTGTAAATTTTAAAAGCATATGAGGTCTTTGTGTCTATTTATAGCCGGTGTTATTCTTTCTTCGTGTACAAAGGATATATTTGTTGCTTCGGAACCACAAATGATTGTAGAGGGGTGGATAGACGCTGATGGTTTTCCGGTTGTCATTCTTACCGAGGCTATTATTGTTGATGATGAATATAGGGATTATTCCAATATTAGCGACCATATAATAAAATGGGCAAAAGTAACTATCAATGATGGGGATAGTGAGGTTGTGCTAACGGGAAAAGCTACTGATAATTATTTCCCTCCTTATATTTATACGACAGCTAAAATGCGTGGAGTGGTCGGAAAAAAATATAAGCTGACGGTGGAGTATAAGGATTATTATGCCGAGGCTGAGACTGTTATTCCTGATAAACTGTTGTTAGATTCTATCATTGCCAGGCCTTGTGACGATGTTGATTCATTGTGTTATTTGAATGCTTATTTTCATGATTCGCCGTCCGAGAAGAATTATTATAAGTTTTTTACTATGGTTGAGGGATGTGATTCTTTTTATTTGTCTTCTAATTTGGCGGTTTTTGACGATGCGCAGTTTGCTGGTGAGAGTGTTGGCGTAACAATTTACTCGGGTAATTCAATATTCGATGAGGATGAGCGTAGCTATTTTAATGCTGGTGATAGGGTTTTTGTAAAATTTGCGCATATTGATAGTGTGGCTTTTGCTTACTGGGAGATGTATCGTGACGTTGTTGCTTTTTCGCGTAACTTTCTTATGCCTTATTCTCGTAATTTACCCTCGAATGTTGTTGGTGCTCAGGGGTATTGGTTCGGATACGGCTCTACCGAATATATGGTGGATGTGACAAGGTCGTGTGGTTGCCCATAAAAAATCAGCAATAGAGCCTATGCACAGGCTCTATTGCTGATTTTTTATGGGGTAAATTATTTTTTATCCCAAAGATTTTATATTTTCGGGGTTGAGAATTTGTTTGCCCTCGGCTGTGTAGAGGTGCTCGATGCGTGCTGCATATGCTTTTTCTATCTTGCCGCGTACCATTTTCATGGTGCTGTTTATCATTTGATTCTGCTCGGTGAAGGGCTCGGGCAGGATGGCAAATGTGCTGGGCAACCAACGGTCGGGGAAGAGTGCCGCATGCTCACCGCCTTTCTTGAAGGCATTTACCTCTTTTTCAATCTGGACGATGGCTGCTTTCTTGCCCTCTTCGCTGTCGAGTGTGAGGCCTTGTGCTTTTATAGCCTCTTTGAGCTTATCTTTGTTGGGCACGATGAGTGCTGTTGTATAGGCCGATTGGTTGTTGTATAGCATTATCTGGTCGATGCAGGGTGACAGTTGCACCATTGCCTCTTCGATGCCTTCGGGGCTGTATTTCTCGCCGTCGCTGCCGATGAGCAGGCTCTTGAAACGTCCGAGGACGTAAAGAAGGCCGTCTTTGCCCATGTAGCCCAGGTCACCTGTGTAAAGGTAGCCGCCGCGTACAGTCTCTGCTGTCGAGTCGGGGTTTTTCCAGTATCCTGCCATCACATTTTCGCCTTTTATAACAATTTCGCCCTTCTCGCCCGTGGGAAGCTCTTTGCCGTCGCTGTCACAGATTTTAAGTTCAATGGGTTTTACGAGTTTACCGCTTGAACCCAACTGGAATAATTCGGGACCGTTTGACGAGATTACAGGGGTTGCCTCGCTCAGTCCGTAGCCTTGGAACATGGGCATTCCTATTGCCATATAGAATTTCTGAAGGTCTTTGTCGAGCAGTGCACCACCGCCGATGAAGAAGCGAAGTTCGCCTCCGAAATTTTCGCGTATCTTCGAGAATAGTATTTTGTCGAAGAGTGCAACGAGGGGTTTCAGGAATATGCGCAGACCTTTTGGCTCTCGGCTGCTCTCGCCGTTGTAAATTTGTGCCACTTTAAGTGCGAATTCGAACATTTTGACAGCTTTGTCGCCTTTGGCTGCAATTCCTTTTTCGATATTTTTCTTGAATGTCTTTGCAAGCGCGGGTACGCTGAGGATAAAGTGGGGCTTAACCTCTTTTATGTTCAAGGGGATGTTCTTGAGTGTCTCCATAGGTGTGCGTCCTACCTGTACGGTTGCGGCTGTTGCGCCCTTTGACAACATTATGTAGAAGCCTACTACGTGTGCAAAGCAGTGGTCGAGGGGCAGAATGATGAGTGTGCGCCAACTCTCGTTAATGTCCACCAATGTGCATGATTGCTCTACGTTTGCTGTGTAGTTGCGGTGGGTAAGCACTACGCCTTTGGGGTCGGCTGTTGTTCCCGATGTGTATGTGATTGTTGCGTAGTCGTCGTTCTGCAGGGAGTTTGCTATTGCGAGGAATTCTTCCATAGAGTGCTCGGCAAGGAACTTGTCGCCCAATTTATTTACTTCGCTTAAGGTAATTTCCTTATCCTCAAGCTCTTTTAGGCTGTCGATTGCTTCGTCAAATACGATAATATGTTTCAACAAGGGAAGTTTGTCTTTTATCTGACGAATCTTCTTTAGCTGTTGGCCGGATACCATAATGTATTGAACATCGCCATGAATCAAACGGAACAAAAGGTCGTTGCTCTCTTCCAATTTTATAGATAGGGGAACGTTGACAGCTCCTGCATAGAACATCGCAAGTTCTCCGATAATCCACAGATTTCTACCCTCGGAGAGAAGGGCCATTGTCTCGCCTTTCTTTACTCCAAGTTCTTGAAGGCCTGCACCCAGACGGTACACAAGTTTCTGTGTCTCTTTGTAGGTGGTGGGCTCAAACTTTTTTGTTTTTTTCTCCAACAGGAATGTGTTGTTGGCATACGTCTTTACAGAGTTCTCGAATAAATCTACAATTGTCTTTTTCATATTCGGAGTATTCTAATTATTTGCTGCAAAGGTAACTCTTTTTTTTCAAAGTACAAATTTATAGTCAAATAAATGCACAAATTGGGCGGGTTTGTGCATTTTGGGCGTCTACTTATAGTATTCTGATAGGTTAAAAGGGCGCAAGCTGTTTATTAATTCAAATTTTATTGTTAAGTTTGCAGTTAATTTGCAGCAGGGTATTTTAGGCCTTGCTGTTTATGATTTTTCAATGAGCCGTTTATTTGTTTCGATATTATGTTTTTTGGCGCTGTTTTTTGCTCCTTTGCAGGGGGCTGAAAGTGCCGAGCGTCCCTATATGAGTCTGCTTACATGCTCGCCGGGTGACGAGGTTTATGCTTTTTTCGGGCATACGGCCTTGCGCTATTGTAATCCGGATAAAAATCAGGACTTGGTTTTTAATTACGGTGTTTTTGATTTTTCCGAGCCTAACTTTGTTGCAAAATTTGTTCTTGGCGAGACTGATTATATGCTGGGACTTGTTGAATATGAATATTTTATTCAGGAGTATGCCATGCGTGGTTCGGGGGTGGTGGAGCAGGTGCTTGCCCTCGACTCGTTTCAGCAAAAGAGACTTTTGAATCTGTTGCTCGAGAATTATCGACCCAAGAATAGAATTTATCGATATAATTATTTTTATAGTAACTGTACGACTAAAGCTCGTGACATAATAGAAAATGCCCTTGCCGACGTTGGTGAGGTCGAGTATTTTGTTTGTGACGGCGATGATACTTTCCGCGATGTTGTCCATCGCTTTACGGCAGTGTCGCCCTGGTACAGTTTCGGAATAGATTTGTTGCTTGGTTGTGAAGCGGATGTTGCTCAAGGTGCGCGTACCATGCAATTTATTCCCTCTACTCTGATGCACGATTTTTCAACAGCTACAATTTTGCTTGCAGGGGATAGTGTAAAGCCTTTAGTGGTGCAGACGAATAATCTTCTGGAGCCTGTGAACGAGAATGTTGGCGGGGCTATCTTTTTTACTCCCAACCTTCTTTTTGCATCGCTTTTGGTGTTAATAATTGCAATGACATACATCGAGTATCGTAAACGCAAACTATTTTGGTTGGTCGATGCGGTGTTGCTGTTTATACAAGGCGTTGCGGGTCTGTTGATAGCATTTATGGTGCTTTTTTCGGTACATCCTACTGTTGGCAGCAATTTGTTGGTATTGTTATTTAACCCTTTGCCACTGTTGCTGTTGCCCATATTTATATATAATATAATAAAAGGTCGCAAACAGAATATAATGTGGATGCAGACAATAATGGTGGCACAGTTTCTTATACTCTCACCGTTTATTCCGCAATATATTCCTGTAGCAATATATATGTTTGCTGTTACTCTTTTGATACGTTCTTTACATATTACGCATATACGAAAATGAAAATCCGATTACTATTTTGCATGTTTATGGCTGCGATGCTTAGCGTCAAGGCTCAAGATACAATACAAACTCCGAAGTTGGTGGTAATGATAACCATTGATCAACTGCGTTCCGACTTTCTGCACGAATTTAGCGATCTATATTCCGAGACGGGTTTTAAACGTCTTTTAAAAGGCGGACGTTTCTACTCCAACGGATATTATGCTTTCGAAAGTATCGACCGTGCCTCGGCGATGGCTACCTTGGTTACCGGTACCAACCCCTATGTGAATGGTATAGTTGCTTCACGTTGGCTCGACAGAAACTCGTTGCGTCTGGTCGATTGTACCGAGGATCTTGCTTGCAAAGGCATAAACACCAACGAAACTGTCTCGCCCACGAAACTAAAGGCAATATCCCTCCCCGACGAAATGAAACGTGCCACACGTGGTAAGTCTATCGTTTGTGCCATTGCTCCCGACGCTGACGCAGCCGTCCTTTCGGGTGGGCATGCAGCAGATGTTGTTTTGTGGAAGAATAATGATACAGGCAAATGGTGCTCTTCGTCCTATTATGGAGAGTTCCCTATGTGGGCAATGGCAAAGAATAAGGCTCTTAAAGACTCGAAAAGTGAATGGGTGCCAACTTTTCCGACCGAAATTTATGAAAATTTCGGTGAGAAGGCTCCCGAACCTTTCAAATATACTTTTGACGGAAAGACAAATGTCGCAGATTATAAGACAAGTGCTTGTATGAACGATGAAATTACGGACATGGCGGTAGGCTGTCTTTCAGGAACAAAAATGGGCCTCGACGATATTCCCGATTATCTTGCAGTTACCTACTACGCAGGAAATTATAAAAGTGCACCTATGGATGATCGCCCCATAGAAGTTCAGGATATATATTCCAAACTCGATGAAAATATTTCCGATCTTATGAAAGAACTTGATAAACGGGTGGGAATGAAAAATGTATTAGTTTGCCTATCTTCAACGGGTTATGTAGTCGAGGGCGAAACAAATGACTCTATATACAAGATTCCTTCAGGGCTTGTGCACATTGATCGTGTGGCGGCTCTGCTCGATGTTTATTTAGGTGCAATATTCGGCAAGGCAAAATATGTAGAACAGTACTACAATTCGCAAATTTATCTTAACCGCAAATTGATAGAGCAGATGCAGCTCGATAAGCTCGATGTTATTTCCCATGCTGTGGAATTTCTAATGAGCGTCGATGGCGTCGAGGATGTATTTACCATCTATCGTCTCGGCGGAATGCTCAGTCCCGAACTTCAGTATGTGAAGAACGGTTACAACTCAGCATGTTCGGGTGACATTTGGTTGCGTCTGATGCCCGGATGGCACATGGCCAAACATGCTGCCTCTGCCTCGAATCTTGTGCGTCGCGGTGCAGTAAACTTTCCGATGGTACTTTTCGGCAACGGAATTCAACCCGAGTATATTAAGGATGCGACCCCTGTGAATGTGCTTGTCCCCGAACTTGCAAGAATGTTGCACATTCGTCGTCCAAATGATAATTGTATGCGAATATTCAGATAATTACTCTTGAAAAGAATGATGCGAAAATATTTTTTGATAGTTTGTTTCCTGTTCTCGGCTTTTGCAGCCTCTGCTCAATTTGCCCGGTCGTTAAGTCGCAACATTTCATCATTACAGATGGTGCTCAACGACGATTGGTCAAAGCCGGCGGTAATTACTCTTGGCAGCGATGATGAACTTCTCTTCTCTTTTGACGAACTTTCGCACACCTATAAACGCTTCACTTACCACATTTCTCATTGCAATGCCGACTGGACCCCCTCGGAATTGCATGCAATAGATTATATAGATGGCTTCAACGACCGCCCCATTGACGAGTGGGAAAATTCGGTGACAACCACCCAATTGTATACACACTACGAATTTACACTGCCCAACGACGATGTACGCCTGAAAGTTTCGGGAAATTACAAGGTCGAGATTTTCGACGACGAGAATGATGAAACTCCCGTCGCTGTGTTTGCATTTGCAGTTCTTGCCCCTAAACTGCGCGTGTCGGCAAAAATAAGCGGAAATACAGATGTTGATACGAATGTTTCGCATCAACAACTGTCGTTTGATGTTCACTATGCGGGGTATAATATTATGTCGCCGGCGACAGACGTTAAGCCTGTAATCTATCAGAATCGTCGTCCCGATAATTGTGTCAGTGGCATTAAGCCTACTTATGTAACAAGCACGTCGCTGCAATATGTTTACAATGAGAAACTTATCTTTAAGGCAGGCAACGAGTATAGACGTTTCGAACTTACCGACCCGTACGCTCCCGGACAAAATGTAGACCGCGTACAATATTCCGAGCCATATTTTCACGCCGAACTTTACACCGACAAGGTGCGCCCCACATATACGAACACCCGCGACGAGAATGGACGATATTTTATAAATACTCTGCAAGGATACGGCAGCGCAATAGAGGCCGATTATGCGGCGGTACATTTCACACTGAAAGCTCCTTATGATGGTAGCGGCGATTATTATCTCTGCGGCGACTTTAACGGAAATTTCTTTGGTGCAAACAACCGTTTGCAGTGGGACAATGAAAATCAATGTTACCGCGCCGTTCAGTTGCTTAAATTGGGACTTTACAACTACCACTATCTATGGGTGCCACGTGGGGAACAGGTCGGCGTAACGGCTCCTTCCGAGGGCGATTTTTACAATACCGAGAATGAGTATCTTATAATGATATATCATCGCGAATTTGGTGGGCGTTACGACCGACTGGTAGGTATGTTGCAGGTCAATTACAACCTTGAAAAAAACTAATAGTAATTTCTCTTAAGCAATAAAATCGTGAAGTTGCGATTGCAGACGTTGCCGAGTAAAGAATATTCGGCTTTTTACCGTTCCTAAAGGCAATGATAGCTTTTCGGCTATTTCGCGGTATTTGAAGCCCGAAATGTGCATGGCAAAAGGTATTCTGTATTCGCTCGGAAGACTGTTTACGGCGCGCCTTATCTCTTTAATGTCGTAATTACCTTCGGTAGAGTCTGTATCAATTTCCAACGATTGGTTCATGTGGTACAGGTTGTCTGTCCTGTCTACAAACGTCTGGTCGCGCACAACCTTGCGATAGTTGTTTATGAAGATGTTGCGCATGATGGTGTACATCCACCCTTTGAAATTTGTGTCGGGCATGTACTTGTCCATGTTGTCAAGTGCTTTTAATGATGTCTCTTGCAAAAGATCGTTCGCCTCGTCTCTGTCTGCCGTCAGTTTGTAGGCGAATCGGTGTAATTCCGATTGCACCTCCAGCAGTTCTCTTCTAAATTTTGCTGCATCCATTTTTTTAGTTTTAATATAAGGTATTGTTGTATTGTACCATAATATAAAACTATTGAAAATACATTTTGTTCTATAGCTTCTGCTTTTTTGAATAAAAATGCGGGGTTACATAGACTTTATAAATGTTCAAAGAGGGTGACCCAAAAGTAAAAATGGGTTGCCCTCTTTACTTTCATTATCCTTACGCGGAAGAGATTAAAAAAAGATAGCTATTCTCTTGAGAAAAAAGAGAATAGCTATTGTTTGTTTGGAAAATAT
>SUXQ01000006.1 GCA_015060905.1 Bacteroidales bacterium | reverse complement strand
AATTTCTTCGGTTACTTGTGCTATAAACGGTGCTTGTAACTTCAGAAGTTCCTCTTTATCGTTAAGAGTATAAGAGACGTTGGAAATATTATACTTATCGAGCATAGAAGAAAGGCCATATATTGTATTTTTATATGGATGTTCGTCGTGCGTAGAAGTTGCATATTGCGTAGTGTATTCAACCTCCAGTTCATCAAGGAAACGTAAGAATATGGGTTTCATTTAAATTTGTTATTTAAAATCAAAAAATAAATCTCGTATTAGACGCCCCAACAAGTGCAACATGAAACGTCATTGTGTAGTGCAGTAAATATTCGCAACCTACCGCGAATATAACTATTATTTAATAAACAACCATAAAATATTTTATAAATTCACTATTTAAATTAAAATCCTAAAAATCAACATAAAATAAGAAGTTGTTTAAATTTATGTCCATGAAATTTTTATAGGTCTTTTTTAGTATGTTTTTTCATTTTTTAAAGGCGCATAGCGGGCTATGTAACTGCGAAAAAGGGAAAAACAGGCAAAAAAGAGCATAAAAAGGCAAGCACAACTTGCGAGCAATGTAATATATTTTTTTGAAAGAAATTTAAACAGCTTCTAAACTCATAAAAATAATTACGCATATTTCAGTATAAACATAAAGTATTTATATTTTCAATATTTTTATTCCTAAAATAGTATATTTGCATACACAAAAGAAACGAACAATGGAAACTGCACTTTATCTATTACCCGTAACTTTGGGCGATACACCACACGCCAAAGTGTTACCCCAATATAATATAGAGATTATCAAGGAGATTCGTCATTTTATAGTGGAGGACATACGCTCGGCGCGTCGTTTTTTGCGTCAGGCCGACCCGCAGTTTGACATTGACGGTTCGACATTTTTTGAACTTAACAAACATACATCACCCAACGACATTGCCGGTTATCTTGCCCCGCTGACACAGGGGAAGCCTATGGGGGTAATCTCCGAGGCCGGTTGTCCTGCCGTTGCCGACCCGGGAGCCGACGTTGTTGCCATTGCACAAAGGAAAGGGCTTAAGGTTGTGCCGCTCGTGGGGCCGTCGAGTATTATTCTTTCGGTGATGGCCTCGGGATTCAACGGACAGAGTTTCGCTTTTCATGGCTACCTGCCCATAAAGCCGGATGAACGTGCGCGCAAAATTAAGCAGCTCGAGCAGCGTGTGTATGCCGAGGAGCAGACGCAGCTTTTCATCGAAACGCCTTACCGCAACGGCAAGATGATTGAGGATATTATAAAAAACTGCCGTCCACAGACGAAATTGTGCATTGCCGCCAACCTTACTTGCCCGGATGAATTTGTTCGTACACGCACCGTAAAAGATTGGCGCGGCAAGGTTCCCGATCTTTCAAAAATACCTTGTATATTTCTTTTGTATAAATAACCTCAGTTCGATATAAAATTCGTATTTTATTATGGTGATTGAGGATTTTATATTTGTAGTCTATTTTATCCTTAATTGTCGTTGCAATTTGCAAGGCTTCTTTTTCTATTCTCTTCTTTTGCCCGGCAAAAGAAGCAAAAGCCTCGGCACACGGAAAGAGCATTGCCTTTGGCGAACTTCGGCTGCACTCGCATTGTAACGTGCAAGTAAACTTGCGTTACGCTCGCTTGCACGAACTTTCGCACTATTTCCGAAAAACAGCCGAGCTCTCGCTGTGCTCTTTAACGGTGCCGGAAATTTTTAGAAGTTACCGATGCTATAAATTTATTACTTATTGCTTGCAAACGGTTACTTCAAAAAAAAATACAGCGTTGTCAAAATCACAGGCACCGGCCGCAGAGAGGCGCGGAAAAGAGGTGCAAGTTTTCTGACGCGCTGTAAGCGTGGCCAAACTTGCGCATCCCGCGACTATCAAGGGAAAGTTGCCGACAAGCGAACGACGAACGAAGGATATTTTCGCCCGGCGAAAATTCGTGAGCCGAGGAGCGAGTGACTGATTTTGTCTGCGCTGTGCCCTTTTGTTACTTTTCGTGCGACGAAAAGTAAGGATAGAAACAACTACCTATAAATTTGCAACAAAGATTAAGGGTAAAAACTACCGTAGAATACAAAAGTTAGCAACGAATAAGGTAACTTTTTCCTCAATCACCATAATAAAAGAGAAACACTTTAAATTACTCCTCTCGACAAACGTTAAACAGACAAACGCTACTTATTTTTAAGCAGCTCTTGCAGTTTCAACATTTCGTCGCGATACTGCGCAGCCTCGATATACTCCATTTTGTCGGCAGCCTCTTTCATCAGCCTGCGCGTGCGCTCTATGCTCTTTTCAAACTGCTCGCGGCTCATATATTCCACTATAGGGTCGGCAGCCACGAACATCGGACTTGTTTCCTCGCTGTAAGCAACCGCCCTGCCCTGCTCGCGTTTCTCCGACGCAAGAGCATTACCAATGCTCTTGCGTATCTGCTGCGGAGTTATTCCGTTGGCTTTATTATAAGCCAACTGTTTCTCGCGGCGACGGTTCGTCTCGTCCATCGTTTTTTTCATGCTGTCGGTTATACGGTCGGCGTAAAAAATAACCTTTCCGTTTACGTTTCGCGCGGCTCGTCCGGCTGTCTGTGTCAGCGAACGGTGGCTGCGCAAGAAGCCCTCTTTGTCAGCGTCGAGAATAGCCACTAACGAGACTTCGGGAAGGTCGAGCCCCTCGCGCAACAGATTCACACCTATAAGAACATCATACAGTCCCTCGCGCAGGTCGGTCATTATCTGCACACGCTCGAGTGTGTCAATGTCACTGTGAATATAATTACAACGCACACCGTTTTTTTGCAGATATTCGGTCAATTCCTCGGCCATGCGTTTGGTGAGCGTCGTCACAAGCACACGCTCTTCGCGACGCGTGCGCACCTCAATCTCTTCCATAAGGTCGTCCACCTGATTCATTGACGGGCGCACCTCTATTATTGGATCGAGCAACCCTGTGGGGCGTATAAGCTGCTCCACTATTACTCCCCCACTCTCGCTAAGCTCGTAGTCGTCGGGCGTTGCACTAACATATATTACCTGATGCGTCATCGATTGAAACTCCTCAAATTTCAGCGGACGATTGTCAAGAGCAGCCGGCAGACGGAACCCAAACTCCACAAGATTCATCTTGCGGGCACGGTCGCCACCGTACATTGCATGAATCTGCGGCACGCTTACGTGACTCTCATCTATCACCATAAGGAACTCTTCGGGGAAAAAGTCAAGCAGACAGTATGGACGTGTACCCGGCTCGCGCCCGTCAAAATAACGCGAATAGTTCTCAATGCCCGAACAGTGCCCAAGCTCGCGCAACATTTCCATGTCATACGTTACACGCTCGTACAATCTTTTTGCCTCGTAAGGCTTGCCAATCTCTTTAAAATACTCGACACGCTCGGTAAGGTCATCCTCTATCTGCCGTATAGCATTGAGAGTGCTCTCTTTTGTGGTCATAAAGAGATTCGCGGGATATATTTTATATTCGTCAAAATCAATAATACGTCGCCCTGTGTCAGCATCAATCTCTTCGATGCTCTCAATATCATCGTCCCAGAAAGTCACTCGCAGAACATGGTCGCTGTAAGCAAGGCTTACATCCACCGTATCACCCTTCACACGGAACATTCCTCGACTAAGTTCAAGGTCGTTGCGCACATAAAGACTGCTCACCAACCTACGCAGAAAAACATTGCGGTCGAGTTTCATCCCCACCTTTATCTCTAACACATTTTTGTAGAAGTCCGAAGGATTCCCCATTCCATAAATGCACGAAACAGAGGAGATTACAACAACATCTTTACGCCCGGAGAGTAACGCCGACGTTGCCGAGAGTCGCAGTTTGTCAATCTCGTCATTTATGGCAAGGTCTTTTTCTATATACGTATCGGTCGAAGGGATGTACGCCTCGGGCTGATAATAGTCGTAGTAAGAGACATAATACTCCACCGCATTGTTCGGGAAAAAACTTTTAAACTCGTTATACAACTGCGCCGCCAACGTCTTATTGTGACTAAGAATAAGCGTGGGCCTGTTTATTTCCTTTATCACATTAGCAATAGTAAAAGTCTTTCCCGAGCCTGTCACGCCCAACAGAGTCTGGGCCGGGACACCCGACCTTACCCCCTCGACCAACTGCGCAATAGCTTCAGGCTGGTCGCCTGTGGGACGATAATCCGATATTAGCTGAAACTTCATATTCTATTCTCAAATAATCTGCGAATATAGTTTTTTCTTTTCTCCCCGCATACAAAAGTAGCCTCTATTTTCCTAATCTTTATTTTCTTTCCTTTTTATTTTGAATTAATAACAATTAAATAACCAACATTAATTGCTTTTTCGGTGTAAAACAGCTATCTTTGCAACCGAATTTTGCAAATATGAAAAAGAGTTTTTATACACTTTTATTGGGGCTATTGTTGTTTACCTCTTGCTCGAAATACAACAATCTGTTAAAAACGAGCGATATTGAATGTAAATACGAAGCAGCAAAGGCCTACTTTATCGGCAGAGAGTATGGCAAAGCCGCACCTCTGCTCGAGGATATTGTATCCATGCTCAAAGGCAACAGAAATGCCGAAGAGTCTCTTTACATGCTTGCAATGTGCTATTACGAGTCGGGCGACTACGAGACAGCTTCGCAATATTTCAAGACATATTACACATCTTATCAGCGAGGAATGTACAACGAGCTTGCCCGTTTCCATTGTGGAAAATCGCTATACAAAAATATTCCGGTGCCCGAGCTCGACCAATCGAGCACATACTCGGCAATACAAGAACTTCAACTGTTTCTGGAATATTATCCGGCAACAAAATTCCGTCAGGAGGCACAAGACATGCTCTTCGCCATGCACGACATTCTTGTAGAAAAAGACTATCTTTCGGCAAAATTATACTACGATCTTGGAAGTTTCGACCTTATGCGAAACAACTATCAAGCATGTATTATAACGGCACAGAACGCACTCAAAGAGTATCCATACACGAAATTGCGCGAGGACCTATCCATCCTCATCTTGCGTGCAAAGTACAAGATGGCACTAAAAAGCGTCGAAGAGAAAAAAGTGGACCGCTACCGCGACACAGTAGATGAATATTACGCATTCAAAAACGAATTTCCCGAAAGCAAATACCTCGAAGAGGCCGAAAAATACTACCACGAATCCCTTAAAGAGGTAAACGAATAAGAAAATATAAATAAATACAATAATGGACTACAAAAAGACAAATGCTCCGACCACAACGGTAACCCGTAATATGGCCGATTTTGTGAATGAAACAGGAAATGTGTACGAGTCTGTTGCCATCATCGGCAAACGCTCTAACCAGATTGCAGCCGAACTGAAAGAAGAGCTCCTTAGAAAGCTGAACGAATTTTCATCAACAACAGACAACCTCGAAGAGCAGTTCGAAAACCACGAACAGATTGAAATTTCTCGCTACTACGAGAGACAGCCTAAACCCACACTCATTGCCACACAGGAATTTATCGAGGACAAGGTTTATTTCCGCAATCTGGCGAAAGAAAAGAATGAATCAGAAGATTAAGAAGTTGTTTAAATTTATATCCCTGAAATTTTTATAGAACTTTTTTAGAGTGGCTTTTCATTTTTTAAAGGCGCATAGCGAACTATGTAACTGCGAAAAAGGGAAAAACAGGCAAAAAAGGACATAAAAAAGACAAGTTCTTCTTGAGGACAATGTAAATAATATTTTTGAAAGAAATTTAAACAACTTCTAAGAATCTATGAAATTTCGTTCGTATCAATTTTTTTATCTGCTATCAGCAGTGCTGATTGTTGTAACACTTTGCACCACAATGTGGGAATTTATCGAGACCAACGGTGCAACAAGCGAGCTTACAAACTTCAGGCTGACAACGCCCGACGGAGAAATATCATACGCCCCAATCTCCTTGGGTGTAGTATTGATAGTTACAGCATTGGTAAACCTTTTCGGCTTTATTATAGCAGGTTTTCAGAATTTTGAATTACAGAAAAGGGTCGCAATCCTTGGAATGTTGCTCATCGTTGGTTACCATCTGTTGTTTGGAATATACGTATGGATACTATCCCCAACAGAGATTGTTTCCGAAATAGACACTCTTTTCCCCTTTGTGACACTTGTGCTTAACGCTCTTGCATTTTTTGCAGCGCGACGCACAGAAGCTGCCATATTGGCAAAAGCTTCAGGATTCAGATTAAGAGATTAAAAATACTTTTTTATAAAATACTTTCGAGCATCATGATAAAAAACATCTGATGCTCGTTTTTTATCCACTCACACAACCACAGAAAATAGAAACGACTCCGCGTAATCACTACGGGGAGCCGTTCGGGGAATTGAATGATTAAGAAAAAGTAATATGCTTTTTATATACATATTTTCGTTTATTGACACTTTATAAACAGCCATAGAACTAAAATTGTTCCAAAGAACATCAATTTTAACATTTACAAACAACATCAGAAAACAAGTCCGTCCGTCACATTCATTTTTTAACAAAATTCATCACAATAGACTTATAACAAGGTAAAAATATATCCAATTATATTGATTATTCTATATTTTTTACCTATTTTTGTGCAAATTAAATATCAATCACAAAAACATAGGAAAAATGAAAAAAACAAAATTCTTCTCAATGCTTTTCGTTTGCCTTTTCGCCTTAGGCTTTGCAGCCTGCGACGACAACGATAGCAACGACATTATCGACGATGGCAACAACACCAATCAGAACAACGGAAACAACAACGGCAACGGCAACGGTAACAACGGAGACGACACAATTCTTGACCTTAAAGTCGAAAACTTCTATGGTGAATGGGAGTGCAAAGCAAGCAACATCCTCTATTCTTTCCCCGAAGACACAACAACTACCGGCTTGACAGGCACATCTATTTTCATCCAGAAAAATGACGAATTCAACTACAATCGTTTCAATGGCAGCTATGAAATAAACGAAGAAACGGCAACATTGAGCGTAACCGAAGGAGAAAACACAAAAACCTTCAGCATAACAAAAGCAGACAGCATCGAACTTGTTTTAAAGGCCGAGGATGCAACATCATACACCTTTAAACGCTATTCGGATACTATCAACAAAATCTTCCCCCTTATCGTATACAAAGCAGTAGATCTTGGACTAAGCGTAAAATGGGCCGACCGCAATATTGGCGCAGTTGATACAACATCTTATGGTAACTACTTTGCATGGGGCGAGAAAAACTCGAAAAAAGAGTACACTGAAAGAGAAAGCGAAACTTTCGGAAAGACATACTACAACATCTTAGGAAAAGTAGGTGAAAATATAGAAGAGGAGAACACTGTTACAATAGGAGATTATATCTGCAAAAAAGTATACGAATATACCGACAAACCCGTATACATTATAAACGAGAAAGAGGACGGCATAAGCATTGACACAGTTTACATCTATGATGCTGCTCGTGAAAATTGCGGAGAAGAATGGCGCACACCCACAGAAAAAGAATTTGAAGAACTTATGGAAAAATGCACATGGGAGTGGACCACTATAAATGACGTTAATGGTTACAAAGTAACAGGCACAAACGGCAACTACATATTCCTTCCCGCAGCAGGCTTCTATGGCAATAACAAAAAGATTCGTCACGAAGGTGAATATGGTTACTACAACACTGCAACCACAGGTGACAACGCCGAGGAATTCCGCAACATCCGTTTCTGGAATTACGAGCCCAACATTGACTGGGGTAAACGTAACTATGGACGCAGCATACGCGCCGTAGCAGCCAAATAAACACACAAAAAAAAGATTAATCTTACCTTTCCTTTGGTAAGAATTAAAAAATAAAAACAAATAGTCCGGCCTTATGCGCAGGACTATTTGTTTTTTTACCTACTCAACCTCTCACAATAAACACAGAAGAGCCTCAACAACCCCAACATCAGATATTACAAAAGAGGGCAAGCACCAACAAAAAAGCAGTACCGTTCAGCATAACACCGAAAGTACTGTTAAACACAAAAGAAACGCCATATAACAACAAGAGAAACAAATAACAATATACAACGCACAAGAAGCATAAAAACAGCAACAACATATCCGACAAGCACAATTAATAACAATGATAAAATCCCATTAAGCGGCAAGCCACCAACAATAAGACCTACAGCCATAAATAAAGAGAAGCGAGACGCATTTGCGTCTCGCTTCTCTTTATTTATATAGCCTCTCTGATTATTCAGCCGACTCTTCTGCCACAACTGCAAAAGGAATCTTAACAGAAACCTCTCTATGCAATTTAACTGTAGCTGTGTAGTTACCAACCTCCTTAGCAGACTCAACAGAAATAATCTTGCGGTCAATTTCGAAACCAAGCTTAGCAAGTTCCTCAGCAATCTGAATAGAACCTACTGAACCAAAGATTGTACCTGTTGCGCTTACCTTTGTAGCGATTGTCAATGATACAGGAGCAAGTTTCTGTGCCAACTCTTCAGCGTCAGCCTTAATCTTAGCCAACTTGTGAGCACGCTGTTTCATCTCCTCGGCCAAAGCCTTCTTTGCAGAAGGTGTTGCAATAACAGCCTTACCGGTAGGAATCAAAAAGTTACGACCGTAACCATCCTTTACCTTAACGACATCATTCTTGTATCCAAGATTGATAACATCCTCTTTAAGTATAATCTCCATAATTGTTCCTCCGAATTTATTATTTCATCAAATCAGTTACAAAAGGCAGCAAAGCCAAGTGACGAGCACGTTTAACAGCCTGTGCGATACGACGCTGGAATTTCAATGAAGTACCTGTTATACGACGGGGAAGCAATTTACCCTGCTCGTTCAAGAATTTCTTCAGGAATTCGGGATCTTTATAGTCAATATACTTAATGCCATTTTTCTTGAAACGGCAATATTTTTTCTTTTTGATATCTACCGAGGGAGGGGTCAAATATCTGATTTCCGAAGGTGTCTGTGCCATAATTAATCCTCCTTTTTAGCTTTTAAACTTCTTCTCTTAGCAGCGTACTCTGCTGCATATTTATCCAACTTAACAACCAATGAACGAATAACGCGCTCGTCGCGACGATACTGCAATTCAAGCTTTGAAATTACTGTAGGAGCTGCATTGAACTCGAACATCACATAAAATCCGGTTGTTTTCTTTTCAATGGGGTAAGCCAATTTCTTAAGTCCCCAGTTCTCTTCATTAACAATCTCAGCGCCTTCAGCAGTGAGGATGCCTTTGAATTTCTCTACCGCTTCCTTCATCTGAACCTCAGACAAAACGGGAGTTAAAATGAAAACGGTTTCGTATTGATTCATACTGATTAATAAAATAGGTTAAACATTCGTTTACTTAAACGCGGGTGCAAAGGTAGGCATATTTTTTTATATTTCAAACTTTTAGAACAGACTTTTTACAAATTATTTATCATGTTTGCTTTTATTTATAACTATTTTCCCTTTTTAAAGCATGAATGAGTATTTTTTCTAAAAAAAATTTCTTTCTCTGAATATTTATGTGTTACTTTGTAATCAGAAAATAACAAAATAATACATATAATTATGAATTCTATTCTGAAAAATTCGGGAATCGCCATCATCATCTTAGCTGCTATTGTATTATTAATCAGCTATTTCCTTAAATGGACAAACTATAATGCCGTACAATTCGGTGCGTTTTTTGCTATGGTTGTAGGACTTATCGTCTATATTATTTTCGGTAAAAAATGTCTTGACGAAAATAAATAACAGCACAACGCCAAAAAGTTGATTCAAGTAAAAAAGTTGAGCCGTTTTTGAACGGCTCAACTTTTTTATATCTTAATATAATATTTAGGATTCTGTCTCGGGGGTTATAAGTTTATAACCTTTACCATGAATATTTATTATTTCAATAGAGCTATCGGCTTTAAGATGTTTGCGCAATTTTGTGATATAAACATCCATGCTGCGTGCATTGAAATAATTATCGTCTATCCAGATGGTTTTTAATGCAAAGTCGCGCTGCAGAATTTCGTTTGCATGGGCGCAAAGAAGTCCAAGAAGCTCGGATTCTTTTGTTGTAAGCTTTGTCTGCTGACCATCGATAGAGAGCAATTGTTTTTGCGTATCAAACTGGAAACGACCTATTTTATACACAGAATTCTCTTTGCTCTTTTTGCCACACACGCGACGCAAAATAGCTTCGATACGGAATACAAGCTCTTCCATGCTGAAAGGCTTTGTAATATAATCGTCGGCGCCTATTTTAAAGCCCTCAAGAATATCTTCTTTAAGTGTCTTTGCTGTGAGGAATATAATGGGAATATTGGCATTGGCTGCACGAATTTCCTGAGCCAAAGTAAAGCCATCTTTTATGGGCATCATCACGTCAAGAACACAAATATCGAACTTACCTTTCAGGAATGCACGGTAGCCGGCATCGCCGTCGGCACAAAGTTCTGCATAATAACCTTTTGCTTGCAAATACTCTCTGAGCAACATTCCGAGGTTTTCATCATCCTCGCACAGCAAGATACTCTGTTTTTCTTCCATAATTTTTTATTTTAATGGTAATACAATTATAAAATTCGTTCCGACACCTATTTCACTCTCGGCGCGTATGGAGCCTTCATGGGCCTGAATTATCTGCTTCACATAAGCAAGGCCAAGGCCGAATCCTTTGACGTCGTGCAGATTGCCGGTGTGTACTCTGTAAAATTTATCAAATATCTTTTTTATATTTTCTTTGCTTATTCCTATGCCATTATCTTGTATGGAGAGCATGAAATTACCGTTTGCATTCCATGTGCGTATGTTTAATTTCAAAGGCTCTTCCTGTCGTTTATATTTAACAGCATTGTCCATAAGGTTAAACACGACGTTTGTAAAGTGCATTTCATCGACATATACAAACGGGTCCTCGGCCTCTAACGAGGATATTATTTGTCCGCCGCCTTGCTCTACCTTTACAGCGAAGGTGTTTATTACGCCTGTTATAAGTTCGTTCGCATCAAGTTCTTTCATTTTGAGCGAGGTATTGTCACGGCTCTCGAACATTGATATTTGCAGCACCTTGTCCACCTGAAATCTCAATCTCTTTGTTTCGCTGGCTATCACTCCCGACAATTTTCCGAACATTGACGGGGATTTTGCAACCGCAGGGTCTTGCAACATTTGTGCGGCCAACGAGATTGTCGAAATAGGTGTTTTAAACTCGTGCGTCATGTTATTTATAAAATCGTTTTTTATTTCGGACACCTTTTTCTGCCTTACAAACAGGTATACTGTTATCAGGAATGTTACCAACAACACCAGCACCAACAACATTGAAGGTATCATAAATTTAACCGAATTATAAATATATTTGTTCAATATATCTGCCGGAAAGACAATCTCTAACACTGCCATTCGGTTGGGCGGGTCGTTTTTGAAAAGCAGCTCTTTATAAACATTCTCGCCACTCGACTCTTGAAAATCGGCACAACGATAAATTTCTTTACCATCGCCGCCCAACACCCTAACATGATAAGGCAGGTCTATTCCATTGCTCGCAAGCTCGTTTTTAAGGTCATGATGGAGTTTGCGGAAATTCACCCTTTGAGTAAGTGGTTTTTCACTTGCCTGATACAACATATTATATACAACCTCGTCGAGCACCGCACGCTGGTACATATATCTTGTACGCAGCAATTCCAGAGCGTGTCGTTGCGCCTCGCGCAACGACATTTGTCTTTTACCCGTCGAACGATTCACTTTTGCCAAAGGATTGGCAGGATTATTCATTATAGTCTTCATTTCAAAGATAGACTGAATATTTCCATCGTCCGAAGTTATAAAGTAGCTGTGTTCAAGTTCAAGTACATTGTTGCTGTTGATGTTTGACTTTTGTATATCTTTCTGAATGTTTTTAGAAAGATAATATTTCATTTCGGAAAGTTCAAGATTGTATGCTGTTTGATGGAGACTGCGCTTGACAGTCTCGTCAAAATGCTCGCGACGCATGCGACCGATGGCGTCAATATAATCCATCTGCATATACAGTAACCCCAAACACGAGAGTACCATCACCGCACCAATTATCCAAATAGTCATTTTTTTCATACTGCAAATATATCGGAAGTAAACATTTAAACCTAATTCCTTAACACCATTTAATTCCTATTTTTTCAAAATTAACATTTGAAACGATATTAATTACTAAAATAGCAACTAAAATAGTTAAAAACACCATTCATTTATATAAAAGTAAAGATAATTTAACTAAAAAACAGGGCTGCGCTTTTTTTATATTAGCGCAACCCTGCTATCTTCGCAACAGATAATGTTAATAAGTTTAATACACAAATTGGCGGAAAGTTTCATACTCGCTTACTCTCGCGACAGCAGCCTCGCAACCTTGAGCTGCAGCCTTTTTATACCATTCGTATGCAAAGAAGGGATTTTTATCAACGCCTCTGCCTTTCAGATAACAATTTGCCACAAATTCCTGCGCCTGCATAATTCCGCCGTTGGCGGCACGCAACCCCCACTGAAAAGCCTCTTTTTTGTTCTTTTTCACGTAACGTCCCGTCTGGTAGCAACGGCTGAGGTACATCTGCGCCTCGGGGACGCCACCATCGGCTGCACGTTTATAATAATCGAAGGCCGGAGATTTTTTCAATGCCTTTTTACTACCGAGAGAATCCTTTGCGCTATAATACTCGCCAACATAGTATAGAGCAAGAGGCTCATCCTGTTCGGCCGCAAGGTTGTACCAATAGATAGCCTTTTCCGCATTTTGCTCGACGCCCGTACCATTATTATACATACTGCCAAGAGCCGCCTGAGATTTTGAAAAACCCCGCTCGGCAGCAGTTGTATAATATTTAAACGCCTCGGAAAGATTCTTTTCCACCCCGTAGCCATTCAGATAGCAGGTGGCAAGAGCGTCGGTAGCCTGTAGGTCGCCTTTCCCGGCCGCCTTTTTGAAAAAGCCGTATGCTGTTGCATCATTTTGCTCAACGCCGTAACCGTTAATATAATATATTCCCATATAGTACATTGCGGGAGCGTAACCATAAGCTGCGCCGCGCAAGAATCGCTCGTACGCATTTTTATAATCGCCTTTCTCATGGTAATTTATGCCCAACGTTGTCAGTTTTTCGCCATAGGAGGATAATATTCCGTCACGCAAAAAATCGGCTGATACATTATCGGAATATACAAAAAGGGTACCATTGCTTGCCACACTATTCGTGACGGGAGCATCAGCCTTGCGCGTGGATGTTGTAAAGAAACTGTTTCCAGCAACGCCGTTCACGTCCACCTGTATATTCTTGCCTATGCTGCTGTTGTAAAGTTCAATTTCTATCTTTCCGTCGGCATTTACCGTAGGCTGCGTCGCCCAATGCAGTGTGCGACGAACATCTTTCTTGCCATCGGGACGCTGCCCACTATAATCGGGCGAATAGAATTGTTTGCTCTCGCTGTAACCCTGCAACATTGTGTAACGTTTGGCGGTCTTTAGGTGAAGCTTGGGAATAAGCATCGAGGCACGCTCTTTTTCGGTGTAAGGAATGAAACACGCAACATAATTAGGGTGACGCGGATAGAGGGAGCGGAAATTCGAAATACCCTGCATGTCATTTTCTAACATCGAGAGAAATGCCGACGTACAAGATCCAACTTGTTCCATAAATCTTGGAAGTCCCGGAAAGCCATCAACAGCTTCTCCGCCACGAGGCATTATATAATAATACGAGATAAATGCATCGTAAAATTGCCCGTAATGATAGTTCAGACGATGTTTGGTACGATAATTCCTTCCCCTTCTGTACCACACAGTCATTGTATTATCAAATTTCTCGCGTATGGGAGCATCTGTTCTTATTACAAATTCCTTGAAAGATAGCATCTGCTCGGGGCTTACACCTTTTATATAATCCTCGTCGAACTGCGGAACGGAATCTTTATTATACTCCCCTTTTACAACAACAGCCTGCATCCAATAGCACCATGTGTAGTTGTGTCGCCAAAAGGCACTGCGCAGAATGTCGGCAGCCGTCATTACCTCAGCAAAAGGATTGTTGTTAACCGGTTCGGGCCTTATGTTGCCGAACACTTTTTCAGCTTCATCCCCGCGAATGTCATTTTTTTCATCTTTTGCAACGTATGAATCGTCGTACATTTCGGCGAGTCTATCTTGAACTTCATCATATTCGAGCGATTTTTCCAAATAGGTAACATCCTGGGCATACTCCCATTCATCGAGAAAATCGAGTCGCAGCTCGCTGCGTGGCGGACGACTGCGCAATTCAAAATTCTTATTTTCTGTAACCTCGACCTGCGTCAGTTGATACTCGAAGGGGCGCAGTTTAAAGTAGCTGCTGTCGGCCTTGTCCTGCGGCCGGCCGGGTGTTCTTTCCCAATAGTCGAACATGCGGAACGTGGGGGTAAAATAGCGGTCGAGCGAAAAGGCGTAGATAGAATCCTTGTGGTCCACTTGGTCGCCGCGCAGCGTGGGATTCAACGATGCGATGCGCTTGCCGAAAAAGTCTTTAGAGAGTATTTTGAACCCTCCTTCTTTGTCGGTATTAAATTCGTAAGAGGTTTTTAGGCTGTCCTTATATGTAATTTCGAAGCGTACATTTGCATCGACCATATTGTGCAGATTATATGTGCCCAGCTTGCCGAGCGCTTTATTTTTATCTTTACGCACGAAACGGCCCTTTACTAAAATACCCTTTTCCACAGGATGAAGCAAGGTTCTTTCGTCGAGTGCGGGGAGCAGTTTCCAATTATATGACGTCCAGCCTCGGGTGAGCATCAGAAGGTCAAGCTCGGCTGCGCGGTCGCTGTTATTTGCATCGAAATAACGTTCAATGTCGGGAATATAGCCTTTAATTTCCGATGAAAGAAGCAGATGCGAATAAATATCGCCATTGTAAGAGGTTGATACTCTTGTTGCGCCGTCGTACACAGAGACAGAGTAACTGCCCGCATCCGATAGGGGCTGCCCGTCGGCTCGCGCAAGAGCCACAGTCAGTTTTTCGTGAGGCTGAGGAATAATATCTTCGGGAGCCTTGCCGTTGATGGTTACCGTCAAAGGATGATGCACAGGGTCGCCTGTAAGCAACGAGTCGTGCGTCACGAAAAACTGACGCTCGGCAAGAGGCACCGAGTCGCCGATGATGGCTACCACACGGTTCACGCCCATGCGCAGTTTTTTCGCAGGGACAGAGAAACTTTTCTCGGCAGCATCGACCGAAGAGAATGTGCTGTAAAAAGCCGGCTCGCCCCGATGAAGAACAAGCAGCGTCAATGGCACAGTGTCGCCAAGATTGTGACACAATTTAAAATCGACATTATCTTTTTTGTTGTCTACGGAAATAACAACACCACTCTCCTCAATTTCGGGCAATTTAAAATCGTATTTTTTCTTGTCCCTGCGTACAACAACCTTGTATTTTGTATCCTTGTCGGGCTTTATTCTGAAACTGCCCATTCCCTCGTGCAGAGGCGTGCTCGCAGCCACGAGCATTTTCCCTGCATACACAAAGAGCGAGTCGTCGGCAGCTTCGCCATCCATCCCGCGCAGTTCATAGGCGACTGTACTCTCAATTCCATGCACCAGATGACCACCCTCTGGGTAAAAATCAAGCGCAACTTCTGGGTGTTTAGTCTCTATCCACTCACCATTTTTATAATAGGCTCGTTTGCGGTCGAGCATATTGCGAAAATCGTAATTGTCGCCGTTCACTTTATCGTATACGGGAAACACACGACTGAAAATTGCATCGTCGCCACGATTGAGCATGTAGCGTGTGTAAGCACGAACCTCGTAATATCCCGACAGAAGTTCGGGGTTAAGAGCAAATTCCCCGCTGCACGCGCCATCTTTTATCTTATACTTTTTTGTCTCAATAACATACCCTTCGGGAGCTACAAGCTCTACATACAGCACCTTGCTTATGCTTGTCGCATGATTATCTACTCCGCCGGTAACATACGCCTTGAACCACATTGTCTCGCCCAGATAGTAGCCGCTATTGTCAAAATGGAGAAAGACACGCTCCTCGGGAAACAATATATTGTTTATGGCCGCACGCATTATCAACGAATCGTTTCTCTCGCGAGCCTCAGTTGTCACATAGTAAGAAAATATCAACAAAAAAAGCAACAGACGCAGTTTCATAGCCTAACAATCAAAATATTATATTTTCCACAAAAATAGGTGTTACATTTGACTTTTCAAACACAACACCTATAATACAATATTTCATTTCTTCAAATAACAATCTATCCAATTGTTAAAAATCTTTATCGCATGGTCGCTCCATCTGTCCACCGGCGGAAGTTGTGGATTATCATCAAGATAGTAGTTTCTAGGAATTTTTATCGGCAGTCCTTTGGCAACGTCACGTTTATACTCTCCATCGAGCGTATAAAGTGCATATTCCGAGTGACCGGTGATAAAAAAGTCACGTGTGCCACGCTCGGTTACTATATACACCCCCGACTCGTCCGACTCGGAGAGCAGTTCTATTCTCTCTTCGGCAAGAATATCCTCGCGGCGAATCTCTGTGTGGCGACTGTGAGGAACAAAAAATTCCTTCTCGAAGCCCGCAAAGAGAGGCACCCCCTCGCGCAAGATGCGATGCGGGAAAATACCGAACATCTTCTCCTCGAGCAGATATTTGGGAATAGAGAATCGGTGGTACAATATAGCCTGCGCCGCCCAGCAGATGTATAGTGTAGAGGTTACATTCTCTTTTGCCCAATCGAATATTTCCTGTAATTCCGGCCAATATGTTACCTGCTCATATTCCAATTTTTCTATCGGAGCACCGGTAATTATAAAGCCGTCAAAATGTTGCTTGCGCACCTCGCCGAAGCCTTTATAATAACGCGCCATATGCTCGGGCGACGCATTTTTAGGCACATGCGTATCGAGCTTCACAAGCGTCAGTTCAATATTATGCGACGAGCCTGCAAGCAGACGTATAAAGTCAGCCTCGGTAGTCTCTTTTGTAGGCATAATATTGAGCAATGCTACTCGAAAAGTGTCGGGAGTAACAGTGTCAAACTCTTCTATCTTTACCCCCTCGGCACGAACAGCATCGAGTGCGGGCAATCCTGTAGGTACTTTTAACGGCATATTCTTATATTTTTACCAGATATTCAAACGTTCACTTTCGGGAATATACAGCTTATCGTCGGCTGTTACTCCAAAAGCATTATACCAATCTTCTATGTGAGGCAGCGTACCGTTCACACGCCAACGAGACAAAGAATGCGGGTCGCTCTTCGTGCGGTTGCGTATCTCCTCGTCGCGAATATTCCCCGCCCACACGTTTGCGTATGCAAGGTAGAAACGCTGTTCGGGAGTAAAGCCATCGAGCACAGGCAACGCCGACTCTTTCGTTGCGTTGCGGAAGGCCTGCATCGCAACCGTAAGGCCGCCGTGGTCGGCAATATTCTCGCCAACGGTAAGTTCGCCATTGGCCTTCATGTCCGGAAGCACATATATTTTATTAAAATGGTCGATTATAACTTTTGTGCGAGCCGTAAAACTCTCGGCATCTTTTTCTGTCCACCAATCGGTAAAATTGCCATTCTTGTCGAAACGGCGACCTTGATCGTCGAATCCGTGTGTCATTTCATGACCGATAACCACGCCTATTGCTCCGTAATTAAACGCATCGTCCGCCTCCATTGCAAAGAAAGGATATTGCAGAATGCCGGCCGGGAAACAAATTTCATTAGTCGTGGGATTATAGTAAGCATTTACCGTCTGAGGGGTCATGTACCACTCATCAACATCTACGGGTTTATTGTGTTTGCGTGCAATAACATCGTCCCACATAAATTCGGATATACGGCGACAGTTTGCTGCATAACTATCAGATGGGTCAATAGATAATTTACTGTAATCTTTCCATTTGTCGGGGTAACCGATTTTTACTCTGAAAGTGTTCAACTTTTCGTGAGCAAACTTTTTGGTACTGTCGCTCATCCACTCCTGTGCATCGATACGTTCGCCAAGCGCAATTTGCAGATTGCGCACAAGCTCGAGCATACGCTCTTTGGCTGCGGGAGGGAAATATTTTGCCACATACAGTTGGCCGACAGCCTCGCCAAGAGCGGCATTTACTGCCCCGAGGGCACGTTTCCAGCGTGGACGCTGCTCCTGCGTTCCGCTCAACGTGCGGCCGTAAAAATCGAAATTCTGTTCACTGATTACGTCGCTCAATTCCCCGGCAGTGCTGTTTATTATATTCCACTGCAAATATGCTATAATATCGTTCATGGGAGTATCGCCCAGAATAGCCGCAACCTCGGCGATGGGAGCAGTCTGCGCTACGTTAAGTTCGGCAACATTCTTAATACCCAAATTTCCGAAGAACAGGTCCCACGCGACCGACGGATACTCTTGTCTAAGAGAATCATAGGTGAATTTGTGGTAATTTGCGGCAGGGTCGCGCAGTTGCACATTGTCGTAGGATTTTTCGGCTATGCGTGTCTCTATGCGCATTACAGCCTCCATATTTTTAACCGCCTGTTGCTCCTCGACGCCACAGAGCATAAACATTTTAACCACATGTTCGCGGAATTTTTCGCGGATATTCACCGTTGCACTATCCTCGTCGAAGTAGTAACTTTTCTCGGGCAACGACAATCCTCCCTGATATATTTGCAGAAGATTATTTTTGCTGTTCATTATATCCGCCTCGAAAAATACGTGAAAAAAGCCCGAAACTCCCTGACGCATAAGTTCGGCTGTCAGCGGAAGAGCCTCTGCTGCATTTTTCAAGTTCGCAGCCTGTTCGAGCAACGGGACGATGGGCGTATAACCATCGGCGTTGCGACGGGTGCTGTCCATTGCCAGATTGTAAAGGTCGCCTATCTTTTTTGCATTTGAATTTTCGGGTGCATCTTTCTGCGCAGCCTGTTCGAGCACAAGCTCTTTCAGTTGCTCGCGATTTTTCTCGGCAAGAGCGTCAAATTGTCCGTAACGGGCATATTCGGCCGTCAGAGGATTCTTTTTCATCCATCCACCGTTGGCATATTCGTAAAAGTCGTCACCGGGTTTAAGCGTAGTGTCGAGGTTAGTCTTATCAATTTTCGATTCCATAGGTTTAGGCATCATGCAGGCAGTTATACCAAGCGCTACTATTGTGCTGATGATAATTGTCTTCATTGATTATATAAATTAGTTCAACTTATTTATTAGTCTCTAAAAGTTCTAGTTCTTCCATGCTCGCCTCCCACTCGTTCATTGCTTCGTTCAGTTGCTTTTTAAGCGAGGCGTAACGTTCGTAGTTTGCTGCGTCGGCACCGCCTTCGGGAGTGCTCATAAGTGCTTCGACGGCTGCTATTGCCGATTCAAACTCATTAACGGCACGCTCATTCTCTTCGATGCGTCGCTCTATTTTCTTGCGCTGTCGGGCAAGCTGTTTTTCTGCCTCGTAGCTCAATCGGTTGTCACTCGGTTGTTTGGGCGCGTCTTTTACCGCCGGCTTTACGGTAGCCGCCACTGCATCGTTTATATTTTGAGCGTTTTTTGCGTTAAGAAACTCGTAAATGCCACCAAGATGCTCGCACACTTTGCCGTCGCCAAATTCGTAGACTTTTGTTACAAGGCCGTCGAGAAAATGGCGGTCGTGACTGACGATTATCACCGTTCCGTCAAAGTCACGGATGGCATCTTTCAGTACATCTTTCGACTGCATGTCCAGATGGTTGGTAGGCTCGTCGAGGATGAGCAGATTCATCTGCTGCAACAGTAATTTTATCATTGCCAGACGACTGCGCTCGCCACCCGAGAGCACGCGCACCTGCTTGTCCGAGGCCTCGCCGCCGAACATAAAAGCACCGAGAATATCGCGTATCCTCAGGCGAATATCCCCTGTCGCAACATTATCTATTGTCTCAAAAACCGTCAGATTCTCGTCGAGCAACTGTGCCTGATGCTGGGCAAAATAGGCAGTCTCGACATTGTGTCCGATGGTAATATTTCCATCATAGTCAAGCTCGCCGAGGATGCAACGCACAAGCGTGGTCTTTCCCTCGCCGTTGCGACCGACAAAGGCTACTTTCTCGCCCCTGTTTATGGTAAAATTCACATTGCCGAATACTTTATGCGAGCCGAAGCTTTTCGCAACATCCTCGCACACAACAGGATAGTTTCCGCTGCGTGTGGCAGGCGCAAACTTCAGGCGCAGACGGCTCGTATCCTCTTCGTCAATGACGATGGGCACCATCTTCTCAAGCTGCTTAATGCGGCTCTGCACCTGCACGGCTTTTGTGGGCTTGTAGCGGAAACGCTCGATAAATTGCCGCGCATCGGCAATCTCTTTCTGCTGATTCTCGTAAGCACGTATCTGTTGCTCGCGACGCTCTTTGCGCAACTGCATAAATTCGTCGTAAGGCATTTTATAGTCGTGTATGCGTCCGCATGTAATTTCTATCGTGCGGGTAGTCACAGCGTTCAAAAATGCGCGGTCGTGGCTGACAAGCACAACTGCATTGCCGCTGCGAGCAAGAAACTGTTCGAGCCACTGTATACTCTCAATATCCAGATGGTTGGTAGGCTCGTCCAGCAAAAGAACATCCGGGTGACGCAGCAGCAGTTTCGCAAGCTCTATTCTCATGCGCCATCCGCCGCTAAACTCGCTTGTGGGGCGTGTAAAATCGCTTCGTTTGAAGCCCAATCCCTGCAAAGTACGCTCAATCTCAGCCTCATAGTGGCTGCCACCCATCATCGTATACTGTTCGTTCAGATGGGTATATTCTTCTATAAGTTCATTGTAACTTTCACTCTCATAGTCGGTGCGTGTGGCAAGGTCGTTGTTCAGGCTGTTCAGACGCTGCTCCATTTCATGAATATGCTCGAACGCCTGCTCGGCCTCTTGAAAGACTGTGCGACCATCAACGTGCCTCATCACCTGCGGCAGATAACCGATAGTAATGTTACGGGGCAATGCAACGCAGCCGCTACTGGGCGATTGTTCACCCGAGAGTATGCGCAGCATCGTCGTCTTTCCGGCACCATT
This sequence comes from Bacteroidales bacterium, assembly GCA_015060905.1. Taxonomy (GTDB): domain Bacteria; phylum Bacteroidota; class Bacteroidia; order Bacteroidales; family Bacteroidaceae; genus HGM04593. The sequence goes on along the minus strand of SUXQ01000006.1, from coordinate 121,813 downwards.
CTTGCCGACAAGAGCTATGCGGTCCCTTTTGTTGATAATGAAACTAACATCGTGAAAGAGATTAGTTCCACCAAAATCAACGCGTAATTCGTTTACAGATATCAACTTTCTATCCTTTTTGTTTAATTTTCATTCAAACGTTCGAAAAAATCCTCGGCAGTGACAGAGGCGTCATATTTTGTTCCGAAAAGGTCGAACAGAAGATTAGACTTTCCATCAATCGCACTCTTTATATAAGGCAGTGCCTCATCCTTACGCCCCGAATGGCACAACATATATACTATATATGAATCTACGTCTGCCGAATCGAACATTTTCTCACGCGTATGCTTCAATACGGTAACAGCCAATGAAGTGTGACCGTATGAATATATATATAATGCAAATTCAAGCAATATTTCGTCGCGGTTCCTGGGCTCGCGCTCTATTACCTCCATGTGACGAAGCAGAAGGCTCTCTTTGTCGTGTATCTCTAAAAAACCGGCACCGTGCAGGGCAAGCATATTAATGTCGGGAATATCGAATGACAACAATTTTCCCATCATCATCTGTGCAGCATCGGCGTTACCGGCAGTGTCGTATATAAGCGTCCTGTTTATATCAACGATAAGAGCCTCGGCGGTTGTAAGCTCGCCGCTGAGCTGTAAATCCTCGAAATAACGAAGAGCCTCGGCGTATCTTTTCTGTCCGCACAGCGACAGGGCTGTAAAAAAGGTGGAAACAACGTTACCCGGATACAGTGCCGTCAATTCGCAAAAAGCATCATAAGCCTTTTGATAATCTTTAAGATAGTAGTGACAATATGCCTGCATCATTTTTGCATATTCAGCCTCGCTGTTGGTGGTAAGTTCGTAGTCGAAACATTCGAGAGCCTTTCCCCAACGTCCCGTAACATAATAAATGTAGCCCAACTGCTCCCAATAGAAATAATTATAGGGATTATTGTCGAGCAGACTATTGTATAGTGCAAGGGCCTCTTGCATGCGACGCTGTTCGACAAGGCAATCGGCCTTCGCCTCGAGCAACGGCACATCCGATGGGTAACGACGCAGGCCCTTTTCTATCCATGTTAATGCTTCGGTCAAAAAGCCACCTTTTATCATTACATCCAAAGTGTTCAGCGCAAGGTCGTCTCGCAGATTAGTCTCTTCCATTATGGCGTTAAGGCGAACAATGGAACTATCGCCACCATCGGCCATGTCTACTTCGGTTTTTAGCAGTTGAAGCTCGGGAGTGTCCATCACCGATATTCTGTTGAGCTTGCGACGAGCCTCTTGTACCTCACCTTTACTGAGAAGGGTGCGTATTTCGGCCTCGGTTATTTGCGGGTCGCTCGGGTACAGTTTGCGAGCATAGGATATTACATTTTCCGCATCGAGAGGGCTGTTCTTAAACAGATAGTACGACGCAATCTCAAGCAGGTCGTCACTGCTGAAATATGAATTAATTCCATATTCCTGCATCTGTTCGTACCTGTTGAGAAGCGAACGAAACTTTTTCGACTTGAAAAACGATGTATCCATCTTGCGTTTATTTTCCTTTTATTTTGCTCCATGTGTCCTTAAGTGACACTGTGCGGTTAAAGACAGGGTGTTCGGGAGTGCTGTCGGGGTCTACATTGAAATATCCTATTCGTTGGAATTGCAGATAGTCCAAAGGCTTAGCTTCGGCAAGGAATTTCTCGACGTAACATTCTGTAAGCACCTTCAACGATTCGGTATTTATAGCCTCTCTCATTGCTTCGAGGCTGTCGCAGCCCTTTGCTTCGCGAATGGCTGCAATTTCGTCGCGGGGATTCTCGACCTTCCACAGACGGTCGTAAAGGCGTACCTCGGCCTTGATGCAGTGGTTGCAACTTACCCAATGGAGCGTGCTTTTCACCTTGCGGTTAGCCTCGGGCTCTCCGGTCTTTGTTCCGGGGATATATTCGCAGAGCACCTCTGTAACATTGCCATTTTCGTCTTTGTTGCAACCGGTGCAAAGTACAATGTATGCGTTCTTCAGGCGCACCTCGCGACCGGGAGTAAGGCGATAGAAACTCTTAGGTGCATCCTCCATAAAGTCGTCGCGCTCTATCCACAGTTCGCGGCTGAACTCTATTGTATGCGAGCCTGCCTCGGGCTTTTCGGGATTATTTATAGCCTGCAATGTTTCACTTTGTCCCTCGGGGTAGTTTGTAACAACGAGTTTCAGCGGATTTATTACCGCCGACACACGTGTGGCGCGACTGTTAAGGTCCTCGCGCACAGCCGATTCGAGAAGCGCAAAGTCGTTAAGCGCATCAAATTTTGTATAACCTATCTTATCTACAAAATTGCGGATAGACTCGGGCGAATAACCGCGACGGCGGAATCCGCAGAGTGTGGGCATACGAGGGTCGTCCCATCCGTTCACAAGGCCCTCTTTCACAAGAATGAGCAGATTGCGTTTGCTCATAAGCGTGTAGTTCAAGTTGAGTTTGTTAAACTCATACTGACGGGGACGATTGTCGTCAAGGTCCTTACCCTCTTTAAGTTCGTCCACAAAATAGTCGTACAAAGGACGGTGGGGGACAAATTCAAGCGTACACAGCGAGTGTGTCACGCCCTCGAAAAAGTCACTCTGACCATGCGCAAAGTCGTACATGGGGTACGCCTTCCATGTGTCGCCCGTACGGTGGTGAGGAGTCTTTACGACACGATAGATAATAGGGTCGCGGAAGTGCATGTTCGAGTGTGCCATGTCTATCTTGGCACGCAGCACCATAGCCCCCTCTTCAACCTCGCCGCTGTTCATTTTCTCGAACAGTGCAAGGTTCTCTTCGATGGGACGGTCACGATAGGGGCTGTTCACTCCTGCCTGAGTGGGAGTACCCTTCTGCTCGGCAATCTGCGCCGACGTCTGCTCGTCAATGTAGGCCTTGCCCTCTTTTATAAGGCGAACGGCAAAATCCCAAAGTTGAGGGAAATAGTCCGACGCATAGTAGACATTCGCCCACTCAAAGCCCAGCCACTTAATATCCTCCATTATTGCGTCCACATATTCTGTATCCTCTTTTGTGGGGTTAGTGTCGTCGAAACGCAGGTTGCATATTCCATTATATTTTTCGGCCATTCCAAAATCCATACAGATAGCTTTTGCGTGGCCTATATGAAGATAACCGTTAGGTTCGGGCGGGAAACGTGTCTGTACACGTCCACCATTTTTACCCTGACTAAGATCATCTATAATCTCTTGTTCGATGAAACTAACACTTTTCTTTTCAAGATTTTCGTTCTCTTTTATTTCCATGTTTGGTAACAGTTGAATTTGCATACTATGGTGGCGCGACACAAATTGCGCCGGCGCCTATTGTTTGTCAAATTGCAAAAATAAGAAAAGTTCTTATATCATATATACTTTTACAAGAAAATATTTTTTGACAGAAGTTACAGTTTTATTTCTTGCAGCCATTTATCACGTAATTGCAATAATACCCTAGTTTGTACATATTAAGCAGAAAGAGTGAGGGCTTTTCACCGATAAGATTTTCGCGCAAAAGCTGCTGCGCTTGCCGCCACCACCAAGCAGCAAAAGAGACAAGTCCCAAACTGTGCAAGCGACGATAGGCCGCAAGAAGCGGTGTTGTATCAATCTTTTCGCGGATAGCATACAACGTCCCCAGCGACTGCTCTATTTTTTCAAGATACTGTCTGTTACTTTCGAGCCCTGTGTGCAGCAAAGGATTATCTATATGCTTTATAATATAACCGCGAGCCTTTATCTGATGCCCGAAGAGAGTATCCTCGTAACCATACTCTTTTATATTCTCATCGAAGCGGATAGATAGAAACAGGTCGCGTTTAATAGCAAAATTAAATGTTGAGAAATTGCTGTAAGGGCTTTTCGAGCGTATCGCCGCCGAACGTTTCTTGTCGGCCCTCTTTTCATATTTATACCTTAATGTGCAATCGAACGAAGGAATTACAACCGGATGATAAAGCCCGCCACACACAACATCATTTTTTTTCAGAGCCTGTAAATATGTTGCCAGAAAATCATTTTTCTCGACAACAGCATCGCTGTCGATAAAAAGAATATTGTCGTAACGCGCCTCCTCGGCCAGACGGTTGCGGATGCGCGCACGTCCTTGATTCTCTTTATATTCAATAATGCGGCACCCGGGCAGCCCCGACAATGGACGATTAAGTTCCACCCCCTCGCACGACGAGCCATCCTCGCCCAAAAGAATCTCGTAAGGAACGGCCAAAAGTTCGCCCTGACGCGAGAGAGCCTCGACGAGAATGCGACAATTATAATCTTTGGTCGGAATAAGTATCGACAGCATCTGACTCTAATTTTAAAACCACTGCGAAGATAGTACAAGCATGTTTGCAGTTGCAAAGTGAGTGCAGCCTATGTTCGCATTACATTATTGCAAAGTTACTATTTTGTGATTATCTTTGCAAATAGTACCGGAACATTCAGCAAAGTTTAAGCAAACTTTAACCGGACGACCGTCGTACAATTTTACAATAATATTAACAAGAAACAAAAAAAAGATGGGGCAACCATTAGCAGAACGATTAAGACCGACGACACTCGACGGCTTTGTAGGACAAAAGCACATTGTAGGCGAAGATGCAGTACTCAGAAGAATGGTAGAATCGGGGCGCATACTATCATTTATTCTTTGGGGGCCTCCGGGCACAGGAAAGACCACGCTTGCAAAAATCATTGCCCACAAGCTGAACCGCCCCTTCTACACGCTGAACGCAGTATCGGCAGGCGTAAAAGACGTGCGCGAGGTTATTGAAAAAGCAAAATCCGCCCCACTCTTTAATTCGGGGGGCTCGCCCATACTATTCATCGACGAGATTCACCGATTCAGCAAGTCCCAGCAAGACTCACTGCTTAACGCCGTAGAGACAGGAGTTGTAACACTCATAGGCGCAACAACCGAAAATCCCTCTTTCGAAGTTATACGCCCGCTACTGTCACGCTGCCAGCTGTACGTGCTAAAATCTCTTGAAAAAGAGGACCTTCTGACACTTTTGCAGCACGCGGTTGCCACCGACGAAATATTGAAAAAACGTCAAGTGGAGCTTAAAGAGACCGAGGCCCTGCTCGCCCACAGCGGTGGCGATGCACGCAAACTGCTGAACGTACTTGAGCTTGTAGTTGAGGCCGACGGTGACTCCCCCATCATAATAACAAATGAAAAAGTAAAGCAGCGCATCCTGCTGAACCCCGCAGCCTACGACAAAGATGGAGAAATGCACTACGACATTATTTCGGCATTCATAAAATCCATTCGCGGCAGCGACCCCGACGCAGCACTCTATTGGCTCGCACGCATGATAGAGGGAGGCGAGGACCCGGCCTTTATAGCCCGTCGTTTGGTAATTTCGGCCTCGGAAGATGTAGGCCTTGCCAACCCCAATGCCCTGCTGATGGCAAACGCCGCCTTCGACGCAGTGATGAAAATAGGATGGCCTGAGGGACGCATCCCCCTTGCCCAAGCAACCGTATATTTGGCAACGTCACCAAAAAGCAATTCCGCATATATGGGCATAAACACCGCGCTCGAAAAAGTACGAGAAACAGGCAACAGGCCTGTGCCGTTGCATCTGCGCAATGCCCCCACCGAACTTATGAAAGACCTGGGATACTCCGACGGATACAAATATTCACACGACTATCCGGGACACTTTGTGCGCCAGCAGTTTATGCCCGACAGCCTCACCGGAACAATATTCTGGGAACCACAAGAAAATGCTGTCGAGGAAAAAATGAGAGAGAGAATGAAAGGCTGTTGGGGCGAATATAAAAAGTATAAATAAGCTGTAAATAAAAACAGTCTTCACATAGAAATGCAACAATATTGAAGATGCCGGCCATCAGAGCCGGCATCTTCAATATAATAAGGTATAAACTTGTTTTTCTTAGTCGAGTTTATAGGGTTTGCGATAGTCGTAGTGCAGTTTAGAGTTTGCCTCTGTGTCGTTGTTCATGAACTTCTCGACGATGGGGTTCCACTGCAAAGGACGGTTAAGCTCGTAGGCGATGTTTCCGAGTGTACACATTACGCATGAGCTGTGACCTGTTTCGATGGGCACGCTGGGGTCGCGACGCGAACGTACGCTGTCGATGAAGCTCTGATAGTGGGGTACGTTTGTCTCGTAAACTTTCTGCTCGTCCATCTTGTTGGGCATAAGGTCGGGCGACGATGCAAGATATTTACCGCGACCAACAATTATCCAGCCATTCTCGCCGTAAACTTTCACTGCCTGTCCGTGACCGAAACTCATCTGTGCAACTTCAATGCCATTGTCGTAACGGAAAGTGAGGCAGTCGTAGGGACTTGCCGAGGGAGGAAGAATCTCTGAAGGACCAGAGCCGTCCTTGCCGATGCACCATTGTGCAACGTCGAACATGTGTGCGCCCCAGTCGGTTGTAAAGCCACCGCCCATGCCTTGGTACCAACGCCATGCGCCCCAGCACTCGTCGTGTCCATTCTGGGTGAGTAGCGGGTTAAGCTGGTGGTTGTAGTGGAATTTCTCGGGCAAGGGACCTAACCACAAGTCCCAATCGAGGCCTGCGGGAACCTCTTGTTTGGGAAGGTCGTAGGGCTTGGGACCGTCACCAACGTATGCTTTTATCAACGATACTTTACCCAAACGTCCTTCGCGAACAACATTTGCTGCGTGGATAAACTCTTTCATTGAGCGTTGCATGCTACCAACCTGAACTATGCGGGTATTCTCGCGAACGGCTTTTATAAGTTGCTGTCCCTCGTAGATGGTAAATGTGATGGGTTTTTCAAGATAGATGTCCTTTCCGGCGCGGCAGGCAGCGATTGCCATAAGTGCATGCTGATGGTCGGGGGTTGCGATAACAACTGCATCGATATCTTGACGTGCGAGCAGGTCCTCGTAGCGCACATACATTGTCAGTTTGTTCTTTATTTTTTTGTCAGCGTAATATTTGTTCACACGCTGTTCGAATCGGTCGCGCTTAATATCATAAATATCACAAGCTGCAACGATACGTACATCGGGAATTGTAATAAAACCGTTCATCAGGTAAATAGCCTGCTGTCCCAATCCTATAAAGCCAATGTTAATAATGTCGTTGGCACTTGTTTTTTTACTTTTTTTCGCAGCGGGAGTTATTGCTGACACTGCGTCGGGGAGAATCAACGACGATGCTCCCAATGCCGAAAAGCGCAAGAAGTTTCTACGTGAAATGCTCATAGTTTTTATATATTAAATTAAAAATATTTAATCAGTCGTTACAAAAAACAACCGCTCATTTTTTGAACGGTTGTAAATGTAGTAAAAAAATTGTTTATTTCTTATACTTTTTCCTTTTTATTTTGTCTATGCTATGTTTTTTTTACAAAAGATAGCGTGCCCGACAACAAGAAAAATCACTTTCCCGAAGTTCCACTTTCCAAAATACTAACAATAGAAAAGAGTGTGAAACAGATTGCCCCCAGCCCTGCAAGCACACGCGCAGGAACAAAATAGGCACTATGCGTGCTTGCCATCTCAAATAGAAAAGCCGAAAGAAAAAGGCATATAAAAGCAGTAAATATAGGAATCAGCGGAATCCTGTTCGCCAGCTTGAATGTACGTCTCCACACAGCCGCGAGCAGTATAACCTTACTCGAAATACTGAAGCAGACAAGCCCCAGCCCTATCATAATATACCCCGTCACAGACAACGATGTTACCCTGCCTGCAAGCACCACAAGCCCCCAAAGAATCGCGAGCGTACCCATTGCAATGACAAGAAAAGGGTAACGTCGGCCGTCACTCTCGACGAACCTGTTGCAAATTTGCCGCAAAATGGTAACCACCAACGCCACAAGAGAAGTGCACACGCATGCAAGCCCCGACATTACATGCCCGGCAATATAAAAAGCGTCACCATCGGCCGCACGAGAGAGCAGATACAATGCCCACAGCCACGCAACGGCAGCCATCGTCGCCACAATGCCAATGAAAATGCGCACCTGCACAGGGGTAAAAGCCGTTACCGGAAAAACATCATCGTTGCTCGCCGCATTCTCGGGAATAAGCATGAAACGCGTCGATACTGCTGCGGTTGTAGAGACACACGCCACAATAAAAGAAATTCCGCAAATAACGTGTCCCGCAACAAAATGAGCAGCAGTATCACCATCGTGCATATACCACCGGCCACACAAAAAAGTAATAATTGCCACACTGTAGCCCAAAATTGGAAGAGCATATTTTGCAACAACATTGTAACTGTTTATAATCTGCCGGATGATAGTTGCCGCCGTCGCAAACAACGCCACACATATTCCCCCCAACGCTATAAGCACAGGGCCTGCCACAAGGCGACCGGGGAAAAGACTATCTTCGTATACAAACGACCCGAACGAGAAACAAAAAAGTGCCATAAACACAGGAATGGCCCTGAAAAGTACACTAATGCCGTAATTCATAAATATAAACTGTTTATACACAAAAACATTGCATCGTTTTTTTAGTTCACATTCATAAAAAAAAGATAACTTTGCAACATAAATGTTGCAAATAGAACAAACAAAAGATACACAACTATGAAAATACGTAACATTCTGCCGGCGGTCATAATAGCAACCACCACACTGACAGCCTGTAACAATAATATTACCAAAGTAGACGAGGCGCTGACGCCCGTATCGTTTGAAAAAGTTACACTGAACGACAACTTCTGGTTGCCTCGATTGCAGATACAGAAAAAGACGCTCGTACCCTTTGCACTGCAAAAGACCGAGACTGCCGTAGAGAATCTGCGACGCACGGCAGCATATATAAAAGGAGAAAAAGAGGAGAAACTAATACCTCTTGCCCTTTACGTGTCGTCCGACCTGTTCAAAGTGATGGAGGGAGCAGCCTATCTGCTGACACTCGAGAAAGACGAGAATCTCGAAAAACAGATGGACGAAATAATAGATGTAATTGCCGATGCACAGGCCGACGATGGCTATCTGTACGAATATCATCAGGTTGCCGAGTGGATGCGCAACCCCGACAATAAATGGGGAACAGGCGACCGCCCCTACTCCAACGTACTTTTCAGCCACGAGCTTTACAATATGGGGCACATGTACGAAGGAGCAATAGCCTACTATCAGGCAACGGGCAAACGCAAATGGTTGGATGTTGCCGAAAAGAGCGCGCGCCACATTAACAAGGTATTCTTCGAAGGCGACCCTGCCTACAACGATGGAAAGCCTGTGAACCAAGCTCCGGGCCATCAAGAGATTGAGCTTGCGCTTGTAAAAATGTATCGTGTAACGGGCGACACACTCTATCTTAACATGGCCAAACGCTTCATAGACATTCGCGGAGTAACATTCAGCCCCGAAGGAAAAAGCATAAGAGCCGCCGATTATGCCCAACAGCATCTTCCTGCCCGCGAACAGAAAACTGCGGTGGGACATGCTGTTCGCGCCACATATTTATACTCGGGAATGGCCGATGTTGCAGCCATAGCCGGCGACACGACCCTCATTCCTGCTCTTGAGGCTGTATGGCACGACATTGTAGACAAAAAGATGCACATTACCGGAGGATTGGGCGCAGTGCGCAACATTGAAGGATTCGGGCCCGAATATGTGCTTCCCAACAAGGACACCTACAATGAAACATGCTCGGCTGTGGGCAATGTTCTTTTCAACTACCGTATGTTCCTAATGTCGGGCGACGCAAAATATGTAGACGTTGCCGAAGTTTCACTATATAATAATGTACTTGCAGGGGTAAACCTCGAGGGCAACAAATTCTTCTATGTTAATCCGCTGGAGGCAGACGGTCGCAAAGCATTCAATGTAGGACATTCGGGACGCTCGCCGTGGTTCGGCACTGCATGCTGCCCGTCGAACCTCGCACGCCTCATTCCGCAAGTATCGGGCATGATATATTCGCACACCGACGATGATATTTTCTGTGCGCTATACGCCGGCAGCAACGTGGAAATTCCCCTGAAAAGCGGCAACGTTAAACTTGAACAAAAGACCGACTACCCATTCGACGGAAAAGTGACGATAAATGTTACCCCCACATGCGAAAATGAAGAATTTACACTGTGGATGCGTATACCCACATGGTGCGGAGACAGTAGTTTCGTAGCGGGCAAACTATATACTTACGCCGACAATGCCCCGGACAAGGCAAGCGTCACAATAAACGATAAAATTGTAAAGAACAATGCAGTGGACGGATTCCTGCCCATCCGTCGCAGATGGAAAAAGGGCGACACTGTGGAGCTTAACCTGCCAATGTCCATGCGTATGTCGGTAGCCGACGAACGTGTAAAGGCCGACAGCAACCGTGTATGCGTGACACGTGGTCCGCTTGTCTATTGCGCCGAAGAGGCAGACAATAAATTCCCCGTATCGCAATATTTTATTGCCGACACAGAGACAAAAGAGAATATAAGCACCCTCGCAGAGGGAATATTGAAAAATATCCCAACCATAAAGATTGAGGCCGCAGCCGCCACAGACAGCGAAGAGGAAAAAGCCACACTGACGCTCATCCCCTACTATGCGTGGAACAATCGCGGCGACTATAAGAAGATGAACGTATGGTTCGCACGCGACGCAGCCACAGTGCGCAACAGCGTGACAATGCTCACAGGAAATATAGCCGACGTAAGAGCATCGTTCACATACGCACACGACCAAGAGACTGCCGTTGCCGACGGCAAACGGCCCACAAGTTCGGCCGACACGAGCATTCCACGCTGGACAAGCTGGCCGCAGTTGGGCAAGGAGCAGCAGATTGATATTACCTTGAAGAAAAAGTCACCAATAAAATCAGTCTCTATATATTGGTACAACGACAATGGCGGAGTGAAACTACCTGTAAAATGGCACGCAGAATATTATGCCGATGGGAAATATAATAAATATACACCCGTCGCATCGGGAAAATTCGGCACTGCGGGCGATTGTTTCAACAAGGTAAATTTCAAAGGAAATGTCGAGACTGACAAGTTGCGAATATACGCTACCCCTCAGAAAGATGCAGCCGTAGGAATACTGGAACTTTTAGTCGAGTAACCAATAAAAAAAACATTATAGGAAATTTCCCCCGCAAATTAGGAAAATTCCCCTTTTTTGCACAAAAGTTTGCACTATCTTCGCAACAGGAATATTGCAAACGATTATTAACACTATAAAATAAGGATATATGAAACAGATTATTTTTATATTGATGATGCTTGTTCTTCCGGCGGGAATAATGGCACAGGTCGATGATTTGTATTATGTACCCACAAAGAAGAAAGTAAAAAAGGAGGTTAAGGCAACAACAAGCAGTAACACCGTTAAAATTGATCCCGCTACAAACGCCACACAAAATGGCACAAGCGTCGTAAGAATAGGGCAGAAAAGCAATATTGTAAACGGCATTGACGAGGATGCGTACAACCGCCGCTCGACAACTTCTACATATTCGACCGAGCAAGAGTATGCCGAAGAAGAAGTTTACGAAGAGGAGTACATCGACGAGCCTGCAAGCGACGCCGATTATACATATTCGAGCCGCATCGTACGTTTCCACAGCCCCCGCCGAGCAGTAGTGCTCAGCAGCCCCCTCTATTGGGACGTAGTCTACAACTGCGGCCTTGATAATTGGACAATTTACGACGATGGAATTTATTGGGACGTTTATCCCGATTACAGCTACTCGTCTATATATGTTTCACCCTGGTATTCACCCTCGTGGAGTTGGTACACAGGCTGCGGATGGGGATTTTCGTTTGGCTGGGGACACTCATCGTGGTATTGGAACATAGGTTACCATCATCCACATTGGTGCTACCCTTATTATCCTATCGGTGGCATTCACCATCATCATGGACACTACATAGGCGGTTGGCGCCACTCGTTCAACGGAGGTTACCGCGAGGCTGTTTACAGTAATCGCAACGGAGGCGGACGCACAGGTTATGTTCCCCGTGCAACAGGTCCGTCACGAGCCGACGCTGGCGTTCGCGCAGGAACAGTTGCACGTAACAACAGAAGTGCATCTGCACAAAGCGACCGCACCGTTCGTCGCACGAATAACGCCCAACGAGTATACGACCGCCCCAGCAGCACTCGCACCAATGTTACACGTAACGGAGTTACAAACGAACGCACCCGTAACAATAGCAATATTGAACGAACAAATAACAGCACAAGAGTAAACAATAATAGAGGTACAAACACAAGAACAAATAATGCTGTACGCGAAAATAACAACACTAATGTTAAGCGCAATAACAGTAGCACTACCCGACAAAAAGAGGTAAAAACCAACAGCAATAGCAAGAGAAACAACCGTTCGTCGTATAACAACAACCGAACAGAGAATCGTTCGAACGTATCGCGCAGCAACAACAGTGGCAGCAGAAACAATAATTCACGCTCGACGATAGGCAGCCAATCACGCGGTAGCAACTTCTCGGGTGGCGGAGGACGCAGCAGTGGCGGAAGCTCACGCAGCAGCGGAGGACGCAGCGGTGGCGGACGCAGATAACAGATAAATAAGAATCATTAATTAAAAACACATTAATATGAAACGAATAATAAACGCACTTGCACTGATTATAATAGCAATGCAACTTAATGCACAAGGACTGGTTATAAAAAACGCAGTAGAAAACAATAAAAATAAGAATATTGAAGTAACAAACAACAATACAAGTTTAAAGATAAAAAACGCCGTAAAAAGCAACAATAACAAGAATATTGAAAATACAAACAACAGTAATAGCACAAGAATAAAAAACGCTGTACAGAACAACAACAAAACCATTAAACAAGAGAACAGCAACAACTCAAGCCTAAGAATAAAAAACGCTGTACAGAACAACAACAAAACCATTAAGCAAGAGAACAGCAATAACTCAAGCACAAGAATAAAAAACACTGTACAGAACAACAAAACCATTAAGCAAGAGAACAGCAATAACTCAAGTACAAGAATAAAAAACGCTGTACAGAACAACAAAACCATTAAGCAAGAGAACAGCAATAACTCAAGCACAAGAATAAAAAACGCCGTAAAAAGCAACAATAACAAGAGTATTAAAAATACAAACAACAGCAATAGCACAAGAATAAAAAACGCTGTAAAAAGCAACAATAACAAGAATGTTGAAAATACAAACAACAATAACAGTACAAGAATAAGAAACGCAAAAAGCAACAATAACAAGAACGTTGGACGCGCCACCCGCGACGCGACTCAGCAAAAGAGGGTAAAATAAACAATACCACAAAAAAGGCCGAAACTGAACAACCATCGAATGGAAATTTTATTATTAGTTTACAACACCTCCACAAGAAGTAAAAGTCTCTAACAAACAACATCACGAAGATGAAACGAATAATAAACATATTGGCATTGTTTGCAGTAGCAATGCAACTGAGTGCGCAAAGCACATACAACGTAACACCTTTGTTCAGCCCCGAACTTACAGGAACGGCACGTTTCGTGGGCATGGGAGGAGCCATGAGTGCCCTCGGCGGCGATATTTCATCAATGTCATCCAACCCTGCGGGAATAGGAATCTACCGCAGTAACGACTTTGCAGCAACAGCCTCGCTGAACTTTCTAAACACTAAGGCCGACTTTTTAGGCTCGTCGTTGAGCAAGGACAATGTAAACTTTTCGTTCGACAATATAGGCATTGTATTTTCGGGACACGTCGGCGGGGAATCGCTTAAATACGTAAATATTGGAATAAATTACACCCACCGTAACAACTTTCGCAAAGAGTTTGCCATGAACGGATGGTACGATGGAGACTATTCGCAACAGTATCAGATACAGAATCTTTACGATAATAGTCTGCCCGACCTTAGCAACATTACAAGCGACTCATATTGGAACCCGCGCTACGCATGGTTGCCTTTGTTGGCTGCCGATGCGGGACTGCTCGACGATGAAGGGGGAATAAACTATCTGCCTACCGACGCAACATTCTTCAGCAAGGATAAAGGAGGAGTGGACCAAATTGATTTTAACCTCTCGTGCAACATAGACGACAGGCTGTATTTGGGAGCGACAATAGGCATGCAGTATGTTGATTATCAGCGTTCATCAATATACAGCGAATATGATGATTATGGAGAAATTTACATGCTCGATAATTGGCAAAAGACCGAAGGCTCGGGCTTCGACGTAAAGCTTGGAGCTATTTTGCGTCCGTTTGAATATTCACCTTTCCGCGTGGGACTTGCGTTTCACCTGCCCGCATACTATAAATTAACGGAATATAGCAACGCTTATATTGCCGGCCCCGAAATTGATGGAGAATACAGAGAAATGGCAACTTATTGGCCCGAAGCTTACGGCGAAGATTATATTGTCGATTATAATGTAAGCTCGCCGTGGCGTATGAACGTAAGTGCCGGCTACACATTCGACAATTACCTTGCCTTGAACGCCGAATATGAATTAGTGGACTACTCGTCGGCAAATATGGAGTATGACGATGGTACAGAAATGCCCGCAATGGAAGAGGAATTTGAGAGCAACATGAAGACCCAGCATATTCTGCGTCTGGGTGCGGAAATGCGACTCGACGACAACCTCAGCATGCGTTTCGGTTATAACTATATTTCATCGGCATTCAGAGAGGATGCGTGGAAATATATTTCGCCAAGCTCGGCAACAACCGCCACCGATTATACAAATACAAAAGATACTAATCTGTTTACTTTAGGATTGGGCTATCGGGGTAAGAGTATGTATTTTGACGCCGCCTACCAATGTATGATGCAGAATGCGGACTTCTATACATACAAAGACCCGAAATTTAGTCTGCCGGCAACAGAAGTTTCAAACTTTCAGAATAAACTAATCTTTACTTTTGGAGTGAGATTTTAAAAACCAATATAAGCGGGTCAAAATTAATTTTGACCCGCTTATATTTCTCCAACAACTAAGTTACTTGGTAACAGTGTAGGTTCCTGCCTCGTATACCTGTGCTTCTGTTTCCCCCGGCAGTGTCACGCTGGCAGTAGCTCCCTCGGGGATTGTAAATTCCCATGTCCACACGTCACCCTCGTATCGCCACGCACTCTTTATAAGGCCTGCAGCAGAATTATATTCGGCTGTCATGTGTCCCAATCGTTTGTCGGGTACAGGCTTCATTATTATATGCTTAAACCCGGGGACAGCAGTGTCGGCGGCTATTCCTGCAACAGTCTCCCATATCCACTCGCACACGCAACCGTAAGCATAATGATTGAAACTGTTCATGCCACGCGGGCCCATTCCCTTATCAAGCATATAGCTGTTCCAACGTTCCCAAATAGTAGTTGCACCATTGTCAATAGAATAGAGCCAACTGGGATTTTTACGCTGGAAAAGCAGTTCGTAGGCAATATCCGACATTCCATTCTCTGTGAGCGTACCCATAAGGATAGAGGTGCCCAAAAAACCTGTCTGCAAGCAATTATCATGCTGCTTGAAATTCTCGCGCAGACGAGCAATCATATTTTCTTTTGCCTCGCCATCAACAATTTTGTTCTTCAGGGCAAAGAGTGCCGGTGTCTGCATAGTATTTAGAATTTCGGTCTTAAAAGTTCCGTCGGGGTTTATGAAATTCTCTCTGATATAAATTCTTGCCGAGTCGGCCATCTGCCGGTATTTACCTGCATCGCGTCCGGTAGCCCCGGCCATATTAGCCATCATGTCTGCATCAATCACCCAATAGGATGCGCTCAGATAGTTCCAATAAGCAAGAGCCTCGGGCAAAGGTCCTTCGGACGAAAAGGCCCGTCCGCTGCAACTCTCTAAAGGTTCATAGCTGAGCCAATCGGCCCACTGATAGTTACCATTCTCGCCACGAAGAGTTTCGTGATTGTATTTAGTGTCGTTAATGTGATTCATGAACAGATTCATCGCATCCCAATTTTCATCGACAATCTGCGTGTCGCCAAACTGTTTCCAAATGGTCCAAGGAACTATAATTCCCGCATCGGCCCACCCTAAACGCATTTTCTCGTTGCCATATTGCGCCAAAGGTGCAACTCCGGGGAATCCGCCTAATTTATTCTGGCTGTCGCGCATGTCACGCATCCATTTGTGGAAGAAATTCGCGGTATTGGCAAAGAAAGAGCCTGTCTCGGTAAATACCTGAGTGTCGGCTGTCCACCCGAGTCGCTCGTTACGTTGCGGACAGTCGGTGGGCACAGACAGATAGTTGGAAAGTTGTCCCCAATAGGTATTTGAGATAAGTTTGTTCACAAGGTCGTTGCCTGTGGTAATAGTGCCAATTTCTATTTCTTTGGCGATAGATGTTACGGGGATAGAAGCTATTGATTTTATGGTAACCTCGTCTGTTGCAGTGATTGACACGAAACGGTAACCGAAGAATGTGCAGCGTGGATAGTATGTTTCAAAATTCTTAGTACCGGCGAACGTATAGAGCAGACGGAAACAATTTTTATGGGCGCGTAGATTCTCGCGGTGCACACTACCCTCGGGACCGTCCATTCCGCGACTGCGGGCACCGTTGCCATCGTTTAGAATTTCACCGGGCAAGCATGTGAGCACAGTACCTTCCTTACCCTTAAACTCGAACGAAGGTACAGCGGCGCAATTCTGTCCAAAATCGACCACAAGAGTCTCGCCCTGTTTGATGGTCATTGGCTCGCCGGGCGCAAATTCTTTGGTAACAACAACTTTTCCATACTCATTCTCTTTATTGCCTTCTACCCCGCTCCACAGATAAGCCTTTACAGGGCGCAACGTAAGGTCGTGACGCATATAAACTTCGGCACCATTGGTGGGGAAAATCTTGCCTCGAAACTCTTTATTTTCCTCGGGTGCAGAGAGTGTCTCTACACATTCGAATCCCATCTTTTCTCGGGCGTCATATTCCTCGCCGTCAAAGATTGCCGCATGTTTCACCGGGCCGGCAATGCCTGCCTTCCAATTTTCAAGGTCCGTTCCGTACAATTTTGTAGAGCCGTCGGCAAATGTAAGTTCAAGTACGCCGCGAAAAGCGCATTTTGTGCCGTACATTCCCTTGTTTCCGCCGGGAGTGACAATTTTGTCGCCCCACCATCCGGGAGTCACCTGTGCCGAGAGTATATTCTCGGCGCCTGCCTTGCAGCGAAAAGCGCCGGTAACATCATAAGTAAACGAAAGTTTAGTCTTGAATGGATTTGTAAAGCCGGGCTTAAGAACTTCCTTTCCAACAGGCTGTCCGTTTAACCATAATTGAAACACGCCCAATCCTGTGGTCATCCATTTGGCAGAAATTACCTTCTGTTCGTTTTTCACTGTGGAAACGAACCAGCTTGCGCCATCGGCGGCACGCTCTATATTGTGGTCGCTTATTATGGGTGCATCAACCACAGATATCCATTTTGACGCGCCCCACGCAGATTCATCAAGGGCATCGACAAGTGTTCCAACCTCGGATGCAGTCCTTGTTCCGCAACTATAAACAAACACAAGGGCTATTGCAACAGCAAGCACTTTAAAAATGCATAATGTCTTTTTCATAGGCTTATTCAGTTAAAAAATAAATATTTTTCAATTTTCACATAAACGTTTGCTGCAAATTTAAGAATGTATTTACTATTTTTGATTTTCAAAAATGATATTAAATGTTTCAAATTTGACAAATTTATAAAAAGAAAATTAAAAAATAAACTATTATCTATCAGACTTTTGCACATATAAGACAAATATCACACTGCTTTTTTATCTTATTCTACGTTCAAAATCAGTCTGTGCGGCAACCTCTATAAGCGCGAGACGTGCATCGTTTCTAAGCTCGCCCACAAAGGCAAAAGAGAAGTAACGGCAGGCTCGCGAGCGGGCAAAGGATGTTACAACGTCACGATGCAATGCTGCCGATTCTTTTGAAAAGTCGCGTCCGCCGACAAGCGTCCAATTAACGCCATCGACGCTGCCAAGAGTGTAGAATCCCATCTTTGCTGCATGAAAGGTTGCACGCAGAGCCGCACGCGACACGCGCTTGAAACTCATCGTCGAGAAACTGCAACCGCGCGTAACAACAACCACAGGCACCCCTACGACACTGCTATTCTGCTTGTCGAAAGTGTAGCGCACATACTCGTAGCCACTGTCGCCACGATACTCGCACCCCAGAATAAGTTTGTCGGAGTATTCCACCTTTACAGAGTAACGGCCGTCGGCGGTGCTCCACACTCCCGACGCATTATTATAAACATAAACATAGTCGTAAGCGGGGTTACACACATATAGAAGGTTCGCATTATAGTCGAAGGCTGTAAAAGCCTCGGGCAGATAGTCGAGAAAAGCTGTTGCGCCTTGTACGCTCCCCCTTCCTACAATGTTGCAGATACTGCCGATAATGTCACCGTCGCGCACAAGTTCGGGTGTGTGCAGCCCCGAAAGTACTTCGGAAATATTCACAACCTCGCTACCGTTTATAAGCATCAGCCCTTTAGTGGTTGGAAACACAACCCCGCGTGTGGTAACGGTAACGCCGGCTGCATTGTTACAAATTTCGCGCGAACAGGGTATCTGAGCAAGATAGCTTCCCGCGCCCGAGGCATCGACACTCATCAGCCACACTCCCTCGTTGGTAAAAACATAAAGAGGGTGCTGTCCGAATTGTCCTTGCGACACTGCAACGGTGTTACTGCACAGAGCCACAATATCAGCGTCGAAAGAATAGGTGTTTTTCGCGGGGAAAAAGAAGGGATTATCCACATTGGATACCCGCAACACATTGCTTCGCGTATAATTTCTATTCTCTTTGACATTTTTAAGGCTGAAGCCTGTAATCTTGTTGCTCGAATCGTAAGTAAAATCAGCATCATTAGTTGTCAATGTATTCCACCCCTCGCCACCAACCTCTATGGGCTTAAGGCCGGCGAGCATTCCTGTGCCATACTCCAGCTTGACGGTAACAGTGTCACCCGCCCCGACGTCTGATACTCCCGTTGTTAAAGCTCTGAGACCAAAGCCATAAAGAGTCACATTTTCTTTCTCGGCAACAGAATTATCCGTAAAGGTTACCTTTAGATTCCAATAAAAAAAACTAGTGTTTGTAAATATATATGTACCCGAATAGTCGCTACGGTCGGGGATTGCTTTTTTTACAGCAGCAACAAAAGCATTTTCTTTGTTAGAATCATCTACCTCCACCGTGTAAATTGAGGAGCTGTTTGTAACCTCTACATTATGTTCATTGCCATAATTGGCACCATTCAGATAATAGGCTATATTAAGAGCCTTGTGCGCCGTCAGCGGAAAATCCTTGTACTCGGCAGGCCTGTAATTTAAAGCACCGGAATAAGCTACATATATTCGCAGATTCTTTGCCCTCGCATCGGCATAATGCAACAGAGGGGGCAACATATACTTATCGTCACGTTTGTGCAGGGAAGGCCCCTTGGAGGTTGTAACTACTTGACGCTCGCCCTGCTCGGTGCTGATGGTCACCACCGATGTTATTTGAATGACCGCCTCGGAGCTGCGGGCTGCAATAGCGTAATTCTTGTACGCGTCGGCAAAAATTTCATTTACCCCGGCAAGATGCATCTTGCTGTTGTATATATATTTAAAAGCCGCCGAATTTAATTCGTGTGGCTGCTCGTTAAGCGGCAATCGTGTCTGAACAGCAAGCTGCGAGGGTGAGGTGTTGTCGAGTCGCCACACTTCGTTGCCCTCAAGGTCAAATTCTGCTATTTTATAGAAGAGCGACGCGTCGGCAACCTCTTCGCGTATCTTTTTTGCTCCTTTCCAGACGTATCGGTCGTAACCGCCCATTGTCGTAATATTCGCGCTTGCCTGCCCCATTGCACTGCCTGAATCAAGATACACACTCTTTGTAGCCATCGAGTCGTTACGGCTTTCGTGCCCCATTATAGAAGGGGTCGCAAACAATTCTATCGCAACAATAATATCGCGCCAATTTTTAAGGTTGTAATCTTTTAGCGTAAATGTAGGAATAAAGCCGCGCACCGAAGTGAAAAATTGTGAGCTGTGCGAGCTTGTGGTACTGAGTTTGCGCGAGAAGAAATTTTTATTATCGCGTCCGATGCTGTAGCTTGCACCCAACCAATAGTAGCCTATATTCTCGATCATTGTATCAGTATCCTCGACATAATATACGGGAGAATAGCAAATATAGCTGCCATCGAAAAGACGGGCCGCCATGCGAAAGAGTGTACGGTCGATAAATGCTCCTTTGTTGTAAAGTGCGCTCAGACACTCGTCGAAATATCCTTTTGAGGCATTTATCCATCGCAGGCCCTCGTCTGTTTCGGAAAGGTCGGCCTCTTCGGTGTAATATTTAGAATCGCTGAGGGTGGTTATGTGCAACGGCTTTATGTTGATATTCATTTTTGGCAGAGTGGGTAATTTTCCCAGATAACGATAATCGCTGTCGTAAATTGCGTAACGCACCCCGTCGGGACAGTACATTATTACAATGTTACCCATAAAAGAGAGCTCTTCTACCGTTCCGTCAGCTTCTCCATTGAGGGTGTTTACACGTACACCATTTTCGTCGTACACATTGCTCTGCTTGATAAAGAGCCACTGTTCAGCCTTCTCGTGAAAATACTCTTTGTATTTGTAGGCCGATACTGCAACGCCTTTTGTGGGCGGAGTAATTACTTTTGTGCCGCCACCGTCGGCTGTAAGGTTGTGCATTATGCTGCACTCGCCATCTTTTATGCCTCGTGCCTCGCTGTTTGTCGTGAGTCCTAAAAAGGGAATATTAATCTTTTGCATACTTTTTTTGTAGCAAAAGTAATGCAACATTGCCCCCGGTAGGTTGCAGAATTAACACTATCGTCGCAAGCATAAAAACAATAACTTGTCTGCCACCATAAAAAAACATTTTTTGTTATTCTTCAATATTCATTTGTTTTTATTGCATAAAAATCTTTTCTTTGCAGAAAAGAGTGTAATTTCTCAAAAGCCATATAAACAAAGTAAAAAAATCTATAATAAATAAAATAAAAGTAATTATGAAACAAACAATTTTAACGTTCACCCTTTTTCTGTTAGCTTGCGTGACGAGCGTCAATGCGCAGATAAAGTACAGCAACGGCAGCGATGAATTTTGGTACAATCTGCTGTCGGCTAAAAGCGGAGTCGAAAATCTTGCAATCACAGAAAGTGCTGACGCGGTTTTTCCCATCAGCATGGCAGCACTCGAGGAAAATGACGAGAGCCAGCAGTGGAAATTTGTCGAGGATGCTTCGACCGGGAACATTTACATTATCAACCGCAAGAGTGGCAACCAAATTCTTTCCGACTCGCGCGCCGAGGGTATTTACAATGCTACTCTCATAGGTCTCGACTCATTGAACAGAGGCTTCAAGGTTGCGCTGGTGGGCGACGGACAATATTCGTTCAGCGCCATCGAGAGTGACGGAATTGAACGTTACCTTGCTATTCAGGAACTATCGGCCGAGGGCGTTGTTCTTGACGAAGAGAATATAGGAGGCTCGGCATTTGCGTGGGTAGCGCTAGAGATTATTCCCACAGGAGTTGAGGAAATTTCGGCCGAGGAATTTGTAATTTCAGTCACAGCCGACCGCAGAATCATTGTAGAAAATGCAACGGACTATAAGGTAACGACCCTCGCAGGCATTGAACTTCGCAAAGACGCAAGCCTCGAAAAGGGCGTGTATATTGTTACCGTCGGAAGCGTTTCAAAGAAAGTATCAATCGAATAAAATAGACGACCATGAAAAAATTACACATATTATATACTCTTATTCTGGCGTGTGCATTGCAGTTTGCCACCGCTCAGAATTATGTTGTAACCTCCGTTGCAAAGCAAGGAGCAACCTATCTTAACGTAGCCGAAAAAAGTTTGCAGTTCGACCTTGCGGGTGGCGAGCAAACTGTGGCAGTAAGTTCAAACATCAATTTTCAGGTAGAAAGTGATGCCGATTGGTGCACAGTGGAAAAAGAGAGCGCGTCTGTGAAAATCTCCGTTAAGGCCAGCGAGGCTAACGAGGACCGCACCGCCCTTATAACAATAAAAGGCAAGGACGGTCATGTACAGATTATAGAAGTGACACAATATGCACCCCCTACCTTTGCCGTAATTTCCGACGTACACTTCGGCAACACCATGGGCGAGGGACCTATGGTAAAAGTTCCTCGTGCGCTTAAAAATATATCATCGCATAAAAAACTCGATGCTATTTTCGTAGTAGGCGACCTTACTAATACGGGCGATGCCAACCAATACAGGCAGCTTGTACAAGTGTTCAGCAACAAAGGTAATTTTACCAATCCTGTCGATAGGACTATTTTCATGATGGGTAACCACGATAATTATGCGGCAAATTCCACCTATAAGAATGGATTGAAAGCCTTCAACGATGGAGAACAGTACCCCCTCGACCAATATATTGTAATTAAAGGTTATCCATTTATCTGTATAAGCAATAGAAATGGCTCGAACAACGACGACGCATCCCTCTCTAACGGCGAGGGAGCTTACCCGAAAGAGGTACGTGACACACTTGAAAACTGGTTGGCACGCGCAGCAAAAGAGTGTCCCGGAAAGCCTATATTTGTCTTTACCCACGTTCCTCCCAAAAATACTTGTTACTGTACATGGCCGGGCGAAGGCGACGGCGACACATGGCCCACATGGGGTATGCGAGTACTCAATCCAATACTCAACAAATATCCTCAGGCAGTAGTATTCTGTGGTCACAGCCACTTCCCCTTAGGCGACCCCCGCTCTATCCATCAGGGCGTAAACCCCAATAGCGACAAACAAAATTACTATACTGTTATCAATACCGCTTCTACTACATATAGCGAGATACACGGCCCCAGCGTGGATGCAGGTATTCATCCCAACGGTTATGAGAATATTACCGAAGGCTTGTTAGTAGATGTACAGCCTGCCGGTGATGTAGAGGTACGTCGTTACGATACCAAACTCAACGAAGAGATTCAGCCCGACAACCGTTGGTTGCTGAAGGCTCCTTTCGACGGCTCACAGTTTGCATACGCCGACATACGCGATACATACGACAATATTTACGGCAAAAAGCTGCGCGACGGCCTCCCCGCACCCGAATTTGCAAGCGAGGCTGCTGTTAAGATAGTTACAACAGGTTCGGGCGTGTCTGTAACCTTCCCGCAGGCAAGCGACAACGATGTTGTTTTCCGCTACAAAGTACAGATTATAAACAGCAAAGGCTACGCAGTGAAAAACCGTTGGATATTCTCGGAATTCTACAAGAACAGCGAAATGCCCGACTCATTGACAGTAACATTCGGCGGTCTCGAAATTGGTGCAGAATATACGGCAGCGGTTGTTGCATACGATTCTTACGAAAATGCTTCCGAAAAAATTGTAAGTTCCACGTTTACACCCAATGTGGGTGATGTTATAATTCCTCAACGTATAGGCCTGTGGAAATTTGACAGCCCCAACGACATAATTTCCAACAGCGAAGGCCCTATACAAATAACCCCCGGTGTTGTGGCAAGCAACGGATATATTACAATGAACGAGAAGCTCTCCGAGTCGAATATGCAGTATGTTGATGGTCCCACAGCAACAAACAGAGCGTTGCATCTGTCCAAAGGCTCAATGTTCAAATTAGAGCCCTCAGGTAAATTATCTTCATACACCATTATGTATGACGTTCGCGTATCAAGCTTCAGCAATTACCATGCGCTTCTGCAAACAAGCGTCAATAACAACAACGATGCAGATATATTTATAAACAAATCCGGTAATGTGGGATTGAATTATAAGACAATGGGTTATGGCGGTCAATGCGCAACAGATACATGGCATCGTATTGTTGTAAGCGTATCAAATGGCAGTCCCGCAATTTATGTTGATGGCGAAAAAGTAACCCAAGCAACATTTAGCGATGTACGTTGGGAAATTCAATCTGCCGGCGCATACCTTTTCTGCGACGAAGATGGCGAGGTTGATGATATTGATGTTGCCGAAATTGCATTGTGGGACGAAGCATTGAACGATGCACAGGTGGTAACTCTTGGATTTATAACAAACGAGGAAAAGATGACAGTTGCGCAAAAAGAAGTTAATCTCCTCGATGAAAAAGAGTTCAAATTAACCGTAACATCAACAGTTGAACCTTCGTTTGCATGCCCCGAATGGGTACATCTGTTACGCCCCGTTCCCTCTATGGGTAGCTTCACATACGTGTTTGCAGTGGATGCAATGCCCGAAGATGTTCTCAAGCGCACAGGCGAACTTGTAATTTCGGCTCCCGAAGGTAGCGGCATTACACCAGTTACAATCCCATTGGTACAAAAGAATAGCAATGGCGAGATTCCTACTGCAAAAGGAGTGTGGACATTTGAAAATGCAGAAAATGTACTTGCAAACAGTGGTGATGCAAACTTTACAATGCAGGCCGGACGCATGAATGGTAAAGAGGTAACAATGGTCGATATTCTCGGCTCTAAAATAGAGCAAACAGCCGGCCCCGCATCCGATAATAAAGCTATATTGCTGCCCAAAGACATCTTGCTTAACGTACAATTTGCTGCAGCTTCTGATGAGAAAATAAAGAACTACACCATTATGTACGACCTGCGCGAGGAGAAGAACAACGATTTTAATGCCCTGTTGCAACCCGACCTCGACAACGCCACTGATGCAATGGTCTTCATAAACGAAAAAGCAGAGGTAGGTGTATATGCAAATGGAAACTGGGGCTATGGAGGTCATGTGTACGCAGGACGTTGGCACAGAATAATCTTAACAGTTAAAAACGGAATACCCAATGCTTATCTTGATGGCGAGCTTGTAACCCCCGGAAAGAATGATTATAACGGCGCATGGTGCCTCGACCCCAAAGGGTGCTATCTGTTTGGAGATGAAAATGGTGAACGTATGAATTTCGAGGTTGCCGAAATACGCTATTGGGACGAGCCTTTAAGCACAATGCAAGTAGCAGCATTGGGCGAGATTGATTACAAATACATCTATTCTGAGACCAAGAGCATAGAACTTCTCGAAAATAAGAACGAATTTACCATCGACTTAAATTCTTCTGTAATTCCTGAGTTTGTGCTTCCCGAATGGATTAAACTCGTCGAAGGAACACCCGCCACAGGCTCGACAACCTACAAATTCAAGGCCGACGACCTTGAAACAGCAGGCACCCGCGAGGGTACAATATCCATCAAAGAAAAAGATGGCGACGACGTTGTATTTGTAACAATCAACGTTAAACAAGAATTCAGCGGAGGTACCCTTCCCAAATGCTCCGGCAAATGGTTGTTCGATAATGCCACCGACCTTTATACAAGCAGCGAGGGTAGTGCAAAGCTCGTTCCCTACAAATTTGGCGCAAATAACAGTGCCCCCACTGCGTATGCTTCTCCCGAAAGTGCTACTGTCAATGTAATAGAAGGTGGAATCACCTTGAAAAGTTCCACATGTTTTAAAATGGAGCTTAACGAGTCTGAGAATCTCGGCAACTACACTGTTGTGTTTGATGTTAGAGTGCCTTCTCACACGTGGCGCGGACTGCTTCAAACGAACTTGAAAAACGATGGGGATGCCGGAATCTTTATAAAATCAACCGGTGAGGTTGGGTTAGGCGTGTCCGGATTCGGCTACGCCGGTAGCGTTCCCACTAATGAATGGTGCAAAATTGCTATCGTTGTAAAGGCTGGTTATCCTTCGGTGTATATAAATGGTAAATTGGTAAATACATCAACAAGCACCAACAGTGACAGATGGGTAATGGACAAGAGTGGTGCTTACCTCTTCTGTGACAATGATGGTGAGGTTGCTGATATTGATATTGCAGGTATTTACTTCTGGAACAAGGCCTTTACAGCCGAGCAGATTGCAACAATGGGCACAATTGAATAATCACAGAAAGGCTGATTGACACAGCCGCCCAATAAAAAACAGCACCTCAAAAGCGACGGCTTTTGAGGTGCTGTTTTTTAATATAATCATTATTCTAACGTACGCTCACGATCTTTGTAAACTGTCTGAAGAATATTTTTTTCAACAACAGAATTGTCGGGTGCAATTTCTCTCACCAACAATGATGGCAAAGAGCCTTTTATGGGATAACCTACTCTCATTAGTAATTCTACCCTGTCGGAGTGAGCAGGCTGCGTTGTTTCCTCATCCACAAGTTCCACGCTCCAACCGGGAATTGAATTCTTTGATATTTGCACACTATCGCTAACGCAACTATGGAAACTGCTCACATACACTTTCTTTTCCACAGTGTCGACCACACAAGAAATATTTGATAAATAATCAAGCGAGGGATTAATAGTGCCCACAATCTCTATCCTTGCGACAGAGGCTGGAGTTTCTACATACTCCATCCACTCGTCGCGAGGCATAATTGTCCATATTACTTTATCGTCCAGTCTGGTACATTCAACTGCAAAAGGAACAAGCGAATCACTGCTTGCCTTAGTGATACAATGCCACAGTACGCGGGTACATCTATCACTGTCGGCATATTTATCGGGAGCGAAAAAATAGTTTTTCAGTTTCGTTGCTTCGGGCGAGGCTGCTATTTTTTCAAACTCGGCGAGAAGGCTCTTTATATTCTCGATGGGCGTTTCAACCACAGTCTCGGTCATTTTCATTGTGGAAGGGCTGTTATTATACATTCTCTTTTCATATTTAAAGAAAGGAAGTTTCACGCTTTTATTGTCGGAGACGAGGAATATTCCCAACAATATTACCCACAAGGCAATAAGAAATATTTTCAGCCATTTTTTAAGCGGACGCACTTTATTCTTCTTTTTAAGTAAATAGTGGCCTATCAGGAATATAGGAATAAATATAAGGAAAGGATACACTATTTCTCCCAGCATCAAAGATAGTTCTATAAAATTATTGCCACCCATAGAGTCGAAGAAAGAAGGTAATTCACCAAAAATTGTATTACTTATAAATCCGAGAAACGCAAGCATAAAAATTATCGGCAGAAGAATCAGTAGCAACAGTACAATTATAAACCACGACAGACAGCCTTTATTGTCGCGGGCAACGCCACCGTTCATAATCTCGGCCGAGCAGCGTTCATACTCGCGCGCCCAAGCATCCTCGACCCTTTCGCCGGGAGCAGCCTTAATGTCGCGCATACGCATTAGGTCGGTAACAGACACAGCCATCGGCAAGGTGAGCCACGCAACCACATATACAATGGGAACTATAATGCCGCCAACAAAAATAAAAAGCAGTATAGCAACAATGCGCAACAGCCACACGTTGAGAGCAGTATATGCAGCAAGGCCGCTGAATACTCCGCCTAAAAGCCCGTTGCGCGTGTCGCGGAAGAGCTTTTTGCCCAGCAGCATTGCGTCGCGCCAAGGCTCGCGCTTCTGCTGCCCGTCGGATGCGGAGGTTGTTTCATCGGGTGACGCTTGTTCCTCGACACTCTCCCGAGCAAACGTCTCGGGACGCCCCATGCGGGTGATAAACTCGTCTATCATAGAAAAGTCCACTATGCGGGCACTGCCCTCGCGCATACGTGTCTCGCACAATTCTCCCAGACGCACCTCAATATCTGCAATAATTTCGTCGCCACCATCCTGCGCCGCGAAGCAGCCTTTCAGGCTCTCTATATAATTATTAAGTAGTTCGTAAGCATCCTCGTCGAAATTGAAAATTCTGCCGCCAAGATTCACTTCAAATGATTTTTTCATAGCTCTGTATCTTTTATTGTCGGTAAACTGTTATTTTTTTCTTTAATGTGTGTAACGGTGCTCGATAGGTTGCACCAACTTTCATCTAATTGGGCAAGAGCCTGCAGTCCCGCCTCGGTCAGCCTGTAATATTTACGCGGGGGACCGGCCGAACTTTCCTGCCACTCGTAGTCGAGTATCCCCTCTTTTTTCAGGCGATTGAGCAGAGGGTACAATGTTCCCTCGACCACAATAAGGTTAGCATGCTCAAGCTCATCTATTATGTCCGAACTGTAACAGGGCTTCGCACGCAGCAACAGCATTATGCTGTACTCGAGCATCCCCTTGCGCATTTGGGATTTTACATTTTCTACATACATATTTTTTACTTTTTTCGACTGACAGCCGTTGCCGTTGTCTATTTTCACATTGCAAATATAACCACATATATAGTACCTTGCAATACACAGTACTTACATTTAATACATTTTAACATAGAAGATGTGATAATAAAAAAAACAATTTAAAAAAGAAATTTAATATCTCTCTTTGACAAATTGTTGTGTTTTTACAATAATATTGATAAATTTGCACCAACCTTTCGATTAATTATCAATATTTTTATAAAATTGTTTCTATGAGAAAATTTTCAAAATTCATTATGCTCAGCGCTACAATTATGACTTTTATCTCTTGTGGTGGCGGTGCAGCAAAAAGTGCAGATGCGCAAAGTGAGTGTGCAGAAAAAGAGTGTTGTCTTCCCGTAGGCGTGCAGCTTTACAGTGTGCGCGATGCAATGGCAAGTGACTTTAAAGGCACTCTTCAGAAGATTAAAGCTATGGGCTACGATGGCGTTGAGTTTGCAGGACTCTTCGGCAATACTCCCGAGCAGGTAAAAGCTATGTGTGCCGAAATTGGTCTTAATCCTATTTCTGCTCACGTTCCTTTGGCAGATATGTTGGCAGACGTCGATAAGGTAATTGCCGACTATAAAGCTATTGGTTGCCAATATATTGTTGTTCCTTATGTAACAGAGGAGCGTCGTCCCGGTGGTGAGCTATTCATGCAGATGGTCGAGGAGATTCGCGCCATTGGTCAGAAAGCAAAAGATGCAGGCCTTGTACTTCTTTATCACAACCACGACTTTGAATTTAAGAAACTCGAGAGTGGCGAGTTTGGGCTCGACTATCTTTACAGCGCAATTCCAGCCGACCTTTTGCAGACGGAGCTTGACGAATGTTGGGTAAAATATGCAGGTCAGGACCCCGTTGATTATCTTCTCAAATACACAGGCCGCGCCCCCGTTGTTCATTTGAAGGACTATTATGTTGAGGGCGAGCAGGTAGGTGACCCCTATGCTCTTATCGGCCTTAACGAGGATGAAAAAAAATCAAACACTGCGTTTGAATTCCGTCCTTTGGGCTGCGGTGTTCAGAATGTACCCGCTCTTATGAAAGCTGCCAAAGAGGCCGGTAGCAAATGGCTCATCGTCGAGCAGGACCAGCCTAGCATGGGAAAATCTCCTATGGAGTGTATAGCCATGAGCATGGAGTATATTAAAAAGGTAAGAGAGCAAAAGCCTTGCGCTGCCGAAAAAGAGCACAAGCACGAGGGTTGCGACCACAAACATTAATAGATTAGTAATTCTTACTTTCACCCAAAAAAGAGTGTCGAAAAAAATGACACTCTTTTTTGGGTGCTTCATTATTAAACAAGGTTATTTGAAAACAGAGAAGAACCTTTTTATCTTTTTTTTCAAAAACGCCCTAACCTTGTGCCTTATTCTATAATATAACACAAGAAAAAGCGAAACATCAAGGTCAAGTTTACGACGCGAGGAATATTCCGTCATTACCGTCACAAGCTCTTTGGGTGGCAACCCCATCTGCGCAAAAGAGAGCATAGGCTTGTACCTTGGAAAATCACCGAAAGTAGCCCTGTTAATATCGGTAAGAGCAAATTTGTATCGCCCGTTTTTTTCCTCTTTGTAGCAGAAAATATTTCCGGAATTATAGTCAAGCGGCAGGATGCTTTTTTCGTGCAACTCTATGGTGAAATTTAAAAAATCCTCTTTGAATTTATCATTCTCTGCCTCGGTAAGCTCAATGTCCTTATATTTGGAGAGAGTGTCGTATCCCATATACTCCGAAATAAAATATCCTGTGTGGAACAGCCCTTTTTGCTTCGTTTCTATATACGCGACCGGAAAGGGGGTACTTACCCCGAATCGCAAAATTTTAAGCGCATTGTCGTAAGCACGACGAGCTTTGCTCCTCCTGAAAAATGTATATATTATTCTGTTGGCAAAATTGGGTACCTTGTACCTTTTTAATACAAAGTTGCAATCTGCGACCTTTATCTGCTCCACAATATTGCGGTTGTTGCAGAATGTATGCAG
Organism: Bacteroidales bacterium; assembly: GCA_015060905.1. GTDB lineage: Bacteria > Bacteroidota > Bacteroidia > Bacteroidales > Bacteroidaceae > HGM04593. Next base: position 91,786 of record SUXQ01000006.1, on the reverse strand, counting down.
ACATTCATAATCGCCATTAGGAATCTTTGCTAATTCTTTTTTCAGATGAATATATTTAGGATGTATGTGTACTAACATTATTATTTTTTTGTTTGCAAATATACGATGATTTTATATAAAAAAAGTTTACCACTGCTCTTTTTAACAACTAATTTAGCATTAATAAAAGTTAAAAACAGCGCATATTTTCCATTATCATGGTTTTTGTATCCTAAATTCAAATTGAACATAAATCCTTTGATTATGGAATTATCTTAAACACTATTTTAAACAACTTCTAAACATTATCTAAAAAACAAAATAAAATTTTTATTTGTTTCTCTTTTATTGTAACTTTGCGCTTATGCTGCACGAAAAAGTGTAGTTACATTGTTATTATTGATGATATTAAAAATGAAAAATAGACTTTTATTGCTGTTACTGCCTTTATTGGCAATAATATTTGTAGCATGTGACGATGAAGTTACATATTCTGACATGAAAGAACGCGAGAGAGACGCCATAAATGCTTTTATCCGTAGCGAGGGCATTAACGTTATTTCATTTGACGAATTTATCGAAGATTCTATAACCGACGTTGAGAATAATGAGTATGTGTGTATAGACGACGTTTACATGCAGATAGTCAGCAACCCAAAGGGCGTGGAAAATGCCCGTCAGATGTACGAGGGTGAAACACTTAATATTATGGCTCGTTTCTTTGAGTATAATATTTCCGAGGGTGACACAATCACAGGCAACATTTTCGATTCGGACAACCCCGACCATCTTCGTGTAGAATTGAGCCACGGATCATATTCCGCCACCTTCACAAGTGGTTATATGTATTCCACCTATAGTGGCTTTGTCCCCGAGGGCTGGTTGGTACCGTTCCCTTACCTGTATCTTACAAGAAATTCTTCGCAGTATGCGAAAGTAAATTTAATAGTACCGCATACAAAGGGTACGTCAAACGCCTCTTCGTATGTTTACCCCTGCTTTTATCAAATAACATTTATACCTGATAAGAATTTTTATGACGTTAATTAAATCAATTTCGGGAATAAGAGGCACCATCGGCGGACACGCCGATGAGGGATTGACGCCTCTGGATGTTGTAAAATTAACATCGGCCTACGCTTCGCTGATACGTAAGACAACCACAGTATTGAGCAACAAGATTGTTGTCGGCCGCGACGCGCGACTGTCGGGCGAAATGGTCAATAAGCTTGTTTGTGGCACGCTCATGGGCATGGGCTTCGACGTAGTGGACATTGGCCTTGCGTCTACCCCCACAACCGAGCTTGCCGTGACAATGGAGGGTGCGTGTGGAGGTATTATTCTCACTGCGAGCCACAATCCCCGTCAATGGAACGCCCTTAAGCTTCTTAACGAGCGTGGCGAGTTTCTCAATGCTGCCGAGGGGCAAGAGGTGCTGCGCATAGCCGAGGCCGAGGAGTTTGTGTACGCCGACGTTGAGACTCTTGGAAAGTACCGTCTTGATGAATCTTACAATCAGAAACATATTGATGCAGTGCTTGCATTGCCGCTTGTAGACGTCGAGGCCATTAAAAAAGCAGGCTTCAAGGTGGCTATTGACTGTGTAAATTCGGTGGGTGGCGTTGTTCTTCCCATGCTGCTGGAGCAGCTTGGCGTCAAGAGCGTCGAGAAGCTATACTGCGAGCCTACGGGCGATTTTCAGCACAACCCCGAGCCATTGGCAAAGAATCTTTGTGACATTATGGAGCTTATGGCAAAAGGGGGCAACGACGTTGCATTTGTGGTGGACCCCGACGTTGATCGTTTGGCAATAATATGCGAGAATGGCGAAATGTACGGCGAGGAGTATACGCTTGTTTCTGTTGCCGACTATGTGCTTAAACATACTCCCGGAAACACTGTTTCCAACCTTAGTTCGACACGTGCGTTGCGCGACGTTACCGTTGCGCGTGGCGGCGAATATGCAGCGTCGGCTGTCGGCGAGGTTAATGTTGTTACATTGATGAAAGAGACGGGCGCGGTGATTGGCGGCGAGGGTAACGGTGGAGTAATTTACCCCGAGAGCCACTATGGTCGTGACGCGCTTGTGGGAATAGGACTTTTCCTGAGCCATCTTGCGCACGAGGGTAAGAAGGTGAGCGAACTGCGAGCAACCTATCCTGCTTATTTTATGGGTAAGAATAGAATAGACCTTCAAGCGGGTACCGACGTTGATGCTATCCTTGTAAAAATAAAGGAAATGTATGCAGGCAAGGCTGCAATCAACGACATTGACGGTGTAAAGCTCGACTTCGAGAATAGTTGGGTACATCTGAGAAAGAGTAACACCGAGCCTATCATCCGCGTTTACTCCGAGGCTCCCACTCAAGAGGAGGCTGATGCAGTTGGTCTTGAAATTATGAAGGTTGTAGAGACTTTAGTGTAGTTTCAATCACTTTTCTATACAATAATTGCGATAATCTTCGTTTGGGGGTTGTCGCATTTTTTTATAAACAGCGGCTTGCACTATCTTTTGATAAGATAGGCTGCGTCTCGGGATAAAAAATAAATGAATTTATTTTGTTCTCCTCTCAACTTGCACTATCTTTGCAGCGTCTTGTTCCTCATAAGGCTTTTTTCGAGGCCGAGGATTAAAAGGGAAACAGGTGAGATTCCTGTACAGTCCCGCTGCTGTAAGCTCCACAAGATTGTTCCATTCAATCTGTTGCCACTGCCGTTAAGGGTGGGAAGGCGATTGGAACGGGGTGAGTCAGAAGACCTGCAAGATAAGTTAACGCTCATTTGTTCTCGAGGAAAGGACGCGAGCCGGTATTTATTTTTCATCTTATTTTTATGCGATTTTTTCGCGCGGTTGTCCTTGTTGTTGCAGGACTGTTTTTATGCTTGCCGCATTTCTGTTCCATTATGGCACAGAATGGCGATGTGCGTCTGCTCGACTCGTTGCTGGTGAATGGCTCGACGGTGCGTGGTGCGTCCGAAAGTTCTTCGCCGTTGCAGCGTCTGACGACTGATGAACTTGCGCGTATTGGTGCAACCTCTGTGGGTGATGCTCTTAAGCATATGAGTGGTGTCACTGTCAGGGATTATGGTGGCATTGGCGGCCTTAAAACTGTGAGTATCAGAGGGCTGGGTGCGCAGCATACGGCAGTTTTTTACGATGGTGTTGCTGTGGGCGACTGTCAGAGTGGACAGGTAGACCTCGGACGTTACTCTACCGAGAATCTTGCGGGTGTGGAACTTCTCATCGGGCAGGGCGACGATATTTACAAGAGTGCGCGTGTGCTTGCGGCTGCCGGAGTTGTCTCTTTGGAGAGTCAGAGCACTGCCGATGGCAGTCGTTCGGGAAATTGGCAGGCGGGTGTGCGTGCCGCGTCGTTCGAGACTTATAAAGGTAGTGTAAAATATTCCAAAAGTTTCGGGCAGGGATGGGGAGTATCCTCTTTTGGCGAATATGTAAATTCGGGTGGAGAGTATCCTTATAAAATAAAAAATCCTACGACTACTGTCAGCGGGAAACGCAAAAATACGGACGTTGAAGAGGCGCGTGCCGAGGTTAATCTCTCGTGGCAACCATCCGACCGCCATCTGTTGCGCATGAAAATGTATGGCTACGGATACGAGCGTGGCCTTCCGGGCGGGGTTATTGTGAATGACCCTCTTGCGACCGACCGCTTGAAAGGGTACAATGCTTTTGGGCAACTTTTTTATGAGTATATTCCGTCGCCCGCATTGAAAATGAAATTTGCCCTGAAGCATAATCTTGCTTATGACCGTATGCGCGAGCCCCTTGCAGCATCAGTATCTGTCGATAGTTACCGCCAGCATGAAACTGATTTTTCGTGTACGTTTAAATGGACCCCATCTTTTGTCAGGGGATTGTCGTTTGCGTGGAGTGAGGAGATTTTCAAAAATACTCTGCGCACCACTAATAATCATGTTACAATGCCCGCAGAGCCCGAGCGTGTGACGACGCTGAGTGCTGTCAGCGTGCGTTACAATTATCGTGCATTTTCGCTGACAGGCTCGCTGTTGCACACATACGCTTCGGAGTATGCGCCGGTGGGTGACGTTGCGCCCGACCGCAGCCGTTTCTCGCCTTCTGTGGCTTTCTCGTGCTACCCGTTTGCCGATGTTGATTTTTGCTTACGAGCTTCGTATAAGAGTATTTTCCGTATGCCCACTTTCAACGACCTTTATTATAGAGAGATAGGAAATTATAAGCTCGCGCCCGAAAAGACGCGGCAATATAATGTGGGTGCGGCATATTCGGCGCATCCTTTCGGCCGGTGCGACGAGCTTACAGTGTCGGTCGATGCTTATCGTGGCGAAATTAAGGATAAGATTGTTGCTGTTCCCGCAGTTTTTATCTGGAAAATGAGTAACATCGATTATGTTGAAACTGCCGGAGCGGATGTGAACATAAAAAGCATTTTTTCTCTCCCGTCGCGCACGAAACTGCACCTATCGGCGGCGTACAGCTATATGCGTGCCGAAAATCGCACGTCAGGCTCGTCGCTCTATGGGCATCAGATAGTTTACACTCCGCTACACTCGGGGGCAGTCGATGCTTCTATTCTCACTCCTTTAGCAGATTTTGGTTACTCTCTTCTGTGGAGCGGCAAGCGTTACTACAATGCAAGGAATATTCCGTCGAACGAAATTGCATCTTACGGCGAGCATTCACTGTGGCTTGCACGTACATGGAATTTTAAGAAACTAACGCTTCTCGCAAAAGTCGAGGCAAAAAACATCACCGACGATAATTACGAAATTATACGTTACTACCCGATGCCCGGACGCAACTATGCTTTAACATTTATATTAACCTTATAATATTTGTAGACTATGAAAAAGGATTTATTTTTGTGGATGCTTTTAGCATTTAGTATGGTAACATTCTCGTCGTGTAGCGAGGATGATGATAATGGCGGTGGTGCAGGCACAGGTGGCACAACCTCTTGCTACATAATTAATCAAGGTAGCTGGAGCTATAATAATGCGAGCCTGCAGGTGTATGACATAAACTTGGGAACAGCCTCTTCGCCCGACTGCAACAGTGATATTTTTTACACAGCAAATGGCGAGCTTCTGGGTGACGTTGCACAGGATTTATTGTGGGTGGGCAACAAACTGTTCGTCACAGTAAGTAATTCTCAAAAACTCGAAATTCTTGACGAATCGGGCAAGCGTGTGCGTCAATATACTTATACTGCCGAGGGTGCGCAACCGCGCTATATGGCAACCGATGGTGCGAATGTTTATGTTACCAACTACGATGGCAATGTTTATGTTTACAATGCACTCAGCGGCGATTCAATAACAAAAATATACTCGGGCAGTTACCCTGAAGGCATCAGCTATCTGAACGGCTCGTTGTTTGTAAACAATTCCAATTGGGGAGGTTACGGCGGTGGCGAGCCGAGCGTGGCTGTGATTAACGTTGCTTCGGGCGAATCGAAATTAATAAAAGAGAATGCCTGCAACCCTTATGCTCAAAGTGTAGTGTGTGGCGGCGAGGTTTATATAATAGACTCGGGAAACTACGCTGATATTTTGCCTGCAATCTACCGTGTGGATGTTGCCGGCGAGAAGCTTGTAAAAATTGCTGATAATGCTACGCTTATGTCCACTTGTGGAGAATATATTTATTATGTTAATGCAAGCTGGAACTATGCGACAAACGCTTACGACTATTCGGCACTTTACAAAATGGATGTTGCAACGAGCGAAAAGAGCGAATTACTCCCGGCCGATAAGATGAACGGTGTATATTCGTTGGATGTTAATCCTGCCACAGGCGATATTTACGTTGGATTCTCGCCCGAGGCGAACGACTTTGGCACTATGCGAGTATATAGCCCGGCCGGCGAGCAAAAAGGAGTATTTGAGGTAGGATATTATACCTCGGGAGCAAGATTCCGCAATTAGAATAATATATGCGTCTGTTTATAGCATTTTTGACATTTATAGGCATCATGCTGCAATCGTGCGGCAGAGTCGCCCCCGCCGCAGATTTTGCGGCGGGCGGTGACACACTGCCTATGCGCCACTCGTCGCTGTTACAGATGGTCGAATGTGACGGTTACACACTTGTAAATGTGAAGAATCCGTGGAAGGAAGGTACTTTTCTGCACAGATATATGCTTCTGCCGAAGGATAGTGCAACCCTCACTGTTCCGCAGGGGGTTACACTGTTGCGCACTCCCGTAAGCAATCAATTGGTCTTTGCAACGTTGCACGCACAGCTTTTTGTAACGCTCGGATGCGTGGATGCAATTTCGGGTGTGTGCGATGCGCGCTATATGTCTGTGCCCGAAGTGCGCGAGCGAATTTCCGGCGGAAAGATTGTCGATTGCGGCAGTTCTATGGATGTGAATCTCGAACGTCTGCTGCAACTGTCGCCCGAGGCTGCGTGGGTAATTCCTTTTAAAAATGGTGGCTACGGGAAAATGGAACGTGTGGATGTTCCTCTTATAGAGTGTGTCGATTATATGGAGGATTCTCCTCTCGGATGCGCCGAATGGGTGCGTTTCTATGGGCGTCTGCTGGGTGTAGGCGCGCGGGCCGACTCGCTCTTTTTTGCTGTGTGTGAAAATTACGAGCGTGTGAAAGAATCGGTTGCGTCGTGTGCCTCGCGTCCCCGACTGATGTGCGAGCTAAAAACAGGCTCAGCGTGGTACATGCCCGGTGGTTGCAGCACTATGGGACAACTTTATCGTGACGCGGGTGCCGATTATATTTTCGGCGACAATGGCAGCAGCGGCTCTGTGCCCTTTTCGTTCGAGACGGTACTTGCGCGTGCCGACAGTGCCGACGTGTGGCTGGTGAAATATGGCGCAGAGAGGGATAAAAGTTATTCGTCGCTCGAACAGGAATTTACGGGGTACACTCTGTTGCGTCCTTTCCGCGAAAAGAGTATCTTTGCATGCAATGTAAGCAAAAAACGTTTCTACGAGGAGACTCCTTTCCGCCCCGATATTCTCCTCGAGGAGCTTGCCTGCCTGCTGCACCCCGAACTTAATGGTGATTATAAATTCCGATACTATGAGAAATTGCAAGAGTAGAAATTTTGCACCTTTGCTTCTTGCGCTGCTTGTGACTATACTGCTTTTTGTCGCAAATATCTTTTTCGGCTCGGTGGATATTCCCTTTGCCGACGTTTGCGATATTTTGTCAGGCGGCGAGCCGCGACACGAAAGTTGGCGGTTGATACTTTTGCAGTCGCGTCTGCCACAGGCGGTTGTCGCGCTTCTCGGCGGAATGTCGCTGTCGGCTGCGGGACTGATGCTGCAGACGCTTTTCAATAATCCGCTTGCAGGACCCGAGGTTTTTGGAATAAACAGTGGCGCGGGCCTTGGCGTTGCAGTGGTGATGCTGCTTATGCAGGGGACTTTTGTTGCGGGCAGTATGACTGTCGGAGGGTATATGGCTGTCCTTGCAGGTGCCTTTCTGGGGGCGATTCTTACAATAGGAGTGATTCTTCTTTTCTCGACGCTGTTGCGCGGAAATATCTTTCTGCTTATTGCGGGAATGTCGCTCAGCTATCTTGCGTCGTCTGTAATTTCGTTGCTCAACTACTTTTCGACGGCCGAGGGTGTGCACTCTTATCTTATTTGGGGAATGGGTAATTTCGGCGGAGTGTCGCTGCAGCAGTTGCCTCTTTTTGCCACATTTTCGGTTGTTGCATTGGTACTGTCGCTGATGATGATGAAGCCCTTGAATGCCCTACTGCTGGGAAATTCCTATGCGGCCAATCTGGGCGTAAGGACTAAGCGTGTGCGTGCCTTGTTGCTGCTGCTCACAGGACTTCTTGCGGCAGTGGTTACTGCTTATTGCGGCCCTATTACTTTTGTGGGGCTTGCCGTTCCTCATGTGGCGCGTATGCTGCATAGGACTAACAACCACCGTATTCTGCTGCCGATGGCTATTATTTTGGGTGGCGCAACGACTCTGCTCTGTAATATAATTTGTCAGTTGCCCGGCGAGAGTGGCCTTGTGCCTCTCGGTGCTGTAACGCCGTTGCTGGGCGCGCCTGTCATTCTGTATGTGGTGCTGAAAAACAGAGGGGTATAATATTAAATTCACAAGGGTGACCCAAAAGTAAACATGGACCACCCTCGTTGTATTATTTAATGCTTCTCTTTTTTCAATTTCCCTTCAAAGGCCATTTGAACAAAAAAATTTGTCAAAAAAACATTAGGACTTAGAATCTGTTATTAATTATGATTATTAATTGATAAACAAATTCTATATGTCTTCTAACGTTCAAAAAACCTTTAAATTGGGTGTATTTACACTCGCCATTATGAATGTGACGGCCGTAGTGTCGTTGCGCGGACTGCCCGCCGAGGCTGAATATGGAGTATCATCGGCTTTTTATTATCTTTTCGCGGCAATAGTTTTTTTAATCCCTACTGCCTTTGTTGCAGCCGAACTTGCGGCTATGTTTCAGGATAAACAAGGAGGAGTGTTCCGCTGGGTGGGCGAGGCGTTTGGTAAACGTGCCGGATTCCTCGCTATATGGCTGCAGTGGATAGAGAGTACCATCTGGTACCCTACGGTGCTTACTTTCGGAGCCGTTGCATTTGCCTTTATCGGCACTGACGATGCAAAAGATATGGCATTGGCGTCGAATAAAATGTATACATTGGCTGTAGTGCTAATAATTTATTGGTTGGCGACTTTTATTTCAATGAAAGGATTAGGCTGGGTGAGTAAGGTGGCGAAGATTGGTGGTCTTGTGGGCACTATTATTCCCGCAGGACTGCTTATTGTGCTTGCAATCATTTACCTTGCATCGGGCGGTGTGTCGCAGATGAACTTTGATGGGCGGTTCTTTCCCGACATTACCAAACTGGACAATCTGGTGCTTGCCTCGGGAATTTTTCTCTTTTATGCAGGAATGGAGATGACAGGCATCCATGTGAAGGATATGGAAAATTCGTCGCGTAACTATCCGCGAGCAATATTCATAGGCGCGCTTATCACAGTGCTTATTTTTGTGCTTGGAACTTTTTCGTTGGGTATAATAATTCCGCAGAAGGATATTAACCTTACGCAGAGTCTGCTGGTGGGATTCGACAACTATTTTAAATTTGTTAATGCATCGTGGCTGTCGCCGATAATTGCCATTGCTCTTGCCTTTGGAGTGCTTGCGGGAGTGCTTACGTGGGTGTCGGGCCCCTCAAAAGGTCTTTTCGCCGTCGGAAAGGCCGGATATTTGCCACCGTTTTTTCAGAAGGAGAATAAGATTGGGGTGCAGAAGAATATTTTGTTGCTGCAGGGTGCGGCTGTCACGTTGCTGAGCCTGCTTTTTGTGGTGATGCCCTCGGTGCAGAGTTTCTATCAGATTCTTTCGCAACTGACTGTGCTTTTGTACCTTATAATGTACCTGCTTATGTTTGCCGCTGCCATCTACCTGAGATACAGCATGAAAAACAGCGAGCGTCCTTTCCGCATAGGGAAAAGTGGCAATATGCTCATGTGGGTGGTTGCAGGAATGGGATTTTTGGGCAGTCTGCTTGCCTTTGTGCTTAGTTTCATCCCCCCGGCGCAAATAGCGATAGGCAGCAACGTTGTGTGGTACGCAGTGTTGACGATTGGCTGTATAGTGGTTGTTGTCGCACCTTTTATTATATACGCTGCCCGAAAGCCCGGATGGGTAGATAAAAGTTCCACATTCGAGCCTTTCCATTGGGAGGAGAAAAAATAACAGGATACTACATTGTCGGCGGCATTTCTGTCATGTCCGTGTCTATAGAATAACCATTCGGATAAATGAGCAGAATGCTGCGACCTGTGTAGTTGCGCTGTATCTGCGTGAATATGTGATCGAGCGACGGGCGGAACGATATTGAACCGCGACGGGCACTGACAACAATCAGCAGATGGTCGGGATTGACAAGTTCGGATATACGTTTAAGGTCGTTGCCGCCGTCTGTTTCGTAAAACTCGGCACGCACTTGACTTTTTGTATGCTTTATATGTTTCTTTATCAGATTCATAGTATCTATGTGACCATGATACTTTATGCGGCAGCCCAACCCCACAGCCAAACGCTCAGTCTGCTCTACCCAATGGAAGAATCCCGCCTCAAACTCGGTCTTTGCAGGGAAAGTTATATGTATGCATCTTATTGTATTTATGGGCATTGTCAGACGCGCCATTATTATCTGACAGTAGAGACCTGTGAGAAGTTCGGGAAGCACTGTGCCGAGGAAAAAGTCATTCGGCGAGGATTTTTCGTGGAATCCGACGATAAGTTCACTGTACCCATTCTCTTTCATTTCGTGAATAATACCATGCGAAATATTTGTAGTGAGTCGCAGTTTGGTAAGCAACTGCACATTTACCGATGCAGCAATATCCGACGCATGATCGAGAATCTTTGCACCACGCGCCATCTGCGCCTCATCCTCGTCAAGCACTACATTCACAGCCGAAAGAGGAATCTTGGAATTCTCTTTGCGCAACATAAACGCAAGATTCATAAGCCTATCGACCATTCCGGGGTTAGCAAGACTTATAAGAGTCTTATCGGCAGTATCGACAGGTTTTTCAACAACCTCACCCGAAACAGTTATTTTACGCGACGCAGTCTCTGTAATTATAGAACTTACGACACATGTGACAAGAATAAGCACAATAGTACCGTTAAGCACATCATCGTTCAACAGACGCGAGCCATCCTCGAGAATAATATTGTAACCCACCAGCACCGCAGCAAGCGTTGCAGCAGCCTGAGCATTACTAAGACCGAACATCAATCGACGTTCGTCGCCTGACATTCCATATGCCTTTTGAGTAATAAGCGAAGCGAGCCATTTACCGAAGAGAGCAATAGCAATCATGATACCCGCCACCATCAGAGCGTTACCGCCGCCCAAAAGCACCTTTAGATTAATAATCATGCCCACCCCTATCAAGAAGTAAGGAATAAAAATAGCATTTCCCACAAACTCAATATGCTTCATCAATGGCGACGACCGGGGAATGAGCCTGTTCAAGGCAATACCCGTAATAAAGGCACCCAGAATACCCTCCATGCCCACAAGTTCCATAAGACCGGCACCCAAAAAAAGCATTGCCATTACAAATATATACTGAATTATTCCGTCGTTGTATTTTCTGAAGAAGAATCGTGCCACACGCGGAAACACAATCATTATCGCAAGCGTCAAAAGCACCATCTTAACAAGCAGCAACGGCAAGAACCATGCACCCGTTTCACCCTTATACATTCCGCCGATAACCGCAAGCACAAACAGCGTAAGCGTGTCTGTCACAATAGTTCCGCCAACAGCAAAATTCACGCAACGCAGACGCGAAAGGCCGTAACGAGCAACAATAGGATAGGCAATAAGCGTGTGCGAAGCATACATACTCGCCAACAGCACCGACGCTGCAAGGCCATAATTGAGTATGGTTACATTTGCTACGACTCCTATGGCAAGAGGGAATATAAACGCCGTAAGACCCAATAAAATAGCACCACCCTTAGCCATTTTCATCTCCTGCATATTAATTTCGAGGCTGGCAAGGAACATTATGTAGTAAAGTCCCACGTCACCAAATAGTTCGAAACTGCTGTCATATGCCAAAATATTAAACCCATGCGGACCAATCAACAATCCGGCAAAAATCATGCCAATGATGTGCGGCAGACGCATTTTGGTAAATAAAATAGGCGCAAACAATATTATACACAACACCAAGAAAAATATCCACGTGGTGTCTGTAATCGGAAACAGGTTACTTAAATTCATCACATCCATCATCTTTTTTTTAAAAATTGCCCGCTACCATGAATATGTAAGTCCGAGCATCATATTCTGATACAACTGCCAATATCCATAATCGTCACTACGCTGACTGACAGCCTTGTCATCGAAACGTGAGTGTATAAACATTTTCGCCGAAATATATTTGTTGAAACTGAACGAAAATGTATTCTCCCAATCATGCTCGACGCGGGAATATGTTGTATAATAATATAAACGAGTTTTCCACGAAAGGTTTTTCAAAATATTAAAAGTTGCATTAACCTCGAGTTTTGTACCGAAGTCCTCGTAGTGGTGACGCCCCTCGCGTATGCCATAATGAGCAACGGCAAGGTCGCCGTACCTCACGAAACGATAGTTGTATGCCGATAGCGGAGCAAGGTAGACAGACAGCGTTCCTTTGGATAAGGAAGGCTTAAAGTCAATACCCCACGAAAAGTTGGCATTGAACGGAGCCATGAAGTTTGAACGAAAATTAGTTTGATTAGCGTCGTAAAAAGGCAGAAATTGTGTCCACACCTGTGCTTGCACTGTATAATAGAAATTTTTCATTCCCTTATAATTCAGCTTGGACGTGAAACGCAAGAGGTCTTGATTAGTCTTTATGCTGTGTACTGTATCGGACGGGGCTGTGTAAAAGCCGAGTTTCGCCTCGAGGATATTCTCGAATTGCAGTTTTTTCTTATCGTCATATTTCAGTTTGAAATTAACCTCGACAAGCATATTTTTTGTATTCTCACCGCCTCGGTGCCAATTATCCGAGAAAAAGTTCTGCGTATAGTTAATGCCGAAGCCTCCATAAGTACGCCAATAATTAGGTTTTACAACCTTTGTGGCAAGGTTACCCTCTAAATTATCGGGAATAACAACAGGCTGAATAGTATTAAGCATTATACCCGACAATTGCTGATTGCTTACATCGTCAGTGGAGACCTCCTTGCGCAATTCTTCCTCGGTAATCCACACTCGCGAAGGGTTGTCCTTATACAAAGAAAGCAACATTCCGTCGATGATACGGCTACGCTTAGCATCATCGCCCATGCGACTGTCCAAGGAAATATCATCGAACTTAACATCCTTATAATAATTTTTTCCAAAAACAGATTTATAAAGCGTAGGACGCATGAACATTTTTACAAATACAGGATTACTCTCGTCGCCATCGTTGCCCTCGACCTTGAGCGTGTCGTATTTTGCAACAATAGAGTCGAGGCGTGCAACAAAAAAAGATTTAATATCTGACAAACTATCTGCAACAGCAAGAGTATCAACCGTCAAACTGTCCGCAACAGCAAGAGTATCTACTGTCAGACTATCAGGAACTGCAAGAGTATCAACCGTAAAACTATCTGCAACAGCAAGAGTATCTACTGTCAGACTATCAGGAACAGCAAGAGTATCAACCGTCAAACTATCTGCAACAGCAAGAGTATCTGATACATCAATACTATCATTATATATATAAATTCCGTTGCTTGCAACCGAAACTTTTATATTTATCGCAACAAAAAATAAAAGCAAAAATAAAATGTTTCTCATAGAAAAAATCTATAATACAATATTATACAACAAATTACCCCAAGCCACACACACAGTTTGGAGCACCTAAACAGTGACAGAAAAACATATCACAGCAATATTTGAGTGCAAATTTACATTATAAATATAGAATTTTGCAAAGAATAGAGAGAATTTTACAAGGAATAAGTCGCAAAATAGTTTTATTTTTCTAACTTTGCACGCTGTTATAAATTTAAGATAAAAGTATTTAAAACATTATGGACAAAAACAACCTCATAGGATTCGGATTGATAGGATTGGTGCTCGTTGCATTTGTATACTTCAACCAACCCGACCCACAGCAGATTGAGGCGCAAAAACGTTATCAAGATTCAATAACCGCTGTCATGCAGCAACAAGAGGCAGCTGCAAGAGAGGCTGCCTTGAAAGAGGCCGAAAAAGCCGAAGCACAGAGCAAAGATAGCACATCCATGCTCTTCAACGCTCTTAACGGAGAAGAAAAATTCGTAACACTCTCGAATAACAACCTAAGCGTACGCATCTCCACACTCGGAGGACGTATATGCTCGGCGACCCTCGCAGATTATAAGAATCAAGAGGGTGCCCCTGTCACACTATTCAACGAAGAGGATTACATAAGCGTGCGCAATGCCCGTCGCAACGACGATAAAATATTCAATCAGCTATATTTTACCCTCGACGGCAAACAAGAGAATATCGACACTCGCAAATTATATTTTACCCCCATCGCACAGACAGACAGCAGTGTAACAATGCGACTTAATCTCGGAGCAGACAAACATATAGACTTTATATACAATATGTTGCCCGAAAGCTATGTTGTAGACCTATCGATAGAGGCGCACAACATCGAAAATCTTCTCCCCACAGCCACAAAGCACATAAACATCGTGTGGGACCAGATTCTGCGTCAGCAAGAGAAAGGATTCAGCTTCGAGCAGCGATACACTTCACTCACATACAAGCCTTTAGACGAAGATACAGATTATCTGAGCGAATATGGCGACGACAGCGAGAATATAGAAGAGCCCGTTCAATGGATTGCGTTCAAGAACCAATTCTTCTCGTGCATAATGGTCGCAAAAGACAATTTCGACGACGTAACAGTAAAGTCGGACACCTTGCACGAGGGTAAAGGCTACCTGAAAAACTGTTCGGCAGACATGACCGCACCGTTCGATCCCTCGGGCAAAGTAGCAACAGACTTTTCATTCTACTTTGGCCCCAACAAGTTCAGCATACTAAAAGAGAGCAACGAACTTATCGGCGGCGAGGACAACGACCTGCAATTACAAAAGCTCATCTACTTTGGTTGGCCCATCGTACGCTGGATAAACAGATTCTTTATAATGTACCTCTTCGACTGGCTCACAGGTTGGGGATTGAGCATGGGACTTGTACTATTGTTGCTCACCATCATAGTAAAAACAATAGTATACCCCTTCACATACAAATCCTACGTATCCTCGGCAAAAATGCGTGCATTAAAGCCATACATTGATGCCATAAATGCAAAATACCCCAAGCAGGAGGATGCAATGAAAAAGCAACAAGAGATTATGATGCTTTATAGCAAATACGGAGCAAGCCCGATGGGAGGATGTCTGCCCATGCTCATACAAATGCCCGTATTTATCGCAATGTTCAACTTTGTGCCAAACGCCATAGAATTGCGCCAGCAGAGTTTCTTGTGGGCAAACGACCTTTCAACATACGACGATATTATCAGTTGGGGAACATCAATATGGCCCATCGGCAACCACATAAGCATTTTCTGCCTGCTTTTCTGCGTAGTACAGATTGCAAACACATACTACACATCGAAAATGCAGCCCAGCATGGGCGGCTCACCCGAACAAGAGCAGCAGATGAAGATAATGCGCTGGATGATGTACCTGATGCCCGTAGTATTCTTCTTCATTTTCAACGACTACTCATCGGGACTCAACTACTACTACTTCCTCTCGACACTCATCAGCGTGGGAATATTCATTTACCTGCGCTATAAGGTAAACGAGGATGACCTCTTGAAAAAGATGGAAACATACTACGAAAAAAACAAAAACAACCCCACGAAACGCACAAACTTCATGGCCAACCTCGAAGCCATGCAAAAAGAGCTTGAGCGTCGCAACGAGGAGTTGAAAAAGAACAATAAATAACTATAAATCATGGGTTTATTCAATATCTTCAAGAAAAAAGGAGAAGCAAAAGAGAAGGTCGGTGGCATGGAAGACTTCATGACCCTCATACGCGTATACTACCAGTCGGTGCTCGCAGCCAATCTGGGTATTACAAACATAAGCATGTTGCCCGACCTTGCCACATTCAAACGTACACTGAAAGTGGCTACACAAAATAACAAATTGGGCGTCGCCGAGCGCAGCCGTTGCAAGAAAATGCTCGAACAGCTATACGGCCTTAGCGACAGTTTCTTCAAAGAAATTGACCTCTCTATCAAGCGCAACTGCAAGACAGTAAACGACGTACGCACATACCTGTTCGCATTTCAAGGCTTCAACAACGACCTTATGATGCTCGTAAGCAACCTTATGCAGTGGAAGTTCCGCATCCCCGGCATATTCCACAAACTGCTTTACAGCATGACCGAGAAAATCATCAACGACATTCTCACAAAAAACAGTTGGAAAGACGAAGCAACATTTAAGACCGTATACGCCATACGCCAGCAGAAAGAGCGTCTGGGATATTCGGCCGAGTGGATGACACAATATGTATACAAAATAGTAACATTGGCAAAAAAAGAGCCACGCCCCAAAGGAGAAATAGAAGATAAAAAATAAAAGCAAAAAGGTAATCCGAGCAAACGCAAAGATTACCTTTTATCATAATACAAAACCATGAACGAAGAGCACAAATATACCATAGAGAAACACCCGTGGGAACCATTCGCCCCGACAAACGCCCGCATACTCTTTTTGGGCAGCTTTCCGCCCCCACGCAAACGTTGGACAATGGAATTCTACTACCCCAACAGACAAAATGACTTCTGGAAAATCATGGGACACATCCTCTTCGACGACCCCGCATATTTTATATTAAAGGAAGAGAAAATCTTCAACCTGCCACTGATAAAAAACATCATGGCCGAAAAAGGCATAGCACTCTACGACACAGCCCTCGAAGTGAAACGTCTGAAAGGGAACGCCTCTGACAACTTTCTGCAAATAATAACAGCATCAGACATAGAGGGACTGCTAAAAAAAATGCCACACTGCCACACAATAGCCGTCACAGGCGAAAAAGCAGCCACCACCCTACTCACCCCCTACGGCGCAACACCACCCGCCATAGGAGCAAAAACTGCAATCACAATCGCCGACAGAAAAACAGAAGTATGGCGTATGCCCTCCACATCACGCGCCTACCCCCTGCCATTAAAAGAAAAAGCAGCATATTACCGCAAGATATTAGAAGCTATTTAAATTTATGTCCTTGAAATTTTATAGTTCTTTTTTAGTATATTTTTTCATTTTTTCAAAGGCGCATAGCGGGCTATGCAACTGCAAAAAAGGGAAAAACAGGCAAAAAAAAGCATAAAAAGGCAAGCACAACTTGCGAGTCATGTAATATACTTTTTGAAAGAAATTTAAACAGCTTCTAAGAGGCCGCAAAAGTAATTTTCTAAAAAAACAACCCCACAAAGCCAAAAAAATCATTATTTTTTTCGATTCTCCGAAAATACATATATATTTGTAAAATGATTGGTGCAAATATGTACGAAAACGAAAAACAGATACTCACGCAATTCGAGGCCAAACTCCACGAGCTTATAGAAAAATACAATAAGCAAAAGGAATTTAACGACCGCCTGACGAAACTCATCAACGAAAAAGAAGAATCGTTAGACAAATTGCAAGCACGTTACAACGAGCTCGAACAAAATTACACCAATTTAAAACAAGCTCGCATGATAAGCTTAAGCTACGAAGAAGTAGACAGCGCAAAGGAACACATTGCGAAACTTGTGCGTGAAATCGACCAATGCATTGATTCACTTATAAAAAAGCAATAAAACGAGGGAGGCAAAGCAATGGAAGAGGGCTACGTGGGAATAAACTTATTGGTAAACGGCATATCATACCCCCTTGTCGTAAAACGAGAAGAGGAACCATATTACCGACAAGCAGCACGTTTAATAAACGAAAAGTTGCTAAAATACAAAGATACATTCGCAACGGAAAGCAGCGAAAAACTGATAACAATGGTTGCAATAGACATAGCATTCAGACGCATGAAAGACACCGACCTATCGGGAAATTCACGCATATCAGGCAAGTTGCTCGAACTTACGAAACTTATCGACGACGCCATAGAATAAGTAACAAACACCATAGTTACTCACCGATTCACGCATACCAGTCGTTCACGGCCCGGCCGCGACGAAAGGAATGCGTTTTTTATTTTAAACTGAAGAGAATTAATTTATTAACATAAACAAAAAACATTATGAATACAACCACATTGATAATCATTACTGCACTCGCCGCCCTAATCATAGGCGGAGTTGTACAGTATCTGATTTTCCGATACGGCCTAAAGACAAAATACGCACGTATTTTAGAAGAAGCAGAAAAAGAAGCCGAAAGAATAAAAAAGAACAAACTGCTCGAAGTAAAAGAAAAATTCCTCAACAAAAAAGCAGAACTCGAAAAAGAAGTCTCACAAAGAAACCACAAGTTGCAACAGGCCGAGAACCACATAAAACAGCGCGAAATGCACGTCAACCAGCGCAACGAAGAGCTTCAACGTCGCAAAGCCGAAGTAGACAAATTCAAAGCCAATGTAGACGCACAGCTTGTAACAATCGAACGCAAAAAAGAAGAGCTTGACAAACTACAAGCACAAGAGCGCGAAAAGCTCGAAGCCATCAGCGGGCTCTCGGCCGAAGAGGCAAAAAACACCCTCATAGAGTCACTGAAAGAAGAGGCAAAAACCGAAGCAGCATCATACATCAACGACATTATGGACGATGCAAAGCTCAACGCCACAAAAGAGGCCAAGAAAATCGTCATTCAGACAATACAGCGCGTAGCAACAGAAACAGCCATCGAAAATTCGGTAACAGTATTTCACATAGAGAGCGACGAAATGAAAGGCCGCATCATCGGCCGCGAAGGCCGCAACATACGCGCCCTCGAAGCAGCCACAGGCGTTGAAATTGTAGTAGACGACACCCCCGAGGCCATAGTACTGAGCGCGTTCGACCCCGTTCGCCGCGAAATTGCCCGTCTCGCCCTGCACCAGCTTGTAGCCGACGGCCGCATACACCCCGCACGCATCGAAGAAGTAGTAGCAAAAGTAAAAAAACAGATAGACGAAGAGATTATCGAAACAGGAAAGCGCACCACCATCGACCTGGGCATACACGGCCTGCACCCCGAGCTTGTGCGCATAATAGGTAAGATGAAATACCGTTCATCATACGGACAGAACCTGCTACAACATGCACGCGAAACAGCCAATCTGTGCGCAGTAATGGCAGCAGAGCTGGGCCTTAACCCCAAGAAAGCCAAACGCGCCGGTCTTTTGCATGACATAGGAAAAGTACCCGACGAAGAGACAGAACTTCCACACGCAGAGTACGGAATGAAGATTGCCGAAAAATACAAAGAAAAACCGGATATCTGCAACGCCATCGGAGCACACCACGACGAAATAGAAATGAACAGCCTCATCGCCCCCATCGTACAAGTGTGCGACGCAATATCAGGAGCACGTCCGGGAGCACGTCGCGAAATTGTCGAAGCATACATCAAGCGTCTGCACGACCTTGAACAGCTTGCAATGTCCTACCCCGGAGTAACAAAAACATACGCCATACAAGCAGGTCGCGAACTGCGCGTAATTGTAGGTGCAGACAAGATTGACGACAAGCAAACAGAACTTCTATCGGGTGAAATTGCAAAGAAAATTCAGGACGAAATGACCTACCCCGGACAAGTGAAAATTACCGTCATTCGCGAAACACGAGCAGTAAATTACGCACGATAAAAAGCAGCAAGTGCAAAAAAAACGTAAAACATTTGCATTTCTGAACAAAAAACATCAACTTTGTAGTCCTCCCACAAAGAGGACTACACTTTTCGGGGCTGTTTGGTTTTGACAGCGGGCAGAAAAGGTATGTAAGCATGCAGTGCGTCGTTGGTCGGCACTATAATCTCGGCTGACAAAAATTATCTGGCGAAAATTCTTATGCTCTCGCTGCTTAATCGAAGTATAGTAGATTAGCTTTATTCCGATACAAGGTGTTGGAACGAGACATCACCCGGACGCAGTTGTTCCGAGGCAATCCGACAAGGTGGTGCAGCAAATTCGGGACTAATCGTGACGAGCCTCGTCGGCGCGGTGAAATTTCAGAGGATAAGGCACAAGTAGGTGGCACCGGTCTTGCTTGCGCTCGAAAAAACAACCGGATGCTAAGCATGTAGAAAGCATATTGTTTCCTCGTTTGGACGAGGGTTCGACTCCCTCCAGCTCCACAAAGTTAGTACTCGATGGATGTTTAATTTCAAAAACCACCGAGCAATGAAAGCAATCAAAATTGTAAAGATTGTTGGCATTACAGCAGTAACAATGCTGTTTGTCACACTTATCTCCTCGGGATTTCTCTTCGAGGCCACCCACAAAGTCACTCAAGAGGTAGTATTACCCACTGACTTCAACATTCTGCAAGTAGAGACAATCATCATCACAGCCCTCTGCATAACATACACTCTGCTACTGTTCCCTTGGCTGCTATATTTCATGAAGATAGAAAAAAAATCGGGGTTACAATACTTCTCACTCTACCCTATGACAAGCGGAAGAATAGGTAAAATTACAGCAATAGCACTAACCGCACTTAATGCAGCTACAGTTATAAGTTTTTACATTCAATACATCACATATACGCAGAACACCAACCTGCACACAAAGGCCGACAGCCAACTATCAATACTTACGATACTATGCCTTGCAATAATCTTTTGGGGAGGCACGTATCTTATCTACGGCTCACTTTACGGAGCAAAAAGAATGAAAAACATAATAAAGAAGAAACGCGAAAGAAAAAAAGAGCGTCGCGAACAAGCATCAAGAGAATCGTAAAGAAAGGATCAAACACATAAAAACTGAGACGACATGAACAATCACTACTTTGAGAAATTATCAAAACAGGGATTCTCGACAATAACATCAGCCTTGCAACAATTTATACGACACTCGTACACACTGCAATTCACCACATTTTTTTGGTGTCAAGGTGGAGAAGCAATCTTTACAATAGATGGGCACCGATTCAGATTCGTGCAAGGAAGTACAATCATATGCCCCAAAGGTAGCAATATTACAGTACACGACATAACAAGCGATTTTTCCACACGTTTTTTAGGTGTATTCGAAGATATTTGGCTTGCGGCACGCTGTTCGTTCAGTCCTGAAATGATACAAGCAATCACTTGCAGGCCATACAAAGGATTGGGAACATCCAATGAACAAGCATTTATATCGAACATCTTCAAACAGGTGGAAATTATCGAGGACGAACTGCGATACATTCCTCAAGAGAGTGATTATTGCAGAAAAAACATCATTCTATTGGCCAACGCACTGTTACTGTATGTACAACATGCACAAGAGGTCGCATCGAATGAACAGATAAAAAAAGACCTGGGAATAGAGGATAAAGAAAAAATTTTTTTACAATTCCGCGACCTTATCACACAACACTTCAGAGAGGAACGTTCGGTACAATTTTACGCAGACAAACTAAACATTTCGACTCGCTATCTGAATTCCGTATGCCAACGTGCCGCCGAACAAAATGCAAAAAATATCATCGACCGATACACGATAGTAGAACTTCAGGTTGCCCTGATGTATACACATAAAACTTTTCAGGAATTGGTTAATGAGTATCACTTCCCCGACCAATCGTACCTTAACAGATACTTCAAACGACACACAGGCTACTCCCTCTCGGAGTTTCGTTCCCGAAGAGCCCTGGCAGCCACTATATAAATAAAAAGCGACGCAATGCGTCGCTTTTTCTATCCGGGAACCTTACTATTCGTCAAAATCATACTCATCATAATTATCCTCGTCGTAATACTCCTCGTCGTCACCCTCTTCCTCGTCAATAAAATCAGGCTCCCAATCGGCAAAATCGCGAGCGAGCATACCCGCGTCATAATTACGATGAACAAGCTCCTCGCGCTTAACGGCAAGCATACGATTATCCTCACTGTTAAGCTCGCGCCACAAAATATCTTTAAGATCGGAAACACCCATGCCCGTAACCGAAGAGATAAAAACATGAGGAAGCCCCTCGGGAAGATTTTCACTCAACATTTCAATAAGTTCATCATCAAGCAGGTCACTCTTAGTAATTGCAAGCACACGCTGCTTGTCGAGCATTTCGGGGTTGTATGTTGCAAGCTCATTCAGAAGAATCTCATACTCCTTTTTAATATCATCGGCGTCGGCAGGCACCATGAAAAGAAGCAAAGAGTTACGCTCTATGTGACGCAGGAAACGTAATCCCAATCCCTTGCCCTGACTCGCCCCCTCAATAATTCCGGGAATATCGGCCATTACAAACGACTTTCCGTCACGATAGGAAACAATACCCAAATTAGGTTCGAGGGTAGTAAAAGGATAATTTGCAATCTTGGGCTTTGCGGCCGACACTGATGACAGCAACGTAGATTTTCCGGCATTCGGGAAGCCCACAAGACCTACGTCTGCAAGAAGCTTAAGTTCCAATGTTACCGTCATTTCGCGCATAGGCTCACCCGGCTGAGCGAAACGTGGCGTCTGACGTGTAGGAGTGGCAAAATGTACATTTCCCAGACCTCCGCGACCACCTTTGAGAAGAACAACCTTCTGTCCATCCTCCATTACGTCGCACAAAAACTCACCTGTCTCGGCATTATAGGCAACCGTACCGCAAGGAACTTCGATAATCTTATCCTCGCCGGCAGCACCGGTACTTTTGTTTATGCCGCCGCCCTGACCGTTTCCGGCAAATACGTGACGTTGATATTTAAGGTGCAACAGTGTCCAATAGTTACGATTGCCACGAAGGATAATATCTCCTCCGCGACCACCGTCACCACCGTCGGGACCGCCGTTGGGAATATATTTTGCACGATGAAGATGCGCCGAACCGCGACCACCGCGACCCGAACGGCAAACAATCTTCACATAATCAATAAAATTCGATTCAGCCATAAAGCAATTTATTTTTTTGCCTCGATTGCAGCCACAATGTCAGCAAATATACGGTCAAGCTCGCCCGAGCCGTTTATATAGGAATGTTTACCGTCATTCTTGTACCACTCTTTCAGCGGAGCAGTCTGGCTGTGATAAACATCGAGACGTTTTTTGATAGTCTCTTCATTGTCGTCAGTTCTTCCCGACTCGATGCCACGTTTGATAAGACGCTCCATAAGTTCATCCTCGGGGACATCAAGTTCGAGCATCACTGTAACATCCTGTCCTCTTTCGTTAAGCATCGCCTTGAGAGCCTCGGCCTGAGCAATAGTGCGGGGAAAGCCGTCAAAAATAACACCTTTACTATCTACAAAGCCATCGAGTTTAGCCGCAAGAATATCTATCATCAATGAATCGGGAATAAGCTGTCCCTGATCAATAAAACCTTTAGCTGTTTTTCCAAGCTCAGTCTCGGCCTTAATCTCGGCACGCAACACATCGCCTGTCGATATATGGTTAATGCCATATTTTTCCAAAATTCTCTCGCTCTGAGTACCTTTTCCCGAGCCGGGAGCACCAAATATTACAATATTAAGCATAAATTATATAAAAAATATAGTTCGCAATATTTATTTTCACCCTGTAAAATTATGCAAATAAATTTGCATCAACAGAGCCTTTTTCTAAATCTTGGCAAAATTACTACAAAGTTCCGAAAAAACGTACGCAAAAAGCAAACAATCGTACACAATAACATAAAAATGCAATTTTTGTTGGGAGTATTTGTGATTTTATCATTTTTTTATCGTACCTTTGAAGGACTAAATTAGGTAATTAGTATACATCCAAAATAACTTTTTATAAATTTATAGAAAAATGGCTATTAACAGACGTAATTTTCTAAAAGCCTCGGGAGCGTTAGCTGCGCTTTCTATCGTTCCAAGGCACGTATTGGGTGGTAATGGCAACATTGCACCTAGTGACCAATTGACAAAAGGTATCATCGGTGTAGGTGGTATGGGTCGCGGACACTATGGCTACGGTAGCACACGTTTGGTTGCTATCGCCGACTGCGACGCGAAACACTTGCAGCAGGGTCTTGACCTTGCAAAGCAAAAAGCAGAAGCCGGCGACAAGAGAGTAGACGCAAACCCCAAAGCTTATGCAGATTGGAGAGAACTTGTTTACGACCAGAATGTAGACATTGTTCACATTGCCACACCTCCCCACTGGCACGCATTGCAGGCCATTGAGGCAGCAAAGGCAGGTAAGGACATCTTCTGCGAAAAACCCATGACACGTACCATCGGCGAGGGTAAAAAAGTACGCGAGGCTGTTCAGCAGAACAACCGCGTGTTCCGCCTGAACACATGGTTCCGTTTCAAAGACACATTCTATGGCCTCGGCACACCCGTTGAGCCTTTGAAGAAACTCGTTGCAAGCGGTCTTCTCGGCTGGCCTTTGAAAGTTACAATTTCTAAGCACACAGGCTTCGACTGGAAATTCTACTGGGTAGGTAAGGACAAACTCGAGCCCCAGCCTATTCCCAAAGAACTCGATTACAATATGTGGTTAGGTCCGGCTCCCTACAAACCCTACAACGCACACCGCGTACACCAGACATTCCGTGGATATTGGGACTACGATGGTGGTGGTCTCGGAGACATGGGTCAGCACTATATGGACCCCGTACAGTATTTCCTCGGCAAGGACAATGAGAGCCCTGTTAAGGTTGAGGTTGATGCACCTCAGCAGCACTCTGATGCAATCGGCACATGGCGTTCAATCACATACACATACGCAGATGGTTGTCAGATTGTACTTTGGGGAGGCGACTACGGTAACCCCAACACTCCTTATATTTCTGGTCCCAAAGGAAACGTATACAACAACTTCGTATGCGACATTCCCGATTGGCAGAAGAAACTCGCAGAGTTCCCCGATCCTCTGCCCCAGAATACAGACTTTGAGGAGTGCGTAAGAACACGTCAGAAATTCGCCCTCAACGAGGAGAACGGACATCGTAGCTGTACACTAGTAAACATGGGTATTGTTGCATTGCAGCTCAACCGCACACTCGAGTTTGACTCGGAGAAAGAGGAGTTTGTAAACGACGAGGCAGCAAACGCACTTGTTTACCAGCCTATGAGAGGTCCTTGGAAATTCTAACCTTAATTAATATTAAAAGACATGAGACAATATAAAAGTATCATACTTACACTCCTCGTTGCACTGTTCTTTGGCCTTAACGCCAATGCACAGGGTTCGGAAAGAGCCGTAACAACAAAGATAGGAGACGCGCTGAACATGTTGCCCGCCGACACACAGAGCAAGTACAACAAACTTATGGGCGACATTGCCGAGACAGGCGCAGAGGGTATAAAAATGCTCCTCGGTTATTTGAACAAGCAGGACGACACTCGCCGCCTTGCCGAGTATGCAATCAACGGTTACGTATCGTATGTTGCAGACCCCAAATTCGACGCAAAGAAACGTCAGATTGTTGTTGACGCCATCAAGGGCGAGTACGACGCAATCTGCAAACAGCTCACAGGCGACAACATCAAGGACTCACAGACAAAGCCCCTTTTGGTGTCTAACAAAGAGTTCCTCGTACGTCAGTTGCAGTTCCTCGGCATCATCAAGCCCGCTGCAGAGGTTGAAGCTGCTCCCGCAGACGCAAAAACACTTGCAAAAAACCTCAAGGCCGCAGCAAAATTGAAGCCCGGTTTCGAGAACAACGCTGCACGTTGCGTTGCAATCAGCGAATATGTTGAAGGCGTAGGCATCGAGGCAGGCAAGAAAGAGATTCTCAAAGCCCTCAAAGACAAGTGCCGTCAGTACCGCCTTGCAACAATCTACGCAGTAGATGCAAACGCAGCAAGCGAAGAGGCTATCAAGCCCCTCATGGACGAGGCTACAAAGAAAATTGCAAAAGCAAAAGGTGAGCAGGCTATCGACCTTCTCTATTGGATGGGCAACCACCCCACAATTGCAAACACAGAACTTATCGTTCCCTTGCTTGCATCTGAGTGTCCCGCAACAGTCGAGGCTGCAGCATGGGCATTGGCTCGCATCGGCAACCCCGACAACATCAGCGACGTAGCAGCATTGCTCGCATCGGCTGACGCAGAAAAAGTTGCTCTTGCCGAGAAAGTTCTTAAGTCATACAAAGGCAACGTTTGTCAGCCCGCAGTTGCAGTTGAAGGCAAAAGCGCACAAGGCGAGACAGCAACAATCAACCTTATCTCTGCTCGCAAGGACGCATCTTTCAACGCACTCGTAAACGAGAAGTTGAATGCAGAGGACGCCGCTGTTAAAGACGCAGCTTACAAAGCATTGAAAGACGTTTCTACAAAAGACAACCTCGGCTCGCTCTACACACTTCTCGAGAAATGCGATGCAAAATATGTTCCCGCCGTTCAAGATGCTATCCTCGCAGCAATGTCAAGCATGAGCAAAGATGAGCAGTTCAAGACAATCAACGCACGCAAAGCATCAGTTGCAGCAGGCAAACAGAACCTCTACTGGCCCATCGTCTTTAAGACAGCCAACAACCAGCAGCTTCTTGCAATCTGCAACGACCTTGTAGCAAAGAAAGACAACAACCTTCTTTCGGCAGCATTCGAGGCTTACATGAAGAGCATCGACAACAAGCTCCCCGGCGCACAGCGTCTGTTGATGTACCGCAACGCAATGGGCTTTGCAACAAGCGACGCTCAGAAAGTAAGAGTACTTCAGTCTGTTGCTAAGACAAACACATTCCTCGGCATTATCTACGCAGGTCAGTTCATCGAAGTTCCCGCATTGCAGCAGGCAGCAGCTCAGGCTGTTCGCGTACTTGCACTCGGCAACATCGAATTCAACGGCCCCGAGGTTGTAGCACTTCTTAACAGAGCAGCCGAAGTAATCAAGGGTGGCGACGCCATCTACGAGGTACCCGCTATCAAACAGCACCTTGAGAAACTTTCAAAAATCGACGAGAAAGGCTTTGTTTCTATCTTCAACGGTAAAGACCTTACAGGTTGGAAAGGCCTTTTGGCAGCACCCTACGACAACCCCTACCAGCGTGCAAAACTCAACGCAAGCAAACTCGCGAAACTTCAGAAAGAGGCTAACGAGGCTATGGCAAAAAGCTGGTCAGCAGTAGACGGCACAATTCTTTTCAACGGTCAGGGCAGCAGCCTCTGCACAGAGAAACAGTACGGCAACTTTGAAATGTACGTAGACTGGATGCTCTACGACGGCAAAGAGCCCGACGCAGGTATCTACCTTCGCGGTACACCCCAGGTACAAATTTGGGACACAAGACGTACAAACGTTGGTGCACAGGTAGGCTCAGGCGGTCTTTACAACAACAAGAACGACAACAAACCCTTGAAGGTAGCCGACAACCCCGTAGGTCAGTGGAACAGCTTCTACATCAAGATGACCGACGAGCGTGTAACAGTATACCTCAACGGTGAATTGGTTGTAAACAACGTCATCATGGAGAACTATTGGAACCGTGAACTTCCCATCATCCTGAAAGAGCAGATTGAACTTCAGGCTCATGGTAGCAAGGTAGCTTATCGCAACCTCTACATAAAAGAGCTTCCCCAAGCAGAGCCTTATCAGCTTTCAGCACAGGAGAAGAAAGAGGGCTTTAAACTTCTCTTCGACGGTACATCACTCAACGAGTGGCAGGGCGACAAGACAAACTACGCAACAGAGAATGGTACAATCGCAGTACGCAAAAGAGGTCACGGATTCGGTAACCTCTATACAAAAGAGGAGTATGGCGACTTTATCTTCCGTTTCGAGTTTAAACTTACTCCCGGAGCCAACAACGGCGTAGGTATCCGTACACCTATGGGCAAAGATGCTGCTTATCATGGAATGGAACTTCAGATCCTTGACCACTTCAACCCCATCTACACATCATGGTTGAAACCCTATCAGCACCACGGTTCTGTATACGGTGTTATTGCTCCCAAAGTATTCGACGCTTGCAAACCCGTTGGCGAATGGAACACTGAAGAAATTTATGCTAAGGGCGATTACATCCGCATCACTGTAAACGGCATTGTTATTACAGAGGGTAACATTCGTGAAGCATCTGAGAATGGTACAAAGACACGCGACGGATTGCAGCACCCCGGATTGCTCAACAAGAAAGGTTACATCGGTTTCCTCGGCCACGGTTCGGAACTTTGGTTGCGTAACGTTCGTATCAAGAGTCTTGACAAGAAGTAATTAATTTCACTTCACCTTATATATTAAAGGAGTTTGCATTCTGCAAACTCCTTTATTTTTTTATGCTTGCACTATCTTTTGATAAGATAGGCGGCATGCAAAATAGGTAGCTTGCACTATCTTTTGATAAGATAGGCGGCGCAAGCAAAATAGGTGGCTTGCACTATCTTTTGATAAGATAGGCGGCGCCTCGGCAATAAAAAAAAGCCGGCTTTTTTTGTATTGCGCTCGGCTTGCACTATCTTTGCAAAAAATTATATTGGAATAATAGTGTATCAACCTTAAAAATTTATGATACAATGAAAAAGAATATATTATACATATTAACATGCATGCTTGCTACAATGCCTGTATTTGCACAAACTGAAGTTAGTCAATACAGCAATGGCGCGGCAACAGGCGTCACATATTATCTGCCCAACACTGTGCTTGACATTACGCTCGAAGCGATAGAAATTACACGCACTCCGGGAGAGTTCAGTGCATACGCAGGAAATTATCTGCATATTAACGATGCAATAAGCAAGCCCGAGAAATATTGGGAAATATCATCGGTAAAAATCGTACAGCAGGGAGTCCCCAACCCCGAGAAAATGTACACTATCAAATTGGCCGACGGAAGCACCGCGTCAAACGTACAACTGAGCAAAGATGGTATTTTGCAAGCGATAAACACAACTGTCGCCGAGGAGACCCCTGTTACAAAAAAGAACACCACGAAACAGATGCCCGACCCCAAAAGCTACCTTACCGAGGAGATTCTGCAAGCAACCTCCACCGCAAAAATGGCCGAACTTACATCAAAAGAAATTTATGCCATACGAGAGAGTAAGCTTGCAATCACACGTGGTCAGGCCGAGAATATGCCAAAAGACGGCCTCTCAATGCAACTCGTGCTTAATGAGCTTAACATGCAGGAACAAGCACTGAAAAGCCTGTTCACCGGCACATGCGACACAGTAAAATACACCTGCAACATTAAAATGACGCCCACAATGGATAGCGACACGACAAAAGCCGTACTTTTCCGATTCTCGCGCAAATTGGGAATCCTAAAGAACAACGACCTTGCCGGCGCACCAATATATTACGACTTTAAAAACCTCTTCAGCATCCCCCGGCCCGCAGACAACGGCAAAAAGAAAAAAGCCCCGAAGAAAGAGGGAGTCTTTGTAAATATCCCCGGAAAAGCAAAAGTAAAAATATACTCTCCCGCAGAAGTTTACTTCGAAGAGGAACTACCCTTTGCACAGCTTGGAACAACAGAAAGCCTGTCAAAAGATCTCTTCAACAAAAATGTCACCACAAAGGTAACACTCGACAAAGCCACCGGCGGAGTAATAAAAATTGAAAACTAAAAAAAGAATAATAACATAAAAAAGATAAAAAACAATGTTTGAAAACCTAAGCGAACGCCTTGAACGTTCATTTAAAATACTTAAAGGCGAAGGCCGCATCACAGAGATAAACGTCGCCGAGACCCTTAAAGACGTACGCAAGGCACTTCTCGACGCCGACGTAAACTACAAAGTAGCAAAGACATTCACCGACACGGTAAAAAATAAAGCCATCGGTCAGAATGTACTGACCTCTATCCAACCGGGACAGTTGATGGTAAAGCTCGTACACGACGAACTTACCACGCTTATGGGTGGCGAAACAGCCGAAATAAACTACGAAGGACACCCCGCAATAATTCTAATGTCCGGACTACAAGGCTCGGGAAAGACCACATTCTCGTCCAAACTCGCACTATACCTCAAAAAGAAGAAAAACAGAAACCCCTTGCTCGTAGCCTGCGACGTCTACCGTCCGGCAGCCATCGACCAGCTTAAAGTCCTCGGCGAGCAAATAGGCGTACCCGTATACAGCGAGCCAGACTCAAAAAACCCCGTACAAATAGCACAAAATGCTATCAAAGAGGCGAAACAAAATAACTACAACCTTGTAATCATCGATACCGCCGGTCGCTTGGCCATCGACGAAGCAATGATGCAGGAGATTAGCGCCATAAAAGAGGCCATAAACCCCACCGAGACACTCTTCGTAGTAGACTCGATGACCGGTCAGGATGCAGTAAACACAGCAAAAGAGTTCAACGACCGTCTCGACTTTACCGGAGTAATCCTCACAAAGCTCGATGGCGATACACGCGGTGGTGCTGCACTCTCCATCCGCACAGTCGTAAACAAGCCCATCAAGTTCATCGGTACAGGAGAAAAGATGGAAGCCATCGACCAATTCCACCCCAACCGTATGGCCGACCGCATATTGGGCATGGGCGACGTTGTTTCACTCGTTGAGCGTGCACAAGAGCAGTTCGACGAAGAGGAGGCAAAGAAACTGCAACGCAAACTCGCAAAGAATCAGTTCGACTTCAACGACTTCCTTACACAGATAGCCCAGATAAAAAAGATGGGTAACATCAAGGACCTTATGGCAATGATTCCCGGCGTAGGAAAAGCCATCAAAGACATGGACATCGACGACAATGCCTTCAAGAGCGTGGAAGCAATCATCTACTCCATGACACCGGCCGAGCGTGCCAACCCCGACATTATCAACGCATCGCGTCGCGCAAGAATCGCACGAGGCAGCGGCACCGACATTCAAGAGGTTAATCGCTTGATGAAACAATTCGACATGATACGTAAAACAATGAAGACCGTTGCAGGTGGCAAGTTCGGCAAAATGCCGGGAATGCCCCGTTTCGGCAGATAATAACAAAAAACAGACAAAGACAATGAAAATTCTAAACAAATTAGCAACCGTTGCAATAGGCGCAACAGCATTATTTACAGCATGCACGGCACCCGCCCCCACAAGCTACACAGTCACAGGTATTCTGCCCGACTCATCGATGAACGGCAAAGAAGTTATAATTTCACCCGTACGTAGCAGAGATCTTATAGCTTCAACAACAGTCGATGGTAATAAATTCACATTCGAGGGTGTTGCCGACAGTGCAATATGCTGTTATCTACAGATAAAAGGCACAAGAACATACAGTGAACTTATACTCGAGAATGGTAACATCACATTGGACTTTACAGCCGAAAGAGTTATTCCCACAGGAACAGAGAACAACAATATAATAGGCGATATTTACGCCGTTTGCGACACAATGGCCAAAGAGAATATAGAGGCAATATCTAAAGAATGGTTCGCAAAGCACAACAACGATGTTATCAGCCTTATTCTATTCGATTCGCCCCTTTACTTTGTCCTTGAGGATGACAACAAGATTGCCACATTAGAGGGACTGGGAGAAAATATAAAAGAGGTAGAATTTATAAAAAAAGAGCTTAACCGCTTAAAAGCTCGCAAGGCAACAGAGGTTGGCCAGCCCTATACAGACTTTGAAGGAAAAGACGCTGCGGGCAACCCCGTAAAATTGTCCGACTACGTTGGCAAAGGCAACTATGTGCTTGTAGATATGTGGGCAAGCTGGTGCGGACCTTGCAAACGCGAGATTCCCAACCTTGCCGAGGTACACAACCTCTACAAAGATAAAGGCCTTACAGTGCTTGGAATTTTCGTGTGGGACGACGTTAAGAACCTTGAGCCTACATTGAAGGCCGAGGGCGTAACATGGGCACAAATTATTGACACTGAAAAAGTTTCGACAGACACATACGGCGTAAACGGAATTCCCTCGATAATGCTCATAGGCCCCGACGGTACAATCCTCGAGCGCGATGCAAATGTACGCGGCGAGAATATGAAACCCACAATCGAAAAATATTTGCTTAAAAAGTAAATTAAAGACAAATTATTATGCAAATAATTGACGGAAAAGCTATTGCGGCTGAGATTAAGAAAGAGATTGCAGCCGAAGTTAATGAAATAATCGCCAAAGGCGGCAAACGCCCCCATCTTGCAGCCATCCTCGTGGGACACGACGGTGGCAGCGAAACATACGTAGCACATAAGGTACGCGCGTGCGAGGAGTGTGGCTTTACGTCCACCCTCATCCGCTACGAGGACGACATTACCGAAGAGACCCTGCTCGCAAAGGTAGAGGAACTAAACAACGATGCTGACGTAGACGGATTCATCGTGCAGTTGCCCCTTCCCAAACACATTGACGAGCAGAAAGTTATCGAAGCTATCGACTACCGCAAGGACGTCGATGGATTCCACCCGATAAACGCCGGACGTCTGACCATAGGCTTGCCCTGCTACCTTTCGGCAACACCCAACGGAATAATGGAACTTCTGCGCCGCTACAATATTGATACAAAGGGTAAAAAATGTGTGGTACTCGGCCGCAGCAACATTGTAGGTAAGCCCGTTGCCAACCTGATGCTGCAGAAAGGCACACCCGGAGACGCAACAGTAACCATTTGCCACAGCCGCACAGCAAACATCGAAGAGGAGTGTCGTCAGGCAGACATTATCATCGCAGCACTCGGTCAGCCCCACTTTGTAAAAGAAAATATGGTGAAAGAGGGAGCAGTAATAATCGACGTCGGCACTACCCGCGTCCCCTCGACCGAGACAAAATCGGGATTCCGCTTGATGGGCGACGTAGACTACCCTAACGTTGCGCCCAAATGCTCGTACATAACCCCCGTCCCCGGAGGAGTAGGCCCCATGACCATCGTATCACTGATGCAGAATACCCTGCTCGCCGCAAAAGGAGAAATATACAAATAACCTATTTTGAAAATATTTCGTACCCTTATAACTGTGCTACTGCTTGCAGCCGTAACGAATATTGCGGCTCAGACAGTAGCACAGCATTTTTCTCGTCTGGAACTGCTGTTTGCCGGCGACCTTATGCAGCACGAGAGCCAGCTTAACGCCGCCCGCCAACCGGACGGCACATACAGCTACTCGCCCTGCTACCGCCACATAAAAGAGTACGTGAGTAAGGCAAATGTAGCAATCGCCAACCTCGAGACGACCGTTGCCGGAAAGCCTTACAGCGGCTACCCGCTTTTTTGCGCACCCGACAGTTTCCTCTACGCAGCCCGCGACGCTGGGTTCGACATACTTCTGCTTGCCAACAACCACTGCCTTGACCGAGGCAAAAGAGGCATTCTGCGCACACTCGAAAAACTCGACTCGCTAAGCATTGCACACTGCGGAGTGTACCGCGACAGCACCGACCGCGAAAAACGCTACCCACATATCATCGAGAAGAAAAATATGCGCATTGCGCTGCTCAACTACACATACGGAACAAACGGGATACCCGTCCCCTCGCCCATCATCGTCAATATGATTGATAAAGAGGTCATTAAGCGCGACATTGAAAAAGCACGCACCATGCACCCCGATGCAATAGTCGTGTGCATACATTGGGGCAACGAATTTACCCACACCCCCTCGAAGGAGCAACAGAAACTATCCGACTGGCTGCTTGCACAAGGAGTGGACCACATAATAGGCAACCATCCGCACGTGCTTCAACCAATGGAGATTCGTCGCGACAGCCTCACACCCGCCCGTCACGCAGTCCTCTACTCGCTGAGCAACCTTGTATCGGGAATGTACGCCCGAGGACGCGACGGAGGAGCACTTGTAACATTGAACATGCAAAAATTCTGCGGAACCACCCGACTGATGCAACTAAAATATCTACTCACGTGGGTGGCGCGTCCGGGACGCGACGGAGTAAAGAATTTTGAAATATGGCCCGCCGCAACACCCCCACAAAAGCCACTGCCCGAAACTGATGCAAAATTAAAGGAATTTATCGACGACAGCCGCAAGATACTGAAAAGCAACGACTATTGCATAAAAGAGGACACACTGCGCCCGACAAAATAAAACCAGCAGCGCAGTTCCACTCTACCCAACCAACTGCGGCGGCCAATTTACAAGATAGAGCCGCTCCGTAGCGCGTGTAAAAGCCGTATAGAGCCAACGAAAATAGTCGTTATTTACCCCATCGGCAGGCACGTAACCCTGATCGAGAAAAACAGTGCGCCACTGCCCACCCTGAGCCTTGTGACAGGTAACCGCATAGCCATATTTCACCTGCATTGCATTGTAGTAAGGATCCTCGCGCAATTTTTCCATACGCTTGCGTTTGGCACGAATATCACTATAATCCTCCCACACAGCTTCGAAAAGACGCTCACTCTCGCTCTTTGTAAGCGAGGGTGACTCACTCATAAGCGTGTCGAGAAGAATCTTAACATCAAACTCACAATCATAGTCGGGAAAAGAGAGCGTAACATCAGCGAAACGAAAGCCATACATCTCCTCGACACTGCCCACACGCATAATTTCTGCAATATCGCCATTAGCCACAAAATCAAGCTTTTCGAGCAGAGTCTTATCGACCTTTCCAACCTGTTCGCGCCAATAATAATTATTCTTTACAATCATCAAAAGGTCGCCACGATTAAGCTCATCCTCACGATAAAGAATGCGGCGGCGTATACCCTCATTGTAAATATTCGCACGCTTGTTCGAACGGCAAAGAACAATCGTCTCCTCGAGCCCCACCGCACCAAATTCCGTCTCTATCGTCTCTATAAGATTCTCGCCCGTAACAACCGAAACATCCGGAAAACCCGTAAGCCGCAGACAAGGCAACGAATCGGCCCCACACAAAAGAAGATTCCTAAGCATCGTAGCATTCGTAAGAATACCCGACCCCTCAGTCTGGCGCATCACCTGCGTCAGTTCCACGCGAGTAACATCAAGCCCCATGCTGCGCAAATAATCGGCCGAAAGAGCCGGAGAAAGTTCCTCGCCCACCGGAGGCAACTGCGCCGTATCGCCCAGCAACAACAGCCGGCAGCCATCACCCGAATAGACATACTCCACAAGGTCGTCGAGCAACGCCCCCGAACCGAAGCCCGAAAAACCACCGTTAGCAATCATCGACGCCTCATCCACAATAAACAGAGCATTGCGCAAGCTGTTGTTCGACAATGTAAAAACATTACTGTTCAGAATAGACTTCTGCCTGTAAATACACTTGTGAATAGTGTGCGCACTCTTACCCGAATAAGTAGAAAAAACTTTCGCAGCCCGCCCCGTAGGAGCCAACAGCACCACCCTGCGTTGCAACTGCACAAGCGTACGCACAAGAGCCGAAATTAAAGTAGTCTTTCCCGTACCCGCATATCCGCAAAGCATAAAAACCGCCCTATCATCCGAAGAAAAAATAAAATCGGACAACTTTTCTAAAGAATTTTCCTGCTCAACTGTTGGATGGAACGGAAAATTTGTCTTAATTTGCGAAGCTAAGTATTTATTTATCACTTTTATTTAATAAAAACGCATAAAAAAACGGCTATTCCGTTTTTTTGTTTTATTTTTGCGCTACGAAAATACATAAATAAAATATAGAAACAATGAAAAAAGGTTTAAATCTGTTACTCTTTGTAACAATCATCGGATTAGGCTACATCTGCTACCGCAGCATCATGGGTCCCATCGAATTTGCCGAGGAGCGTAGTTTCCGCGAAAAAGCAATTATCGCGCGCCTTATTGACATTCGTACAGCACAGGTAGAGTATCGCAACATCAACAAAAACGGTTACTCGGACAATCTTGACAGCCTTATCGAATTTGTAAAGACTGCACAAATGCCCATCGTGCTTAAAGAAGGCGAATTGAACGATGAACAGCTCGAGCGCGGTCTTACCGAGAAAAAAGCAATGGATATTATTGCTAAGGCTAAAAAAACTAACAACTGGAAAGAGGTTGAGAAAGAAGGACTTAAAGAATTCCGTCGTGACACATCATGGATAGCTCTTCTTGACACTCTCTACCCCAAAGGTTACCCCATCGACTCTTTGTCATTCGTACCTTTCGGCAACGGAGCCAAATTTGAGGTTGCAACAAGTGTAGACACTACAAAAGCAGGTAGCCCTCAATATCTTTTCGAGGCACGCACCCCATACGAAGTATATCTGACAGGTGTAAACGACCAAGAGCTTAAAAACCTCATCAGCGAAATGAAAAAAATGGATCGTTACTGTGGCTTGAAAGTGGGTGACGTAGAAATGCCCAACAACAATGCAGGTAACTGGGAATAATCGAATATAAATGAACAAGGAGACAACACAGTTATCCCCTACACTATCCATCCGTATAAGTACGGATGGATTTTGTTTTTGCACTTACCTTCCGCAACAGCCCGACTCGGTAAAATACAGTTACCACGAGTGTGACAAAACAACATCGCTGAGTGCAAACTTCGAAACAGCATGGGAAGAGAGCAAGCTGAGCAACCAAAAGTATAGCAACATACAAGTAATTGTTTCATCCACCGAATTTACAACCATCCCCTCGAATTACGACAGCAACGAAGATTACGCCACAATATACAACAGTTGTTTCCCGCCGTCGGGCAAAAGCCTAAAGATACTATCAAACAAGCTGAGCGCACACAACCTGACAGTATTATTTGCCATAGATGAAGAACTTCACGAACAACTGTGCGAAATAGGCGAAGTAAATTACTACTCTCCCGTCAGCATCATTCTGGGCTACCTTACCCGCTATCCGCGCGAAGAGAAAAAACACCTTACAGCCTATCTTCACAACGGAAAATCACTGCTGATAGCAATAGAAAATGAGCGTCCTATATTAATAAACGGATTCACAAGCGAAGAGACTGAAGACCAACTTTACTACCTGCTGTGCATTTGGAACGAGCTTGAATTCTCACAATTAGAGGACACGCTGCTCCTGTGCGGAGACACCCACGCAGACGCAATGGAAATGAGCGCGAAAAACTTCATACGCAACATCAAGCGCATTAACCCACGCGAACAATTCCGTTCCAACCTGCTGAACAAAATAGAAAATATACCATTCGACCTGCAAACACTTTTATTATGCGAATAGTAAGCGGAAAATACAAAGCACGTCATTTTGACATTCCCCGTAACTTCAAGGCACGTCCCACGACAGACTTTGCAAAAGAGAATCTTTTCAACATACTGAACAATATTGTCGATTTTGACGACTGCGCAGTCCTCGACCTATTTTCGGGTACCGCAGGCATAAGCCTCGAATTTCTCTCTCGCGGCTGCGCACCGGTAATATCTGTAGAAATGGACTCCCTGCACTATTCCCATCAAAGAAAAATTCACGCCAAACTGCAAGACAAAAATTGGATACCCCTGCGCGACGACGTATTCCGTTTCGTGCGTCGCGACTCACGCAAGTACGACATAATATTCGCCGACCCACCCTATCTATTAAAAGAATTAAGCACAATACCCAACCTTATATTCGAGCACAAACTGCTTAAAGAAGATGGAATTTTCATTTTCGAGCATGGAAAAGACTACGACTTTTCGCAACACCCCAATTTCATGCGTCACGTCTCGTACGGAAGCGTAAATTTCACCATCTTCACAGCAAGCAAACAAAATGACAGCGAAGAGGACAATCAAGAATAACCTAAGTGTCACTCACGCTCCATTTGACGTCCCCACCACTTAGTAGAACGCATAAAAAGCAACCATTGCGCAAGATAATAAGGCACAAGTATCAAAACAGTGCTATAAGGCAATGAATCGACGAAACGGTTCCACGCCAAAATCATATCCGATGCAAGAAAAAGCGTTGCACCAATGCCAAAAAGCAGACTGCGCTGTTGCAACGCACCCCACACCATTACAGCAATCAATATCGCATAGAGCGAAACACCGTAACGCAACACACCCGCCGGAGCACAAGGAACAATCTTTACAAAAGCAAACGACAGAACAGGTAGCACAAATAAAGCCGCAAGCACCATATACCTTAACGAATAACGCGTATATCTGCGACGAAGTACCCCCAACCTGTAACGCGAAAAGAAATAACTTATAATAAATATATGCGCAATGACAAAAGCCGCCATTTGTGCCAAAAAGTCACCGCAAGCACCGAAAAAATCCCCGGCACACGAAAAAAGCATCGCAAAAGACATCTGCCAAGGCAATAACTTAAGCGAAGCAATAAAAAGCACAGCAACAGGCAGAGCCAACTTATAAGGAATGTTCACAGGCATAAAAAACAACGCCACTGCAACAAAAAACAGCACCGATACTATAACAATATCAACCTTTGCTCTTAAAAATGTATCACTCATACAAATTATTATATTTATAACCTAAAATCTACAACACCGGAGAGAACAACCTTGCCAATGACTCCTTGAGACGCTGTCCCAAAGAATGCTCTTTATACTCCTTATAAGTAAAGAGTCGGCAAGAGCGAACATCCTCCATAAACACAGCCTTCAACTGCCGAGCAACACCCTCGTCGTAAACAAAAGTGTTAATCTCGAAATTACACTCGAAACTGCGAAAATCAATATTAGCCGAGCCAATAGAAGCAAGCACATCGTCACACACCAACATCTTCGAGTGCAAAAAACCTCCACGATAAAGATAAACCTTTACCCCCGCAGCCATCACATCACCAAGAAAGGAGCGCGAAGCAAGCTCCGTAATACTGCTGTCCGAACGTTCGGGTACCATTATTCTAACATCCACCCCTGCAAGAGCCAGATTCAAAATAGCGGTAAGCACAAAGTCACTGGGCATAAAATAAGGCGTCTGTATATAAAGATACTCCTTGCAATTAGAAACAAGATGCCCCACTCCCTGCAACATTTCGCGCCATCGACCAATAGGATTGGAAACAACAACCTGCATCATAGGACCCGCAGGAACATCCACCTTTGGAAAATATCGCGCGCCACTCACCAAAGAACGGTCGGCAAAGAACCAATCTATAAGAAAAGAGACCTGTATCCCATAAACAGCCTCGCCACGCACACACAGCATCACGTCGCGCCAACAGCCCCACGCGCCGCCTGTCACATAGCGGTCGGCAACATTCATCCCCCCGATAAAGGCAGTCTTTCCGTCAATAACCACCACCTTACGATGATTGCGGTAGTTAAGACTGCTCGACAGCATGGGGAAACGCTCTTTTAAAAAAGCCTGCACATACATTCCCGCGCAACGCATCTCCTCGAAAAAGTTTCTATCCACGCTCCAACAGCCAACATCATCATACAACAAACGAATCTCCACACCCTCGCGAGCCTTGTCCATAAGAACGTCGCGCAACAGATGCCCCATTGCATCATCCATGAAAATATAAAACTGCACATGAATATGCTCCTTTGCAGCATAAATCTCGCGTATCAGCCTCGTAAAAAACGAGGCTCCATCCGAGAGAATCTCCACGCTGTTGTTTGTAACAGGATAAGCATCGGCAACATTTTCAAAGAACTTTACAAGCGACACGTAACGTTCGGGAGTACTCTTTACAACCTTAGCACGATTATACACCGGGAAACACTTTTTCTGTATCTGCGTAAGCGAGCGACGGTTAATCAAGCGGCGGCGGCGATAATCTCTTCCAAAGACATAATACACAAACAATCCCAAAAATGGAACGCCAAGTATCACCAGCACCCACGCTAAAGTTTTTACCGGCACACGATTGTTAAGCACCACAGAGAGGGCTGTCGCCACTGCCAGCACCATATACACCCAGTAAAGACAGCGAATTATTCCCCAGAAGGTTATTACATCGAGACCGAACATTTGCACAACTGTAAAATATCTTTGCGAATTTAATAAATATGAACAAAAAAAGATAGAATAACCGCAAGCAGTTACCCTATCTTTAAGTTTACTTAACAATTCGAGCCTTTATCAAGGACGGCCACCGCCGCCAAAGCCACCGCCGCCCATGCGGCCGCCGCCTCTTTCAATCATTTCGCGTATGCCGGCAGGAGGAACACCCTGACCATCAAAAGAAGGCCTCATCTGCGAGCGTGTATTCTTGTCGCCCATCTGATTGAATTTATATATCACATGGAACATACAGTAGCTGTGTATGGCATTATTCTGCGTATCGCTGCGCATGGTAGCAGAAATATTACGGCTCACATTACTCTGTTCGTGCAGAATATCAAACACCTGGAACGAAAGAGTCAAGGCATTTTTCTTGAGGAAACTTGCCGACACCTGTGCGTTCCACAAAAGTTCATCGGTATTAAAAGTCGGGTCGCTGTATCCTCGGCGACTGCTCATATAAATATCCGAGTAAAGTCTTATGTTGAACCACGGCAGCAAAATATTTGTGCTTGGACCGTATGAAAAATCATAAGTTTCGAGATTCTGATTGGGCTGTTGCTCATTGACAGAATTAGCGTAACGCAAAGAGCCGTTAAGTGTCACTTCGAACCAATCGTTGCGGTATCCTCCCCTGAGACGCTCGCTGATATTTGTTGTCTTTATAGTATTTTTAACGCTGTTCTTATTCATCATGCTAATGTATGCAACACCATGATTAAAGCCCGCATCGGTAGTGGTACTGTATGTAAATTTTGTATTTGCAGGAATTGCAGAGTTAAAATTGAATCCTCCGTTCACGTTCCAATTACCGTTAATATTCTCGGGACGTGTGATGCGACCACCCGTCTCTTCGTTGTATGTTACCTTGCGGCTGATGCTGTTAAGAGTATTCGAGAAACGCAGGTTGGCCGAGAATCCACGCTGAGCATCGGCATTATAGGTGTTGAAAAACGCGTTCATATTGTTTGTGAACGAAGGCTTCAGTCCCGGATTACCCTGTGTGATATTCAAGGGGTTAGAATCGTCGGTAATATCCAGAAGGTCGGTCATCGAGGGCTGCGAAGTACTACCCCTGTACCTTACGTTCAGCACTGTACTCTTGGACCATTTGTACCTTAGGCGCACGTTGGGCGAGAAATTATTTACCGTACGTTTAAGCACTGTGTCGAGGCCTAAATATTGATATTTCATGCGCGAATACTGTGGCAGCCACGAAGCTCCGACGCTGAGGTTCATCTTTTCCGTCACGAAACGCACCATTGCATTAACCTCGTGATTCATATTGCGATAAGCCGAATGTTGGCTGAGGCTGTCGCTTTTATACTGTTCATAATCCTCGGGTAGCGGGGGGAAGTGATAATTGCTGTTGAGCAGAGGATTATAGTCGTTCAAATTGTCAAATACGTAGGTCGAGCGGTCGCTGCTGTTGTTGCTGTAATTGAAACGGTAGTTCAGTTGCAGGTTGGCAATTTGAGACAGAGGCTCTGTGTAGCTTACGCGGGTGCTGTAATTCCATCTTTCCGAAGGGGTCGATGAGTAGCGTTTCCTTGTATAGCCCTTTCCGGCACCCTCGCGAAAATATTTAACATCGTTGTTCGAGAGATTTTCACTTTCGCTGTCGCTGTAACCGAAAGAGCCGTCAAGCGTAAGGTTGCGTCCTATCTTGCCCAAACGACGGTTAATTTGCAGGGTGGCATTTGCCGAACGGCTCTCGCTGCCACTCATAGACTCGTTCATATTGCGGTTGATGGCAATATCTTCGTAGCCCTCGGGAATCTCTCCGAACATGCTGCGTGTATAGTCGCCGCCACGCTCAAAGGGGTCGGAATCGAATGTTGCCGAAGAGCTTTTCGACCAACTGTCCGAGGTTGAGTATGACAGTGAGGGACGGAAAATGATGTTCGTCAATGTATCGAGTTTCCACTCTACGCGAAAATCGGCGTTAATGTTGCTTGCGCGGCTGAACGAGCGGCTGTTGCTTGTAGAGTATTGATTGGCGTTTCCTGCAGTCATAAAGTACTCCGAAGATGAGAGACTTTTTGCGTCAGTGTCACGGTGATTGAAGCGGACGTTACCGCCCGTTTCCACCTTGTCCGAGCGCGTCGCAAAGTTAAAGCCGCCCATTTTGCTTGCCACAAGACCCGAGCCGCCTCCGCCACGGAATCCTCGGTCGCCGATGTTATTGGCCGAGAGAATGAGCGACATTTGCGACTTATCGGTAAAATGGCTGGTGGTGTTTTTTGCCGAATATCTGTCGTGCGAACCGTATGCAACGTCGGTGTTTCCGAACCAGCCTTGGTCGGCGCCACGTTTCATTTGAAGGTCGAGCACTGCCTCTTCCTCGCCATCATCAATACCTGTAACGCGTTTAAAATCACTATCTTTATCGTAAAACTTCACTCTATCTACAACTTCGGCAGGAATATTTTTGAGAGCCATATTCTTGTCTGTGCCGAAGAAGTCTTTACCCTTCATAAGGATACGATTGACTGTCTTTCCGTTTACAGTAATTGTTCCATCGTCCGAAATTTCCACTCCGGGGTATTTCTTAAGTAATTCCTCGAGCATGGAGCCTGCGGGCACACGAAACGCAGCAGAGTTATACACCATTGTATCCTCGCTCATCGTCACAGGCGGAACCTCGGCTGTAACAAGCGCCTCTTTAAGCGCAACAACGTCGGGCTCAAGCTCTATATTGCCCAGATTATTGGTCTTTTTTGCGGTAATCTTCACAATCCTCTCTTGCGTGAGAAAGCCCACATAGGAGATACGCATAAGATAGTTGCCCGCCTCGACATTTACCGTAAATGCACCCTCAAGGTCGCTCGCACCACCTGCTTTAAAAACAGTGTCGGGCATTGTAAACAACTGGATGGCAGCATTGGGAAGAGGCTCTTTCTCGGTCGCACCAATTATTACTCCGCTCACATAACCAACCTTTTTCTTGCTCGTTGTCTGGCCACTGACAGGCACAGCCAAAAGCATCAATCCCAAAAACAACGTAAAAATATTTCTCAAATTTATCATAATAAGGTATATTTTCATAAATAAGTGTAAGCACACACGTTCTTTTGACTAAGTAAAGAAAAAATAGTTTAATGACTATTTCAAAAATATTTTCTAATTTAGCAAAGAATTTATAAACTACCATGAACAAAAAAACAAATATCACCGACAGGCTGTTGCAGGCACTTACAAGCAGTAAAGCAAACTTTGCAAAAATACTGCTCGAA
The DNA here is from genome assembly GCA_015060905.1 of Bacteroidales bacterium. GTDB lineage: Bacteria > Bacteroidota > Bacteroidia > Bacteroidales > Bacteroidaceae > HGM04593. Next base: position 49,237 of record SUXQ01000006.1, on the reverse strand, counting down.
GAAAAGATCGTAACCACCGGCATAGAATATAAAACCCCAGTAGAAAAGGCCTTTGTAGAGCACTTTGCGTCCATCGGCAACAGAGAGAGCCTGCGAGCCATTGCCCTTATCGCCACCTTATATCTATCGGTGGTACACTGCGAGTTTCCAACCACACTCTTCAGAGCATCCGTAAACTATTTACGCGAAAATATTTCGCTACCGGCATTCAACTGCAACCACTACGAAAATCTATACTCCAAACTAAGCAACGAAGATTGTATAGAAATTGAATTATTCAAAAATCTCAACAATTTTACAAAAATTAACCTAACAAAAAAACAAATTTTCGAAGCCTTCGATTTTCTATCTAACGGATTATAATACAAGCGATTAAAAACCGCCAAAAGCAAAATATCAGAAACACAAATATACATTCGCAAAAATAATCTTTTGAAAAACACTTGCATTCCGCTCGTTGCAACATTATATTTGCATAAACACCATAAAACTTAGAAGCTATTATGAAAAAAACACTAACCACTCTTGCCATAATATTCCTGTGTATATCATGCAACCAAGAAGAAAGTAAAATAGAAAAGCTTAACAAACAAGCAATAGCAGAATACAACATCCCCATCAGGCCCGGCTACGAAGGAAGAAACCCCTATTGGAACAAGTTCGCAACAAAATTCATGTATGCGCCCGCATTCGACTTTAAAGCAGTCGAAGGCGCAGCAACATACAAATACACCGTCAAGGAAAAATACAAAGACAATGCCCAAGAGTGGTCATTCACCACCGATGCACCCAACAAATCCCTTGCGCCAATATGGCAGCAGATAACCCCGGGCTATGTAACACTCACAGTAGAAGCCCTCGACAAAGAGAGCAACCTCATCTGCCAGGCAGGAGAAAGAATCTTCTACCGCGACCTACCCTTCAAAGGTCCCTATCACGAGGCAGTAAGAGACTACAAAGAATCGGCACTGTTCGCACTTCTGCACATACACAACATGCCCGCAGTCCAACATTGGAAAAACGACACAACCCCGGACATGACCTACGAGCTCAACACATACCCCTGCAAAATCATAGGCTCGACAATAAGCGCCGAAGTAATGTTAGCAAAACTATGCCCCGAACTAAAAGAAGATGCACTGAAAATTGCCGAGAACGCAGCACAATTCCTCATCAACCAAAGCCGTCCCGAGGGTGACCCGCTTGCATACTTTCCACCCACCTACTACGGAAATTACGTAACCTCGGGAGCATCGCGTAACAAAGGCAAGACAATGGCAATGGAAGCCCTCACAGCCGCCAACGCCTTCCTCGACCTCTACGACGCAACAGGCAAACAAGCATACTACGACCGAGCAATAAACATCACCGACACATACGCACGCCTGCAAGCCCCGGACGGCTCATTCCCAATAAAGATGGACTTTGTCACCGGCGAGCCTGTAAACAACGTCCGCGCAATGCTCCACCCCATACTCGAACACATGCAACGCCTCGAGCAACAATACGGAATAACTAAATATCAGGAAATGCACCGCAAGGCGCAAGAATGGATGAAAAACGGCGCCTTAAAAACATTCGACCTTACAGGACAGTTCGAAGACGGCACAGTATTAGGCCTCGAGCCATACGAAAACCTCACAAACTGCACAGCAGCACCCTACGCCACCTATCTTCTCGGCAAAGAACAATGCACCGACGAAGAACTAAAAGACGCAATAGACCTCATACGCTTCAGCGAAGACCAATTTACCTATTGGGAAGCCCCCTACTACAAAAAACACGGAGTACAAGTGAACCACACCCCCTGCGTAGTTGAACAATACAAATATCAGGTCCCCATAGACCACAGCGCATGCAATGTAGCAAATGCATTTCTCAGCCTATACGAAAAAACCGGCGACGAACTTTCATTTGTAAAAGCAAAAGCCCTTATAGACAACATAACCATCATGCAAAACATCAACACAGGCATGATACCCACATTCTGGAGAAGTTTCCTTACAGGAACAGATTGGATAAACTGCACATACCTTTCCATACAGACACTTTTAAGAATGGACAAACTGATGACAGACACCCAAAAAGACTGAATAACAAAAAACACAAACACAAAAATCAATTACCATGAAAAAGACATATAACCTTCTGATAGCAACAATCGTAGCCATAGCATTTACAGCATGCAACGACGACAGCGGCAGTTACGATCCCTATATAAATCAAGTAAAAAAGCCTTTTTACCCCACAACCATCACATTCAAAAATACAAACAACGACGGCTCCCAAATTGATAAAAAGTGGGAACTCACATACAACGACGACAACACCATAAAAACATACAAATATCAGTATAGTGTAAAAGCGAGCAACGGAGTACAGATGACCGAAGAGCACTCGGGCGAACTCAGCTACCACAAAGACGCATCAACAGGAAACAACAGCATAAAAAACACATTAACAATCAACAGCAATGTCACAACACTCTCAGCAACAGAGAGCTATAGCGACAAAATAACAGAGATTGCAAGCATCTCCAACGGAGTTATGCAGAAACTCGACATTTACGGGGAACGCACCTACTCAAACGGCGAAAAAGAACCGTATCAGAACAGCCACACATTCACATATTCCGACAAATACTGCACAAACAGCACATTTACAGACAACACCGGCACCACATCATTTACTTATGAATGGGGATACGGCAAACTCAACAACATCACCAAATACCAACAAGACAACAGTAACAACATCACCCAAGAAGAATACAGTTACACATACGACAACAACACCCTTGCAACCAACTACGAATTTAACATAATGGCCTTCATCTACGGTAACATGCCCGAAATATACGCAGCCATGAATCTGTTAGGAGTAACATCAGCCTACAAAATAGAGGGTGAAAATTACAGCGGATACAGAAGTTTCGCAAGCACAACAAAGCCAATAGCCCCAATAAATCGCAACTACACAATTCGTGAACAATCAACCAACACAATAACCTACGAGGCCGATTCACCAAGCTCTATTACATACGCATTTACCTTTAGCAAAGACTAAAACCGGCTATGCAATACACAAATTACAACAATTACGCAAAGATAACCGATGAAGAATGGGTGGAGAAACTAATGTATATTCCACCCATTCAACCATTGCACTACTATTTTTTCAAGGTAAAATGCTCGGAGTTTCTTAAATACATTGCAGAAAACATCCTCAACGCAGATTGCGTAGAAAGCATTTTAGGCGAATTTTACGAATTTCTCTCGCACAACGATTGGTACGTGCTACGCAGCTACAAAAAAAAAGGTAACGCCACACTCTCGACCTATCTGTCAAAATGCAGCCTATACTACTTTCTCAGAATAAAGAAAAAAAATGACAAGAGCAACGTTTGCAGCATAGAAAATAGAGAGATAATAGAACAACTAAACTATCTGGCAACAAACAACGAAGAAAAAGCAAACACACGCCTATGGCAAGCATTTGCCAAACTCAACGTACGCGACCGCATAATACTGCGCCGCTTGATAATCGAAGGTCGCACAACCATAGAAATTGCCGAAGAAGTATGGCCGTATGTAAAAAGCAACGAAAAAGATTGGCGCAAACTCCCCATCAAACGCGTACAAGACACTATTGCCATGATGAAAAGACGCGCTCTCTTCAGCTTAATCGAAGAGATGCGAATGCAATACTCATAATATACCATTAAGCAAATTTTTCCAACCAAAGATTCCTACTCAACGGAGCAATCATCAGCACATCTCCCTGTGCATCCTCAATACAACGAAACAAAGGAATTTACCCGCGCCACAAGTTCAAATTTCCACGTTGATAAATATATCATACAAAAAAAGCGAAAGTTCTAAGCATGTGCCCGGAACTCTCGCCCTGTAAAAAGCGGCAATAAACTACTTTGCCACAATCTGTTTCTTTCTTACAACAACTTTCTTAGTCTCGGTCTTACCACTTGCATATGTTACCGCGAGTGCAGTTTATCTTCGAGGTTTACCTCAAAAGTAATATAAATTATTTTAGTATAATAAAAAACCAGAAATTTCATTCCACATAATTCTTCAGCAACAGTTGTAACCTCATACGGGCAGTGTGTATGCGGCTCTTAACAGTGCCAATGGGGATATTTAAACGCTCGGCAATCTCGTGGTATTTATTATATCTAACTGACGCTATATTATATACAATCACAATCAATGATTACATTTTAGCATAATCCGTTCCAAGGATTGCAGGCACAGAAGGCCCTATCCAATCGACAATCACAAGCTCGTTGGCACCATCCTTTACCCAACATCCGGGAACATAAAGTGCTGTTTGCGGACCGCAATTCCAGAAACGACCAAGAGGTTTGCCATTTATCCAAGCTTCACCTTTTCCCCAATCGCCCATATAAAGATAAAAATCACCGTCAAGTTCTTTTTCGAAAGTCACTCGATAGTATCCGGGCATTTGAGCATTAGATATTTTCTTGTAATTTTTAGAAGATGCAAAAGTATAATCAGTGGGCAGAGGATATATTTTCCAATCTGTCAATTCCTTTGCAAGCTCGCTGCCACTCACAAGTTCAACACTTTTTGTCACACCTTTATAATCCTTGTATCCATAAACATCGCCCACACGACCGGTAGCATCGACCAGAATATCTAATTTTGTACCCTCGGGTAAAGCCGAAAGAAAAACCTCACCATCCTCGCCGTCGCGTCTATCAACAGTAGCAACAAGAGCACCATCGACAAACACCTGAGCATAGTCGTGAACACCCGTCAGCATAAGTTTCGCGCCATCGGCAACAGCCGGCAACAGCGTAGAATAAAGCACCGCTCCGCTACCAATATTACACTGCTCCATAGTCATTATACTCTTCGACTCGATAGGCGCAGGAAGATTCTCGAACAACGGCGCAACATCCGTTACTTGAACCTCTTCGAACGATGCAAGATAAGGAACAGTATCAAGTTTTATTTTCTCCTTACCATCATTTCCCGATGCATAAGTACGTAGAACATCGCAGAACCTATTATAATATCCATCTACACCACCCCACATTTTTATAATTGCATCAACATTGTGCGAGGTTGTATAAGGCTTATAAACCCCATCTTTCATAGATGCGCCCGACGTTGAGCCATAGGAATTACCGGCAACCACCCCGTTCAAGCTGAGAGGAATAGAATTTCTGAGCAATTCATACATACGCATAAATGCCTTATTCCAATTGCGAAGAGCCGACTCACCACCCCAAACAGCTTTATAATCTCCATTTATCGAAGAACACACCAAAGGAGCATCGTAACGAAACTTTGCAACACCTGTGAAATTATTCTCGGCAGACACCTTTGTGTTAATATCCATCGAAAAATAAGCCTCAGGAATAGAAACAGTTATATAATTCTCTTTTGTAGCGGCAGTAAATGTAACAATGTTGTCAAAGCCCGATTTTTTAGCACAATCGAGAATAGCCCTCAAATACTCTTTATCACCCTCGAGCAAACCCTGCTCCTCTTCTATCTGCAATAACGCAATATTACCACCATTGGTTATCAGCGAGCCCGAAAGTTCCTGCCCCAAAGTTGCAAAATAACGCTCCACACGCTGCATAAACGCCTCATTGGTACTACGCAACTTTATTCCTTTAACATTTAAAAGCCACCAGGGGAGCCCGCCCATGTCCCACTCGGCACCAACATAAGGCCCAATGTGCAACCACACAAAAAGCCCCTTATCCCGAGCAAGTTCACAAAAAGCCCCCACATCGTTCATACCCTCAAAGTCAAAAACACCCTCTTTAGGCTCGTGAAGCATCCAGGGAACTTTTACAGTAACAGTATTAAAACCCATCGAGGACAACAGTTCAAGCCTGTCTGCCCAATATTCGCGGGGTATACGTGCATAATCAACCTCGCCCGAAGCAACCAGAAAGTCCCGGCCGTCCACTATAATATGCCTATCCTCTACCTTCAAAGAATGTTTTTTGTCGCCACACGCAACAAAGGCGATGGTAGCGACAAAAAGCATGAATATGTATTTACAAATATTTAATATCTTCACAATTATTCACTAACAAAGTTTCACAAACAATTCGATAGCCTGATATTCGGGCAATCCTATCTTATCAAACAAACGAGCCGTATTCTGCATACGTTCCTCGGCACGTTCCCAAAATTCGCGTGAATCCTCGCCGGGGAAAGGCACAATATCCTTCTGCGAAAGGTGTCGGAAAATTGCGTGACGTTTCTTTATCATTTCTGCCGGGCTCAAAGGAACAGCCATGTCCGCCACAGCCAAGTCCCACTCTTGCCATGCACCACGATAAAGCCAAATGTGACACTCTTTTGCCCAATCCTCGTCTTTCAACCTTTCAAACGCACGAAGCACCGCCTCTATACAAACACGATGCGTTCCGTGAGGGTCGGTAAGGTCGCCCGCAGCATAAATCTGATGAGGCTTTATAGTCTGCATAAGTTCGGCAACAATGTCAATATCCTTTTCAGTAAGTTCGCCTTTTTTAATGCCACCCGTCTCGTAGAAAGGAAGGTTCAGAAAGTGAGCATTGGTCCTATCATCAAGCCCCAATGTGCGACACGCCGCACGAGCCTCGGCGCGTCTTATGGCACCCTTAAGGTCGAGTAGACGACGCGGCTCGGGCATTCCCGGTCTTTTAGAATCTATTATCTCTTTTATTTCGTCGTAAATGTTTCCAAAGCCCATTTCGCGAGCAGTGTCTATATTCTGCAGCACAACATCATCGTAAACTGCCACATTTCCCGAAGTTTCATATGCAACATGCACATCGTGCCCCTGCTGAACAAGGCGATGAAAAGTTCCTCCCATCGAAATTACATCATCGTCGGGGTGAGGCGAAAAGATTATAACCCTTTTAGGATAAGGGTTCGAAGGCACGGGACGTGTCGAATCATCGGCATTGGGTTTTCCACCCGGCCAACCGGATATTGTATGCTGAATGTCATTAAAGACACGAATATTCACCTCGTCGTATGCACCTACACGTTCGAGTAAGTCGGCAAGTGAATTTTTTACATAATCCTGATTCGTTAGTTTCAAGATGGGCTTATCGACCGTTTCACATAACCAAAGAACAGCCTTTCTTATCAATTTGGGCGACCACTCTACAGGAGGAGCTATCAGCCACGGCATTTTTACTCGCGTAAGTTCCTGAGCCGCATTTTCGTCAATAACCACCTGAATATTGTCGTGTCCCTGCAAACAAGTAACCGGGATATTTTCGCTCTCTGAACCTTCAACAAGATTATAAGCAACCTTTGCCTTATCCTCGCCCCAGATTATCAGCACCAAACTTTTTGCCTTCATTATAGTATCGAGTCCCATTGTGATAGCCATTTTGGGTACATCGTTTGAATTTGAGAAAAAGGCAGTTTGTGTCTTACGCGAATTATAGCTCAACTGTACCCGACGCGTGGTAGATTTTGCATAAGTTCCCGGCTCGTTGAAACCCACCTGTCCAAGCTCGCCCACACCCATAATCATGAGGTCTATTTTACCGTTTATCTTACGCTCCAGATTTTCGCAATAAGCATTAACCTCGTCGGCAGGAATTGTACCATCGGGAAAATGTACATTCTCGGGAGCAATATCCACGTGGTTCAGAAACTCCTCGTGAATTTTGTAATTGCGACTTTGCGGAGAGGTGGGCGACATTGGATAAAATTCGTCAAGACTGTAAACCTCGACATTTTTAAAGCTCACCTCGCCATTTTTATATTTTTTTACAAGTTCTTTATAGAGTCCTACAGGCGAACGACCAGTCGAAAGTCCCAATACAAATTTCGCCTCGCTCTTATGTTCATTTATAGCTTTTACCACGAGAGAGGCTGCATATTTTGCGCCCTCGAGTTCTGTAGAATGAATACTTGTAGGAACTTTCTCGTATCTGCAAATGCTGTCTACCGAAACAGAAGCAGACAATTCGCCTATTTTGGGCAACACAAATTTACTTTCCATAATATATATATTTATAAATTCGGATGTTGTCACATATTGTTCGTAAACATTATCGGCAACCTCCTTTTTTGTAACTTATCGTACAGGTTTAAGATAAATTTTCTGTCCGTTTACTATTATAACACCACGCGGAGCCAAAGGATAGATATTCTCGCCAATGCCAACCTCTATTTCTCCGGCAATCGTACCATCCACACGATAGATGTTAAGAGTTGTATCAACTAAAGACTCTATTACCAGCACTCCTCCCTTTACAGAAACTTTTATGCCGTTGTTACTGTCGCCTTTATCGTTCCATTCGGCCGAAATATCATCATATATGCCTGTGGGCACTGTAAGATTGTCGTATATATATTGTACGCGATTTCTTATCCAGGTCTTAAATGTTTCAAAATATGTTGCGTACTGACTTTTTTTAGGCCATACTTGTGCATTGTTGGCATATGATGGTTCGGCGTATGCATAATAATCGTCCATCCAATTTATAAGTTCTTCGACGCCATCATTTTTCACAAAGTTCAGCCATACTTTATAATAAGCATCAATAACCTGTTCGTTGGCCATCATGGCTGCAAAGAAAACCTTACCTTCACCTTCCATCACACCTATAGTCTTATAGCTGTATGTGCGAAAATAAGCACCGGATAACTGATAACCGAAGCCCCAGTCAAAATCCCATCCGGGACCCCAGATATATTTATCTCCACCTGTGGGCTTGTATAGAAATGTGCTCTTAGGGTGATTAAGTTCGGCATTTCCGCTAAGATCGTTCATAAACATAAACGTTGCAAAGGTGTCGAGACTCAAATAAGGAGAAATATCCCATTTCAGTTTCATTGCCTTCTCGAATTCGTTCCAGTCTGCAGTTACCTCGGCTAATGTTATTGGGCAACCCTCCTCGGTAAATTCGGGATTTTTGATGTTTATGGGAAGATTGTATTGTCCTGACCAGAACTTTTGCCCTTGAGGTTCATCGAAATAGTCATCAAGTTCCATCAGCAGCGTAAAATCATCCTCGTCGATACAGTTGTTGTGTACACCAACATGTTCGGTAAGTGTGTAACAACCTTGATACGAACCATTTACATAAAGTTCGAGGGGAATACTATGAGGCTGATAAGGCGCACGCATCATACGTCCGGCTTTGAATATTACAGCATTCATCATTTCTGTAACATCCTGATAGTTAGACATCAAGTTCCAGCGTTTACCCTTCTTAAGGCCGCACAATTTTGTCTTTTCGGCAAATTTTATGGTGTAAGGTTTTTTGGGCCAGTGCCAAGAACTGTTTCCGCGACCTTTTATTTGTATAGAATCCTCTACCGATTCGTACATTCCGTTACCGTTGAGAGAAAATTTAGCTTTAAGCCAATAATCTTTGCTTTTAATGCTCGCCCCACCATCAATGTCAATATCCAAACGTGGAACAGCGGCTGTGTTTGCGCGGAACGATAGATTCACTTTATATTGACGGCCCAAGGGACGCTCGAAGTATTGATAATAATCGACAGGGGGCTCGGAAAGGTCAAAAGGCTCGTATAATTTCAGTTCGGCAAGGCAGAGGTAATTTTTGTAATTACTCTTTGTGCACTCGATTCTGATGTTTCTGATGTTTCGTCCCGCATCCATAATTGGTGACATAAACGTAGCACTTGCTCCGGTTGCCGGAATTCCATCGCTGACATCGAAAGAGTCTATAGGCTCCCACACATTGCTTTTTTGCACATACACTTTAAACGCCAACGGCTGACGTTGATCCGTATCGACACGTGTCATATAATAAAAAGCAAACTTTCTTTTATACTTCGACAGTTTAATATCAATATAAACACAAGAATCAAGAGGCAACACTTCGTATGTAGGTGAATCCGAAGAACTTGTGCAATGAAAGAATGTGCCGGGGTTATTATCCAGCATTTTATCCAATGTATTATCCGATTTTGTAGGAGCATTTGTCGAGAGCATACTCGCTTTCAAAGGAATTTCCACGATAGAATCGGGCTCATATACACTTTTCACAAGTACCCTATCGAGAATAGTACCCGGTGTACCGTCCGACACGGTGTATAACACCTCTTTATCGAAACGCACACGCGAAACACGAGTCTGCTGCAACACAGAATCTACATACACATAAGCAGGCTTGTTTGTTTCGAACGAAGGGCGCAGATCCTTACCCAACATATAGCCCATGTCTCCTTGAATGCGATTACCGTTGATAACACAGTAAACATCATTATCAAGGTCGTAGTTGTACTTATTGTTTATTTTGAAACTAGTAAATTTAGGAAACTCTATCGAAGCGCGGGAAACAGAATCCACGTCTATCTTCGAAAAAGAGATAAGGCTATCGTTTACTAATGTGAAGTTTATCTTATAATTCGTCTGTTCATATTCTTTTATCAACGAATCGGGCACTGCATATATACCCTCGCCGGTATTTCTGTATACATAATATACCGAATCGGAAGTTTGCGTTTGGGCTATTGCACTACCAAAGCTACACACAGCCATTATTAAAAGAAGTACAACTTTCAGATTGCATACATTAAATGCACCCATTGACATTGGAAGAGTATTTTTTATCATATTAAAAAATTATTGTCATTGAATAAACATAGTATCTAACCCCTGCAAACACAAGGCAGACACAGCATTCCTAATTTAGTTGTCAAAATTACGCATTTAAGGCGAAATACGAAATTAAGTATACTTAATTTTTGTTATATTCAAAGAAAAAAACGATATTCTTGAACAAAAAAACATATTCTTTTCATTTTTACATAAAAACACCATCGTCAAGGTTGCATGCAACCTTGACGATGGTACAATAAAAACTTTTTATAAAAAATTATTTCCAGCCCAAAGCCGACGCACCAAGAACAGCAGCATCAGCACCCGAAAGGCTCGACTGAAGAATCTCAACCTTGTTCTTCCAGAAAGATACAACCTTTTCGTTCATGCGTGTACGAATGGGAGTAAGCAACAATTCGCCGGCATTTGCAAGACCACCGAAAAGAATAATCGCCTGCGGAACAGAGAATGCAATAAAGTCGCAGAAAGCCTCGCCCAAAATAGCACCTGTAAACTCAAAAAGTTCCTTTGCAAACGCATCGCCGGCCACAGCAGCATCGTATATCATTTTAGAAGTAAGTTCTTCTGTGGAAATATCGCGAAGCACAGTTGCATCGTCACGTGTCTCGAGCCATTTTTTTGCAGTGCGCACAAAGCCTGTTGCCGAAGCATAAGTTTCGAGACAGTCTATGCGTCCGCAACCACACTGACGACCCTCACGCTCGTATGCGGTCACGTGTCCAAGCTCGCCGGCAAGGCCATCGTATCCATAGATAAGATTGCCACCCGAAACAATACCACTGCCCACGCCCGTACCAAGAGTAATAACTATAAAGTCGCGCATACCCTTTGCGGCACCATATTTCATTTCGCCAATAGCAGCAGCATTAGCATCATTGGTAACCTTTGCAGGCAGCCCACTCTTCTCGGCAAGCATGCGACCAAGGGGCACACGACCCTTCCAAGGAAGATTGGCAGCATTTTCAATATCACCGCTATAATAGTTACCCATAGGAGCACCAACGCCAATACCCTCAATATCATCCATTGATACAGAATTTTCATCCGCCAGCTTTTTGATGACAGCCGAAACAGCATCGACATACTCCTCAAGTTCTTTATACTTTTGCGTTTTTACAGAATCGTCCTTAGCAAGAATTTTGCCATTTGCATCCACAAGACCAATAACAGTATTTGTACCGCCAAGGTCAATACCTATTACATAGTTCGCCATATTAATTATTTTTTAGAAATTTCAATTTTTCAAATTTACACAGTTTTTTTATATCTCACGTCATTTTTTAAGAAAATTACATTTTTTTCAAAAAATATCCACAACATCAAATGGCATTTAACCCGAAAGGCTCATACTATAAGTAAACGTCAGTTCGATTAATTTAAAATAGTTTCTTGCAAGGTGCATGGAATTCAGCCGTTCAACCGCAACGAAAAGGAAAAAACGACTAACTTTGCAAACATTCTAAAAACAGACAAAGAAATGAAAAAAATCACTTACTACACTACAGGAACATGTTCGCGCGGAATTGAGGTATGTGGCGAGAATGGACGCATCGTCGATGTTACTTTCTACGGCGGCTGTCACGGTAACCTGCAAGGAATAAGCCAATTGGTAAAAGGCATGAAATACGAGGATGTTATTGCGCGTCTGAAAGGAATAAGTTGCAACGGAAAGCCTACGTCGTGCCCCGACCAACTGTGCCGAGCCATCGAGCAGTTAATGGATGAACAATAGCCTTATTTACAATCAAAGAACCTCTCGACCGAGAGGTTCTTTTGCTTACTTTGTCAATTCATCGGAATACTCTTCGAGCACCTGCTTGAATATTTTCACAGCTTTTCCCATAGGACCGCGCACTTCACCACCCGAAGCATTTTTATGCCCGCCGCCATTAAAAAACATTTCGGCAACTTTATTGCAAGGAAAATCATCGACGCTGCGCAACGAAACGTTTATCTTTCCGGGAGTCTCTTCGCGAAAAAAGCATGTAAAACGCACACCTTTTATCTGCAACGGCATATTCACAAGCCCCTCAGTGTCGCCCTTGTTGCAATTAAAATTCTGTGCCTCTTCGTATGTAAGAGTCAATAGAGCTGCATTTCTCTTGGGGAAATATTGCAGTTTTTTATACATCATGTAGCCTATAAGCCTCATGCGCCCGAACGAATAGTTATAAAATACGCGACGATAGATTAAGTCCTTGTCGATTCCTTTGGAAATAAGTTCGGCTACAATAAAATAAATATCCTTGCGGCCCGAGGCGTATGCAAAATTTCCCGTATCGGTCATTATGCCCGCATATATGCACTCGGCCATCTCTTTAGTAACCTCATCGGCTGCCCCCATTTGCCAAAAAAGGCGAAAGACAAGCTCGGAGGTTGAACATGCTTCGGGGTGCGAAATTGAAATATCGAACGTTGGCTCGGGAGCAAGATGATGGTCGATAAGCACTCTTTTTGTCGATAATTCCGCAACCACATTGCCGGCTGCATCTATGCGCGAAAGAGCATTAAAATCGAGACAGAAAAAAAGGTCGGCGGCTTTTAATATTTCGTCGGCCGACGCGGGAGTTTTTTCGTATATTGTAACATTGTCAATTCCCGACAGCCACGCAAGGAACGGAGGAAATTCATTGGGAACAACAACAGAAACATCCTTTCCGCGCGCCTTCAGAAAACCGGCAAGAGCAAGCGAAGAGCCCATTGCGTCACCATCGGGACGACTGTGAGTAAGTATCACACATTTCTCACTCTTCTCGAGCAGAGTCCTAACAGCCTCTATATTTTTTTCGTCAATAATTTTTTCGAGCATAATTTTGCTTTCTTTTTTGCGAAATTACTCTTTTTTCAACAATTCTCCAAACAACGACTATCACCATTCGCTGCAAGGCTGTAAATTTTTATCGGGGCATGAGAGACGCAACGCCCCCACCTGCGAAACATCTATGCAACAAACATCCAATGCGCCACACTCTTTTGCCACACGACGGCGGCTCATGGCGTGTAATCCCGCATCCATGATAACAATTTTTGCAGGATATTTTTCGAGCACCGCATCCATTGCTCCCTTGAACCCTTTGCACAGCAAAAGCACATCCACAGGCACAGACGCACTATCCTGTTGCCAACTTTTATCGCACAACATTTTCATGCGGAGACCTCGAAACTCCACAAGCCCGTTGTACGAAACTACATTTTCGTCCCTATAGTCGCCACACACCCACAAAGGCTCGTCCATCGCCGCGCGACGCAAATAAGGAGCAATAATATAATCAGTATCAGCCTCTTCTTGTTCAACGGTTGAGTATATATACGAAGTATCGCGCGACGCAACCAACTGAACAGCAGTAAATTTGGAACTATTGTAAAAAAGCATATAATCCTTATGCTCATCAGCGTGCAGATGAAGCATCCAAGCGACATTCGCAAGAAACACCGCAAAAAACAAGAATATTATCGAACGACGTCTCTTTACAAGCATCGCTGTTGCAAGCATAATGGTAAATGCCACGCCCCATGCAGCAAGCGCATCAATGTAAGGCAAGGACATTTTTGCGTAAGGCAGCGACTCAATAAATCGCAGCACACTATTCATAAGTTCAGTAACATTACCCAACAGCCAAACAACGCCACTGCCTATAAACGCTATTTTGCTTGTAACCCACAAAAGAACAGCTACAGACATTATAAGAAACGCCGCAGGAACAACCACAATATTCGCAAAAAGGAAATAGAGCGGGAAAGCACCAAAATAGTACCATATAAGCGGCAGCGTACCTATTTGTGCCACCAAAGAGACAGAAAAAACATCAGCAGCATAGCCATACAGCCTGTCATGCTTGTCACACGATAAAAGCTGACGCATAAGCGGGAGCAACAGAATTATCGACAACACAGCCGCAAAAGACAATTGGAAACTAACATCGAAAAGCGAGCGAGGAGAAAAGATTATTATAGCCACAGCCGCAAAAGCAAGTGCATTGAGCGACGAGCCGTCGCGACGCACACAACGCCCCAACGAAAAGAGCGTAAAAAGTATAGCAGCCCTTACAATCGACGGGGAAAGTCCGGCAACAAACGCGAAGCCCCAAATTACAGCAATTATAAGAATCTCACGTGCGACAGTATATATTCGCCGGTCGCGCCACACAGGCAACAACGTCGAAAGTATCATATAAAAAATACCAATATGCAACCCCGAAAGGGCAAGCACGTGGCTCGCGCCCACCGAAGAATATGTATCTTTTATCTCGCGCGTAAGTTCACTTTTATCGCCTATGGTAAGCGCCGAGAGCACCGACTTTACCTCTTGACTGAATCCGCAACGCTCGTACAGACTAACAACCTTTTCGCGCAAAGCAAGCGCACGCATACGCAACGTAGGTACCACACAGCCACTCTTCTTCCACGAATAGACAGGCAGATACACTGTGCCCGTAACACCTTTTATATAAAGGTAACGCTCATTGTCAAATTCGGCAGGATTACCGGCATTCTTAGGATTTTTCAGTTTGGTGGTAAAAGTTATCCGCTCGCCGATGCTTAAATTTTCAGCATCCACACAGTTGGCAATATAAAGGTAACATACACCCGAAAGACGCCCGCCCAAAGTGTCGCCATCCTCGCGCACAACCATCGCCAATGCCTTTGTAGTCTTATCGCCCATGCGAGGCGTCTCCAAAAAATATGCGCTGAACATACCTTTCGTCTCGCTCCAACGCTGTCCCATAGCCTCGGCATCTTTCTGCCATATAATACCACCGACTGCAAACATTGCAGCCATTGCCGAGGCGCCGAACAATAAAGAGAGACGTTCAAAAAAAAGCGAAAGTGTGGCAAGCGAACAAAAAAGTATAAGCAACAACAGCCAAACATCAAGTCCCACGCCACACAACGAAGAAAAGGCAACGCCACCCATCAGTGGCACCGCCAACCTTAACAGAGGATTATTTTGCAAAAAGTCGCCCACCTAAAAGTTACATTGCACGCAATGCAGAGATTACAGCCTCGGGATTCTGGGCCTTGAACACAGCATTACCCGCAACAAGTACGTCCGAACCTGCGTCAGCAAGCAATTTTCCAGTCTCGACATTCACGCCACCATCAACCTCAATGAGAGCCTTCGAGCCTGTCGCAGCAATAAGCTCGCGCAACTCCTTAACCTTTTCTATTGTGTGAGGAATAAATTTCTGCCCACCAAAGCCGGGGTTTACACTCATCAGAAGCACAAGGTCAAGCTCGGCAATAATATCCTTCAGCAACATAACCGGAGTAGAAGGATTAAGCGTAACACCCGCCATCATGCCCGCCTCTTTTATCTGAGTAACAGCCCTGTGCAGGTGCGTGCACGCCTCATAGTGTATATTCATCACACGTGCGCCAAGAGCCTTTACAGCATCAAGATAATTCATAGGATTAACAACCATCAAATGAACATCAAGCTGTTTAGTGCAACCCTTTGCCACATACTCGAGCACCGGAGGACCGAACGAAAGATTGGGGACAAACACCCCATCCATAATATCAATGTGCAACCACTCGGCCTCACTGCGGTTAATCATATCAAGGTCACACTGCAAGTTTGCAAAATTTGCCGACAACAACGACGGCGACACAATTTGGCTCATATATACTGTTTTTTATTTCTCGGGTACTAAGATAATGCTAAAAAGCGACGTAACCGCAGTTAGCAAGGTATAAAATTTACAAAAATAGTTTTTTTTACAATATCAACATTATTCTAAATATAAAACATAAAGTCCGCAACTAAAAAGCTACGGACTTTATCGTCGGGGCGACAGGATTCGAACCTGCGACCACCTGGTCCCAAACGACAAGATGGTGAGGCTAACGAGAAATAACACATCTTACATATAAAAACAAAAAAGTCCGCAACTAAAAAGCTACGGACTTTATCGTCGGGGCGACAGGATTCGAACCTGCGACCACCTGGTCCCAAACGACAAGATGATGAGGCTAACGAGAAATAACACATTCTACATATAAAAACAAAAAAGTCCGCAACTAAAAAGCTACGGACTTTATCGTCGGGGCGACAGGATTCGAACCTGCGACCACCTGGTCCCAAACCAGGTGCGCTACCGGACTGCGCTACACCCCGAACAGACACATTATCTGCAAATATTTCTGTTATTTCAAAAGGTCTAATGCCTTAAACACCTCTACCATCTTTTCCAACGCACGATCAACCTGCTCTTTTGTATGGGTAGCCATCAGCGAGAAACGGATGAGTGTATCCTGAGGCGAGCATGCGGGAGGAACAACAGGATTAATGAATATTCCTGCTTCCCACAACATTTTTGTCACCATAAAAGTTTTATCAGTGTCGCGTATGTAAAGAGGAATGATAGGTGTAGATGTATTACCAATCTCAAAGCCAAGCTCGCGGAAGTTCTTCAACGCATAGTTTGTAACCTCCCACAAATTTGTAAGACGTTCGGGCTCGGACTTCATAATATGCAACGCCTCTATTGCTGCAGCCGTTGCTGCAGGGGTATTACTTGCACTGAATATATATGAGCGCGCATTGTGACGTATATAGTTGATAACCTCTTTATCGGCCGCAACAAAACCTCCGATGGTGGCCAACGACTTACTGAATGTACCCATTATTATGTCTACATCCTTTGTAAGACCAAAGTGGTCACAAGTACCACGTCCCTCGCGACCGAGTACGCCCAAGCCGTGAGCTTCGTCCACCATGATGCTTGCGTTATATTTATCCTTGAGGCGAACAATTTCGGGCAAATTTGTAATATCTCCCTCCATGCTGAACACACCATCAACGACAATAAGTTTAATTGTCTCAGGGGCGCATTTCTTAAGTTCATTCTCGAGAGACTCCATGTCATTGTGACGGAATTTACGCGCTGTCGAGAACGAGAGACGACGACCATCAACAATAGAAGCATGGTCAAGTTCGTCACACAAGATAGTGTCGCGACGACCTGTTACACACGAAAGTACACCCAAATTAACCTGAAAACCGGTTGAATAAACCAACGCCTCATCCTTACCTACAAATTCGGCAAGTTCATTCTCTAACTGAATGTGAATATCAAGAGTTCCGTTAAGAAAGCGCGAACCGGCACATCCTGTTCCATATTTTTTCACAGCCTCAATAGCTGCCTCTTTTATTTTTGGGTGATTGGTCAATCCCAAATACGAGTTTGAACCAAACATCAAGACTTTTTTGCCATTCATCACAACCTCTGTATCCTGCTCACTGTCTATGCAACGGAAATAGGGGTATACACCTTTTGCCATAAACTGCTGAGGAAGGTCGTACGAAGCATATTTTTCCTTAAGAAATCCCATTCTATTTGTTGTTTTATTATTCCTTAATATTGAAAGGGCTTGTGTTTATTTCCCAACTTTACAGGCTGCAAAGATAAGCATTATTTTTAACATTATACTACTTTTGCTCTCGTTTTTTATATTTTGTTTGAGACTGTTCTCAAAAAAAATATAAAAATCCCACAAACAAAAAGGCTGCCAATGTTTATCGGCAGCCTTTTTGTTTATATATAATACATTACTTTTTCTTTCCGTTATATTCATCAGAAACTGTCAGCTTAGCGCGTCCTTTTGCACGACGGGCTGCCAATACGCGACGACCATTCTTTGTCGCCATTCTCTCACGGAAACCGTGTTTATTTTTTCTCTTTCTATTAGAGGGTTGGAATGTTCTTTTCATCGTTACTTATATTTATAACATTTGTTATGCTTATTTCTTCAAAGCCTCATCAGCTTTAGTTTGGGGAAGAATCTCCTCTGCAAACATGTAAGCACCGGTCTTGGGTGATTTCACCATTCTTACCACCTTTACAAACTTCTCTTTGTTACCGGTCTGAAGTGTAGCGACTGCTTTCTTTGCCATAGCCTATTATTACTTAATTTCTTTGTGAATTGTTACCTTTTTCAAATAAGGATTGTATTTTTTCAACTCCAAACGCTCAGTTGTGTTTTTGCGGTTCTTCGTTGTGATATAACGAGACATACCGGGAACACCGCTGTTTTTCTGCTCTGTACATTCAAGGATTACCTGAACGCGATTACCTTTAACTTTCTTAGCCATAATTTACCTCCTTATACTTAACCAAGTACTTTAATATCTTTCCATGCAAGATAACCCTTGCTTACAGCATCTTTGATGGCTGCATCAAGACCTACACGGTTGATAATTCTTAACCCCGCTGCACTCACGCGCAACTGAATCCAACAATCTTCCTCTACATAGAAGAACTTCTTAACGAACAAGTTCACATTGAAAAGACGCTTTGTTCTTCTCAAAGAGTGTGATACATTGTTACCCACCATGGCTTTTTTACCGGTGATTTGACAAATTTTAGACATTGCTATATATATTTTTTGTTTTAATTCCGTGAATACTCCACTCTAACGGGATGCAAAATTACTACTTTCGTCGGAATCTTGCAAACAAAAAAGTAATTATTTTGCTTTTTTCCACAAAAGATTAAGAAGCTGTTTAAATTTCTTTCTAAAAAGTAATTACATTACTCGCAAGTTGTGCTTGCCTTTTTATGCTCTTTTTTGTCTGTTTTTCCCTTTTTCGCAGTTACATAGCCCGCTATACGTTTTTAAAAAATGAAAAAACATTCTAATAAAGACCTATAAAAATTTCAAGGACATAAATTTAAACTGCTTCTAATTATCACTTAGTAAACGAAGGAAGTTTTTCAAGGTTTCCAAGATAGCAGCCTCGATGTTTTTTTCGCGACCGCAATCTTCGAGAGATAATTTGCAGGTGGTCACTGTCCCGTTTATAAAAAATGCTGTCCAGACTGTGCCGACAGGTTTTTCGACCGTACCACCACCGGGGCCTGCAATTCCCGAAGTTACAACCGCGCAGTTTGTGCGCATAAGAGACGCAACACCGACCGCCATCTGATAAACAACCGCTTCGCTGACCGCTCCGTATAATTGCAAATTTTCTTCAGATACAGATAGAAGGTCGCGTTTAACCTCGTTTGCATAGGCTACCACCCCTCCCTTAAAAACCTCGGAACTACCGGGAACAGACGTCACAGCAGCCGCAATTCCGCCACCGGTACAACTTTCGGCAACCGAGAGTGTTAAGCTGCGCTTGCGCAACGCGTCATTGACTGCACAAGAGAGTATGTTCAATTCCTTGTTCATACCTTATTATAATATAGTGCGTGTAAAAGCAGGTTTATCCATGCTGCAAAAATCGCCATCGAGGAATTTATAGTACCCTACAATGCCAATCATGGCCGCATTATCTGTGGTAAAGCCAAATTTTGGAATAAAAATTTCCCAACCGTAACGCTTCGCATAATCGGCATACGCTGCACGCAATGCCGTATTTGCCGAAACGCCACCCGACAGGGCTATACGCTTTATTTTCAAAGCCTTTGACGCCTTGTAAAGTTTATCCATGAGCACTGCAACCACTGTCGCCTCGAACGATGCGGCAAGATTCTCTTTATTCTTTTCTATATAATTTTCATCATCGGCGACCAACTTGCGCAAAGTATAAAGAAAAGAGGTCTTAAGGCCGCTGAAACTATAATCGTAGCCCGGAATATGAGGTTTGCTGAAGGTGTAAGCCCCGGCATCGCCATTGCGCGCCAAGCGGTCGATTATAGGCCCGCCCGGGTAACCGAGCCCCATGATTTTTGCACATTTGTCGATAGCTTCACCGGCCGCATCGTCAATAGTCTGCCCAATAATTTCCATTTCCTTATAGCTGTTCACTTTTACAATCTGAGAGTTTCCGCCGGAGACCATCAGACACAAAAAAGGATACTCGGGAACATTTTTCTCGACGCCCTCTTCTTTTATAAAATGAGCCATAATATGCCCTTGCAGATGATTGACCTCTATCATGGGAATACCCAAAGAGGCTGCAAGCCCTTTGGCAAAAGAGACGCCCACAAGCAAAGAACCCATAAGACCGGGGCCGCGAGTAAAAGCAACAGCCGACAACTGCTCCTTTACAACACCCGCCTTTTTCAGTGCAGCATCGACAACCGGAACAATATTCTGTTCGTGGGCACGCGAAGCAAGCTCGGGCACAACGCCACCATACTGTTCGTGCACAGCCTGTCCGGCAGTAACATTCGATAGCACTGTGTCGCCACGCATTACCGCAGCCGAAGTATCGTCACACGACGACTCTATTGCCAATATATAAATATCTTTATTATCCTTTATTTCTGCCATAAAAACCCTTTTCGATAAAAGTGACACAAAAATCGTTTACAAAAGTACAATATAATTTCATTATTTAGTAACTTTACGTCGAAGAAAGTTTAAGGCTAATGATACGCATAGAGCAATATAACAGCGGAGAAAAACTTCCCACGCTTCTGCCGGGAATATTTTTTCACTCCGAGCAGTTTTTCCACATACTCGAAAGTTCCCCGGGCATAAAGCCCATGATGCTCGTAGCATACGAAGGGAACGAAGAAAAAGGACACCTGCTTGTAATGTTCAAACACGACTTTCGCATAATTCCACCGGGAATATACCATTGGTGCAACATATACAGCGAAGGAGTATATGCCGAGGGGAATAACGACCGCAACGAAATATTTTCAAAATTCATCGACCATCTGCTAAAAACACTCGACATAAAAAATCTATTCATTGAAGTACGATACATTGCCGACACACGCAGAACCTACCGCACATTCAGCAAATACAATTTTGTACCGCGACACGACATTAGAATATACAATTCGCTACACAGCCGCAAACCCGAAGAACGACTGTCGCGAGCCTACCACGCACACATACGCCGCGCAAAAGCACGAGGAGTAACATTCAGACAGATAAACGACAGCAAGGAGATTGAAAAAGGCATAAAGATGCTTAAAAAATATTATGCATCGAAAATCGAACGATACTTTGCACCCACAGAGCTTCTGACAAAAATGCTCACCCAAAGCAAAGAAGAAAGTCCTAACACACGAATGTTCGCCGTGTACAACAAAGATGGCCGAATGATAGGTTGCTCCATCTGCCTTTATTCGGAAGGAAGAGCCTACCTTTTATACAACTGCGGACTGCGCAAAAGTTACCCACTGCTGTACCCCGGAATAATATCCGTGTGGGCAGCAATCAAGGACGCACACAATAGAGGATGCGACCATTTTGAATTTGCCGTATCAGGCACGCCGCTAAAGAAAAGAATAGGATTCAAAAATTTTCTGCTCAACTTCGGCGGGAAACAGACAAGCACACTACGCTGGTACCGTTTCCGCTGGAATTGGATTAACAAAATATTGCGCAAAATATACGTTTAACAGCTTTTTCGCGTTTATAAAGAAACGCCACAAGCAACAATAAAAAAATGAAGTTACACACACTCCTTATATATATTCTATTCTCGGCACTGCCCCTTGCGACAGCCTCGGCGCAAAAAGTCACCATAAAAGGAACTGTCACCGACTACAAGGACAGCCCCATTGAGGTTGCCGGCGTACACATAGAGGGGCAGGCAGCAGGAACATTCACCGACCTTAAAGGACGCTATTCATTCACGTGCAACAGCAGCGACAGCCTTGTCGTTGTATACTCCATGCTGGGCTACCGGACTCGCAAAAAAGTACTGCGCAACCCCAAAGACACAGTAACGCTGAACGTCAAACTTCCCGCCGCCGACTACACACTCGAAGGGGTAGAAATTATCGACGAACAGCGTCAATTAGGCGGAACAGGGCAGATAAAGACCCCCGAAAAAATGAGACTGATGCCCGACGCTACCGGCAACGGTGTAGAATCCATCATAGCCACACAGGCCGGCGTAAGCTCACACAATGAGATGAGCTCACAATACAATGTACGAGGCGGAAACTTCGACGAAAATAGCGTTTATGTAAACGGAATAGAAATTTACCGCCCGCTGCTCATACGCGCCGGGCAGCAAGAGGGACTGAGCTTCCTTAATCCGGACATGGTAGGGTCGATAGCATTCTCTACCGGAGGATTCGAGGCAAAATATGGCGACAAAATGGCCTCGGTGCTTGACATTAATTACCGCAAGCCACGCGAATTTGAAAGCAGCATAGCCGCAAGCCTTTTGGGTGCAAGCGCATACATAGGCACCGGAAATTCAAAGATAAGCTTTTCAAACTCTTTACGTTACAAGACAAACAGTTACCTGCTAAGCTCGTTGGACACAAAAGGCGAGTACGACCCTAAATTCCTCGATTATCAGGCATTTTTCGATTGGCGCATAACCCCGCATCTTAACGCAAGTTTCATTGGCAACATTTCGCGCAACAGATACAATTTTACCCCCAGCGACCGTACAACGACATTCGGCACAATGGAGGATGTTAAAGAATTCAAAGTTTACTTCGGAGGATGGGAGCACGACCTTTTCCGCACAATGTTCGGCTCGGCGACGCTCAACTACACGCCCAACGAATATAACCAAATATCGCTTATAACCTCGGCTTTTAACACACGCGAGGAGGAGACGTTCGACATTATGGGGCAATATTGGATAGACGACATTAACAGCGAAGAAAATATTGCCGTCGGCAGCTATATGCAGCATGCTCGCAACTATCTTGACACAAACGTGCAAACAGTAGGACTGCGCGGAATGCACTTCTTGAAAAGCCACGATATTCAGTGGGGCGCCGAGTGGAAAGGCGAACGAATAAAAGAGAATCAGCGTGAATGGGAGATGCGCGACTCGGCAGGATACAACCTGCCATATGGCGGAGCAAACTTGGAAATGATATACAGTCTGCGTTCAAATACCTCGACAAGCAGCAACAGACTATCGGCCTACCTGCAGGATACATATAAATTCAACAGTACTCTGGGCACAATGTCGCTGAACTTGGGAATGAGAATCTCTTATTGGGATTGGAATAAAGAGTGCCTTGTATCGCCACGCGCATCATTGGGACTAATACCCAAATTCAACGACAAAATAACACTGCGTTTCGCCACAGGAATCTACTATCAGGCACCATTCTACAAAGAGTTCCGCGACAGAATAAACAACAACGGAATTGCAACGGTACAACTTAATAAATCCATAAAATCGCCCCGCTCGACACACTTTGTATTAGGCGGCGACTATATGTTCAAGATGGGCGGACGACCTTTTAAATTCACAGCCGAGGCCTATTATAAAAAGCTTGACAATATTATCCCCT
Source organism: Bacteroidales bacterium (assembly GCA_015060905.1). Classification (GTDB taxonomy): domain Bacteria; phylum Bacteroidota; class Bacteroidia; order Bacteroidales; family Bacteroidaceae; genus HGM04593. The sequence continues at coordinate 25,451 of SUXQ01000006.1, read as the reverse complement.
ACAATGTAGACAACGTACGCGTAGTATATTACGGCGAAAATTGCGCAAAAGGATACGCAACGGGAGTAGACTTTAAGCTATTCGGAGAATTTGTACCGGGAACAGACTCGTGGCTGACCTTCTCACTGATGGAGACAAAAGAGAAGATAAACAACGGCGAGTGGCTGCCCCGCCCCACCGACCAAAGATTCAATATGTCAATCTATTTCACAGACTATTTCCCGGGAACCGATCGTTGGAAAATGAGCCTCAGAGGCGTATATGCCGACGGACTGCCATTCGGCCCTCCGTACAGCGGCCGCGAAAAACACATTTTCCGCGCGCCGGCCTACAAGCGAGTAGACCTGGGAATGTCCTATCGACTATTGGACAACGAAGATAAAAGAGCCGGAAACGGAATATATCGCTACATAAAAAACATCTGGTTGGGAGCCGACGCCTTGAACCTATTAGACATAAACAATGTAAATTCATACTATTGGGTGTCAGACATATACAACCAGAGCTACGCAGTGCCCAACTACCTCACAAGCCGCCAGCTAAATGTAAAAATACTCATAGAAATGTAAGTTATTACCCTATTTATAGACCAAACATCCCTAAGCAACAGCGCAAAAGCGGACAAAACGTGCAAGATTTAAAAATATTTATCTATTTTTGCAAAGACTAATAACCGGAAAGTAAAGAAAAACTTTCCATTAAAACATAAAGATATGAAAATATCAAAAATAGAACATCTTGGCATTGCAGTCCCAAACATAGAAGAGGCTCTTCCATACTATGAAAATGTACTCGGCTTTACCTGTTACAACATAGAAACCGTCGAAGAGCAAAAAGTAAGAACAGCATTCTTGAAAGTAGGCGAAACAAAAATAGAACTTTTAGAGCCAACATCGCCCGACAGCACAATCGCCAAATTCCTTGAGACACGCGGACAAGGCATACACCATATTGCCTACGCCGTAGAAGATGGAGTAAAAGAAGCACTTGCCGAATGTGAAGCAAAAGAGGTGCGCACAATAGACAAAGCCCCAAGAAACGGAGCAGAAGGATTAAACATAGCATTCCTGCACCCCAAAGCAACACAAGGAGTACTTACAGAATTGTGTGAGGAGAAAAAATAAAAAAACAAATACCATGAGCAAACAATTTGAAAAAATAAAACAGCTCGTCGAGCTACGCGCAAAGGCGCGTCTGGGCGGCGGAGAAAAAGCCATAGAAAAACAGCATGAGCGTGGAAAATACACAGCGCGCGAACGTATAGAAATGTTGCTCGACAAAGGCAGTTTCGAAGAGACAGACATGTTTGTGACACACCGATGCACAAACTTCGGGCAGGACAAGAAAAGTTTCTTAGGCGACGGCATTGTAACAGGCTGCGGAACAATCGACGGCCGCCTTGTATATGTATTTGCACAGGACTTTACGGTATTCGGCGGCTCGCTCTCCGAAACAATGGCACAGAAAATATGTAAAATCATGGACATGGCCATGAAGATGGGCGCACCCGTCATTGGCATCAACGATAGTGGCGGCGCACGCATACAAGAAGGCGTAAACTCACTCGCCGGCTTTGCCGAAATATTCGAGCGCAACATTCTCGCCTCGGGAGTAATTCCACAAATATCAGGAATATTCGGTCCCTGCGCCGGAGGAGCAGTATACTCACCTGCCCTCACAGACTTCACACTGATGACCGAAGGAACATCGTACATGTTCCTCACAGGCCCAAAAGTAGTAAAAACCGTTCTTGGCGAACAGGTTACACAAGAAGAGCTTGGCGGCGCAAGCGTACACGCAAGTAAGTCGGGCGTGACACACTTTACCGCAGCAACCGAAGAAGAAGGCATGATGCTCATACGCAAACTAATGAGCTACATTCCGCAGAACAACAAAGAAAAAACCCCCGAGCAACCCTGCGACGACCCCATCAACCGCAAGAGCAACCTACTGAACGAAATAATCCCCGACAACCCCAATCAGGCATACGACATGTACCGCGTGATTGGCGAAATTGTGGATAATGGCGAGTTTCTCGAAGTACACCGCGACTATGCACAAAATATCATCGTGGGCTTTGCGCGCATGAACGGAAAATCGGTAGGTATTGTTGCCAACCAGCCTTGTCGCTACGCAGGAGTACTCGACTGCAACGCATCGCGCAAAGGCGCACGCTTCGTACGCTTCTGCGACGCATTCAACATACCCCTTGTAACACTCGTAGACGTCCCCGGATTCCTTCCCGGCACAGCACAAGAATACAACGCCGTAATTCTTCACGGTGCAAAACTGCTATACGCCTACGGCGAAGCAACAGTGCCCAAAGTAACCGTCACACTGCGAAAATCGTACGGGGGTTCACACATTGTAATGGCCTGCAAGCAGTTACGCGCCGACGTAAACTACGCATGGCCCAGCGCCGAAATTGCAGTAATGGGAGCAGCCGGAGCAGCGGAAGTCTTGTACGCAAAAGAGATAAAAGCAGCCGAGGACCCCAAAGCCCTGCAAGCCGAAAAAGAAGCAGAATACAACAACCTGTTTGCAAACCCCTACCAAGCTGCAAAATATGGCTACATTGACGACGTAATTGAGCCTCGCAACACACGTTTCCGCGTGATACGCGCTCTTGCACAGCTCGAGAGCAAGCGTCAGGGACTACCACAAAAGAAACACGGCAATATTCCTCTTTAATATACAAACATCATGAAAGAGAACGAAAAAACAAACATCGACAACGCAGTAACAGCAGCCATTGCCATGGCGCTGAGCGCATACTGCGGCGACAACATTCACGACGAGGAGAGTGGAATATTAACCATTACCTATGTGAACAAATATTGGAACAACATGCTATAATTCCCAAAAACCGGAACACGATGAAAGAATATAAATACAAAATAAACGGAGAGAATTACAACGTTACCATAAACGAAGTAAACGACACAACAGCACAAGTTGAAGTAAACGGAGTAGCATACAACGTAGAGTGGGAAAAGCCCGAAGCGCCGAAGCCCGTAGTAATTTCCAAACCTGTGGCATCTGCAGCAAAGCCGGCTGCAGCACCCACAGCAGCCCCCGCACCCATAGCAACAAACGCAGCAGGCGGATACGCAATAAAAACTCCCCTCCCCGGAGTAATAATCGACATTAAGGTAAACGTAGGCGACACTGTTGCAAAAGGCCAGACAGTAGCAATCCTCGAGGCAATGAAGATGGAGAACAACATCAACAGCGACCGCGACGGAAAAGTAGCCTCTATCGCCGTAAGCAAAGGCGAGACTGTTGCCGACGGAGCAGTGCTTATAACATTGGAATAAGAGCAACCATTATCAATAAAAAATCGGGAAGTGCACTTCCCGATTTTTTATTGTATCTGCAAACTTCTACTTAACCAAACTATTAGTACGTCTGTCAGGAATAACCACTTTGGGCTTAAACTCACGAGCCTCTTCGGGAGTCATAGAAGCATAAGCCATGATTATAACAACATCACCCGGCTGAAATTTGCGAGCCGCAGCCCCATTCAGGCAAATAACACCCGAGTCGCGCTCGCCCTTTATAATATATGTAACAATGCGCTCGCCGTTGTTATTATTTACCACATGCACCATTTCTCCCTCAATAAGGCCGGCTGCATCCATCAGAGTCTCGTCAATGGTAATGCTGCCCATATAATTAAGGTTAGCCTCGGTAACAGTCACACAATGGAGTTTCGATTTTAACATCTGCAATAACATACACGATAATTATTTCACCTCCTTGTATTTGATATTATCTATAAGTCTTATTTTACCACAGAAAAGAGCTATACAACCAACAAGATAATCGCTGTCTCCCCACTCTTTCACCTCTTGCAGAGTGTTGCCATCGACAATCTGGAAATATTCAAGCTGAAGACCATCGGTAGCATTTATAGCCTCCTCGACAAAGCTCTTTGTCCGGGCAAGAGAGTGCGACGCTGCATAATCGACGCTTGCAAAAAGTGTACGCGAAATTGTAAGCGCACGCTCGCGTTCCTCGGCAGAAAGCAACATATTGCGACTGCTGAGAGCAAGACCATCCTCCTCGCGAACGATAGGACAACCAATAATTTCGACCTTAATATCAAGCTGTTTCACCATTTCGCGAATAATCGCAAGCTGCTGAAAATCCTTTTCGCCAAAATAGGCCTTATCGGGTGCAACAGCATAAAAAAGTTTACTCACAATCTGCGCTACGCCATTAAAATGTCCGGGACGGCAACCACCCTCCATCACAGTATCAAGAGGCGCAAAGCTAAAGACACGCGTATCAGGCTCGGGGTACATCTCCTCGACCTCGGGAGCAAAAACCACGTCCGCGCCAATACCCTCGAGAAGCACACAATCGGCCTGTAAGTCACGCGGATAATTTTTTAAGTCATTCTTATCGTTAAACTGTGTAGGATTGACAAAGACACTGACAACAGTAACATCATTCTCGACCACCGAACGCTTAACAAGCGAAGCGTGTCCCTGATGCAACGCACCCATCGTGGGAACAAAACCTATACTTTTAGCAGCATCGCGCTGCACAGAAAGTTCCTGCTGAAGTTCAGAAATTGTACGAATTACTTTCATCATTAATGATTTTATTAAAAAGAAAGGCTCACGACCCATTTACAACCGCAACACCCCCCTCAACTGTCATTTATTAAAAATCGCGTGCAAAGTAACAAACAATTAGGGAGATAACGAAATAAAAGAAAAAAAATCTTCACTATTAACCAATATCATTTTTCACACGCCACAAATAACAAACAAAGAAAAGGCAGTTATAAAATGTTTAATAAACTAAAAACAACAACTTTATTCCGCACACAACTTGCTTATCTTCCGATTTTTCAGTACCTTTGCAGAGCCGCGGACTACATTCGCATGGCACCAACAAAATGAAAGCGAACAGAATTTTATTTATTACACAAGAAATCACACCTTTTGTTCCGGAATCGGAAATAGCAAACATCGGTAGAACATTGCCACAAGACACACAAGAACGTGGCAAAGAGATAAGAATATTCACCCCCAAATGGGGTTTTATAAACGAAAGACGCAACCAGCTACACGAAGTTATACGTCTCTCGGGCATGAATCTTATCATCGATGACACCGACCATCCGTTAATAATTAAAGTAGCCTCCCTGCAAGCCGCAAGAATGCAAGTATACTTTATCGATAACGACGACTATTTCCAGAATCGTCTGATGACCGTAGACGCCGACGGCAATGAATACAGCGACAACGACGAACGCACAATATTCTTTGCACGCGGAGTATTGGAAACAGTAAAAAAACTCCGTTGGTGCCCCGAAGTAATCCATTGTCACGGTTGGATATCAGCCTTAGTGCCATTGTATATAAAAAGCGCATACCGCGAAGAGCCCTCGTTCCGCGACTCAAAAGTTGTATTCTCTTTGTACGATACAAACTTCAATAAGCCGCTCGACGAGAATTTCACAAAAAAACTACTTTGCAAGGACATGGTCGAATCTTTGGTAGAAGAGACAGACGCCCCCATCACCTACGAAAAACTAGCCAAACTTGCAATAAAATACAGCGATGGCGTAATATTAAACTCGCCCAACATACCCGAGTCATTAATAGCATACGCCAACGAGCTTGGCAAACCTGTATTGCCCCATCAAGATGCCGAGAACTATGCAAATGCCTGCAATGAGTTCTATGATAAGTTTTGACAATCATTTACATGAAACGAGTCCTATTCATTTTAGCAATATTAATATCGACCATAGCATTCATCGGTTGTGACGACAACACAGACATGCTGGGCAGCAGCATTGTTCCATCGGGTGACGCAATGGCGATTGACACAATGACATTTTACGCCAAAAGTCGTTCCATTATGGCAAACGACTCAATATTGGCAAACACCAACCGTGTATATTTGGGGAAACACACCGACCCGGAGACCGGAACAATATTTTCCTCGGACTTTATAGCGCAATTCAACTGCGTAGAAAACTATGGCTTTCCCGAAGAGGGAGTGCTTGGCGACAGTGCATACAAAATAGAGCTCAAACTATTCTACAACAACTATTTTGGCGACTCGCTAAACACCATGAAGTGCGAAGTATTTGAGCTGAATAAAAAATTGGAAGAGGGCGTTCCATACTACACAAACATCAACCCCGAAGATTTTTATGACGCACAAAGCAAAGCTATTGCCGAAAAAACATATTGCGCAATAGACAATGCAATAGCCGACTCCATAAAAAACGGAGAAGACTACACCCCCAACATCACAATAGAACTTCCACGGGAATTGGGCCACAGATTCATAAAAAAATATTATGAGAAAAACGCAGCAGGCGAGCACATAGGAAAAGAGTATTTTGCAAATTCCGAAAATTTCATTTCCAATATTCTTAAAGGATTATATGTAAAAAGCACACAAGGTGACGGCACCGTCATTTATGTGAGCATGGCACGTATAAACCTATATTTCCAACATTACATCACAAGCGAAAGTGGAAAGAAAGACTCGCTCGCAACCGCAATAGCCACATTCTCGTCCACAAAAGAGGTGTTACAGGTAAACAAATTCAGCAACAGCAATCTGCAGTCACTTATCGACGATAATTCGTGCACATACCTTAAAACACCGGCAGGCATATTCACAGAGGTAGAGCTTCCTATCATTAAAATTGCCGAGAATACAGACACGCTGAATCTTACAAAGATAACATTTACACGATACAACCAGAAAAGCGATTATCAATACAAATACAGTATACCGGCAGGGCTTCTTATGGTCAGAAAGAGTGACATGTACAATTTCTTCTTAAAGAATAAGTCGTACGACAAAATAACATCATTCTACACAACCTTCAACAGCACATACAACCAGTATGTATTCAACAATATATCGCGCTTGATAAACTATTGTTACGCAGAATACGAAAAGAACACCGCCATCGACCCCGATTGGACAGCCAAAAACCCCGACTGGAACAAAGTAGTGCTAATACCTGTCACAACCACCAAAGACAGCAACGGGAATATTGTCGGAATCACGCACGACCTTAAAATGAGCAGTGTAAAGTTGCGCGGTGGAGACGATGATATTGCAATAAAGATTGTAACGAGTCGTTTCAACGAAGAGTGGTAAACACATACAACGCAATATAAAAAAGCAGAAGTTCAAGAACTTCTGCTTTTTTATATATCCGTCAGCGAGAATCACTCCTCTGTTTGCTCGGCTTTCTTTCTGCTCTTCTTGGCAGGCTTACTTTTGAGAGCCGCAATCTCTTCATTAAGAGCAACAATTTCCTCATTCTGATTGGCAATCATCTTAAGGAGAGCGTTAAGTTCTTCATTGTCAATATCCTCGGGGTACTGTGCATTTACACGAGTAATAAAGTCAGCAAGAATATTCATGTAATTTGTAAACGCATCGAATGGAGACTCATAGATACACTTCTCGGTAATAATACCATTCTGCTTGGTTGTCATATAGCGGAAGTTATCGGCAGCCTGAAGATAATCCCAATCCTGCTTCAGCTTGCGGTCATCCGAGAGAGCCACACGCTCGGCAACGCTATACAGCTTATTGAACGCCTCATTCTGCAAAGAGTTACCCAACCACGAACTTGCGTCACGCTCTTCGTCCATCCACGACAAAGGATAAGGAACATCCAACGCGCCAACCGACTTTTCATTCTCGACAAGTTCGGTAGGAGTAGAGAATGTTATTCCGCGCTCCTTGCAGCACGCAGGCAGAGCTCTCATAAACTCAAGAATATTTGAAGAGAGAGGCTGCGCCATTCCAAAGGCCGTAAGATTCATAAATATGTTTATAATCTTTTCATCTTTGGGGAAGTCTGCAATCCAATCGGCGTATGTCTCGGCAAAGAGAGGATACTCGCTCCACGCTTGGTTAGAGAATCTAAGCGAAATATCATCCGAAAGTTTATAATCTCTCAACAACAGTTTAAGGCCGGGAGCTGTGATACTGTTGTAAAGGAAGTGGGGACTTTTCCATGCTAGAATATGCTTCGCACCCTCGCTGAGCATACCCTTGAAGCCCATTTGAGCCGCCATTTCCGAAATTTCGTTTGAATAGATAAGGCCTGAGTTACGCAACACCTTAGGTGTTTGTCCGAAAAGTTCTTTAATTTTATCGTTCATTCTCTGAACCTCCTTCTTGAACACACTGCGTGACACAAGCGATGAAAGGCCGTGAGAATAGGGTTCCGAGAGGAACTCGCAGCAACCTGTTGCATTAAGCTCGTGCATAAGCTCTATCACCTGCGGAGCATATTGCTCGAGAATTTCAAGACCTACACCCGACACCGAGAGAGCCACCTTAAAGTAGCCGTTATTCTCTTTTATCATTTCAAGCAAAGTGGTCAGAGCCGGAACGTACGACTTTTCGGCCACCTCGGTAACATTGCTCTCGCTGGCAAAATCATCATAATAATAATGATCACTGCCAATATCAAAGAAGCGATATCTTTTCAGTTGTCTCAACTGATGAATTTCAAAATAAAAACAGATAGTTTTCATAATTTATCGTGACTTTTTAATTTTTTACCAACCAATTACTCTCTCGTACAAGCCTCTTAGTTTCAGGCCCACTTTTTCCCATGTAATTTCATCAACCTCGCGACGTCCTTCTACTTTTAGATATTCGTACAAGGAGTCGTAGTTACATATTGCATAAATTGCATCGGCCATTGCGTTAATATCCCAATAGTCTGTTTTTATACACCTGCTGAGAATCTCGGCACATCCCGACTGTTTCGATATTATAGTGGGAACGTCACACTGCATTGCCTCGAGAGGCGAAATTCCGAATGGCTCACTTACAGACGGCATTATATATACGTCGCTTGCCTTCAGACACTCGTACACCTGACGACCGCGCATGAAGCCCGGGAAGTGGAAATGGTCGGCAATGCCTCGCTCGGCCGCAAGACGTATCATTGCATTCATCATATCTCCGCTACCTGCCATGCAGAAACGTATATTTTTATTTTTCGACCTGTTGAGTACCATTGCAGCAGCCTCTACAAAATATTCGGGACCTTTCTGCATGGTTATACGGCCAAGAAAAGTTACAACCTTTTCGTTGGGTATCTTCTTAGGAACAATATCAAGAATCTCTTGCGGCAGAGGGGTTACAGCATTGTGTACCGTTGTTACCTTGTCGGGGTGTTGATGATATTTGTCGATTACCGTACGACGCGTAAGTTCACTCACGCAGAAAATGTGGTCGGCATAATCCATTCCGTTCTTCTCGATGGCATAAACTGTTGGATTGACATTTCCACGACTTCTGTCAAAGTCTGTCGCGTGCACGTGTATCACAAGTTTCTTGCCCGACACCTGTTTGGCGTGTATTCCGGCAGGATAGGTAAGCCAGTCGTGTGAATGTATTATATCGAACTGCTCGCTACGTGCCACCACGCCTGCAATAATGGAGTAGTTATTTATCTCTTCGTGAAGATTTTCGGGATAACCACCGGCAAATTCCATACAACCAAGGTCGTTCGTGTGCATATAGCTGAAGTCGCTGTATATATGGTCGCGGTAACGGAAATAATCATCGGGATTGATTATTGCCCCCACACGATTGGAAACATAGTCCCAATCGACGTTTTTCCATGTGATGGGCACAGTGTTCATACCCACTATTTTAAGAAAACTCTTATCTTCGTCACCATACGGCTTAGGGATACAGAATGTGATGTCCATGTCTCCTTGCACAGCCAGACCTTTTGTCAGACCGTAACTTGCCGTACCTAATCCGCCGGAGATATGCGGCGGAAATTCCCAACCGAACATTAATATCTTCATATCAATTATTCCTCCGATTTTGGTTCATATTTCTTTATCAAACTGCTTGTCCTGAGGATGGAAGCCACATTCATGGCAAATGCTACCGCTCCGCGTCCCTTGAAAGGTGGATTGCCATCGAAAAGTTCGGGCATCGAACCGACGCAATGCTGTACAAGTTCATCCTCGAATCCCACCATCTGGCGTTCCACGTACGAGAGTCCGCTAAGTTTATAGGTTTTAAGATACGCTTCGTAATAAAATCCTCCGAGCCAGGGCCACACTGTTCCTTGATGATAAGCATAGTCACGCTGTGTCTGTGGGCCTACATAGTTAGGATTGTAACCCACGCTTTTGGGAGAGAGTGAGCGCAGGCCGCGCGGAGTCAGCAATTCGCGACTTACAATATCAAGAACCTTTTTACGTTGCAAACGGTCGAGCGGAGAGTAGTCAAGAGCGCTTGCGAGTATCATATTGGGACGCACGCTCCAGTCTACATAATCGCCATCGACATAATCGTAAAGGTAACCATGCTCGTTAAGGAAGATTTCGGTAAATGCTTTGCCGGCGATTGTCGATAGACGCATAAGCTTTGCTTCTACTTCTTTTTCGTCCATAAGTTCGGCAATCTGCTGTATAAACTTCAGAGCATTGTACCACAATGCGTTAATCTCGACTACGTAGCCCGTACGAGGAACAACCGGCATTCCGTTTGCAATGGAATTCATCCATGTGACTGCCTTATCTGTTCCACGAGTGGCCACCAGACAGCTTGGCATAATTTTGAGATTAGGGTGACGATTGTCGTGCAAATATTTTATTATGTCTATGAGCATCTTGCCATACTTGTCGCGACACTCTTCGAGGCCATATTCATTTGCATATTGCTGAAGAGCCCAAACTGCCCACAAAAGTACATCGGGATGCTCCATTTCGTATATCTTCACCGAAATGCGACGGTCATTCATAAAGTCGTATATTGCCTTTTCGGCTGTGCGCATAATCTTCTCGAAAAGTTCTTTTTTGCCAAGCGACAGGGTTATTCCCGGGAGAGATACGAAAAGGTCACGTGCGCGACACTTGAACCAGGGGTATCCGGCAAGAATGTATATTTCATCGCCTTGAACATTGACAAACTGATTGGCAGCACACTCTATGCTGTGCATAAAGTTGTCACGCGGCATACGGATGGCCTCTTCGTGGTCGAAAGCTGCCTTCATGCTACGGGGACTCATTTCGGAAATTCCGCCGGAAAAGACGATACTCTCGCCTTCTTTCATTTTCACCTCGAAATATCCGGGAACATAAAGATCTTCATTAAAGTCGTAACCGCGCTCAAGTTCTTTGGTATACTCTATACCTCTGTACCAATCGGGACGATAAACAAATTCGTTCTTTTTGTTAAGTTGCATGTAAAGCGTGGGGTAATTTTCGTACATACATACGCTGATGCCATTATCCACAGCTTTATATTCGCGACTTGCAACAGAATTCTCGTGAGTATACTCTCTTACACTGCGGAAAGCAAGGAAAGGACGCAGACGCAATGTCATTGGAGTATTAGCCTTGAGCAATGTATATCTTATAAGAATACGATTCTCGTGATGTACAAATGCCTTCTCTTTTTTCAGTAAGACTCCACCCACGTTGTAAACAGTAGTGGGAACACGCTCCCATGTAAACTCACGGATATATTTGTTGCCTCGAGGGCTGAAGTTATCTCCGTTGTACTTATGCAACCCCAAGTTAAATTCCGCACCATGCAACACAACTGTTTCGTCGAGCGAGGAGAGAAGAACGTGGTTTTCTTCGTCCAATTCGGGCACGGGAACAACTAAAAGTCCATGATACTTACGTGTATTGCAATCTACGATAGTAGAGCAATGGTAAGCACCCGAACGGTTGGTTCTCAGAATCTCCTTCTGCAACGACTCTTCCAAGTTGGTCATGAGCGTTTTTTCAAATCGCAAATAACTCATCTTTTTATCTGTTTATTATATTTATAATCACACAAAAAGCGCATACAAAAGTATACACCTTTCAAATTTAGGAAATATAAAACACATTAACAACTAAAAAGCCGTTTTTTTTATAAAAAAGAGAGAAAAATTTTATAAAAATGTTAATCGACAAAGAGAGAGATACTTATTTTGTACCCCACGCGGTGCATTTGCAGATTCTGAGAACTCACAAAAAGCCCCATATTTACATAAGGCGTCGCAACGCCGTAACCTAATTCCATATATGGATGCAGTTGCGACATAAACAACATATTATAATATATGTATTCATTTTGGAAAAGTTTAACACGAGGGAAAAGCTTTTGCAACGACAAAAAGGGAGCTTCGTATGTCAAATGCGCACGAGCATATTTATTGGCAGCATTGTACCACTCCGAGTCGAGTAATTGAAAAACGCCCCCCAATTCTTCACTGCGTTCCACAGGCAAATTACTCTGTTTCAAGAAACTATAATCTACAAAATAGACATCTTTTGTATAAAAGTACCCACCTGCACCAATGCGCATATATAACAAATTCCCGCTACGCAGCCCCATTTTATACTGCACATCAAGCTCCGAGCGCGTGTATATACTGTTCGAGCCGAGAACCCCGTTCATGCCCTGCTCCACGTCCCAGGCAAAGACCGGATACTTCGAGCCTAAGTTTATTTTCTGCCCCTCTTTCATATAATAGTACATTCCCGGACGCCACGTAAAGCGCACATGAGGAGCAAACTGAATGTATTTTTTTCTCAACGGCACGCCATAAATTTCAAGTTGTTTATTTGCATTGCTTTGCAAAACACGCTTGTGATAATTTACACCGGCCAACATACTAAAGCCGTTAAAAATTTCACATTCGTGAAACGTTTCCACATAAAAATTACGAAAATAATTCAGATTCAAATTTTCAAAATTCAGAGAATCCAAAGCCATATTTTTTATTCTATCAAGCGCAACACTGCTGTAAATTCTGTTACCCTCACCAAAGTCGAGCCCCAGCACACCCAATCGCGAAGGATTATACACAAAATTGCCACGAACATTCCAATAAAAAGCCTTCTGTTTGAAATTATATCCAATTTGAGGCTTTAACCGCATTTCGCGATTATTCCGCAAAGAATTACGTATATTCATGGAAAATTTATACGAGAGGCCACGCCCCGAACTGTAATCGACCGAAGAGGGATTGACTATGGGAGAAAATTTCACGCCTCCGCCGCCCCAATTATAAGAGTGACTGCTTATCATCGCATCACCCAGATTCCACATTATGTTTTTTCGTCCGCTGCTCTTCTGTGTGCTATCAGAAAAATCGGTAAGAAGTTCAACCTCGTCCCAATCGAGCCTCAAGGGGCGATTATCGTCAGCATAAGCCTGCATATTGACTATTTTTGTCGTGTCCCACGCAACGCTGGTGCTTCCGCTAAGGTCATATTCGCTTGCATTTAATCGAAAGGCGTCGGCCCTGTTTACCGGAATTACATAATCGTAGGCGAAACAACCATCGGCGGCTATACTTAATTTATTACCAAGAAAATTGTAACTGACGTCTGCATGCACAGCCTCGACAACATTGGTCGCATTCATCTTATATATCGCATCGAATTTACTCTGCTCGTCCCACCCGCTCATTGCAAATTCAACAATATTGCAGGAATCGTCGAACAACACACAGCCGCGCGACAATAGCCTTATATTGTCGAAGCGAGGAGAAAATGAAACGCGTGTAATCCCATCCGAGGACGACAAAGAGTCCAATGTATAAATGTAATATTTTTTATAATCGGGGTGCAGCGGCGAAAATATACGGTCCTGCAACAAAGCATCATCATAAGGGTTTACGGTCATAAATTCCACAACCCTTTCAATTTCGCCACGTCCATGCTTAAAGCTGGTATTATAGGCTTTACGGCGCAGTTCAAGCACTCCATAATCGGTATAATGCAATTGATAGAATAGTTCTGTAACATAATTATCCACCCCTCTGTCGAAACGAGTCATACCCGGGAAGGTGTTAAGAGCAAGATTATTCTTGAACACTCCGACACGTTGCTTCACATACAGGTCGCCAAAAAACTCACCCACCTTATAAAGTCCATCTGCCCGGCGCAAAAAGAAACGTTCCATAAGACTATCCGCCGCACTTTCGTGCACAGCCGCAAAGATCGGTGCGACAGCCATTGAAAGCCACCACAAAAGCAGATATTTGCATAGTGCACACCTATTCATAAACAGATTGTTTATAAAAATACAAACGGAACTGCGCAACATAAATTGCAGACAGCCCCGTTTAAATTACATTTAGAAGTTGTTTAAATTTATGTCCTTGAAATTTTTATAGCTCTTTTTTTACTTTTTAGAAAGAAATTTAAAACAGCTTCTTAGAAGATATCAGAAAATAATCATCGTATGGCTGCTCTTATGCGCAACACCTTGTCGAGCAACCCCTCGAGCAGGTCGAGTTTGAGCATATTTGCGCCGTCGCTCTTTGCAACGGTAGGATCTTCGTGAGTCTCGATAAACAAGCCATCAACACCCACTGCAACGGCAGCTTTTGCCATTGTCTCAATAAGTTCGGGCATTCCGCCTGTAACGCCGGCAGTCTGATTGGGCTGTTGCAACGAATGAGTAATATCCATTATCACCGGATAACCGAAAGTCTTCATCTGAGGAATACCTCTAAAGTCTACCACTAAATCCTGATAACCGAAAGTAGTACCACGTTCGGTGAGCATTACTCGACCCTCGCCACCCTCGGAAACAACCTTTTCGGCAGCGAATTTCATCGCCTGCGGCGACAGGAATTGCCCTTTTTTAATATTAACGATGCGTCCGGTCTTTGCAGCAGCCGACAAGAGGTCCGTCTGACGGCACAAGAATGCAGGAATCTGCAACACATCAACATACTCTGCTGCAAGTTCGGCCTCTTCGGGCGAGTGTATATCCGTCACAACAGGAATATTAAAAGTCTCGCGCACCTTGCGCAATATACGCAAAGCAGCCTCGTCGCCAATGCCTGTAAAAGAGTCTATTCTCGAACGATTGGCCTTGCGGTAGGAACCTTTAAAAACATAAGGAATATTTCTGTCGCTTGTCATTGCCACTATTCTTTCGGCGATTCTCATTGCCATGTCCTCATTTTCTATGACACAGGGGCCGGCTAACAGAAAAAAATTATCGGTAGCAGTTAAATCTCGTATAGTCATAATTATTTTTACTTTGGGATTATAAGATTTAATTTTTCTTGCATTATTGTTATATTCAACGGATAGGTGGGAGCGAAAGGACGACCATCTATTCCGGCACAAGCACCACCGACACTGTCTATCACAATCTCCGTAGTGCGGAAAGGCATCATCAATTTGTAGTTCATTATGCGACGCTTAAGCAACATATAGATTCCCTGAACAAGGCCGAAAAACTTGGGATATTTTATAGCCGAAACATCCAGATAGCCATTATAAGGCACTGCGCTTGGCGTCATTCCATAGCCTCGGGCGTTTCCTATACACAGCATCATAAAAGAATTCTCGACAGTTTGGTTGTTCAAGCGCATTTTTATATTGTAGCTGTTACGGTGCAGAAGCATCAGCATCATTGCCCGGACATGTGAAAGGTATTTTGCAAAAGGAGCCTTGACCTTCTTGTTGGCAATCCCCACTATATTCGCGCTGAGGCCGATGTTTACAACATTCATAAAATAGCGCACCTGTTCACCCTCGTCGGTAGTATATTTGCAACAACCTACATCTATTTTTCTTGTCCGTCCGGCAATTATATAATCTATGGCACGTTTATAGTCACTCTCGCCAATATTCCAATAATTTGCAAAGTCGTTGGCTATTCCGTTGGGAATTATCCCCAAAGAGACGTTACCGCTATTCTCCGACGACATTATTCCGTTAAGAGCATCCTGCAAAGCTCCGTCACCGCCAACAACAACAATCGTTTCATAACCATTATCGGCAAGCATACGTGCAAGACGTTCCACCGAGCCATAATCTTCGGACTGAATATAGTCGTACGTTACGCCCTTTTCTACAAGATAAGCCCTTATCTCGCGCCATTTTTTTATTTTATCTACCGCACCTATGCGGGGACAATAAATTATTCCCCACCTGCGACGGTCGCTAAGTCGCGCTACCACCATAAAACATATTTTTTATCGTTTCGACCTTCTCTTCCATTGACAGCGAAGCATCTATCCAATTAATTTTCAGCCCACGACGTTCCATTCCCCTGAACCATGTCATCTGCCTTTTTGCAAACTGATGAATAGCCGTCTCGAGTCCCTTGAACATATCATCGTAGCTCATGGCACCCACAAGATATAGGGTCACAAATTTATATTCAAGGCCATAATATATAAGCTGCTCGGGCAAGATGCCTTTATCGAGAAGCGCACGCACCTCGTCAACAAGCCCCTCTTCGAGACGCGCGGCAAGGCGGTTGCTTATACGCTCGCGACGAACCTCACGCTCTACATCGAGGCCTACTATCAGGGACGTGAGCAGTGGAAACTCACGCTCGCTCTGCGGCGTGCGGGCATAATGTTCTTCAATCTCTATCGCACGTATCGCACGCTTCTTAGTGTCAACATCAGTAGTATTATGCAGCACCTTGTACGAGGCCAACATTTCTGTAAGCTGTTCGAGAGAATATTTTTCGAGACGCTCACGCAATTCCATATTCTCGGGAACAGGAATCAAGCGATAGCCGCGAAGCACAGACTCTACATACAAACCACTACCGCCACACAGCACAGGAACAGCGCCACGAGCAATAACGTCGTTGTAGGAATTCAAAAAATCGCGCTGAAACTCAAAGAGATTGTACTTTTCACCCGCATCAACAATATCTATCAGATGATAAGGCACACGAGCAGCACCCTCGCCATACTCCGAAATATCTTTTCCCGTACCAATATCCATACCACGATAAACCTGACGACTGTCGGCACTGAGAATTTCGCCACCGAGGGCACGAGCCACCGCCACAGCCAACGATGTTTTTCCGCAAGCTGTGGGGCCTATTATGGATATAAGGTCGTATTTTCCCAAACTATCTATTTGCAAACTAAAGTCTACAAAAATAGGCATAATCTTCCACTTTTCCGAAACTTTAGGGAAAATCTTTGCTTATAAGTCGTTACATTTATTTAAACAACGCCTGCACCCACGTTCTATATTGTTAAAATACAAGAGTATAGCGGCTGTTTTTTCTATTCATGGAAGGGTGAAATAAAATTATCAACTACACAGTTGAACAACAGATATTCATATAGAACTCACATTATACTATTACTAATTTTCTGTAGCCGCAACTATTTCCATCGACAAAATTACAGGCTCGTCAAAAGTACCATATTTGTTATTATCCTCAAACATCAGATACGTAGCATCCTTGTACATATACTTATTGTGCGACGAATAATACTTGAAATACAGCGACTCGTTACCACTTCCATAGATAAGTATAGCCCACACAGATGTTACCGCATCTACCTGTATGCGTTTAGCCGTACCGCGACATTCGCTGCCGCAAAATACCGCTAATTCGTCTGCCTCATTCTCGTATGACAGCAACGAATTTGGGAGTATCACAATAGCCGACATGCTATATTCATACAATTCACTATTCGAAACACTCCAATAAGGCTTTTCAAATGTGGGATAATAGACGCTACTATCTCTGTCTCTGTCTTTACGGCAAGAAACCTGCAGCAGCATAGTCATTAACGACAAAAATATAATAATATTTCTCATACACTTTTACTTTTTAATGATACGTACAACGTTCAATTCATTATTGATAACTATTTTCACAATATACACTCCCGCAGAAATATCAGACAACATGAATGTTTCTGTGTAACATCCGTTCGACACAACATTCTCTTTGGATTCTCTGACAATAGAACCATCTGTGCTGTAGATGTAAATTTCAACCTTGCGCATATTTTCATCATTTACAGCTACCGACAGTTCATTCTCTACTATTCGTGGAGTGACGGAAATTCTGTCCGCCTCGCTTGTCGCAGCAAATTTTATCTTAATGGGCGATTCTATTGTGCCGACAACCGCATTACTCTTGAAAGTAATTTTGTTGTTTGCCTTTGCCACTATTTTATCTTGTCGTTTAAGCACAAGTTCGACATTTGCAGCATTGTCACCCTGTATAGTAAGGTATACCTTTGCATCATTCTGCAAAGCACAAGTTCCACGTTCCTCGCCCTGCACGACAGCAACAAGTGAGTCGCCCTCGCTTGCCATATAATCGTCGACAACGCCAATGAGACTCATATTATCGGCATAATTGTAATACCCTCTGCGGCTTATTCGTGCGGAGTTGTTCTTTATCTTTGCAGCTGCCGGATAATAGAATGATGTTGCAGCCGCGTCTGCAGCACGTTTCAACATGTAACCCCTGCCGACAGAGAGTGTTGCAAGGTCACCCTCCCATCTGTTTTTGTCTGTATATACCGCAAAGCCATTCTGCGACTTTATAATATCGCCAACCCGTGCCTTATAGCCCGACAAAGCCTCCTCTACGCTAAGGTCGGTCAATGGCAGGTAGCTTATGTAGTTCCATCCGGAACCCACTGTAATAATCACCTTTTCGGGGTTAATCGCGTCACCCGTGAGTCTTATATTTTGTTCACGCGAAGAATGCACCTTGTACATTTCATTGTTTTTCAAACCTCCATGCTGGCTGAGCGTGCCCATCCACTGCATATTGTTCTTTGAATATGAATCGAAATAATATGCATTCTTTATTTCATCCTCGCTGCTCCACGTACCGCTTTTCAGTGCTGCATTAACGCTGTTCAAGGCATCACTTTCCATGTTAAACGATACCCAATTCCACCCCTCATGCAGTTCTACTCCCGCGTCGCTTTTCAGAATTTTATAGACAAATGTTTCTGTGTCGCTTGTTTCTCCCTCTTCATTTTCGGCCATAGCCGCCAATGTAGTCTCTTTGCTGATGACAATAGGCTGGGAATACAATTTTCGTGTGCCATTCTCGTCGCAGGGACACGAGCCGTCAGTGGTATACCATATTTTAAGTTTCTTATCATTGGTAGACAACATAACCTTGGAGCCTTTATAAACGTGGCTACCCGAAGCTACCGAGGCTTGCGGCGTTTCTATGACAAAGTCCTCTTGCTCGACAATCTTCACTATCGTTTGCGCAGCAGTTCTTGTCCCCTCGATACTGAAGTGCAAGGTTGTTGCGCCCGGCAATTCTCCTTTTATAGTAAATTGGGCCTTACCCTGCTTGTCTATAATAGCATTTGCAGCGGTCAGTGTGGCAAGAGCATTTGATTCTACTTTAGCATTTACAATCTTTCCGGCAGAGGCTTGTGCGGGAAGGATAGTAACGTAAATGCTTTTTTCGCCCATATATGGGACATATACCTCATCATCCACAACCATCTGCTTTATCTCTTTCCCTACCTTCAACTTGCATGAATAATCTTCGGCCATTGTCAAGCCGGCATAGCTTGTTACCTCTTTTTTCACCACAAGCGCAACCTCTTGTGCCGTAAACGGCTCGGCAACATTGAAACGTACTATAGTAGCCAAACGTTCCCCACCCGAGTCGGACGAATTTTCAACATTCAGCAGTTCTATTGCACCATTTACAGGTTGTCCATTTTGGGTAACAACAAAATTGTCGACATTCAAAGACTCGGCTTTCATATATTTGTCAAACTCCACTTCTATGGCATTTTCGTACGCAACAGCATCTTTAACCTCGGGCTGTCTGTATTGAGTCATAGCAATATTCACCTCCAACTGTGGCGGAGGCACGGGCAACCACTCGCTGTAGGCAGTTTCGTAACCCTCTTTCTCGAATTTCACCTGCCACAATCCCTGCGGAACGTCCCAACGATACATTCCATTCTTGTCGGTGACAAGCGGGTTTTGTTGTCCATACTTTTCAGCGTCCCAAAGAACAATATTTTCATGCTTATCGCCGTACATATCCTCTACTGTCTCTTTGTAGTAGCATGTGGCCGTCACGCCCTCCAGCCTGTTCGAGGGCACGCCCTCGTAAACATATCCCGCAGGGTCGATGATAGGTTGAACATTAGGGATTAGGAATTCATCATCATCGTCGCTGCCTACTTCCTCGTCATCCACCTCGTCATCTCCAGGAGTGTCATCATCTTCCTCATCTAATCCAGGAGTTTCATCATCTTCCTCATCTTCTTTATCCTCACATTTCTTATAAGCACCTTTAATAGTATTTACCGCATTGATATAAGATTTTGCAAGCCCATTTTTCTTTTCGAAATACCAATCAGAAATATTAAACCTGGGAGGCATTGTCTCATTAGAAATTATATCTGCAGTCGCTCCGATTAATTCGTTTGTAACACCCTCGACAAAAGCCTTTGTTCCACCGGCAACTTCAGCAATCAATTCCTCACTATATACCTTTGATTGTGATTTTAAAACCGACGCCACTTTTCCTGCGGCAGCACTTCCAAATTTATTTCCCGGGCCAAAAAATGACAATAATACATCAAAAGCTCCGTTTATTGTACATTCCTGTCTTAATCCCTCTCTCTCAATACGAAGTAATTCCTCGTATATATCCAAAAATTCACAAGTACTCTTATACCATTTGTCCGCCCAATTCCTGTTATACTCCAGTTGTTTGGTGTCACCTATTTTCAAGGAGCCATCGTCGCACTTTGCATAAAGAATTTTGTAAAATTCTTCATAAGATTTTGCGTATTGACCCCTTTCGATATGAACGATGTTGTACCACCACTCTATTTCTGCAACTCGCAAATTATATTCGAATACAGCAGAACCTATTCCGTATACGGCAGAAAGAGCAATAAGATGTATTCTATTCTTATCATTTTGTATATTAATTCTGTTAACTCCGTTGTTTAATATACTGTAAGCCACCCTTTCATTATTTTCCCAAATAATACTATTACTTGTTGTTTCGTATGCTTCGTGAACAACGCATAAATCTACGTTATCATTCTTTATACGCATTATATTTTTGTCGCTATTTGCCGCAACTGTACTTTCGTAATCGAGTGCTGTAAACGTAAAGTACTCCTTGTGCTCGTAACCATTAGGTGTAACCGAGAAATATATTACACTATCATTTTGCTCCAACAATTCCATGTCACAATTGTCGTATGCAAGTTCAATCTCTTTTAACGACTCGTCGAAGAAATTTTCAAAATACTCTCTTTTTTCTTCATCGTATATAGATGGTACCCATGTGGAAATAAAATCAACTTTTACATTTATAGGCAATTTTTTGCTATTTGGATAAGTGGATGTTGCGACCCATGCTTTTTTAGCGTCATTATATGTACCTTGCAGACGTCGCACTGTACCATCGGATGCTAGCACTTTAAATTCCACATTTTTTATAACCGCAGTGTCGGGCTTATTAAATTCGGCAACAAATGTAAAGTCACCATTACCACGATAAGTATATGAACCGGGACTGTATTCGCCTTGTAGCATGTCAAAGGTAACAGTTTGGCGGCTGTTTAGCATGGTCACTTTTGTTACCATATATCCATCCCTGTCATATTCCAAATGCATTGTTTCACTCAAGAACTCCATCCCCTCTATGTCTGTAATTTTGGCGTAAATAGAGTGGAACGACTGTGCAAAAGGATTGGATAATTCTATATTGCTGTTCCACAGTCCGTTCGCAAGGGCTGTAGTTTCGCCAACAAGTGTCTCATTGTCGTAAATTTCAATTCTGCTACCGGGTAACGCAACACCATTAATAGGCACTGTCGTCAGAGTAGTATATTGAGGAACTGTAAGGCTCATGCTCTTGGCCTCGAATTTTGCAGAGCCTATCGGCTGGATAATCTCTTTGCCATCTATCGTGAACCTTACGAATGCATTTGGGGTGTATGTTCCTTGCCTTTGCGGAATAACGCAGAAACGTACAATGCTGTTCGCATTTTTCAAGTCTATCGTAATGCGGTTGTTGTCAAGCACATAATCGCAGACGCTACTACCTATTATTACGGAATTATCTACAAATATGCAACCATCGGGGATATCCAATATTAGTTGCAGGTTGGATATTTTGTCGGCATATTTTTTCTTGAATCCTATTTCGCCACGCAATGTCAAATAGTTGCCTATGGTTATTGAGGGCTTATTAACTGTAAACGAAGTGGTTGCATCAGTGTAATAAAATTTACTATCATTGAATAGCGGTACTTGCGTAATACTTACTTTTGTTATGTTTCCGCTGCTTATATTTACCGAGTGACGCAGAAAATCTTTCCCAACAACAAGCCCACTGCTCTCTATGTTCAACATATTTGATATTGAATTGAAGAAATTGCTGTGCCCCATGGTTACCAAAGTGTAACTGCCGTCGACAATATTGCTAAGAGTAAGTTCTTTGTCGGTGAATTTAGCTTTTCGCACAAACTGCCCATCTTTGTCATACAGTATGCCCACATTCTCTTTATTGTCGCTTGCGGCGAATGTTACCGACAATTTTCCTAATTCCACGATAGGTATTTTTACCTTTAATTTGTTTGTAACATCAATGGTGCCCTCGACAACTACCTGGCTGAACGAATTACTCTTGCTTGTTACAGTTATTATAAGTTTATCGCCTATTTCTGTCTCGTCCATCAGTATCATTGACGTTCCCTGAACTTTAAAGTTCTTTATAGGTAATTTCTTGGTCGCATTATAAATAGAGTACTCTACATTTGCATAATCGCTATAATAGTCCACAGTTATTGCATCATCCCCAGCCGCAACACTTTCTGTAAATGTAAAGTCCGCAGCAACTACTGTGCCGGTTACGGAGGCGAGCAAAAAGTCTTTCTCTATTTTACTGCTGTTCACAGTCGTAACCTCGTACGATTGTGAAATATAATCCCCGGCAGCCACAGTAATTGTTAATGGTACATTTGCAAAGTTGCCACTGAAGCGTCCCTCTTTGTCGACACGCAAAGTTTGTAATTTTGAATACTCGTGGGTGAAATGCTGGACTACAGTTACTATTGCATCCAAAACAGGAGTGTTTGTCCTTGAGTCTAAGATTGTACCGCTTACAAGAACATTTTCATATTTGTTCAGAGTGCACTCTATTACATTTTCGCCATCTTTTACACTGTAGCTGCTCATTTGTGGCGTCGCGTACATTTCGACCAGTCCCTTTGGAAGCTCTATTTTGTAGTAAAGTTCAGTACCTTTTATGGTGTTATTTACTAAATTACCTTGACAAAGGAATGTGCTATCCTTGCTCAACCAAGTTATTTTAACCTCTTTAGTAACATCTTCGCCTTTTGGCGTAAGCACTTTCATTTCTACCTGCCTGGGTTGCAGTAGCGTCGAAAATTCAACGTCAATATCCGAATCTTCCACACAAATATCGTTAATAGAGCCAAACACGACATCTTTGTCGTTCTTCATACAAATGCTGTATCTGCCATTATCTTTTACACTAAATGAATACGCTTTTTTATCTGTAATAATATACCTGTAAAGGCGTTTTCCACTTTCGTCGTACAGCTCAAGATACATATCCTTGTATTTTCCGCCTGTCGCGTCGTCGGGCAAAATTAAGGTTATAGTATTATAGCCGAAAGACATAATTGCTGTAAACTCCTTCCATCCGTCTGCCGAGCTATAAAGTTCGAAAGATTCGAGAGGTACTTTTAAAATAGCATTAGGATATATGTTATAAAATACGTCATAACCCAATTTAGGAGGTTCTATAGCGTAACAGTTTATTTCGTTTAGCACTGTGCAACCACTGAACGCACCACTTCCTACGCTTGTTACACTATTGCCGATTATAACATTTGTAAGACTAGTACAACCAGAAAACGCACTACTGCCTATGCTTGTAACGCTGTTTGGTATTTTAATGTTTGTAAGGCCGCAACCATAAAATGCATTTTTTCCTATGCTTGTCACACTATTTGGAATATTTGTATTGTTACATCCAGTAATAAGTGTATTTGTTGCGGTTTCAATTATAGCATTGCAATTATTGCGACTATCATATTTGGGATTGCCTCTTTCTACAACAATACTTGTAAGCCTACTGCAACCAGCGAACGCACTGCCCCCTATGCTTGTAACGCTGTTTGGAATTTCAATGCTTGTAAGACCACTGCAATCATAGAAGGCACCCTGTCTTATGCTTGTAACGCTGTTGGCGAAGACTACCTCTTTTAAAGAAGCAATGCCACTAAACCAACCGCCAACAGAGTCACAATTTAGCTCTACTTTTGTAAGGCTGCTGAATCCAAATGCATCGTATCCTATGCTTGTAACGCTATTGCCAATTGTAATACTTGTAAGGCCGCTGCAAACATAGAACGCATGATATCCTATGCTTGTAACGCTGTTAGGGATTGTAATACTTGTAAGACCGCTGCAACGCTCGAACGCACTACTTCCGATACTTGTAACGCAATTGCCGATTGTTACATTTTTAAGACCGCTGCAACGCTCGAACGCCTCCTCTCCTATTATTCTTACACTATTGGGGATTGTTACGCTTGTAAGGCCGCTGCAACCAGAGAACGAACCACTGCCTATGCTTGTTACACTATTACCGATTGCTACATTTTTAAGACCGCTGCAACTAGAGAATGCACTACTGCCTATGCTTGTAACACTATTGCCAATTGTGACGCTTGTAAGGCCGCTGCAGCCTGAGAATGCACTACGTCCTATGCTTGTAACGCTATCGCCGATGATTAACTCTTTTATGGAAGCGATGCCACGAAACCAATCGCCAACAGAGTCACAATTTAGTTCAAATTTTGTAAGGTTGCAACCACTGAACGCAGAGCCTCCAATGCTTGTAACGCTGTTGGGGATTGTAATGCTTGTAAGACCACTGCAATAATAGAACGCTTTGTTTCCAATACTTGTAACGCTATTGGGGATTATTATGCTTGTAAGGCCAGTGCAATAAGCGAACGCTTCGTATCCAATGCTTGTAACACTATTAGGAATTGTAACGCTTGTAAGACCGCTGCAATTATAGAACGCCCACCCTCCTATGCTTGTTACACTATTACCGATTGTTACGCTTGTAAGACCTTTGCATTTATAGAACGCATGATCTCTTATGCTTGTTACACTATTACCGATTGCTACGCTTGTAAGACCTTTGCAATTATAGAACGCATAATCTCCTATGCTTGTAACGCTGTCGCCAATGATTACCTCTTTTATAGAAGCAATGCCACTAAACCAACCGCCAACAGAGTCACAATTTAGCTTTACTTTTGTAAGGCCGCTGCAACCATAAAACGCATTTTTTCCTATGCTTGTAACACTGTTGGGAATTGTAATACTTGCAAGACTGCTGCAACCATAGAACGCAGACCCTCCTATGCTTGTAACACTGTTGCCAATTGTAATACTTGTAAGACTGCTGCAACCATAGAGCGCAGACCCTCCTATGCTTGTAACACTGTTGGGGATTGTTACACTTGCAAGGCTACTGCAAAGACAGTATTTCTTATCCGTTAGTACTCAATAATTTAAAAGCTAAACGGTAGAAATAAATACATCTGGATTTAATATTGATTCCAGAAGTGCAAATTTAACAAATTTAACCTTTATTTACACAATGCGAAT
>SUXQ01000005.1:11669-146146 GCA_015060905.1 Bacteroidales bacterium | reverse complement strand
ATTGGTGTTATGTGCCGTATTACTATTGCAAAAATATAAAGAATGACACACATGCAAATGATTATTTTTTATATAGGAATAGATCTGATGCAATGATGCACGACCAGTTAAATGCTTATGAAATGTTTGATGTCTCTTTTCGTCTGCCATCTGTGCCGCCAAGAGTGTATGAAATACGTATAGCTGTAAATGAGATGAAGCATGCCGGTTGGTATCAATACAAATCTGTTATACAAACATATATCGATGGTAAGCCTTATTCGGTTATAGACACACGACCGTCTTACGATCATCCTGATATCGGGTGGAAAGAAGATGAATATACTTTTGACAACGGTCTCGAAAATGACAAGCATATGCGTAACATGGGATGGATGAAGGGCCCTGACTCATATTATACATGGGATTATAATGATGGTGTTTATATACCTGCACGTGAAAACAAAACTACTCTTCGCAAAATTATTACCAGAATGTATTTGAGCGAGGGTGAGCATTGGATACGCTTTAAAGAACTGAATCCATTAAGAGATGCTAATGCAGATTTACTTAAAACCAAGTATTTCGGTTTTGACTATATAGAACTTGTTCCGCTTAAAATTATCAGCGACCCGTCGAAGCCCGAAGATAGACACTAAATATAATAGATAAGCATAATACAAAAATAAATATGATAAAACGATTCCAGCATTATATACAGTTCGACAAGAAGGACTGTGGCCCCACGTGTCTTCAAATGATAACCAAACACTTTGGTAAGTATTACTCTCTATCAACATTGAGAGAGAAATGTTTCATCACTCGCGAAGGGGTATCTATGTTGGGTATAAGCGATGCTGCTGAGACAATAGGTTTAAGAAGCATCGGCGTGAAAATAACATTGGAACAGCTTATAAATGATGTTCCATTACCATGTATATTGCATTGGAATCAGAATCATTTTGTGGTGTGCTACAAGATAAAGAAGAGGCGAAACGGCAAGTCGCAATTCTACATAGCCGACCCGGGCAGCAAAAAGATTGTATGCGACGAAGAGACAATGAAGAGATGTTGGATATCTACACATAGCGGCGGACAGTCGTGCGGAACAGCATTGGTGCTTACGCCAACACTCGACTTTAAAAATATAGCCGATGAGCCCGAGAGTAGAGCCAACCGCGACCTGCTGCATTTTGTCCGATATTTTCTGCCTTACAAACAGCAGTTTGCACAACTGATAATGGGCATGGTGCTTGGCAGTTGCTTGCAAATGGCATTCCCATTCCTTACGCAGGCCATCGTTGATGTTGGAATAAAGAATGCCAATCTTGGCTTTATAACACTTGTGCTTATAGCGCAATTGGTGTTGTTTGTGTCGCAACTGCTTGTAGGGTTCATAAGAAGTTGGATAATGCTTCACATGAACGCCCGCATAGACATTGCTCTCATTTCGGACTTCTTGATGAAACTGATGAAATTGCCTTTGCGTTTCTTCGATACTAAAATGGTGGGCGATATTATGCAACGCATGGGCGACTACAGCAGAATAAAGGGATTCCTGATGAATAACTCCTTTAACATTATGTTCTCTGTTGTTAACTTCTTCATCTTTGCAGCAGTGCTTGCATATTACAATTGGCACATACTCACATTGTTTCTCTTTGGAAACACGTTGCATGTACTATGGATATTGCTTTTTATGAAGATGCGCCGCGAGCTTGACATCAAACGCTTCAACCATTCGGCCAAAAATCAAAGCAATATTATACAACTTATACAAGGAATGCAGGAAATAAAATTAAATAACTGTGAGAAACAAAAGCGTTGGGAATGGGAGCACATTCAGGTGAAGCTCTTCAAGATAAGCGTTAAGGGGCTTACGCTAGGGCAGGTGCAGAAAATAGGCTCTACGTTTTTTACACAATCGACAAATATCATAATAACATTCATTGCAGCAAAAAGTGTTGTCGAGGGAAATATGACGTTAGGTATGATGATGTCGCTGACCTATATAATAGGACAGGTGGCAGCGCCCATCAGTGAATTTATTGGTTTTGTACAGTCCTTTCAAGATGCAAAAATAAGTCTCGAACGATTGAATGAAATTAACAATAAGAACGACGAAGAGCAGGATATTGAAAAGAAAATAGCGACGTTGCCAAACAATAAAGATATAACATTCGAAAATGTAACCTTCAGCTACAGTGGTGCAGATAGAGATTATGCACTTGAAAATGTAACATTGAAAATACCCGAGCATAAGGTAACTGCCATCGTCGGCGCAAGCGGTAGCGGAAAAACAACACTCATAAAACTGTTGCTCGGATTTTATACTCCCAATCGCGGAAATATAAAAATAGGCAACATTCCATTGGCAATGATGAATCCACGCTTTTGGCGCAGCAAAACAGGCTCGGTGATGCAAGAGGGTTATATTTTTTCAGATACCATTGCACGCAATATAGCGGTAGCCGATGAAATAGTCGATTACGAAAGATTGCAGCATGCTGTTGAGGTTGCCAACATAAGCGATTATATAGATTCACTGCCGCTGGGATACAACACAGAAATTGGTGCCGAGGGCAACGGAATAAGTCAAGGACAAAAACAAAGAATGCTTATAGCTCGTGCCGTATACAAGAATCCCGAGTTTATTTTCTTCGATGAAGCAACAAATTCGCTCGACTCGAACAACGAGAAGGTGATAATGGAAAATCTTCAGGAATTCTATAAAGGAAAGACTGTTGTAGTGGTTGCGCACAGGCTAAGCACGGTAAAGGATGCCGACAAGATAATAGTTCTCGATAAAGGCAAGGTGATAGAGGAAGGCACGCACACAGAACTTACACAAAAACGCGGAGCATACTATACTCTTGTGAAGAATCAATTGGAGTTGGGACAGTAAACATAAACACAGACACCATGAACAAAATAAACAATACGAAAATAGATGCTTCAAAAAAGCAGCAGATAGACATGGCCATGCACTGCGATGAAGTGCAGGAGGTTATGGGTGAAATTCCATCGTGGATAGTTCGTTGGGGAATAACGGTGATATTTGCAATAGTGGTTACATTGATTATTGGTTCGCACTTTTTTTATTATCCTGATGTTGTAAAAACCGATATTCGTATAACAACTGATGCTTCGATGAAAAGCATTGGCGAAATAAAAATTCCTGCTGCCGGCTCGGGCAGGATAAAAACAGACCAAAAGGTTAATGTCTTTATCGCAAACTATCCATATAGCGAATATGGCTATGTAACAGGTGTTATTGATTGCATTGACGAAACTCCCGATGAAAATGGCAACTACCTGATAACAGTCGCGTTCCCCGATGGAATGAAAAGCAGTTACGGCCACAATCTGCGTGCATGGAAAGTGATGACAGGAACGGCTGAGATAGTTCTCGGAAATAAACGCCTGACAGAAAAACTGTTGCAACCGTTTAATCTTATAAAAAGATAAGTTTTTATATTTGTTTTGTTTTATAAAAGCTGAGTAGTTTTGTCGTGTGTGAAAAAAAAGTACCTTTGCAAAATGAAATTTGCGAACATAGGCTGCACTCGTTGCGAATGAAAATAAATTTTCACTCACTCGTTGGCACTATCTTAGCAGAAAATGAAACAGTGTTTTAATTTAAAATTTACTTTTTGACCATGAAAAAATTATATATATTCGACCTTGACGGTACGCTTCTCGATACAGTGGCCGACCTTGGCAACAGTTGTAACCACGTATTTGCCGAGGCGGGCTTTCCCACTCATCCGATAGATGCTTATTATAAATTTGTGGGTAACGGCATTGCAAAGCTCATAGAGCGTGCGCTCCCGGCCGATGCTGCAACAGCCGAAAATATAGAAAAGTTGCTTCCTGCGTTCCGCGCATATTACAATCTGCATATGGCCGACGATACTAAGTCTTATCGCGGGGTGTGCGAGCTTCTTGCCGATCTTCAGACGATGGGAGCTCAGCTTGCGGTTGCTTCCAACAAATATCAGGCGGCGACAGAGGGACTTGTGAAAAAATATTTCCCGAATATCAAATTTGCAGCAGTGTTTGGACAGCGTGATAATGTCCCCGTAAAGCCCAACCCTGCCATTGTGCACGATATTATGCAGGCTGCAGGTGTTGTCGATACAGCAGAGGTTATTTATATTGGCGATTCGCTTGTAGACTTGAATACTGCAAAAAACAGCAACGTGGAATTTGCAGCCGTAACATGGGGCTTCTGCCCGCGCGCGAGCCTTGCCGAGAATAATCCTGCACACATTGCTGATTGTATCGAAGAATTGCGCGAGATTCTTTTATAAATTACATTAATTGCATTTTATATAATGAAAAAGCATACTTTTGACAGATGGATGGTCGCTGTGCGACCATGGTCTTTCCCTGCATCGGCAATGCCTGTTGCCGTTACGCTTGCTTATCTTTTTTGGCGCAATGTTGAAATTGATTGGTTAAGCGGCGTATGGGCTCTTGTTAATGTCGTTGTTTTTCACGCTGCGGGTAACGTCTGGAGCGATTATTTTGATTATCGCAAAGGGGTGGATGCAGATGATACATTCGGCGCAAAGACTATGACCGGCGGCGAATTTACCTCACGCGAAATGTTGCATTTGGCGATAGGGCTGCTGGTTGCGGCATTGGCAATGGGAGTAGGACTGATGATGCGTGCAGGCTTTCCGCTTTTGTGGTTCGGCTTTGCCGGAGCACTTACAGTGCTATTGTATCCGCACTTGAAATACAGTGCGTTAGGTGATGTTGATATAATGTTGGCTTATGCGTTTCTCCCTACGTTGGGAACGTCGTTTGTTGCAACGGGAAATATATTGTGGGAGACTTTGTGGATAGCTTTTCCTGTAGGTCTTATTACTGTGGCTATTCTTCACTCGAATAATACGCGCGACATTGTTACCGACAATCGTGCAAATATAACCACGTTGGCAATGAGCCTAGGGCGACGTTTGTCAAAATGGTTGTATGCGGCAGAGGTGTTATTGCCGTTTGCATGGATTATTGCGTGTGTGGTATGCGGCGTGTTTCCCGCATGGTCGTTGCTGACAATGCCGGCTGCTGTTGTTGCATGGCAGGGTACGCGTGATATGTTGCGCCACGATGAGCAGTCGGCTCATATTATTGCCAACCTTGACGAACGTACTGCGAAATTGCAACTTATTTTCAGTCTGTTGTTTACCTTGTCATTTGTAGTAGCCGCATTTGTATGAAACGTTTAATTTTTGCAATACTGATAGCTTTTGTTCTATGG
Organism: Bacteroidales bacterium; assembly: GCA_015060905.1. Classification (GTDB taxonomy): domain Bacteria; phylum Bacteroidota; class Bacteroidia; order Bacteroidales; family Bacteroidaceae; genus HGM04593. The sequence continues at coordinate 140,898 of SUXQ01000005.1, read as the reverse complement.
ACGGCAATGTTTGCACCTTTTAGTGCTGCGCATCTTAATTTTTGGGTAGCAATGAGCGTGTCGGCTGCAATTCTTGTGAGCATTGCGACGATTGCGCGTCCATCGTGGCCGCGAGATTTAAAATGGAACCTGTCGAATATAGCCTTAGGTGTTGTAATTGCTGTTGTTCTTTGGGGCGTCTTTTGGGTGGGAGATAAAGTCTCGCAACTTATTTTTGATTTTGCACGTCCGCAAGTTGATTCAATATATGCGATGAAGGACGGTAGTTCTGCGTCGTTGATTGCTGTTGCGTTATTGTTTTTGATTGGTCCTGCCGAAGAGATATTCTGGCGCGGATATGTGCAACGTACGCTCGCGCAACGTTGGGGAGCAAACATTGGTTTTGTTGTTGCCACAGCAATATATACCCTTGTGCACATAGGCTCGTTGAATTTTATGCTTATAATGGCGGCAATGGTCTGCGGCATTGCATGGGGATTGTTGTATCGATTGATGCCTGGGCGTTTCGCGGCTATTATGCTTTCACATTCTTTGTGGGATGTTGCAGTTTTTGTCCTATTCCCAATAATGTGAGAAACTTTTCCGATAAGCTGATAGAAGTATACCGCACAAATTTTGTTGCAATGGTAAAATGTTGTAAATTTGCGCTCTCAGATATTATCATAACTACACAAACATAAAAAATGCTTACGCTTGACAGAATTTATCATGCATCGTACATATTGAAAAATGTGATACGACGCACCGACCTTATAAATGCCCCCAAGATTAACCCCGAAAGTAAAATATTCCTAAAGCCCGAGAATCTTCAGCTTACAGGTTCATTTAAAATTCGTGGTTCATATTACAAAATATCGCAACTCTCGGACGAAGAGAAGGCCCGAGGCGTTGTTGCCTGCTCGGCCGGCAACCATGCTCAGGGAGTAGCGTTGGGCGCGGCGAAGAACGGCATTGGCAGCATCATCTGTCTGCCCGACTGTGCACCAATCTCCAAAGTAGAGGCTACCCGTAACTACGGAGCCGAAATTTGCATGGTCAAGGGTGTGTATGACGATGCTTATCAAAAAGCTCTTCAGTTGAAAGAGGAAAAAGGCTACACATTCATACATCCGTTCGACGACGAGGATGTAATTGCCGGACAAGGTACCATCGGCCTCGAACTTCTTAATCAGCTTAAAGACCTTGATGCGGTCATTGTGCCTGTTGGTGGCGGCGGCCTTATTTCGGGTGTTGCATACGCGATAAAATCTCTGAATCCCGGAATTAAAATATACGGCGTACAGTCAAGCGGTGCTCCCAGTATGTTCAACTCCATGCAGCATGGTAAAATAGAGCGTCTTTCCGCAGTTTCCACCATAGCCGACGGCATTGCAGTAAAGGAACCGGGTGTAAACACCTTTGAACTATGCAATAAATATGTAGATGATATTGTAACCGTGACAGACGACGAAGTATCATCGGCCATTCTCACGCTTATAGAGCAGCAGAAACTTATTGCCGAGGGTGCCGGTGCTGTTGCAGTAGCGGCTGCAATGTTCGACAAAGTGCCTATAAAAGGAAAAAACACCATCTGCCTCGTTTCGGGTGGAAACATCGACGTAAATATTCTTGACAGGGTGATAAAGAGAGGCCTGCTGACGTCGGGACGCTCCTATATGCTCACCGTAGAACTTATAGACAAGCCCGGACAGTTGCTGGATATTTCCAGAATAATAGCCGAAAAAGGTGGCAATGTGATTGGCGTACACCACGAACGTGCCAATGCCACAATGGATATAAACGGTTGTTTCCTGCGCATAAATATGGAAACGCGTAACTTCGAACAGATTGAGGAAATTAAAAAAGCCTTGTTAGACTCGGGCTTCCGCATTTGCCGATAAATTATTAACCTAAAATATAATATAAGAAAATGCTTAAAAAAGTACACACAGACAAGGCGCCTCAGGCAATAGGCCCCTACTCACAGGCAGTAATATGCGGCAATATGCTCTATACTTCGGGGCAGATAGCCATAAACCCCGCAAGCGGCGAGGTTGAGGCTACCGACATTGAAGGACAAACTAAGCAGGTAATGGAAAATCTTGCAGCGGTGCTTGCCGAGGCTGGAACATCATTCGACAATGTTATAAAAACCACCTGTTTCTTGAAGGAAATGAGCGATTTTGCAGCGTTCAACAAAATTTATGGCGAGACTTTCACCGGCAAGCCTGCACGCTCGTGTGTTGCAGTAAAGACGCTCCCCAAAGATGTGCTTGTCGAGGTTGAGGTTATTGCAATAATTGCATAGTCTTTCTAAATTATATAACTATGAAAAATTTATTTATTACATTTTCTCTAATCTTAGGCTTTGCAACCATTGAAGCGCAAAATATTCAGTTGAAGGTCGATGCTGCGAAACAGATTGCGACTGCCACTCCTTTGCTAAATGGAACAAATATCGAGGATATTAATAACCAAACAAATGGTGGAGTATTCAGCCAGTTGCTGCATGGCGAGGCGTTTGAAGAGAATATAGACACAGATTTTCTGAATCTCGAACGATCGGATTACTCTAAAATATATATAATGGTAGATGAGCGCGGTATTCCTCATCTTCTTAACCAGAGTTATGTTTATTGCAGTGTAGGTTGGAACTCGCTTGACGAAGAATGTGACGTACACAGCTACGATGTATATAACGCAGGTAAATTCAGCTCCCCATATGTCCTTTCAGGCTATAAATTTACGCATCGTTATTTGCCATTCGACTCTCTTCCCGAAAATATACAAAAGACAATGCTTCAGCGTCTTAATGGCAACGAACAGGTCAGCAAATTCTGGTCGAAGAGCGTAAAAGGCAACGCTCAGTATAACTATGAACTTGTGCGTGACGGCAAGGCATATATGGGTCGCCAGACACAGCGCGTTGCATTTCTTGGTGGCAGTGGCGAGGTTGGAATAACCAACCACGGCTTGTACAGAATGGGAATTCATCTGCAAAAAGATAAAGAGTACGATGGCGTATTAAGAGTAAGTTCAAAAACTCCGGTTACAATATATCTTTCGTTGCGTGATAATAACGGCAATATTCTTGCCGAAAAACCTTATACTCTCAAAGGTGACGGCAGCTACGAAAAAGTGACATATTCCTTGACTCCCTCTGCCGAGGCTCTTGAAGGCTCTTTTGGCATCTCTCTTAAAGAGAAAGGCTGCATAGACCTAGGCTTTGCATTCTTGCAACCCGGTGAATGGGGCAGAGTAAACGGCTATCCTCTGCGAAAAGATTTTGTCAATGCTGTTAAAAGACAAGGTATAAAGGTTATTCGTTACAATGGCTCTATGGTAGATTGTGGCACAGACCCTTACAACTATCGTTGGAAAAAGATGCTAGGTCCCATAGACGAGCGTCGTATAACCTATCGTAGCGGATTCTCTCCCTACGCAACCCACAGCTTTGCTTTCATAGAGATGTTGCAATTTGCCGAGGTTCTTGGTGCAGATTGTATCATAGGAATGAGTCTGGACGAAACATCGCAGGATATAAGCGACTTTGTAGAGTATGTAAATGGCTCGGCCGATACTAAGTGGGGCGCACGTCGTGTGGCCGATGGACATCCCGAACCGTATAATCTTAAATATATACAAGTAGACAATGAACGCTTTATTACTCGCGGATATATTGAGCAGATGAAGAAGTTTGCTCTTGCAGCGTGGAAGGTAGACCCGGAAATGAATATTATGACCTCGTTGAACCTTCATAGCAAGAGATATGAAAAGGGTAATCCCGAATACGAACTTGTGCTTCAGTTGATACGTTGGTTCGTGGCTCAGGGTAAGGCCGACAAGCTTGCTTGGGACCCTCATTTCGATGGAGGTGACTTAGGCTTCGCATCTACTGATAAATTCTTCCGTCAGTTGGGACTGAACCTTAAGCGCGATGTAGAGGCTGACATACCCGGCTTTAAACTCAATCTGCATCCTATGGAAGAGAATGGATGGCGTTGCGATTGGTTCCGCGGTCTTGCGCATGCTCACAACTACAACAAGATACAGCGTTACGGTGATAACTTCAAAATGATGGGAACTGCAAATACTTTCCAACCTCATGGCTTGCATTATATGTGGGACCAGGGACGCATCCACTATAATTCTCATGAAATATGGTTTATGCCTTCGGCTTATATTGACGAAGAACTTTCTAAACATTGGTTTACGAAGGTTGTTGAAACATCGAGCAGTGACGAAAAACTCATAGATGTAACAGCAAAAATCAACGATAAAGGTGATTCGCTGTTTGTTTATGTTGTCAATCTTTCGGAACATGACCAAACATGCGCAATCGATATTGATAATTTCAACTATAAGTCTCGTGCGCAGGTGTGGAGTATTGGTGGTTGCGACCTTACAGAAACTAATGGTGTAGATAATAAACAGAATGTCGCTCCCAAAGTATCAAAAGCCACTCTCACGAGAAAGAATGCAAGATATACTTTCCCACGTTACTCGTACACAATAATCAAACTCAGACGTTAGTACGATTGTTAGCGAATTAAATTAACGTCCGATATTATTTTGTATAAATGCGTATCAAGGTTAATGATTAAAGAATGTTAAAATTGGACTACAACCGTGAGAAAGCAGTCCATCTGCGACTCCAATAAATAAAAAAGCATACTTTAAAATAAAGACAACAGCCCGCCATTGACTCATTCCACGTCAATGGCGGTTTTTTATCAAAGAAACAATACGCAGTAATTGCGTTTAAAGTGTTGGAAATAAAGCCTATGACTGCACGATGGTGCGAATGCTCAATTTCTTTTCATATTAAGTATTTTGGAGATTAAAAGGTTGGCATCGTTATTACTCGCCACATTTACAATTAACCTTATCGTTTATATTAGACTCCCAAACAACATCGAACCCCAAACTTTTCAAAGAACTTGTAATATTATTTTTGTTAGGATTGCCGTAGATTATTGTAACTTCGCTATTTAGGTCAATATGAACATCCCTTACTCCACTAACAGAAAGAATCGCTTTTTCAGCATTGTTCTTGCAATGATTACAATGCATTCCTTTAATTTTGAGATACAATTTTACATTCTCTTGCGAATCTGAATGAGTAGAACAAGTACAATTGTTGGAACATAATCTATCTTTAGCCAAATATTTTCTTACAAATGCATTAGTAAGTATTACCATAAGCAGAATGAAGCAGCAGAAATTAAAATATGAAAAAACTTCTCCATGACAAGAATGCATCTGTTCTAATTGAGTTGTAAACCATTCACGCGGCAAAAGATAATCAATTCCAAGGCCAAATGTTATAGCACCAAGTATTATCGAAATCAAATACAATATTAAAGCCTTTTTACCCATAACTTTACTTATAACTAATATTGAAGCAAAGTTGACAGCAGGTCCTGCCATTAATAGAACGAGAGCTGTTCCTGGAGATAGGCCTTTCAGCATGAGTGCAACTGCTATAGGTATTGACCCTGTCGCACATAGATACATTGGAATTGCAAAGATCAAAACAAGCAACATACTTAGTAGAGGCTTATCCGAGAATATTGCAAAAAAAGAGTCCGGAACAAAAACTGTAATAAGACCTGCAACTATCAAACCTATTAGAAGCCATTTGCCTATATCCTGCATCATTTCAACAAAAGCATAATAGATGGCAGAACGCACCTTTTGACTAAATGTTTGTACCATCTTAGCTGTTGTTCTGGTTGAAACCTTGTTCAACTCCTCCTGTCCCTCATCCAATTTATTCATTAAAGTTCCTCCCAATAGAGCTGTTACAAAAGCAGCAAATGGACGTATTAATGCAAATGGCAGTCCCATCAGAGAATATGTAGCTATAATGGAATCAACTCCTGTCTGTGGAGTGGCAATCAAAAAGGACAGCGTTGCACCTTTAGAAGCACCTTCTTTACGAAGAGACATTGCTGTTGGTATTACTCCACAAGAACACAAAGGAAGAGGGATTCCTAACAATGCAGCATTAAATACTGAGCGAAATGATTTTCCTCCCAAGTATCTGCAATACAATCTATTTGGGATAAATGCATGCATAATACCGGCCAACATAAATCCTAAAAGCAAGTATGGAGCCATGCTGTTAATAAGATGAAAAATTTCTTTCATAGTAGTTCGTTTATCATTTTGAGTTGCAAATATACAAAAAATCCAATGCAACCTATTTGCAAAGATTTTGATTTAATAATTTAAAAATGAAATAACCACTATCATAAGTATATTACAATAATTATCGCTATACTCCTAATTTCCAAATGGTTATTCTTGATTTTTTATATCGAGCAGATATTAAATTACATGGGCATCCCACTTTGTTTTTGGGGCCGCCCCCTGTAATGTTATATGAAAATTACGAACAAAGAATTTTTTAATTGCCCAACTTGTATTATCTTAGCACATAATAAACACAAAAGAATATGCTCGTCTGTTGCCGTCACATACTATTCTTGTTGTTGCTGTTGCTTGTGCAGACCTCCTGCAACAGGCCGGCAGACAATATGCAGTCGGGGCAACGAAACGATTCTTTGTACCATTGTATCAACGAGTCGAAATTTATAAGCAAGAGCCGTTTGGACGAACTTGTGGCACACTCGCGTGCGGCGGTCGGCAACGAGGCTTTTTTGTCAAATGCCGAGGCTTATGCTGCAACAATGGCAATGGACTATAAAAGGGCATGTGTGCTGTATGACAGTGTAATTGCCGTTGCCGATGATGAATTTGACCGCTTGGAAGCAAACATAGGAATGATGCGTCTGTGTAACAGAGTGTCGGCTAATAGAGAATTTTATGATTATCGTGCAAATGCTCGTCGTTCGATGCGTCGCATAAATTCCGAGGAAGAGTCACTTTTGCCTTCTCAGAAAGAGCGTTTGAATATGCTGGAGCTTGATTATCATATAGTTTCTGCAAATTATTTTGCGGCATTGGGGCTGTACGACGAGTATAAGAAAAGTGCCGATGCTGTTGCCGGCCGGCTCACACAGGTAACAGACACTGCAACAATGTTCTATGCTGGTCTTGTGACAAGTGCGTCACGCAGCAACACCCTGAGCGAACGATTTTCGACGCTCTATCGTGGGGCGACTCGCAGTGGGGAGTATAAGTGGCTCGCCGGGCATTATAAACTGATGCTTGCAACAATGTTGCGCGAGAAATATGTCTCAGATTCTATACAAAAACTCTCTCCCGGACGTCTGGCTCGTTTGAACAGTGATACTTTGCCGACAGAGGAATTGCCACGATGGTTGGTGGAAAGAGCTATTGACGATTTTCAGGATTATGGCGACCGGTACATGGTAATAAAGAGTTTGGCGGTGCTTGCATCGTGTCACGTGTATAATGGCGAATATGATGATGCTCTTGATGCTTGCAGTGATGCTCTTGATGGCGTAAACGCCTATTATCGAGAATATTATGGTTGTACGGATACATTGCCTGCTTATGCGCTTTTTCAGCCCGAGGATTCTCTCGAACTTAAGCGCATGGCTCTTTCGGGTGTTGTAAATATTCCCGAATGTATGCTTCTTATCAGGAACGAAATTTCGTGTGCTTATGCTGCTCTTGGCGATAAAGAGGCGTCGGATGCGAACAGAAACAGTTGTCTCGACCTGTTGCGCGTCACCCGTCAGAATAGGGAGATTGAGAGTCGCCTGCAAACGACAGTGCGCAGCGTTGGACAAATTTCCCGTTGGGCTGTAATTCTGTCCATCCTTCTTGTTTTTACAATAGTTGTATCGGTGGTGCTGGTGCGTCGTTGGCGTGCCCGTAACAGACGTTACGCAACGATGCTTATGGGGGTGTTGAAACTTTGTCGAGAATTGGCAACGTTTCCCGTTAATCACGAATTTGCCGACGAAAATGATGTTAATGAGGCTCTTACGTTGTTGCTGCATAATTCCTTTGCCAATATTATTTGTGGCGTTCGCAGTGTAGCTATTTTATCGGATGAGCCTATGGATGATGCTACTGATTTTCTGTTGCGCACAACTTCCGGTGGCAGGAAAGAGTTTCTGCGTGTAGTGTCATCTGCGAGGCTCGGCAGCGAGCAGCGTACCTTTGTCGAACTTTTGCTGCCTTACATAAGGGTGGCTAAGAGTGACGCGGAACGTTTGGTGAATATGGGCGACGAACGTACACGACTGGAAGAACTTAATTTGTCATACGCACTCAATCTTGCCCGGCACAAAAGAGGGAATGTGCTTAAGAGAGCCTCTCTCTCTGTCGCAAAAGGAATAAAGCCTTATATGGACAGGCTTGCGAATGAATTAAGAATGTTGGCGTTGAATGAAAATAAAGGGGTGACGTCCGGCGAACGCCTTTCATATATTGCAGAACTTACAGACAAAATAGAGGAGTATAATATAATTCTTGAACGCTGGATAAAGTTGCGTCGCGGCGAACTGAATCTTACAATAGAAAATTTTGCTCTGCAAGGGCTTTTCGATATTATAGCTAAGGGCGAGCAGGCGTTTGCAATGAAAGGCCTTACATTGAACGTTGTTCCCACAGATGCTGTTGTCAAGGCCGACAAGGCTCTTACGCTTTTCATGATAAACACTCTTGCCGATAATGCGGCAAAATTTACCCCGGCCGGTGGGGTTGTGGAACTTTCGGCTGTGGAGAGGGATGATTGTGTCGAGGTTGCCGTCAAGGATAGTGGCGTTGGGCTTTCCGCCGAGGATGTTCGCATGATTCTCGATGAAAAGGTGTATGACGCATCTTCAATAGGACGCGACGGCGGGGACGATGCGCTTAAAAACAAAGGCAGCGGCTTTGGACTTATGAACTGCAAAGGTATTATAGAAAAATATAAAAAGACCGATGCTTTATTTTCCGTTTGTCGCATGAATGTAGAGAGTCGTAAAGGCTCGGGCAGTCGTTTCTCTTTCCGTCTGCCTAAGGGGGTGATGCGCATGATAATGCTGCTTTTAATCTCTTTCCCCGCACCGCTTTTTGCTGCCGAAGATTTACAGAATGTAACCTCTCTTGCCGACTCTGTCTATCTTTCAAATGTCGATGGGGATTATAATCGCACCTTGCACTATGCTCGTCGGGTGATGGACGAACTTAATGCTTTTTATCGTAAGAATGGCGGCAGTGGCGACACGCTCGCACTTTATGGCCGCGGCGAGGCAGCCGAGGCTCAATGGTGGCGCGAGGGCTTTTCGGGCGATTCTCTTGTCGAAGAGATTTTTTACAATATGCTTGATGTTAGAAACGAGGCGGCTGTGGCGATGCTCGTACTGCAGCAGTGGGACGGCTACCGCTACAATAATAATGCTTATACGTCGCTCTATCGTCTGGTGCACGAGGATAAAGAACTCGAAAATTATTATGTTAATCTTAGACATATTGCCAACGTGCGACAGGTGGCGGTGGTGCTGTGTGTGGCTGTATTGTTGATACTGATTGTTGCATCCTTGCTTTACTATTTTAAGAATTGTGTAATAAACAGAATGAACCTTTATATGGCACTCGAGGTTAATCGTCGGCTCCTAAAGAGAATGAACGGAAAGTCGGTAGATTCTGCGCAGTTGCTTGCTCTCTTTGCCCGGGAACTTCTTGATGCTACCGGTGAGCCTTTTCGTGTGTCGGCCGTGCGTGTGGATTTTTATGATGCTGCGCATGGTGGAGTCGCAACTGCTTTTGCAGGAAGTTCGGCAAACAGTGAGAAGATGGAGTTTCTGCTCGACAAGGCATATAAAAAAACAGCGTCGGTTGTTTCGGCCGATGGAAAGGCAATGGCACTGCCACTGCTTGTCTCCGCTAGCGATGGAAACAGATGCGTAGGTGCAATGGTGCTCGAGAGTGAGGCTCGTTTTTCGGCGAACGAAAGAATTACGCTCGAAATTATTGCCGGATACGTGGCGACTGTGGGCTATCATGCTACGGTGGACATGGCACGCGAGTATCGCAACTTTGACGAGCTTGTCGAGGAGAGTGAACGTATAAGGTACGAGGAAAATATGCTGCACGTGCAGAATCAGGTGATGGATAATTGCCTCTCTATGATAAAGCACGAGACTATATATTATCCCAACCGCATACGCGAACTTGTGGAGCGGATGAATAATGGCGAGAATGATGCGCCTGTAAGCACCGAAAAGATTCTTGCCATGCGCGAACTTATGGACTATTATAGCACCATTTATGGAATATTGACAACATGTGCCACTAACCAATTGGACGACACAGCTTTTACGCCGCAACGCATTTCTTTTGCCGAGGTTGCTGCCGAATGTGCGGCTGCTGCAATGCGTCGCGTCCGTCGTAGCGGCCTAAACTTGACAATAGAGTGTGCCGATGGCAGGGAGTATTTTTATGGCGATAAAGAGCTTGTATGTTTCTTGCTCGAGTCGCTGTTCGATGAGCTTATAGCTGTCAGGCTCGATGGCAAACTTACTATACGCGCCATTGACAATAAAGATACTCTTTTGGTGGAACTGCTCGATGCTCGTCGTCATATTGATAGTGAAACAATGGCTGCAATGTTTGTGCCCTCTGCTCTTAATCTTGGGAACGATGGTGACGGTGTTACAGGCACGGGCTTTCTTGTGGCAAAGGAGATTGTAAGAATACACGAAGATTATATGGGACTTTATGGTGGACGTATGGAGGCTGTTGCTCACGAAGAGGGCACTTTGATACGTTTCACATTACCAAAATAGAATGCATTATGGAGAATAAATTCAATGTAATAATTGTCGAGGATGCTAAGCTCGAACTTAAAGGTACCGAGGAAATTTTTCGCAGTGAGATTCCCGAGGCGTGCATCATAGGTACGGCCATGAACGAGGCTGAACTGTGGCCGCTTATGGAGAAACAGCTTCCCCATCTGTTGTTGCTCGACCTGGGGTTGGGCGGCTCAACGACCGTGGGCGTGGAGATTTGTGCAAAGATGAAACGTCTTTACAAAGATGTTAAAGTGCTGATATTTACGGGTGAACTTCTTAACGAGAAATTGTGGGTGGATGTGCTCGACGCGGGTGCCGATGGCATTGTGCTGAAGACCGGGGAACTGCTTACGAAATACGAGATTCGCAACGTAATGTCGGGTAAACGCTTTGTATTTAATCAGCCTATTTTGGAGAAAATTGTGCATCGTTTCCGCGAAGAGGTTATGCGCGAACATTCTTATCGTCGTTCGGTGATAGAGTATGATATTGACCGTTACGACGAGTGTTTCCTTAAACATCTTGCTCTTGGCTACACAAAAGAGATGATTGCCAACCTTAAAAGTATGCCTTTCGGGGTAAAATCGCTCGAAAAACGTCAGGCTGACCTTATAGCCCGTCTTTTTCCCGAGAGTGAACAGCGTGGAATAAATGTTACGCGTCTGGTGGTGCGTGCCATAGAACTGCATCTTATTGATGTTGAAAATCTTGAGGCCGATGAGTAAGGGGCGAGTAAATAATCTTCCGACAATCGTGTATTGCTGCATGCTGCTTGCTGTGTGGCTCTATTCGTGGATAAGGTCGGTGGCGGCGTTGCTTGGTGGCGAGGTTACCGAGGTGTTGCTTGCTTCGTCCGACGGGGTACGTTGGTTTTTGCGCTCTTCTGTCGATAGTGTGGGGCATTTGCCATGGGCAATGATTGTTATTTTGTTAATGTGCAGCGGAGTGTTACTTTCGTGCGGGTTTTTCTCGGCTGTTGCACGGTTGTTGCGTGGCGAAACATCTTTGCGCACGCGTCGCGCATTGTGGTCGGCATTGGTGGTTGCTGTAATTATGGTTGTATCCCTGATGTTTGCAACGCTCTATCCGTTGAATGTTTTTAGAAGTGTGTCGGGCTCTTTTGTGTCGTCGCCAATGGCCGGAGGATGGCCGTTGCTGCTTTTTGCTGTGCTGTTTTTACTGTCGGCGGTGTTTGGTATTGTCGGCGGTGCTTTTAAAGGGGTGGATGATATTTTAGAGGCTGCATCTTCGCGTATAAAGTTTCATGCTTGCTCGCTTGTGGCTCTTGTGCCTGCGGCGTTGCTGTTCTCTTCTATGGAGTATGAGGGGATAATGGCTATGCTGTTTGGCGGGTATTCTTCTTATTTTGAATTTTTTGTGCTAATGTTTCCTTTTGCTTACAGGCTGTTTTTTACAGGGAAAGATAGTGACTGACGGTGTTGTAATAATAGGCTTATTCCATTTCTTTCATCAGTGCCGAGTAGAGTGGCGATGCTTGCAGTGCTTCGGGTACTCCGAAGATAAACATTTGTCGCCGGGCGCGTGTTATTGCCACATTCAGCTTGCGGTCGATGAGTGTGCCTTTTGCATCGGTCGTGGTTACCGATAGAATTTCCATCATCGAGGGGGTGGAGATTGTTGTTCCGTATAATATAATGTCGCGTTGCGAGCCTTGGAATCTCTCTACTGTGTCGATGATTATATTTTCGCTGTCGGGAATTTCCAAACGTGCAATTTCGTTGGTTACCATTGCTATCTGGTTGCGGAACGGTACTATTATGCCAATATCTTGGTTGGGGTTACACTCGAGTTTGTTCTTTTGGCACAGCTTGTAGTATGTTGCAACAAATGTGGCGATTGCTTGTGCTTCGCTGCGGTTTATTTTGGGATTTTCGTTGCTCGGCGAGGCTGTTGTTTCTATGAATTTTGTGCGTCGTGTGGCGAGTGTTTTTTCTATTGCATCATTTTGTTCGTATACGGTGTATGGCAGTTGCTCCGATTGGTGGGGCAGGGGAATGGGTTGCAGTATACTCTCGTAGAAGTATTTGTTGGCAAAATTTCCAACTTCTGGGTGCATGCGTCCTTGAGAATAGAGCGATGCTGTCAGTTGCGGTAAAGGATTTTTTATATAATGGTTATACACTCTTTCGAAGAAAGATATTGCGTGGCTCGTAAAGCCTCGTTCGCGTAGCAGTGGGCTTGTTATTTCTGCCTCTTCGGACGATTGTGCAACAACTGCCGGCAACTGCTTAGGGTCGCCTATGAGAATGAATTTTTTTATTGCCGACTCTTTGTCGGGTGTTGTTGCGGCCAAAAGTCCCACTATCTGTGACTCTAATATTTGCGAGGCTTCGTCTATTATCGCAACGTCGAATTTCTTAAGTTCGAAAAGTTCCTGTCGTCCCGAGAGTGATGATATTGTACCCACTGTGACGCGTGTGGATAGTAGCTTTTTGCTGATATCTTCGCGTCGTTGACAGTCGCTTATTACATTTTTAAGCAGCCGGTGAGTATATTGCGGTGCACAGGCATGTTCGTTGCCTATGCGTATATACTCGGGCTTTTGCGGCAATTTTTCGAGGGCTTCGCATATTTCGTCTACTGCGCGGTTGGTGAACGATGCGAGCAATATGTTGCTGTTACCGTCTGTGTAGAATTCTTGCACCATGCTGCTCAGTGCCTTTGAGGTTTTTCCTGTTCCAGGGGGGCCTACGAGCAGAAATAGTTCATCGGCCTGTTTGGCTTTTAGCACAATGTTGTTTATATGTTCATTGTGGTAGTTGCCGCAGAGTGTACGGCTTGTGTCGAATGTGGGACGGCGTTCGGCGAGTATAAGCTCTTTGCGACCTTTGGGAGCGAGCAACAGGGCGTTCATTTCTCTGAAGCTTGTGCGTGACGTGCTGTCAAGATGGTCGTGCTCGGCGGCGTAACTGCTGTCGAGTGGAAATATGTATGGGTTACGCTGCCGGTGACGCAGTTTGAAAGATATCTCTTTCGCGCTTATCGACGTCAGCGTTCCGCGAGTCACGTGACGGTTGGTTGCGCAGGCGTCGTCTGTGTCGCTTGTGTATATGAAAATAGTGTCGCCTGCTCTGAAGTTTGGGAAAAAATCTTCGTCACACTCGGGGCGGGTAAAAATTATTGCCGAGACTCCATCCTCCTCTATAAGTTCTTTTATTTTCAGCCCCGAGAGTATATTGCCATTATCTTGTTTCTCTTTTTGCGAAAGGTTCCATGTGTCGGCGAAGCCTCCTTTTGTATCATCGGCTCCTCCGCCGGTCTTTCCTATGCGCATTTCGCGAGCGATGAACGAAACGTTGCCGAAAAAATAGTCCTTTTCGGTTGCCGAGGCTTGCTGTATGGGGTATAATAATCGCTCAAGTTCGGGACGTTTGTATATGTTCCACAGTTGCGACCTTGTGTGGCGTGTGTTAAGGTCGTCGGGGGTGATGCTTTCTATTGTCGGCCGTAGGGTGCCATCGGCCAGACTGTGCATTGTTGCGACAATTTCGTTGCGCAGCATCAAGGCGCGTGCAATTTCCTCTCTGTTACATTCGCGGTGTATGATGCTTGGGTAGCGCGAGTAGAATAGATGGGCGTGTACACTGTCGTCGGGTAGGGCAAGATTGTATTTCAGAATCTCCTTGTAGAGTGACATTTGAAGAATATGCTCCTCTTTCGCGCCCTTTTTATATTCGTCGGCCTTTCCCGATTTTAGCTCTATAATGTTGTTTGTCCCACCCTCCAGAAGGTCGAAACGTCCCTGCAGTCCTAATGCCGAACAAAAGAACGATGGCTCTATATAAATATTGTCGGGTGCGTCGTTGTTTATGGGCGCAAGCAGACGGCCGACAGTTTGTCGAATGTTTGCAAATTGTCTTTTTGTTTCGTCGAAGAATTTTGCGTCGATGCCTTCGGCGGCAGTCAGTTGCAGCGGATACTCGCGAAAGAACTTTTTCATTGAATCGTTGTATGACACAACTTTCTCGGAACGCTCGTTCACACAATCGTCGAGGAACATATTTGCAGCCTCTCCCAAAAGAGTATGCCTTGTGGCTTTACTCTCTTTGAAAAGATTAAGCACGTAGTTCAACGGCGAGGCTCCATGCTCTTGCACGCAACTGCACAGCGAGGTTATTTCTACCAAAAAATCGGGGTCGAAGATAATATTTTCTGTGTGTACAACCTCTCTTTCGTCTATGCTCCATTCGAGCAGATTAAGTTGCGAGCCTACCTTTAATATTTTATGCAGTTTGTCGTAACATTGCGCAGCGGGACGTGCGACAATAAATTCTCTCTGCTCTTTGTCGGCTACATATAAAAAGCCCTCGTCGTCCCATCTTTTCAGATGTACGCGCTTGCACAAGCCTTTTCTTTCATCAGGCTTGTCGATGCTTGTTGGTTTTTCGGGTTTTTCAGTCAAGGGGTTGCTTGTTAAATATTGAATCGTTCGATTTTAGTGCGGCCCTGAGAGAATCCTCGTATGCTGCTTGCAAACGTTGGTAACGTTTCCATCTTTTTGTCACCTTTTCGACAAATTGCAGCGTCTCGTCCGAACTGTTGAAACTTCCGGTCTTACAGACACTGTCATTATAATATTCGGGGTATTTTTTCAAAATAAGAAAAGTATCTACTCCGTGCCAAACGTAGCGGCTTTTTCCATATTTTTGTGCCAAGGCCATTGCGTCGTTCACCTGCCCGATGCCTGCGTTGTACGATGCTAATACAAAATTCAGTCGTTCGTCAAAGTTCTTTATGCGTCGGAAAATTCTCTCCAATTTTTTCAAATATCTTGCTCCTGCGTTAATATTCGTGCGTGTGTCGGTGTGCAATGAGTCGGGTACCCCTAAAGAACGTAAAGTGTTTGGCAGCATCTGCATTACTCCGTAAGCACCAACATGCGACACTGCAGTAGAATCGAATTTCGATTCAGTGTAACATATTGCGGCAATAAGTTTCCAGTCCCAATCGATACTGTCAGCCGCTTCACGAAAATGGTGGTCGAGCCCCGAAATTTTTACATAAGGTGACGGCGGAGGTGCTTCTATCCTCTCGCTCAGATGTTCTACAATGTCGTTGTCCTCAACAACGAAAATCATTTCGCCAACGAAAAATGCAATGACAAGCAACAGTGGGTATAATATTCGTTTGGGCATCTTTTTCATAATGTACAGCGAGTGTAATAGATACAGTACAAAGATAGCTCAAAAAAAGGGAAAAGAAAAAAATGTGTATGTTATTTTGTTGCTTCTGCTCTTAAGTCGAGTATTTTGTGTTATTTTAAATATATTCTTAATAAACTTTTTAAGAAACTTTATAATTTGAATGAAATAAATTACTATCTTTGCAGAGCATTTATGAATTTTATTCTTTTAAATTAAATAAACATGGTAAGTTACAAAGAATTAGGCCTTGTGAACACTCGTGATATGTTTGCAAGAGCAATGAAAGGCGGCTACGCTATCCCCGCTTTCAACTTCAACAACATGGAGCAGTTGCAGGCTATCGTTATGGCTGCAGTAGAGACAAAATCTCCCGTTATCCTTCAGGTATCAAGCGGTGCTCGTAAATATGCTAACCAGACTCTTCTCCGCTACATGGCCGAGGGTGCTGTTGAGTATGCAAAAGAGCTTGGTTGCGAGCGTCCCGAGATAGTTCTCCACCTCGACCACGGAAACTCTTTCGAACTTTGCAAATCTTGCATCGACATGGGCTTCTCTTCTGTAATGATTGACGGTTCGCATCTTCCCTATGACGAGAATGTTGCTCTTACAAAGAAAGTTGTTGAGTATGCTCACAAATATGATGTAACAGTAGAGGGTGAGCTTGGTATTCTTGCCGGTGTCGAGGATGACGTTGTTGCCGAGCACCACACATACACACGTCCCGAAGAGGTTGTGGACTTTGTTACAAAGACAGGTTGCGACAGCTTGGCTATCTCTATCGGTACATCACACGGTGCAAACAAATTCAAACCCGAGCAGTGCACACGCAACGAGAAGGGTGTACTTGTACCTCCCCCCTTGGCATTCGACGTACTCGAGGGTTGTATGAAAGAGCTTCCCGGCTTCCCCATCGTTCTTCACGGTTCTTCTTCAGTTCCCCAGGAAGAGGTTGAGACAATCAACAAATATGGTGGTGCATTGAAAGATGCTATCGGTATTCCCGAAGAGGAGTTGCGCAAGGCTGCTTCTTTGGCAGTTTGCAAAATCAACATCGACAGTGACAGCCGTCTTGCTATGACTGCTGCTGTTCGCGAGGTGTTTGCTACACAGCCCGCAGAGTTCGACCCCAGAAAGTATCTTGGTCCCGCTCGCGAGAATATGAAAAAACAGTACATCCACAAGATTGTGAACGTACTTGGTTCTGACAACAAACTTGCTGAGTAATTTTTGCATGAAATAATGATTCAAAGGGCGATGCACTTCAAAAAGTGTGTCGCCCTTTGATTAATCTTATATTTAATTATAATTTTTGTAAAATATGCGTATAGCAATATATGGTGCAGGCTCGTTGGGCACAATTCTTGGAGCATACATAAGCAAGGGTGGTGTACCTATTGAACTTATCAACCGCAATAAGGCTCACGTTGAGGCTCTTAAAGAAAAGGGAGCACAGGTTGTGGGAACGGTGCAGTTTACTCAGCAGGTGGTGGCATATACTCCCGAGGAAATGAGCGGGAAATATGATGTTATTTTCCTTATGACCAAACAACAGCATAATAAAGAGGTTGTGCAGATGCTTGATGATTATCTTGCGTCGGATGGTGCGCTGGTTACTTTCCAGAATGGCCTTCCCGAAATGCAGATTGCCGATATTCTGGGCGCGGAACGTGTGCTTGGATGTACGGTTGCGTGGGGCGCGACACTGAAAGAGGCGGGTGTCTGTGAACTTACAAGCGAGCCTGATGCTCTTTCTTTCTCGTTGGGTGCTCTCTGCGGGAAACGTAATAAGAATTTCGATAATATCAAGGCTGTGCTCGAACTTATGGGCAAGGTTGATGTTGAGGAGAATTTCATCGGTACCCGTTGGAGCAAATTGCTTATAAATGCAGCTTTTTCGGGCATGAGTGCGGTGCTTGGCTGCACTTTTGGCGAGGCTGCCGGTCCGCGTGCCTCGCGTCGTGTGGTGCAGGCTCTGATAAAAGAGTGTATAGATGTTTGCAAGGCAGGCGGCATACGCATCGAGCCTGTGCAGGGCAAGGATATTGTTAAATTGCTCGATTATAATAACTCTTTGAAACGCGCTTTCTCTTTTTTCATTATTCCGATAGCCATCCGCAAGCATGCGAAACTTAAGGCGAGCATGTTACAGGACCTTGAGAAGGGTAAACTGACTGAGGTTGATGCTATTAATGGTGCTGTTTCGGAGTATGGCAGAAGGGTAGACTGTCCTACTCCCATGAACGACCGTGTGGTGGAAATTGTTCATGGAATTGAGCAGGGACGCTTAAAGCCTTGCTTCGATAATCTTAAATATTTCGAATAAGAAGATTAATATGTAGCAATGCAAAAATCCAGCCGCAAGGCTGGATTTTTGCATTTATTTTACTTCAAATAGACCATTATGTTTCCGCTTAACTGCAAAAGAGAAATTTCGCACAGTTTGGTGTTGTATTCTGCCACAAGGATGCGCTCCTCTGCATCGAGCAGGCTTTGCTGTGCCTCGCGCATCTCTATTCCCGAAAGGTCGCCCAACAGGTATCTTTCGTGGGCAATTTCGTAATTTTCGCGTGCAGCAAACACATTCTGACGTTCGAGGGCGAGCAGACGGGTGTTATTTTCGTATGCCTGCCATAGGTCGGCAAGGTCTGCGTATAGTGCAAGCTGAAGGTCCTGCTGTTCAAGCTCGGCATTTTTTACGGCGAGCTTGGCGTTGCGACGGTCTTTGTTTCTTTTGCCGTCGAAAAGCTTGAATCCTACTGTTACTCCAAAGTCTGCTCCCCACTGTTTACGCACGTCGGTGGTGCCAACCTCGTATTTGTTGTGTGTGTAGCCGTATCCGGCGTTAAGGCTCAGGTAGGGGTAGTCGCGCGAACGTATGCTCTTAAGGTCAATTTCGGCGAGTTTTTTGTCTTGTGCGGCAAGCAGCAGCGATGCGTTATTTTGCAGTGTCGATTCCCACAGTTTCTCGAAGTTCATTATGCGCACGACGCTTACTGTCGTGTCCGAAACGTTGAATGTCTCTTCGATATTTTCGTCAGCCATAAGTTCGTGCAGGCGTATGCGCGAGGTTGCAAGAAGTTCATGCTGCTTGACACTCTCGGCGCTGTCGGCGTTGAAGTCCACGCGTGCTTGCAAAAGGTCCAGACGCGAATTGTCGCCAATGACGTAGCGTTCGTGTACTATGCGCAGACGCTCGCGCGACAGTTGTACAGCGTAGTTAAGGTTGCGCAGACGTGCACTCTGCTGCACGAAATTGTAATATTCGGCAGTGAGGTTTGCCACAAAGTCCTCTACTGCGAGGCGTGTCTGTGTCTCGCTCTGCAATTTCAGTTCGCGCAGACGGTTGTAATCGGCCTGCATTTTGAATCCGTCGAATATCATCCATTGCAGGTCTACTCCCGCACGCAGCGTGTGGTCGGTGATGTTACGCTGCTTGGATGTTGTTCCGCTTGCGCGGTCGGTTACGTCGCTGTTGTCGAGTGTGCCGCTGTATCCGCCCGAAAGATTGGCTGTGGGCAGCATTCCCGCATTTGCCAACGAGAAATTGTTGTTGGCAATCTCCTCGTTATTGCGTACAATGCGTAGCGAATAGTTATTCTCCAATCCTCGTTCGATGCACGATTTTAACGTGGTGATATTTTCTTGTGCCTGACTATTCAAGGTTGCCAACAAAAGTGTAGCTGTGTATATTATATTTTTCAATTTCATTGTTTTTTGTTTGCAAGGTTGGTTGATACAAATGAGTATATTGTGGGTACTATGTACATTGTAAGCAGGGTGGATATTAACATTCCTCCAACGACGGCTGTTCCCATTGCTATTCGTCCGTTGCATCCTTCTCCGGTAGCGAACATCAACGGCAAAAGTCCCAGAATGGTCGATGCGCTTGTCATCAGAATGGGTCGCAAGCGAAGCACCGCTGCGTCGCGTATGGCCATCATCTTATCAACGCCGGCTTTCTGCTTCTGGTTGGCAAACTCCACAATGAGAATACCATTCTTTGCCACAAGGCCTATGAGCATGATAATACCAATCTGACTAAAGATGTTCATCGTCTGGTCGCCTACGGTCATGAATATCAGTGCGCCGCAGATGGCGAGGGGCACTGTAAGCATTATGATGAACGGGTCTTTGAAACTCTCGAACTGCGCCGCAAGAATCAAATAGATGAGCACAAGTGCAAGCGCAAAGGCGAACATCAAGCTCGATGAACTTTCGCGGAACTCCTTCGAGTCGCCGGCAAGTGCCGTACGGAATGTGTCATCAAGTGTGCTTGCTGCAATTTTATCCATTTCGTCGAGTCCGTCACCAATGGTCTTTCCCTCGGCAAGGCCGGCAGATATTGTTGCCGACACGAATCGGTTGTAACGGTACAATTTGGGTGGCGCAATTCCCTCGATAAGCTCCACAAGATTCTCCATCTGTATCATCTCTCCATCGCTGCTGCGCATATAGATAGACTTCAGATTGGCGGGGCTGTTACGTTGCTGACGGTTAATTTCACCCACAATCTCATACTGCTTGCCGTTGAGGTAAAGGTAGCCCAAACGCTGTCCGCTAAGGCCATATTGCAGTGTCTGTGCAATATCTTTTGTGTTTACACCCATCAGGTTGGCCTTCTCGCGGTTAATCTCTATTCTTAGTTCGGGCTTACTGAATTTAAGGTCTACGTCGGCCATTTGGAATATGGGACTGTCGTAAACTTTTGCCATGAATTTGGGCAGCACCTCCTGTAATTTTTCTATGTTAGTGGCCTGTAACACATATTGCACGGGCATTGCGCCGCGTCGTCCGCCGAAGGTCGAGCGTTGTTGCACGAATGAACGTGCGTCGGTCTTTGTGCGTACGGCACGCGACAGTTTTTCGGCAACCTCCATCTGAGTATAGTCGCGTTCTTTAAGGTCTTTAAGGGTAATCTGTATGTTACCGTTACCCTCGGACACGCGGGCGGTAATAAAGGCTGCGTCAGGCATCAACGAGTCGGCCATACGGCTGATGTCCTCTGTGTAGTCGCGCATATATTCGTATGTCACACCCTCGGCGCCCATTGTGCGTATGGTTATACTCGAGCGGTCCTCGAGTGGTGCCATTTCTGCGGGGATACTTGTCCACATCCATCCAATGCCAATGAACGATAATATCATTATTGCTATTGATATATAGCGACGGCGCAAGAACCAATTAAGGCTTTTTGCATAGTATCTGTTAATTCCTTCGAAGAATGGCTCGGTCTTTCGGTAGAACCAACTTTGATTCTCGCGGCGTACCAACAACTTAGTGGCAAGCATAGGCGTGAAGGTTAGTGCGGCAAAGGATGATATTATCACAGAGCCTGCAACCACAAAGCTAAATTCGCGGAACAGACGGCCGGTTGTTCCCTCCATAAACACTATGGGGAAGAATACTGCCAGCAGGGTGATTGTTGTCGAAATTACGGCAAAGAAAATCTCTTTTGCACCCTCTATTCCTGCGGCTTTTGGTTGCATGCCTCGCTCTATTCGTATATAGATATTTTCCGTCATTACAATAGCGTCGTCCACCACAAGGCCCACAGATAGCACTATCGCAAGCATCGAAAGTACGTTTATCGAGAATCCTGCAATGTACATTATAAAGAATGCTCCCACCAACGACACGGGAATTACGATACAGGGTACAAGTGTCACGCGCCAGTCGCGCAAGAATAGGAAGATGATGATAATCACAAGAATAAAAGCCTCGTAAACGGTGCTTTTTACCTCGTCGATAGATGCGCGTATGAAACGAGTATTGTCAAAGCCGTAGTTGTATGTTACATCTTCGGGAAGGTCTTTTTTCATCTTCTCCATACGGTCGTATACAGCCTCGGCGATGTTAATGTGGTTGGCTCCCGGCTGCGGAATTACAACAACGCCCACCATGGGCACGCCGTTCATCTTCATGTAGCTTTTAAGGTCGCGTGCACTAAGCTCGGCGCGGCCAATGTCGCTGAAGCGTATGATGCGCCCTTCATCCTCTCTGATGACAAGGTTGTTAAATTCGTCGGTTGTGTGCATCAGTCCCAATGTACGTATGGTAAGTTCGGTGTTGTTACCCTCGATGCTGCCCGAAGGAAGCTCTACATTCTCTTTGTCGAGGGCGTTTTTTACGTCCATCGGGGTTATTCCGTAGCCCGACATTTTTATGGGGTCGAGCCACAGACGCATGCAGTATCGTTTCTCGCCCCAGATTGATACGCTGCTCACTTCGGGGATTGTCTGTAACTGCTCTTTTACGGTAAGGTCGGCAATTTCGCTTATTTCGAGCAGCGACCGTTTCTCACTTTGTATGGCGACCATCAGAATGGGGGTTGCGTCGGCGTCGGCTTTTGATACTGTCGGGGGGTCGCAGTCGCGCGGCAGCCATCGTTGGGCACGCGATACTTTGTCGCGTACGTCGTTTGCGGCTGTCTCAAGGTCTACGGATAGTTCAAACTCGACGGTGATGCGGCTCTGTCCCTGCTGGCTGACACTTGTGAGCGAGCGTATTCCCGGAATTCCGTTGATATTTTGCTCCAACGGCTCGGTTATCTGATTCTCTATTACGTCGGCGTTTGCTCCGGGGTAGGAGCATGATACGGAAATTATGGGGTTATCCACCGATGGATATTCGCGCACTCCCAGGCTTATGTAGCCTATAAGGCCGAACAGCACTATTATAAGCGTGAGCACTGTGGCGAGTACCGGACGGCGTATGCTTAGTTCGGAAATATTCATTATTTTGTTCCTCCTGCTATTTGTTTACACTGTCGAGAATGACTTTTTGTCCTGTGCGTAATTGCATTGTTCCGGTTGTAATTACAGTGTCGCCGGGGTTAATGCCTTCGATTACTTGCACAAGCGATTCTGTGCGCACGCCTTTCTTTATTTCTACGGGTAGTGCTTTTCCGCTTTTATAAAGGAATACTTTGTCGATGCCCATTTCCGAGATTATTGCTTGGCTGGGAACGGCGAGTGTATTTTCGAATGTTTGTGTGGTAAGGGCTATGCTCACGTAGCGTCCGGGGTAAAGTTTGCCGTTGCTGTTGTCGTATAGTGCACGCACGCTGAAAGTGCGTGTGTCGCTGTTTACGTGCGAGTCGAGGGCATAGATTTTTGCTTTTCTTTCATCAAGGTCGCCCTCTACTGTGAATGTGAGTGCAGTGCCGGCCTTCAATGTTCCGGCGTATCTCTCGGGTACGGCAAAATCTATTTTCAGGGGGTTGGTCTTTGTCAGTCGGGCAATGGTTGTTGTGGGCGAGGCGTATGTTCCCTGGCTCACTTGGCGCAGTCCGATAATTCCATCGAATGGTGCGCGTAACTCTGTCTGCTCAATGTTGGCTGTTACCTTGTCAATCTCTGCTTGCAGGGTGGCGAGGTTTGTTTCTGCCTCTTGAAAAGCCTCTTGACTGACGGCCTCTTTCTCGAGCAGTGCATTCTGGCGATACATTCGGTCGGTGTATAGTTTCAATTGTGCTTTTAGTTTGTTAAGCTCCGCTTGCAGGGGGGCGTCGTTTATTTTTGCAAGAAGGTCACCTTTCGATACGCGTGTACCTTCTTTGAAAAATATATCTGTTATTTTTCCGGATGTTTCGAATGATAGGTCTACCTCTTCGTCGGGGAGGATACTGCCACTCACAAAAAACTCATCAGAGATTGTTGTTTGTTGCAATACCACTGCTTTGACATTTAGGTCGCGACTCTGTTTGCCTTTTGCTGCCGGCGTCTCTTTAATTTCCTCGTTTACTTTAGGGGTGAATGCGCGTATGCCCATCACTGCAAGTGCGGCAACGATAATCGCAACGATTCCCCATTTGATGAATTTGTTCATTTGTGTATAGTTTTATTTTTTTATCGTACAATGTTTATTTATAGAGGTTACTTATTTTTATTTTGACTTTTATTTGTTTAAAAAGATTAATTCATTAAATGTTTTTTATATATTCGAGCCTGTTCTTTTAATTGTTGTTAATTTAAACCTTTAAAGGTAATGTTTACGACAAATGTAGCTATAAGATTTAAAATAGAAAAGCACTCTTGCAAAAAATCGCAAGAGTGCTTTTCTATTTAGTGCTTTTTTATTTACAATAATTTCGATAAATCCTTTTCGGCGATAAAATCGAGTTTGTTAAGGATTATAATTTCGCGTGCGCGTTCGGCGTTATCGGCGCGGAACACCATTATTCCATTATTCCCCAGCATGAAAGAGTAGAAGTAAGATATTCCTATTCCTGCCTCGCTGAAGAGTTTAATAGTGTCTGCGGCACGTCCAACCTCATTTTCGAGCTTAATGGCAAATACGTCCGACAGGTTCACCGAGATTCCTGCATTTTTCAATGTCTCGTATGCACGTGTAGGCTCCGAGCAGATGATGCGGTAAATTCCATATTCGGTGGTGTCGGCAATTGTGGTTGCAATTAACTGAATGTTACCCTCTTTCAGCAGGTCAAGCACTTTTTGCAATGTTCCCTGTCTGTTCTCTATGAATACTGATAACTGATGTACTGTCATATTGCTTGTTCTTTAAGTTATTCAATTAAAAAGTCTTACGCAGGTCTTTTACTCTCACGGCCTTGCCCTCGCTCTTGGGAAGGGAGCCTTTGGGCATCAATTTTATGCGGGGCGTTACAAGAATCTCGTCTTTCAACTGACGGGTAATCTCGCGTGTGAGCGATTGCAGACGTGCATAGTCGTCGGTAAACATCTCGTTCAATTCTACCTCTATTGTCATTTCGTCGTTGGTGTCTTTTGTCTCCAATGTAATAAGGTAATCAGTGCTCAATTCCTTGAATTGCAACAATATAGTCTCTATCTGTATGGGGAAAATGTTTACGCCCTTCAGTATAATCATGTCGTCGCTGCGTCCTTTCATGCGGTCGAGACGTTTATGGTGACGTCCGCAGGGGCACTCTCCGGGGAGTACACGTGTAAGGTCGCGTGTGCGGTACCTCAGCAGGGGCATTGCTTCGCGGTTGATGGTGGTAAGTACAAGCTCGCCAACCTCGCCCTCGGCAACAGGCTCCAATGTTTCGGGGTCTACAATCTCCACAATATAATAATCCTCCCAAATGTGCAGGCCATTCTGCTCGGTGCATTCGAATGCAACGCCCGGACCGCACATTTCTGACATTCCGAATGAGTTATATGCTTTTACGCCCAGCATTTCCTCTATGCGGCGACGCTGTTCCTCGGAGTGTGGCTCGGCACCGATGATAAGGGTCTTTAGCTTAGTGTCGCGACGAGGGTCGATGCCCATTTCTTCCATCACTTCGTATATGCGTGCAGCGTAGCTGGGAATTGCGTGTACGGCAGTGGTCCCAAAGTCGGTCATGAACTTTATTTGTCGTTTGGTGTTTCCGGCAGCAGCGGGTACAGTGAGCATGCCCAGACGCTCGGCTCCATATTGAAAGCCCAATCCTCCGGTGAACATTCCGTAGCCCGATGAATTCTGAAATACGTCGCTGGGGCGCAGTCCCACCATGTGCAGACAGCGTGCAACGGCATTTGCCCATTCGTCAAGGTCCTTCTGTGTGTGAAGAATAACTGTGGGGTTACCGGTTGTTCCGCTCGACGAGTGCAGACGTGTGGCCTTTTCCAAAGGAACGGATGCAATGCCGAACGGGTAAGTGTCGCGCAGGTCCTGTTTGGTGGTGAATGGTATTTTGCGCAGGTCGTCGAGCGACTTTATATCTTCGGGCTTAAGATTATTCTCTTCGAATCTTTTTTTGTAAAAAGGAGAATTCATACAGTGGAGTACTGTTTTTTGCAATCTTTCCAACTGTAATTTTTCAATTTCGGGACGGGTCATCGTCTCCAATTCTTTGTGCAGATACATAGTTGTGTATTTATTTTGTTTTTTATTCAATTTTGCAAATATAGGAAAAACAAAATGAATTTAGTTTATATAATAAAGAAATTTGTAACTGTTGAATTTTAAATAAATTTTTAAATAATTTTTTATTAATAAAATAAGTATTAAATTTGCACACTCCTAACGCCGATGGCTGTTAACGGTTTTAAACTTTTCAGCCGGAATATAGTTTATACTATATGGGTGTGGGAGGCCAATATATGGAAAGCGTTTACAATGCGCTTTGTTCTTGACGTCCGGAAATCTCGCAAATTTTAGGTATAGTCTTGAGCATAGCAGCGGTAGATGCCATGGGTGTGATGTAAATATCTGCAGCCAATGTCTCCTTTTTTAAGGGGGCGTATGGTTGTGGCTATTATATCGTATCGGCGTGGGTCTGCGTTGCTCGTTCAACTATATCGGGCAATGCGAGAGCCTCTGGACGTGGGACGAGTAACAGGTACAGTTCCCGCGCTTTTTTTATTTTGGTATTTAAAGGAATTGAATGTTATATAATGTGTCGGTAGGGGAACATCGGCTGTAAAATAAAAATTTATGCAACCCCAAAAACGCATTTTGTTTATTTTAACACTTTTGTTGTCCTTCTTATTTCCGCATAACATATTAGCACAACAAAAGTTACGATTCGACGTTGTAAAATTTCAATTGAATCAATTGGATGGTACTGCATCTAATCCACAGTATCAAAAAGTAGATGGTAGCGGAAATCTCTATGCATTAATAAAAGTACGTGCCACTGATGGTGAAGAAGATCTTAATGGCTTTTTATTCGATTTTAACAGTCTTAAAAGTATACTCAAACCTAACGGCGACGAATTATGGGTGTATGTACAGAAAAATGCAAAGATTGTTACCATTAGTCGTGACGGTTACAATACGCTTAGAAATTTCGACCTTGGACAGACACTGCAAGCCGGAAAGACATATAATATGGAGATAACTTATGACCGTGTCGAGAAGGTTGTGAAAAAAGAGCTACACATGCAGATGTTGCAATTTAATATTACACCTGCTGTTGAAGGTGCCATTGTCATGTATAAGAAAAATGGAGCGGCAAATTACGAACTTTTCGGTGAAGTAGACAGTGATGGCAATGTTGCTAAAAACCTCAATTACGGTACTTATGATTATCAAATTATATCCGATAACTATTTTACATCCGAGGGACGTGTTGTGCTTAACAATGATTCGGCAATACATGTAGAGCGTGTAACACTGAAAGGTAATTTTTCTGAAATAACACTTACGACAACCGATGCCGCCGATATTTATGTAGATAATGAATTTAAGGCAAAGGGCAGTTGGAAAGGAGTGCTTAAGGGCGGTGAACACATAGTAGAGTGCAGACAAGAGAGTCACCGCACTTCGAGCAAAAAAATAAAAGTCGAGGCTAATGTTAGTCAGAGTATTGAACTTGATGCTCCCACTCCCTTGACCGGCTATGTTTCTGTAACGTCCGTGCCTTCGGGGGCAACTGTTGAGATTGATGGTGTAGTGCGTGGAAAAACTCCTTGTAATATAAAAGATGTACTTATTGGTTCGCGTAAAATTACTTTGAAAATGCAGAACTATAACCCTTCTTCTACAAATGTATATATAGAAGAGGGTAAAGTGTCTAATATTAAGCTGACGATGGACGATGTGTTGATGGCCGGCGTAGAATCTACACCCACAGGTGCCCAACTTTATATGAATGGCGAATATAGGGGTGTAACTCCATACTCGGGAAGTATTGTTCCCGGCAGTTATCAGGTAGAATTAAAATGTTCGGGTTACGAGGATTATACAAAAAATGTCATTTTTAACTCCAACAATCCTATTCATTATGCGCAGCTTACTAAGAAACATAGATTTAATAGAAAGACATGCTGTTATTTGCAAGGTAATTATACTTATGCTGTAAATGGTGATGGAAACGCTATTGGCGCAAGTTTTGGTGCATATATTTCTAATTTTAATATACAAATTGATTTATATAAAATAAGTGCTGATTATTATTATGATTATTATGACGAAAGTTGTGATGAAATTGGCTATGGCTTTAGATTAGGTTATGGAATCCCTATTGGAAAACGCTTCAGATTAACTCCTCAAATTGGTTGGATGTGTGGTGATGGCATTGATGGTAATCAAGTAGCTAAATTTGCTATGCGTATGGAATTGCATTTATTTTCATGGTTAGGAATAAATGTTACACCGGAGTATGATACAGAAATAAAATTATGGAGGGGCGCGCAATATTATGAAGGATTTAAGATTAATGCAGGTATGCATATAAATTTTTAAGCATTTGATAAAATCTATAAAAAAAGAGATTGATAGATGTCATGATTAAAAAAATATCAATATTATTTTCTTTTTTGTTTTTCTCGTTATCGGCAATTTATGCTCAGAATTGGGATGTAATCACCGGTAGTGGCGATTATATTTATGGTGTCGGCCGTGGCGAGACTGAGGCCGAGGCTGACAGGCAGGCTCTTGCCGACCTTGTTTCGAGAATAGCAATGCATGTGTCGAATGACTTTGTTCTTGTCGAAGAGGAAAAAACCGACAATGATAGTATCGATTCAAAAGCTTTTGTAAGAAACTGCATAAATACATATTCGCAAAGTTCGCTTACAAACACCGAAAAGTGGGTGCTTGGCAAGGAGCCGGATGTTACGGTGCGCCGATGGATTAAACGCAGCGAGCTTGACAAAATTTATGCCGATCGTATAGCAAAAGCCAAAGATATGTTGGCGATTGCTGTGCAGGCCGAGGAAGAGAAACGTGTGGATATTGCTCTGCAATATTACTATTGGGCATATTCGCTTGTGCGCTCTACGCAACGTCCCGACAGTGTAGCGTTTAACGGTCATAAAATAGTTAATTGGGTGCCTTTGCAGATAGATGCAGTATTGAGCCGTATTAATATAGTTTTTGAACGTTGCGAGGAAAATAACATTGACCTTCGATTCACTTATAAGGACGAGCCTGTTGCCAACCTCGACTTTACTTACAGTGACGGTCGCAGTGAATGTAGCGGCTCGGCAAAGGATGGGTGGGGTATGTTGGAAATGGCTCCCGGAGTCGAAAAAAATACTTATCATGTTAGTGTAGAGTATGAGTATAAAGGTCTTGCGCGTGGCGATGCAGAGATGAAAAGTGTGCTTGATGTTGTGAGTAAACGATCTTTTCCTAAGGCTGAAGTAACGGTGCAGGCAAAGAAAAAAAATGCTCCGGCTCAGCAGCCCGAAAATAATATTGTTGCCAAACGTGAAGATAGTGTTTCCACTGCGAATGCATCTGTTGTTAAGTTAGAGGCGGAAAAGAAGATTGCTCCTACGCAACTTGTCGAGGATAATGCTGTTTATAAGGACGTTTATAATAAAATTCTCGATGCTATAAAAACTCGAAAATATACATCTGTGGCAGCTCCTGACTACTTTACGTTGAACGGATTAGATGTGTATAATAAACTTATTTCTTATGGCGCGGGGCGAATAGTGGGTGAAGGGAAGCCTGTGTTTTTTAAAGGTTGCAACGACTGTGTCGTTGTGCGAGGCTTGCAAATGTCTTTCTCTTTTGATATTGGTAAACGTAAAAAAACTTTTGTCGAGGATGTTGCTTTTACTTTTAATAAAGAGGCAAAATGCGATAATATCTCATTCGGACTCGGCACAGAGGCTATGCACAATATCTTGGTTAAGCCCACCGGGTGGAAAGAAGAGACGCGTGAAATGATACTTGAGTTTATGGAGAACTATAAGACTGCATTTTGCTTGAAACGTATAGATTATATAGAGAGTATCTTTCACGACAATGCTACCATTATAGTTGGTAACGAAGCAAAGGTCACAACCGTTGCACCAATGAACGAGGGGCGTGTTACGGATGTGGGGCAGAAAATTATAAAATATAACCGTTATACGAAAAATGAGTATATAGAAAAACTCAGACGGGCGTTTCGTGCAAAGGAATTTGTAAACATCAGATTTACCGAGAATGATATTCAATGGCAGGAAAATGCCGATGGTGAAATATTTTCGATACAAATAGCTCAGGATTATTGTTCGTCTAACTATGCAGACAAGGGGTATTTGTTCTTGCTTGTTGATATGACCGACCATAATGCTCCACAGATAAAGATACGCACTTGGCAACCAGAAAAAGACCCGGAATTCGGACTTTATGGCCCCGGACATTTCTATAATTTTTAATTTGTTATAAACTATTTAATATTTAAAACTATGAAAAAGATTTTGTTTTTATTGTTGGCAGTGTGTCTGCTTGCACCTGCTGTAGAAGCGCAGAACAGTAAAGCGTTTAATAAGGCACTGAAAAAAGAGTATAAAACTAAAATGAAGGAGTATAAAAAAGGTAAATGGAGTCTCTATGGAAGCTCGCGTTCATTGGAGGTTGCTCTTTTGAGTCATTATGAAAAACTTAATACCATGGGTGAGGATGCTTATGAGATTGTAGGTGTTTCTCCATTGACTAAAAGAAAAGGATTGGCTCTTCAAGCAGCCGAGAATGATGCGGCTAACAGATATGCAACATTGGCCGGAAGTACAGTGAAGGGGCGCATAATTGCTGATGCTGCAATTTCCGAAGAGGATTTTGAGCATTTTTATTCTGCTTATGAAAGAATTGTTGATAAAGAGATTCGTGGAGAAATGGTTCCGTCATTTAGCGTTGTTCGCGAAGAGAGACAAGGATTGTACGAGATTATTACGCATTATGTTATTAGCGAGAGCGCGGCAACAAAGGCTCGTATCAGGGCTTTTGAAAATGCGTTGAAAGAGAGCGAGGCTGCTCAACGTCACGCACAAAAGGTTTCTGAATTTATAAAAAAGGGAATAGAGAAAGAGTAATCTTTTAATAAGGATTGGATGATTAAAAAAATCTTTATAGTTTGTTTGTTGTTTGTGGCGGGTATTTATCCTGCCACTGCTCAAACAAATAATGAGTCTTTTGATGAGTTTCGCAAAAGTATAAGAAAAGATTTTTTTTCTTTTCGCAAAAGTGTTCTTGATGATTATTCTAAATTTCTTGCCGGTGTTTGGAAAGATTATAATTCGTTTGCAGGAAAGGAAAGAAACAAAAAGCCAAAGCCTAAAAGTGTGCCGGTGGTAAAGGATAATAAAGAGCCGCAAAAGCCTATTGTTGCTCCTCCGGTAAAGGATAAAGAGCCGCAAAAGCCTGTACCCCCTCATGTTAAGGACAAGGAACCGCATAAGCCTGTTACCCCCAATGTTGGACAACCGCACTCGCGTACTTTTGCTTTTTATGCGTCAAATGTAACGGTACCACAATCTGATTGGAGTGAGAGTTTGCCGGTGGGAGACTCGAAAGAGCATTTTCCATTGCTGTGGGAGGCTTATAAAAAGCATGGGGTAGAGAAAAAAATTCTTCCTGTATTATCGCAATTTTCCACTGAACATAAATTGAATGATTGGTTCCTGTGTGAACTGATACGTGCTTATTGTGACAGTGAATTTTCTGATTGTGGTCGTCGTATTACATTGGCTCATTATTTGCTTCTGCATAGTGGTTATGATGTAAAATTGGGACTTACATCGAAAAAAGAACCATTTTTGCTTATATATATTAAACAACAGGTTTATAGTCGTGCGTATGTCAATCAAGATGGGAAAAAGTATTATCTGTTTTTTGACAATGAATCGACAACCGATGCTAAAGGTTCCATTAGCTTTTCGACTTACGACGTTCCTAAAAATGCAGATTGTGGAAAATATTTGAATTTGCAGTTGGTGAGTGTGCCTGTTGTGCCCGGTAATCCTCATAATTATAAATTCGAGTATGGAGGGCTTTGTATAAAGGGTGAGGTTAATGCAAATGTGATGCAAATGTTGTATCGTTATCCGCAAATGGATATTGCCGATTATGCTATGTCTGCGGTAACAGCTTCGCAGCAGAGTGTTGCTTCACAGCTTAAAAGTCAATTAGATACGTTGCCTGTGCGTGTGGCGGTGGATAAATTGTTGCATTTTGTTCAGAGGGCTTTTGAGTATGCAACTGATGATGAACAGCATGGCTTTGAGAAGCCTTATTTCTTTGACGAAATGCTTTTTTATCCGAAATGTGATTGTGAAGATAGGTCTATTTTTTATTCTTATCTTTTGAAGCAGGTTCTTGGGCTCGAGAATCATTTGGTGAATTTTCCCGGGCATGAGTGTGTGTATGTTAATCTTGGAGTGGATATAAATGGTTGTGGTTATCTGTATGATAATAAAAAGTTTTATGTCTCTGACCCTACTTATATAGGTGCCGTCACGGGAATGTGTATGGAGCAATATAAAAATGAGAATCCTAAGATAGATTTTAAACGTTAGAAAAGATTATTTTTTAGCTTATTTATATATTTGCAAATGTTACAATGTTGTGTTGTGATATTTGCAAATATTAATTTATAGATGATGGGTGCTCGTTTAACATTCTTTATGTTGCTCTGTTGCTGTGGTACTCTTTTTGCCCAATCGCGCAAGGTCGTAGAGGCATCTACCGACGTTGCGATGTTTGTGCCGTCGGTTGCCGGAGCTGCCGTTGCTGTTGTCGAAAAGGATTATAAGGGCTTCTGGCAGCTTGTGGGGAGCGGGGCAACGAGTGTGGCAACGGCTTATGCGTTAAAGTATACGGTAAAAAAAGAGCGTCCCGACGGCAGCGACCTTCACTCTTTCCCCTCGAATCATGCGGGGGTGGCTTTTGCGGGTGCTACTTTTCTGTTGCGACGCTACGGGTGGAAATATGCGGTGCCGGCCTATGCGGTTGCAGGATACGTGGCGTGGGGCAGGGTGTATGCCCGCCGACACGATGCGTGGGATGTGCTTGCCGGTGCTGCGCTTGGAACAGGGTGCGCGGCATTATTGACTACTCCGTTTGTCCGGAAATACAATATTTCTGTTGTTCCTTATGCGACGCAGCATGGCGGTGCAGGTGTGCATCTGTCTGCGACTTTTTAATATATGCGACAGTTTTAGAAGCTGTTTAAATTTCTTTCTAAAAAGTTTATTACATTATATGCAAATTGTGCTTGCCTTTTTATGTTCTTTTTTGCCTGTTTTTCCCTTTTTTACAGTTACATAGCCCGCTATGCGCCTTTAAAAAAATGAAAAAACATCCTAAAAAAGACCTATAAAATTTCAAGGACATAAATTTAAACAGCTTCTAAAATTTTATAAAAATATTATAGTCTTGTTGCTTTTCTTCGGGTAAAGAACTATCTTAGCAAATTGAAAGGGTGTAAGACTGCATTTATCTTTTGCTGCTTGCTTTTAACCTCTTGTGTCACAAATTTATGTGACGAAGTATAATAATTACCTTAATTTTTATAGAAGATGAAGGAATCGTGGAAAGACAGAGGCTTTGTAGACGAGCCTGTACCTGCCGGAATTGATATTAAAAATGAGATAAGGCGTATGTGTGAAGAGAAGAACGCTGTTATTCTTGCACACTATTATACGTCGGGCGACATTCAAGATGTTGCCGATTTTGTGGGTGACAGTCTTGCGCTTGCTCAGCAGGCGGCAAAAACAACCGCAGATATTATTGTTATGTGCGGCGTTCATTTCATGGCCGAGACGAATAAAGTCCTTTGCCCCGACAAGATGGTACTTTTGCCCGACCTTAACGCCGGTTGCTCTCTTGCCGATACTTGTAAGGCCGAGGACCTTGCGCGTTACAAGCGCGAGCACCCCGAGTACAAGGTTGTTGCCTATGTGAACACTTCGGCTGCGGTAAAAGCATTAACAGATGTTGTTGTTACATCTTCTAATGCCCGTCAGGTGGTCGAGAGTTTCCCGAAAGACGAAAAAATACTTTTCGCTCCCGACAAGAATCTCGGCGGTTATCTTAATGCAATTACGGGTCGCAATATGCTTTTGTGGAACGGTGGCTGCCATGTTCACGAACGTTTCTCGATAGAAAAAATCGTCGAGCTCAAGGCGCAGTATCCATCGGCAAAAGTGCTTGCTCATCCCGAGTGCAAGAGTGGGGTCCTTGCTCTTGCCGACTATATAGGCTCTACGGCTGCGATTCTTAAATTTGCTCAGACAGATGAATGTGACACCTATCTTGTTGTTACCGAGAGTGGCATTTTGCACGAAATGCAGAAGAGTATCCCCGGCAAGAAATTTATTCCTGTTCCTCCGGTTGCTTCGGCAGGCTGTGCATGCAACGAATGTGATTATATGAGAATGAATACAATGGAGAAACTATATAATTGCATAAAATACGAATGGCCACAGGTTGAACTTGATGCGACCATGCGCGAGGATGCCTTGCGCCCAATAGAAAGAATGTTGGAAATTTCCGCAAAGATAAAATCCTAAAACTATTTTCAACAAATAGTTGCTTAAAGTAATTTTTTCTCGGATTGCGATTGTGCGTGACGCATAGTCGCAATTTTTTTGTACCCAATGGAAAAATATTTCTATTTTTGTTGCGTATGTAAAAAAGTTCTTGTACCTTTGCAAAGCAAAAATGAAATGGCGCTTTCGTCTAGCGGCTAGGACACATGCCTCTCACGCATGGAACACGGGTTCGATTCCCGTAGGCGCTACAAAAAGAGATACTTTTGAGTATCTCTTTTTTGTATACATTTGTCGTGTCGGTATAAAAAATAGTTTGGCATCGCGTCAAACTATTTTTTATACTTTCATCTTTCGATTAAAAAATGTAGTTTGTGCCAATGTTCAGACTGCCCTTACCATCGCGTTTGTCAAAGGGTTTGCCATACTCAACCGAGATTATAAAATTGTGGTTCATAACCAACTTCAGGCCCATGCCTGCGCTAACGTGAATATCATTATAGTCCTCGCCCGAGTATAGCCCCAAAAGTTCATTTTCTTTGTTACTTTGCTCCTCGAATTTGCGGTCGTCGGTAATAATGCCCATGTCTACAAAAGGATTAAGAGCCACGTACCAATTTTGGTTGATTAAGCTGAAACGCGCAATCTTAATTCTCGCCTCTATGTTAGCCCACGCGTATCCATCGCCCAGGATGCGATTCTGCAAGATGCCCCTCACAGAGTTTTTGCCACCTAAGCCCTCATTCTTAATCTGGCGCAGATAAAGAGGTGTTATTGTCTGTTGCAGGTAGAAAGGGGCATTGCCAAAAGTCTGCTGGTAGTTCAGACGGTAGCCCAGCACCGGATTATCCTTCAAGATGGGGAAAAACTGACGCCACGAGGCCATGATGCGACCGTATGCTTCTGCGTCGCCAAAGAGGGCGGGCGACAAGCTTGCCACAACCTCGGCGCAGTAACCTTTTGTGGGGGCAGCTTCCATGTCTCGAGTGTCATAAACAAGTCCGCCTTTAAACTCAATGTGGGTGCCTGAAATCTCATTCTCTTTAATAAGGCCGCTTGCTACATATTGCTCGTATAGTGAAAGCTCGTTCTTGTATTTCTCAAGCTGTACGTCGCCTGTGGAAACATTCCAGAATGTAAGGCCCGCCATCCACGCGAGGTTGTTGAAAATGTTACCCTGTAGGTCGGCAATACCACGCAGCATGGAGCGGTCCATATAATAGTACGAACTATTCTTTGTCAGGTCCGTATTGAGTGGCGAAGCGTAGCCGTTGAATCCGTAAAACGGTGACATTGCCGATTCAAGATACGAGAGTGCAGCAGTCACACGCAGGCCGGGAAGCAGAAACTTCGAGTCGTAGAACATATGCGCAATAGTCTCGCCCTTAGTGTAGTGCGAAAGTTCCACATTGAATTTGTGAAGATAAGTAGGGTAGGTACTTCCGTCGCCAAAGTAGAAAATGTCGCACAAGGCACCATATTGGAACCCAAGGTCGGAGTTGTAGCTTACTGCAGGCAGAGGACCGAAGTTCCAGCCGGTCTTTATTTTCTCTTTATTCTGACCATGTACGCTCAGTGTAGCGATAAAGATAAATATTACAGCAAATAGTTTTTTCATAATAATTAATATGTAAGTGTTTGTCGTTTATTACGTTAATGTTAGAGCGCAATTACTCCGCCCAGCAGTTTGAATACGAGGAATCCTAAATAATTACCTACTGCGTATCCTGCAAGGCCGTTGGTAATTCCAACCATTATGGCATTTTTGTTTTTCATTGTGGCTGCAATCATCGGTACGCAGATAGGTGAATTTACCAGCGTGTCCGAGGTTATAACCGCACTATCGGCGTCCACTCTTAAAGGGCGGGCCAATACTACCGTCAGCATAAGCGAGCCAAAGACTATGATTGTTTGGTAGATGAGTACCCAAAGTCCCATCTTCCAATCGAGCTGCGAAAGGTCGGCCAACATTGCCATTGCGAAGCAGAAAATATAGATAAGATACATTCCCGCATCGAAACTTTTATCCCACGAGCGCACCTGCTTGAAGTTCGTCAGCAGAAGGCTGACGGTAGTCAGTACCAGAATGAGTGCCACCATTGAGTAGTCGCCGCCGAGAATATCGAAGAGAGGGGTGCCTGCCTTGAAAAAGTTGCTTGCGACGAGTGATACGGCAGCCACAATGGTTGCTGCAATAAAAATTTTTACAAGTTGCACGAAGCTCTTCTTTGTGCCAAAATCTTTGTATGGATTATCGTTTGTATACTCCTCGGCGTTGATAGTGTCGTTGTAAGACTTAAGATTTTTGCCGTGAACAATGCGCCGTGCAATGCTCACACCGCCACCCATAAGGAACATCAGATAAAAGAATGACACAACTAAATTACAGGTGGCCACAAGTGCAAATTTCTCTTCCGAAAGCCCTTGCTTGTCGAGCATCATATTTACGGCGGCAAAATTACCCGCGCCACCCGTATATTGCCCCGAGAGAGTTGCGCCTACGGTGGGGCCGTCCGCGCCAAGATGCTTGCCAATAAGCATATATCCGGCAACAACCATCAGTGCAACGCCAAGGACGCCTATGACAAAGGCGCGCGCTGTTACGCTTGCCTTGAAATTCTTAAAATTGCAGCCGAATAGCATCATCGGTATTGCCAGAGGAATCATCACATCTTGAATAGTTTTTTGTATGCCTCGACAATCGGCAGGGACAATGTGGGTATTCGCCACGATGACTCCCAAAATATACAGTATCAATATAGGGTCTATTTTGTTGAGTGCCTTTATTTTGCGGCACGCTCGCAGCACCACTGCCGGCGCAATCAGATAGAGTATGATGATTAATATTTTTGCAATCATAATTCAATGTAAGTTCTGCGAAATTGTAGCATCTGTATATAATTACCTCTTCTCATGCTCCCTTACGAACCGCATCAACAAAGGGAACGCCGGCTCGCACATATTGTGACCATAGCCTTGCAGCTCATATATTGTAGCGTCGGGGTGCCCCACAAGCTGCAATACCCGCCACATATAAGCATTCTCCTCGTAGCGTCCCAGCATTTCCATCTTTCGGTCGCCCGACAGAATTAAAATTGGTGCCGCGTCGCCACGCACATGATAAAGCGGGGAAAGTTCGTCCACAATAGGTCGCGTCGAGGCAATGCCACGTGAACGACGCTCCTCGAAATGAGTAATTGCTTGACCGCTAAAGGGAATAATACCTTTCAATTTATTAGCATTTATGTTGTAGTACCCCAAACGAGCCTTCTCAAGGCCAACCATCGCAACCAGATATCCACCGGCCGAATGCCCTGCAATATATATACTCTCGGCACTGCCACCATATATTTCTATATTGTTGAATACCCATGCAACGGCCGCTGCCGCATCATCGACAATTTCGGTAACCTTTACGTTGGGCGAGAAACGATAGCCCACTCCCACAACAACGCAACCGTCGCGCATAATAGCTTGTGGAATTTCTCTGTGACCACCCGTTAAGCCGCCACCGTGGAACCACACTATGACAGGGGCATTCTTTGCACTGTCGGGAGCGGCAATGTCCAAACGGCACATTTCATAGGCGTAGTCATCATCCGAGCGATAGACAATATCGCGACTGAATTTATATTCTTGTGCGTATAGTACTACGCCCAATATAAGCACTGTGGCAAATAACAAAAATCGCTTCATTGCTGCTTTTTTAGAATCTTTCACAAAGGTAACGATTTTTTTTATATGTTATTCTCGGCTGCTCTGTAAAAGTTTGGTTGAATAGTGGGGGATGGTTTTTTATTTTATTTTTTTTGCAAAAGAAAAACCATTATTTATTTGCTTATGTTTTTTTTTTTTTACATTTGCGTCAGAGTGTAATTAATTCTGTGTTTAACGATTAAAACTGTTCACGATGATAATTTCTGCTATAATTACAACGATTTTTTTGCTTCCCGTACTACTTTTGATAGTCGCCGGAAAGGGTGATAATCTTATTGCCGGATATAATACGGCAAGTGCAGAGGAACGTGCGCGTTACAATATGAAACGCTTAAGGGGGCTTGTTGTTGCATCGATGATTGTGGTGATGATAGCCTCTTGGTTGCCGCTTATTGTTGGTGCAACCAGAAATGGAGCTTTTCTTATTACATTGCCTGTGACACTTGTTGCTGCATTTGTTACCATTATCTTGGCAAACACTTGGGCTAAAAGAGGGTAGTGCTCTGTATATATTATATAAGAGGTATATATAAAAATGGTGCTTGACGAAAATTTCGTCAAGCACCATTTTTGTGAAGTAATCTTAATTAATTTTTAAATTTTGTTGCGATATTCCACTGTGAGTGTTTCTTCGTTTTGCGAAAAATTTGTTAACTTTGTAGTCGCTTAGGGTTTTTATGCCCAAAGCAGACATAATTGTTAAAGTGTTTTTCGCACTGTCCTTAACGGAAAATGTAGCAGTTTTCAATGAATCAAGGACTGACGAACAGCACTCACTCTTTGTATAGCTATGTGAATGGCGCAATGGCGCGTATCCCATACTATTCAAGTGTGGGGTATCGCGTCGTTTATTTGATTCTAAGGTCCTGCTACAACCTTCCGTTAGATATTCGAAAGTCAGCTCCACACTTTTCTTTTTTTGTATTTAATTGCCATATAGGAGCTGAATGGTTTTTGTTTCGGAACAAACAATTAAATACATATTATTATGAAACAACTATTTAGTTTTTTTGTTGTCGCTACATTGCTTTTTACGGTAGGTTGTAGCAAAGAGTATGATGATGCAGTATTATCCGGTCGCGTTGATGACTTGGAGAATAGAGTGTTAAAACTCGAGCAGCTGTGTTTGCAGATGAATACCAATATTTCATCGTTGCAGACTATTGTAACAGCATTACATAATAATGATTATGTTACAGGTGTTACGCCTGTTTCAGAGAATGGAAACGTCGTAGGCTATACTATCAGTTTTGCAAAAGCAGAACCTATTACTATTTATCATGGTAAGGATGACAAAGACGGATACACTCCTATTATAGGTGTAAAACAAGATTCGGATGGCATCTATTATTGGACGCTTGATGGTGAGTGGTTGCTTGATGACGGAGGAAATAAGGTGAAGGCAGTTGGTGTTGATGGAAAAGACGATCAAAACGGAGCTAATGGCTCTGATGGTAAAGATGGAGCCGACGGCAAAGATGGCATTACTCCACAACTCAAAATCGAAAATGATTATTGGTATGTATCGTATGATAATGGTGCGACATGGACACAACTCGGAAAGGCAACAGGCGAGTACGGAAAGGACGGTACTGATGGAAAAGACGGTAAAGATGGTGACTCGTTCTTCCAAAGCGTGACGCAGGACGAGAACAATGTGTATTTCACTCTTGCTGACGGTACTGTCATTACCCTTCCTAAAGGGTTGGCACTGAGCATAGCCTTTGATGAAGCCGATTTGGTGGTGATGTCGCTCAATTCTACACGTAGTATAGCTTACACAGTAACAAGCGCAACCGAGAGTGTAATGGTGGAGGTTACATCGTCTGCCGACATTCAGGCAAAAGTCGTTGCACATAATGAAAATGGCTTGACGGGTAAAATCGAAATCAGGACTGGTGCAATGATTGATGAATACAGCAAGGTGATAGTCTTTGTGTCCAATGGCGACAAGGTCATTATGCGAAGTATCACCTTTGAAGAGGCAGGATTGGAGGTTGGGGAGAATGCCGTAAAGAACGCTACTGCTGAGGGAGGAGAGTTGACACTTGAATTCTTGTCGAATGTGGCGTGCGAGGCTGTTATTCCCGAAGATGCGCAATCGTGGATTTCGGTTGTTCCCGCAACTCGTGCTTTGGAGAAGCAGACAATTACTCTGAAATTGGAGGCTAATGAGGGTTACTATCGTAGTGCAACCGTTACCGTTCAATCATTGGACGGCTCACTGAAATTGGAGTATAATGTTGAGCAAGATGGCGACTTGGGTGTAGAGATTGACCCAACGGCTATTCCCGATAATGAGATTTGGTACACAACAACTGATGGGAGGCCTATTTCACTGAAGTCTGAAGTTGGAGGTTGGCCAAATGCTGAATTTAACACTAGTATTATTTATAATGGATATAGAAATGGCAAGGGTGTTATTGAATTTGATGCTCCTGTTACTCAAATAGGCAGATTAGTGTTTGCTCAAAAATATAATATCACGTCAATATATTTACCTAAAACAATTAATAGAATAGGGTTGCACGCATTTATAGAATGCGACAACCTTGAAACAGTGTCTATAAATAGTGAAAGCTTATTGATTGAAGAAGAATCGGATATAAGGAGTGAAAACAACCCTTTTGTTGGCTGCTCAAAATTATCAAGGTTTATCGGTCCATTATCAAGTGACGACGGAAGATGTTTGATTGTAAACAACGCTATTCATAGTTTTGCACCTTACAATATAACTGAATATACTACACCTAAAGATGTAACACAAATTATGGGTAACGCTTTTGCATATAATAATCTACATACAATAGTTATTAGTGAAGGTGTTGAATATATCGGTTTTCAAGCATTTATGGGAAAACCAGAGGAAGAAGATAATCTTGAATATGTATACTTGCCAAGTACATTAGAAAGACTAGAGGGTTATACTTTTTTGTTTGCATCTGAAAATATTAAGGCTTTTTATGGTGATTGTAAATTAATTTCTAACGATGGATATAGTCTTATTGTAGATAACTACCATAATTTAGGAAAATGGATTATTCATTATGCCGCTGGTAGTGGAAATCAATCTTATTCAATACCTGAGGGTGTAGAGGGTGTTGAGAGTTATTGTTTCCATTATGTAGAAGAACTTACCGAGATTACTTTCCCTAGTACACTAAGGGATGTAGCAAGTGAGGAATCTTTTGCTGGTTCAAATAACATAGAGAGAATATATGGTGCCAATGTTTTGGGTGATAATCGAAGTTTAGTGATTGATGGAACTCTAAAATATGTTGCCCCAAAAGGCCTAAAAGAGTACACAACACCATCAGGGGTCACAAATCTATCTTATGGTGTGTTATCACAAAAGCCGGAATTGGAAAGTATTATTCTTTCTGATGACGTACTCACTGTTGGAGATGCAATAAGTTGTCGTCCATATGAAATTCCTTTGGGATATATTTTATGGGATAATCCGAATCTCAAAACCGTTACGATTTCTGCGAATATGCGAATTCTCGGTATGGATCCATTTGGTTCAGGAGAAATTGGTGGCCTTCATGATTCAAAAAATATAGAAACAGTTTATTTACGTGCCCCTATTCCGCCCGTAATTGGACATAATTTTTCAGATAAAATACCTACATTATTCCCAAATCTGACAATTTATGTTCCGGAAGCATCGTTGGAAGCCTATATGAGTTCACCCGATTGGGCTCCGTATAGGGGTTACTTTAAGGGGTATAATTATACAGACCTTCCTGATAATGACACATATTTTTCTACCGACTATTCACAGGATGGCAAGGTTGTAACCTTGCAAACTGCTACGAAGGGCAACGGTATTGATATAGTATTGATGGGTGATGCATACAGTGACCGTCAGATTGCCGATGGCTCGTATAAGGCGGATATGGAGAACCTCTACAATAATCTCTTTACCGAGGAGCCTTACAAATCGTTCAAAGACCATTTTAATGTGTATTATGTAAATGTAGTTTCTGCAATAGAAGGATATGAATACAGTGGAGCTGCCTTAGGTGGATATTTTGGTAGTGGTACATTGGCTGGAGGAAATGATAATGCAGTATTTGATTATGCACTTAAAGCTATTTCGGAGGAGAAGATGGATGAAGCGATGCTAATCGTAGCGATGAACTCCGACAACTACGCCGGCACTTGTTATATGTATTATCCGGAATCTGTAAGCGGTACATACGGTAGTGGTCCATCAGTATCATACTTCCCCAAAGGTGGCGACGCCGAGACATTTGCTCAGCTTCTTCACCACGAGGCGTGTGGTCACGGTTTCGCAAAACTTGCCGATGAGTATGCCTATGAGTATATGGGAGCAGCGCCAAGCGACTATGTTTCTCAAATTCAGGCTCAGCAGAACAGCTGGGGTTGGTGGAAGAATGTTGATTTCACAAGCGACCCAACCGCGACTCGTTGGAGCCACTTCGTAAATGATACTCGTTATGCAAACGAGGGGTTGGGTGCATATGAGGGTGGCTTGACTTATTGGAGTGGTGTATGGCGTCCTACAGAGAATTCTATAATGCGTTACAATACCGGTGGTTTTAATGCTCCTTCGCGCGAAGCAATATATTATCGTATTCATAAATTGGCTTATGGTGACAGTTGGGAGTATGATTATGAGAAGTTTGTGGAGTGGGACGCTGTCAATCGCAGTCAATCGGCATCGGCGCTTCGCAAGAAAGCGCATAAGCCTGCTAACTACAAGCCTACGCATCCGCCTGTAATCGTAAACAAATCGTGGAGAGATGCAAAATAAACGACAAATAGCACGCGATATGTTGGCGATAGCAGTAATACTGCTATCGCTGGCATATTTTTGTTCGTGTGCAACAAGCAGAAAGATGAAAAAGGAGAGTAACAAACAGCCACAGGTAGATAGTGTGGATGTCTTTGTTCCGACACACCCACCCGTAGTTGTTCCACATTCTTGGCGCGAGAGTGGTGGTGATGTTGGTACTAAAAAAGAAGATAAAGTAAAAAACAGACTGCGGTATTAAAAATACTGCAGTCTGTTTTTTACTTGTGTGTTTAAATGTTCTTTATTTTATTTTCTGCCAATAGATGGTTGTGCCAACGCCGAAAACTGTGCCGCGCAGTTTCAGTTTGTCGGCGCTGACAAATTCAGCCGTTACGTTTACACGGAAGCCTCTTGAGGGGTCGTATATTTTTGTGTCGCCCCATTGTTTGTCTTCTTTTATATATTTCAGCCCCTTTATTATCACCACTTTATCAATGTCTGTGTTGCGCAGATTTTTGTCGGGGTTTTTAACATCTTTGCGTTTTTTGCCGTTTGCGTCGTTAGGGTTTTCTACCCAGAAAAGTTGTGCGGTGTATGTGCCGTCGGCAGCTTTTGTTACGCGCACTTTGCTTTTGCTTCCGCCACGGTCGGTGAGGTACTCGCCGATGATGTTGTCGGCCTTGCTGTTGAATGTGTTCTGCGCAAATGTGGGAAGTGCCATTGTTATTGCGCAAAGCAGTGTTACGATTAATTTTTTCATTTTTTGTATGTTTTTTTGGTAATTCTGTACAAAGGTAAATGTATTTCTGCACACGTTTGACGTATTTGTGCAAAAATATCACTTTTGCTTGGTCGCATTTTACTGTAAAATTGTCTTTTTGCGAAAAACATGGTTATTCTTTTTTTTAATTTAGGTGTTAATAGGCGTGTGCATATTAATTATATTACGTATAAAATAAAAACTTGTTGAAACATTCATATGTGTCAAGATTTTTTACTTTGTAAGTGGTTGATAGACAATGAAATACCTCCCCCTTTATTTATTTTTGAGAAAAAATTATATAATTTATTGTTAAATATTTAAAAATTTATAATACATTTGTGAAAATAAAAACTCGTCAGCAGTAGCTAAAAATAAGAGGTTCTGACTACTGACCGATGATAAAGCAAACATGTAGAACCTCCCCAAGGTTATGAGAAAAATTTTATTTTTAATGCTTGTCTTATTGTCGTCATTGACAATGCAAGCGCAACATTGGACTGCGCCATCGGAGAGTGAATATCAAACATCGACTCCGGTGTATGTACAGGTCAAAATCAATGGGTCAGCATCGACTGCCGTTGAAGTTGCTGCGTTTATTGATGGTGTATGCCGCGGAGCTGCAACTGAAGCTACCATTAACACAAACGCGGGCAATTTGTATACGTTGCGTGTGTGGGGTAATACCGATGAAGTGAATAAAAAACAAATTTCATTTAAGGTGTTTGATCGTAACTCCGGCATTGTCTTTGCTTGCACGAAACAAACTACATTTACAGGTGAAACTGTAAGCGAAGTTCCTTTTGTGTTGAACATAGACAAACCTACAGGGGTTGAAATCACAAATCCAATTAATATCGTCGCCAAATTTCCCTGTGAGAAAGATTTGAGCGACGAAATTGAATTTACTTATGAAGGAATGGACGATACCGGTGCTCCCATTGAATATGAACCATTAGGTGAGTCTACGATAGAAACAACGTTGAACTATACATGGACAGCGGTGACCCCAAACGGTGCATTTAATGCATTTACCATTGATAATAACAACATCCTGACGGCGACACAAACAACTTTGCTACCCGGCTCGGTCGAGAATACAGGTGAAGAGGCTATGCTGACAATCGGCGTTACCGATTATGCCTCATTATGTTCGGGAAACACAGTAATTATTATTGACGAAGAGGTGACCCCTGTAACAGGTATCAAATGCTCAATGAGTACTGTGAAAATAAATAAAAATGAAAGCCTTTATGACATTGAAGAACTCAATAATGCAATAACAATTGAGCCTGCCGATGCTTCAAATAAAAATTACACTTTCGAACCGGCTAAT
Organism: Bacteroidales bacterium; assembly: GCA_015060905.1. Classification (GTDB taxonomy): domain Bacteria; phylum Bacteroidota; class Bacteroidia; order Bacteroidales; family Bacteroidaceae; genus HGM04593. The sequence continues at coordinate 96,285 of SUXQ01000005.1, read as the reverse complement.
CCCGAAGATACAGATGCTTTTAAAGGAGGTGTTGCATTAAAAGGTGGCGTCTATGATGTGAAAATTGTATCGGAGTATGATCCTGAAATTTACACTACAATTACGGTAGAGGTTAATGCACCGGTTGAATATTTAAGAGTATCCCAACAAACATTCCATGCTGCAATTGAAGACAATATTCTGGACATTATAACTCCCTACGTAGTAGTTGGTCCCGATGATGCTACCGACAAGGGCTTCCACCTTGAAATACCAAACGAGGCATCTGACGCCATTGTTGAGAATGTAGCATGTATAGCCGGTAAATATACAATTTATGTTGTCTCGGACGACAATCCCGAAATTAAAAGCGAAGTGACAGTTGTTATTACCGAACTTATCGCTCCCGAATCTATAGAAGTAGAAATTAACACAAATGCTTATGATGTTCTTCGTCCACAAATAATAATCAGACCCGAAAATGACGAGGGCGAAAGCTATACAATAACTCCTGCCGACGACGCAACAGCAGACGCCATCGTTAATGAATATGCAACTAAGAACGGAACATATAAATTATTGGTTACATCTGTACTAAACCCCAATGTTTCAGTCGAAGTAACAGTAATTGTAAGTACACCTGTAAATATCACATTCCCCGGTGAACTTACCATCTCTAAATATAAAGATACAGAGTTTCAATTGACAGTGACAGGTGATAATTTCGACCCCTCACTTGTTGAGCTTGAATTTAAGAGCAACAATATGCCTGAAGGCTTCGGCGTTCCAACCTATACATCTGCCGATGATGGACAGGGAAAAATTTGGAATATTCGCGGAACAGGCACCGGCTCGGCCGAATTACGAGTACTTTACAATGGAGCTTATATGCCACGCGAGGGCGAAGCAGTTTGCTATATTGAAACTCCTGCGGAAATCTCCTTCAACAACAATGGTTGGGACTGGATTTATGCACCTACCACCATTAATTTGAAGAATAATGAAGGCAATTATATCGAGCAAATGAATATTGACGAAAATAACCGTGTGATAGAGATACGCTCACAGACAGCCCTTCTGTACAACGACCCCACATTTGGAATTTTCGGTGGCATTGAATTACTTAATCCCGGCGAAGGCATGTATAAGATTAAAGCAACCTACGAAGATGCCTCTAATTGCATATTTACATCAGCAAAGCCATCTTGGGAACGTAATCAAAGTAAGATGCTGCAACCGGGCTACACATGGATAGGATATACAAACGAATGGGATATGACTCTCGAAGAGCTTAATACAGTGATGAATGGTCCAAGTGAAGGTGACCAGATAATTGGAAAGACAGGCTTTGCCGAATATAGTGACGGAGCATGGGTCGGTGTTGATTTTATACTTGAAGCAGGCAAAGGTTATCTTTACTACAATACAGCCGATTACGAAACTACATTCTCATTTGACTATACTCCCGACTTTAGCAATCAAGCATATAGCCTGTCAAGGAAGAAAGCAAAATCAACAAAAAACAGTGTATGGAAATACGATGCTTCTCAATTTGCCGACAATATGGCTATTGTGGCGCAAATTGCCGGCCTTGAAAATCCCGAAGATTATACAATCGGAGCATTTGTTGATGATGAGTGTCGCGGAATGGGTAAAGTGGTTAAAGATGGCAAGATGATGATTAATGTTGCCGGAAAAGCCGGAGAAACAGTTACATTCCGTCTGCACAATGAGTATACAGGCGAATATGTTGATATTGATTCAAAAGTAAATTATGCTCAAAAGCTCGGCTCATTGAAGGCTCCTGCTGTATTCGAAGGTGGCGGCCTGACATCAATTTCAACCGTAGAAATTGAAGAGAGCGACGAAACTACTTATTACGACTTAAGCGGTCGCATCGTCGAAGGTGAAATTCCCAGCGGTGTTTACATTGTAAAAACCGTTAAGAATGGTAAGGTCGTAGTAAGAAAAGTTGTCAAAAAATAGTCTTTTAGATTAAATTATGTGTTGTGCAACTTTATGGGTTGCACAACACATAATTAAACATTAAAGCAATATGTTTATGAGTCCTAAAATAAGGCTGACAGCATTAATTGTTTCTATTTTGCTATCCAATGCAATGTTTGCGCAAAACATTTCAGAAATAGCAAAAAGTGACCCTCTGATTATATCAGGAGCCATCGGGACTCAGAATACTTATCGTTATTCATCGGTCGGTAACGGCTATGGATCGCCCATGAGCAACACGGTGTACGCCAACTTGAATATCAGTTTGTATGGGTTCAATATGCCGTTTACATTGTATTACAGCAACGATAATCTCGATTTTAATTATCCGCAAATTTCTTTCAACCTTAATCCCAGTTACAAGAATTGGGTAGGTCATTTTGGACAGTCGTCTATGGCTATGAGCTCCTATGTGATGAATATGTCATTCAATGGAGTGGGCCTTGAATATACAAACGACAAGTTTCGTGCAGGAATCTTTTACGGACGCTTGCGCAATGCCATAAACAGCGATCCTGAAAATCCCTTTGCCCGTACTCCCCAATATAAGCGTATGGGGTGGGGATTCAAGGCCGGTTACGGTTCAAGCAGGCATTATATTGATGTTTATCTGCTTCGTGCTTACGATTGTGAAAACTCTATTGATGAATTGTGGCGACAACAAGTTTCCCCACAAGAGAATATTGTGGTGGGAGTGAAAGGTTGTGTAACACCCTTCAATTGGTTGTCGTTTACCGCCAATGCCGCCACTTCAATCTTCAATACAGATATACGCACTCCCAATGTTCCTGTCAAGACTGACTTTGATAAAGTCTTTGATGTAAAATACAGCTCTCTCATGCGCTTTGCCGGCGACCTCAGCACTAATATTAATATCAAGGGTGTGAATGCCTCTATCAGCTATCGTATGGTGCAGCCCGACTATACATCACTCGGAACATATTACATGTCAAACAACTACCACAGCCTGGGAATCACTCTCGGTACCACTCTCTTTAATAAGGTATCATTTTCGGGAACTTTTTCGGGGCAGGCTGATAATCTATCAAAAGAACAACTTTATACAACCTGTGGTTACGTCTATGCAGCCAATGCTACAGCCCGTATAAGCAAGAATTTCAGTATTACCGCAGGATACAATGGCTATCTGCAGACTCAAAGAGACGGTACATGTGTGGTTAATGATACTACACGTATTCATCGCCAGATGTCAAGTTACAGTCTCACTCCCTCTTTCTTCCACGAGACAGACCTTCTGGGGCACAATATAAGTCTTTCGGCTAACCTTACCAACAACAAAGACCTCAACAAATTCTCTACCGGGGAGAGCGATATAAAAACTACGGCATTAGGTCTTTCCTATAATATGGATGTAAAGCCTATTGAAACAGATTTTACCCTAACATACAGTCACCAAGAATCCAAAGGATTCAATAGCAAATATATAAGCGATGTGGGCTCTCTTGGCACAAGCCGCTCTTTTTTGAAAGAAAGAAACTTAACTCTTTCAGCCTCCGTTTCGCTTTGTTACAACGAGGTGGAACGACAATCGAAAAGCCTCTCCATAGGAGCCGATTTTTCGGCAAGTTTCAATCTTAAGAAGGCACATCTGTTTTCAGCAAGTGCCGCATTCAATAAATATGGGGATGTAAACATGACTCAAACTCGCAGTGGACTTGACTGTACCGATATTACGGCCAGTCTCAACTATATTTATACATTCAACTTGTTTGCCATCAAACGCAAAGTTAAAAGTGAAGAGTAAAAATAATAATGCAGTCAGATATGAAAAGATATAGGTCAATAGCTTTTTTGACAATGTGGTTAGTCAGTATCTTCTGTGCCTTAGCTCAGGAGGTAATCGTGACCATAACTCCGACTCAACAGGTACTTCCACCGCAAGTGTTGTTGTATTTGTCCGATCCCGGAAAATATTTTACTGTTACATTGACTAACACCACGTCCGATGTTCAACAGGTTTATTTAGGGCTTCAGTTGGAGCAGACAATCCCTTCGTCCGACCTTGCAATCTCTACTCCGGCTAAGCGACAGCCGAAAGCTCCTTTTGTTATTCAACCAAGTTCGGCTTATACGCTCAATACGGTAGAGATGAAAAAACTTTTCGATCATATTCCGGCGAGTGAAATTCAATGCCCGGCCAATCTTTTCGATGATTATAAAAATGGTTCTTTCGGATTGCTGCCCGAAGGAACTTATCGAAGCAAAATAACAGCTTATCGTTGGAATAATCCGCAACTTCCAACGCCTGTCGTGGTAAGTAATCCCGAGGGCGGATGGTGTTCATTTCAGGTGTGCTACAAAGCGCAAGCTCCTCAGTTTCTTACTCCTATGATAAATGTGATGAGCGATGAAACAGTGGCACAAGTTGATCCGCTGAATGCTCAGTTTACTTGGACAATGCCTGTAATTGCTTGTGGAGCTGCAGCAAGATATACTTACGATTTTAAAGTGGTGGAGCTATTGCCCGGGCAGCAACCGGATGTGGCTATGGACCGCAATCCTGTGATCTATCAGGCGCAGGAACTTTTGGCTAATATGTGCGTAATACCGACTCAGGTAATTACCGGTAACTTTTACGCCGATAGAACTTATTTGGCGCAAATAACAGCAGCTTCCAAGGCTAGCGGACCTCTATCATATGTGATGTTGGAAAATAATGGCAAGAGCACATATCTCCCCTTCAAATTTAAGACAGATATTGGTGGCGATAAAGGCGACGATGGTGGCGACGATGGTGGCGATAAAGGCGACGATGGTGGCGATAAAGGTGACGATGGTGGCGATAAAGGCGACGTTGGCGGCGGTAAAGGTGACGATGGTGGCGGTAAAGGCGGCGATAAAGATGACGATGATGATGAAGAAGAAGATGATGACTTCTTGACCCTGTGGGGAAAGAATTCTATGACCGATAGTCTCGACCTGAGCGCGTTGTATAACTTCCGCAATCCAACGATTACCACTCCCACTTTTGCCGAAATTGCCGCCCGTAAGCAATTTTTGCGCAGTGACATGGCTATTGCATGGCGCGAGGTATGGCATTTGGGCGGTCAGGGCCAAAATTCGGATACGCTAAAGTTTGATTATGAAGTTCAGTTGTTCAACGGCAAGAATACTATTGACAAAAAAGCTGCACTTGAAACAGAGCCCATCTATACTAAATTGGTCAAGGGTACCGAAGCTTTGATAGACACCATTCGTTGGGAACAGGTTAAGGACAAGGTTGCGGAAAAGGATTATTTGGTGCTTCGTGTCAAGCCTATCTGTACAAACTTCGATTCAATAGTTTACCATTATGACACTCTCAATGTTGTTGATTTTGCATTGGTGGAATCACTTACCAAAAAATATTTCCAATGCTCGAACATGGTGGATATTGACAATGAAACTCCCACCACCGCCGATGCCGATGAACTTTTGGGTAAGACCATTGCCATAGGTGAATACCAATTGACTATAGACGAAATTAAGAGTGGCAAGAAGGCCGATACTTGGGAAGGAAAGGGAAAGGTAGAGTGGAATCCGCTCGGTACAAAGGTTATGGTCTGCGTTAAGTTTGAAGACTTGAAGATAAATACCGACCTTGTTGTTTTTGGCGGTGTTGCGCAGTCATATTCCAATGATTCGAAGAGTAACAACGACATTGTCGAAGGGTTATTCAGCGATTGGGGAATAGACAACCTTATTGCTGACACCGGTATTCCGTATGCCAACGAATTGCAATCGGCTGCCACTGACGGTGTAAAAAGTCTGGCCGAGAAAATAGACTTAAGCAAATATTACGAATATGTAGTTCTGGGACAGAATGTTTGGAATGCAATCGGCAGTCAGGATATTGATGAACTTTACATGCCTATTGCATTGCCAAAGTCTATCACAAGTGAGAGCCCTGTAAATGTGCAGGTTACCACAATGAAGTTTGCAGCTACTCATGCTACGATGGATCTTATCGGCGAATTTGTTTTACCCGATTGCGATGTGTTACAGGATCAAATATTGGTGTTTGGTGCTCCACGCATTTGTATTTCTCCCGACCGTATTCTGCCCGAGTCCGGAACGCTGGCTTTATTGTCCGATTTAACATTGATAGACCCTGAATCGGATTTTGAATGCACATTCAAAGCTCCCGAGGATGTTATTAACCCCGTTGATGGCTGTTACGTTTCGTGGCACGCCGATAAGTTTGAGCTTTTGGGTATCGACGTAGACATGGAGATTCCCGGCCTGAAAAAGGATGTGGATGGTGTTGCGCAAGATGAGGCTCCGAAATTTAATATAAATACAAGCATCGGTGATTGGGATAATTGGTTGGTAGACAATGTATCTATCGATCCTTTTCAGGCAGAGGACCTTCCCGGCTGGACTTTTACGGCGCAAAATATTGTTTATGACCACTCCCTTTATCGCAATTCGGCGAACATGGGAAAATTCCCGGATAAATATGACAAGTCAAGGACGCTGATTGCTGGTCAGATAAATACCTGGCAGGGACTTTATATAAAGGAAATAAGTGTAAAAATGCCAAAATCGTTGGAGTTCGGCTCTTCGGGTGACAAACGATTAAAGATAGAGTCGAAGAATATGTTCTTTGACGATTCGGGTGCTACACTTGAAATAGGAGCCGAGGATATTCTTTCTGCAAAGACAGGTAAAGCCGGCGGTTGGGCTTTCTCGCTCGACAAAGTTCAGGCGAGCTTTATTCAAAATGACTTCAATAATTGTGGATTCAGTGGTAAGGTCGAGGTACCGTTGCTTGATGGCAAGTTGGGCTATGGTTGTCAGATAATGAAGGTTAATGACCTTAAAAACAGTGTGGCCGGAAACTATGCTTATGTGTTTAAGGTGCAGCAACTTAATGAGCTGAAGTTTGACTTTATGTTAGCCGAGGCCGAGTTTGACGAGAAATTGACCTATATGCTCGTCGAAGCTGTTCCTGAAAAGACCGAATTGAAGACTCGCGTCGAATTGCTCATGACAGGAGACTTAAATATCGGTGGCGAGGCAATGAAGAACAAGATGAAGAACTTGCCACTCGAATTTGACCTTCCCGGCATTCACTTTTCAAAAATGCGATTGGCCAACTGTCCCGTATGGGAGTCACAGTTTGATGATATTAAAGAGTTACAGACGGCTAAGGATAATACAAAAACACTTATTACACTTTACAAAGGTAAGGAGTTCAACGTCAAAAATCAATTATATTTCAGCACAGGACAATGGTCGTTAGCTTCGATGTCCAAGAAATTGGGACCATTTGAACTATCTATCGACAAATATAACTTTGACTTCAAGGACGAGGTGCTGAGTACATCGGTTGAAGGTTCTATCAAATTGCTTGAGGGGCTTGATATAAGTGCTACGACAGGTATTACAATAAAAGCACGATTAGGTGGAATTGCGGCTGTAACGAAGGACTTTGATTTTTCAAAAATATCCTTTAAGTACGAAGGTACACAATTTGACAAGGCTGCATTCACAAGTTCGTTTGCGGGCATGAGCTTGAATGGAGAATTGCTTGCAAGTGACGATGCAAAATATGGCAAGGGATATAAAGGCTCTCTTGACTTTACAATGCCCGGTGACCTTTTTACCGCAAGTGCTACCGGTGGATATTATAAACTCGACGATTACCGTTGGGGTTATTTCCTTGCATCGTTAGGCAGTGCGACGGGTATTCAAATTCCACCTGTGGCTATCACTGACATCACTGCAGGTTTCTATTTCAACTGTATCCGTAAGTCCGCGACAGAGGTCGAGCCACAAAAGGGTATCATTGGTGTGGTGGCAGGATTGGGCATTGCTTCGTCGGCCGGCAAGGATGTGCTTGGTGGTAATTTTGAAATGACCGTTGTCTACGACGACGATAATAAACGCTTGACAACCTTTATGCTGACAGGTAATTTGAAGGCAGTATCGGGAATGATAAATTCTCAAGCAACAATCGTGTATCAAGAAGATAATATTGATAAATATTTTGCGTTGAATATTACGGTAGATGCCAAGGCCGATGGTGTTGGAGGTATCAGTGAAAAGATGACAGCTCTGTCCGATGAGTTGTCTGATATGCAAAAGACTCTTAATAAGGACATGAAAGAGGTGGTAAACAATGCCACCGGTGGATTAATGGCGGCATTTGATGACCAGTCAAAGTCGAAAGCTGATAGTAACTCCGAGGCTAAAGTGCCTGAAAAACCGAAAGTGGGCGAGGTCTCTATTGCACTCGACTTCCGCATCACCATGAAGGAAAAGGGAAAGAAACTGGACAAAGCAAAATGGCACCTTTATTTGGGACAGCCCGATGAAGACTTAAGGTGTAAGTTTGTGTTGGTTGATTTCAAGTCAAAGGTGGTGAGTGTGAACGTCGGAGCCAATGCTTATTTATGTGTAGGTAATGAACTTCCCAATAATGGAGAATTGCCGCCAATACCCGCCAAGATTCGTCAGTTCCTCGATGGCTCGACCAAAGGTAGCGGAGTTGAAAGTGCCGATATTTCAAAAGCTAACAACGCCCGTACTTCTGCGCTCAAGGATTTCCAGGCGCAGGTTTATGGTGGTGTGATGATGGGTGCTTCGGCGTGGGGATATATTGATGTTGATCTTGGGCTATTCTATGGCAACCTTGGTGCTTTGGCCGGATTCGATGTCAGCATTCGTAATATAGGAAATATTCAATGTATGAACCTTCCACGCACCCCGGGTTTCAACGGTTGGTACGGAGAGGGTCAGTTGTATGCGTATCTTTATGCAAAATTTGGTATATATATTAATCTTGGATTCTGGGATAAAAGGATTGACATTATAGATGCCGGAATTGGTGGTGTACTACGGATGGGACTTCCTAATCCTACATACTTTACAGGTGAAGCCCGCGTGAAATTGAATTTGTTGGCAGGCCTTGTCAAGATTAACCGTAAGTTTGAGTTTGAGTGTGGCGACCGTTGCGACATATTCTATGGTAACGCTCTTGATAATTTCAAACTATTTGGTGACTGCTCTATTGGTGATACTATTAAGGAGAAAGGTTGGAATAAGGATAATGCCATCAATCCTAGGTTCTACATTCCGCCTTACATAAATACAGAAGCTCCTATACAGGAACACTTCCGTGTGCTTGACGAGACAGAACTTAATCGTTTGGCGGCTGATTTTAATGGCGAAAAGGAACAACTGAAAGCTCAGGCAAGCCGCACATTTGTTTTTGACATGAACACCGTAGTGCTGCTTTATGAATATAGTATCTCTTCCCAAAATCTAAATAAATATGACAGATGTATAGGATTCAAAATTAAAGGTACCAACCGCTTCCAGCATCCAATAGATATGATGCAATTGAATCCGAACAAGTATTACCGTATGCGTATCGTAGGTTGGGCCAAGGAGATAGAGAACGGACAAGAGGTCGATCCTTTGAAATGGAACGAAAATAAGAAAAAATACGAGAATGTGCAATGGATACAGACTAAGGACTATTTCTTCTGCACAGGACCGGCAGAGAGACTTGAGGATTGTCCCGAAGACTTGCAAAAGTATGTGGCGATAGCTTATCCGTCGAATTACAATCAGTTGAAGTGTGACAGCTATGTTACTGCTTACACCCATGACATTAAGGCGCCAAATATTGCGTTCTTCTCTGACATTTCCAAACAGGTATTCCAAAAGGGTAAATTGCGTTGGAAATTGGAAGAGTACATGAGCGGAGATTGGAGATTCGTGGATGAAAAAGATGCCTATTGGGTAGTATCCGACAGTACTTGTAATCTGACTGTGTCAGGTGGACAATTTGACAAAAAAGTGTATAATCAAGCTGACTATCGCTTGCAACTAAACTATCTGGTGTCAAGGACCGAAACACGTGTAAACTATGTGTGGGACAACACACTTAAGAGATATGTGAAAAAGGTTTCCAATGTTATTGTTACAGATACTACAAACATTGCAAGTTTGAAACTATATGCACAAGACGGATACTATCATTCGGGCTACAAAAGCTCTATCGGGCCTCGTCCGACAACATACGAGAGGCCTTTTGTTGGCATACGCTTGAATAGTGTAAAGATGAAGACTACTGCTCCCAAAGTTAATGCTCGCGGTCTCTCTTACTATAGAAAATATATGGCACAAGATGGAGTTAATCCTTTGCGCTACCAGGATCCTTACACCTATATTACATATATGAGTAACTACGGATTAGTGGGTGGTTGGACACTGTCCAATAAACGATTGGCAGTTAATGCAACAACTGCTCAATCGCTTATCTACCACGATCGTGGCGGAGTTTATGAAGGTGCATATAAGTCCAACTACGGAAGTCTCGCTGACTACAACAAGGTAAAAGCGCTATCTATTTATGATGCCGGTCAGTGGAAGAATGATTGCTTGTATCCGCTGCCTGTAATGACCGATTCGAAATACAACTATGCCATCGGTGGTCGCGAGCGTGCATACGAGTTAATGGTGAATGGAAAAGACGATAAGTATCGTGCAGAATGGCTTATAAAGGATCTATATGCAATATATAGCGTTGTAGACGAATTCGATTCCAAGTTCCGCAAAGAATTGCAGAACCTTATGAGTTACAGCCGTGGTGATTACAGTTCTAATGCTGCAGATATTGTAGAATTCTTGTCGGAGTACTATACGGGAGTATATATTAAAGCGACCCATTCAATAAATCCGAATATTCGTATAGAGGTGCCGTGGTATCAGGCAGCTATTCTTTGGGGGTCGCAATTCAATAACAAGGGTTCTCGCAAGCAAGCTACCATGTGGTCGAGCTATGATGATCTGCCCAAAAGCTGGAGCCGTCCGCAAGAGGAACGAAGCGAAGATATTTTGTTGGGACTTGTAGGAAACTATCCCACGCGTCTTGTAGATATTGAATATAATCAGGTTATCACCGGAACGAATAGTAAAGGTAATTATACTTATGGCACTCGTGGCGGCTATATTGATTTTATTCCACGATGGGACAATATTACGCAAATAAATGTTACCTCGTTCCGCGTGAATGCCTATAATTTCAAAAAAGCTGAATATACGGTTTCCGATCGTGTGTATTTGAATATGGGACCGCGTAATTCCAGATACACATATACCATCAACAATCCATCGGATGTACTGACCAACAAGAGGAATTTGAACTATTACATATATAAGAATAATTAGGATATTAAGAGAAAATATATGAAAAACAGTAAATATATAATATTCCTGTTTATTGCCGGCTTTTTAGGAGCTTCGGCGGCATCGCATAGGTATGCGTTTCCGGGTGAAGAGCAGGTGATTGCAGCAACAGATACTATTAACCTCGAAGATATAGAGGTAATAAAAGAAGATACTGTATCTGTCAAGCAAAAAAGTAGCACTCGAAACTATCTGCCTCGTGAGGTGCGCGATACGGCAGAATTCTCGCAGAAACGTGCCGTACAGCGTGATTTTCAGAGTAAAATTCATCTTCTTGCCCGCACATATGGTGACAGTATTATTTTGCGATGGGCTCCCGAAGATTATGTGAGCTGGCAATATCTCAATGCTGTGGGTGTTGATATCTATCGTATGCCTATAATGGATAGCAAAAAGCAGAATGTACAATTCCGTATCGATACGATTGCACACCGATTGAAGCCTGCTACATTAGAGCAATGGAGATATATGTATCCGGAAAGTGATTCGGTAGCAGTAATTGCTATGGGTACACTTTATGGCGAGGGTGGATTCTCACAAGAGCAATCGCGCTACGGCACAGGAGAGTTAGGTGCCTTGCTCGACGTATATGGTGACCAGCAGTTCCGTTTCGGAATGGCTGTGCTGACGAGTGAGTGGCGACGAGACGTGGCCGAGAATTTAGCCATGCGCTTTGTGGACAAGAATGTCAAAAAGGGTGAAAAATACCGTTATATTGTGCGTCCTTCTGAATTTGATTCTACCGGACACTTGCAATTCCGCGTGGGATATATTGAAGAAATAGAGAATAAAAAGTATGTTCCCGAGGCTTACGAAGCGGTGATGGGCGACTCGGTTGTAGGTATCAATCAGCTTCGTATTTGGTGGGAACAGACTAATCGTTTCTCTTCGTTTGATATACACCGCCGTGCAATGGGTGAGCGGGAATGGACAAAGGTGAATGACAATCCTTTCATCATGATGCGCGACATTAACGATGAAGGGTTGGACAATTTTATCAACGACAATGTGCCACCGGGAACTTATGAATATCGTATATCGGGTTACGATGCTTTTGGCGACTTAATTGCAGCCAAAAACTATCATGTGGCTACAATGCCCGACCTTGAAGCTCCACGCGCACCCAAATTGAAGTACATTGTTATCGACCGTCGCAATCCTGACGATCCTTCGAAAGAGGTTTTTGCAGACTTTCATTTCTATAAAGATACTATTGAGTCGGACTTTATAGGTTATAAGATTCTTTACTACAGTCGTACACAAGATGAACGTAGGGCCGAATGGATAGAATTGACCCCCGAGTTAATACCCGCGAAAGATACAGTGTGGACGGTGGATGTTTCCAAAATAAGCAGCAGTCAGGTTACTGTGGCGGCGTACGACTCGGCGCAAAATGTCAGTTATTCAATGACACACATCATGCGTGTAACGGACCTGAAGGCTCCCGATGCTCCTATGAATTTCCGTTACGAGATAATAGATAATAAGGTGGGAACTGTAAGGCTTTCGTGGACTGCTCCCTCTATGGATGTTGATTATTACGAATTGGCCTTTGCTAATGATACTACTCACGAGTTTATGTTGCGTAAAATACCGGGTGGCTCATTATTGCGCGACACAACTTTCGTGGATACATTAGCTGTAGACGTCAATCAGAAATACATATACTATAAGGTTCGTGCAGTAGATTATGCAACCAATGAGGGTGCATATACTGCTCCATTGCAGGTGATACGTCCGAGCATGATTCAGCCGGCAGTGCCACACATTGACTCTGTGTGGGTCGATCAGGTGAAGGGTGTACGTATGCGTTGGATATGTAGCAATGAGCAACAAATTTCGCACCACGTATTGATGCGTAAACTTGCCAATGCAAAGAAATGGACTGTCATCGGGGTCTATAATGGCGATTCGTTACGCGCAACCGGAAATGTGGTAGATGTGATGGATGCACCCGAGTATGTGCGTCGCAATCGTTATGAATATGTGATGGAGTCATTCTCATATGCCGGAATATCGAGTGGGTTGAGCCTTGTATACTCAACGCGTTTTGAGGGTGAACGTGTTTTTGAATGGCCCATAAAGTTGATGGGTAATTATGATGTGAAAAACAAACAAACTAAAATAGTTTGGGAAACAGATGGCAATTTACCATATAAAGGTGAATGGTATTTTTGTGTTTATCGCAAGGGTGCAAGGGATAATCGCCATAAATTCTTGATGTCTGTCAAGGCTAATGAGCGAATGTTTCAGGATTATCTGCTGTCGCCCGGGGAATCGGCGGAATATTTTGTAAGAATAAGGTATAAGGATGGACGAGCCACTACCGACTCTAACATAATAGTTGTAACTGCGCCGAAGGAGAAAGAGGAAGGTACCGGCCACAAGTGACGAACTACAAAGTTGAGCATTGCGAAACTAAAATAGATAATTTAGTTATAATGAATAAGCCTAGACATTTAACAATATTTTCATGCGTTGTGGTATTGGCATCGCTCTTTACCTCGTGTGGATTAATAGATATGGATATTGATGATATACAGATTGCTTATGATATGCGTTTGGATTATGATACAATATACGTGATAGAGGGTGATTCTGTTGTTCTTCATCCAGTGTTTACTCCCGATTCGGTAACCAATCGCGAAGTGTTCTTTAGCTCTGCTAACGAAGAGGTGGTTTATATCAATAACAACACCATTGTTGCGGCTAATGAGGGAGAAACTGTTGTCAGTGCCATTTCTGTAATGAATGAAAAGATGGCGTTCTGTCAGGTTTATGTGATGGCTCCCTGGGTGATAAATATTCATGATTATTCGGATGACATGGTGGCTTATGTGACGCCTTCTATTGATGGGAATCCGCTGGACCTTGAAAATCAGATAATAGGGGCATTTGTCGGTTCTGATTTACGTGGCTTGGGACAATTGATTGAGTTGAATGATAAAAAGATTCTGCAATTCAGAATTTATGGACACTTTGAATGGGGAACTGATGAACCTACCCGCCCTGAACTTGTACGTTTCGTATGCTATGATAGGGAGAAAATGATGCTGAAATATTTATCTCTGAATATTCTTTTTGATGGTGAAACTCATGGTAGTCCTTCGGCTCCTTTGGAACTGACAAGCTCTAAATGACGAACAGAAAGTTGCAATATCAGAACTCCAAAATTAGAAGCAATATGAAAAAAATAATCCGAAATACGCTTTCCATCCTATCGTTGATGCTGGTTGCTGCCTGCACGCTGACTATGGATGAATATCTCGTTACTGAAGACAGGAAAGGCAAGGATGAGCCTTATACCGAAGTAACCTCATATGGCGACGTTACCTATCAATATAATGACAATGTGACTTCTCTTAATGGTGAGCCACAGAACTATATTGCCATGATGAACGACTCGGTTATCTGGTTCATGGATAATATGCCACGCAAATGGATTCCTAAAGAAGGTGATTTTATGGCGGCCAACTGTTCGCAGAATATCCCTCTTGGTCTTTGTTCTAAAGTACGCTCGGTTACTCGCGAGAATGGAATGATTCGCGTGGAGCATGAAGCGGCCGACAAGAGCGATGTTTTTAAATCGTTGGTTATTCGCCTTGACTTTGAGTATATTCTTCCCGGACAAAGTGATTTTGAAACTGATAGTGTTGAGACGCGAGCAACTGTGTCCATCGGACGTAGCGGATATTGGATGAACGACTCAGTGTTTGTTGATATGTCGTTGTATGACGCTGATACCCGTACAAGGTCGGATGGAGTAAAAACAGATACCACTAATTTCCAATTTGCCAAGGCTGTCGATCTTAAAAATGGAAAACAGTTGTATTTTGACATTAATTATCAATCGGTGGAGGTTGTAAATGTTCATCAGTATGAGGATCTTGCCGATGAGTATAAAGAGGAGTGGAACGATACTTATACCGAGCGTAATTTTAAGATTCTTGTTGGGTATGGCGGCACTCCCGAGGGGGCAGCAAAAGGATTGGCCGGTTTTCCAAAGAATATGGATGAGATTAAGGGCATGAAGGCTGCTTTAAATGAGGCCAAACACGCAATGCGTGAGAGGCATTCTGTGAAGGCTATTAACCCTGTGGTTAGTATTCCCTCTTTTCCGTTTGGTGTAATGTTTCGTTTTGACGTTTCAACGGGTTACACGCTGATGGGATACGGCAATCTTGAGGCTAAATATCGTTCCGAAACACGTAGAGTGGGGTATATTTGTGAAAAGGGGGAAAAGAAGGAAATTGACAGGGTTGTTAGTAATCCCCAAAAAGAGCCTTTTTTTAAGTTTACTAATGTTAGTTTCGGTGGCAGTTTCGATGTTTGGCTTCGTGCAAGGGTTGGTGTCGGAGTGTTGGTCGGAGGTAGTGCCGGAGGTGTCGGTGGTGTATTGGGTATTGAGGGTAAGGTTGGTTTTAAGGCTTCGTTGGAAACAGAAACACTTACTGACTTTGCGGTTGTTGATCGTCAGAATTTCAATGCCGGACCTTATGCTACATTCAGCGGATTTGGTGAGGGTATTGTGAAGGTAGGTGCTTGGACTGCCAGCTTGGGAGATTTCAATTTCGGTACGGCTGAAATTTCAAATATGTATAATCTGAAGGCTAAGGTAAATAACAGCAAGACAAAATCCAAGCTGGAGGTTCAAGAAGTTGAATACATTATGGAAGACGAGAATGGTAATCCTATCATAGACCCTCTTACCGGCGGGCTAATTGTCGGGATAAGGAATGAATTGAATATAAATACTTCTTTGAATTTTAGCAAACTTGAGGATTTCTTTCTTTTTCCTAAATTTCTAGCTGCCAACCAACGTCCTGCGCTGCGTATCTATGAAGGTGAGTTGTTGAGTGGCAGTGGTAAATTTAAGCAAGAGATAAAGAATGATGTGTTGAAGGCTGATGAAACTTATAAGTTCAGTGTCAATCTTAAAAAAGCAGGAATTGATGAGACGGTAGGTGTTTATGAGGTTGTTCCTTGTATTTATGACACAAGTTCAGGATTTATTACCGAGTATCGTAATAATTCGATGATAGTTACTCCGGGAGTCCCCCAAATTACTCAACCAAAATGTTACCAATGGTACGGACGTGAACTCTCTGAAGAGGATTGGCAATATTATCTTGAAGAGTATGGCGAAGAGTATTTTAAAGGTAAAAAGCGTACAGATTTTACATCATACGGCTTTACAACGGTAATGGAACTTAAGAATTCTACCCGTATTCAGGAGTGGGGTGTTAAGTTTAAATTGGAGAATCCCGATGGGAAAATTATTCTCAATCGCGAATTTCCGGTTCCATTCGACGGACTTTGTCCTGCCGGAAAATATACAATTATCACTACCTTTATTTCGGAGTACAGGCCTAAAGAACCCGATTCCGGAATTGACGCATTGAGCATTACAGCACGACCTTATTGTAAATATGATGGCGATAAAAAATATTTTTCTGCATCAAAATACATTAATTTCTATTATCCTTATGAGCGTAAAGATGGCCCCTATGTTGTAGGAAAGTCAGAGTTTGTTGATTTTTAGTGAAGTTTAGATAGTATGAAGAAACTTTATATATTTCTGTTGATAAATATATATGCTTTTCTCGCTGCTGCTCAAGGGGTGAAAATTAACATTCCCGATTCGTTAAAAAAACAATCTGTTAAGGTTCCGAGAATAGAGTTTGTCGAGCGGGAATATGATTTTGGCCGTTTCGAACCTGTGGAGGACGATACATTGAAGATGCATACTTTCTGCTTTAAAAATACCGGGCAGAAACCTTTGGTGGTGTTGCGTGCCGTAAGTAGTTGCGGATGTACCCGCCCTACGCATACAGTAACGCCAATAATGCCGGGCGACACAGGATTTGTTTCTGTTGGTTACCGCGGGCAGGGACAACCTTTCGGCTACTTCCGCAAGTCTGTTACTGTATATACTAATGACCCTCGTTCCTATGTGCGTATATTCATTCGTGGCGAATTAATGAATCCCGGCAAACGGGAAACTAAGGTTGATAAAGATGCGATTAATAAGAATGTTTCCGAAGTTTGTGAAGAAAAGAAACCTTAGATGTTGTATTAATTTCAGAATAATATTTTCTTGTAGAAGTTGTTTTAAACGGCTTGTTAATTTGAAAATATCCTTATTTATGTTTACTTTTGCGCTGTAATTTAATAGAGTTTTATGAAGATTGCAGTTCCTACAAAGGATGGACGTGTGGATGACCATTTTGGTCATTGCGACCATTATACTATTTTTACGATAGATGATAATAAGATTGTTGAAAGTGTGACAATGCCTTCGCCACAGGGTTGTGGTTGTAAGTCGGGTATTGCTGCCGACCTGCAGGCTGCGGGCGTGGAGGTGATGCTTGCGGGCAGTATGGGCATGGGGGCTCTGAACAAACTTGCTGCGCATGATATTAAGGTTGTGCGTGGATGCGGTGGTGATGTTGTTGCTCTTGTTAATGCTTATCTTGCGGGTGATATTGACGATTCGGGTGTGTCGTGCTCGGCGCACGAGGATGGTCATGAGTGTGCGGGGCATTCTCAGGCTCATTCTTTTTCAAATGGGATTATCGGTTATGCCGGAAAGATGAAAAGAGAGTAGATTCGTCTTTTTGCATTTTTATAGGAATGAGAATATTGTTGATGATTTTAGGTAGTGTGGCGTTGGTGCTTGGGGTAGTGGGTGTCTTTTTGCCATTGTTGCCTACTACGCCTTTTCTGTTGCTTGCTGCTGCCTTGTATTTTCGTAGCTCGCCGCGATTGTACGATTGGCTGCTTTCTCATCCGTATTTAGGTGAGTATATACGCAATTTCAGGGAGAATAGGGCAATTCCTTTGCGCGTGAAAATTATCTCGGTAACTTTTCTATGGGTGACTTTACTTTATTGCACGTTTTTTGTTGCGTATAATATTTATATGCGTCTGTTCTTTGTGGCGCTTGCGGTGGGCGTTACTGTGCACATTCTTCGCTATAAGACTTTGAAAAAATAGTGTTTGGGGTAGGGCGCAATTTCTAAAAAGATGTTTTTCGCATCATTCCCACAAAAATTACATATAGTCAATTTGTGATTCTATAATATTAGAATAAAATTCACTTGTCGCCGAATACGCGCATGAATTCCTGTTCGAAGTTGGGCGTAAGTATCTCTTTGCCGATGGTCGCACGTACCTCTTCCATACTCCAGAAACGTCCCCCGTCAAGCTCGTCGCTTGGAACAATTTCCCCATCGTAAATGGCACGAAAAACATGGACAAGTTCCTTTTCTCGCTCACTTTCAAACACGTACCGCAGCACGAAGCAAGGTTGCACATCTGTAACTCCCAGCTCCTCGCGTACTTCACGTATAAGAGCAGCCTCTATCGTTTCACCATAATCAACGTGTCCGCCAACGGCAGTGTCCCATTTGCCCGGTTGAATATCTTTCCACAAGGGTCGCTGTTGCAGATATATTCGACCTTGCGAGTCGAATATATGAAGATGTACCACCGGATGCAGCATTTTGCTGCCATTGTGACATTCGCCACGTGTGGCACTGCCTGTTACATTCCCTTGTTCATCGACGATTGGAAAAATCTCTTTATTGTTATCTTGTTTCATGATGCCGGTCGGATGATGCTTTTTATTTATTCTTTGTAAACCGAATAACGGACGTTACAATTTGGTAAAAAAGAAAGCAATCGACCTGAAAATCGATTGCTTTTAGTAGCGGGGGAAGGGATCGAACCTCCGGCCTTTGGGTTATGAGCCCAACGAGCTACCACTGCTCCACCCCGCGATGCGGTCTTTAAAACTGTTGCAAAATTACGCCATTTTTTTTAACTATGCAAATTTTAGTGGCACTTTTTTTACATTTAACATTTATTCATCTTTTTATCCACACAAAATATGCACACATGTGCAAAAAAAAGCATATCTTTGCGTGCGCAAATTTATTACATTTAAAATAACACAATATCTTTAACCTTATGCCGACCATCGACACAAGAGGATTAATAATAGATGTAGCGAGACGTCTTTTTTCTCAGCAGGGTATTGAAAATACCACTATCGGTGACGTTGCAATAGCTTCGAATAAGAGTCGTCGCACCATCTATACATATTTTAAAAGCAAGGAAGAACTGCTCGAAGCATCCATCGAGAGTGAAATGAAAAAAATCTCGGCAGCCATGAAAAAAGTGGCCTTAGAGAAAATTTCCCCCGATAAAAAACTTGTAAAATTAATCTTTGTCCGTCTGAGAATTACACGAAGCATCGTAAGACGAAACAGCGGACTACACTCGGAATACTTTGGTAACATGTGGATAGTGGAGCACATACGTCGTGTGTTCAACGTACACGAAATTGCACTTTTCCGTTCGATTATCGCCGACGGACAGCAGCAGGGAATATTCAACGTAGAAAGCCCCGACCTTACCGCGCGATTCCTGCACTTCTGCCTCAACGGCCTCGAAATTCCCTTTATAAAAGGAGTGATAAACAAGCACAAGGATGAAGAATTTGTAAGAAACTTCTCGGAAAGGATAATACTGAGTGCATTAGGCGCAAGACCCTCACAACAATAAAAGGCATAAACAAAAAGCGATGAACGTACTTTACGAGGACAACCACATAATAATAATAAACAAAAAAGCAGGCGAAATTGTACAAGGCGACAAGACCGGTGACAAGTCCTTGTGCGACACGATGAAGCAATACATTAAAGAAAAATATTGCAAGCCCGGCAATGTCTTTATAGGCCTGCCGCACCGCCTCGACCGCCCCGTAAGCGGGGTTGTGATTTTTGCAAAAACAAGCAAAGCCCTCGAGCGTCTCAATGAAATGTTCCGCAACGGAGCCATCGACAAAAGATATTGGGCAATAGTAAAATCACTACCTCAAGAGCCCGAAAAAGAGCTTACACATTGGATAGTACGTCGTGAAAAACTAAACAAAAGTTTCGCATACGACAAAGAGGTAAAAGATTCCAAAAAAGCCACACTGCGCTACAAGACAATAGCCTCGTCACGCATGTATAACCTGCTCGAAGTAGAACTTCTAACCGGTCGTCACCATCAGATACGCTGCCAACTATCAGCAATAGGATGCCCCATAAAAGGCGACCTTAAATACGGAGCAAAAAGGTCAAACCCCGACGGCAGTATATCACTGCATGCGAGAAGTGTGGAATTTATCCACCCCGTATCAAAAGAGCATATAAAAGTAACGGCCCCCGTACCACAGGAGCCACTATGGCAAAGTTTTGAAAATCTGTAAAATTACTCGCGTATATTTGTAACAATATAACGAACAGACAAACATCATAGTACCATGCCTATCATCAAATACGAAAATGTAGACATACATATAGACTCAAAAATAATACTCGAAGATGTAACATTCAGCCTCAATGCCGGCGAATTTGCATATATAACAGGCGCAGTAGGGTCGGGAAAATCGACACTTCTGAAAAGCATCTATGGCGAAGTAGACATAAACAGTGGAAAAGCAATTCTTTTCGACGAATTTTCATTGAAAGAATTGCGCCGCAGCAAACTACCGTCACTGCGCAAACGCATGGGCATCGTATTTCAAGATTTTCAACTGCTCACCGACCGCACAGTGCACGATAATCTGGAATTTGTACTCGAATGTACCGGATGGAACAATAAAAACGAGCGCGAAAAACGCATTCAAGAGGTACTCGACCTTGTCGGCCTTCCACAAAAAGGTTACAAAATGCCCCACGAACTATCGGGTGGCGAACAACAGCGCATAGTGATTGCACGCGCCATTCTTAATCACCCCACACTGCTACTCGCCGACGAACCGACAGGCAACCTCGACAACGAGACGGGCAACAACATCATGCAACTATTGCACAACATCTGCAAAGAAGAAAAGACAGCAGTGCTGATGATAACTCACAATGAACAATGGCTCACAACCTTTCCGGGCCGAGAATTCCTGTGCAAAGACAAAAAAATAATAGAAAATAAAAAAACATATCCGGCCGAAACAGAAAATCAGCCACAAGAACCAACAGAATAACAATAAAAAACATACACACAATGAAAGTATTAAAATTCGGAGGAACATCCGTAGGCTCGGCTACCCGCATGCAGGGCGTCGTAAAGCTCATCAACGACGGAGAAACAAAAGTAGTTGTACTCTCGGCAATGTCCGGAACCACAAACGCACTTATAGAATTTACCAACTATCTGCGTAACGGCAACCCCACAGGCGCAGTAGAACACATTACAAACCTGCAAAGTAAGTACAGACAAACAATAAAAGACCTATACACAAAAGAGAACTACGCCGAGGCCGCTAACGAAAAGATAAATGAAATTTACAACCATCTGCGCAGCCTCGCATCGCAACCCTTAACCGCAGACAACGAAAAAGAGATTATCGCTCAAGGCGAAATGATGTCCACAAATATGGTAGCTTTGTATATGGAGGAGCAAGGCATAAACGTGAAGTTGCTGAACTCACTCGAATTTATGCGTCTGAAAGCCAACGAAGAGCCGGACATGGAGTATCTTATAGAAAAACTCACGCCCCAGATTGAAAGCCGCACAGATGGCAAAATATACATCGCACAAGGCTTCGTCTGCATGAACAACGAAGGTCGCATCGCCAATCTGCAACGCGGCGGCAGCGACTACACAGCAACTCTCATAGGCGCAGCCCTTCAGGCCGAGGAGATACAAATATGGACAGATATTGACGGAATGCACAACAACGACCCGCGCATAGTAGACGGCACACGTCCCGTACGTCACCTGCACTTCGAAGAGTCGGCCGAGCTTGCCTACTTTGGCGCAAAGATTCTGCACCCCACATGTATTCTTCCCGCAAAGTTGGCAAACGTACCTGTGCGCCTGCTCAACACTATGGACCCCACAGCCG
Organism: Bacteroidales bacterium; assembly: GCA_015060905.1. GTDB lineage: Bacteria > Bacteroidota > Bacteroidia > Bacteroidales > Bacteroidaceae > HGM04593. Next base: position 74,201 of record SUXQ01000005.1, on the reverse strand, counting down.
AGGGTACACTTATAGACAACAACCTTACAGAGCCTGGCACAATAAAAGCCATTGCAGCAAAAGATAACATCACAGCAATAGGAATAAAGTCGGGACGTATGTTGCTTGCCTATGGATTCCTGCGCAAAGTATTTGAAATATTTGAAAGTTACCGAACATCAATAGACATGATTTGTACATCGGAGGTAGGCGTTTCAATGTCAATCGACAACACCAATCGTCTGGAGGAAATTACCAACGAATTACAGAAATATGGTACAGTAACTGTGGACAAGGATATGTGCATCATCTGTGTAGTAGGCGACCTTACGTGGGAAAATACAGGCTTCGAGTCTCGCGCAATGGAAGCAATGAAAGACATTCCTGTACGCATGGTGTCATACGGCGGCAGCAACTACAACATTTCATTCCTCATTCGCATGGAGGACAAGGAGAAAGCCCTTCGCGCACTGAGCAAAAATATTTTCAACTAACCGACAGATGAGTACATTCCCTATAAATAAGTTTGCCAATATAGAAACACCCTTCTACTATTACAACGTAGAACTGTTGAAAGAGACGCTCGAATGTGCAAACAAAGAGGCCGCTAAGCACGACGACTACCACATTCACTACGCGATAAAAGCAAACTTCAACCCCAAAGTGCTACAAATAATAAGCGCGGCCGGTCTTGGAGCCGACTGCGTCAGTGGCGGTGAAGTGAAAGCTGCATTGGACGCAGGAATCGCTCCCGAAAAGATAGTCTTTGCAGGGGTAGGTAAAACCGAGAAAGAGTTGCGCCTTGCACTTGCGGCAGACATATTCTGCTTCAACGTAGAGTCATTGCCCGAGGTTGAACTTATCAACGAGCTTGCAGCAGAATATAGTAGAATAGCCCGCATAGCTATAAGAGTAAACCCCGGCGTTGCTGCACATACGCACGCAAACATCACCACGGGGCTTGCCGAAAATAAGTTCGGAATAAACTACGAATTGCTCGAAGAGACTATTGGCAGCATCAAAAATCTGAAGAATGTAGAGCTTATAGGACTGCATTTTCACATAGGCTCGCAAATTCTGGAAATGAACGACTTTGCAGCATTGTGCGACAGAATAAACGAAATTCAGGATACACTCGAAAGTAACCTCAATCTTGTGCTTCCCAACATCAATGTTGGCGGAGGTTTAGGCATCGACTACCATCAACCGGCAAAAAATCCCATTCCTGATTTTTCGGCCTATTTTGACGCATACGCCACGAACTTGAAACGTCGCTCGGGGCAACAAGTGCATTTCGAGCTTGGGCGCAGTCTTGTGGGGCAGTGCGGCAGCCTGATTTCGCGCGTTACATACATCAAGCGAGGCACATGCAAACAATTTGCCATCATCGACGCGGGAATGAACGACCTTGTGCGTCCTGCGCTCTATCAGGCGTACCACGAGATTGAGAATCTTACAGCCGATGGCACCGAACAAGATGTTTACGACATTGTAGGCCCAATATGCGAATCGTCCGATGTTTTTGCAAAAGAGCGCAGCCTTCCGGTGATGAAACGTGGCGATATTTTAGCCATACACTCGGCCGGAGCTTATGGCGAGGCAATGGCATTCGGCTACAATTGCCGGGAATTGCCAAAAGCCTACTTCTCTACTGAACTTTAATATCCTCTATAAGCAAAGTTCCGTGCCTTATTAGGCACGGAACTTTGCTTATCTGTTCAGGGTATTTTATCTTTTAAAAATGTCCTCCTCTCTCAAAGGGGCAAATGCACCATCCTTTGCCTCGAAAATCACAGTGCCCGTCTCCAAAGACTCTATCGTGTGCCACTGTCCGGCAGGAATCTGCAGTACCGGACAATCGCCGCCAACCTCCATAAGAATTTCTTCGGCAAGATTACCACGCTCATCGTAAAGAAACTCTTTAACCCTTCCGCGTACAATTATTACAGTCTCGGCCGTCGTACAATGACGATGAACAGGAACAACCGTCCCCGGCTCAAGAGCATTAAGCATGCGCTGCGAAGTATCGTTCAGCGACGTACGCAAGTCAAAATTCATTCTCAACCGCTCGCTGGCCTTTGCCTTTGCAGTTAATTCGTCTAACACATTTTTATCTACTTTCATTCTTAAACAACAATATAAAGTACCTTTCCCAAATAAAATCCATTCAATCACCATAAATAGCACAAGGCTCGGCTGCAACAGCAAACTCAGCCTCATTATCATCCAAAAACTCAATATAATCAACAGTATCCCTATCGAGCAAATGAGCCAAAGATTCAGCATACAATTTTTCGCCTTCTGACATTTTGCTTAAATTTCCATCAACATCATTCAAAAAATCGTCCATAAACTCCGTTCCTTTAATTGTATTACTTTTTCGTAATACGAATATACGAAGCATTGGGACCATAAGCAAGTTTTCCAATGAGAAATTAAATATATATGAATAAAATCATCTTTTTTCTAATAGCTCATCGACAATATCCCTATATTGAATTAATACATTATTAACATCAAACTCTTTTAATGCCTTTTTGTGACTAGCCTTGGACATAGCAAGTTTTTTCTCCTTAGGAAGCTCTATAAATCTAATCATAGCCTCGGCCAAAGAATCAGCCTTTTTCACGGCAACCAAAAAACCATTAACCTCATTATCCACTGTTTCACGGCACCCGGGTATATTGGTTGTAATTATAGGCTTACCCATTGCGCACGCCTCCATCAAAGAGCGCGACAGCCCCTCGTGATAGGACGGCAGTACAGAAACAACATTCGGATGTTCCATGATAGCTTGAACATTATTGGTTATTCCCATATACTCAATGAGCCCATTTGCAACATCCTTATTGACAACCTCTTCCGGAACGCCCATAGGGGAAACAACGTCCAATGGGCCCAATAATTTGAATTTTGTATCAGGATATTTGTTTTTTACAATTCTGGCAGCCTCGACATATTCATTATATCCTTTATCATAAAGAATGCGCGCCACCATCAAAAAAGTTACAGAATCGAACCTGCTTTTCTTATAGGAATACTGTTCAAGGTTCACACCTTCGCCACCATTAAAAAGAATCATCTGCTTTTTCTTTGCAAATTTTCTATCAAGCAACAGTTTGTAATTTCGTCTGTTCAAGGATATTACTTTATGTGAGAGCAATAGCATCGACTTATACAAAAGGCAACTAATCTTGTTCAACAAACTGTTACCCGTAAAAACATATCCCAACCCTGCAACCATTGCCACAGTCTTAAAGCGACACAAACGAGCTGCAAAAGTTCCATAGATATTGGGCTTAATCGTATAATGAAACACAATATCCGGCGATTCGCGACGATAAATTTTCAGCAATCTGCCAAAATATGCAATATCCTTTAAAGGATTGACACTCGCAGGTTCCATTTCTATTGTATAAACTTTGCAACCGGCAGGGACAATTTTCTCCATCTGTCTGTTTTTTTCTATCTTGGGAGCAACCAATACAACCTCGCACCCCGACTCCAAAAAATAGGAAATAACATCACTTCTGAAATTTAACAGTGAAGTTAATGCATTGTCACAAAAAAGAATCTTCATAAAAAGTATAAATTAATAAAAAATCAACATCTAAAAACAGTCATCAATATTTACACTTTTGAATACAGATTTTACAGACAGGCAAGCTAAAGTACGGGATTACTTTCCACGATCATATATTTTCAAAAAATATTCAGTAAGGCGGAAACCCAATATTCTGTTCAATGCAGCCACTTTCCTGACTTTTGGATTATGAGTATAATCAAGCAACCACTTATAAGGCAACAGTTCCTGTCGCTTCTTTTTTCGTACTTTTTTATCGAGCCTGTAAATCCTTGACAACAGGATACATAATTCATACGCCAAAAAAGAGCAAATGGCTTTTTTTGTATCAGCATTGAAACTATATGAATCGATAGCCTGTATTTCATTTTTTATTATACTTAAAATATCATCGAAATGCTTTACGGGGAAACTTCCGGATATTGAACCAGCCACATTCTGACGATACGCATAAATATATTGATTGATAAACTTGCATTTTTTCGCTCTGTCCAATAAATTAATAAACCAAGGAATGTCCTCAGAAAGTTGGCCGACCTTGAATGTTAGATTATTATTTACCAGAAAGTTGCGTCTGATAATCTTTAAACACGCGCTCATCGGAAATGTTCCCGATGATATTAGATTTTGTATAATTTTGTTTTTATCTTCAATATTATCGACGCAATATTTGACCCAAGGCTTGTACGTATCGCTCTGAGAATAATAATAGGAACAATTAAAACCAATAAAATCACAGTCGGCATTTTCTTTTACAACAACCATTAATGCCGCTAATTGCTTTTCATCGACCCAAAAATCGTCGCCATCGATAAATACAATATATTCACCTGTTGCAATTTTCAAGCCTGCATTACGTGCATCGGAAAGGCCGCCGTTCAGTTTATGTAAGACTTTTATTCGAGAATCTTTCACTGCCAATTTATCACAAATTTCAGGCGAATTGTCGGGCGAACCATCATCGACCAATATTATTTCTATATTTTTGTACGTTTGTTTCACTATCGACTCGACACACTGATGAATATAACTCTCAACATTATAGACAGGAACAATAAAACTAACCAACATAATAAAAAAATTAAACAAAAAACTCGTATTTATACTCATTGACAGCCATAATCACTTTTATAAAATAAATTATGGACGAATATGCCAGACACGCAACAGCCTTAAGCTGCAATTTATTATCCAGCAAATATTTGATATAATAGTATATAGGGAGAATAGAAGGTAACCAAAAATAATACGAAAAACGCCCTACAAGGTTATTCATCAACAGCATGCAACGTAAAGAAAATGCCAATATCCCGAATCGGAAAAAGAGTCGCTCTTTATCACTCAGATAATCCCTATCCAAAATCTCCAGCGAAAGGTAGTATATTGGCAACAACAATAATTTTGACAGCTTAAACTGCAATCCAACCTGCTCATTAACATAATCATTACCTTCGTACATTGCACTATACGCAGTTTCTTCCCTAATAAAGTCGGGTAAATAAGCAAAAATATAGCGATTGGCTACTTCGCCTAACGGTAACAACGTTACAATCAACGTCAATAGCAACAACAGACGCGGCCTTTTAGTAGCAAACAACACAATCTCTTTAAAAAAGAAAAATGGTAAACACACTAATGCCGAATAATGGAAGCCCGCTGCCCAAATAATAAGAAGAACAGCTATAATTTTCGAATCGTAAAATTCCACAAATGCCAAAAAAACAATAAAAGTAGCAACGCATTGCCTAATGCCGTTCATCTGGTTGTTAAACAACGTAGAAACAGTAACGAAAAGAAAGAAAAAAAGCATCACCCGAGAAATCTCCAATTTTCTCACTGCAACAAAAAAGCACAGCGCATTTATAAAAGCAAAAAAGAAAAATTGAAATTGCCCGATAACCCCAATATCATACAAAAAAACAGAAGTAAATGCAAATATCGGTTCAAAGCGACCGTCAGTCGTCGGATTGTTGAAAAAATAGAGGTAGGGAAAGTAATCGGCACCAACATTATATTGACCACCTATAATCACAATCCAAGGAACAGACACAAGAGCAGCACCCATAAAAAAAGAGAGTCTATTGCGTGCATCTACAAACTTGAATATGAAAAACGAATATAATAAATATACTATATATATCATTTTAACAAAATCTCCATAAACCTGTCCACATATGCTTCGAAAGAGAATTTTCTTGAAGCAATAAACGCATTTTTACTTATCCTTGAAAAAATATCATTATTTTCATATAATTCTATTAAAGCATCGGCAAGCACCCCTTCGTCCTTGTCGCACAGTACCCCAACGCCATCAGCCAATATCTCCTCGGCCCCTGTCACCTTTGTCGAAATAATAGGCTTTCCCAAGCATAATGCTTCGCAAAGAACCATCGGATAACCCTCATAATCAGAGGTCAGCATAAAAACATCAGAGTATTTTATATATGGATAGGGGTTCGACTGATAGCCTCGAAGAAATACGTTATTTTCCACACGATTCTTTTTTATCAAAGATTTTAGTTTCGCCTCTTCCTTGCCCGAGCCTACAATCCAAAAATCAAAATCGTATCCTTTATCCAGAATTTTTCTTGCTACATTAATAATGCGCTCCTGTCTTTTTGCAACATCGAGACGTCCCACGTTGCATACTGTAAATTTTCCTTTGTTCAGTATTGTCAAGTTAGACTTTTTTACAATGGAATTTTTATCAACAGCATTTGTAAGCACCTCTGTCACAGAGTCATCAACACTGTAAACCTTTCTAAAGTTACTTTTGGCAGCCTGCGAGACAAACACAATCTTGTTCATCATTGAATAAAACATAGCCTCATTCTTACTGTTAAAAAAATATTTAAAAGACCAATGATTCTTCATAAAATCAGTGTGCACCCAAGTAACATTGCGTCTGCCACCTTTCAGCAAATTCCAATGCACGACACACGACGGCCCCTCTAAAAAAGACAATATAGAATCAAACTCTTTATCCTTTATCGAGTAATAATTCAGAAATATGCCAACAGAGAGCAATGCTCTCCATAAATAATATTTAAGAGCATTGGTAAAATAATATTTCACCTTCACATTATAAGGCAATAACCCCTTCAATGGACCACCCTTGTGAAGCACCAACAAATTTATTTCATATTTCGACGAATCAATATAGGGCAATATACTCGTAAGCAACGTTTCGGCACCACCTACATTCAAACTCTCCTGTATTATTAAAATTCTTTTCATCTTATATAAACAATAACATTGTGTTTAATTCTTTTTTCAACCGGAGGCAACAGCATATAATCCCCATAAGTGACGGACAAATACTCATCATATCCGGCCATAGTCTTATACACTCTATCCTCAAAAGCAACATCAACAGATGCATCCATTGCTTTTTTTGTAAAAAAACAATCAATGTTCTCAGGTCCCGATTCTGTTAAATTTATAACAATCTCAGAATGAGAAGTACTTTTTATAACCTTTGAAATTAATTTATCAATAGTCTCAACCCTCACAGGCACAAGCCTTAACAACATGCGTCCCAATGCACCCTTGAAGTTCGAGCCGGCAAGTTTCTTTTTAACCTTACCTTTTCTTATAGTATACAAGAAACAAAGCACACAATGTATCAACCTTCTTTTATATCTATTCTCGGGAATATAGTCAACAGGGAACACATCCACATTAATACCAATTTCAAAATCGGGATAATAAGCCTCTATCAACTTTGTCTCAGAATCGACAACCTTTACAAATGTCCACGGATAATTTTCAATCGTATCAGACGAAAATAGAACATATTTCCCATTTTTATAAAAGAGCTTTTTGAATTTCTCATAACTGTCACGAGGCATATATAAATCAATATCATCGTCCCACGGAATAAAACCCTTATGACGAACAGCCCCAAGAAGCGTCCCGCTCGAAAGAAAATAAGTTATTTCATTTTTTATACAAAACTCATGAATAGCATCCAAAATATTCAATTGAATATTACGCAATTCTTTTATATCCGTTATTTGTCTCATATTCAACAATAATAGAACCTGTTACTGAAAATATTGCAAGCGGCACGACGTGCGATAAGCATTAAACAAACATTTTATAATGATAGATTAATAACAGTTGAAACAATAACTTTGTTTGTAAAATAAAGCAGTCCGCTACTATTTTTCATAGTAACGGACTGCCTTGTAAATACCAATACCTGCTAACAGACTATCAAAAGCAAGTTAATCATCGCCGTAAGACGCCCCCGGGTCGGCGGCAATATTAAACGGAACATCCTCATCATTCTCCACAAAATCAACATAATCTTTTGTATCTTTATCAAGTAAATGAGCCAATGCTTCGGCATACAACTTTTCACCTTCGGACATCTCATCAAACTCACCATTAAAATCATTTATAAACTTTTTCATAAGAACACTATTTAGGCCTTTCAATATTCGTATACTAATATACTTAAAAGATTAAAGCCAAATGCAAGTTCGCTCGCGAAAAAATCAAAAAAATATGAAATTTTAACAATAAGAAACTTTTGAAGAGTGCAAATCAAATGCTCAGTACGATAATCATTTGTTTTTTCTATTAATATAAGGCCTTATTATTTTTACACATTCATCAAGTTCGGGCAATTTAAAAGTCCAAGCAAAAAACAGATAACCCCCAACATAAACAACCGTCGGTAACAACAACATAAATAAAATTGAAAAATCACACACATACAACACCAACCACGAAAGTACAGCAGCAACAACCGACAAAATCAAGAAAGGAACAAAATCCTTCACCTGCCGAAAAAGCGAATATCCGGTAGAAGAAGAGGCAACAACAGCATTTACCACGAATGTAAAATAAAAACCTGCGACCACAGCCCAAAGAATACCCTCCACGCCCCACAACATTCCAACAAATATCAAAATCAATCCTACAACCCTTTTAACAATATTCCATTGAAACAAAACTCTGCTGCGCCCAACCGCCGCCGTTACCTGATAATTAACACTTTGCAAACAATTAACAAGCCCCGCCACACATAAAATCCTAAAATAAGGAACAGACTCCAACCATTTCTCCGAAAAAAGAACAACGAATAACGGCTCGGCAACAACCATCAACAAAATCATCAACGGAAAATTTACAAAATTCATCAATCTCAAACTCCTTCGTACAGCCCCATATAAACGTTCCTTATCATTTTGCAACTCGGCAAACACCGGAAAAGTAACTGTCGCCACCACATGAGAAATAGTAATTGTTGGAATTTCCTCCATTTTACGCGCTTGAGAATAAAACCCCATGTCAGCAACAGAATATCTTCGTCCGATTATCAATCCTTGAATATTCTCACAAACACTATTCAATAAATCCGAGAACAACAAAAAACCCCCATAAGCAAACAACTCCTTAAAAGATTTTGACGAAAAGCATAATGTTGGTCGCCATGAACTTACATGCCACAAAAGAACAGCAGTAACAAGCGAAACAACAAGTTGTTGAACCACCAAAGACCAAACTCCATAACCCCAATAAGCCATAGCAACAGCTACAACCACAGATAGCACAGCCGCAATAAGCTGCACTATAGACATGCGTTTGAATTTCAGCTCTTTACGCAGTTTGTTCAACTGAACGACACTTAATGCATTTATAATAAGAACAATTCCCTGAACCCGTAATACAGGCTGCAACAAAGGAATCTTATAGAAACGAGCAACACACCCTGCCGAAAAATACAATGCCACATACAATAAAACAGCAACAATCATATTCCAATAAAAAACCGTCGAATAATCCTCGTGTGTCGGCTCTTTTTTCTGGACAAGAGCTCCGGCAAAGCCACCAACCACAAATGTATTAGCCACAATAATAAAGATAGCCAATATACCTATACACCCATAATCATCAGGGGACAACAAACGAGCAAGCACAAAGTTCGAAACAAATGCGACACCCATCGTTCCGAACTTTTGTATCACCGACCATAAAACCCCCGAAATTGTCTGTTGCTTCAGCGAGGATGACATAAACTGTTTAAACATTAAAATTATTTATCGACCCTCTTTGACATATTTATTCCCCAAGTAAATATTTTATCCACAGTGGGTACATATACACCTATTTTATGAGCCGTTTCATAAATATAACGTAAGCCATACATAAAGTCCTCTTGAAAATATCTGCTTCTCAGGTCGGGCTGCCAGCCCTTGCCATTGTGAATCATAGGTGCCTTTATACCTTTAAACCCATCTATTGAATTTATCTTTTTAGTCAAACTTTCAGCATCAAATGCCTCATAATACTCCAAAATAGGCACAAGAAACCCTTTTGCCACAGGTAGTTTCTCCAATACCGCAAACAATTCCCTATCCAAAGAAATTAAATAATCCGATGCAGAATTGTTCCACTCCTCGTAAAAGAGAAACTGATGGTCGTAATACACATTTTCATTCCAATCGCAGAACAAAGAATACAAACGTGCAGGGTGTAAAATAGGATTGCTATTCGTAAAACTCGCCTCATAATGATTATTCAGCAACCTTACAGGGCGGTCGAAAAGAGCCTCAATCAACAGCCTGAATTTTTCCTTATTATCGCAATTCTCTATTGCAATACTGTGCGCAGCCTTATAACCCAACAAACTCGCCGACCTTCCATACTCTCGCGTGCGGGCGATAAAAGGCACACGCTGAAAGCCCCACAAATGAACCGATTCATCAAAAATATTCAAAGCTTCGAAAAAGAATCCGGTAGAAGAAAATACCGTACCCACAAAAGCCCCGCGTTTGACAAATGGCCTTATTTTAAACAATTCATCTTTAATAGCATAGCCGGGAAGGCACAAAATTACAATATCAGCATCGGCAACAACCTCCTCGGCATTTTGCGAAACAATGTTCAGATGAGAAAAAACAGTCCTATTTTCAGGAGTAAAAATTTCGATACTGCTGCGCCACGCATCGGGCTTACGAGTAAGAATATTAACCTTTACATTTTCCTTTGCTCCCAGATAACCGGCTACAACATGCCCCAAAGAGCCTCCTCCGCATATACAAATGGTTGTCATTCTTCCAGCTTTTTAAGAGCAACAATAAGTTTATCATTATCATTAGTATCGCGCACAGCGATGCGCATATACTGTTTCCCATCAAAGCCCTCTTTACCCGAGCAATCGCGCATAAGAATATTAAACTCTTTCAACATTCTAAGTACAAGGCCGTTCGCAGTGTAAGGTTCGAGCACCTCTACAAGAAAATAGTTTGCCTGCGAGGGAATGACACGAAGAAAACTTATCTGTCGTAACTTCTTTTCAAACTCGTTGCGAGCATCAATAAACCTCTCGCAAGCACGCTTGTAGTCTTTCTCATACTTTGTATAAATCTGCATAAAAAACTCACAAAAAGAGTTAATATTCCATATGCTTGCCATCTTCTTTATCTTTGAAATAATTTCCACGTCTGCCGAGCAAAGAATCCCCAGACGAATGCCCGGAACACCGTAGCTTTTACTAATGGACTTAATTACCAACATATGCGGATAAGATTCCAATATATTATCGTGCAGCAAACTGTTATTTTCACAATCGACACTGAAATCCACGAAACTTTCATCTACAATAAGACGCGTCCCACGCTTCTCGCACCAAGCGGCAAGCACGCATATATCCTCAATGGGTACAAAGTTTCCCGAAGGATTGTCAGGATTAATAAGCAAAATATTATCGACAGGATGCCTGCCAAAAAAATCCATTAAATCCTGCGCCGTGTAACGAAATTCATTATTTCCGGGAATAAATGTAACCAAATTCTCTTTATTGCAACGATTAGGGTACTCCTCGAAAGTGGGGCGAACAAGCCCCACGGTACCGGGCAAAATATCCATCAAATGTTTTATAAGCTCGGCAGCCCCATTGCCCGGAACAATATAATATTCTTTAATGCCCCAACATTTGCTCGCAAGCAACGTATTAACTTTCATCCCCGAAGGATATTCGGCAACGAGAGTGTGGAAATTAGCCTGCATTTCGTCAATTATTTTAGAACTGCGAAAATATGGGTTTACAAGATAGCAGAAATCCAGCATTCCCGGGAAACGCCAATAACCACCGTAGCGACCGTAATATTTACGAAGAATATCTTTCTCCTCGGCAAAGAGAGCTTCGGCAATATCAAGGTCCTGTTTATCATCAATTTCGTACCATTTTTTATCGGCGACAGGGAGAGCCTTCAGCTCTTTGTTGTTCAAAAAAGTGATTATGCGAAGAACATTCTCGTAATACTCATTATTTCCTACGGCACGCGAATAAGCGTCAAGAAAGGGTACATATTTTGTCTTGCTGAACTCTTTTGAAAATTTATAAATATTCACTGTCTTGTAATATTTATGTGTTTCATCGTAGCGAAACGCATCTTTTGTAATAAAATTTACAATATTATTTTCCTCATCAATAGACACCATGGTACCATCCATCCAACTTTCATATTTTGCCACAAGAGCAAGGTTGGGGTAGGGGTTATTTACAATAAGTTCAAGCATTTTGTCATCAAATACAAGGTCCGATTCAAGCAATAATGTGTCATCTTCCTGCAACTGCTGCTTGGCCAATCCCAAAGAGTATATATTATTTGTTTTATAATATATTGCATTATTTACATATTCGATTTTTATTTTATCAGTGTAACGGCCGTCAATGTAATCTATCAGCTTCAGGCCTTCGTAACCAACGACAATGACTATGCGGCTAAGATTCAATTTTGTCAATTGTGACAGCATTCTATCTATCATTCGGGTACCATTTACGGGAACCATACATTTGGTATTTTCTTTAGTAAATTCCCTAAGGCGTCGTCCCATGCCTGCTGCTAAAATTATTGCTTGCATACTTATATATTTACACAATTATAGTAAGGAAAGAATTTTTATATACAGTGAAAGAAAAGGTTATAAATACATCTGACACAAATAACCATTTACATTCTGAATTTGTTCAATATTCTTTCAATTATTTTTATAATAAGTGTAAAAATAACAAAGGCTGCCAAAATAATGCAAATTCATTTTGAATGTAATATATGCATAAAAAACCGAGGGAAAATTAAAAACTTTCCCTCGGTAGCAATATAGCTTTTTATTTATCGTCCTTTGTACATTTCCTCGTAATATTTTTCATAATCTCCGCTGGTGATATTGTCCATCCACTCTTGATTATCAAGATACCAGCGTACGGTTTTTTCAATACCTTCCTCGAACTGAAGCGAAGGCTCCCACCCGAGCTCTTTCTGCAATTTTGTCGAGTCTATTGCATAGCGCAGGTCGTGTCCCATGCGGTCGGTAACATATGTGATAAGTTCCAGAGAGTGTCCTTCGGGGTTGCCAAGCAAACGATCGACAGTCTTTATTATCACATGGATAATATCAATATTTTTCCACTCATTAAAGCCGCCAATATTGTAAGTCTCGGCAATCTTGCCATTGTGGAAAATAACATCTATTGCACGTGCGTGGTCCACAACATAAAGCCAGTCGCGGACATTCTCGCCCTTGCCGTAAACGGGCAGGGGTTTACGCTGACGTATATTGTTTATGAACAGCGGGATAAGCTTTTCGGGAAACTGATAGGGACCGTAGTTGTTCGAGCAATTTGTTACGATGGTAGGAAGGCCGTATGTGTCGTGGAAAGCGCGTACAAAATGGTCGCTACCCGCCTTTGACGCCGAATAGGGTGAATGGGGATTATATTTTGTTGTTTCGTAAAAAAAGTCTGTGCCGTAAGCAAGATGATGCTCGCCCGAAGAGGCTGTTGTTGTAAAAGGTGGCTCGATGCCCTCGGGGTGCGAGAGTTCCAATGCTCCATAAACCTCGTCGGTAGATATATGGTAGAAACGTTTACCATTGTATTTCTCGGGCAACGACTCCCAATATACTTTTGCGGCCTGCAACAGACTGAGTGTTCCCATCACATTTGTGCGTGCAAAGGTGAAAGGGTCTTTTATACTGCGGTCCACGTGGCTTTCGGCTGCAAGATGTATAATGCCATCAATATTGTATTGTTGCATCAACTGCAACATCTTTTCATAGTCGCAAATATCGGCTTTTACGAATGTATAATTCTCTTTATTCTCAATATCTTTCAGGTTGGCAAGATTACCTGCGTATGTAAGTTTGTCGAGATTAATAATATTATACTCGGGGTATTTATTTACAAACAGTCGCACCACGTGACTGCCAATAAATCCGGCTCCACCGGTTATTATAATGTTTCTTTTCATACATTTATTTTTTGTTTCATAGTCTACAGCAACCATACTTCTGGAATTTAGTTTTTTCGTAAGGTCGCAACTATTAATGTTCAGCAGTTTTTATATTCTCCAGACACACTTTCAGAGAGTCGGTCCAATAGGGGACAGATAGCCCGAAAGTGGTTTTTATTTTTGTCTTGTCGAGCACCGAGTATGCCGGACGAATAACTTTGCTCGGAAATTCGCTGCTGTGACAAGGTTGTATGTTGCATGATGTATTTCCCGAATATTCGGCAATCATTTTTGTAAAGTCGTACCAACTGCATACACCCTCATTCGAGTAGTGATATATGCCGTCGTTACCCGCATATTTGCGATTTTCGACAATGTTGAAAATAGCTGCGGCAAGGTCGTAAGCGTATGTAGGAGTGCCCACTTGGTCGAACACCACTTTCAACTGCTCCTTACTCGAAGTAAGCGCAAGCATTGTCTTTACAAAATTCTTGCCAAACTCACTATAAAGCCACGCTGTGCGTATGATAAGATGGTGGCACCCTACCTTTTGTATATTTTGTTCGCCATGCAGTTTGCTACGGCCATAAACACCCGTTGGCGTTCCTTTTTTATCTTCGGTACAAGGTGTATTATATGGGTCGTCGCCAAATACATAATCGGTAGAAACATGTATAAGCAATCCATCAACCTCTTTCATTGCAACTGCAAGATTTTCGACAGCCCCTGCATTAAGAAGTTCGCATAGTTTAACATCATCTTCGGCCTTATCGACATTAGTATATGCCGCGCAGTTTATAATTGCTTTTACATTATTCGAAGCAACTATTAAACGCACAGCCTCAAGGTCGGTAATATCAAGTTCGGCAACATCGGTAAAAATATAGTTGTCGGCGCTTGCGCGCGATACTATGCGCATCTCGCTACCCAACTGTCCGTTAGCACCGGTAACAAGAATATTCATAGCTTAATACAAATTATCATTAATATCAAAATCGAGCACTGCATCCTTAAGCAAAGGCTGCTTAAGGTCTTTCTCGCTGAGGATAGCCTCGGCAACAGGAATCTTCCAATCTATACCCAACGCTTCGTCAAGCAACTGTATACCCGCATCGGCCTGCGGAGCGTAGAAATTGTCGCATTTATACTGAAAAACCGCCACGTCGCTCAGCACTGCAAAGCCATGAGCATAGCCGCGAGGAATAAAAAACTGACGATGATTATCACCGGTAAGCTCCACGGCCACATGCTGCCCAAAGGTGGGCGAACCTTTGCGTATATCAACTGCAACATCAAGTACAGCACCCTTTACGCAACGCACAAGTTTACTCTGCGTGTGAGGCATACGCTGATAATGTAATCCACGCATTACACCATGCGTGGACATACTCTCATTATCCTGTACAAAATTTACAGGCATTACTTTCTCATTAAACTCTTTTTGCGAAAAAGATTCAAAAAAATACCCACGAGCATCTTTGAAAATTCGTGGCTCTATAATCACAACTCCCTCTAATTTTGTTTTTATAACCTCCATTTAAGAAGCTTTTATTCTATTATTATTTTTGCGAAACGCTTTTAAATTTCGCAAATTGTATCCTTCATGCGTTCAACATCGTCTATTACATGCAAAAGGTATTGCCCATACTGATTTTTTATCATCGGCTGTGCCAATTCTCGCAATTTATCGGCAGTTATCCACCCTTTGCAATAGGCAATCCCCTCGAGACAAGCAATCTTCAACCCCTGACGTTTCTCTATAACCTCGACAAAAGTAGAGGCCTCGCTCAGCGAATCGTGCGTGCCCGTGTCCAGCCAAGCAAAGCCACGGCCAAGCGTCTGAACTTTAAGCTCTTTATCTTCGAGGAAACGTTGATTGACGGTTGTAATTTCAAGCTCGCCACGCGCCGAGGGCTTAATGTTTTTTGCAACCTCTACCACCTTGTTCGGATAGAAATATAGTCCCACAACAGCGTAATTGGACTTAGGCTCGGCCGGCTTTTCTTCGATACTCAAGCAGTTGCCATCAGCATCAAACTCTGCAACCCCGTAACGTTCCGGGTCGTTTACCCAATAACCAAAGACCGTTGCCTTTTTCTCTTCCTCGGCCTGACGCACAGCCTCGCGTAACATTGCGCTGAACCCCGCACCATAGAAAATATTATCTCCCAACACCAAACAAGCCGCATCGTCACCGATAAATTTCTCGCCGATGATGAATGCCTGCGCAAGGCCATCGGGCGAAGGTTGCTCGGCATACTCGAAACGTACACCATAATCGCTACCATCGCCAAGCAGACGTTTAAAGCCGGGCAGGTCTTGCGGGGTAGAGATTATCAGAATCTCACGAATTCCTGCAAGCATCAGCACCGATATTGGATAATAGACCATAGGCTTATCGAAAATAGGGATAAGCTGCTTGCTCACTCCTTTTGTTATTGGGTATAAACGTGTGCCGCTGCCACCGGCAAGTACAATTCCTTTCATAATATTATATTTATCATGGAATTAATCTCTTCTGAAAATATCTCGCGTATATACACGTTCGCGAACATCGTCCAGACAACTGTCGTAACGATTGGCTATGATTGCTTGCGAAAGACGCTTAAACTCATTTATGTCATTTATCACTCTGCTGCCAAAGAATGTAGAGCCATCGGGCAACGTCGGCTCGTAGATGACAACCTCGGCCCCTTTGGCCTTTATGCGTTTCATCACACCTTGAATGGACGATTGACGGAAATTGTCAGAGTTTGTCTTCATTGTTAAACGATAGACTCCTATTACACAATGTTTTTCATTGGTAGCTTCGTAATCACCGCGATTGTAATAATCGTAATATCCGGCCATGCTAAGCACGCGGTCGGCAATAAAGTCCTTACGTGTGCGATTACTTTCGACAATGGCAGACATCATATTTTGCGGTACATCCTGATAATTGGCAAGCAACTGCTTAGTGTCTTTTGGCAGACAGTAACCTCCATAGCCGAAAGAGGGATTATTGTAATGCGAGCCTATGCGTGGGTCGAGTGCAACGCCTTGAATTATTCGCTTGGTGTCAAGGCCTTTAATTTCGGCGTATGTGTCAAGCTCGTTAAAGAAACTCACGCGCAAGGCAAGATAGGTGTTTGCAAATAGTTTTACAGCTTCAGCTTCGGTCAGTCCCATGTAAAGTACCTCAATGTCTTTTTTTTCTGCTCCCAAGCGCAACAGTTCGGCAAACATGCGCGCCGCTGTTTCCAGACGTTCATCGCCCTCGGGACGGCCCACTATTATGCGGCTGGGATAAAGATTGTCGTACAGCGCTTTACTCTCGCGCAAAAATTCCGGTGAAAAAAGTATATTGTTGCTGCCGAATTTTGCACGCACCTGCTCGGTGTAACCTACCGGAATTGTGCTTTTTATTACCATTATTGCATTGGGGTTACACTGCATTACTGTTTTAATGACGTTTTCTACTGCAGAGGTATCGAAAAAATTCCTTGCACTATCGTAGTTCGTTGGGGCAGCAATAACTATAAAATCAGCATCTTTGTATGCACTTTCGGCATTAAGTGTAGCTGTTAAATCAAGCTCTTTCTCGGCAAAAAACTTCTCTATATATTCATCTTGTATGGGCGATACACGTTTGTTAATCATTTCTACCTTTTCGGGTATAATATCTACCGCCACTACATGATTATTTTGCGCCAATAGTGTTGCCACACTCAGCCCTACATAACCTGTACCTGCTACTGCTATCTTCATATATCAACATAAACTCGGCACTATGGCACGAATTAACTCTTTAAAAATTAAAAAATTAACAGCAAGGAATGTGACCTTAAGCAGTAAAAAAATATATACTGTTCCTTGCGACTTATTATTCGAGGTTAAAGTTACAAAATTTTTCTGTTTGGCAGATATATTCTGCTGTTTTTTTATAAAATAATTCCTTAATCCTAAAAATTTATAATCCTGTCACAGTCCCCATCCTCGGTACTTCCCAAGCATGGGAGATTCTTTTATTTTTCGCGCAATAGAAGCATTTATTTTCATATTCCAATAACGCATGGAAAGCCTGTGAGTATCGCTACCGACAATATCATACATATTCTTTTTCACAAGCCATTCGGCCTTCTTTTGCTCGGAACGGCCGTATTTGCCGGCAAGTGAGGCCCAATTAAGTTGAAATTTTATACCTGAAGCCTTTAGCCTAGTGTAATCTTCTTTGTTCATATATTGGTAACGCTCGGGGTGGGCGAGAATCGGATAATACCCTTTGGATTTAATTCTTGCAAGAGTACATTGCAAGCCCATTGGAGGGTTAAAATATGATGTTTCCACCAATATGTTATTACCTCGTTTGCCAAGCGGTAAAATGTCATTCTCGGCCAGACGTTCGTCGAAAAGCGCATCGAGCATATACTCTGCCGCTAAATTCAATTTCACATTTCCCCTATATTCTGCTTGCAAGCGGGCGAAACACTCTTTAAGAAAGTTTGTTGTATTAGGAATATCCTCCATCACATGAGGCGTCAGCCACACTTCGGCAACACCTTGCTCCTCGAAATTGGCAAGAATCTCAAGGGCTTCGTCCATAGTCTGCACGCCATCATCCACTCCGGGCAGAATATGGGAGTGGCAATCCAAAGAATTAACCATTAATCCACTGTTTTTTATTGTTTGTCGAGAAGTGAAAAACCACATACTAAACACTTTTACTTTTTATCTGAACCATAAACATAACTGTGCGAACCGTAACGATAGCCGTAGCGGTACCCGTAACGATTGCCGTAACGACCACCTCCGCCATCAGTGGTTGCGTTAAGTATGAGTGACATATTTTTAAATCTCTTTCTTTTATAAATATCCTCAAGCTCGGGCAACATACTCTTTTCAAGAACCCCTGCACGAATAACAAAGATTGTCCTGTCAGCATATTTCTCGATAATTTGCGTATCCGACACAATATCTATAGGTGGACAGTCAATAAGCACATAGTCATATTGTGTGCGCAACTCCTCGACGCATTTCCCGAAACGTTCACTGTCGAGCAGTTCTGTGGGGTTGGGAGGGATTGTACCCACAGGTAATACATATAAATTTTCGTGTCCGGCAGGCTGTCGCAACAACTCCCGAATATCATTTGTGCGTCCGGCCAAATAATCGGCAATACCTTGTTTGGGAGAATTTACCAACAACGAAGTTGATGCGTGGCGCAAATCTCCGTCTATAAGCAAAACCTTACGTCCCTTAAGAGTCAAGGATTTTGCAATATTCGCACCCAGAAACGACTTTCCGCTTCCGGGGTTGAAGGAGGTTAAGATAAATACATTTTCGCCCCTCTCTTTTGTTATAAATTCGATATTTGTACGCAACACACGAAAAGCCTCATTAATAACATTGCGGTTACAATCTTCAACAACAAACGGGCTTTTTAATTTTCTGTGCTTCTGCCCAAACATCCACCATTTTCTCCGGGGCAGAGTCATTGGAATTTCACCGATGAGTGGCAATGTAAGTTTTTCAATGTCGCGACGCCCGCGAATGGTTGTAATAAGATTCTCCTGCATAAAAATCACAATCATAGGAACTGTCAGCCCCAAGAGAAAAGCAACTAAAATAATCTTCAATTTTACAGGAGCCGTGGGAGTCAGCGACCCTGTAGGAGGCGTTATTATACGGGTGTTGTATGCAGTAAAAGCCCTTGAAAGTTCATTCTCCTCACGTTTCTGTAGCAAATAGAGGTAAAGAGCCTCCTTTACCTGTTGCTGACGCCCCACCGAACGAAGATATTTCTCTTGTTTGGGATTAGTGGCAATATGTTCAGTAGCCTTTTTCTCGTGACGTTTCATATTATCGAGCTGCGTTTCAAGAGCCACTATCTGATTCTCGACAGATGCAGCGATAGCTATACGCATCGACGCAAGCGACTTGTCAATATCATCAATCACCGGATTTTTAATATCGTGCCCCGATACTAACCGCGAGCGACGCAACTGCAATGCATTATACTCGGCAATCTGCTCCTCAATACCCGAAGCAGATATTCCCGAATTTGCCGGAAGAAGTTTGTCGTTATTTTTCTCATCCTTAAGATAGTCAAGAATATAACGTGCCATATAAATTTTATTGTTAAGTTCGAGCAACTCTTCGGCCGCCTTGCTGCTCTGAGCCATATAAAGGCTCGACACAGAGGTTACATCCGGCAACAATTGCTCACTTTTATACGAAGATATATTCTCATCAACGTCGCCCAATTCTTTAACAATACTATCGAGACGTTCCTCTATAAATTTTGAAGTACTGACAGTAATCTTGTTTTTATCATCAATCCATTTCTCATTATACACCTCGATAACCTTATTCAGTACATCGGTAGCTCGCTGAGGCGAAACATCGGTTATTGTCAAATTTATAACATCAGCTTTTTTATTGTTCAGTGCAACCTGAAGCCTGTCCGAATATTCATCGGTAGTTGCATGAAAGCCGTTACGAGTAATATGAATAACCTTCTCCTCGCCACCAACAAAGTTGAGCGTAGGGGTAACAACCACCTTGCCCAACGGAGTCTCTATCGCCTCGAACATTTTTCCGCTAACAGCATCATCACTTTCATTTTTGTTCCCATCCACGTACCAAACAAAATTACCCAGCGACACAGTGCCATCAGCCAAAATATTCAGCGCCAGACTTACATAAGCATTTTCATCAACATCCATTAAACGCACATTCACAGGCAAAGACTTACCATATATTGTCTTTTTGTGAAAAGCACCATCCATGGCATAATTCATATCAAGCTGCAAACGTCTTACAACCTCGGCCATTACCGATGGCGATTGTATAGCTATAATCTCATTATCCACACTGCTCGAAGTTGCAAATATACCTATGTCCGAAAAATCGCCCATCGCACCCGAAATTGAAGAGCCCTTCGAGTCGGACTTAATCATAACTTGCGAAGCGCGCGTGTATAAAGGCTGTGTTCTTAGAATATAAAAAACAGCAACCACCAATGTAATAATTAACGAAATTACAAACCAATGCCATTTGGAAAGACAGATAAAAAGAAAATCCTTCACACTCAAAGGCTCTTCACTCCTTTCGGCTGTTTTTTGAGAAGTAGACATACTGCTTATTTATTAATTATTATTGATAATAATAGCCGTAACCGTTGTCAGCAACGACGCAACAGAAATCCAAAATGTAGGAGTGTACACAGTGTTGCCACTTACGGTTGCCTGACGTTGGCGCATACTGTTAGGCTTAACATACACAATATCATTCTGCTGCACATAATATGCGGGGGAATTAACAAGTTTCTCGATAGAAGTTAAATCAACCTCAAATATCTTTTGCTTACCCTCATCCTGACGCATCACAACAACCCCGTCACGTTCACCGTAAATAGTAACATCGCCCGCCATTCCTAAAGCATCGAGCAAAGTAACTTTATCATTGTCGATAGCATAGCGACCGGGGCGGCCAACCTCACCAAGAACAGCAACATTCAAATTAGCAAATTCAACAGTCACCACAAGAGGATTGTCCTCGAGAAGTCTCTTGTCGAGAAGAGCCTTTTTGATGCACGCACTCAGCTCCTCACGCGTCATTCCCTTGACACCAATTTTGCCAAGCACCGGAAATTCAATATTCCCATCAGCATCCACCGTATAACAAGCCACCCCCTGCGCCGTTTGATAAGAGGAACTTTGCCCTATCCTCGCAGGCGCATACGGCAGATTATACATATTATTATACTCCTGATCCTTTGTATTGACAATTACAGTCACCTTATCGCCGGGACGCAACCTGATAACCCCATCATCTTTCAACAAGAGTTCAAGCCCATCGTTTGAATCCTGAAAATAAGAAATCTGCGGCGAGCGGCACGACGACAAACAAACCATGAACAATAAAAACAAGAAAATAACCTTACGACTCATCTTATAGAAAATTTATTTATGCAAAAATCCATTCGAAAAAAGACACAAACAGCCACCAACATTATACAAATGTCGGTATTCGTATTTAAATTAAATATTATCAATCTTATTAAACCATTGGCTGTCAGACTGTAAATTTATCCCACCAATATTTTAACCATTGGAACGACAACGTATTTTACGAGTAAGCCACATATTAAATGACACCCACACAACAATATCCGACAAAAGAAGAATATTTACATTAAGATAAGGAGAAAGTATAATATTCACGCCCGCAAAAATCACAGAACACAGAATTATGGTAATCATAGTCAAACGGGGCGTCATGCCAACAAGCATAAGTTTATGATGAATATGAGTCTTATCCGGCATAAAAGGGTTGCTGCGACGACGAATCCTGCCAAGAAACACTCTGATAACATCGAAACAAGGAACCATAAGCGGGGCAAAAGCCATAACCAAAGGGTTAATACCATCAACATCCTTCATCCCGTGCGAACAAAGTTTAAGAGCAAGAAAGCACAGCAATATACCAATAGTCAGTGCACCCGTATCACCCATAAAAATTTTTTGCTGTTTTTCGGCTTTGCCGAATACATTATAATAAAAGAATTGTATGACGGCACCCAAAGTTGCAAAAGCGATAAGAGCACACACATACTCACTCATTATATAAAACATCGTTCCATAAAAAAACAATGCAACGCCACTCAAGCCCGAGGCCAATCCATCCACCCCATCTATAAGATTAATAGCATTTATCACAAACACCACCAGAAGCATTGTAAACATCATGCCGAACCACGAATAAAGTTCATTCAAGAAAATTACACCGCAAAAGTCATGCACATAAACGCCGGCAGCTATAAACATCACAGCACAAAGTATTTGAACTATAAATTTAGCCCTATATCTTACACCCACAAGATCATCGGCTAACCCCACCAGATAAAGCATGATGACAGCACAAATAAGAAAGGCCACCGCTTTTATATCCAGCAAAAGTTCTTTCAGGAACATCACGTTACCCATTGCAAGCGTAACACCCAAAAGCAAAGATGTGGAAAACAGCACAACAGGCGCAAAAGTCATTCCCCCCAAGCGCGGAACTTTCGAATGGTGAATCTTACGTTCATCAGGTACGTCAAACAACGACTTACGAAAGGCAATAAGAAGAATCTGCGGAATAAGAATACCGGCGCAAATTACACTGCACAAAAACATCGCAACCACACTTAAACTCCAGAACATACTTTATACAAAATTTAAATTATCCTGTTTCTATTTTTATACAAGTACATTTGACAAAGCCAAAATTACATGCACAAAAAACATTTTGTCATTAAAGTAGTAATGTAATATCACAACATTAATAGCATTCTCGCAAAGCAACAATCTCCCTTTGAGTAAAGAAAGTTAATCACTTTGGGAATACAAACAGAAAAACAGATGTAATTTACATTTTGTTCACAAACAACAGTTTTTATTGTGTTAAATTTAAATTTTTCCGAAAACTTTTTCAGGAAATGCCCAAAAGCTCTATTTCAAATATAAGTACCGAGTTTCCGGGAATAGAACCGGAAGCGCGACGTCCGTACCCAAGTTCCTGAGGTATATAAACTATCCATCTATCGCCTACATGCATATTTAGAAGAGCAATCGAAAAACCCTCAATAAGCCCATTAACCCTAAAAGCCTCGGGACACCCCCTTTTCCATGAATTGTCAAACTCGCGACCATCCACGAGGGTACCACGATAATGCACAGTCACCACGCTATTCATTTTAACACTGCCCTTACCGGTACCTTCGGCTACCACACGATACAAAATACCGCCGAGGTTGTTTACTCCTTCCGAAGAGCGCATCTTCTCGAAAAAGGCATCATTCTTTAATTTATATTCTTCTTTACGTCCCATTTTTTTTGACAATTATTGCAAAATACAAACATTCGACACATCAAGAGTGCAAAGATATTTGTTATATGAAAAAATGGAACATTATGAGGAATAAATTCATCGAAAATCTTAAGACACGTCGCAGCATACGCGCTTATCAAGATAAAATGCCATCTATGGATAGCATCAAAAGGATAGTCGATGCCGGCACCTACGCACCTAACGGACAAGGCAAGCAATCGGCAAGAATAATTGTGGTAACAGATAAAAGTCTGCGCGACAAACTCTCCAAGATGAACGCATCTATTTTAGGCACCACCGCCGACCCCTTTCATGCAGCCCCCGTAGTAATAATAGTCCTCGCCGATAAAAATGTTCCCACATATATATACGATGGAGCATTAGTCATTGGTAACATTTTGAATGCTGCACACTCCGAAGGGCTGGGCGGTTGTTGGGTGCACCGCGCAAAAGAGATGTTCCAAAGCAAAGAGGGTAAAGAATTACTATATGCATTAGGAATACAAGGAAATTACGAAGGAATAGGTTGTTGCGCCATAGGATACTCCTCGGACGAGGAACTGCCGTATCCGCGCCCACGAAAAAAAGAGTTTGTCATTTATGTATAAATACGTGGGGCGAAATAAGAGGGTGTATATTAAAACAACATCTATTTAAGCAATAGATGTTGTTTTAATATTATATACTAATTATTTTCTTCGGGCGGGGTGGGGAATGCTTTACCCTCCTCCAGTACCTCGATGGCTTTTTGAACGGTAACGTCGAAGGTGTTTATATATTTTACATGCTCCAACATTCCCAGAATATCATAAATGATATTTGCGTATATCGAGCGTTCAATCAGTTTGCGCGACTTCATTATGTTGTTGTAACGCCGTTTGAGGCCTTTGTTCTCGGCATATGCCACAAATTCGTCGAGCAGTGGTTGTGTTTGCAGATATTTCAACATATCCTCCCATGTGGTGTATGTGGAAAGCTCTTTGCGGTGGGTATCGCTGTATCGCAGACAGAATTGCATTATCAGTCGGCGCGACATTGCCTGACTGTAATAGGATGTTACGTCGGTAGTGTCCGAGGATACAAAAATATCGGGCATGATGCCTCCGCCACCATAAACGGTGCGTCCCAAGCGGGTCTTATAGACAAGGCTGTCATTTTGGTGTATGCTGTCCTGCGAGAAGAATTCACCACGTTCGTAACGATTGACAATATCCAGCTCGTAGTTTTTGTCGTCGCCTTTGTCGTATGGTTTCTGTATGCAACGTCCCGAGGGGGTATAGTATCGTGCTATCGTCAGACGCACTGCCGACCCATCGCTGAACTCAAATGGTTGTTGCACCAAGCCTTTGCCAAATGTGCGGCGACCGATGATTGTGCCTCGGTCGTTGTCCTGTATTGTTCCTGCAAATATCTCGCTTGCCGAGGCCGATCTCTCGTTGGTGAGTACCACAAGCGGAGTCTCCATGAAATTACCGTTTCCGTTGGCATATTCCACATATTTGGGGTGGTTTTTGCCCTCGGTGTAAACAATCATGTCCCCCTTGTGCAAAAATTCGTTTGCCATCTGAATGGCGATGCCCATCCATCCGCCACCATTGCCTCTGAGGTCGATGATTATGCCGTCGCATCCTCGGAATTGGAAACGTGCAAGGGCTATTATCAGTTCGGTAAAGGTGTTCTCGGCAAAACGGTCTACTTGCACATATCCCCATTTGTCGTTTATTATGTATGCTGCTTCGATACTTTGCAGCGGAATATCGTCGCGGATGATGGTAAAACTTAATAGCTCCTTCTCGCCATAGCGTTTGATGCCCAGCTTAACCTCGGTGCCTTTGGGGCCTTTCAGGCGTTTCATTGCTTCGTTGTTGGTGCATATTTTACCAACGAAGAGTGTGTCGTTTATTGTTACTATGCGGTCGCCGGGCATTAGTCCCACTTTTTCGGATGGTCCTTTGCGTATAACTTCGTTTACATGTATCGTGTCGTCCTGTATGATAAACCTGATGCCTATTCCGCTGAAACTGCTCTTAAGGTCGGCGTTGGTCGCTTCGAGGTCTTTGGCGGGTATATATGTGCTGTGTGGGTCGAGCTCTGTGAGTATCTTGGGCATTGTTTGCTCTATAATATCTTCCATGCTCAGCGAGTCTACGTAGTTGTCGTGTACAAGCCCCATAAGCTCGTCTACTTTGTTGAAACTGTAAAAGACCTTTTCTATGCTCTCTTGTTTGGAAATGTAAATACCTGTAAGCACTCCTACAAGGGCGATAAGTACATATATTGTGGGTTGATATTTTTTCATTTTTATGTGTGTTTTTAATCTTCTTTTGTAAGAACAACTTCGATGCCTGCTCTTTGCAATAGTTCTATTCCGTCTTTAAGGCGATACTCTTCGGAGTATACGACTCTTTTTATGCCTGCTTGTATTATCAGTTTGGCACACTCTATGCATGGGGCTGCTGTTACGTATAGGGTGGCTCCGTCGCTGTTGTTGCCCGAGCGTGCTATTTTTGTTATTGCATTTGCTTCGGCGTGTAGTACATAGGGTTTTGTCAGTCCGCTCTCGTCCTCACATATATTTTCGAATCCCGAGGGGGTGCCGTTGTATCCGTCCGAGATTATCATTTTGTCTTTTACGATGATGGCACCAACTTGTCTGCGTTTGCAGTATGAGTTTTCTGCCCATATTCTTGCCATGCGTATGTATCTTAGGTCAAGGTCAGTCTGTTTTTTTTCAATTTTTTCCATAGTTATTTATTATGAAATTGCATGAAGCTGTTTTTCTGTATCATTATTTTCAGATAATTGCTGTCGCCTTCGTAATTTTTTGCCTCTTTGAAGAATTTTTCGGCTTTTTGGGCTATGGCGTCTGTGGCAATGGTGCCGTTGCTTACTTGTACCTGCGAACAACTGAATGTTCGTTCTTTATTGTCGGCCTGCCAATATCCTGTGATTGTTGCTCCGCTTTTTGTGGTAAAGGAGAATGTTGTGTCGTGGAATTTAAGTGTGTAGGCCGAGTTTCCCGATGGGGATGTTATTTGCCCGCCTTCGTTGAAGTGTGAGAGTTTCCACGTGTGGCTCTGAAAAATCTCTGTAAGGTCGTCACCACTGTCGCACGAGGCGAGGGTGGTCGATAGTAGCAGCAGTAATAATATGTTTTTTATCTTTATCATAGGTGCGGGCATATTGTATCAATTCCGTCGCGTTGCAGCATTGCGTCGAGATGCGGCTCGCTCCCTCGGAATTTTTTGTATAATATTTGCGGGTGTTCACTGTTTCCGCGTGCAAGAATATTGTCGCGGAACGATTGTGCTATCTTTGTCGAGAATATTCCATTCTCTTTGAATAGTGCAAAGGCGTCGGCGTCGAGCATTTCTGCCCACTTGTAGCTGTAGTATCCGGCCGAGTATCCGCCTGTCATTATATGGCTGAACTGTGGTGTTATTCCTGTTCCGCTAACTTCGGGCAGTAGTTTCAGTGCTTCTATGGCTTTTTGTTCGTATGTCAGCACTTCTCCGTCGAAGGGCTTAGATATATTGTGCCATGCTTGGTCTATAAGGCCTAATCCTACCTGACGTATGCAGTTGTATCCTGCTTTGAAGTTACGTGCGTCGTTTACTCGTTGCAACAGTTCTTCGGGGATTGTTGCTCCTGTTTCGTAGTGGAAGGCAAAGGTGTTAAGGAATTCTTTCTGTGTGGTGAAATTTTCCATTATTTGCGAGGGGAGTTCCACAAAGTCCCATAGTACGTCGGGGCTGCACAGGCTTTCGTATGTCACGTCCGAGAATATTCCGTGCAGACAGTGCCCAAATTCGTGAAGCATGGTGTTTACTTCGTCTATCGTCAGCATTGCCGGCTTTCCGGGTGTGGGCTTTGTGATGTTTGTCGTAAGGGTAACATGTGGACGGTGGTCGGTGCCGTCTGCATCTTTGTATTGTCCTTTTATGGAGTCCATCCATGCGCCCGAACGTTTGCCTTTGCGAGGGAAAAAGTCGCAGTAGAGCAGGGCGAGGAATCGCCCGTCGTAGTCGTATACTTCGAATACTCTTACGTCAGGATGGTAGACGGGAATCTTCTCATTCTTGCGGAAAGTTATTCCGTATAGTCGTGTGGCGAGGTTGGCAATTCCGTGCAACACCTGTTCGAGTGCAAGGTAGGGGCGTAACATTTCGTCGTCGAGGGAGTGTTTCTTTTGCTTCAATTTCTCGGAGTAGTAGAGAAAGTCCCACGGCATTAATTCAAAATTGTCGCCTTCAATTTCGCGTGCAAGTTCTTTAATTTCGTCTGTCTCGCGGCGGGCGGTTGGTAGGTACGACCATGTGAGGCGTCCCAACAGCGAAAATACATTGTCGCTGTTCCGGGCCATGCGTTGCGAGGTTATATAGTCCGAATAGGTGTTGTAACCGAGCAGGTTGGCAAGCTCCAGACGGGCATTTACTATTTGTACTACGAGTGCACGGTTGTCATATTCGTCGCTTTTTGCTCCTAATGAACTGTATGCTGTGTATAGTTTCTTGCGCAGCTCTCGTTGGGTGCTGAAGCATAGGAAGGGTATGTAGCTTGGGCGATGGAGGGTAAATATCCATCCTTCTTTCCCGGCCTCTTTTGCTGCGAGTGCCGCCGACTCTACAAGGCTTTCGGGAAGGCCGTCAAGCTGTCCCTTGTCTGTTATGTGCAGGCTGAAATTATCTGTTTCTTTCAGGGTGTTTTCTTGAAATTTAAGTTCCAGCTTGTTCAGATTTTGTGTAAGCTCGCGGTATTTTTCTTTTTGCTTGTCGTTGAGGTTTGCGCCTGCTGCCACAAAATGTTCGTATATTGTCTGAAGCAAACGGCATTGTTCGCTGTTTAATGCGGGGCCGGCGTTGTTGTATACTTCTTTTATCCTTGAAAAGAGTTTTTCGTCAAGATAAATGTTGTTGCGGTGTTCGGTAAGCAACGAATAGGCCTCTTCGGAAATTTCTTGTATCTCTTCGTCGTTGCGTACATTCATGTAGGTGTTAAGCACGCTTGTGACCTTTGAAATTGTTTCGCCGGTCTTTTCAAAAGGGATAATTGTATTTTCGAAGGTTGGGGCTACGCTGTTCCCTGTGATTGCGGCAATCTCTTTCTGCTCCATTCTTATTCCCTCTTTTATTGCAGGGAGTATGTGCGAAAGTTCTATCTTGTCGAAGGGAATAGCTTCGAATGGGGTGTTATATGGTTGCAACAAAGGGTTTTTTGTTGCATCTGTTATTTCTGTTATATTATCGTTGCTCATGTTCGTTACATTCTGCGGAGAGATTTGCAAAGATAATGAATCCTCCTATTTTAAATAAAATTGTTGCTTATAATTTCGCTCTTTTACGTTGTTTTTTTAATATTATAACGAATATTGTGTGCGACTAAGCGTGAATTTTCTTTTTCTTTTATGCAAACTTACGAAAATTTGTGGAATTTTAGGATGGTAAAGAGTTGTTATTGTTTGGAAATATCCTTACAAATACATTTTTAAATATAAACTTTTGTATTTCTGTTTATTTATTCTCCAAATATTGATAACATACCCGCAATTTTGAAAAATTCCCTGTTTTTATATGAATTTTATCGATAAAGTATCCCGCACTTTTAAAAATGCGCCCCTTTTTTGCTATTTTTTTCTTTAAAGAGGGTGGATTTTTCTAAAATTCCTTTTTACTCTGTTGTTCCGTTAGTATCTTTGTAAATGACTTTTTAAACAGCGGTAGCTTAGGTAAAAAATATTGTCAAAATCGGTGCTGCTGCAAAATGTATTTTTGAAAATTAATATTACTATGTCAAAATTAAGATTCGACGTTGTTCGCGATGCGTTTAACAAGAAACCCGTTAAGCCGACGATGCCCAAAGGGCGTCCGGCAGACTATTTTGCGATGAACGTATTCAATCGCGAAAAGATGTTCAAATATCTTTCGAGCGATATTTATGCCAAACTTATTGATGTTATTGACAATGGCGCCTCACTCGATGTTTCCATAGCCGACGGCGTTGCCGAGGGCATGAAACGATGGGCTATAGAAAATGGAGCTACTCATTATACCCATTGGTTCCACCCATTGACCGAAACAACCGCCGAAAAACACGACGCTTTTGTAGAGCACGATGGCAAGGGCGGTGTTATTGAAAAATTCTCAGGCAAACTGCTTGTGCAGCAAGAGCCTGACGCATCATCTTTCCCCAACGGCGGAATACGCAGCACCTTCGAGGCTCGCGGATACAGCGCGTGGGACCCCACCTCTCCGGCCTTTTTGATAGGCGACACCCTGTGTGTCCCCACAATCTTTATTTCATACACAGGCGAGGCACTCGACTATAAAGCCCCGTTGCTCAAGGCCATACGCGCCGTCGATAAGGCAGCTACCGACGTATGTCACTATTTTGATAAAAGTGTGAAAAAGGTAAACACCTATCTTGGCTGGGAGCAAGAGTATTTCCTCGTCGATGAGGACATGGCGCTTGCCCGCCCCGACCTGCAGATGACAGGGCGCACGCTCATGGGACATGACAGCGCCAAAAATCAACAGCTCGACGACCACTATTTTGGCTCAATTCCCGAGCGTGTAGCGGCTTTTATGACAGACCTCGAGGTTGAGGCACTCAAGTTGGGAATTCCCGCAAAAACCTGTCACAACGAGGTTGCCCCCAACCAATTCGAGCTTGCCCCCATCTACGAAGAGTGTAACCTTGCAGTCGACCACAATATGATAATAATGTCGTTGATGAAGGTCGTTGCCCGCAAACACGGCTTTATAGTGCTGTTGCACGAAAAACCATTCAAAGGCGTCAATGGCTCGGGCAAACACAACAACTGGTCGCTGGGCACAGACAACGGCACGCTGCTCATGGCGCCCGGAAAAACCGACAAGGAAAATCTTCGTTTCATCACATTTGTCGTAAACACCCTTGCGGCAATCTATCGTCACAATGGACTTTTGAAGGCAAGCATAATGTCTGCGACAAATGCCCACCGTTTAGGAGCAAACGAGGCACCGCCTGCAATTATTTCAAGTTTCCTCGGCTCGCAACTATCCTCGGTACTCGACCACATGGAAACAACCGACGACGTTGTAAAAATATTGAGCAAACGCGAGCTGCGCCTGAATATTCCGCAGATACCCGAACTTCTTATAGATAATACCGACCGCAACCGTACGTCACCCTTTGCCTTTACAGGCAACCGTTTCGAATTCCGCGCCGTAGGCTCCGAGGCAAACTGCGCCTCGGCAATGATTGCTCTTAATGCAGCCATGGCCGAACAACTTGTTATTTTCAAGAACGAAGTAGATGCGCTAATTGAGGGTGGTGCGACAAAAGAGAATGCCCTGGTAAAGGTGCTGCGAAAATATATAAAATACAGCAAGCCCATCCGTTTCGACGGCAACGGATACTCAGACGAATGGAAGGCCGAGGCAGCCTTGCGTGGCCTCGATTGCGAGTCGAGCGCACCTGTGGTGTTCGACCGTTACCTCGACAAGGCCAGCATAGAAATGTTTGCAAAGACAGAGGTTATGAGCGAAACAGAACTTAAAGCACGTAACGAAATTAAATGGGAAATGTATACAAAAAAGGTGCAGATAGAGGCGCGTGTGCTTGGCGACCTTGCGCTTAACCACATTGTCCCCACTGCAATGAAGTATCAAAGCTCGTTGTTGGACAATATAATTAAAATGGAGACGGTCCTCGGCAAAGAAGAGGGCGACAGATACTCCGCCGAAAATATAGCCACAGTAAAAGAGATTGCAACGCATGTCTCAGAAATAAAAAGAATGGTAAATGCAATGGTCGAGTGTCGCAAGGTCGCCAACCGCATAACCATAGAACGCGAAAAAGCTATTGCTTATCACGATACGGTGGCTCCCATGCTCGAAGCGATAAGAGTACATGTTGATAAGCTCGAACTTATCGTGGATAACGAACTGTGGACATTACCCAAATATCGCGAATTGCTGTTTATTTGCTGATGAAATAATTCGCATTTTCTACCCAAATAGGTCGTGTGCGCACGACCTATTTGGGTATTTTGTATGAAATTTATGCCCTAAGAAAAAAAAGAGGAACAGATATGCTATCTTTTTCTATAAAAATATCAAAATAGGATTTACGTGTTTCATCTATTTATATTATCTTTGCAGAGATGAACGAAATTAACGAATTTATACAGCAAAATGACTTTTTGCAACAGCTTGTGGCGCAAATGTCGCTACTCGAAATAGTTGTAAAAGGCCTTATTATTGGAATTGTAGCTTCGGCTCCAATGGGGCCGGTAGGTGTGTTATGTGTGCAAAGGACACTTAACAAAGGTCGTGCCTATGGTATTGTTACAGGTTGCGGTGCTGCTGTAAGTGATATAATTTATGCACTTATCACCGGTTACGGATTGTCATTTATATACGATTTTATTCACAATGAACGTAACCTTTTCTGGCTGCAATTATGCGGCAGCATAATGTTGCTGTGTTTCGGAATATATACCTATCGCACAAATCCTGCAAAAAATACACACAAAGTAAGCCGTAACCGCAGTAATCTGATACACAATGCACTGACGGGTTTCTTTATAACCCTCTCCAATCCTTTGATTATATTCTTGTTCCTCGCAATGTTTACGCCATTGTCGTTCATGCTGCCCGACCTTCCGTTTATAGAGCAGGCAATAGGATATTTGTCTATTTTGGGTGGTGCAGTATTGTGGTGGTTGTTTATTACATATGCTGTAAATAAGTTGAGGAATCGATTCGATGTTCGCGGAATATGGATAATAAACCGCATAATCGGGGCTGTTGTTATAACCGCTTCGTTTGTGAGTGTGGTATTACTTCTGACAGGAATATATTCGTTCCATTAAAATACTAAGGCTTTGTTTATATCCCAGGAATTAAGAAAGAAAAATATAGCAGAGTATCTGCTGTATATGTGGCAGGTCGAGGACTTGATAAGAGCCAACAATCTCTCTCTCGACAGCATCAAGAGTAATATAATTTCGGCATTCGGACTTCCCGAAGAGGGCAAGGTGCAACTAACCGAATGGTACGGCAATCTTGTGGAAATGATGCGCACCGAAGGGGTGGCACAGACGGGTCATTTGCAAATAAACAAAAATATCATAATAATGCTTACCGATCTTCATCTGCGTCTGCTCGAGTCGCCGAAAGTACCTTTCTATTCGGCTGCATATTACAAGGCTTTGCCATTTATTGTAGAGTTCAGGACAAAGAGCAACGGGCAAGAAAAACCCGAGCTTGAGAATTGTTTCGATGCATTGTATATGGTGTGGATGCTGAAGCTGCAGAAACGCGAAATAAGCGAGGAAACGTTGAAGGCAACCACCGAAATAAGCAAATTTATATCTATGCTGTCATTGTATTACAAAGAGGATGAAGAGGGACGCCTTAAACTCGAAGATGACGAAGCTTAATCGATAAAAGCTGTTTGCGTGCATTTATGGCACGCCTGCGGAATAAAAAAATGAAATTACTATGAATGTACAAGAAGAGATAGGAAGAAGAAGAACATTTGCCATAGTTTCTCAC
Organism: Bacteroidales bacterium; assembly: GCA_015060905.1. Taxonomy (GTDB): domain Bacteria; phylum Bacteroidota; class Bacteroidia; order Bacteroidales; family Bacteroidaceae; genus HGM04593. The sequence goes on along the minus strand of SUXQ01000005.1, from coordinate 40,998 downwards.
CCGGACGCCGGTAAGACCACTCTTACCGAGAAACTTCTGTTGTTTGGAGGACAAATACAGGTTGCCGGTGCTGTAAAATCGAACAAGATAAAAAAAACAGCAACATCCGACTGGATGGAAATTGAGAAACAGCGTGGAATTTCGGTTACAACTTCGGTGATGGAGTTTGACTACGAGGGTTACAAAATAAACATTCTCGACACTCCCGGTCACCAAGATTTTGCCGAGGATACTTTTCGCACCCTCACAGCCGTGGATAGTGTTATTATAGTGGTAGATAGCGCAAAAGGTGTCGAGGCGCAGACACGCAAACTAATGTCAGTCTGCCGCATGCGTAACACTCCCGTCATTGTTTTTGTAAACAAGATGGACCGTGAGGGACGCGACCCCTTTGACCTGCTCGACGAACTAGAAAATGAACTGAAAATCTCTGTGCGTCCGCTCAGTTGGCCCATCGACCAAGGAGCGCGTTTCAAAGGTGTATACAATATTTATGAGCAGAAACTCGACCTTTATACTCCCAACAAACAACGAGTAACAGAAAAGGTAGCAGTGGATGTAAACAGCAAAGAACTTGACGAAAATATAGGCGAAGAGCTTGCAATGAAGCTGCGCGACGACCTTGAACTTGTCGAGGGTGTTTACCCCGAATTTGAAGTACAAAGCTATCTTGATGCACAGGTGGCGCCCGTCTTTTTTGGCTCGGCATTGAATAATTTCGGTGTACAGGAACTTCTAAACTGTTTCGTGAAGATAGCCCCCAGCCCCCGTCCCGTACAGGCCGAAGGACGCATCGTTTCGCCCGAAGAGCCCAAATTTACGGGATTCATCTTCAAAATTACTGCAAACATCGACCCCAACCACCGTTCGTGCGTTGCATTCTGCAAAATATGCTCAGGAAAATTTGTGCGCAATGCACCCTACCGCCACGTGCGTCTGGGAAAGGATATGCGCTTTTCGTCGCCCACACAGTTTATGGCGCAACGCAAGAGTACTATCGACGAGGCTTATCCCGGAGATATTATAGGTCTTCCCGACACAGGAAACTTTAAGATAGGCGACACTCTTACTGAGGGCGAAATGCTCAATTTTAAAGGTCTGCCCAGCTTCTCGCCCGAAATGTTCAAATATATAGAAAATGCCGACCCCATGAAGACCAAACAGCTTGCCAAAGGCATCGACCAACTTATGGGCGAGGGCGTTGCACAGCTTTTTGTGAATCAGCATAATGGTCGCAAACTGATAGGCACCGTCGGACAGTTGCAGTTCGAAGTCATTGAGTATCGCCTCGAAAATGAGTATAATGCAAAGTGTCGCTGGGAGCCTGTAAGCCTCTATAAAGCATGCTGGATAGAGAGCGACGATGAAGCAGAACTTGAGAATTTCAAAAAGCGCAAATATCAATATATGGCAAAGGATATTGAGGGGCGCGACGTCTTTCTTGCCGACAGCAACTATGTGTTGCAGATGGCGCAGAATGATTTTAAGAGTATAAAATTCCATTTTACAAGTGAATTCTGATAACAATGGGAACAATAGCAGATGAGGCTAAACGTGCCATAGAGGTTATGCGCAAGGGTGGAGTAATTCTTTATCCCACCGACACAGTATGGGGCATCGGTTGCGATGCTTCAAACGAAGAGGCTGTGAAACGAGTGTACGAAATTAAGCGTCGTGTCGATAATAAAGCAATGTTACTGCTTGTCGATTCTGCCGACAGGATAGTGCGTTACGTTTCAAAAATACCCGCAGTAGCTTGGGACCTTATAGAGCTTACGACAAAGCCGCTGACGATAATTTACGATGGTGCGCGCAACCTTGCGCCCAACCTCATTGCCGAGGATGGCAGTGTGGGAATAAGAGTAACCTCGGAATTGTTCTCAAAGGAACTTTGCTACCGTTTCCAGCGTGCGGTAGTTTCAACCTCGGCAAATATCAGTGGCGAGCCTACTCCTCGCTATTTTGCCGAAATTAATCCGGAAATTGTGGCGGCTGTGGATTATGTGGTGAACTACAAACAGTTAGAGAAAGGCTCGCCTAAGCCCTCGAGTATAATAAAACTCTCCGAGAGTGGAGTCGTTACAGTTATAAGGCAATGAAAGAGAATGAAAAATCACTGCTCGACCGCTTTTTCGAGTGGCGCGAGAAACATATACCTCAAAATAAGTTTGTGCTTATTTTGAGTTTCTTTGTGGGCGTACTATCGGCACTTGCCGCCTTTACGCTGAAGCATCTTATAGAATTTATTCAAGAGCTGCTGACAAGCGGATTCAGCGTTTTTTCGGGTAACCTGTTGTATCTTATTTATCCGGTTGTAGGTATATTTTTCTCGGGGCTTTTCATTCGCAAAATTGTGCGCGATGATATTAGTCACGGTGTTACAAAGGTACTCTATGCAATTTCGCGTCGCAAGGGACAGATAAAAAGGCATAATATGTGGTCGTCGCTTGTAGCCAGCGGCGTGACAATTGGCTTTGGAGGCTCTGTCGGTGCCGAGTCGCCCATTGTGTTTACCGGTGCGGCAATAGGCTCCAATTTGGGGCAGTTCTTCCGCATGGAGAAGAAGGTGATGATGCTGTTGCTGGGCTGTGGCGCGGCAGGTGCCATTGCCGGAATCTTTAAGGCTCCTATTGCGGGGTTGGTGTTTACGCTCGAAGTGTTGATGCTCGACCTTACAATGTCGTCGCTGTTGCCGCTGCTTATATCCAGCGTAACTGCCGCGACGCTTGCATATATGTTTACGGGTACCGATGCTATGTTCGATTTTCAGCCCGATAAGGCTTTTGAAATAACGCGCGTACATTATGTTGTGCTGTTAGGTGTTGCGTGTGGTCTTATTTCTCTGTATTTCACGCATGTAACAACGGCTATCGAGCGTTTCTTCCGTAAGATTGAGAATCCGTATAAAAAATTATTATTGGGTGGCTCGGTGCTTAGTGTATTGATATTTCTTTTCCCACCATTGTATGGCGAGGGTTACCACACAATAAACACCCTTATCAACGGCTCCGACCCGTATGATGTGCTTAATAATTCATTCTTTTATGGGTATCCGAAGCTGTTGTTGCTGTTCATGCTTTTTGTGATTCTTTCAAAGGCGGTGGCATCTACGGTGACTAATTGCGGTGGAGGTTGTGGTGGTATATTTGCACCCAGCCTGTTTCTTGGTTGTATTTCGGGTTATTTGTTCTCGTCGTTGTGTAACCAATCATTTCTTGCGACGGACCTTTCGTGTGTGAATTTTGCCCTTTTCGGAATGGCGGCGTTGATGTCCGGCGTCTTTCATGCTCCGCTTACGGGCGTCTTTCTTATTGCCGAACTTACAGGCGGATACGCTCTTTTTCTGCCACTTATGGTGGTGTCGGCAAGTTCTTATCTTACGGTGCGTGTGTTTGACAGTAATAATATTTATGCTGTGCGTCTGGCGCAACGTGGCGAGCTTATTACTCACCATAAGGATCAAGCTGTGCTTACCATTCTTAAAGTGTCGGATGTTATTGAGCGAAACTTCATGAAGGTTAATCCGGACATGGACTTAGCTTCGCTGGTGGCTGTTGTTGCAAAGACCAAACGCAATATTTTCCCTGTATTGAATAGTGCGAACAGGCTTGTGGGTATTGTCTATCTTGATGATATTAGGCACATAATGTTCCGTCAGGAGCTTTATCGTCGTTACAATGTTGCGGGATTGATGAAGCCTGTGCCTGCGCGCTTGGGAATAGAGGAGCCAATGGAAACGGTTATGAAAAAGTTCGAGGATACAAAAGCATGGAATCTTCCGGTCGAGGATGTTGATGGTACATACATTGGCTTTGTCTCAAAGTCGGCTATCTTTGGTGCATATAGAAAAACTTTGTTGGATTTTACTTCGGATTAATAGTCTGTTTATTAGGTATGAAAGAAAAGTTACGTATAGTATATTTCGGTACTCCCGATTTTGCAGTAGAGCCTTTGCGCTGTTTGCGCGAATTGGAGTTGCGCGATGCGGATTGCGGTTTTACAGTTGTTGGTGTTGTAACAATGCCCGACAAGATAATTACTCGTCGCGGTAGTAATCAGGTGCTTATGAGTCCTGTGAAAGAGTATGCTGTTGCCGAGGAATTGCCACTGTTGCAACCTGAATCTTTGAAGAACGAAGAGTTTCTTGCTGCGCTCGCATCGTGGGGCGCCGACCTTCAGATAGTTGTAGCCTTCCGTATGTTGCCCGAGAGTGTGTGGAATATGCCGCGTCTCGGTACGTTTAATCTGCATGCTTCACTGTTGCCGCAGTATCGTGGGGCTGCGCCTATAAATTGGGCGATTATCAATGGCGACAAGGTTAGCGGTGTTACAACCTTCTTTTTGAAGCACGAGATTGACACGGGCGACGTGATAATACAGCGCGAGGTTGAGATTACCGATACAGACGACGCCGGTACTCTGCACGACAAGTTGATGGTGCTTGGCGGAACAACTGTTGTTGATACTGTCCTTTCAATAGTCAGTGGCGAGGCTGTTGCTCGCACTCAAGCAAGCATATATGATGGCGAGCTTCGTCCGGCACCTAAGATTTTTCGCGACACTTGCCGCATAGATTGTGGTGGAAGTTGCTCTCAGGTGTATAATTTTGTACGCGGTCTTTCTCCTTATCCTGCAGCATGGATGGAGGTTGTCGATGCTTCCGGTGCCGCAATAGCGATAAAGGTTTATGAAACAAAGAAAGAAATTTGCGAGCCTTATCATCCGGCAGGAGCGTTGCTAACAGACGGAAAGACATATGTAAAAGTTGCATTATCGGATGGATATTTGCATTTGACCTCATTGCAGTTGCCGGGTAAAAAGCGTATGCCCGTTGCCGACCTTCTGCGAGGTTTCAGTTTTGACGGACTGACAGTATTGCAGTAAAATACCTTTCTTCTATAAGAGAATCGCCTTGTAGAAGAGAGGTTACTCTCAAATTTAACTAACTTTTTTTGGAACTTATAAATAATTTACTTTTCTTTGCAACATAAATGTTGCGAATATAGGCTGCACTCACTTTGTAACCTGCAAACAAGTTTGCGTTACGTTCGTTTGCACTATCTTCGCAGAGAGAAAGTTTCATTATTAACCTTAAAACCCTGTTGCCTATAGAGAAACAATTACTCCAATAAAAATGAATTAAGAAAATGGGTAATTTGAATAAGCTGACCGACGATGCGTTGGTCTCCCTCTATTTGGAAGGCAATAATCAGGCGTTCGACGAATTATTGAATCGTCATAAGGAAAGGTTATATTCCTATATATTTTTTATAGTACGTTCGCGTGATGTCGCGGATGATATTTTTCAAGAGACTTTTGTGAAGGCTATTGTGACTTTACAACAGGGTCGCTATAATAGTGATGGAAAATTCTCAGCGTGGCTTACGCGCATTGCACATAATCTTGTGATTGACCAATTTCGTCAAGAGAGAAACGAAAATGTAATTTCCAACGACGAGAGTGAAATTGACCTGTTCAATAATTCTGCTTACTCCGAGGGAACTATCGAGTCGCGCATGGTAAATACACAGGTGCTGAAAGATGTTCGCCGTCTGGTGGATAATCTTCCCCACAATCAGCGCGAGGTTATATATATGCGTTTCTACCAATCGCTCTCCTTTAAGGATATTGCCGAAATTACGGGTGTAAGCATAAATACAGCCTTGGGACGTGTACGATACGCAGTGATGAACCTTCGTCGCATGGCCGAAGAGAAGAATATAAGTCTGGCTCTCGAGGCTGTGTGATTTTTTGAGAAAAAACAAGGACTAAATATAATATATCTGTTTTTTCAGCGTTTCTATTGTAGATAACCTTATAAACAGATAGCCTATGGATGACCTCTTTACTTCTAATTTAAACATTAAAGAAAAGGAATTTAGTTCTTTGTCAGGCGATGAACTTCGCCTTTCTCCAAAGGAGAGTACCATTGAGTTTATCAGGAATTTTGCAAGAAATTTCCGAGTAGCGAAAAATGTAGAGCCTTCATTGCAAGGATTTGTTTTAAATTGAATATTATTTAGACACACTATGATGGCAGGCTGAAGTATTTTACTTGCAGTCTGCTGTCTTTTTTTTATCTTTTTTTCTTATGTGCAAAGAGAATATTTCCTAACTTCGCAGAAATTTAAAATGATATAATATGCGCAGAAAAAAAGGCTCCGATGCCAATATGAAATTTTTGTTTGGCAGTGTGTTTTTCTTTTTTATAATTGTGGTGGTGATAGGCTTGTTCAGTTATTTTACTCTTCAGCAATATTGGAGCGTATCGGCTGACGGGAAAAAAACTGCGACTGTTGCTCGCCCGCAATATGACTATTCGGTGGCCTTTGACGCCGATTTTCAAGGAAAATCTTACAGGGTGTACCTGAATGACAGTTTAATTTATGCCGGATGCCCCGTTAATGTTGATACAGTTCTGCGGACGAAAAGGCTCGCCGAAAATAACTCTCTGCTGATAGTGGATGATGCTACCGATGTAATTGTGAGCATCATAGAGCTTGGACGGCGCGGTGATGTGCTGCTGAAATATAATGGTGGCGCAATCTCTTCGCGTGTAAAAGAGTAACTTTTCGGAATTATATATTCGGGCGATACTTTGTCTTATTTTTTTGTTGGTTGAAGAATTTCTTTGTATTTTTTTGAATCTTTAAACAGTTTCAGACTCTCGGCAATGTCTGCGTCGTCGCGCAGGGCATATACGATGCTTCCTTGCTGGCTGTAGTAACGTTTGATAATTTCGTCTGCAATCAGACGCTTGACGTCTTTTGCAAAAAAGTCAAGGTCGTGGTCGAGGTTGTGCTGAAGGATGCTTTCCATCTTTTTTACCTCCTCTTTTGTTGCTTCGGTGTATCCTTCAAGCTCCAGCATTTTTTTCAACTGTTTCAGGGTCTTGTAGCTCTCTTTATCGTAGCTGAAGCCTGTCGATTTTAGGTAGTTTTTAAATGTTTCGTAGTCCTCGTCGCTCAGGTTGAATGTCTCGGCCGATGCTATAGACGGGTGTTCCAGCTTATAATCTGTTGCATAGTCGAAAATTGCCATGTCTTGTACCAGATGGTAGAGTAGGGTGGTTAGTTTTTCGCCCTTTGTCTTTATGTCCGGGGATATTCCTCCGCCGTCACGAACTTCGCGTCCGGCTGCTGTGTGGAATATGTTTGTTAGGCTGTCGGGGGTGCGGGAAACTTCTCCATTGGCACTGCGGTGACTGTAGTCTATTGCCTGTATGCAGCGTCCGCTGGGGATGTAGTATTTCGAAGTTGTTACTTTCAGATAACCGTTGTATGGAAGTTCGCGCGTCACTTGCACAAGGCCTTTGCCGTATGTGCGTGACCCAATTATAACTGCGCGGTCAAGGTCCTGTAGCGAGCCTGATACAATTTCGGCAGCCGAAGCTGTCTGCCCGTCTACAAGCACTATCAGTGGCGAAACTGTGTCTATCGGTTCGCGTGTGGTTTTGTATGTTTCATTCGAGCGTTTGATTTTTCCTTTTGTCTCGACGATGCTTAATCCTTTGGGCACGAACAGATTCACAATGTCTATTGCCTCGGCCAATGAGCCTCCGCCGTTGCTGCGAAGGTCGATAATGTATGAGCTTGCGCCTTTGTTTTTCATGTCAATGAGTGCGCGACGCATCTCTTTGGCGCATCCTTCGGGGAAACTCTCAAGTTGCAGGTAACCTACGCTGTCTTTTAGTATGCCGTAATAAGGAATAACGGGCAGGGTGATATTTTCGCGCTCAACTTTTATGGTAATAGGTTCCTTTGTGCCCGGACGTTCAACCTCGATGGTGAGTTTCGTTCCGGCCTCTCCGCGTAACATATTGCTTACGCTGTCGCTGCTCATGCCTGTGACCTTTATCCCGTTGATTGATTGTATAAGGTCGCCTATCTGCAGTCCGGCCTTTGCTGCTGGCATATTGTCGTAAGGCTCGGCAATGACCGTTGTGTTTTTCTTGTCGTGGAAACGTATCAATGAGCCGATGCCTGCATACTTTCCGGTAATCATCATCTTCAGCTCCTCGCTGCCCTCCTCGGTGTAATATGCAGTGTATGGGTCGAGCTTTGCAAGCATCGCATCGATACCTGTTTTTATTATATTCTCGGGCGCGATTGTATCTACATAAAAAAGATCAATCTCTTTTACCAGATTGTTGAATATACTTAATTGTTTGGAAAGTTCAAAATTGTGATTGTCTCTTTTGAATGCACTGAAAAATAACACGGCTATAGTGGCTATTGAAAGTATGAGTGCAATCTTATTCTTTTTCATATATCGATGATTTTTTATTCTTGTTACCAAAGGTTATATTGTTACTGAACGACAATTTTTGTCGTTTGTTTGCAAAGATACAATCTACCCTTGTTTTTACGATGAATTATGTGGATATTTTAACCAAATTTGCACTTTTGATGCTCTTATTCTGTAAAAATGCAGATTTTTTGAAAAAAAAAGCGCAATTTGTTGCGTAGTTAAAAATAAAGCACTACTTTTGCATCGTCAAACGGAAAAGATACTTTTTCTGACGAAAAATTCTTCCTTAGCTCAGTCGGTTAGAGCATCTGACTGTTAATCAGAGGGTCCTTGGTTCAAGTCCAAGAGGAAGAGCAAAAAACTGCAAAATTCTTGCAGTTTTTTTGTTTTTTGTACTTGTCTGAGTATTTTTGGGGAGCGTGTCGGGTATATAATATTCGGCGCGATTTTTTATTATTCGCGCCGAATATTTGTTTGTTGTGGTTGGGCCTTATTTTGTTACGGTTATTTTTTTGCCGTTTATTATGTAGATGTTTCCGGGGATAATGATTTCTACACGACGACCGTTAAGATCGTAAATATTTTGAAACTCTTTTATTGCGTCTATGGTGATACTGTTTATGTTTGTAGATATGCTGTACGATGCTTTTACAAGGGCAATTATTGTAGATGGCTTTTCACTCTCTGCAGGGAACAATACTGTGACTTTCTCTTTTAGTAATGTTTCGGCAGCAGAGGTCTCGGCGAGCAGTTGTTTCACATATTCAAGCAGATTGTCGTCTTTTGTCTCTATATAGCTATATAAAGTAATAGTTTCTGCAGTGGTTTTTGTTGTGTTTATCATCGACTGCGAGGAGGTGAGTTTGTAATTACCATAATCGCCGATGAGTAGATTGTTCATAGGTACAAAGAATCCCCATGCGTCGAAGAAAGTGGTAAGGTCCTCTTGTGCTACTTCGCAACATTTTTCCACGAACTTAAGAAGGTCGTTTTTTCCGTAATTAATGCTGCTTGTGCTTTTTTATTGGGTCGTTGCGCAGGGCTATGAAGAGTCGTTGGAAAAACTCGGGGTTATTGCCTGCAACATGATAATAGAGGTATAATTGCCAGAACATGCGTGTAGTGTGCATCAAGTTTACGTTTACCTGATACGAATATGGTACTTTATTTTCGTAGTTTTTTGAGGTTTCTGAGATTATTCCTCCGCGTGACATATAGCGTCCGAATTTGTAGAGCACCATGTTCGAGAATAGGTTGTTGCTGATTTCGGTATTGCCTATCATGTTTATAGCTCCTTGATTGGCGTGCCCAATTTCGTCGCATATCATCTTGCTGCCTGTAAAGTCCTCGGCCATGGCAAGATTGTACTTTAGGTTGATGATGCGATAAACTCCTTGGTCTGTGGGTGTTACATAGTTACCGGCTTTTGCGATAAGTGCAATGAACAGCATTACTGTTGTCGTAAATATCTTTTTGGGCAGTTTCGTGGTATTTTGTGTTTGTTATTTTTCTCTCTGTTCAAAGGTTTTTCCTGTCCATTGGTATTCTATTAAGTGCATGTTTTTTGTTACAAATGCCGAGTCCTTGCGCGACATATATGCGGGCATTGTGTAGCTTGCCTGCATGGTTTTTACCAATGGAAAGAGTTTTAATTCTACAAGATAAATATCGGCTATCTGTAATATTTTTTCGAGTGGGTCGCCGGGGGTGAAAAAATCCTTTATCATCGGCTTTTGTAATAATTTTTCGGCAGGAGTAATCTGTTGCCACTTTTTTGTGTAGAATCGTATGCGGCTGTCGCATGCTTCGGCGCATACGGTATTTATCATACATATTATAGTATCGCCCGACGAGCGTGGCAACAGTTTCATCTGTAAAAATGTGTGGCCGGTGAGTTGCATTTTCAGATAATCGGGTGTCAATTGCAATAGTTCCGAGTGTCCGTCGAATCTGTTGGTTACGCGTGCCTTCATCTTTGCGTCAAGAAAGTCCACGCAATCGGCGCGGTTGCTCTTTGTCAGCAGGGGAATGATTGAGTCGGGCATTTCTACGAATATTGTGCGCATCTCCTGTGCATTTGTCTGTGCGGCAAATGCAAACATCAAAAATAATATGTAAATAATCTTTCTCATTTCGAGCCCAAATATAAGAAGAATAATCCTATTAATATAAGTATAAGGTCAAAAGCTTTGCTCTTTAGGTTTTTTTCTCGTAAAATTATTGCTCCGAAGGCAAATGACACAATGACGCTTCCGCGACGTATCATCGAAACGACGGCAATAAGAGCATCCTCTTGTGCCAAGGCCGAAAAATAGCAAAAGTCGGCTATTCCCAGGAATATGGATATTAAGGGAATACTCCAACGCCATTTGAACGGGGTACTTTTCTCTTTTGTCGGCCACCAAAGGAACAACAGTATGGCTGCCATTATCATACACTGATACAGATTGAACCACGACTGGACGAGCATCGGTGCGAGGCTTCTCATCAGGAATTTGTCGTACAGTGCGCTGATTGCTCCCAATATTGCTGCGGCAACAACAAGCGCCACCCATTTGTTGTGTTTAAAGTCAATCCCCTCTTTTTTACCGCTTTTACTCAGCAGAAAAAAGGAGAGAATCGCCACTGATACTCCTATCCATTGATAGACATTCAGTTGTTCGCCGAAGATGAGCAATGCTCCTATAAGTACCATTACCGGACGTGTCGCCTGTATGGGCGATACGATGGTTATTGGCAGATGTTTCATCGCAAAGTATCCGCACATCCACGAGCTTAGTACTATTATGGCTTTTATTATAAGCAACAGGTGCGTGTTCCATCCGGCGGCGGGGACGAAAAGAGTTTCGTCTGTTATATTCCCCGTGCGTGACAAAATGATGAATGGCAGAAACAGAAGGGCCGAAAAGAGTGTGTTCAGGAATAGTACCGGGATTACCGCATTCTCTTTAAGCGATACTTTCTTGAAAAAGTCGTAACAGCCCAGCAGGGCTGCCGACAAAAATGCTAATGCTACCCACATCATAGGAATATATTCTCGGGATATTTAACCTCTTCGAGAAAGAGGGCTTGTGCCAGGGCCGAGTCGCCGGCCTCGGAGCGTTGTTTTTTTTCTATAATCTCTCTGAATTCTTTGATGGTTATCTTGCCGCGACCCACCATCAGCAGTGTGCCTACGATGGCGCGTACCATATTGCGCAAGAATCGGTCGGCCTCAATTTCAAAATACCACTCGCTTGCTGCTGTTTGCACCCATTTTGCCGACGTTACCTTGCAGTTGTTGGTTTTTGTATCGGTGTGCAGTTTGCTGAAGCTGGTAAAGTCTGTGTATTCTGTCAGCGTGGCTGCTGCGCGGTTCATTGCTTCAAAATCAATGCTATCTGATACACGGTAACTGTAGCGGCGGGTGAATGGGTTTTTTGCTGTCGAAATGTAGTAACGGTAGCGGCGCGAAAGGGCGTCGAACCTTGCGTGGGCACTCTCTGTGACGGCTTTTATGCAGTGAATGGCAATGTCCGGTGGTAATATTCTGTTCAGACGATAGACTGTCTGTTTGCAATCGATGTCCTCGGTGAAGTCTGCGTGAGCAACCATTGTTGTTGCGTTTACTCCGGTGTCTGTTCGTCCGGCTCCGGTTATTGCTATGGGGTGACGCATTAGCAGTGTGAGGGATTTTTCGAGTGTCTCTTGCACTGTTGTGGCGTTTGGTTGTATCTGCCATCCATGATAGTTGCTTCCGTCGTATGATAAATATATAAAATATCTTGCCATCAGCGTTCGTTTTTCAATATGTATGTGTGGCAGGCTGCAAGACCTGCTGTTTCGGTACGCAGACGGGAATTCCCGAGTGTTACGGGTGTAAAGCCTGCTTCTATTGCGCTCTCTACCTCTTCTTTGCTGAAGTCGCCTTCGGGACCTATGAGTATTGTGGCATCTTCGCCGGGGACAAGGCTTTCGTAGAGTGGGTGCTTCTGTTCGTCGTAGCAGTGTGCAATGAATTTTTTTCCACAGTGCCGGGCATTGATGAATTTCTTGAAGTCGGTCATTTCTTCAATTATGGGCTTGTGGAATTTTAGTGACTGTTTCATTGCCGAGACTACTATGCGTTCTATCCTTTCGGTTTTTATTACTTTTCGTTCCGAAAAGCGGCAGTTGAGGAATGTAACTTTGTCCCAACCAATTTCTGTCGCTTTTTCGGCTAACCACTCTATGCGATCCATGTTTTTTGTGGGGGCAATGGCGATGGTAAGGTTGCCTTTCCATCCTTTTTCGATGCTTTTTGTTTCTGTGGCCTTTACCTTGCAGCGTTTGCCTGCGGTGGAGACTATTTTTACTCTGAAGAATTTTCCTTTGCCATCGGTTACTTCAAGCTCGTCGCCCTCGCTCAAGCGAAGCACGCGCAGACAGTGTGCAGCCTCTTCCTCGGGCAGTTCCCATGTTTTTTCTATTTCGGGTGCGTAAAAAAGTGCCATTGTATATAAAAATAAATTGTTCTTTAATTATTAGTGTCGTTTGTTGTGTTTTTGTTTTCTTCTTTTCTTGCTGTGCGTGCGTCAATCTCCTGTTTCAGTTTCATTGCAAGTTCGTAATTTTCATCTTTTATGGCGCGTTGCATAACTTCGTGCAACATGTCTGTTGCAGCTAAGGTTATGGGAATTGATATTGCATTGTCCCATTCTTCTTTTACACAGAGTGTGTTTAATAGTGCATCGTCGATGTAAAGGGGGGCACCGAAACGTATGGCTATGGCTGCTGCATCTGATGTTCGGGCGTCGATTTTTATTTCGTTGCTGCCGTTGGTGAAAAGAAGGTGGGAGTAGAATGTGCCTTCTACTATCTTGTCTATTTTGGCATGTAAAAGTTTTACGTCGCAAGCCTCGGCGAAAAGTTTGAAAAGGTCGTGTGTCGTCGGGCGTTCAAATTGTATGTTGCGTTTGGCAAATACTATCGACTGTGCTTCAAAGGGACCTATCATTACCGGTAATTTTCTCATTCCGTCTTTCTCCTGCAACAGCATAATGAATGCTTTTTCTTCGTTTGTCCGGCTTAATATTTCCGATACATATAATTCTACCATGATGTAATTAATTTACAATATCTTCCTTTTCTTTAAAAAACAGTGTGAATATTATGGCTATGGTTGTTGCGTATGCGGCAAAAATATACCATGCAGTTTGCCATCCGTCGTGAGCGAGTGAATAGTCTACGACTTTTTGTGCGGCTATCATGCCTATGGATGTTCCAAGCCCGTTGGTCATAAGCATGAACAGTCCTTGTGCGCTCGAACGTATCTCTTTTCTTGTAGCCTTATTAACAAACAGCGAGCCGGCAATGTTGAAAAAATCAAAGGCAATGCCGTAGATGAGCATCGAGGCGATGAACATCCATACGCCGTCGCCGGGGTTCCCTATTGCCAATAAAAAGAAACGTGCGGCCCATGCAAGCATGGCTATTGTCATAACTTTTTTTATACCGAAGCGTCCAAGAAAAAAGGGTATCATCAGTATGCACAATGTTTCTGATATTTGTGACAGAGAGGTCATTATTATCGGGTGTTGCACGGCAAAAGTCTCAGTGTAGCGTGCTTCGGTGGAAAAACTGTTCAGATAGGCACTCGTAAAGCCATTGGATATTTGCAGGGCGCATCCGAGCAGCATGGAAAAGATGAAAAATGTTGCCAATCTTTTCTCTGCAAGGCATCGGAAGGCTCCAAGGCCCAGCCGTTCGAAAAATCCTTTCTCGCCTTTATTTTTATTTGGCGGGCACGATGGCAGCGTCAATGAATAGATTGAGGTTATCAAGCCCCACGCTGCCGACGCAAAAAATTGATTGTATGAGTCTTTGTAGCCTAAAAGGTCTATCGCCCACATAGAGGCTATAAAGCCTATGGTGCCGAATACTCTTATTTTGGGAAATACTTTTACTACATCTTTGCCATGTTCGCTAAGCGCGCTGTACGATGCTGAGTTTGACAGGGCTATCGTGGGCATGAAAAATGTTATACTCAGTGCATAGGGGACAAAAAGGTCGGCAAATGTCACCTCTGCACCTTTAATCATTCCTGTGTAGCCTATAAATGCCATGAATATTGCTGCGGTAAAATGGCACATTGACAGCAGTTTTTGTGCTGCAATCCATCTGTCGGCTATTATGCCCATTATTGCCGGCATAAAAATTGATGCTATTCCTTGCATTGCGAAAAACCATCCAATCTTGTCCCCTAGGCCTACCTTGAAAAGGTATATGCCCATTGAGGTTAAATATGCGCCCCAAACGGCAAATTCAAGGAAACTGAGGGCTGTCAGTCGCAATGTTATTTGGTTGAGTATTCCTTTTGTCATTTTTTGTTGAAACTGTTCGGTTGTGTTATTCGGAATTTTTATTTAATAACACTTTACGTTTCTATTTTGTTATTTAAGTATTATGTCTGTTATTACTTGCGCTTTTACATGGTCGTTCAGTCGTCGTACAAGGTTTTTCTTGTTCATCATAAGTTCCTGTCGCAGCACCGAGGATGTTACGTGTACATATAATATCTGATTCTTTATATACATTTCTCCTGTATAGTTATTTACATTTTCGCCTAATACTTGCGACCATGCTTTTATAAGGCGATACTCGTTCAGCGGGGTTTCCAGCCCCTCTTCGCGGCACGTTGCCCGCACAAGTTCGCTTATGGATTTTACGCCTCCTCGTTTCATCTTTCTTTTATTAATTGGGCAGCCCCGTCAATTACTTCAAATAGTTTGTAGCTTCCGTCGGTGCAATCGAGTATTGTGTCTATGTGGTCGCGATTGACGTCTGTGATGAATATTTGTCCGAATCGTTCACCGGATACTAATTTTACTATTTGTTCCACGCGTCGCGAGTCGAGCTTGTCGAAAATATCGTCCAACAGCAGGATGGGTGTCTCGTTGTTGTATTTATGCAGAAAATCGAATTGTGCCAATTTCAGTGCCACAAGGTAGCTTTTATTCTGTCCTTGTGACCCCTCTTTTTTTATAGGGTATCCGTTCAGTTGCATTATAAGCTCGTCTTTGTGTATGCCTTTGGTAGTGTATCCTACACGGCGGTCGTCGTAACGCGAGGCTGCAAGCTGGTCGGCTAACGAATAATCGGATAGGTTGGAACGGTAGGAGAGACTGACTGCCTCTTCGCTGCCGGCAATCTGTTGATAGAATTGTTGGAAGATGGGTATAAGGCGTTCGACGAATTCTTTTCGACCATCGTATACTTTATATGCCTCGGCAACCATCATCTGTTCCACAAGTTCCATCATTTCCGGGTCAAGCTCTCGGTCGCTGCGCAGCATTGCATTGCGTTGTGTAAGTGCGCGGTTGTAACGTATAAGCGAGTGAAGGTACTCTTTGTCGTATTGCGAAATTACCACGTCCATGAATTTTCGTCGCTCGTCACTGCCTCCGGCGATAAGCTCGTGGTCGGCCGGAGATATCATCACCAGCGGCACAAGGCCTATATGCTCCGACAGCTTGTCGTAGTTTTTTTTGTTGCGCTTGAACTGCTTTTTTTCTCCGCGTTTCAATCCGCAAGAAAATTCCTCGTGGACACCGTTGTCCGACAAATATGAACCTTGAATCATGAAAAACGGCTCATCGTGTTTAATATGCTGGGTGTCTGCCGAGCTTATGGCACTTTTGCAAAAAGACAAATAGTAGACAGCGTCCAGCAAATTTGTTTTTCCTACACCGTTGCACCCTATAAAGCAGTTTATTTTTGGCGAAAGTTCAAGCTCCACAGTTGAAAGGCTGCGGTAGTTTATTATGGAAATAGTATTTAATAACATTCAATAAAATTATATGTATTTATGTGTAAATTTTCGCAATATTGCTTCTTACGATTAGCAAATATAGCGAAAAAACGAGAATATTGCTTTATTTGCAAAAAAAAACAGACAGAAATTTTTAAGCTAAGCAGAAAAGAACTATTTTTGCAGTTCAGAATCAGAATGATTCATAAAATAGTATTGTAAAAGTATATAAAAAATAAAAATATGAGCAAACAAAAAACACAGCAGCCCGATGCTATCAATGTAGAGGAAGTATTGGGAAAATCAGAGGCATTTATACTTAAATATAAAATGCAGATTATTGTAGCCGTTGCCGCAATTGTAATTATTGTCGGTGGCAGCATGTTGTATAAAACCAATGTATCAGAGCCCCGCGCAAAAGCTGCATCAGAGGCAATCTATCAGGCACAGTCATATTTTGCTGCGCAGGATTTTGAAAAAGCACTCAATGGCGACGAGCAAGGTAACATGGGCTTTATGCAAATTATCGACGAGTTTGGCGGTACTCCCACAGCAAATGTAGCTAATGCTTATGCAGGTCTTGCACTTGCACAGACAGGACGCTACGAAGAGGCAATCCCTTACCTTAAGGCATTCGATGGCAGCGACAATATGGTAGCTCCCGGTGTTCTTGGCGCTCTTGGTAACTGTTACGCAAATACAGGTGACCTTTCGTCGGCAGTAAGTAAATTTATCGAAGCAGCTAAAGTTGCCGACAACAACACAATAAGTCCCTATTGCTTGTTGCAGGCAGGCCTCATCTACGAGCAGCAGGGCAAAAAAGACGATGCATTGAAAGTATATACACAGATTAAAGAGAAATATTTTGCTTCGGTGCAGGCGATGGACATTGATAAATATATCAATAGAGTAAAATAAATTAATAAAAAATAAAAGAGTAGCCGTCCTGTCGAACATAGACGTGGCGGCTATTTTTATAAAATAAAGAATTAATATTATGGCTACCGAATTACACAATTTATCCGACTATGACCCTACGAAAGTACCTTCGGGTCAAGGCAGACGCATTGCGATAGTTTATTCCGAGTGGAATTCCGAAATTACATATGCACTGCGCGACGGGGCTGTAAATACTCTTCTTGTCAATGGTGTTGAGAAAGAGGGTATAGAGCTTTTCAGCGTGCCCGGAAGTTTCGAACTTATCTACGGCGCATCGCGTCTTGTGAAGAGTGATAAATATGATGCAATAATTGCCATTGGTTGCGTCATCAGGGGCGATACTCCTCACTTCGATTATATTTGCGAGGGTGTTACTGCAGGTCTTTCCAGCTTGAATGTTACAGGTGATACTCCTGTGATTTTTGGTCTTATAACCACAAATAATCTGGAGCAGGCACAGGAACGCAGCGGTGGTCGCTTGGGTAATAAGGGTGATGAATGTGCGGTTACAGCATTGCACATGATTGCTCAATTCTCGGAATAATTTTTTATCTGCAGACTAATCGGAGAGATACAAATAAAAGCTATGCAATTTTGTTGCATAGCTTTTATTATTAAGGTGATGTGTATTATAAATTCTCCAAAATGCGTTTAAGTACCACTGTTGCCGAAATTTCGCGGTTGGCAGCTTCGGGAATTACAAGTGAACGTGGACTTTCAATAACATCGTCTGTAACAATCATGTTGCGGCGTACGGGCAGACAGTGCATAAAGTGTGCATTGTTGGTCACTGCCATCTGACGGTCGCTGACTGTCCACGAGCGGTCTTTGCTGATGACTTTACCATAGTTATCGCCGCTGTATGCAGCCCAATTCTTTGCATATACAAAATCTGCTCCCTCGAATGCTTTCATCTGGTCATATTCGACCTTGGCGTTTCCAACGAATTGTGGGTCAAGCTCGTAGCCTTCGGGGTGTGTGATGACAAAGTCGTAGTCGGCGGCATTCATCCACTCGGCGAATGAGTTTGGAACAGCTTGTGGCAGGGCTTTGGGGTGGGGGGCCCATGTGAGAACAACCTTGGGGCGTGCAACTGTTTTATGCTCTTCTATGGTTATAAGGTCGGCAAAGCTCTGCAAGGGGTGACGTGTGGCTGCCTCCATAGAAAAGACGGGGCGTCCCGAGTAGTTTATAAATTGGTTAAGGATTACTTCGTCGTAGTCGTATTTCTTATCCTCGAAGCGTGCAAATGAACGTACGCCTATTATGTCGCAGTAGCTTGCCATCACCGGGATTGCTTCCAATATATGTTCGGGCTTGTCGCCATCCATTATCACTCCACGCTCAGTCTCGAGTTTCCATGCTCCCTGGTTAATGTCGAGCACAATGACGTTCATGCCTAAGTTCAGTGCCGCTTTTTGGGTGCTCAGGCGTGTGCGAAGGCTGGAATTGAAGAATACCATCATCAATGTCTTGTTCTTTCCCAGATGGCTGTATTTGAAACGGTCGGCTTTTATTTCTAATGCCTCTTTTACCGCAAGGTCGAGATTACCAATCTCTTTAACTGATGTAAAATGTCTCATGATTTTCTATTTTTTTTATTCTATTTTTCCCAAAATTTCCAACCGTCAAAATCTCTTTTCAACAATATACCTGCTCCTTGTGTCGTTAGAGTGGTTTTTGAGAAGTAACGGTCGTTGGTCTTGTTGTATGCTTTAAGGCTGATGTTTCCGCTTTTATTCAGCAGCCATTGTACTTCGAAGTCTCCTATGAAGTTTTTATTGGCTATCGGGTTGTCGCGGTAGCCTAAATTGCCGTTTATAAGCAGTCGGTTGTCGAGCAGGCGTCCCGAGAGCATGCCTTCTACTTCCATGCTGTTCCATCCTTTCTCGCTGGTGGTAAAGTTACCCGAAATATTCCAATTATTGTCATCTATTATTTGTGACAGCATGTTGTTCAGTTGTCCCGAAATTGTGTTTGAAATTAGTGACTCCATAGCTGTGGACGATTGGCTTTCGGCTCGTTGGTTATTGTAGTCGTATGTGTAGAATTTTCCTATTCCCAACAAGTAGATGAATTGCATATTCAATTGCTCGGGGGTGCTTATTGCGCTTGATAGAAGTTCCTTTTCTTCTTCGTTGCCGTCGGGAAGGTCGAGGTCGAATTTGAGATTAGGGCTGAATATTGTTCCTGTAATGTCCATGTAACAGTTTACCTTGACATTTTTACGTCTTTCGGCATCTATACTTAGGTCTGTAAGGGGGACGGAGGGGATGTTGTAAACTGTTTTCAGGTTCAGAGTGGCGTTGAACGGGTCGCCGTTGAAGTCTATGCTGCTGCCCGAACGAATGTCAAATTCTTTTGGGAATATATCTTGCAGGGTGAATTTGTATGTACCTTGTGTAAGGCCTAAATTTCCTTGCATGGTAAAGCCTGCTTTTTCATCGAAAATGGCATTTACTTTTCCTCCGCCGTAAATGTCTATATAATCGTTGGATGCTTGGTTGGTGTATACGCGCAACTGCATGTCCGGCGTAACGTCGATCATGAAGTCCAGATTCAATTCGCTGTTTATGTTCTTTGGTGTATCCTCTTCGCGGAATATATCCATTCCTGTTATCAGGCTTTTTCGTTTGCGTCTGTCGATGAATGTTACAAATTCGTTGTTAATGTTGCCTTCGGGGGAACTTGCGTTGTATATGAATTTTGAGCCGGGGTTTGTTGTTACGTTGGCTTTTAGTTTTAAGCCCGAGGGGTTTACGGTGAGAAACGCGTCGCCTGTAACAAAGGCTGTTCCGTAAAATGTCTCTTCGCCGAAGTCCGGTTGGTGGAATGCCAAAAGATTGTCGGCTTTTATGTGAAAATCTACTGTGAAACGTTTGAGATTTTTGTGATGTACGCCTCCTGTTATTCTGCCGCTGTTGCCGTGATTGTCTTTTAGGTGGAATTCGTCAAAGCCTATCTTGTTGTGTGTGAAACGCAATGTGTCGCCTGTAAGGTTATAAACAGTGTTTATGGGTTTTATTTTCAGGTGTCCCATCGGTGCGAGTGCTCCTTGCATGTTTAAACTGCCTAATTTGCCCAATATGTGCAATTTGCCTGATGTATGCCCCGAGGCATCTACGATGAAACTTGATAAGAGGTGATTCAAAAAGTCTATTCTTGTATTTTTTGCTCCTATTCCAATGTTCAAAGAGTCTTGTTCGGGTGATATATAGCCGTCTATAATGGTGCGTGAATCGTTCCCTTCGCGTGCGTCTCCTTTTAATATTATGGCTTTTTGTTCTTCGTCCCAATAGCCTTTTAAGTCAAGGTCGCCTATAAGTCCTTTCTCGAATGTCAGTTTTTCTACTTGTAGGTTGCTGTTGAAATTTATCTTGTCGAGTATTGACGATGCGTGTATATTACCCGATATTTTCCCACCAAGATGGACCGGATGAAAATTTATTATGTCGAACACATATTCCATGTCTATGTGTCGCATGTCTATATTTAGTTTGTCCTCGCTTGATTTTCCGATGTTGCCGTTTATGTGTACATGCTGGGTGTTGCTTTGTAGCGAGAAATTGTCGATGTTTATTGTGCCGTTTCTGCTTATGATTCTTCCGGGAGAGAGTAGCCACGTAGTGTCACTTTGTGTAATTTCTCCTTTATGTAGCTGTGCTGTTACGTCGAGTTTATTCTCTTTGTTGCGTTGCAGGGCAATATCTATTTTCACATCGCCTTTATTTGTGGGTGTGTAAATATTGTTCCACTTTATATTTGTGGATAATGAGTCGTTGGCAGCTTGTGAGAGTATGTTTATTGTTATATTGTTGCCGGGGTTATAACTTTCTGACTCATCGGGTAGTGGAGCGCGGACTAGTTGTATGTTGCTGGTATTTTCTTTTTTGTCAATTACGCTGTTGAAATTTATATTGTGGTATTTTCTTTTTCCGTATTCTATGCCTTTGAAATTTCCCGAGAGTGATAGAAGTTTGTGTGTGTCGTTGCAACTGCCTTGTATTAAGGATGTTTTTTTGATGGTTACAGGCAGATTGAATATTTTTGTAAGTGTCGAGGTGTTGTTTACTTTAAAATCGAATGCAAATTCGTTGTTTGTGTTTATAATTTCGTTTCTTTCAAAGAGTGATGGTGCCACGCGATTCAGTGCCATCTTGAAGCTGTTTGCCAATGTGTTGTAGTTGTATATTCCTATAAGGTAGCCATTTATGATGTCCGAGGTTATTGTTAGTTTTTTCTGTTTTTCGAAAATGTTGGCGTTTAGTATAAATTCGCGTATTTTTTCTTCTTTGTTTGGTGTTTTTAGAGTGAAATTCTCTATTTTGGCGTATATGTTTGAATTTTCAGGAGCGTCGCCTGTTATTCTGCTGTCTATGTTAAATGATAGATAATTGCCTTCGTGTAGGGTTGTGAGCCCCAGATTGTAGGGACGGAATGAGTCTACCTGCATTTTAAACTCGTATACAGGTAATCTTTTGTTTTTATTGTATTTTATGGTGGCGTTTTTTATTTGTATGTTTTTGTCGTTTAGTGTGATGTGTGCTGCTAATTTGTTGCTTGTGTATGCGCCGTGAATGTTTATGGGGGCGTATGTGTATTGCTTGTATTGCAATGGGGTTATTGTTGTTGTGAATTTGGCTGTGTGTCCTATGCTGTCTTTGGTGTTTCCGCTGACTTCTGCGTTTATTCCGCATAGTCCCCAACTGTTGTTGTCGATTATTTTCCCTATGTTTATCTCTTGGGCTGTGAGTGTTGCGCTGTATTCTCCGTTTTTATCTATGTTTGCTTTTGCTGTTATATAGCCTGCCTCGCTTGTTATTTCTGCTTCGCCGCCGGCTTGTTTGCCTGTGCCTGCAATGTTGCCTTTTATGTTTGTGTTTCCTAAATTGATAAGTTCTTTTGGGGGTTCTGCTCCGTTTGTTACGGTTGCGTATATGGAGCTTATAAAGTCGGGGGTTGCCGACAGTTCTTTTATTTTAAGCTCGTATTGCGGATTTTTATTTGAAAGCCTTTTTGCTTCTCCCGAAAGGTTGATGTTTATTTCATTCTTTTCAGATGATATATTTAATGTTTTTATGTTTATGCTGTTGTCCGAGCCTGTGAATTTGGTGTTTAATTCCAATATGCTGTTTATGTGGCTCAGTCGAGGCATGATGGGGGTAAATTCGTTTATTGTGAGTCTGTTGCTTTGTAGCTCTCCCGAAAAAGATAGCTTTTTGCCTGTTGTTTTTTCGGGGAATTGTATCTGTATTCCTCTTGATGATATATTGCTGGCGGCTGTTGATATATTTAGACGGCTTATGTGTGCTTTTTCTTTTGTGGCGTTTATTCTTGCTCTTAGTCGTTTGACTGCAAGGCCCGAACTTTCGCTGAAGGCTATTTTTCTTATGTAAAGGTCGGCAGAGTCGTTTGTTATTGCGCGCAATGCGATGTTTGCTTGCAGGTTTTTTATTTCTATGTGCGACGGGTCGAGCCCCTCCTTTTTTTCTTCGGAAAGTACATCGTAGCTTATCTTGCCATCGTAAATGTGTATCTGGTTGATGTGTATGTTGGGAATCCCCTTGCTTTCTGTTGTGTCGTTTGATGACAGTCTGTCTATGATGAATTGCAGGTTAAGCGGGGATATGCTGTCTGCGCGGCTCAGTCGTATGTCGGGGGCCGATAGTGTCGCTGTATGTATTTTTATTTCGCTTTTTCTGATGAATGGTATTATGTCGAAACTTGTTGAAATGCGGGGGATGCTGGCGAGTGTGTCGCCTGCAAGGTCTTTTACGAGTATCGAGTCTATTGTCAGTTTGTTGGGGAAACTGATGTTTACGGATGTTGCTTCAAATGGAATTTGAATGTTGTTTATCAGTTTGTCGGATACAATAGTTGCCAAACGACGCTGTACGGCGTCGAAACGCAATATTGCTGCGGGCGTTGCAAGCAGAAGCAGCAGTATTATAAGTGTGTAAACTATTTTTTTTAGCGTTTTTATGGCGTCTGTTCTATCTTGTTTGTTATTTTTGTGGTTGTTGCAAAATTTATATGGTCCGAATTTTGCATATTTTATTATGCAAAGTTATCTATTTTGTGTGAATCTTTATAATTCTTTTCGTGAATATTTTTCCATTAAATATTTTTATCTCTTTTTGGGGTATCTTGCTATTGATTTTTTTTGTTTTATTTGCTAAATTTGCACATTCTTTTTAGCGGGTCGTCGGGTTTGTTTTTTTAATCTGTCGATGATGGCAAAAATGACCTTTTGCGGTTATTTATAGATAATTACCGCTTTTTGTGCGGTGGTATAATCAATGTGTGATGTAAATAGAAACTGCATGTTTGCGTGTGGTTGCTGATGTTGTTGAATAAAAAATTAATAGCTGTGATTGCTACAAGTATTATTTTACTGTTGTCTGTATTCTTTTTTGTGAATGGCAAGGTGCGTTCCGATGTTGTTGCTTTGTGCGCGCTTATTGCATTGTTACTGTGTGATATACTTACCCCCGAGGAGGCTCTTTCCGGATTTTCCAATTCTGTGGTTATAATGATGGTGGGCTTGTTTGTTGTCGGTGGTGCAATCTTTCAGACAGGGCTTGCGAAAATAATAAGTTCGCGCATTTTGAAACTTGCAGGTAAAAGTGAAATGCGACTTTTTATACTTGTAATGCTTGTAACCTCGGCTATTGGCGGTTTTGTGAGTAATACGGGTACGGTGGCTCTGCTGTTGCCTATTGTTGTCAGTCTTGCTATGAGTGCGGATGTTAATCCCGGTCGTTTCCTTATGCCTTTGGCGTTTGCCAGCAGCATGGGAGGCATGATGACTCTCATCGGTACTCCGCCCAACCTTATAATCCAAAGTACGTTGTTGGGTGCCGGTCACGAAGGGCTGTCTTTCTTCTCTTTTCTGCCTGTGGGCTTAATATGTGTGACGGTGGGATTGGTAGTTCTTATTCCGCTTAGTAAAATATTTTTGTCCAAAGAGAAAGAGGCCGGAAATAATAATAAAAACAAGCGTAAGACTCTTAGGGAACTTGTTAAGGAGTATGGCGTCTCAAATAATCTCTCTCTTCTGAGGGTGGATGAAAAGTCGAAGATTCTGGGCAAAAGTATTGCTCAGCTTGACTTGCGAAATAAATACGGTCTTAATGTGTTCGAGGTCAGACGAAAAGAGAGTACCCAGAATCGTTTCCTAAAGACTGTTACACAGCAGATGGCCGACCCTAATACTATTATCGAGAATGGTGATACTTTGTATATTACCGGTGAGCATGAGGATGTTGTGAGATTTTCTGTAGATTATGCTCTTGAAATTCCGGAAAGGGGTTCGGATAAAAAGAGTGGCAACAAACATACGTTGGACTTTTACGCAATAGGTGTTGCCGAGGTTGTGGTAATGCAAACTTCGAGCTTGATAAACAGCACTATACGCGAGTCGGAATTCCGTACAAAATACAATCTTAATGTGCTTGGAATACGCCGAAAGACCAACTATCTTCTAAAGGATTTTGCCGATGAGCATATACACACAGGTGATGTGCTGCTTGTGCAAGGCTCGTGGGAAAATATCGCTCGTCTGGGCAACGAAGAGAATGATTGGGTGGTGCTGGGACGTCCGTTGGAAGAGGCGGCAAAAGTGCCTCTCGACTATAAAGCTCCGGTTGCGGCTGCAATAATGCTGTTGATGATTGCCATGATGGTATTCGATTTTATCCCTGTTGCTCCTGTGACGGCTGTTATTATCGCTGCGGTGTTGATGGTGCTGACAGGTTGTTTCCGCAACGTCGAAGCTGCTTATAAAACCATAAATTGGGAATCGATTGTGCTTATTGCTGCCATGATGCCAATGTCGCTTGCTCTGGAAAAAACCGGTGCATCGGAGTATATTTCGAATAGTTTGGTCAGCGGTCTTGGAGCGTACGGCCCGCATCTGCTTCTGGCAGGAATATATTTTACAACGTCGCTGATGACAATGTTTATAAGTAATACTGCAACGGCTGTGCTTTTTGCGCCCATTGCCTTGCACAGTGCAATGCAGGTGGGCGTAAGTCCGGTACCTTTCCTTTTTGCGGTGACGGTTGGTGCAAGCATGTGTTTCGCATCGCCATTTTCTACTCCACCAAATGCGCTTGTGATGCCCGCCGGACAATATACTTTTATGGATTATGTAAAGGTGGGCCTTCCGTTGCAAATTATCATGGGAGTGATAATGGTGCTTGTTCTGCCATTGCTTTTCCCGTTTTAAAAACAGATTAACTTTAAACTATGGATTCATCCAAAATACAAAGTGTAAAACAACAGTTTGGAATAATAGGTAACGATTCGGGATTGTTGAGGGCAATAGATACTGCTATACAGGTTGCATACACCGACCTGACGGTGCTTATAACCGGTGAGAGTGGTGTCGGAAAGGAGTATTTCCCTCAAATTATACATCAGAATAGCGTCCGCAAGCATGCAAAGTATTTTGCGGTAAACTGTGGCGCAATTCCCGAGGGTACAATCGACTCGGAACTTTTCGGACACGTGAAAGGTGCGTTTACCGATGCTGTCAGCGAGCGTAAGGGTTACTTCAGCGAGGCTGATGGTGGTACGATATTTTTGGACGAGGTTGGTGAGCTTCCTTTGGCAACGCAGGCAAGGTTGTTGCGTGTGCTCGAGAATGGTGAGTTTCTTCGTGTGGGCTCTTCTAAAGTAGAAAAGACAAATGTAAGAATTGTCTGTGCTACAAATGTCAATCTGCCCGAGGCTATAAGCGATGGACGTTTCAGGGAGGACCTTTACTATCGTTTGAACACTGTGCCCATTAATGTTCCTCCTCTGCGTAAACGTGGCGAGGATGTAATATTGCTGTTTAAGAAGTTTGCATTGGACTTTTCGGCAAAATATTCTGTGCCCAAGATTCAGTTGAGCGATAGTGCTAAAAATGCAATATTGGAATATTCGTGGCCGGGCAATATTCGTCAGTTGAAGAATGTTGCCGAACAAATATCGTTGCTCGAAATGCAGCGTGAGGTTACGGGCGAGACGATGAAGAAATATCTTCCTCAGCAGACGCAGATGACTCTTCCAGCGCGCCTTGCAACCTCTTCGACCAAAGGAAAGACTTTTGAGAGTGAGCGTGAGATTCTTTACAGCGTCCTTTTTGATATGCGACGCGATATTACCGAACTAAAGGCGCAGGTTGAGGAACTTACTTTAGGCCGTTCGCACAAGGAGGAAATGCCGCTGTATACTACTGCGCACGAAATTTCCGTTCCGTCTGCTCAGATTCAGCCTACCACTATACATATTTCTCCCGTAAAAGAGAACCGCGACTCTGTGCAACGTGGAATAATCGAAAGTGAGGAGTATGTCGAGGAGACACTTTCGCTCGATGACATGGAGCGTATGGCTATTCTGCGTGCACTCGAAAGGCATCGTGGCAAGCGACGCGAAGCGGCAAAGGAATTGAATATATCCGAACGTACATTATATAGAAAAATAAAGGAATATGGACTTGATTAAGAAATACAAAGGGGGCATTCTCTATTTGATGCTTTTGGCACTTGTTGTTGTGACGGGTTGCAAGGTCAGTTATAAACTTACGGGTGCTTCCATCGATTATACAAAGATAAAGACAATCTCTTTGGAGACTTTCCAGAATAGAGCTGCCTATCAGTGGGGCCCAATGGCTCAAATGTTCAATCAGGCATTGAACGATGCTTTTGTTCAGCAGACAAAATTGGTGCAGGTGAGAAATGGTGGCGACCTGCATTTTGCGGGTGAAATTACCTCGTACGACCAATTTAATAAATCAATTTCGTCGGATGGTTACTCGTCGATGGTACAGTTGAAGATGACTGTGAACGTGCGTTTCACAAATAATGTGGACCACGAAAAGGATTTTGAACGTTCATTCTCGGCGGTACGCGACTTTGAGGCTTCACAGTCACTCGAGAGTGTTCAGGAAGAACTTGTCACCCAGATGATTAAAGAAATAGTAGAGTCGATATTTAATGCCGCGGTGGCCGATTGGTAATAACCTCTCTTTATGGATATTTCATATTATATAGCCCACCCCGACAAGCTCAACAGGGAGACTTTGTACGAATTGCGTATGATTGTTCGTAAAAATCCCTGTTTCGATGCTGCGCGTCTGCTGATGCTGAAAAATTTATATCTTCTGCACGATATTGAATTTGGAAAAGAGATGCGCAGTGCGGCACTCTATCTTAAAAATCGTTGGGTGCTGTTCGACCTTATGCGCGAGTATGGCAATATAGACGAGAATGTAAATGCCCCGTCTGCCGAGGAGCAGGATATTCCCGTAGACCGCACAATGAATCTGATAGACGCATTTTTGGAAACGTTGCCACCCGAAAATCTCTCTCTCGAGGCCGAGGGTGCGGCTGCAGTGGATTATGTTTCCACCTATCTTGCTGCCGACGATAATGCGGCGGATGTTCCCAAAATGCGCGGACAAGAGCTTATAGACAGTTTTCTGGAGGGTGGCGAGGAAAAATTTACGTTGCAGTTGCTCCCCGATGCTGCGGACGCTTCTGTCACAAAAAACAATACTCCTGTGCCTGATACTGCCGAAACTGATACAGAAACGCCAATTTTTACAGAGACTCTTGCCAATATTTACCTGAAACAAGGAAAATATGAGAAGGCTCTTGAAATTCTTAAACGATTATATTTGGAATATCCAAATAAAAATCGTTACTTTGCAGACCAAATTAGATTTTTAGAAAAAATAGTTAAACATACAAAAAGAAAATAAAATGTACTTACTTTGTGTATTCCTGATTGTGATTGTATCAATGTTGATGTGTTTAATCGTTCTCATCCAGAATTCTAAGGGTGGCGGACTTGCATCGGGTTTTGCATCATCCAATCAGATTATGGGTGTCAAAAAGACAACCGACTTTATTGAGAAAGCTACTTGGAGTCTTGCTGTGGCAATGGTTGTAATCAGTATTGTTGCAACATGGTCGCTCCCCCAGCCGACTGTAGTTGAAGAGAGTATCTTGCAGCAGAATGCTGTTGAGAATAGCGTGGTTAATCCTAATACTGTTCCCGATTTTTCGGAGCAGGCTGCTCCCGCCGAGGCTGAGAGCGCACCCGCTGCACCTGCCGAGGGCGAATAATTTGTATATTATATATAAAATAGTATAGAGGAAGTGTTTCGTACATTTCCTCTATTTCTGTGTATATATAATCGATGCGTTCCGTCGGGGGCACTTTTTTGAGTTTGTTTGGAAAAGTTTTTTCAAATTATAGTAATAAAGGATTTTATCTATTTAATATAGTATATATCTACCCTTGATTGTAATTGCAATTTGAAAGGCTATATTTTCAATTATGTACTTTGGCGCCCAAAGTACCAAAGGCCCGGCACACGGAAAGAGCAGTCAGTTCGTTCTTTGTTCACAAGTTGCTATAAGCAACATTCCTCAGTCGAACGAGCCTTGTCACTCAAGCCTATCGGCTGTTTTTCGGGCGCTGCGGAACTCCTTCGGTTAGCTGCGTTTTACGCATCTAACCCACAGTCAAACAGTCTTTGCCTTCGGCGAACTTTGGCTGCGCTCGTTGTAAATGTAAGCAAGCTTCCACTCACTCGCTTGCACGAAACTTTCGCACTTAATCCGAAAAACAGCCGGGCTCTCACTGTGCTCTTTAACGGTGCCGGATGGATTTTAAAGTTACTATTGCCTGCGATAATAATAGCAAACGGTTACTTCAAAAAAAAATACAGCGTTGTCAAAATCACAGGCAACGGCCGCAGATAGGCGCGGAAAAGAGGCGCAAGTTTTCTGACGCGCTGTAAGCGTGGCCAAACTTGTGCATCCCGCGACTATCAAGGGAAAGTTGCCGGCAAGCGAACGACGAACGAGGGATATTTTCGCCCAGCGAAAATTCGTGAGCCGAGGAGCGAGCAACTGCATTTTGTCTGCGCTGTGCCTTTTGCACCCTTTTGGGCGCCAAAAGGGTGAGATAGAAACGACTACCTATAAATTTGCAACAAAAGATTAAGGGTAAAAACTACCGTAGAATACAAAAGTTAGTAACGAATAAGGTAACTTTTTCCTCAATCACCATAATAAAAGAAACATTTAAAATTATATCGAACTGAGGTTAATTAAATAGCTAGGCTTCGCAGTTGCCTTTGGCGACTATCGGCTGCGCTCGTTGCAAGTGTAAATGAATTTCCACTTACTCGCTTGCACGATAGTTCGGCAATAAAAATAAACTCGTTTATTTTGTATTGCACTCGCCTTGCACTACTTTGGATAAGATAGGCTTCGGCTCGGGATAAAAAATAAGTAAACTTATTTTGTTCTCCACTCGCCTTGCACTACTTTGGATAAGATAGGCTTCGGCTCGGGATAAAAAATAAGTAAA
>SUXQ01000005.1:0-11659 GCA_015060905.1 Bacteroidales bacterium | reverse complement strand
CTTGCACTACTTTGGATAAGATAGGCTTCGGCTCGGGATAAAAAATAAGTAAACTTATTTTGTTCTCCACTCGCCTTGCACTACTTTGGATAAGATAGGCTTCGGCTCGGGATAAAAAATAAGTAAACTTATTTTGTTCTCCACTCGTCTTGCACTACTTTAGATAAGATAGGCTGTGCGGTTGCCTTCGGCGACTATCGGCTGCGCTCGTTGCAAGTGTAAATGAATTTCCACTTACTCGCTTGCACGATAGTTCGGCAATAAAAATAAACTCGTTTATTTTGTATTGCACTCGTCTTGCACTACTTTGGATAAGATAGGCTTCGGCTCGGGATAAAAAATAAGTAAACTTATTTTGTTCTCCACTCGCCTTGCACTACTTTGGATAAGATAGGCTTCGGCTCGGGATAAAAAATAAGTAAACTTATTTTGTTCTCCACTCACCTTGCACTATCTTTGCATCAAATAACAATAAACCCTTTTTGCCTATGAAATAAACCCCGAAAGAACGTACTATTTGCAGCCTGTACAAAAAAAGTTTTGTAAAGGCTTTGAAAAGAGGTGACGTTCCATTCTTAGTAAATATATTTTTTGAGCTTTCGGCTCTTGTTCTTGTAACTTTGAATACCGCCAATATTCGCACACAAAGAACAAGCAGATTGATAGTTCACACTGTATAGGTGTGAACTGTTCTATGCTTGTATGTGTGCAGGTCACTTGGCGGTAACCTAAAGTTACAACAGGCTTTAGAATGGTTCCGCCTTTTTTATTTATGTGAATTACAAATTACAAAAATCTATTTACTAAGAATTAAAGAATATGAGAGCAAAATTTTTAGCACTTTTCCTTTTGTGCAGTGTAACACTTTTTGCACAGGATATTATTGTGCAAAATAATGGAAATACAATTCTCAGCAAGGTTATTGAGATTGGTTCAACAGAAGTTAAATACAAGAAATTTTCTAATCTTAACGGTCCTACATATACTATTGCAAAGGCGGAAATATTGGTTATAAACTACGAGAATGGCGAAAAAGAGAGCTTCGCGAATGCATCATCATCCGGCAGTGTCGTAAATATGAATAATATGGGTAAACGCATGCTGAGCGACAATGAACTTTTAAAAATAGATGCCAATAATAATATGGTACCCACAGAAATAAAAAAGTTTAGAAAAAAAGGATGGCTTGGTGTCGTTGGTGTTGTAGTAGGTTTCGGATTGGTATCTATAGATTTAGTAAATGAAACTGATGAAATAGAACCTCATGATGATGGTGAAGGCCTGGGATATCTTATTGGTGGGTCTCTCGTTATAGGTAGTACAATATATTCTTGTGTGAATTTCTCAAAGGCCAACAGATTGCAAAAAGAACTTGATTCATACGTTCATTCAATACCCATCTTCCAAGAAAATATAAAATTCGACAATGGCAGTATGCTGTCGGCTGGTGTAGATTTTATCAAAGGTAAGAATCTCGGTTACACTCCGGGATTGGGTTTGCGTTACAACTTCTAATTTTCGCGGTATATGAAACATATAATACCTACAATTTTCTTTGCCGCTATAATGGTGGCTCTGTTTTCTTCGTGTACAAGCGCACGTAGTGGCGGCAGTGGTGCAAACGCCCTACAGATTGTAGATACAAAGACTAAAAGCGTTAATGCCTACGACCTTGACATTGCTACCGAGCCGGTTGAGTATACAATAGATGTTTCAACGGCAGAAGGTAGGCAGCTACTGAATAAAATGTCACTCCGTCAGGCTCAAGAGCTTGTCCTGCGCGAGTGTATCATGAAGCATAAGTGTGGTACAATATTCAATCCGCAGTATACGCATCTTAAAAAGGGTAAGCGCATTTTGCGAATTACGGTATTCGGCTTCCCTGCATGGTACAAGAATAAATAAAAATCAATCAGCTGCGTGGATATCCACGCAGCTGATTGATTCTTTATTCTGCTACTAACCGCGCCAACCATATCCAGAATGGGGCGGCAACGATAAAGGCAAGTATGCTGAAGGTGAGCGAAGATGTTCCTGTGCGTACATACATCTGGTAACGACTGCCTATGATGATTCCCGAGAATGCCGGTGGTAATGCTCCGGCAAGTACCATCATTTGCAGGTTGTCGGCCTTCATCCCAAACATCCATCCGACGAGCAACAGTGCGGCGGGCATCAACAGCAGTTTTACAAATGCATTATATGCTACCTCACCGTTCATCTGAAACTTCATGCCCGAGAGTGTAAGTCCGGCGGCAAATACGGCGACGCCGGCATTGGCCTTTGCGATAAGCTCAAAATTGGGGTCCAATATGGCCGGGAATTTTATATCAAGCAGTACCAATATTACCGCTAAAATAGGTGCCCAGCAGACAGGCTGCATAAGCGCACTTACAACAGGATTCTCTTTCAGGCTCTTTTTCTCGCTGCTTTTTTCTTTGTTTCCGCCACTGTTCATCAGCGCAAGGCCGATGGGGATGTTTATGGCGTTTACGACTATGGAGACAATGGCTACAACAAGCGCAGTGCTTGCCGTCGCGCCGTAAATGGGTTCGAGCACCGCAAATCCCAGAAAACCGATGGTGGGCGAGCCCGAAATGAGTGCGCATACGGCAGCTTCGCTCTTCGTATGTTTGAAGAACTTGTAGCACGAATAGTACGACCACAGGAAGACGGCTGTTATAATGACGAAACTGATGATGGTCAGTTTCAGGTCGTCGAACAGCATACGTCTGTCGGCCTTTACAATCGATACGAAGAGTGCGGCAGGCAGTGCATATGTAAGCACCAGCTTGTTGAATATCTGTGCATTATCGTAACTGAACACTCCTCTTTTGCCTGACGCAAATCCCAGAAACATTATCACGAATATGGGCAGAATATCTTTTATGAGAATATCTATCATTTTACACAACTTTTAGGGTTAAGATTACCTATATGTCCGCTCTCTACCCCTACTGCGGGGTCGATGACGCAGTTTATAAGCGTGGGCTTGCCCGACTCGATTCCTTTGCTCAATGCGTTGTGCAATTCCTCGGGGGTGCCGGCGTTGAATGCTGTTCCGCCAAAAGCCTCAATCATCTTGTCGTAACGCGCACCGATGGTTAGGGTAGTGGGCGAGGGGTCGCCGTCGCAGCCGAGGTTCTTGTCCGTTCCGCGATAAATGCCGTTGTTGTTAAACACGACGATTGTCACGGGTAACTTGTAGCGGCAAATAGTCTCAATTTCCATTCCGCTGAATCCGAAGGCACTGTCGCCCTCGATGGCAACGACGGGACGTTTGCCTGTGACGGCGGCTGCAATGCTGTAGCCCATGCCTATGCCCATGACGCCCCACGTTCCACAGTCGAGGCGCAGACGGGGATGGTACATGTTAATAACGTTGCGGGTGTTGTCGAGAGTGTTTGCACCCTCGTTTACAAGATAAATATCTTTGTACTTTTCAAGAACGTCGCTGACGGCTTTCAGGGCCGAAAAATAGTTCATTGGCAGGGCTGTGCTGCTCAATTTTTCGGCCATTTTTGCAGCGTTGGCATCCTTCGTCTTTTTTATTGCCGCGAGCCACTCGGCGCATTGTGGCAGTGGCTTTTTCTTTAGCTCTTCGAGCATTAGGGCAAGCGACGAGCTCAGGTCGCCCACCACCGGTGCGGCAATCGGGCGGTTGCTGTCAATCTCTGTTGCGTCAATGTCGAACTGTATGAATTTTACATCGGGGTTCCACTTCTTGCCCTTTCCGTGTTCCAATAACCAATTTAGTCGCGCACCAAGCAGTATCACCGTGTCGGCATTTGCAAGCACAAAGCCGCGTGCCGAGGCTGCGCACAGCGCATGGTCGTCGGGCAGCAGTCCCTTAGCCATAGACATTGGCAGATAGGGGATGTTGTTGTTTACTATGAAATTTTTAACCTCCTCGTCGGCCCGGGAATAGGCTGCTCCTTTGCCGATGATTGCAAGCGGCTTTTTGGCCTGCGACAGCAGGGCTATTGCTCGCTCGACAGCCTTTTGCGAGGGTGTTTGCTGTGGCGCCGGGTCGATGGGTGTGAAAAGCGTTTTTTGTGCAATGTCGGCCTCTATTGTGGTCGATAGCATGGCTGTTGTAAGGTCAAGATAAACGCCTCCCGGACGCCCCGAGAGTGCGGCGCGTATGGCACGCGCTACACCTGTGGCAATATCCTCGGGGCGGTTGATGCGGTAGGCGGCCTTTGCAAAAGGCTTTGCAATGTTCATCTGGTCGAGTCCCTCGTAGTCGCCTTGTTGCAGGTCGATGATGTTGCGGTCGCTCGACCCGCTTATCTGTATCATGGGGAATCCGTTTATCGTGGCGCAGGCAAGGGCTGTCAGTCCGTTCAGAAAGCCCGGGGCCGACACCGTCAGGCATATTCCCGGCTTTTTTGTCAGAAATCCGCTGATGGCTGCTGCGTTTCCGGCCGACTGTTCGTGGCGGAATCCAATGTATCTTATGCCCACCGACTGTGCGTGTCGGGCAAGGTCGGTTACGGGAATTCCCACGACTCCGTAAATAGTCTCGACGCCGTTCATTTTCAGTGCATCCACCATCAGGTGCATGCCGTCTGTTATGTTTTTTTCGTCTGTTGTCATAATTTTTATTTTATATGTTATTTGCAGACAATATGTTTCTTGCGCAGTTGTATAATCTCCTCGGGGGTGTATCCAATTTCGCGCAGCACTTCGTCGGTGTGCTCTCCCAACAGGGGCGCGGGCTTAACCTCGGGCTTGTAGTTCGAGAATTTCGGCGGGCAGCCTATTGTTACAAATTTTCCGCGTTTAGGCTGGTCTACTTCTACTATCGTGCCGCACTTGCGCAGCGACTCGTCATTTTTAATCTCCAGCATGCTCAGCACCGGGCCGCAGGGAACGCCGGCTTTTCCAAGCTCCTCGACTACCTGAATCTTGTCGCGTGTGATGGTGTATTTTTCCACTGCGGCGTATATTTCTTCTTTTACCTCTTCTCGCGCTTCGGGGGTGTTGAATTTGGGGTCGGTTATCCACTCGGGCTTGCCTATCGCGTTGCAGGCTGCCGCGAAGGGCTTCGCCTCATTCTGCAGGACAATGTATACAAAGGCATTATCGTCTGTTTCCCATCCTTTGCAGCGGTAGCACCAGCCTAATACCTGCCCACCTTCGACGTTTCCGGCGCGTGGAACGGTGTTTCCGAACTTTCCTTTGGGGTACTGTGGCAGATGTTTCAGCGTACCTGTGTTTTCGAGTATCAGCTGGTCGCGCAATTTTATGCGGCACAAGTTTAACACTGCATCCTGCATCGACTGCTCCACGAAGCAACCTTCGCCGGTCTTTTCGCGTTGCATTAGGGCTGCCAACAGTCCTATGAGCAGGTGCATGCCTGTGTTACTGTCGCCTAATGCTGCACTCGACTGTGTGGGGATATTATACTCTCCTTTCCACCATCCGGTTGTTGCTGCTGCGCCTCCGGCACATTGTGCCACAGGCTCAAAGGCCTTTACGCTTGCAAAGGGAGAGTCGTCGTTGAATCCTTTGATTGTTCCGTAAATTACGCGTGGATTTATTTTGTGTACCTCCTCCCACGAAAAGCCTAATTTGGCAACGGCCCCCGGGTGCAGATTCTCGACGAAAATATCGGCTGTTTTCAGCAGTTTGGTGAGTATTTCTTTTCCTTCGGGGGTCTTCATGTCAAGCTCTATCGAGCGTTTGTTGCAGTTTAGTTGCAAGTAGTACAGCCCGTCGAGCCCGGGTTTGTCGAGAAGCTCGGTGCGGGTGGGGTCGCCCACTCCTGTGCGTTCTATTTTAATAACGTCTGCTCCTAACCATGCTAACATTTGTGTACACGATGGTCCCGACTGTACCTGTGTCCAGTCGATTACTTTGATTCCTTTTAATGGTGCTGTCATGATTTTTTTCTTTGATTGTTAATTAATAAGCTGTTACGCTTTGTGTGTTTATAACAATGTTGTCGGGTGGATGTTTGTAAATGAATTTTAAATTTCCTTTAACTACCGCTCTCTTTGGTGAAAGTTTTTTTGCGTTTATCTGTATTTACTCGTTTGTTTGCACTATCTTCGCAACTTCAAACAAAGAAGATGGAACAACAATATACAATCAATTTACGCGATGCAGTTGCCCGCAATCCTTTTGTGCGTCTCAACAGCCCGGCGTCTGTCACTTTTGGTGCGGGCGAGCATATTGCCATTGTCGGGGCTAACGGTGCCGGTAAAAGTTTGCTTGTGGACATGCTTACGGGAAAGTATCTTTTGCGCGAGGGCAGGCTTGAATATGATTTTCGACCTGCGCCTACAAATTATGCTTATAAGAATATAAAGTATATAACTTTCCGCGACACATACGGCACATCCGATTTTTACTATTGCTACCAGATGCGCTGGAATCAGACTGAGCAGGATGATGTTCCCGAGGTTTCCGATTTTCTCGATTCTATTCCCGAGGGTAGTCTGCGCGATCGTCTTTTTGCTCTTTTCGAGGTTGAGCCGATGCTGCGCAAGAAGGTTGTGCATCTGAGCAGTGGGGAACTGCGCAAGATGGAACTTGCGCATGTGCTATCATCCTCGCCACGCATACTGATAATGGATAATCCTTTCATTGGACTTGATGCTGCTGTGCGTCGCAGACTTTACGAATTGCTTGACGAACTTTCGCGCACTGCCGACTTACAGATTGTGCTTGTACTTTCCATGATGGATGATGTTCCCGACTTTATCACTCATGTTGTTCCTGTTGCAGACTGTCGGGTGGGGGAAAAACTATCGTTGCAGTGCTATCGCGACAGATATAAAAAAGAGGATGAAGAGCGTCGCGAGGCTGATAAGGCACTTTTCGACGCTCTGAGACGTCGCATAGCCGAACTTCCGTATAAGAATGAAAATTATGTTTCCGAGGAGATTATTCGTTTCAACAAAGTGAATATCAGTTACGGCGAGCGTGCCATTCTAAAGGACCTTGATTGGACGGTGCGTCGCGGCGAAGTGTGGGCTTTGCGAGGCGAGAATGGCTCGGGAAAATCCACATTGCTCAGCCTTGTGTGTGCCGATAATCCACAGTCCTATGCTTGCGATATTTCTCTTTTCGGACGCAAGCGTGGCTCGGGTGAAAGTATTTGGGAGATAAAAAAGCATATTGGTTATGTGAGCCCCGAAATGCACAGAGCGTATATGAAAGATATGCCGGCCATCGAAATTGTGGCGAGCGGCCTTTTTGATACGATAGGACTTTATCTTCGTCCGCACCCCGACAGTCTGGCTGTGTGTGAGTGGTGGATGGATATTTTCGGAATTGCGGCGTTGCGCGATAAAAGTTTTATGCAACTGTCGAGTGGCGAGCAGCGTCTGTGTCTGCTGGCGCGTGCCTTTGTTAAAGACCCCGAGCTTCTTATCCTCGACGAGCCTTTGCATGGGCTCGACACTTTCAACCGTCGCCGAGTGAAGCAGATAATCGAGGCTTTCTGCCGCCGCAACGATAAGACTCTTATAATGGTAACGCATTATAGCGAGGAACTTCCGGCGACTGTTACAAATACATTGTTTTTAAAGAAAAATTAGATAATTATGGCAAAGAAAGAGGGTGTCAGAAAATTGTTTGATAATATTGCTCCCGATTATGATAAACTGAATCATATTTTGTCGTTGAATATAGACAAAGGGTGGAGAAAGAAGGCTGTGCGCGAGATTGTCGATAGTACAGCTTCTATAAATGTGCTTGATGTTGCTTGCGGAACGGGTGATTTTACAATTGAGATTGCGCAGAAGGCTGCTGCCGGTAGCAGGGTTGTGGGCATCGACCTTTCCGAGGGCATGATGAAGATTGGGCGCGAGAAGATTGCTGCCGCCGGTGTTTCGGCAACGATGGTGCAGGGCGATTGCGAGGCTCTGCCTTATGACGATGCGACATTCGACCGTATCTCCGTCGGATTCGGCGTGCGTAACTTCGAGAATCTTCAGGTTGGCCTTGCCGAAATGTGCCGTGTGCTTAAAAATGACGGCAAGCTTGTAATTCTTGAACTTTCTGTCCCGTCAAATGATTTTATTCGTTGGTGTTACAAACTTTATTTTCTGAAAATACTCCCCACGATAGGCGGTTGGGTGTCGGGCGACAAGGGTGCTTATGAGTATCTGCCTGCGTCGGTGCTTCGTTTCCCTGCCCCCGGTAGATTTATGCAAATGATGTGCGAGGCGGGTTTCGAGAAAGTGACGCACAAGGCTCTTACTTTCGGCATTTGCCGTATGTATATTGGAAAAAAACAGTAATATGTTGAATTTGTGGATTGAGGCGATGCGTCTGAGGACTCTGCCGGTGAGTGTTGCGGGCGTGCTTGCAGGAATTGCTTGTGCCATAATGGGTGGTAGCTTCTCGCTTGTTCCGGCGGTGTTGTGCTTGCTTTTTGCTGTCCTTGCGCAGATTGCTTCGAACTTTGGTAACGAGTATTACGATTATGCCAACGGGCTCGATCGTAAGGGGCGCGAGGGCTTCCGTCGCGCAGTTACCGAGGGGGATATTTCTCCTCGGGCAATGAAGATTGCTACTTTTGCGACGCTTGCTCTTGCTGCGTGCGTGGGGTGTACTATGCTTCTTTTTGGCGGATGGTGGTTGCTGCCTGTGGGTATATTGATTGCTCTTTTTGCTCTTGCTTACAGTGCCGGGCCTTATCCTCTTTCGCATCATGGGCTTGGTGACGTTGCCGTCGTTGTTTTTTTCGGAATTGTGCCGGTGACGCTTACCTGCTATCTGCAAGAGGGTGGTTGGCAGGGCTTGTCGCTGTCGTTGCCCGTTTCGCTGGCGGTGGGGCTGTTGGCTGCAAATGTTCTTATTGTGAACAATTATCGTGACGCCGAGGATGACAAGGCTGTCGGCAAGCGTACGACGGTTGTTATTTTCGGACGCAAAGTGATGGGGCGTTGCTATCTGCTGTCGGGCTTTGTGGCAATGGCTGTGATGTTTCCTGTGTGGATGAATTTATCTGTATTTTCTTTAGTCGTTCCGTTGCTTTTTCTGTTGTTGCATGTAAGGACGTGGAAAAAAATAATTAGCAGTCGCGGGGCTGCATTGAATCCTCTGCTGGGCGCGACTGCTAAAAATCTGTTGCTTTTTACGCTGATGCTGCTTGCTTGCTCGCTTATGCGTTTTTTCTTTTGACGATTGCTACGTAAATGAGCAGTATGACATTCATCATCAGTGCGTAAATGATGGCGGGAATAGCCATTTCTCCGCTGTTGAAGATGAACGGCGAGGTTGCTATTGCTATTGCTTGAGCCGCATTCTGCATGCCCACTTCTATTACTATTGTTCGACGTACGGCTTTGCTGAAGTTTCCTGCCCTCGACAGCAACGAACTGCACAGCATTGCTGCTAATATCAGGGCTGTGGCTGCAAGGCCTATAAGTGCGAAATTTTCGAAAATCTCTTTTGTGTATTGTAAAAAGAATGTAAGCGCAAGCACTATCAGTGCGGGAAATGCTATTTTGCTCAATGCTTTATTTACTTTCTTTGCAGCCTCGGGACGGAACTTTTTCAGGGCGATTCCCAGCAGCATGGGCACAAGGAACAGTGCTATATTCTGTATCAGCAGTTTGCCTATGGGCAGGTTAATTTCTGTTCCCGATTGCTCGGATACGAAGCTTGTTGTAACCTCCATGATGAACGGCAGTGTGAAGAGGGTTATTATGCTGCTGATGGCTGTCAGTGTCACCGACAGGGCAACGTCGCCTTTTGCAAGCATCGAGAATACGTTTGATGAACTTCCGCCGGGGCAGCATGCTACAAGGACGAGTCCCATAAAATATACGGGTGGCAGGTCGAGTGTCCATGCAATGGAAAGGGCTATCAGTGGCAGTAGTATTATCTGTCCTGTCATTCCTGTAAAAATCGCGCGGGGGTTTTTTGTCACTCCTTCAAAGGCCTTTTTGTCAAGGTCGGTTCCCAAAAGGAACATCAGTATCAGCAGAATCGGCATTACTATCCAAACTGTGTTCATGTTTTTTTATAATTAAATAGCTTGTTGGTATTTGTGAATTTTCGGTTGCAAAGGTAGTTTAAAAAAGAGTAGTGGGGCATTTTTTTGCGAACTTTCTGCATCGAAAAGAGATAATGAACAATCCTGATGATGGTGCGTTTTTATCTTGTGTCTAAAAATTTTTACCATGAGATATTTTTTTATAACCCTGTTTGCAATATTTTTATTTATTATGTTCACTTTTGCTCAAAAGAAAAAAACAGCCGACGCTGCATCCTCTGATCCGCAAGTGACGGGTTACATGCAGGGCTTTCCGCCTGTCGGCGATAAGATAATTTCGGTACGTGACGGCTCGTTTTTTCAATTTCCGGCATTGCGTTACAGTGTCGTGCACATGCGCGAATTTATGCCTACGGTGAATGTTCCGCGCGGTAATATGGTGCCTGTCTCTCATTTTGAATACGACCTTGATGAACATATAGACAGTGTGACTTTTCTGCCGACGGGCAAGGAACGCCGCATTACGTGGCGCGAGTCGCTCGACCTTAATTACACCGATGGCATAATTATTCTGCACAAGGGCAGGGTGGCGTATGAAAAATATTTTGCCGAGCTTACTCCCGACCGCGTCCATGCGGTAATGTCAGTAACAAAGTCTTTTACAGGGCTTTTGGCGGCTGCTCTTTATGCCGAGGGGCGTCTCGACCCGACAAAATTGGTCAGCGACTATGTTCCCGAACTTTCATCCTCGGGCTTTGCCGATGCTACCGTGCGCCAGCTTATGGATATGACAACTGCCATAAAATTCAGCGAAGATTACACCGACCCTACTGCCGAAATTTGGGCTTTTTCATCGGCGGGCAATCCTATGCTTCCTTCGGTTGATGGCACGCGTGGTTATTACGATTATTTGAAAGGTGTCAAAAAGGATGGCGAACATGGAAATATTTTCGGCTATCGCACGGTAAATGCCGATGCGCTCGGTTGGGTAGTGTCGCGTATAACCGGAAAATCGGTGGCACAACTTGTTACCGAGTATTTCTGGAACCGTATGGGAATGGAACAAGATGCTTATTATCAGGTTGATGCATTAGGCGTTCCATTTGCCGGTGGCGGCCTTAATGCCTCGCTACGCGACCTTGCGCGGATAGGAGAAATGATAAGGCTCGGGGGCGTTTGGCACGGCGAACGTATACTCCCTGTGGGGGCTGTCGAGGATATTCTTCATGGTGGCGATATTCAGGCTTTTGAAAAATCAGAGCAGGGAAAGATTCTCAAAGGATGGAGCTATCGTGACATGTGGTGGGTGACAAATAATAAAAATGGAGCTTTTATGGCTCGTGGCGTTCATGGTCAGGCTATATACATCGACCCTGCCGCGCAGATGGTCATAGTGAGGCTGGCCTCTTCCAACCTTGCAAGCAATCTGTTGATAGACCCACTCTCTTTGCCGGCTTATAGTGCGGTGGCCGAATATTTGATGAAAAAAGATTAGTCTCCTCTATTTATATTAATAAGGTATAATAATTGTGCACAAAGTTCTTAACATATACCTGTTGAAAACTTTATAATATGTTTAAATGATTGTCATTCAGTCTCTTGCTATTTTTGCTGTAAAATTCTTTAAAATTTTCTCCATAAAAAGTTTGGTAGTTTAAAAATTTGGCGTACCTTTGCACACGCTTTCGGCAAGCAACGCAG
>SUXQ01000020.1 GCA_015060905.1 Bacteroidales bacterium | reverse complement strand
TTTAAAGAGACACTGAAATTCCGCACATTTGCAATACAGCCCGAAGTACGCTATTGGCCCTCACGCGAGAATACAGGCCTCTTTGCCGGCGCCCACTTCGGCTGGGGATACTACAACTTTGCCTTCGACGGCGAATACCGCTATCAGGACCGCAGCGCAAAGACCCCCGCCATCGGCGGAGGCCTCAGTCTGGGCTACCGTCTGCCCCTAAGCAAAAACCGCAAGTGGAACATGGAAATAGCAATAGGCGCAGGATGTTACAGCCTGCACTACGACAAATTCCGCAACACAGCCGACACAAAAGAAGGCCTGCTTGTAGAAAGCATCAGAGAGACCTATTGGGGCATCGACCAAGCGGCACTTACTTTCTCCTATGCGTTTGACTTAAAGAAGAAAGGAGGTAAAAGATGAAACATCTGCTGTATATACTAATCAGCCTGCCCATTCTTCTGTTCACCTCGTGCGACGTACACGAATGGCCCGATGCGCCCGCCACCGAAAAGCTTCATCTCAAGCTCAACTACGAGACCCACATAACCAATTGGGTACACCTCTACGACGGCGATAAAGTCATCGAGCAAGGCCTCGGTAGCAGCTACGACAACAGCATCGACTATGGTACCATGCGCTACATCATACGCGCCTATCCGATGAAAAACGCCCGTTACACATCACAATACTACACCCATGAGTTCGTTCTCACCAAAAGCATCTCCGAGGGCTATAACCACGAAGTGACCCTCGACCTCACTCCGGGCAACTACACCCTAATGGTGTGGTCCGACATTATGCGTGGCAGCAACGAGTACTACTATAACCCTGCAAACTTCTCCGAGATAACCCTGCAGGGAGAATACGTCGGCAACAGCGACTGTCGTGACGCTTTCCGAGGAACAAACAGCATAGAAATAGTGAGCGACATCATCGATGAGGCACCCGACACAATAAGTGTAACAATGCAACGTCCACTTGCAAAGTACAGCATCATAAGCACCGACCTCAAAGAATTCATCGACAAGGAGCTTGAATATTGGACACGCATCGCCACCACCCGCGGTGAACTGTCACCCACCCGCATAAACACCGATGAATACAATGTCTTTGTGTATTTCTCAGGTTACATGCCCAGTGCCTACAATATGAACTCGGACAAACCCGTCGATGCCAAAATGGGTGTCACGTACAGTTCCAAGCTCGATGTACAAAACGAACACGAAGCACAGTTAGGCTATGATTACGTATTTGTAAATGGCAGTAATTCCGCCGTAACCGTGCAGATAAAGCTCTGCGACAAGGACGACAGACAATTGGCACTAACTGCCCCCATAGATATTCCCTTGAAAAGAAACCACCACACAATACTCAAAGGTTCATTCTTGATGGAGCAAGCCTCCGGAGGAATAAAAATCGACCCTTCCTTTGACGGCAACCACAATATAGTAATAGAGTAGAAAATGAAAATATTCAAATATACATATAATCTAATCGCAATCCTTACGGTCTTGGCATTATATGCCTGCACCGACAAGGACGACATTCTTAGCAATGGTGGCGAGAGTGCAACCGTAACCTTCTACCCCACATTGGCCGAAGAAGCAGGCACACGTGCCATAGGCGATGCAACGGGCATCGACCGCTTGACAGTAGCCGTTTATGAAGGTACAGAGACATTATCTAAAATATTTTCATTAACAGAAGATTGGGCCACCGCCCAAGGAAACGGCGTTTCGCTTACATTAATCGAGGGGCGCACATACAATATTCTATTTTGGGCCGAAAATAGTACAAATACCGCATACGAACTTACCGACGATGGAAATATAACCGTAAATTACGACGACTACAAAAATGGCGGCTTTGCCAATATGGAGCAGCTCGACGCCTTCTGTGCCGCCACCACCATCAGCGTCGGAGCGGCAAAGAACGAGGAGAAGCAGATAATCCTCTCGCGTCCTATGGCACAGCTCAACTTCGCCGACCAAGAGACAGCCCCCGTACAAGGCACCCACAAGGCCGTTGTAACCATACACAACATTCCTGCGAGCTACAATCCCTTCGATGGCACTGTTGAACATGCGACAAGTGATAACACATTCGCTTTTACCGACTTCCCCGAAGAGACACTCTCTTTGAATAATAACGACTACTACTACCTTTCGTGCAACTACCTCTTCGCCTCGGAAGCAACAAAGGTGGCAGTCACCTTCGAACTTCAAAAAGCAGCAGATGGCAGTGTTATAAAGAAACACGAATTTAAAAACGAAAAATCCATTCTTATAACTGCCAACATGAAGAGCAACGTCTACGGTAACATCGTAGAGCAACCCGTGACGTGGAGCGTGTGGGACGGCACCAAAAAGACCGCTCCCGAATTAAAGGCAGGTGCTTATGTAATCGACGAAGCCTCGGACCTTGCGTGGCTGAGCGAGAGTGGAGCCACCCTCGCCGCAAACAGCACTTTCGTGCAGACAACGGACATCAACATGGATGACAAAGCCATCAATCCCATAAAGCTCCCCGCAGGAAGCACCTACGACGGTGGCGA
Organism: Bacteroidales bacterium; assembly: GCA_015060905.1. Classification (GTDB taxonomy): domain Bacteria; phylum Bacteroidota; class Bacteroidia; order Bacteroidales; family Bacteroidaceae; genus HGM04593. The sequence goes on along the minus strand of SUXQ01000020.1, from coordinate 39,115 downwards.
GAAAAAGATAATAAACTTTAAGAACAGCATCTTTGGCGATGCCACCAAACTCACCGTAAAAAATCTGACTATAGAAAATGTAGCAGCCACAAGCACTACCCACGTTGGTACATTGGTGAATACCCTGAAAGGAAACAGCACCTTTACAAACGTCACAGTAAATAATTCTTCGGCAACCACCACAAACGGTGCCGCCGGAGGAATAGTAGGCTACATAGTCCGCACAAGCGAAAAAGAGCGCACCGAGACACTGAGCGTGACATTCACCGGCTGTAAGCTTGACGGCGTAACAGTGTCAGGCTCGGCAAGCGAGGGAAAATTCGTAGGCCTTTTGAGCGGATACGACAATAACGAGAGCCTTAGTTTCGACGCAGGGTGCGACGCCACCAATGTAACAGTAGCCGACTACGCATCAGTCTACACAAAAGCCAACAACAGCGCATGGGTAACGGGCGACGTAATCGAAAAATACGACGGCTGGCTGGGCCACGAAACTTACCGTCGCGCAAAAATAACATTCGCCGGCGTGCGCATGGCACCAAAATGGGACGGAAGTACTAAAATTACTCCTATAACCGAGGGTACGACAAAACTAATATATTCACCGTTTGACCTTGCCAATTGTGCAGGAACAAACCCTGGTACAATAAAATTTATGGAGAATGTTGATTTGGGATCAAAAGTTTTCAATCCATTAACAAATTTATCCAAATTGATTGGCGAAAATAAAACGATATATAACTTAAAAGTAGAAACAACCTTTAATGCCAATTCTTGGGATGGAGGTGGTTTTGTCAGGAGGTGTAGTGCTGCAACCATTGAAAATATAACATTCCAAAATGCAGATGTAAAAGTAACTCATGTTGAAGGCAGTGATGGTGATGCTTATGCCTCTATTGTATGTGGCACAGCTGAAGGCACTAATACAATTACTAATGTCAAGGTCATTGGGGGCAAATTGTATGGTTGCAATAAGATGGGTGGTATTGCCGGTTACATTACAGGAACATTCACTGCTACCAATTGTGTTGTTGATGGGTTAAACATTGAAAATTATGATTCGGGCGGTAAAGATAAACTTGGATTTAAAGCAAACGGTGAAGTTGGTGGAGCATTTGGTTTCATAGCAGCCAACTCTACCATCAGTGGGTGTTATGTAAAGAACACAACGTTGAATTGTGTTGGTGTCAATAATGGCAGAGTATTAGTAATGTTTAAATATGCAGGAAGACACGTCAATGAGTTCATTGGGGATATTAGAACAACTTCCGGACAGACTATAAGAATAACATTAGAAGAAAAGAACTTTACAGAAAATACATATAAAAATCGTAAGGATCAATATTCCGGATGCAAATATATTGGTCATTGCTATTATACTTCTATTAATGCTATTATAGCAAAAATTGAAGATACAAAAGGAACCGTTTATGTGAATAATAATTCAATTACTGTAGCTAAAAATTACTAAACATACAAATATGAAAAACCTAATTTACCTACTATTAGCACTGCCGCTGCTATTTACATCGTGCAGCAACGACGAATCGGCGGCAATGAGTGAAGAGACAGTCGAGATGAATTTCTCGGCCAAGCTACCTCAATTAATGGGTACACGTGCTGCAGCATCTGTTCCTACAGTTAATAAACTATACTGCGCGGTATTCGAAAATGGCGAGGAAATATCCACTCTTCGCGCAGCGATTGATGTCGATGGCTCTAATTTGTCATTTAATCCCCGCTTGATAAAAGGACGCACATACGACATTGTCTTTTGGGCAGCGATGGATGGCAGCTACAATGTAGCAGATATGACAGCCATTACCAGAAATGCTAACGTGGACGAAGAGAATTTTGACGCCTTTACAGCAACAACAGAAATTACCGTGCAAAATTCAGAGGTAATAAATGTTACATTATCTCGCGTGATGGCTCAGTTGAATGTTGGAGTTACTGAAGCCGATTGGACGGCAGTTGTAAATAATTTCCAAATGTGTCCCACGACAATGGTTGTTTCTTTGTCAGGTAAAAAGACCTTCGATGCATTGAATGGTGTTGCAACCGGAAACGACGAAGAGATTACATATACTCTCGCATGTTCGGGCAATGATATTACCGTAAACAGCACCACCTATAAAAGCGTTGCTATGTGCTATGTGTTGCCCCAGGCTCAAAAGGAGAATTTTGATATTAAGTACACCATAAAAGATGCTTATGACGAGGAAATAAGAAGCGATGTTACAATAAACAGCGTTCCCCTGCAGGCAAATTATAAGACGAATGTTGTTGGCGGCTTGCTTACCGGAGAAATCACTTATTTAATTTCATTCGACGATAGTGGTTATAAAACTGACGACGACCACAACAAAGTAATAGAATAATAACAAAGAACGAAATATATTATTAACTTTTTTATTAACTAATTTTTTTTATTATGAAGATTAAAAATTTGTTTAGTATGCTTGCTATGGCAGGTATGCTATTTGCGACCTCTTGTTCGCAGGACGAAGTTATCAGCGGTGCCGCAGCCGGCGACTACGTTGATGCCAAGTTCACAATTGAGACTCCCGGTGCTATCGGCACACGTGGTGCCGTGAACGTAGGTGAGGGTACTACAGTAAACTATGTTGCTTGTGCCGTTTACGACGCAAAAGGTGAAGAGATGGATGACCTTCGCCAGTATGTAGCCATCAACAACAAACAGGCTGAGTATTCTATCCGTTTGGTAAAAGGTCAGGCTTATCGTGTAGCATTCTTTGCTTATTATGGCGATGCACAGGGTTCTTCTGACTATTATGACATGACCGAACTGACCGGGATTGAGATTAAGGATGCAGCTTCGAACATTGAACACCGCGATGCATTTACAAACTATGTAGATGTAACAGCCGAAGAGTCAATGAAAGCTGTTGAAAAACCTGTAACTCTTTATCGTCCTTTTGCACAGCTTAACCTTGGCGCAGTAGCTGCTGATGTTGAAGCTGCCGAAATGGCCGGCGTTGTAGTTACAAACAGTAAGATTACTGTAAGCAACGTATATACAGTATTTGACGCTTACAACAATACTGTAGCTGATGGCGCTGCTTCACAAGAGGTAACCTTCGTTATGAATGAGATTCCTACACAGGATTTGTCAGTTGATACAGACAATGACGAAAATACTCCTGATGAGACATTCGAGTATCTTGCTTTGAACTATCTTCTTGTAGGTAACGCAGGCAGCGAAAAAGAATTGACAGATGTTACATTCGAATGGCTTACAGCTGATGGTAAGACAAACAGCCCTGTAACAGTGTTTAAGAACATCCCTGTTCAGCGCAACTACCGTACTAACATCATCGGTTATCTTTTGACCAATCCTGCAGTATTTAACATCACAATTGATGAGAAATTTGAGAAACCTGATTATATTGTTGCAGGTCCTTGGGATGGCGAACAGGTATCTGAGCCCGAAGCAACAGCTACAGAATACTTAATTTCAACTCCTGCTGAATGGGCTTGGTTGAAAGGTAAGAATCTGCAAGGTAAGAATATTAAGTTGGTTGCTAACCTTGATTTTGGTGGCAATAAAGTTAAAGGTCTTGGTTTTGCAGGTGAATTTGACGGTCAAGGACATACAATGTCAAATATGACTTTACTTTGTGGTGGTAGCTATTATTCTAACGGTTTGTTCCAGGGTGATGCTTCTGGAAACGTTACTGTAAAGAATGTAAATTTTGAGAATGTAGTTGCAGAGTGTAGCGCTCCTGCATGGGGTTATGTTGGTACAATCTTTGGCGACGTACAAAGCGGCAAGACTGTAACATTGGAGAATGTTAATGTAAAGGGTGCAGACCTTTGCGGTGTTCAGTCTGTTGGTGGTCTCGTAGGTTTTGTTGCAGCAGGTGCAACTCTTAATGTAAATAGCTGCTCAGTTGCAGAGAGCTATATCCACAACTATCGTGTTGCTGCCGAATCTGGATTCGTTACAGGTATGGTTGGAAAAGTAGCTGCCGGAACAGTAACGTTTACCGGTACAAACACTATCAATAATACCGATATTGAGGCTTATTATGCACCGGAGAGAGGTGAGCAAACTATTACTTGGGTTGCAGCTAAGCGCGTGCCCGAAGCAGTAATTAATGGTGATGACCAAGTTACTGTAGTAGGTGGTTCAATCACAAAAATTTCATTGGACAATGTTGCAACTCCTGCCAACAATGACGAATTGGCAACAGCAATTGCTGCTGGTAAAACACACATTTTCTTGGCTGACGGTGAATACAAATTAGATATATACAATGTTTCAGATAGAGAGACCTTGAAAATCGTAGGTACAGAAGGAACAAAAGTTGCATTCGCCAAACTTCAGGCAGGTATTGGAAAGATTAAAGAATTTTCGATAAGTAATTGCGAGATTTTGAGAATGCCTGATAAGAGCTGGGGTATGTTAGCATTCAGTGCAAGTGGTAAATCAGACGGTGTTTATACTGTCGAAAATTGTACTTTCAATGGTGTAGGTACACAAGGTATTTACATTAACGAGACAGCTTCTGGTGCAACTTATAACATTTTGAACTGTACATTTAATGGAGACTTTGGCGCGGAAGGTGCGGTAACTATTCAGGCTGGTGTATCAAGAAACGCTGCTTTCAATGTAAATGTAACAGGTTGCACATTCAACAGCATACCTGCTACAAGCCACAAGATTGCTGTTCTCTTCACAGATACTGCATGGACTTTGAATACAGATCTTCCTACAGGTGATGTTTGGTGGAGAGATATTTAATCGCAATTGATAACAAATTGATTGCTATTTGCTCTAATCAAGAGTATCACAATTAGGCTAACGTAATTTTAGGGTAGAGGTCTTTGAACGGACCTCTACTCGCATGAGTAAGTTGGATATTCATTTTAACAGACCTTTTTTAGTCTGCCATTAACATCGTCTATTACGGCGTTTCTGAAAAATAATATCCTTATTAAAATGACAAATAAACGCTATCATTCTTTGATAGAAATAATCATATAAGTGCTTAGTTTAGAGGTCTGCCATTAATGGCAGACCTCATCTTTTATCAGTTGTATTCTATTGTAATAAAAATTGTAGTTCTCTTTTATTAAAATAGGATTCGCTTCTAGTTAAAAAAATAAAAAAACAATAATTTATTTTTTCCCTGCGCCTGCCTTTAATTATCTTTGCAGTTCCTTGCGAGAAACACAAAAAGAAAGAAAGTGCAATACCTTATAATACTATTATTTACATTCTTCGCTCCCACAAAAGAGGAGTACGGCGACAGTGTCACGTTGCAGGGCATTGACGTTGTAGCCTCCATCAAGCAAGAGAGTGGCAGCACAGGCAGCACTCGCTCGTCGAGCAGATTCTCGCGCACAGCAATAGAGAACCGTCACATTACCTCGCTAAAAGAGCTCACCTCGCTTGCGCCTAACTTCTATCAACCCGACTACGGGTCGCGCATGACCTCTTCTATATATGTGCGAGGTTTCGGGTCGCGCATCGACCAGCCTATCGTGGGCATGAATATTGACGAAATGCCCATAATGAACAAAAATAATTACGACTTTGAGCTATTCGATATTTCGGAGATTGAAATTATACGCGGCGCACAAGGCACCCTTTATGGACGTAACACCACCGGGGGTGCGGTGAACATAAAGACACTCTCGCCGCTCAATTTTCAAGGGAAAAGGTTCACTGCCGAGTATGGTACCGCCGGCAGCGTGCGCATTAAAGCATCGCACTATGCTGCACAGTCCGAAAATTTCGGGTGGTCGGCAAGCGTGCATTATAACCACACCGACGGCTTTTTTACAAATGCCTACGATGGAAAAAAGTGTGACAAGGGCGATAATTTTGCAGCACGCCTGCGACAGGTTTTTAAATTAGGCGGCAGCTGGAGCATAGACAACAGTCTGACAGTGGGTTACACCGACGAGGGCGGCTATGCCTATCGCTTCCACGACCCCGAGAGTGGCAAGCTGATGCCTATAAATTACAATGACCCTTGCAGCTACCGTCGTCTGAACATTGCCGACGGACTAACCGTAAAATACTCATTGCCCAAGATAATATTCTCCTCGACAACCGGGTACAGCTACACCGACGACCGTATGCGTATGGACAACGACTTTCTGCCCGAGGCATACTTTACATTGGGGCAGTATCAGCGCGAGCACTCACTGACGCAAGAGCTTATCGCAAAATCCAAGAACAGTGAAGGCTTCGGGTGGATGGGCGGCATCTTCGCTTTTTACAAACATCAACAGTTGAGCGCACCGGTGCTTTTCAAAGAGCAAGGTATAAAGTCGCTTATACTCGAAAATGCCAATAAGGGGTTGCAATATATTTTCCCCGGCTCGCAATTGCAGTTTGACAGCGATAATTTTCTTATAAACGACGACTTTACCACCCCCACGTTCGGTGCGGCAGCCTATGCACAGGTTGGTTACAACAGCGAGCGCTGGAACGTGACGGCAGGGATAAGAGTAGACGGTGAACGCTCGTCGATGCGCTATGACAGCCGCGCCGATATTAATTATCGTCTATTTCCCCAAATAAACGAATATTCGCCGTTAAGCACGCGCTTCAACGGCAAAGAGACGCTTAGCGCCACAGAGATAATGCCAAAGGCCTCGATAGCTTACAAGCACAGCAGGGGCAACGTCTACGTCTCGGTGGCAAAGGGTTACAAGGCCGGAGGGTTCAACACCCAACTATTCTCGGATATTCTGCAAAGCCGCATGAAGAACGACCTGATGGGGCTCTTCGGCGTGCAACCGGACAAGAACGCCACCTACGACGACGCATCGGCCACCACATACCGTCCCGAGGAAAGCTGGAACTACGAGCTTGGCACCCATCTGTCGCCCCTTGCCGACGGCAGCCTGAAGATAGATGCCTCTATATTCCTTATAGAGTGTAAAAACCAGCAACTGACGGTCTTCCCTAAAGGCGTAACAACCGGACGCATGATGTCCAATGCCGGAAAGTCGCGCAGCTACGGTGCCGAGGTCAGCGCAAGCTACACAAACGGACGGCTGACACTCGAGGGCAGTTACGGGTATGCCCACGCAACCTTCCGCAGCTACACAAGTGGCAATAGCGACTATTCGGGTAACTATCTGCCCCTTGCTCCGCGCGAGACAATGGCAGCCAACCTCAGCTACCGCATACCCGCACCCAAAAACCTCGCCAACCACTTGATACTAAACGTCGGTTGGAGCGGCGTGGGACGCATCTATTGGAACGAGGATAACAGCCTGTCGCAAGCTTTCTACGGCCTGACGTCAGCATCCATAAGCTGGGAAAAGGGGCACTACGGAGCATCCATCTGGGGAAAGAACCTGCTTGACGAAGAGTACAAAGCATTCTACTTTGTGTCGATGCAGCACCCGTTCTTCTCGTTGGGTAAGCCCCGGCAAATAGGAATAACACTACATTATAATTTATAAACATTTAAAAAAACAATTATGAAAAAATTTTTATTATTTCCCCTGCTGGTCTTTATGACAGCAATAATTATTCCCGCATGTTCGGACGACGAAGAGGATATATTCTCTCCCGAAACAGGTGACACAATTATTAACAGTGGCGATTCAATCATCAACGGCGGTGACACAATTATTAACAGTGGCGATTCAATCATCAACGGCGGTGACACTGTTGATAATATAAACCTGCCAAGAAAATTCAATGGAACATTGGTGGTAAACGAATCGTATGTGCAGGATAGCACTAACTGCGAGATAATCATTGACAGAAATAATATTGCACTTAACATCTACAATGTAAAATTTGCCGAAGCAATGCCCGGTTCCATCAACCTCACAGTTCCCGAAATTCCTTATAAAGGAACCGGTGGAAAGGAAATAGTCTTTGCCGGCGACAGCTTGGTGCCTTTGATGAGCACTTCGATGGGCGCAATGCCTGTACCTGCGTACATGTTCGAGCATATAGAAGGAGGTATCCGGAACCGCCTCCTGAACTTCAGCGCAACAATCGTTGGACGAGGAACATTTACATTCAACGGTAATGAGGTGAAAATGGATTTTTAGAAGTTGTTTGATTTTCACTATTAGCACCCATCTGTCACAGACGGGTGCTTTTTTTATGTAAATAACCTCGGTTCTATATAAAATTCTTTTTATATGGGGGTTGAGGATTTTATATTTGTAGTCTATTTTACCTTTAATTGCAGTTGCTGTTTTTAAAGGTCTTTGTTTCTATTATGTACTTTGGCTTTTCCAAAAATCATTGACGCCGTTTGTCTAAAAGCTTAATGCGCACCAACCAAGCAATGCTCCATTCAATGCTTGCCAACGGTTACTTCAAAAAAAATACAGCGTTGTCAAAATCACAGGCAACGGCCGCAGATAGGCGCGGAAAAGAGGTGCAAGTTTTCTGACGCGCTGTAAGCGTGGCCAAACTTGCGCATCCCGCGACTATCAAGGGAAAGTTGCCGGCAAGCGAACGACGAACGAGGGATATTTTCGCCCGGCGAAAATTCGTGAGCCGAGGAGCGAGTGACTGATTTTGTCTGCGCTGTGCCTTTTAAATAAAACAGGCTGCACTCATTGGAAATAATTACAAATAAATTTGTATTATTTCATTCGTTTGCACTGCTTTTGCACCCTTTTGGGCGCCAAAAGGGTGAGACAGAAACGACTACCAATAAATTAGCAACAAAAGATTAAGGGTAAAGACTGCCGTAGAATAAAAAGTTAGCATCAAATTAGGGTAACTTTTTCCTCAATCCCCACAATACAAGAAGCATTAAAATAGAAAAATGCAGCTTTTTTAAAGTGTTTTTTTGTCAGGGAACGCACCTTTGCCCAAAAATATACTATCTTTGCACTAATACCTATTAATATATTGACTATAAATAGCAGAAAGTAAAAGGATGAGAATAATTTTATCAATATTGTCCACAATGCTGTTGCTCGCCGGATGCGCTTCGAGTAACAGCACACAGGTATATGCAGCCATGAGCGGGCTGAACGCCGGTGCCACATTAGGCGGCGCGATAGGCGGCCTTACCTCGCGCTCTCCGCGAGGCTACCATATGGGAACAACCATCGGTGCATTATCGGGTGCAGCCCTCGGAGTTATTGCAACCACTCCGCGACAAAAGAGAAACACCGGGGACGTTGAAACAACCGACGAGGCTCCGCGAAGAAAAAGAGAGAGCAAGGGCGCGTTTGCACCCCTCAGCGGTCTGCGCCGTGACGTCAGGGTAACGAATGTCCAGTTTCGTGACTCCTCGGGCGACGGCGTACTACAGCCGGGCGAGACAGCAACCGTAAGCTACGATATTATAAATGTCACACCCTACGAAATAGAGCAGTTGATACCCAAAATAGAATTGAGCAACCAAACGAAGCGCATACACATCTCCCCCATGCAGAATATCGATTATATACCCTCGGGCGAGGGAGTAAGGTACAGCGTCACACTCACCGCCGCTCCCCGCTTGAAGAGCGGCACCACGCAGACGACACTTTATCTGTCGAACGACGGCGGCGCATCGTATACGGCTATGAATACCATACAAATTAGAACAAATAAGTAGCGAAACAAAAAAATATTCGTATATTCGCGTCGAAATAAATGTCGGGGCTTTTGTCGCAACATTTAAATAAATTCCAAACAAAGAAAAACAGACACACTTATGCAGAAAAAAATGAATACAGGCACACTGTGCGTACAGGCAGGCTGGACACCCAAAAAGGGCGAGTCGCGCGTATTGCCAATTTTCCAGAGTACAACTTTTAAATACGATACAAGCGAGCAGATGGCTCGTCTTTTCGACCTCGAGGATAGCGGTTACTTCTATTCGCGCCTTCAGAATCCCACCGTCGATGCAGTCGGCGCCAAGATAGCAGCCCTCGAGGGCGGCGTTGGGGCAGTGATGACCTCTTCGGGACAGGCAGCCAACTTCTACGCTATTTTTAACATCTGTCAGGCAGGCGACCACTTTGTGTCGGCAAGCACCATCTACGGCGGCACATACAATCTCTTCTCTGTCACAATGAAAAAGCTGGGCATCGATGTTACCTTTGTCGATGCAGATGCTTCGGAGGAAGAGATACAAAAAGCCTTCCGTCCCAATACAAAAGCACTCTTCGGCGAGACAATCTCCAACCCCAGCGTCAATGTCCTCGACCTTGAGAAATTCGTGCGCATCGCCCACAAGAACGGAGTGCCCGTAATTATCGACAACACCTTCGCAACCCCCGTAAACTGCCGTCCCATAGAGTGGGGCGTGGACATTGTCACCCACTCGACAACAAAATATATGGACGGTCACGCAGTAGCCGTCGGTGGCGCAGTCATCGACAGTGGAAACTTCGATTGGGAAGCACAGCACGATAAATACACCTGTCTGACAGAGCCCGACGACTCTTATCATGGCCTCGTATACACAAAAGCCTTCGGCAAGGCTGCATATATTACAAAGATGGTGGCACAGGTGATGCGCGACCTTGGAGCAATGATGGCACCCGAGAATGCCTTCCTGCTTAATCTGGGCCTCGAGACACTGCACCTTCGCATGCCCCGTCACTGTGAAAATGCACAGAAGGTAGCCGAATACCTCGAGGCGCACCCGAAGGTAGAGTGGGTGAACTTCTGCGGCCTTGCTAGCAGCAAGTACAACGAACTTGCCAACAAATATCTGCCCAACGGCGCGTGTGGCGTTCTTGCCTTTGGCGTAAAGGGCAGCAAAGAGGATGCTATCCGTTTCATGGACAGCCTTAAGATGATAGCCATCGTCACCCACGTTGCCGATGCACGCTCGTGCATACTGCATCCGGCGAGCCACACTCACCGTCAGCTCACCGACGAACAGTTGATAGAGGCAGGCGTTGCTCCCGACCTTATGCGTCTTTCGGTGGGCATCGAGGATGCCGAGGATATTATCGCCGACCTTGAGCAGGCATTGCAACTACTATAATAATTATTAAATAACAAACAGAGGACTGCTCGGCCTGTTGCCGGGCAGCCCTCTGTTTATTTTGACGATTGTTCGCTGCAATTTTGTGTCTCGCTTTTATATTACCTTATATATAATATATTATAGTGGGCTTTAAGTTAATGTTTATTTTACCATTGATTGTAGTTGCAATTAGCGAGGTTAATTTTTCAATTATCTTCTTTTAACGGGCTTTTTGATACTTTTTGTGCCGACAAAAAGTATCAAAAAGCTTAATGCGCACCAACCAAGCAATGCTCCACTCAATGAATAAATTTTTGTATCTATCTTTAACGGTGCCGGATGAATTTTAAAGTTACTGTTGCTATAAATTTATTGCTTGCAACGGTTACTTCAAAAAAAATACAGCGTTGTCAAAATCACAGGCACCGGCCGCAGAGAGGCGCGGAAAAGAGGTGCAAGTTTTCTGACGCGCTGTAAGCGTGGCCAAACTTGCGCATCCCGCGACTATCAAGGGAAAGTTGCCGGCAAGCGAACGACGAACGAAGGATATTTTCGCTCAGCGAAAATTCGTGAGCCGAGGAGCGAGTGACTGCATTTTGTCTGCGCTGTGCCTTTTGCACCCTTTTGGGCGCCAAAAGGGTGAGACAGAAACAACTGCCTATAAATTAGCAACAAAATATTAATGGTAACGGCTACCTTAAAATACAAAGCAACCATTCAATAAAAGTAACTAACCCCCACCCACAATAAACAACAAACACCACAATGGAACTACTGAAATACCCCACACCCCCGGGAATAACAGCCTTCTCCACCAAACGACACGGCGGAGTAGGCGAGGGCACCTACTCTTCGTTTAATATCACCCACTACTGCGGCGACAGCCACGAAAATGTAACCGCCAACCGAGCCCTGCTATGCACCCATCTGGGAATAGACGACACGCAGCTCATTCTCCCCCACCAGACGCACGGCACCGACATAATAGAAATAGACAAAAAGTTTCTCGCTCTCGACACCCCCACGCGTGCCGGCCGTTTATACTCGGTCGATGCGCTGTTCACTCGCGAAAAAGGCATCTGCATAGGCGTCTCCACCGCCGACTGCATCCCCGTACTACTCTGCGACGAAACGAGCGGCACCATTGCCGCCATACACGCCGGTTGGCGCGGCACCGTCGCGCGAATAGTCGAAAAGAGCATCCTCGCCATGCGGCGCACCTGCAACATCAACCCCGCCACCACCCGCGCGATAATAGCCCCGGGAATCTCGCTCGACGCCTTTGAAGTAGGCGACGAGGTATACGACGCCTTCCGGGCCGCCTCTTTCCCAATGGAAAAAATCGCCCGACGCTACGGTGAGCGGTGGCACATAGACCTTCCGCGTGCCAACAGCCTGCAACTTCTCTCCTGCGGACTAAGCGAAGCAAACATACACCAATCGGGCATATGCACATATTTCTCGCACGCCGATTTTTTCTCGGCCCGCCGTTTGGGAATAAAATCCGGAAGAGTGTTTAATGGAATAATAATAAAATAAAAAAATGCCCAAAAAACGCCCTTTTTCATCCGAAAAACAAAAAAAATACTTTTGAAACGATAAAAATTGGTAAAAAATTTGTTTGTTTACAAAACTTGATGTTTATTTGCAAAATAGATGTTGTATAGTGTCTCATTAGAGTTAAAAATATTTAAAAACGCGAGCATGGTGCAACCTCTGTAAAGACAAGGCTTGATAAAAATACGAACAGAATATAAAAAATTAATTAATTAACTTTATTTTAATTTAATAATTTTAAATTATGAAAAAAAATTTACTATTAACCTGTCTTTTGACGCTCATCGCCGCTCTTGGCATGGCTCAAGTAAAGGCAACGTTCCCCATCACGCTAACAGAAGCGGATGGACTTCCCGGACCATTCGTAGTTCAGAACTACCTGTTTAAGTCCGAAACTTATCAAGTGGACAAACCTGTCCAGAAGATTCGTATGACTGTTTGTAACACAAACACAGCTAACAATCTAGGCTATGGCAGCCACGACGGTATCAGTGCTTACCAAGCATCAGGTCAGCCCTTCTTCACAATGTCAGAGGTTCGTATCTTCGACGAGAATGGCGTTGCAGTTGATTACGTTGCATACGCAAACTCAGTAGACCCCGGTGATGGTGGTGGTCTTGCTGCGCTTAGCGACAACGATGAGAGTACCTATTTGCACACAAACTACGGTGGTCGTTGCTTGGAGATGCCCTTCGAGTACCACTATGTAGAGTTTGAGCTTGCAAAAGAGGTTTCTACATTCTATTTTACAATCCAGACACGTTCAAAGTACTACAAGAACCTTATCACTTACATGGGTATAACAGCTGGTAGTGCCGATGCAACAGAGGAAGAACTTGCATACGTTCCCTTCCCCGAGCAGCAGTTTACACTCGGCGAGCAGGTAAAATCTATCAGCGAGTTTGAAGGCGAAGGTAAGTTCTTCGTTATGCAGGCTTCTGCTCAGGACTTCCCCAACTTTTACGAGTATACAATCAATGGCGAGCCTTATGTAGTAGAGTGGATTGTTCCCGGTAACCTTTACATGCGTTCACCCTACGAGGCAACAATCACACCTTCTGCAGCAAGTGTATTCTATCTTATCCCCGATGCAGACGGTACACCCGACACCTACCGTGTACGTTGGTTGAACAGCGGTCGTTACATCGCTACTCACCAGGGTGGTCTCGACATCTGGACACATTTCACAAGAGAACTTTCTCAGGCAGCAGCTCTTACAGTTTCTCCTTGCGACACAGCATCAGGTTTCTACTTCACAATCCCCGGTCAGGCTACAGTGAAAAACGAAGAGACAGGCGAGAACGAAACCCACAAGTTTACTGCTTACCTCGGTTACGATTGCATGGGTCGTATGGACTACATTGCTGACAGCGACTCTGCATTCGAGAAAACAGCACGTCCCCACGCTTACAACTGGACAGTATACAACGCATCTATCAACGGTGCAGCAATCGTTTCTACATTGCAGGCAGAAATTGACCTTGCCGAGGAGCGTATGGCTGAAATCGGTGAAATTCCCGAAGAGTTCAGCGACGGCGAGTACGAGGCACTTCAGATGGGTATCAAAGTTGCTAAGAGAAAGGCTGCCGATCCTAATGTAGATGCAGGTGAAATTGTTACATTGACATCTGAAATCCGTAATCTTACAACAGCTTATGCTATTGCATCTCTCTGGGTATATGCCGATACTATCAACAAGATTGAGGCAATGGTTGACAATGGCGAAATTGTTACTATCGAGGCTCCCAACTGGACTCCCGGTGCATTCTTGGAGAGCACAGTATACGAATTGCTCGACTACATGGGCGTAATAGAAGAAGTTGTTGGTAAATGTGAGACAATTTCTGACGTAGACAAAGCTGTCGAGAACTTGTACTCAGCAGTTGATGACTTCTGGGCAGGTAAACTTTCCGAGGATCTTAAAACAAGCGAGCTTCCCATCCGTATCGGTCAGGAAGAGGATGGTCTTCCCGGTGAGCATATTGACAACGAGTATATCTGGAGATCAAAGACATACTACTTCGAAGAGGAGATTGACGCTGTTCGTTTGACAATGTTCAAATCAAAATCCGGCCGTACAGACTCTTATGGCAAGCCCTTCATCTGCGTAAATGAGATTGCATTCTACGACGCAGCAGGTGTTCAGATTCCTATGACAGAGGATTGCTATGTTCCTAGCTCTGTAGTTTCCACCGACGGTGCTGGTATTGCAGGTCTTTGCGACGGCAAGCACGGTACAGACGCCGGTACACACTTCCACTCATCATGGGGTAGTGATAATGGTGGCGAGTACTTCTTCCTCGATATTACATTCCCCGAGCCTGTTTACGGCTTCTCATACAAACAGTGGGGTCGCGGTAACGGTTACGATGACTTCCCCACAGACTTCGTATTCGGCTTCCAGGGAGAGACTATTATTCCCGAGGATGTTCCCTTCCCCGCAAAAGAGGATCCTTATGGCGCAGCTCTTGGCGAAATGATTACAAGTGTTGACGAAATTACAGACGAAGGCCTCTATGCAATCGTTGGTAACTGGAACGCAGCTCCCGAGGGCAACCAGAGCAGTAATCCTATATTCTTCTCAGGTCTTGACTATTATGCTCCTGTTTATCAAGGTGCCACTGCTCCTTGTGTATACAGAATCACAAAATCTGTTGAGAACGACAGCACATACAACATCTTCAGCCTTGCAACTAACAAGTACATAGCTAACAACGGTGGTCCCGGTAACTACTACACAGGTGATAATGATTCACTTAAGTATGCTGCTCAGGTAAGAATCATTCCTGCTGCTCCTTTGCGTGAGGAACTTGGTGCCGAGGAATTCGAGAATACATTCTTCATCTACCAGTATCGCGATACTATGATGAAGGAAGTAGACGAGTATGTTGAGGACTTGGATACAACAATCAAAGTGAAGAAACCTTATCCTTACCTCATGTTGGATAGCTGGGGTGGCGAAGGCGGCGCAAGACTCGTTTGGAGAGCTATGTACGGTCCTGCTGAGTTTGCTGAAACTAATAACGAGGGTATCATGCATTACTTCCAAGGTGAGCTCGAGTGGAACATCTATAAGATGACTATGACTAAACCTAACCTCTACTGGTTGCAGGCTATCTACGCGCAGGCTGCTACTAACGAAATGATCGTAGGTACTAACCCCGGTTACTACACAGAAGGTTCGGTAGGTGAATTTGCTAATGCTCTTGCACAGGCTCAGGCTGCTCTCGAGAGCAACGATGATGCAACTGCGGCTGCGGCTATCAGTGCTCTTCAGGCTTCATTGCACCTCCCCAAAACTGCTGAGCGTCATCCTGTAGTTGCAGGTACATACGTAATCGAGTCTGCTATGCCTGAGTATGTTGCTCAGCAGGGCTCACCCAAGGTTCTCTGTTCATACTTCAACCGTTGGAAGTTGTGGGACGATAGAGGTTACAGTGCTTCAAGCGAATACACAATGTGGTGGACATACGCTCCCGAGGATTACTTCGACTGCCACGATCGTTACAAGTTCCAGCTTGTCCCCGCTGTTATCACAGAGGATGCTCCCGAGGGTGCAATCTACAGCGAACTTTTGGCTCAGTGGTATGCTGATACCACAGTAACAGAAAAACAGCTTGCAACAGCATTCTTCATCAAGAGCGTTGAGACAGGTCAGTATGTATACGTTCCTGAAGTTTTGGACGCTGATACAGGTATTCCTAGCAACTCAGTTGATTTCGGATTCTCTGAGACTCCCGAGACTCCCTACATCTTCCTTGAGCAGGGTGCTTACAAGTTCAACATCTGGTCTCCTTACGCACCTAACAAGTGCTTCCACTTGCTCGACCACGGTAATGGTGGTGGTACTGCAAGCTCAGTTTGTCTCTGGAATGGTGATGGTGTAGCAGCTTCTCAGTTCAAGCTCTATCGCATCGATGGTGGTACTGATGGAATCAACAACGTTCCTGATGCTGAGGGTGAGGTAGTTTCAGTATCTTACTACACTGCTGACGGTGCCGCTGTTGCAGCTCCTGTTAAGGGTATCAACATTGTTAAGAAGACTTACGCTAACGGCGTAGTTAAGACTACTAAAGAATTTGTTAAGTAATTAACTGATATTCTATAATTCTCGAAAGGGTGGTGGCCTGTGGGCTGCCACCCTTTTTTTGTCTCTGTCGGCATACTATTTAACCTCGGTTCGATATAATTTTAAATGTTTCTTTTATTATGGTGATTGAGAAAAAAGTTTCCTTAATCTTCATATTATATATAATTTTGTATCAAGCGGGCTTTAATCCTGTCCTTGTGAACAATTTTTTTTGATACATTGTTGCTAAAGACAAAAACTATTGTAAATAAATAATATATAATCATGAGCGAGAAGATTGTAGTGATAGGTAGTTGTAACACAGACATGGTTATAAATACCGACCGCCTGCCGTTGCCCGGAGAAACGGTTATCGGCGGGAGCTTTTTTATGAATGCCGGCGGAAAGGGTGCCAATCAGGCGGTTGCCGCTGTGCGTCTGGGTGGCAGTGTCAGCTTTATGGCTAAGGTGGGTAACGACCATTTTGGCACTCGGTCCATCGAGCAATATAAGGCCGAGGGTATTGATACTGAGCATATTCTCATTGATAGTGAACAGCCGTCGGGGGTTGCGCTTATTGTGGTCGATGCCAATGGCGAGAATTCTATTGCTGTTGCGTCGGGTGCCAATGCTATGCTTGTGCCCGAGGATATTGATAGGGCGGTGGGCATGATTGAGCGTGGCGATATTGTGCTTATGCAGCTTGAGACGCCTGTGGATACTGTGGAGTATGTGGCTCGCATTGCGCGAGAGCGTGGGAAGAGGGTTGTTCTTAATCCTGCGCCGGCGTTGCATCTGCCCGATTCTCTTATGCGTAACCTTTATATGATTATTGCCAATGAGACGGAGACTGAGCTTATTTCGGGTGTCAAGATTACGGACATGGAGAGCATTTGTCGCGCGGCGGATGTGATGAGCGAACGTGGGGTGCAGAATGTGGTTATTACGCTTGGCTCGAAAGGGGCGTTTGTGAAGGAGAATGGGGCTTATCATAAGGTGCCGGCTATCAAGGTGAAGGCTGTGGATGCGACGGCGGCCGGGGATACTTTCTGTGCGGCTGTGTGTGTGGCTCTTGCCGAGAAAAAGGGTATCCTCGAGGCGGTGGAGTTTGCCAATAAATGTGCTTCGGTGACTGTTACCCGCATGGGGGCGCAGTCGTCGTTGCCCTATCGTAGTGAGGTTGATAAATTGTAGTTTTTTACTTTTAATTTGTTGATTATGTTTATTGTAAATGATTATATGCTTGCGGTGGTGCTGTGTTTCGTGACGATGCTCTGCTGGGGCTCGTGGGCTAATACTCAGAAACTTGCGGGAAAGACGTGGCGTTACGAGCTTTTTTATTGGGATTATGTGATTGGTATTTTGCTTTTCTCTATTTTCTTGGGCTTTACTCTGGGTAGTATGGGCGATGCGGGACGCAGCTTTGTTGCTGACCTTAAGCAGATTACGCTTGATAATTATCTTAGTGCTTTTGTGGGCGGCGTGCTTTTTAATCTTGCGAATATTTTGCTGTCGGCGGCTGTGTCGATGGCGGGGCTTACGGTTGCTTTTCCGCTGGGTGTGGGCATTGCCTTAGTGCTCGGGGTGTTTGTGAACTATTTTGGCGAGCCTAAGGGCGACCCGGTGATTCTGTTCTTCGGTGTTGCGCTGGTGATGGTGGCTATTATTTTGAATGCGCTTGCGTCGGGCAGGATGAATAGTGGCGGCGAGGGTACGAACAAAAAGGGTGCGCTCATTGCTATTGTTGCGGGTGTGCTTATGGCATTCTTCTATCGCTTTGTGGCGGCGGCAATGGACCTGAATAATTTCGAGAATCCTACTCCGGGAATGGCGACGCCTTATTCGGCCTTTTTCATCTTCTCGGTGGGTATTTTTATCAGTAACTTCTTGTTTAACACTATGGTTATGCGCTACCCGTTTGTGGGCTCTCCGGTGACTTATGGCGAGTATTTCAAGGGGCGCATGGCTACTCATCTTGTGGGGGTGTTTGGCGGTGTTGTGTGGGGCTTGGGAACGGCTCTCAGCTATATTGCTGCCGGTAAGGCAGGCCCTGCAATTTCGTATGCTCTGGGACAGGGGGCTCCTATGGTGGCTGCTTTGTGGGGTATTTTTGTGTGGAAGGAGTTTAAGGGTGCTCCGCGCAGTGTGGAGATGCTTTTGACGCTGATGTTTATTTTGTTTATTTCGGGCCTTGGAGCTATAATTGTCTCGGGTGCGAATTAATACTTTCAATCATAAGAAAAACAAAAACCCTTTCTGTACGCAGGAAGGGTTTTTGTATAGTGTTTAGGAATCTTCTTAGGAAACTTCTTAAACTTACAAAATATTGGCTAAAAGATACATTTATAAAATTTTAATGGTTGAACATAAGTGAAAATTCGTAAAAAGTTTCTACCTTTGTATAAATTTCATTATTTTATAAATAACATCTATGAAAATTGTAAAACTATTGTTGATTGCGTGCTTGTTCACACTTACAGCACAGGCACAGAAAAAGTATGAGCTTGCCTCTCCCAACGGCAAGTTGAAGACAAACATCACAGCAGGTGAGAAACTTACCTACGACATTGTGTTCAACGACCAGCAGGTAATTGCTGCAGCTCCCATCTCTATCACTTTGGAGAATGGCGAGGTGTGGGGCGAGAATGACAAACCCACAAGCGCGAAACGCAAAAGCGTAAACACAAAGATTGCTTCTCCTTTCTACCGCGCAGCAGAAATGGAGGATAACTACAACGAACTTGTTCTCTCATTTAAAGGCAAGTGGAGCGTTGAGTTCCGTGCTTACAACGACGGTATTGCTTATCGTTTCGTTAGCAAGAACAAGAAGCCTTTCAACATTGCAAACGAAGAGGTTAACTTGCAGTTCAATTCTGATGCAAAGGGTACTGTTCCTTTTGTAATTCGCGGTTCTGACGGTAACTACGAGTCGCAGTTCTTTAACTCTTTCGAGAATCAGTACACTGTAAAGAATCTCTCCGAGCTTAACAAGAAACGTCTCATCTTCCTCCCCGCATTGGTAGAGGTTGAGAATAACGTGAAAATCTGTTTCACAGAGACTGACCTTAACAACTACCCCGGTCTTTACCTCAGCACAGAGAAGGGCGAGAACCTCCTCAGCGGTGTATTTGCAAAATACCCCAAAGAGCTTGAGCAGGGTGGTCACAACAACCTTCAGATGAAGATTAAGTCTCGCGAGGAGTATATTGCTAAGGTTGAGGCTCCCCGCAGCTTCCCCTGGCGTATAGCTGTTGTTTCTGATAAGGACATTGACATTGCAAACTCTAACCTCAGCTACCTGTTGGCTGCTCCTTCAAAGGTAGAGGATACATCATGGATCAAGCCCGGTAAGGTTGCTTGGGAGTGGTGGAACTGCTGGAACATCGACGGTGTAGACTTCAACACAGGTGTGAACAACGCTACTTACAAGGCTTACATTGACTTTGCAGGCAAGAATGGCATCGAGTATGTAATCCTCGACGAGGGTTGGGCTGTAAACAAGAAGGCCGACCTTATGCAGGTTGTTGATGCTATCGACCTTAAAGAGCTTATCTCTTACGCTGCCGAGAGAAACGTAGGTATCATCCTTTGGGCAGGTTACTGGGCGTTCGACCGCGACATGGAGAATGTTTGTAAACACTACTCTGAAATGGGCGTTAAGGGCTTCAAGGTTGACTTTATGGACCGCGACGACCAGATGATGACTGACTTTAACTTCCGCGCTGCCGAGATGTGTGCTAAATATAAGCTCCTTCTCGACCTTCATGGTACACACAAGCCCGCCGGTCTTAACCGTACATTCCCCAACGTTCTTAACTTCGAGGGTGTTTACGGTCTTGAGCAGGCTAAATGGGAAGATCCCAAAATCCTTGACCACGTAACTTACAACACACAGCTCCCCTTCATCCGTCAGGTATCAGGTCCTATGGATTATACTCAGGGTGCTATGCTTAACACAATCAAGGGTCAGTACAAGCCTAACTACTACGAGCCTATGAGCCAGGGTACACGTTGCAACCAGTTGGCACTCTACGTTATTCTTGAGTCTCCTCTGAACATGCTTTGCGACAACCCCAGCAACTACGAGCGTGAGCCCGAGTGTACTAAGTTCATCAGCGCAATCCCCACAACTTGGGACGAGACTAAGGTTATCGATGGTAAGCTTGGTGAGTATGTTGTAACTGCTCGTCGCAAGGGTGACACATGGTACATCGGTGGTATTACTAACTGGCACGGTCGTACAATCGACGTAGACCTCTCGTTCCTCGGTGGCAAGACTATGAAGGGTGAGTTGTTCCGCGACGGTATTAACGCTTGGAAGAAGGCTCGCGACTACAAACGCGAGGAGAAGAGTGTAAACACAGCCGAGAAGTTCAAAATCTACATGGCTCCCGGTGGTGGCTTTACTCTTAAATTGCAGTAATATTCGGCATTAGTGCTTTTAAATAGAAATATAGCGGCTCATCGAGCCGCTATATTTTTTTGCGGGTGGGCGTTTCGATTGGGGCTATTTATTTTTTTATTTACATAAATAATGTCGGTTAGATATAAATTTTTTTTATATGGGGATTAAAGAAAAAGTTACCTTAATTTGATGCTAACTTTTATATTCTACGGTAGTTTTTACCCTTAATCTTTGTTGCTAAATTATAGGCAGTTGTTTCTGTCTCACCCTTTTGGCGCCCAAAAGGGTGCAAAAGGCACAGCGCAGACAAAATCAGTTTCTCGCTCCTCTGCTCACGAATTTTCGCCGGGCGAAAATATCCCTCGTTCGTCGTTCGCTTGCCGGCAACTTTCCCTTGATAGTCGCGGGATGCGCAAGTTTGGCCGCGCACTTACGGCGCGTCAGAAAACTTGCACCTCTTTTCCGCGCCTCTCTGCGGCCGTTGCCTGTGATTTTGACAACGCTGTATTTTTTTTGAAGTAACCGTTTGCAAGCATTGAGTGGAGCATTGCTTGGTTGGTGCGCATTAAGCTTTTAGACAAACGGCGTCAATGATTTTTGGAAAAGTGTGAAAGTTCGTGCAAGCGAGTGAGTGGAAGTTTACTTACACTTGCAACGAGCGCTGCCGAAGTTCGCCGAAGGCAAAGACTGTTTGAACGTTGGTTAGGTGCGCACAGCGCAACTAACCGAGAGATAATGTTGGCTGCGCCTACCACCGGCTGCGCTCGCTTATAATTGCAAGCAAGCTCGCATTCTGCTCGCTGGCACGGTCGTTCCGCAACACCCAAAAATCATCAGCTTCGTTTGGCGTTAAGGAAGCGTCCATGCGCAGAGTTTTTTGATACTTTTTGTCGGCACAAAAAGTATGTATAAAACCCGGCAAAAGAAGAGAAGAGAAAAATCAACCTTGCAAATTGCAACTACTATTAAGGGTAAGAAAAACTAAAAGAAATAGAATCTTTAACCCCCATAATAAAAGAAACATTTAAAATTATATCGAACTGAGGTTAAATAATGTCAGTTCAAAAAAATATTGCAATGGTAGCTCATGGTAACTATGGGAATTTTTATCCTCTAATAAATATCTAACTTACGTTAATATTGATGAAAATAGTTGCTCGGACTCTCTTTTTTCTATACTTTCGCAACAAATGTATAATCTAAATTTAAAAGAGTATGAAACGTTTTTTGACATACGCAGTTGCGCTGTTCGTGGCAGCGTCGTTTTTTGTCGTAACCCCCGCTGAGGGTCAGAATAATCTTCCGGCTGTGCCTTATATTGAGGTTCGCGCTTCGGCGACACGCAAGGTTACTCCCGATGAAATTTATCTGAAGATTACCATCAAAGAGAGTGATTATAAGGACAAAAGGAGTTTGCAGCAACTGCAGACTAATATGGTGAAAGTGCTCGAGAAACAGGGCATTGACGTTGATAAAGACCTTACTGTGCTGTCGATGGGCAGCTCTCTGAAACTAAAGACTTTCTTGTCGAAGGTTAAGACTCGTACCGAGGCTGTGTATATTCTCAAGCTGAATAGTGCCGAGGCTATGCAGAATGTAATTTCGGCATTGGAGGAGCAGGAGATTTCCAATATTGTGCTTGCCGAAACAAAATATTCCAAACGTGACGCTCTCGAGAGTGAGCTTGGAGTCGAGGCTATAAAAAAGGCTCAGCAGCGTGCCGCAGAGCTTGTCGCTGCCATTGGGCAGGAGATTGGCAAGGCTATATATGTAAATTCGTGGTCGATGAACGAGGTTGTTTCTCCGCGCAACTATAAGGCGATGGCTGCCCGAGGAGTGGTGATGGAGGAGGCGGCCGATGCAGTCTCTGTGCCCACGCTGTCCATTGCCGAGAATGAATATTCGGTGGATGTGAACGTGCGCTTCGAAATAAAGTAACCACTTGCGCATGCTTCATCTGCGCGAAACACAATCTTACCCCCATAGGGCGTTAAAGTAACCGCCTTTTCTGCCGAAAATTCATTTTTTCTCCTTATCTTCGCGCTCGTAAGCACGATAGATACTGACAGATGATTGACACGACACTTTTCAAAGATAAAAAAGCAGTCTACTACACTCTTGGCTGCAAACTGAATTTTGCCGAGACTTCGACCATTGAGCGCACTCTGCAAGAGGCGGGCATACGCACTGCGCGTCGCGGCGAACAGGCTGATATTTGTATAATTAACAGTTGCGCCGTCACGCAAGAGGCCGAGAAAAAGTGTCGTCAGGCGATACACAAGCTTATACGCCGCCATCCGGGTGCGTACGTCGTTGTTACCGGATGTTACGCGCAGTTGTCGCCCGAGAAACTCGCCGCCGAAGAGGGCGTGGATGTTGTTCTTGGCATTGACAAGAAGGGTGATGTTCTTCGGCATCTGGGCAGCTTGCAGAAACGTGAGGGCGCGGGCGAGTGGTTCGTGCAGCCTACGAAGGATGTGCGACGTTTCGTACCATCGTGCTCGCGCGGCGACCGCACACGCTACTTTTTGAAAGTGCAGGATGGGTGTGATTATTTCTGTACCTATTGCACTATCCCTTATGCTCGCGGACGCAGCCGCAACCCCCAAATTGCCGACCTTGTGGCTCAGGCGCGCAAAGCTGCCGACGAGGGTGGCCGCGAGATTGTAATTACCGGCGTAAACATCGGCGATTTTGGAAAAACTACAGGCGAGAGTTTCGTGTCGCTGGTGAAGGCTCTCGACGCGGTAGAGGGCATCGACCGCTACCGTATCTCTTCCATAGAGCCTAACCTTATTACCGACGAGATTATAGAATATATTTCTTCCTCGCGCAGCTTTATGCCTCATCTGCACATTCCTTTGCAGGCGGGTAGCGACGAGGTGTTGAAGCTGATGCACCGACGCTACGATACTGCCTTTTTTGCCGAGAAGATTGCTACGGTGCGCCGTCTGCTTCCCGACGCTTTTATAGGGGTGGATGTAATTGTGGGCACGCGCGGCGAGACGGACGAACTGTTCCAGAAGGCTTACGATTTTATAAAATCTCTCGATATTTCCCAACTGCATGTGTTCAGCTACAGTGAGCGACCGGGCACGCAGGCTCTGAAAATTGACGGCGCCGTCGCTCCCGCCGAGAAGCAGCGTCGCAGCCGCATGCTCATTGAACTTTCCGAGGAGAAGCGCATCGCCTTTTACGAGCGTTTCATAGGGCGCGAGGCAACGGTGCTCTTCGAAAAACCGCGTCCCGAAGCTCCTATGGGCGGCTTTACCGAGAATTACATCCGTGTGGAGACAGAGTGCAACAAGGCGTTTATAAACAAGACTGTGCGTGTGCGTCTGGGGGGCTTCAATGATGATAGGTCGGCATTGACGGTAGCCGAAATTATTGACTCTGAATAGTATTATGGAAAAGCGTGTAGCGGTAGTCATCCTTAATTACAACGGCGCGGAAATGTTGCGTCGTTTCCTGCCGTCGGTGGTTGAATTTTCGCCCGAGGCAGAAATTGTTGTTGCCGACAATGGCTCGACCGATAGTTCCGTCGAGGTTATGCGTGCCGAGTTTCCCACCGTGCGCCTTATATGCCTCGACAAAAATTACGGCTTTGCCGATGGCTATAATAAAGCTCTGCAACAGGTCGCGTCGGAATATTATATACTCCTAAACTCGGACGTTGAGGTTACCGATGGGTGGCTCGCTCCCATGCTCGCCTTTATGGATGACAACAAAGATGTTGCGGCCTGTCAGCCTAAGCTGTTGAGCTACAAGGAAAAGACTCTGTTCGAGTATGCAGGCGGCGCGGGAGGCTTCATCGACCGCTACGGCTATCCCTTTTGTCGCGGACGTATATTCGAAACGGTAGAGAAGGATAATGGGCAGTATGATAATATAGCCGACCTTTTCTGGGCAACGGGCGCAGCGCTTATGATACGCTCGGCCGACTACCAATCGGCAGGCGGGCTCGACGGCACCTTCTTTGCTCACATGGAAGAGATTGACCTATGCTGGCGTTTGCGTGCACGCGGCCGACGCATCGTGTGCGTACCCCGCAGCACAGTCTATCATGTTGGTGGCGCAACGCTCGCCAAGAGCAATCCCCGCAAGACTTTTTTGAATTTCCGCAACAATCTGTTGATGCTCTACAAAAATCTTCCCACGCGGGAATTGTCGTCCGTAATGCGACGCAGAGCAATACTCGACTATATGGCCGCCGCAAAATTTCTACTATCGGGAAATGTTGGCGACTGCAAGGCTATAATCGCTGCCCGACGCGAATTTGCGAGGATAAAGCCATCTTACGCCTCGGCGCGTGCCGAAAATATAGAAAAATGCGTTTGTGACTCAGTCTCCGAGCGCGTAACATTCTCTATCTTATGGCAATATTATGCCAAAGGACGCAAACTCTTCAGCAACCTTCCGGGCATCTGAATTTTTCAATGAAACTCTATTCTTCAATCATTTACGCGTAAGAGCAATAAAAAAGCGACAAACGATTTTCACCGTTTGTCGCCTTGTGTCGGAATGAGGCGACTCGAACGCCCGACCCCTACGTCCCGAACGTAGTGCGCTACCAACTGCGCTACATTCCGTACCTTTTGTTGGTGCAAAGGTATAACAAAAATGGCTAAGAGAAAAATTTTTCAAAGATTTTCTCAAAAATATTTGCGTATGTAAAAAAAACATCATACCTTTGCACTCGCAAAAGAGAACAAAATGTTGGTGCCATAGCTCAGTTGGTAGAGCAAAGGACTGAAAATCCTTGTGTCCCCGGTTCGATTCCTGGTGGCACCACAGCAAAGAAAAGCAAAACAACGTAAAATCCTGATTTTCAACGAAAATCGGGATTTTTTATTTTCCCCAAAAACGCAAAAAAGTGCGGTTCATGACCGCCTTTGGTGGAGCAAGAGGTGGAGCAAACGGGTGTTCCAAACATCTCCACCTTGAAAGAGTGTTTTTCGCTGATTCACAACATTTTGCGTAGCGTTAAAACGGGTTCGAATTCCTACTTTTGCCAAATAAAAGTTTAACTTAAAAGTAGGAGAAAATGAGACGAGATTCATTTAATGTGCTTTTCTTTATCAAGAAAACCAAGCTACTGAAGAACGGTGAGGCTTCAGTATGTATGCGCATCACAGTTAATGGCGCAAGAGTAGAAACAAACATCCGCAAAAGCATCGAGCCTGTATCGTGGAACCAGGCAAAGGAGTGTGCGAGGGGCAAAAGCCGTAAATCAACCGAGCTAAACAACTACATCGAGGAAAGTCGAATCAAACTCCACCGAATTTACACGCAACTTGAAGAGAATGGGGAACTTATCACTGCCCGAATATTGCAGGAAAAGTTCTTCGGGGTGGACAAAAAGGTGGAGCAAGTACGCACCATCATCGGAACTATGCGTGAACACAACGAGCAATGCCGAGCATTGGTGGGTAAAGATTTCGCCCTAATCACCATAAGACGTTATGAAAGTTGCACCCGCTATCTTGCTGAACTTATCAAACTGAAATACGACAAAGAGGATTTGCCTATTACGGAGGTAAATGGCGAACTTGTGCGAGCCTTTGAGTTTTATTTGAAGACCGAGAAGAATTGTCAGCAGAATACCGTTATCCGCTATATGAAGTGCTTGAAGAAGATTATCAACCTTGCACTTGCCAACGAGTGGATAGAGAAGAATCCTTTTGCAGGCATCAAGTTTCACGAAAAAGAGGTTGTACGCGAGTTCCTGACGATGGACGAACTGATGACAATATACCAAAAGGAGTTTGCACTGCCTCGTCTTGCATTGGTGCGTGATGTGTTTATCTTCGCCGCCTTTACGGGATTGGCATTTATAGATGTCCAGCAACTCGCTGCCGAACATATCGTGCAGGACAATAACGGGCACTATTGGATTCGTAAGACACGCCAAAAGACAAATAATATGTGTAATATTCCGCTGTTGGATATTCCGTTGGCGATTCTCAAGAAGTATGAGAACAATCCAACTTGCATCAAGCGTGGCGTATTACTGCCTGTTCCTTGCAATCAAAATATGAACAGCTACCTAAAAGAGATCGCCGATGTCTGCGGAATCCAGAAGCACCTTAGCACACATGTGGCCCGTCATTCCTACGCTACATCTGTGTGCTTGGCTAAAGGTGTAAGTATAGAGAATGTAGCAAAGATGCTCGGACACTCTAATATCAAGATGACGCAACACTATGCCAAAGTGCTTGACAGTTCGATATTGAAGGATATGATGAATGTGAAGAGTGCGATAGTGAATTTAGGATAGAGGTCTGCGGTACGCTTCGCCTGCTTTCGCCCCATTATAAAGTTAACTCGGAGGGCAATACCTGCGAGTTCAAGCCCACGGGTTTTCGAGCAAAAAATTCTCTTCGATAATTTTTCACCCGAAAAAACTCTCCGGTATCACCGTCCGAGTTGAGAATGTGTTTGGGACGAAGCAAGCGAAGCGACCTACGACGCATAAATCAAGGTCAAAAGAAAAATCAAATACTTTTCAAAAATCTTGGGCGGCTATTATAATAAAAAACAGAGTTGGGGACAAAGGCAGCTCGCTCCCAACTCTGCATAACAATATTCTGCGTGGCTATTCTTTCTAACCGACTTTATACCCCTTCGGGTATAATTGGCGGTTGTCGAGTCGTCATTACATCCTATCGGGTATAAAATCAAAACTTGCCTCGATAGCAACTTTGCAATACTCGTTCAATATCGCTTTCACGATAAAGGATTTTCCCGCCCAGTTGGCGATATGGCAAAATACCGTTGTTACGATAGTCTTGCAAAGTGCGACGACTGATTTTCAAGCGTTGCGATAACTCCCTGTCGGTTAAATAGTGTTCGCCACCCAATAGCGGTTGATTCTCATCTGCCACCGTTGCAGCATCTTTGGCAATGCGGTCTAGTTCTGAGAATAGGCCGCGTACCCACTCGTGCTTGTGCGTGATAACTTCGTTACTCATAGGCATATAATTTATAGGTTAAACATCATTTTCAATAAGTCGCTCCACATCTTCGGGGCGATAGTATATGCGGTTGTTTATCTTAGAGTGCGGCAATCGCCCACTATCCCTAAGCGTTTGCAGTGTGCGAGGACTAATCTTCAATGCCTGACAGACATCTTGATTGTCCATCCAATCGCTCATACGCCTGCCACCACGCTGGCGGTTAATACTATCCATTCGCTTAACGAACTGCCCAAGGCGCAATACAAGTTCCTCAAAAGTCTTTTTCTCAATACTGATAATCTCCATAACTATTTCATTTTTACATTAAACATTCGCTTTCCGATTGCTAAGTAAAAACAAAAAATAATACGTTCTGCAATCCCGACATAACGTGTCGTCAAGTGTCATTAGATTGCATTTTGAAGCGATTTCAGATGCTTGAAAGATTATTGGTTGGTCATATGGTCACATTGTCAGTTGGTCGGTTGGCTTATTGGTTACAACAAACCAACTAACCAATACACCAATCAACCATTATTTGTTGGTCATAACAGACCATATGACCAACATCATTCAAACAGGCTAATTATTGAGCAAAAAAGTAAATACTATGCTGTAATTTCCAAGCACTGGAAATTTATGTTCAAGCGAACATAGCAAGTTGTGTTTTGGGGCGCCCGAAATGTTTTCGGCGTCCCAAAACTACCAATCGGCATCCTACCCTCCAAAGTCGGGTGGAAATTCATCTATAAAACGCTATTATAAGACAGAGTAAATGCATTTTGTTACACAACTTTATATGCCGAAGAGAATATTTTGTGTAACTTTTGCAAGAAAAGATAACTCGCTTAGAATAAATCGATTGGTCGGATTGCTTGAAAATTGGGTAACGAGATAGCAACCGTTCGTATTTCTGAGTTCTTCATCGTTATGCTACAATGTGATAACTCTTGATGCTACAAAGGTACAAAAAGAAATGCAGACGAGAAGAGAATGATAATAATTTTCTTTCGCCTGCATTTCAATTATAGCAATTTTTTCAGTTCTTCGATATCGGGTAGTGCATTGCGTAATCGTTCGGGCATATCTTTTGTTGCCCTATAAGTTGCAACACCCATAGGCTTGTCATAGTCTCGGATAGCAAACTCTACAAACGACTGGTTTATATCGCGACATAACAGGATGCCAATTGCTGGGTTTTCGTGTGGTTTCCTTACATATGTATCAAGAGCCGACAGATATGTACTCAGTTGACCCAAGTATGAAGAACGGAATTTCCCTGATTTTAGCTCGACGGCAACAAGTGAGTTAAGTTCTCGATTGAAGAAAAGCAAATCAACAAACATTTCCTCTCCCGAAACCTCCAATCTATATTGGTTACCTACGAAAATAAAATCCTGTCCAAAGGTTAGGATAAACCTTTTGATGTTATCCACAATAGACTTTTCGAGCACTCGCTCGTTCAAATCTTCATCTTGTGTATCAAGTTCTTCAACATTGATAAAATCCAACAAGTATTCATCTTTGAATGCGTTCACAGCTTTTAATGCTTGTTGTGCGCTCGGTATTGTAGTAGTGAAATTATTGGGAAGCGTTCCTCTGTGATTGTATAAATCGGCTTTGAGATAGTCTCTCAAAGTGTACTTATTCCAGAATCGTGTCGCAGATTCGTGTATATAAAACAAACGAGCTTCCAAGGTCTTTGCTTTTGCCATAATCTCAATATGATGACTGAAACCAATGGCAAAGAAATCAGACCAATTAAATTCGTCAGCCATCGGCTGGCGAATTTCCACAAGCAGGAGATTTTCGTTAAGTTCTGATTCGCTAACTACGGTTAGCGTTTTCAAATCGTCAGCCGATGGCTGGCGATTTATCACAGGCGACCACTCTTCATAGAATGAACGCATATTCTTAATATTGGATGCCGAAAAGCCTCTAAGTCCCGGTAATTCTTTCTGCAATCGTCCGCTAATGGTTTCTATTGCACCTTTGCCCCAAAAACCATTACGGGAGTTTTCAGAGACATATTTACCAATGCCATAATACAATGATAGTTGCTCCTTATTGACAGAAGATGTGGCACGATACTGACTACGCAATATCGCCTCTTTGATAACCCTTACGGCTTCGGTGTATGATTGTATGCTGCCCATGTGCTTATTATTTGTCTACAAAAGTACAAAATAATACATGAAACTAACATAATCTGCTTTGGAATTTATGGTTTAATCACCTCCAACTGAATAATTTTGATTACCTTTGCAGCAGTTAACAGAATATTAATGATTAAATAGTGTAGCCTATGGAATAGAAAATGAAGTCTTTGTATGAACCCTAAAGGGAAGAGTTAGAAAATTCAAGCAAAGGCGTTCATTTGTAAACTGACATAATTGAGCTTTTAGCTCTTGTTCTCTCTTATCGAATACCGCCAATATTCACACGCGAGGGCAAGTAACTGAGAGTTCACGCTAATAAGGCGTGAGCTATTCTGTACTTGTTGCGTGTAGGTCACTTGGCGGTAACCAGATAAGGAGCAAGTTGCAAATGGTTTCACGCCTTCCTTATTTAAACATTAATTCAATGAAAAAAATAACATTACTACTAATTTCTATACTAACCGTTTCGGTTTGTTTTGCTCAAAGTGATGACGATAGATGGAGAAAGAAATATATCAATCTCGGATTTATCAATACAACAATGTCACAAGACGGAATGCCTGACTTAAAAAGTAATTATGGTGCTTCGTTTACTGCTGGTCGAACATTTTATTTACATAAACCTATTGGTGGTTTTCTTCGCTTCGGCATCGACGCTACTTGGTTTGATTTGAATTATACAAATTACAAAATCAAACATATTACCTACTGGGGAACAGATAATTATCAGTACCATCAAGGTGAAGTTTCTATGCATATAGGTCCGTCTATTACTGTTAGACCTGTTGGAAAGTTAAATATACATGGATACTTTAGATATGCACCTTCTTTCTCTGCTTTATATGCAGATGATACATTTTATGGTAATTACGCTACATTCTTTGTTGGTGGAGCTTCAATATCATATGGTGTTATCGGATTAGGTTTTGAAGCTCGCTTTGGAGACTGCGAGTATAAAGAGTTTGGTGCAGATAGTGATGAAAATGCTAGTTCTCCTATCAATAAAACTAGATATAATGGATGGAAAGCGTATTTAACTTTTAGATTTTAATAATTATGAAAAGAAAATATTTTTTTATCATAACAGCAATTATTGTTGCTATGGGAACACTAATTTCTTGTCATGAGAATATTATTGATGAAACACAATACGAAGGACAAGGAGAAGATACTGGGTTTAAGGATATTCAAATTACCAACAAAATAGAAATAAAAGATTTACCCAACAATTACGAACTTAGTGAACTTAAAATTTTATCACTTAGTGGAGAAGAAACTATTGACATCAATGGAACTTCTAAAATTATAACTTATGAAGGTCAATTCCCACAAATTTTGATGCTTACAAATTCAAATGATGATTTACTTTTAATGGCTCGTGGAGATTTTCATGAAGGAGAAACAAACGAGATGTCAGTACGCTCAACAGCAATAGCATTAGTAACTATGCATCCCGCATTAAGTGGTGTGAAAAGTCATATGTATTATAAGTTAGAACAACTTGTAACAGAGAGTCCTGCATTCCATGAGCTAGAAGAAGTAATAGCAGAACTAGTAGAAAAGGGTCAAACATTTGTAAATCCAGACAATGTTGCCCTTACAACAGCCCTGAACAAGGTATTTGAACAAGTTGTAGCGACTACGGAAGAAGATACATCGGATGGAGAACTCCCTAATTTAGGGAATAGAGCAATTAGTTACACGTCTTCTTATACAAGGGCTCCGGAGCTCAAAGGTGTTACGACTATAGCAGGTATCAATGTTGGACCTTTTCATGTAACTACATCAGGGTCAAAGGTGGTTATAGAAAACTACTCGCTCACACCATTATATTCTGGAGTGGTTACTCATCACAACAAAACAGAGAATTTCGATATTCCTTCAGGAGGAGATAGAGGGGTTACATTTTTCTTTGATAATAGTTGGGGCTCAGAAAAAGTTGAATACCCATTTGTTCAAGAAGGTGAATACCAGTTCTTTTTTGACAAGACTACTGCTGAAAGTTACTATGATCAAGCTAGACATACCATTTGCAATGTACTTGAAGGGCTTGGTCTTCCTTTAAGTAAAGGATGGATTCTTGAAATGTCTGATGATATGTTGAAATTTATGACAGCTCGTGGCTTTGATGTAATTGGACTCATTTCGAATCCAAATACAGACGCATGGGATATCACAAGAACTGTATGTGGTGGCGTTGTTGACTACATAAAGGAGGGACAATTGGAAAAGATGTTACTGAAAATTGGTACGACGCAATTTGCTGCTCAAATGACACAAACAATACTAAAGAAAGTAGTCGCTGTATATACTGTATATCAAGCTTGCCGAGGTGCAATTAACGCCGTAATGCGTATCACCATGCGTCTTGAATCACCTGATAATGTAGTATTTGGACTTTATTATTATCAAGGTGAAATTACTACTGCGACAAAAGCGTCAATAGCAAAACATTCTGGAGATAATCAAGAAGGTCTTATTGGACATCGCTTAAATGAGCCAATATGTGTAAAAGTCACCACTATCGGCTCTGATGGGTCTGAAGTAACTGCAAGTAATTTCCATAGGGTTAAATTTGAAACTGATGTACACAACGGAATTACTCTTGATGATGTTGTAGCAACAGACCCTGATGGATATGCACAAACATTTTGGACTTTAGATTCTGACAATAATGAAACTCAATATCTTAAAGCTGTAGTAATAGATATTGTTACAGGCGAAGTTATCTCTGACGAAATTATTTTCAGTGCTACACCAACTCAAACTGCTGATGTAACATTTACACTTGACTGGAATCCTACAGATTCAAATTGTGATATTGATTTGCATGTAATTGACCCAGAAGGACACCATATTTATTATAGCGATATGTATTGTGGTTGTGGTGGTTACTTAGACCGTGATGATCTTCATGGTCCAGGGCCAGAACACATTTATTATACTCAAGCAAAGCCTGGTAAATATCACGTTTATGTTCATCATTTTGAGAGTGACACTAGAGGGACAGTTGGATTCACTGTTACAACCGAATATGATGAACGTCGTTTTGTTAATAGAAGTTCTGTATCATATCACGACAAAGTATATGTTGGAACTCTTGAAGTAGGTGGAAATTCTATTGTGCCAGCAAGTCGTGGAACAAAACAGAGTAATCCAACTCGTTTTTACTATGATGAAAATGCTCCTGTACTTTCAATAGATAATCTTCCTAAAAAGTAAAACAATTTGTGTTGTTTTATTTGCTAAATAACTATAAAGCTGATTCTTACCTTTTATAAGTCTTATTAATGAAGGGTAAGAATCAGCTGCTTTTACATTTTCAGCCCTCGATTTTGGCTTCTTCTGCTTGTCGGTAATCCCAATGCTTCCATAAACTCATCTTTCTTGCGTCTGAACCACGAATGGCGTGAAACGCCATCGATATTGAGGTCAAAATGTCCCTCTCTATCTTGTTTGAGGGAGCAGACCGCACCGTTAGCCGAAAAGGATTGCTTATGTTCCGATGAATAGAGTTTGCCTGTAACAGATACATCTTTGAATGCACATAATTTCCGTATAAGTTCATCTGTAAAGCCCATCTTTTCGCTGAGGTATTTAATCATCGGCATAAGTTTCTCCACATAAGGGAAGTAGTAGAGAATCTTGTTGATGTAGTCCGATTGCTTGCGGTTCTCTTCTTCATATGACCTCTTTACCTCCTGCATCAGCTTTTGGTGCTCCACCTGCATTTGCTTGATATTGGATTGCAGTTGTTCGATTGTTTCGTCTCGGATTGCGATTTCATCTCTTAAATCCTCATTTTTGCGTTCCAATGATTTCATCTTACCGCTGCCGAAAAGAGAACTGACACCGCTTGCAAGGGCTGTGGCTGCATCGGTGGCCACGCTTTTGAGTTTGTCGGTGCGTATCTCCGATTTCACCTGTTTGAGTTCTTGCTCGGCAAGATCTATCTGGTGTTCCTTATGTAGCCTCTCAGCCTCTATGCGTTCAAGCTCTATACGCTGCTTCTCGATGATGAAGTCGTTACGCTCCAAATGCTCTTTGCCCGTCTCGGCTTTGGATTGCCCTCGCTCCATAGATAGAATTTCAGATAACAATGTCTGCATCTGTGTCATATCATCATCGTTGAGTTTGTAACTCTTCCCCGTTTCGTGATTCATCCAATCGAATACAATATGGGCGTGGTAGTTCGGCTTAAACCATTTGCTACCGATTTGAAAACTCTCTTTGTCGTCAGGGGAAGGCTCTCCATTGAGCCAATGCCCCTCGTCTTTGTGTAAGAATATTTGAAGCGGTGTGATGCCCCAACGCTGTTGGCACTCTTCTCCAAATATGCGAACATCCTCCAATGTGGTATCGGGCTTGATGAGTAGCACACCCTCACGAATGGGTGAGCATCCCGCCACTTTGATAATCTTGCCACTCTTGGTTTTGCGTTCCCGTTCTTTCTCCTGCATCGCCCTCCCCGTCTTCGCCTTTACCATCTGCTTGATGTTGTCGTAATGCGTCTGTAAGTCATAGTCGCCAAGGCGTGGATTTATCCAATACTCATTGTCGGCAACAAGTTGGGGTATGAGGTAGATTTTAGACTCTCCGATGTTACGCATATACTCGGGAGTTCTGAGGTTATGTGCCTCGCTCGATGATATGTTGCAAGGCTTGATATGTATGCTGCTTTTTACTGCCATAGTTATTTTGATTTTATTGGTTGCACTAATGTCTGTTGGTCATTTGGTCACTTGCTTCCGCTGTCGGGGTCCTTAGGGGCGAAGCCCATAAGCGGAGTGCAGAGAGGCCACTCTGCACCCTCGGTAGAGCCCACAACTACTTTAAGCGAAGCGTGTAGTTATAGTGGGCTATAACCTGAAGCCTCGTTTCTTCTTCGGCTGCGGTTGTGGCATCCGCCTTGCGGATTGGACTTGCGATTTTCTCTCTGCTTGTTTTGCTTGGTTTCGGTGGCATAGATAGTCGTTCAAATCCTTATGTTCCTTGTAGTGATGTGATATATCTTGAAGCCTGTTTCCAAACATCCTTTTCAGATTTTCATACGCTCTTTGTCCTGCCTGGTCGTTGTCAAGGAAGCAACCGATTCGGGAGTATGAGCGTAATAGTTGCTCGGCTTTTGAGAGGTTGGTAACGGAGTTCAGCACCATATAATCCTGCTCATTGGTGCGTGGCTCTTCGGGATTATTGTTCACTCGAATTGTAAGGAACGAGAGGTAATCCATAAAACCCTCAAAGAGGTAACACACATCTCGCTGCTCGCCCTGCTGTCGGATATGGGTAATATCTTTTGGAGCAAGACAACCTTTGAAGTAGCGGTTACGAAGCTCATAACCACCAGAGATATTCGGGAAGCCGATAGCGAAGTATGGTTTGCTGTTATGTTCAAATCGCAATTCCTTACACTCTCTTTTGGCGAGTTCGATGTTTATGCCTCGCTCCTGAAAATAGGTGATTAGTGCAGGCGAGGATAACTCGCCAACCTTTATGTCCTCAAAACTATGATTAGAGGTTTGTTGCTCGCCAAAAGAAAAG
Source organism: Bacteroidales bacterium (assembly GCA_015060905.1). Taxonomy (GTDB): domain Bacteria; phylum Bacteroidota; class Bacteroidia; order Bacteroidales; family Bacteroidaceae; genus HGM04593. The sequence continues at coordinate 3,494 of SUXQ01000020.1, read as the reverse complement.
GAGGCAGGGCGTATGTATGGTGTCCGCTCCGCTATGTGTTCCAACAGATAGGCTACATTGTCGCTGTGGTACAGCTCGGCTGCCAATGCGATTATGTTACCGCCCTTGCCGATACCGAAGTCATACCATTGGTTCAGTTCGGTATTTACCTTAAACGAAGCATCTGTTTCGTTCCTTAGCGGTGATTTATACCATAGGCTCTTGCCCTGTTGCTTAACGGGTGTATAGCCCAAACTTTGCAGATAGTCTGCCAACTTGATTTGTTTTGCATCGTTGATTGTCATATTACTACGATTTTGAGGTTAATGAATTTTTGTTGATTTGATGAATCGTTGATGTAATATGCTTATATACAGACCTATAATAGTTCAACATGTTCTCAACAAACCACTCACCAAAAGAGAAATCTACAATTTGGAGTGTGCTGTATCTCAACTTCTCTTTTGACTTGTTGAGATTTTGTTGAGAGTGTATATTGTTTATAATCAGTGCGTTTATACTCACATTCAACAATTCAACAGAAAATTGATAGTATTACAAGGATTCGAGTTGCTCCTTTGTGATGGTGTAGTAGCGTCCCACTCTCCTTATCGGCTCATAGTGGCAACTTTGATTGTAGTTGCCTTGATAGGTGGTGTAGGTAAGCCCGTTGGGTGCAGGTGTCAGTTTCCAACACTCCTGCACCACCTTACGCACTTGGTGTTTCTCAACCTTTACCTGAGAGTGCATCAACAGCACGATAAGGTCGTTAAGGCAGAATGAAACGCTATCCACATTCATAGTTGCCATTATGTCGAGCAGCAGCTCCGACATTTCAATCTCCAATCGGTTGCGGTTGCTTCGGATAATCTTCTGCAATGCTTCTGTATGCAACAACGAGGGGTTGAACCACATTCGGCTCTCCCTCTCGGTGGATAACTTTCGGTTGGTGAGGAAATGGATAAATGCGGGTATCTCCGCTTTCAAGCGTTGCAGGAAGTTGGTATCATCGGACTGCAAGCGGTTTATCTTGCGTACCCAATAGCGTGTTTCCCCTGCATCGATGATTACGGGCAGATACTCGTTGTTGGAGCATAGCACGAATTTGGCGAAGAACGCTATCTCATCACGGTCTTTGCCTTTGGCTTCTACCTTGTAGGATAGTGTGGTACTCAGATTCTTCAATCGTTCACTATCCTCCCTGCGGTTGAGCAGCACCTCATCAACCACAATAAGGAGTTTGCCTGCCCAATCGGAATTGAATTGACTGCGGAAATCCTCGTTGGTGTTGAATGTTACATTGTTCTGAAAGAGGGCTTTCAGAAAATTCAGAAATGTACTCTTGCCTGTATTGCGTTCCTCCGATACCAATAATAGGATTGGCAACTTCTGAACGGGTTGCAGGTAGAGCAGTTGCAGATAGTCCATTCCCAACTCGTATTGTTCACCGAAGATATGCTCCACCAATGAGCGGATAGTGGGAAAATCACCCTCCTGCGGTCGGTGGTCTATCGGCTCATAGAGATTAAGGAACTTGCCGATTACAGGACGATAGCCGATGTGTTCGGGTACGGTACAGAATCCGTCATACTTGGGAACGCCGCCGATGTAGTCCTTGCCATAATCTTGGCGGAGCGTCTCATTATTCCAGGGGATACGCTTCTTTACATATCCACCGCTTAATCTCGGTTGCTCCACAATCTTGTAGAGCGTTGTTCCCACTCGAATAAATTCTTCTTTTGCCATACCACCATCTGATGGCGGTTTATGGCTTGATGTAACTTTGTTTGCTTCCATATTTTACTCTTTTGGGTTCAAAAAATGTCAGCTACAAAAATATAAGTGATTGACGGATAAGTTGCTATGCAAATCATAGCAGAATAGTGAATAAAGTACTATGGGGATTGGAATTTGAGGGGTGCATAAACAAAACAAGCCCGAAAACAGGTCAAAAACCTATCTTGGGCTTGCTTTTGCGGACTAATCAGCCGATATGCAGACTTACCGATTTATCGGCTTGTCGATATGCCGTCACGACATACCCGATACAGAGTTTGCAAGCGAAAAGAGATAACATACTTTCTCTTTTCGTCCGCATATCCTCTTTAACAACTCACTGCGTATCTTTTCCGCACCGTAAGAGTTGATGCGGAAAGCAAGGGCTGCAATCATATCCATATTGTAGAGGGTAGCCCAATAGGTATGTGGTATCACCTCGCAGTGTTGCGAGTGTTCCACTATCACTCCGCTTTTATATATGGCTCGGATAGTAGCCTTTAATGTGGGTGCTGCCACATCAAACAGCACCACAAGTTCCGAAAATGACATCCATACATTGCCATCGGGTATGTTCACACAGCCCGATTCGCTGATTGTTATAATTGCTCGTTTCATACCTTATGCCATTATTGTATTGCCGAATGACTGATTCAATTGGTTGCCGAACATCGTCAAATCCTTGTCGATTTTCTCGGTGGTAATCTTCGCATACAGCTGTGTTGTAACGATATTCGTATGTCCCAAAACTCGGCTTACACTCTCAATTGGCATACCCTTACTCAGGGCGAGGGTCGCGAACCCATGCCTTGCGACATGAAATGAAATATCCTTGTCAATTCCGCACTCTTTTATCATCTTTTTCAAGGGTTTACAGATACTCCAATAGTTCAAGTTCGGGAATACAAGTTTGTTCTCTTGGAATGGTTCGTATCGCTTGATTATCTGCAATGGAATATCCAACAACTTCACTTGAAACGGGATTTTGGTCTTGTGTCGCTTCGACAATATCCATTTCTCACCGTTCACCTCTACAATATCATCAGTGGTCAGTTCCTTAATATCCACAAATGACAAGGCTGTAAAACTTGCAAACACGAACAAATCTCGGATATATGCCAACTTGCTATCGGTAAATTCGTGTGTCATCACCGCTTTCAATTCATCTTCGGTCAAAAACTCTCGTTCCTTGACATTGGGGCTTATGTGGAATTGGGCAAATGGGTTTCTCGGCATCAATCCGTTGTAGTGGGCACGCATAACAACCCCCTTGAGCCACATACAATTTGCCCAGATACTGCCATTCTGCAAACCTCTGTCTGTTGCGAGGAATACCGCAAATTCCTTGATAAAGTCGGGAGTCAGCTCAATCATAGACATATCGTTACGCTTGTAATTCGCCTTGATGAATGCTGCAACATGGTTTCTCGCCCGTACTCTTGACATATAGGTGGCCATCACACGGTCTGTGCCTACACGCTTCTTGAATGTGGCATTATCCTTATCAAATGCTCCGAGCAGTGTTTCATACTCTGTTCCGATGCCTTGATAGGCATTGCGTACCATTTCGGCAGTTACATAGGCTTCTCTATCCGACAGGCGTTGATAGTGCTTGATGATTTGAGCCTTGATATTATCCAAAGCAAGATTGATTTCTCTTGCTTCCTTGCTCTTACCTTTGGCTCGGTTGCCTTTTACATCCCAAAGCTCTTTTGCAATGGTACGCTTACAACTGAATT
>SUXQ01000019.1 GCA_015060905.1 Bacteroidales bacterium | reverse complement strand
TGAAAGTTTTAATGCAAAAATAAAAGCTTTTAGAGCTCAACTCAGAGGGGTTACTGACCTTAAATTTTTCTTCTTCAGATTAGCTAAACTTTTTGCATAGCCCCCCCCAGACTTTGCCGGTGAGCCAATTAAAGTGCCACCATTCGCTGCGCAGAGGGCGAAAGCCTGCTTTTTTCATCACCGTCCGCAACAATAATCTGTTCTTTGCAGCCTCAGCGGTTATTTTCCCTCTCAGTACAAGCTCTTCTTCGCGGTCAATGTGGCTCGCAGAGGTAAGCGCATCAATAGTAGTGCCCATTGGCAGCGTGTCACCCTTACTGTCGGCAATAGTTACGTCCACTGCAAGGCCGTAGTTGTGCAGCCCGCCACCATTGGCAGGATTGCTGACGTAATTTTGTTGCGCAGTGCCTTTTACCTTGTTCCACATTTTTTGTTGCACCCGCATGGGACGCGCAGCATCGTATACGCGCAAATGCAGATTGGGGTTAATCTCTTTGAGTAATTTGTTTGCTTTTTTAAGGGCTACGGCAGCCTTCGGATGCAAATAAGCCTCGCTGAAATTATACATTTTTTCGCCTACAAAATTGTCGGCCTTTGCGTACATAAGCTCCACACTTATAGCGCTGTCAAGTTTTTGAATATTTACAAGGCCTTTGAAATTTTGTGCGGCGACGGGCGCTGCTGTTGTAAAAAGCAACAAGAGGATGGCTTTTATTTTCATTGTGACTATATATAAAATAAGGTGCAGCATTCATTGCCGCACCTTATTAATGTTTACGCGTCGATATTTGCATATGTTGCATTTTTCTCGATAAATTCGCGGCGGGGACCAACGTCGTCACCCATCAGCATTGAGAAGATGTAGTCTGCCTCTACTGCGTCGCGTATTGTTACCTGTTTCAAGATTCGTGTCTCGGGGTTCATTGTTGTTTCCCAAAGTTGCTCGGGGTTCATCTCTCCAAGACCTTTGTAGCGTTGTGTGGAAATCTCTTTCTCGTTACCGTTGCCGTATTTATCTATGAAACGTTGGCGAGCCTCTTCGTCGTAACAATATTCTTTCACTTTGCCTTTTGAACAGAGGTACAATGGAGGGTTGGCAATATAAAGGTAGCCACCTTCGATAAGTTCGGGCATGTAGCGGAAGAAGAGGGTCATGATGAGCGTGTCGATGTGTGAGCCATCGACGTCGGCATCGGTCATTATGATTATCTTGTGGTAACGCAGCTTTTCGATGTTCGCCTTTTTGCTATCTTCGCTGTCGAGGCCGAATCTTACGCCAAGAGCCTGTATAATATTGTTTACCTCGTCGCTCTCGAAGGCTTTGTGCCACATTACCTTTTCTACGTTCAGAATTTTTCCGCGCAATGGCAAAATTGCTTGGAATTTGTTCTTGCGTCCCTGCTTGGCCGAGCCACCCGCCGAGTCACCCTCGACGAGGAAAAGTTCGCACTTTGCGGGGTCTTTGTCCGAGCAGTCGGCGAGTTTTCCGGGCATTCCGCAACCGCCCATAGGGCTTTTTCGTTGCACACTCTCGCGTGCCTTGCGGGCAGCTATACGCGCTGTTGCGGCGAGTATCACCTTGTCTACTATCATCTTGGCCTCTTTGGGATGCTCTTCGAGGTAGTATGTGAGCGCCTCGCCCACTGCCTGATCTACGGCTCCGGTAACTTCGTTGTTTCCGAGTTTGGTTTTTGTCTGTCCTTCGAACTGCGGCTCGGCTACTTTTACCGAAATTACAGCTGTAAGGCCTTCGCGGAAGTCCTCACCCGATATTTCTACCTTGGCTTTTTCAAGTGCCTTTGTGTCGTCGGCGTATTTTTTCAAGGTTCTTGTCAAGGCGCGACGGAAGCCTGCAAGATGCGTACCACCCTCTATGGTGTTGATGTTGTTTACGTATGAATAAACATTCTCGCTGTATCCGTTATTGTATATGATTGCTGCCTCGATGGGGATTCCCTGTTTCTCGGTGTTCAGATAGATTACGTCTCCAATGATGGGTGTGCGCGACGAGTCTATATGCTTGACAAACTCCTTAAGACCTTCTGTCGAATAGAAATTTTCTGTCCTATATTCGCCATTTTCATCTGCCTCGCGTTTATCGATGAGTGTTATTGAGATTCCGGCGTTCAGATAGGCAAGCTCGCGCAGACGCGCTGCAAGAATGTCATATTTGTACTCTGATACGATAAAAATAGAGTCGTCGGGAGTAAATGTCTGACGCGTTCCGCGCAGTGTAGTTTCCCCTGTCGGGCGTACATCACCCAAAGGTTTACCGTATGCATATTCTTGTTCGTAAGACTTTCCGTCGCGGAAAACCTCGGTCTTCATTTTTTTCGAGAGAGCATTCACACAAGATACACCCACGCCGTGCAGACCTCCGGACACCTTGTAGGAGTCTTTGTTGAACTTACCGCCGGCGTGCAGCACTGTCATTACAACTTCAAGTGCCGACCTACCCTCTTTTTCGTGCATGTCTACGGGAATACCGCGACCATTATCCTGTACTGTTATTGAGTTTCCTTCGTTGATGCTTACTTCTATGTGGTTGCAATATCCTGCCATTGCTTCATCGATGGCATTATCCACAACTTCATATACAAGGTGATGAAGACCCTTTTCGCCAATGTCGCCAATATACATGGCAGGACGTTTGCGAACTGCTTCGAGTCCTTCGAGAACCTGAATACTATCGGCCGAATAATTCGCGGCCATATTGTTTTTTTCTTCTTCGCTCATGTGTGTTCTTTTGTTGTCGAAATACTATACAAAATTAGTAAAAATAGCTGTTTCCCGCAAACATTTTCCCCTATAAAATAGGGGAAAGTTGAAAAAACAAGCCCCTGTTTCCCAAAAAGAGCGAAGAAACAAAGACTCCGCATGTACATTACCCGCAACACAAAAAGGCCGGATTAAAAATCCAGCCTCTATACTTGGTAAATATATGCCTGATGCTTAAGCTAATTTCGCAATGTTTGCGCACAAACCTGACTTAAGGTTTGCAGCCTTGTTCTTATGAATCAGACCTCTTTTAGCCATTCTATCCAACATTTTCTGAACTTCGGGATATTTAGCCAACGCTGCCTCTTTATCTGTCATAGCGCGCAAGCTACGTACTGCCGAGCGCATGTTCTTACCGTAGTAACGATTGAGCAGATTTCTCTTCTCTGTCTGTCTGATTCTTTTAAGTGATGATTTATGATTTGCCATCTCTGTTTTCTGTTTTTTTGATTTTTAGTAGCCCATAGGGGAATCGAACCCCTCTTTCAAGAATGAAAATCTTGCGTCCTAGCCGATAGACGAATGGGCCAACGTTTAGGAATTACCTTTCGGTTTTTTCGCTTGCTTTATCAGCTAAGCGGATGCAAAGGTACAACTTTTTTTTTATCTGACAAATATTTTGCTGTTTTTTTTCTTTTTTGTAGCTTTGTTTTTTGTTATTTAGTCGTTTTTTATTGTTTATGATAGAGAAATTTACAGGAATTGTGCTGAGGACGCTTAAATATAATGACAATTTGATGATTGCCGATATATTTACCGAGACGCGCGGACGCCTCTCTTTTCTTGTGCCTGTTTCGCGCAGCAAGAGCAGCAAGGTGAAAAGTATGCTGTTTCAGCCTTTGTCCATGCTCTCTTTTAATGCAGCATACAAACAAGGCGGGAAAATGGTGCGTCTATCCGAAGCGCGCCCTTATGTAATGTACTCTTCGATTCCTTATGAGCCTTGTAAGGCGGCTGTCGCACTTTATATTGCCGAGTTTCTTACCCGTGCATTGCGTGAAGAGAGTGACAATGCTGCCATTTTCACTTTTCTCGAATACTCTCTGCGGTGGTTCGACGAGGCTGCCGACGGCTTTGCCAATTTTCATATTCTTTTCCTTATGCGTCTTACCCGCTTCCTGGGCATTGCTCCCAATTTGGAGGATTCTGTTACCGGCAGAGGTTATTTTGACCTTTCGGCCGGATGTTTCGTAGCGGTTCAGCCCCTGCATGGGAATTTTTTGACGGCGCCTCAAGCAGCAGACTTTTTTTCACTCATGGAGTGTGACTATGATGATGTTTCGCGCTTTGCGATGAACCGCAAGCTGCGTTGGGAATTTCTCGATGTTATCCAACGCTATTATCGTCTGCACTTACCCGATTTTCCCGAACTAAAGTCGGCAGAAGTGCTAAAAGAGCTTTTCGACTAAAATTATATAGAAAAAACAGGAGGCTGACCCTAAAGTCGAACATTTACTGATTTGAGGTTGATTTATTCGGATACTTATCTGAAATAGTTTTCAAATATTCAATTCTCGCAAAGTAAAAAACACCGTTGGATCAGCCTCTCGTCTGCACAAATTATTCAAAAAAACTATCATTTTCAAAAAAGGCATCCCTTGCATGTTAATCAATGTTAACAGCCAGGAAGTGGTAAAAAAATCATTGATAATATAAAATAAATTCATATAAATTTACATCGATAAATATAAATAAAATGAAACGAATATTTTATATACTCGCAGTGGCATTGTCAATACTCGCTTGCACCGAAGAAATTGACGAGAGCAACCGTTACACCTTCACCGGTGAGACGGTAGCCGACTATTTGCTCCACCGCAGCGAAAAATATTCGCACATGATAACCCTGATGAAGCGTGCCAACCTCTTCGGGCTGCTCGCAACATACGGGCAATATACACTGTTCCTTCCCGACAACGACGGAGTGGAAAAATACCTATACGAGCAAGATTCAATATACCACGCGACGAAAAACAGCGAAAAGCCCGTATGGACGGGAATAACCTCGCCATATTTCGAGGACCTCAGCGACTCGATGGCAACTGTCATTGCTCGCAACCATTTGGTCGAGGGCAACCATAGGACCCCCTCTTTCGAGGATGGCTCACTGCCATGCTGGAACTTCAACAACCGCTATTTGGGAATAACCTTCGAGACAAGCCCCAAAGGTTATTCAATAAAAATAAATAACAGCGCCTCCATCATCGGCTGGGACAATGAAGTTGAGAACGGCGTAATTCAAGTTGTCGATAAAGTCGTCAAAGAGACAAACAACACCTTGCCTGAGCATATTGGCGAATATGATTTTTTCAATCTGTTTAACACAGCACTCGAAGAGACCCGTTTTTGCGACAATTTGCAACTCTATATGGATGAAGATTTTATCCCCCTCGATATTGAGTTAAATAGTTCCTATAAAAGCACTCCACAAAAGAAATTTTACAAATATACCGGCTTTATAGAGACCGACGAGGTTTTTCGCGAGAATGGCATTTACAACATCGACGACCTAAAAGCCCTTGCCGAAAAGTGGTACGGCACCGAGGATAGGGACAACCCCTGCAGCCCCAAAAACGCCCTTTATAAATTTGTAGCCTACCATTTTGTGGAGCGCGAGCTTCCATACAACAAAGTTATTCCTTTGGTGGTAGGAGGGGGAGTTCTTCACCAGACCCCTATAGATGAATTTATGGTTCCCGGCCACGACTGCTACGACTATTTCGAGACAATGTTCGGTCGGTTGATGAAGGTGACAAAACCCCTGAGCACTACTCAGGGAGCAGACGTATTCATAAACTACAACACACGCGAACTGCCGTACAACATAGAATTGCTCGACCATTTGAACGTACGAATAATTCCCCCGACGGAATTTCGCAGAATGAGGGAAGAATATGCAACCTTTAATCCCAACACCTTTAACGGAATAATAAACCCCATAGACAAAATACTCATTTACGACGAGAATGAAATGTCGGGAAACATCCTTAACGAACGTCTGCGTTTCGATTTTACCACACTGTTGCCCGAACTTTCCTGTAACAACATACGTCACAGTAAACATTGGTGTTATGTGCCGTATTACTATTGCAAAAATATAAAGAATGACACACATGCAAATGATTATTTTTTATATAGGGATAGATCTGATGCAATGATGCACGACCATTTAAATGCTTATGAAATGTTTGATGTCTCTTTTCGTCTGCCATCTGTGCCGCCAAGAGTGTATGAAATACGTATAGCTGTAAATGAAATGTCGCATGCCGGTTGGTATCAATACAAATCTGTTATACAAACATATATCGATGGTAAGCCTTATTCGGTTATAGACACACGACCGTCTTACGATCATCCCGATATCGGGTGGAAAGAAGATGAATATACTTTTGACAACGGTCTCGAAAATGACAAGCATATGCGTAACATGGGATGGATGAAGGGGGCAGACTCATATTATACATGGAATTATTATTTTAGTGAAAGTGATGGTAGTGGTTATATACCTGCACGTGAAAACAAATCTACTCTTCGCAAAATTATTACCAGAATGTATTTGAGCGAGGGTGAGCATTGGATACGCTTTAAAGAACTGAATCCATTAAGAGATGCTAATGCAGATTTACTTAAAACCAAGTATTTCGGTTTTGACTATATAGAGCTTGTTCCACTTAAAATTATCAGCGACCCGTCGAAGCCCGAAGATAGACATTAAAAAAAGTAATATAATTGAAATATGTAACCGTGTGGGTTGCATACATTATAGTTTAACCCATTAAAAACTCAAAAATTATGAAGCAGATCAAACCTGTGGTGCTTAAAGATGCCACTAAACTCACAAGCAGTGAAATGAAGAAAATTCGTGGAGGAATCGAGCCCGAATATTCACAAACATGCAGTGCCGTATGTTATAACAGTACCGGTGCACTCATAGCCTCATTCGAATTGCCATGTAAAAATGGTCAATATTGTGATATTGTATCTGGAGCCGCAGAAACAACTCTCGGTTGTTTCAATATTGATGAGTACGATGATCCTACCGCAGAAGCAGAATTTAAAAAAACATGTTCAGACGCTTTCCCAGGTCAAATTTAAAGATTGCCCCCCTGCTACAGAAAGTACGTAACGGCTTTCTGTAGCAGGGTAGATTCAAAATAATTTTATATGAGAGGGAAAATATTAATATTGCTCATGCTTATATTCGTCGCTTCCTGTCGCGAGGAGATTGACGAAAGCAACCGTTACACCTTCACCGGTGAGACGGTAGCCGACTATTTGCTCCACCGCAGCGAAAAATATTCGCACATGATAACCCTGCTGAAGCGTGCCAACCTCTTCGGGCTACTCGCAACATACGGGCAATATACACTGTTCCTTCCCGACAACGATGGAGTGGAAAAATACATTTACAAACAAGATTCAATATACCACTCGACAAAGAACAGCGAAAAGCCCGTTTGGACGGGAATAACATCGCCATATTTCGAGGACCTCAGCGACTCGATGGCAACTGTCATTGCTCGCAATCATTTGGTTGAGGGTAATTATAGAACCCCCTCTTTCGAGGATGGCTCACTGCCATGCTGGAACTTCAACAACCGCTATCTGGGAATAACCTTCGAGACAAGCCCCAAAGGCTATTCAATAAAAATAAATAACAGCGCCTCCATCATCGGCTGGGACAATGAAGTTGAGAACGGCGTAATTCAAGTTGTCGATAAAGTCGTTAAAGAGACAAACAACACCTTGCCCGAGCATATAGGCGAATATGATTTTTTCAATCTGTTTAACACCGCCCTCGAAGAGACCCGCTTTTGCGACAATTTGCAACTATATATGGATGAAGACTTTATCCCCCTCGATATTGAGTTAAATAGTTCCTATAAAAGCACTCCACAAAAGAAATTTTACAAATATACAGGCTTTATAGAGACCGACGAGGTTTTTCGCGAGAATGGCATTTACACTATCGACGACCTAAAAGCCCTTGCCGAAAAGTGGTACGGCACCGAGGATCGGGACAACCCCTGCAGCCCCAAAAACGCCCTTTATAAATTTGTCGCCTACCATTTTGTGGAACGCGAGCTTCCATACAACAAAGTTATTCCTTTGGTAGTAGGAGAAGGAATTCATACGTCCACAATAGATGAATTTATGGTTCCCGGCCACGACTGCTACGACTATTTCGAGACAATGTATGGTCCACTTATGAAAGTTACCAAGCCCTTGAGTACTACTCAGGGAGCCGATGTATTTATAAACTACAACAAACGTGAACTGCCGTACAATATAGAATTGCTCGACCATTTGAACGTACGAATAATTCCCCCGACGGAGTTTCGCAGAATGAGGGAAGAATATGCAACCTTTAATCCCAACACCTTTAACGGAATAATAAACCCGATAGATAAGATACTCATTTACGACGAGAATGAAATGTCGGGTAACATCCTTAACGAACGTCTGCGCTTCGATTTTACCACACTGTTGCCCGAATTATCGTGTAACAACATACGTCACAGTAAATATTGGTGTTATGTGCCGTATTACTATTGCAAAAACATAAAGAACAACACACATGCAAATGATTATTTTTTGTATAATCATCAATCTGATGCAATGATGCACGACCGGTTAAAAGTTTATGAAATGTTCGATGTCTCTTTTCGTCTGCCACCTGTACCGCCAAGAGTGTATGAAATACGTATAGCTGTAAATGAGATGAAGCATAGAGTTTGGCAGTCAGATTTTTCTGTTATACAAACATATATCGATGGTAAGCCTTATTCGGTTATAGACACACGACCGTATTACGATCATCCTGATATCGGGTGGAAAGATGATGCATATACTTTTGACAACGGTCTCGAAAATGACAAGCATATGCGTAACTTAGGATGGATGAAGGGAGCAGACTCATATTATACATGGAATTATTATTTTAGTGAAAGTGATGGTAGTGGTTATATACCTGCACGTGAAAACAAATCTACTCTTCGCAAAATTATTACCAGAATGTATTTGAGCGAGGGTGAGCATTGGATACGTTTTAAAGAACTGAATCCATTAGTCTTGCATGATGATAAATATTTTAGTTTTGACTATATAGAGCTTGTTCCGCTTAAAATTATCAGCGACCCGTCGAAGCCCGAGGATAGACACTAAAAAAATGGTGAGAAACGAAAACTTCTCACCACGTAATTTTTTATTGAAAAAAGCGCCATTTTTGGCATCATTACCATATTTTTTACGCAAGCAATTCTTTCACTTTTGCCGAAATTGCTTTTCCATCGGCCATTCCTGCGAGTTTCTTTGTGGCAACACCCATCACCTTACCCATTTCCTGAGGCGAAGATGCGCCAACCTCGGCAATTATATTTTTCAGAGCCTCGGTAAGTTCTTCGTCACTCATCTGCTTGGGAAGATATTTTTCGAGCACTGCTACCTGTGCCAATTCTTCGGCCGCAAGTTCGGGGCGATTCTGAGCAGCATAAAGTTCGGCCGACTCGCGCCCCTGCTTGGCAAGTTTGCTTATTATTTTGGTTGCCGTAGCATCGTCTACCGTGTCGCCTGCTCCGGGAGCGGTTTTTGCCTCTATCAGAGCCTTTTTAATGTTGCGCAACGTGTCGAGCGCTACTTTGTCCTTTGCCTTCATCGCCTCTTTGAGGTCGTTGCTTATAATGTCAAATATATCCATAATAGTATTTAATAGCTGATTTCTACATTATTGTCTGTTGCCGGCGCACCTTCTTCGTTAATATTTTCCTGATTCGGAGCAGTTTCACACTGTTCAACAACAGTTTCCGGCTCGATGTTCTTTTTTGTTGCTGAAGAGATACTTTTTATCTGCTGCAGGTCTTTCGCCATACGTTTGTGAGTGGGCGAACTTTCTACCGCCGCAATGAGCGTTTCGTTGTCAAGTTCATCATCATCGAAGATATATATCTTAAAGTCCTCTTTATAAAATACATCTTTCATCGACTGAATTTTCTGCTCTTGAAGTTCACGTTCCTTTTCTTGCTCGTTAAGCAGAGGCTTCATTTCCGGAATATTCTGCATGCCGAATCCCGTGGCGAGCACTGTCACTTTTACGGCTTTCTCTTCGAGGCTGTAATCCTTGCTGATTCCCCAGATAACCTCTATTTCCTCTTCGGTAAACTGTGCCATAAAAGTGTTTACTTCCTCTATTTCCCCTATCTTCAACGGATAGTTGGGATTGTAGTATATGTTGAAAAGTATCTTTTTGGATTTATAAATATCGTTGTTGTTCAGCAGTGGCGAGTGCAGAGCCTTCTCGAACGCAAGCGCAAGGCGTTGCTCACCCTTCTCGATGCCGTAGCTCATTATCGCCACACCTCCGTTCTTCAACACTTTGCTGACGTCGCGGAAGTCGAGGTTGATTGTACCGCGCGCCGTTATTATTTCGGCGATACTCTTGGTGGCAGTGGTAAGAACCTCGTCCACTTTGCGCAATCCTTCGTCAAGGTCAAGTTCGGGGTAAATGTCAAGCAAACGCTGGTTGTTGATGACCAGAAGCGCATCAACATGTTTGGCAATTTCTGTCACTCCCTTCAGTGCCTGATGTATCTTGTTGCCCATTTCGAAGCGAAAGGGAATAGTGATGATGCCTATCGTCAGAATATTCAGGCTTTTGGCAATTTCGGCTACTATGGGTGCTGCACCCGTACCCGTACCACCGCCCATTCCTGCGGTGATAAACACCATTTTTGTGCCATCGTTGAAGAGGGCTTTTATATCTTCGCGACTCTCTTCGGCTGCCTGTCGGCCAACCTCGGGGTCGTTACCTGCTCCCAGCCCCTCGGTTACCGTCTCGCCTAACTGTACCTTTGTGGGTATTTGCGAGTTTGCCAATGCTTGAGAGTCGGTGTTACAAATTACGAAAGAGACATTGTGTATGCCCTCTCTATACATATTTTGCACGGCGTTTCCACCGCCACCGCCTACTCCGATGACTTTTATTATTCGTGGAGCGTCAGTGGGAATATCGAATTTTAATGTATCTTCTGCATTCATGGTTGTTGCTGTTTAGTAACTGTTACTAATTCTTATCATCCTCATCATCGGCTATATAATCATCCTCTTCTTTGGTAGCGTTGTCTACAAAATCTTTTGCCGTTTTTTTGAACGAATCTGTCCATCCGTCAAAAATACTGATAAGCGAGGGTTTCTTTTTTGTTTTTCCGCTTTTTTTCTCTTCTTTTTCTTTAGTTTGAGCTGTCTCTTTTAAAGTTTCTTTTTTATCTTTCAGCTGTTGCGGAACATCGTTCTTTGTGTCGGTGGTCGCTTCTTCGTCTTTGAAGATAACTTGTTGAACAGCCTGTATTTTAGGCTCGAGGCAGCAATTTTCCTTACCGGCCTTCAGAAGCCCCAAAAGGGTTGCGCTTATCTCTTCGCGTCTTACTTTAAGAGTATTGCTGGTTGTAAATTCTATAAAAGGCTCTGTTGCTATGCGTATTTTAAGCCCCGGAAGATTTTCGTTTAACAAAGGCTCTATATTTTTGAGTTTTGCGGCGCCTCCGGTAATTACGGCATTAGAAGGATTTTCACCCGAACGTTTAATTTGCTGATGAACATTTTGCAAAATTTCCATCATGCGTGCGCCTATTATATTGTCGCGCAGTTCGCTACTGATGGTACTTTCGCCGAAACGTTCGGCTTTGTAACCGGCGTGTATTTTTAATGTTTCGGCGTCAGATTGCGAAACATGCTCGGCCTGAAGGTCGCGGGTAATATTTGCACCACCGAGAGGGAGTACACACAGTTTCCTTAGCAGGTTGTTCGCGCATATGGCAATAGTCGTTGTTTCGGCTCCAATGTCCACAAGCGCGCTTCCGTCGCGTTTTTCATCATTATTGAGCAGTTGTTCGGCATTTATGCGTGCAGCTGTGAAACTGTCGGCAATTTCAATCTTCGCAAGCTGGAAACTCTCTTCCAACTGTTTCATGAACTGCTCTTTTATAATAATGTTTATATAATCGCACTCTATATTTTTGACGCTCATACCTATAGGCTTAAGGGTCGTATTACCATTCATCTTATACTCTTGAGTAACGACCTGTACCCTTTGATAGCCTTCGGGCACGCAAAAGACACTGTCATTTTCGAGCCCCATTTCATCTATTATTTCTTGTGTAATTTTCGTATATTCGGGAAACTCGCGTTTAACTGTAGACTTTATCGATTGTATGGACAATCCGGCAAGCGCGACGTATGCCTTCTGAATGGTTACTCCATCAAGCTGTGTCTCTAATTTGTTTATTATGCTTGTCAGGCATTTGCTTGTTTCGTCAATATTGCGTACAACACCTTTTGCGATGAATCCGTTTACCGGCTCGCTTGTGTATGCTATTACGTTTATGCCGTCATAATTCTCCACTGCCACTGCGCCGGAAACTTTTGACGAGCCTAATTCCAATGCTACTATATAATTTTTTGTTCCCATATTGTAGAAACTTTTATTGATTAATCTTTTTTTGTACAGATGACCTGTTTGTCAAATTCTATATTTATTCTATTGTATTTGTTCCATCCTACTTTATTAAGTCCCTCGGTGTAAAACTCTTTCAGTTTGGAGAGTTTTTTTTCAAGATTATCGGCCTTGCCCAGCTCTACAAGATGATTGCCGATGCGTGGTACAAGTATTATCTCTTGTTTGGGGGTTACGTGTATCTGCTCCACTTGTTCGCGCCAGAAACGATTTTCTTGCAGAAACAATGCAATATTCACCAAACTTTTTTGTGTCTCTTCGTCCCTAATATCCCCGCTTGCGACCGGCAGATATATTGCATTTTGTACGCTTCGGATGACTGCCCCGTCACTGTCAAGATAGTATTCGCCACCCGCTTGGTCATACACATGTATTATGGGGCGTTTGCAGCTTATGCGTATGCCTATAAGGTTTTTATGAGTCTTGTAACATTGACAATCTTTTACGATAGATGACTCGAGCAACATTTTTTCTATCTTTTCTGTGGAAACTTTTTCCATTTCCTTGCCTTTGGGGTCGAGCCCTTTTTGTTTAAGTTGCCTCTCTATACTCTCAATGTTCAATGCTTGCATGTCATTATCGCTTATGACAATTTCCACGCCGCGACACTTAGTCTCGGCGGGCATTATGTCCAGAAAGAACAGCACAAAAACCAAATATGCTGTTGCGAGGATGGCTGCAAATATTATGACTATCTTTTTCAGCATTTTTTCAAAATCTCGGTTATGCGTGGAACATCACTCTCAAGGTCGCCTGCACCCAGACAGATGAGCACTTCAAATTCGTCTTTTCTGTCGGCGACGAGCTTTACTGCGTCAACACGCAAACAAAGGCTTTTTTCTACCTTCTCGTCTATAAGGTCGTATATAAGCTTGCTCGTAACCCCGGGAATAGGCTGTTCGCGTGCAGGGTAAATGTCCAAAAGTATCACTTCGTCGAAAAGCGACAGGCTTTCGGCAAATTCGCGGTAGAAGTCTTTTGTGCGACTGAAAAGATGAGGCTGAAACATTGCCGTTATTTTTCGGTCGTTGTATAGTTCTTTCATGGACTTTGCACAGGCTTTTATTTCGTCAGGATGGTGAGCATAATCGCTGAGAAGCACTATATTATCATCTTTCAATTTAAAGTCGAAACGTCGCTCGACGCCGGCAAAGTTAGCCATTGCCTCTTTAATCTCTTTGTTTGTTGCACCACTCAGTTGCGCCACAGCCATAGCCGCAATTCCATTGTCGATGTTTATGCTGACGGGTACCCCCGGCTCAACATCTTTTATATTGCCGAGTGGCGAAATATAGTCGAAAAGGATGCGTCCGCCGCCTATGCGTATATTATCGGCACGAAAATCGCCTTTGTCGCGACCATACGTGTAACATTTAACGCCTTCTGCCGGACGAGGCACAAGTTCGAGCCCCTCGTGCACTATCATATATCCGTCGGGACGTATGCGCTCGGTAAACTGCGCAAACCCCTCGAGGTAATTTTCCTTTGTTCCGTAAATATCAAGATGGTCGGGGTCGGTTGCTGTTATTACCGCTATATAAGGTGTCAGTTGCAGAAACGAACGGTCATACTCGTCGGCCTCTATTACCACAAGGTCGCTCTTGTCGCTGAGTATAAGATTGCTGTGGTAATTCTTTGAAATTCCGCCCAAGAACGCCGCGCAGTCTGTATCAGACTGATGCAGCAGATGAGCAGTCATTGTCGAGGTTGAGGTTTTTCCGTGCGTACCGGCTATGCACAATCCGCGTTTGTCGCGGGTGATGAGCCCGAGTACTTCGGCGCGTTTTTTAATTTCAAAGCCCCTTGTGCGGAAATATTCCCACTCTTGATGCTCTTGCGGTATTGCAGGAGTGTAAATTACAAGAGTCTTTTCTTTGTCGCGGAACTCTGCGGGAATAAGCTCGGGATTTTCCTCAAAATGAATATCCGCGCCCTCTTCTATCAGCTTATCGGTGAGCGCACAGGCTGTCCTGTCGTAACCGGCAACTTTTTTACCTTCGGCAAGAAAGTAACGCACAAGCGCACTCATTCCGATGCCACCGGCACCGAGGAAATATATCGATTCTATGTTTTTCAGTTCCATCATTTTAGATTTTCTTTTTTGCGTCTGGTCTCTTTTTCGGCGTACGCCTCGGCAAGCAATATTACCTCCTCGGCAATTTCCTCGGCAGCCTTAGGCTTCGCCATTTTGCTTATATTCTCGGCGAGAGTAGCGAGTTTTTCTTCGTCGGTAACGGTTGCAAGAGCCGTTGCCACGAGTTTTTCCTTTGCGTCGCTGTCGCTGACAAATATTGCAGCGTTGTTTTTCACAAGCGCCATTGCGTTTTTTGTCTGATGATCCTCGGCTACATTGGGCGAAGGCACAAGTATTACAGCCTTGCCCAGCAGGGCAAATTCGGATATTGAGCCTGCCCCGGCACGCGAGATTATAAGGTCGGCCACGCCCAAAGCCGATGCCATGTCCGAAATAAAATCTGTAATTGTCAGGTTGGCAGGCTTACCCGCAGCATTTACTCTTTCAACTATTTCGCTGTAGTAATATTTTCCCGTCTGCCACACAAATTGCACGTCGGGGGCTTGTGCTATCTGTCGCAGAGAGTTTATCATACTCTCGTTCATGCTACGCGCACCCAGACTGCCACCCACCAGCAATATAGTCTTTTTCGATGGGTCGAGGCCCATAGCCGCTGCACAATCCTCGCGGTTGCTTTTGCGTGACAATAAGTTCATTCTTACAGGATTGCCTGTAAGTTTTAATTTGCAGGCCGGGAAAAATTTTTCCATACCCTCATACGCCACACATATAATTTTCGCACTCTTTGCGAGCAATTTATTCGTTACTCCGGCGTATGAATTTTGTTCTTGTATAAGAGTGGGAATATTCATTTTGGCAGCCATTTTCAGCGTGGGACCACTTGCGTAGCCACCCACGCCCACTGCTACCTGCGGAGCAAATTCCTTTATTATTTTCCGCGCCATTCTCTGGCTTTTGAACAGTTGCCACAGTACCTTTATGTTACGTAACAGATTTTTGCGGTCGAATCCCATGATGGGCAACCCCACTATGCGGTAACCTGCCTCGGGCACACGTTGCATTTCCATTCTGTTATTGGCACCGACGAATAGAATTTCAGCATCAGGTTTTTTGCTCTTTATCGCATCGGCTATTGAGAGTGCCGGGAATATGTGTCCCCCGGTACCTCCTCCGCTTATTATTATTCTGTAGTTCTTTTTCATTTTTCCAGATTTTTCCTATTATTCAGTGACAGACTCGGATGCAGTTTCGGCAATAGTGGCGTTCTTTGCTCTCTCACGGGCTATTTTTGCCTCTCTTGCGTATCGACTGACACTGAGAATCATTCCTATGTATACACAGTTTATTACCAGAGACGAACCTCCTAAACTGACAAACGGCAAGGGTTGTCCGGTTACAGGCCCCATGCCCACGGATATTGACATATGCGCCATTGCCTGTATAACTATCATCAATGCCGCGCCTATAATAAGGAACGAAGCATACGGGTCGTCACAATCTTTAGCTATCTGCCCTGTGTGGTAAAGCAGTATAAGATAAAGAAGTATTACCCCCAATCCTCCGATTATAAGCCCTAATTCCTCTATTATTATGGCGTATATAAAATCGGAAAAAGCCATTGGCAGAAAATCTCGTTGTTCGGAGTTTCCCGGTCCTTTGCCAAAAATAACATTACTCGATGCAATTGCTATATTTGCGTGCATTCTTTGATCGTTACCACCACTCTGGTCTTTTTCGGCACTTACCGGGTCTATGCTGCGTATTATACGTTTCTTCCATGTTACCATACGTTTGAGAGGTGTATGCACGACCAAACTTTCGGGAGTAAGCATTATCGCCCCGAGTGCCACCGTGCCTGCCACAACACATGCGCCTGTGAGTTTCCACATTTGCACACGTGGAATCTTTCCTATGAACAGCATCAGATAAGTGGTGAAACATATTAATATAACCGTAGACAAGTTACCCTTGAAGATAAATACGCAAGCAAGGCCTACTGCATATAATATTTTTTTCATTACATCGTGTCCGGCACCTTCACTAGTTTGTCCGTCGCCCAGAATTCGGGCTACAATCATCACAATACCCAATTTTGCAACTTCGGACGCTTGTATGGTAAAACCTAAAAAAGGCACCCAACGTGACTCGCCGTTTAAGCTGACACCGGCAAACATTGCCCACAACAAAAAACCTATTCCCACCCAATAGGCAGCGTAGGACAGTTTCTTGAACCACGTCATTGGCATATTATGTACTATCCATGTTGTGGCAACGCCTAACATCATGAATGTCACATGCTGCGTAATTGGTTGCCAATAGCTGTCATTTTTATATGCAAGGGTGCTTGTCGCGCTGAATACCTCTATGAAAGAGAGCGCAAAAAGCAGAGTAAAGATTATCCATATAACCTTATCTCCTTTGAACAGTCTGTTTGTAATACCCTTACCCATTTTTATTTCAATTTTATAACCTCGGCTTTGAATTGTTCTCCGCGGTCCTCGTAACTTTTAAACAGGTCGAAACTTGCGCAACAAGGGCTCAAAAGTACCGTTTCGCCCTCGTGTGCCATTTCCGACGCTGCTTTTATGCAATCTTGCATGCTCTTTACGTCGGCAATTGGCAGACCGTAGCCGGCAAAGAAATTGTGCAGTTTGCTGTTATCTGCGCCCAAGAATATGAGGCCGCAACATTTCTCTTTTACAAGGTCGGCAATTTCGCTATAATCGTTACCCTTGTCCTTTCCACCGAGTATAAGAATGGTTTTCTTTTTCATGCTCTGAAGAGCGTACCAGCAACTGTTTACATTCGTAGCCTTTGAGTCGTTTATATACTCTACTCCGTTAATGTCGGCTACCTTCTCCAAGCGATGCTCAACACCGGTGAAACTGCTTAATGCCTCTTTTATAGTTTCATTGCGTATGCCGGCAACATTGGCCGAAATTCCCGCTGCCATTGAGTTGTAGAGGTTGTGTTTGCCTGTGAGCGCAAGCTCCTCTTGCTCCATATTGAAGGGAGTAGGTTCTGTGAAAATAATTTTTTCATTCTCGGTGTATGCTGCAAGGCCATTTTCTTTATTTTCGGCAAAGGGGTAGAGCTTTCCGTGAGTGTATTTTTCTATTTCGCGTGTGATTATAGGGTCGTCGCTCCAATAGATAAACGCATCGTCGGGCTGTTGATTCTGCAATATGCGGAATTTTGCATCGACGTAATTTTGCATTTCGTAGCCGTACCTGTCCATGTGGTCGGGGGTGATATTCATAAGTACGGCAACATTCACTCGAAACTCGTACATATTGTCAAGCTGGAAACTGCTGAGCTCGACAATGTAGTAATCTTTGTCGCCCTCGGCCACCTGCAGAGCAAGGCTTTTGCCTATATTCCCGGCGAGTCCCACGTTCAACCCCGCTTCGCGGAAAATATGATAGATGAGCGAAGTGGTGGTTGTCTTTCCGTTGCTGCCGGTTATACATATCATTTTTGCATTTGTGTAACGTCCGGCAAATTCTATTTCGGAAATTATGGGTATTCCTGCCTCACGCGCTTTCTGCACGATGGGAGCTTCGTTGGGAATGCCCGGACTTTTTATAATCTCCTGTGCGCTTAGTATTTTATCCTCTGTATGCTGTTTCTCTTCCCACTCTATATTGTGGTCGTCGAGCATCTGCTTATATTTGTCGGCAATACTGCCAAAGTCCGACACAAATACGTCGAACCCTAGTTTATCGGCAAGCACTGCGGCTCCGCAGCCACTCTCACCGGCTCCTAATATTGCTATGCGTTTTTCCATTTTATCTTATTTTTAGCGTCATTAAGGTTATTGCCGCCAACACTATTGTCACTATCCAGAAGCGTACGGTTACTTTTGCTTCGTGCATGGGCTTCAGCGGTCGCCTTATTAAATATGTGCTCTCTTTGTCCAATTTCTCATCGCTTATAGTGTAGTGATGATGCAGGGGGGTGCATTTGAATATTCTCTGTTTGATGCCTTTTTTCTTACCTTTCTTGAAGTAAGCTACCTGCATTACCACCGATAGATTCTCGGCAACAAAAATTCCGCAAAGAATAACAAGCAGTATCTCTTTATGTATCAATATGGCAATGACAGCTATTATACCTCCGATGGTAAGACTGCCTGTGTCCCCCATAAATACCTGTGCGGGAAAAGCATTGTACCACAAAAATCCCACAATCGCCCCCACAAAAGCACAGGTGAATATAACAACCTCTTCACTGCCGGGAAGAAACATTATATTAAGGTATTCTGCCATGCCTACGTGTCCCGACACATAGGCGAGTATGCCTAATGTAACGCCTATTATGGCTGCATTTCCGGCAAGCATTCCGTCCATTCCGTCATTAAGATTGGCACCGTTGGATACTGCGGTAACAATGAAGATTGTTACTATGACAAAGAGCACCCATCCGGCAGCATCGGCATATTTCCCAAAGAATGATGTAAGCTCGGAGTAGTCGAGGTTGTGGTTTTTTATGAAAGGTATTGTTGTTTTTGTAAGTTTTTGTGCTTTTTCCTTATGCAGCACCTCTACTGCATCGCCCTTCTCTATTGAGATATTTTCGCGCATCACAGCCTGAGGACTAAGATAAAGCGTAAGACCTATGAGCAGTCCCAAGCCCACCTGCGACACTACTTTTACTTTTCCGGGAATGCCATCTTTGTTCTTTTTGAATGTCTTTATATAGTCGTCGGCAAAGCCTACAATGCCCAACCATACGGTGGTGATTATAAGCAGTATCATATAAACGTTGTTCAGACGACCTATGAGCAGACAAGGAACCAATATAGCTACAATTATTATAAGTCCACCCATTGTGGGTACACCTACTTTAAGATTGTTTTTATCAAGGTCGCGCAAAGTTTCGGATATCTGCTTCTTCTTGAAGTAGCGTATAAAATATTCACCGAAAATAGCCGAGATTAGCAGGGCAAGCACTGTTGCAATGAGCGCACGGAACGACGTGTAGCCAAAGAGTCGCCACCCGGGAATGTTAAGGCTCTGCAGTATGTCGAAAATATAATTCAGCATCTTATTTTATCTTTTGAGAATTATTGCATTCTTAGTTATTGAAAATTTCTCTTATAACCTCTTTGTCGTCAAAATGGTGTTTGACACCTTTAATCTCTTGATAATCTTCGTGTCCTTTTCCGGCAACAACCACTACGTCGCCCTTTGCAGCAAGAGCGCAAGCTGTTTTTATAGCCTCTTTTCTATCGACGATGCTTATAACTTTTTTGCGTTGCTCCTCGTCGAGCCCTGCGAGCATGTCATTTATAATATCTTGCGGCTCTTCGAAACGAGGGTTGTCCGAAGTTATTATCACTCGCGAGCTTGCCCTTACAGCCTCGACAGCCATCAATGGTCGTTTGCCTTTGTCGCGGTTGCCACCGGCTCCGACGACGGTGATAATGTTTCCTCGTCCGCGCAACACCTCGTTCACTGTTCCAAGCACATTTTTTATTGCGTCTGGGGTGTGAGCATAATCGACTATTGCCGATACCCCGTCTTTCGAATGGAGCGTTTCGAAGCGTCCCGAGACAGGTTTAAGCGTGCTTATCACTCGCAACACCTCTCCCGGCTCTTTACCAAGTTCAACGGACGCTGCGAATATTGCAAGCAAATTGCTAACATTGAAACGTCCGGTAAGCTGTGTGGTAAACTCTATGCGGTTAAATTCAAGCAACATTCCGTCAAGATGCGTTTCCAGAATGCGACCTTTGTAGTCGCCCATCGTGCGTGCCGAGTATTTTTTAATGTCGGCGCGTGTATTTTGCACCATTATAGGACCGTTTTTATCATCAATATTGGTTATTGCAAATGCGTCCGAGGGCAGTTTGTCGAAGAAGCTTTTCTTGCAACGCAGATACTCTTCCATTGTATTGTGATAATCCATATGGTCGCGTGTGAGGTTGGTAAAAATACCGCCGGTGAAACGCAGGCCACCCACACGCTCTTGTGCAAGCGAGTGTGAGCTAACCTCCATAAACACATACTCGCACCCCTCGTCGGCCATCTTGCCAAGCAGCGCGTTCAGCGACACAACGTCGGGGGTTGTGTGGGTAGAAGGATAGGGTGTACCATCTATATAATTGCACACAGTAGACAAAAGACCGCATTTGTGTCCCATTTCGCGGAAAAGCTCGTAAAGCAATGTGGCTATTGTTGTTTTTCCGTTAGTTCCGGTCACCCCCACAAGCTTGAGTTTTTGTGTGGGGTCGCCGTAGAATGCTGTTACCAGCTTGCCGGCAACCGCCTGACTGTCAGCCACTCGCAAATAGGCAACATTGGGGTTTATGCGCTCGGGTAGCGTTTCGCATACAATAGCTACCGCTCCCTGCTCCTCGGCGGTGCTTATATATTTATGTCCATCAACTTGTGTGCCACGCATGGCAATGAACATGTCTCCTTCTTTTACTTTGCGGGAATCTATGTTCACCCCTGTAATATCGACCTCGTTTTTAGGGAGAATCAATTGTATGAATTGTGTATCTCTTGTCAGATTGTTGAGTCTCATATGTCAGTGATTTTTATTTTCTTCGTTAATAGTTTAGGGCTTGAGAGTTATGAGTATATACGAGCCTTTTGCAGCTTTTTGCCCGGCAGGAATACTTTGTGAAACAACTCGCCCGTACCCGCTGAGCCCGGGGCGGAGTCCCGCCTGTTTCAACAGGAATATTGCATCTTTTGCTCCCATGCCCCTGACGTCGGGTATAATATTCTCTTTTATCTCTCGGCTGTCAAAACTCAGTTTGCCATCTTCGTTCTTTATTTTTCCCCACACGCGATCATCCTCCGAGTCATCCACGCTGTTGGTCGTTTCTATGTCCAATTTGTCGAACAGATAGCTTACGGCACTAAGATTGCCGTGCTTGGCAATAGGAATATGTTCGTTAAGCGTATCTTGCGCTGTAGACAATGGCAACCTCAAGCTTTTTGCCATCACTCGTTCGGCAACCTCTTTGAATACAACTCCTGACGTGCCGCCACCGCTTCCGGGACCAACTTTTATTATCTGCACGATGCACGAGTATTTTGGTGCATCGGCCGGGAAATATCCGCAGAAACTGAGCAAATAGCGCATGGGTGAGTAGTTGTATCCGAATCCGGGCTTTACGGTACGTGCCGTACCTGTTTTTCCGGCTATCTGAAATTTATCCGACTTTACCTTTTTGCCGGTACCATCTTTGTCGTTCACAACTTCGTAGAGTATCATTTTGAGGTCTTTTACCGTTTGTGGCGAAAGGGCCTCTTCGCGCAACACTTCGGGCTCGAACTCTTTTATGGTTGCTCCATCTTTTATTATTCTTTTTACAAGGCGGGGTTTCATCTGCTTGCCGTCGTTGGCTATGGTGTTGTAGAATGTTACCATATTCAACGGAGTAGTTTCAACAACGTATCCGAA
This sequence comes from Bacteroidales bacterium, assembly GCA_015060905.1. GTDB lineage: Bacteria > Bacteroidota > Bacteroidia > Bacteroidales > Bacteroidaceae > HGM04593. Next base: position 20,325 of record SUXQ01000019.1, on the reverse strand, counting down.
AGACATTGAGACAAGGTCCATCATCGACCAGGTCTTGTCTTTTGGAGTCTTTATCTTAGGGCTTCTTGCTCCAACGAGTATGTCGTATGTATCGTCCACTCCCATTTTTTGCAATCGGTCGATGAACTTCTGCGGATTTTTCTTGTAACTGCGGTTTATTATTTCGCCCATTCCTATATTGGAAGATTGCTCCATTACCTCTATCACACTGTATTTGGAGGTTCCGTTTGTATAGTGACCTGTGTCGGTAGTGGGCTTTCTTCCGTAAAAGATGTGCGACTTATTGTGGTGGGGAACCGAGTCGTAAGGGGTTATTAGTTTATCCTCGAAGGCTGCGGCAAGAGCCACAGTCTTGAAGATGGAGCCAGGTGAGCTTACCTCGTACATGAAATTCTCCATTTCTTCGTAAACACCCTCGCCTGCTCGCTTAAGGTTTACTATTGCTTTTATGTCACCGGTGGCAACCTCCATGAGTATCGCGCGACCCGACTCACCATTTTGCTTTATAAGTTCGTTCTTCAGGGCCGTCTCGCAAATATCCTGCATCTCTACATTGAGTGTTGTCTGTATGTCTGCTCCATTTTCGGCGGGAACGTCTATGATGCTCAGATAACCCTCGCCCACTCTTTGGCGGTGCATAATGCCTTTTTTGCCTTTGAGAATGGAGTCGTATTTAAGTTCGAGCCCTCGATAGGCCGAGTCATTTTCGGCCCATAGTGAGCCGAGGGTGTGTTTGGCAAGCGACCCGAAGGGTTTTTCACGCTGTATGCTCGACTCCCATCGTGCGCCGCTCAAATGTGGCTTTTGGTTCAAGATGGGCAGTTTTTTCATCTCTTTATATTGTATATAAGAGATTCGGCGGGGGTAAACTTTATAGTATCTTTTACCCTCTTTTTTTCCTTTGCGCAGATGTTGTTCGAAACGTTTGGCGCTCCAATCGGGGAATATGGTGCTGAGCCCCTTGCAGAGTTCTTTAATGTCAGCCTCCCACAAGGAGTCTTTTTGCGCTCGTATCTTTTTCTCGTCCTTTGGGTTTTTCTTATCGGTGTATTTGAAGTCTATGTGCAGAGTGTAGCGGGGCAGACTGCTCGCAAGCAGTTCGCCATTGTCGCTCAGTATATTGCCACGCTGAGGTTCTACAGGAATGTTGTATCTTATATATTTATCCTTTTTCTCCATCCAATGTTCTCTTTCTTTGGTCATGGTTATTGCAGCCTTGGCCAATATGAGTATTGCCCAAAGTGTAAAGAATGAAATTATCAGAAGTTTGAATCGGAATATTATGTCTTCTCTGTTTTTGAACATCGTGTGCTATTCTATTAAATAGGGTGGCTGTGTGGCAATGCCTAATTCACTTTCGCTCTCTTTTACATATTTCTCTATATGTGACTGTCGGCCTTTTTCCGAAAGTTCACTCTGTTGTGTAAGTACGTCGTATTTTAATATTTTTACTTCGTCTTTAAGATCGGATATTTTGTGTAATTCCTGCTGAAATGCGTATCGGTTGCTTATATATATAATTATGTAGAATATTACCAGCGCAAAGAGTCCTGCGTTTTTTGTTATTCTTTCGTCGCGCAGAATATTTCCGCTGTATATTTTATAGAAGATGCCGCTCTTCTTTTTTTTCTTTTTCTTTTGTGTCGTATTCTCTTCCATTTTCTACACCTCCTCTTTTTTTATTGCTACTCGCAACTTTGCGCTTCGCGAACGGGGGTTTCTTTCAAGTTCTTCGGCTGTGGGTATTATGGGCTTTTGTGTGACAAAAGGAGAGGTGCTTCGTCCGAAGAAGTCTTTCTCTATTGTGCCTTCTATATTGCCACTCTTCATAAAATTCTTCACTATGCGGTCCTCTATCGAATGGTAGGTTATTACCACCAATCTACCACCGGGCTTCAGCAGTTCTTTGCACTGCTGCAACATCTCTTTCAGGCTCTCAACCTCTTGATTAATTTCTATGCGCAATGCTTGAAACACTTTTGCCATTTCTTTCTTCTCGCGCTGAGGCGGACAGAATGGCTTTGCAGTTTCTATAAGGTCGTTCACGCGACGGAAGGAGCGTGTGGCACGCCTTTTCACTACCGCCGAGGCTAATTTGCGACTACAGTTAAGTTCACCGTAGAATTTGAATATTTCGGAGAGTTTTTCCTCGGTTGCATTGTTCAGAAGGTCGGCTGCCGTCTGACCTCCGCGTTTGTTCATGCGCATGTCAAGGTCGGCGTCGAAGCGGAAAGAGAATCCGCGTGTCTCGTCGTCAAAATGGTGCCCCGACACTCCTAGGTCGGCAAGAATGGCGTCAAGTTCGCTCACCCCATGGTAGCGCATGAAATTGTAAAGGTAACGAAAATTGCCCCTGACAAATGTGAATCGTTTGTCGGCGGGAGAGTTCTTTTCAGCATCTTCATCTTGGTCGAATGCGTAAAGGTGGCCATCCTCGCCCAAATGCGACAAAATTTCGCGGCTGTGTCCGCCACCACCGAATGTAAGGTCGGCACACAGACAGTTGCCATCAAGCTTCATTTGCTCGATGCTCTCGCCCAGCATCACAGGGGTGTGATATACAATTTCCTCAACCATTATTGCTCTCTTCTTTTTTTTCGGTCATTATTTTTTCAATCTCTGCACCAAAGGTGGCTGCATCCATAAATGGCTGCTCGAGTTTCTCTTTTGCCCAAATTTCTATTGTGTCGTACATGCCTATGAAGCGCACCTCTTGCTCGATGCCTGCCATCTTCATGTAGCGTTTGGGAATTAATATACGACCGTTGCTGTCGATGTTTACCTCTTCTACGTCTGCTACAAATTGGCGGAATATCATCTGATGATGGGAATTCCATCTGTCGAGGCGGCTGCGCAGTGTGTCAAGCTGCTTGTTCCAGCTCCCCTCGGGGTACAATACAAGACACTCTTGGAATATATCTTTGCGCATCATCAGCTTGCTGCTACCCGCAGCTTGAAGCGCACGACGAAAGTAAGCAGGAACAAATACTCGCCCCTTACTGTCGCTCTTCGCCTCTATATTTCCGATGAAACGCATAGTCTATACTCCCTAATTTAGCATATTCGCTTCAAAATTACACAATTCCCCACAATTCCCCACTATAAATAGTAAATATTTTTTTGTTAAAGTTTTCAACAGCCTATTTTTAATCTATTATGCTGAATATAAATTTCTTGCAAGAGAGTGGAGCGTGAGTCGAAAATTTCTATTTTCCCAACAAAAATTTCAGCAAAATTTACACCGGAGAGTATAAAAAAACTCGCAAGCATCCAACATATACAGATGCTTGCGAGTTTATGAATCTATCAAACTTTTTTATTTTATTTTCAAGCTGAATTCAGGATGTTTATTTTCGGTAGGCACCCACAGATTCTCAACGGTAAAATTGAGTTTCTTGTCCTTTGCCACACTGACGTTGCGCGAAGTAAATGCACGCAACTGCACAGGGTTACCGCCAAAATTAAGGACAAAGTCCATGGAACTGTTGTTTGTCATGCGAACAGAGCGTTTGCCTTTACCATCCACACGGAAAGTTTCGAGTTTCACGCAAGCAAGGAAAAAGTCCTTTACAAGCTGCTCGTCGCCTGCCAATGTACCGAACGAATAGGCCAATGTCCTGCGCTTTTTAAGAGCATCTTTCAACGACTCGGGCGACGCATCCTTTGCCAATATGAAAGTCATATTGCGACGGTGCCCCTGATTGGTGTAATCCATTGCCGTTGTACTGTGAATATCGGTATTTGCAGCCATAAAAAGATTTTTGTCCGAAGCACGCTGCACCACCGAGGGATAAAATTCCGAGCCGTTCATAATCTCCACTCCGTCAATAAGTCCCTCGCCATACACCTGTTGTTCAAACTCGGTCATTTGCAGATTCTTGCGACGCCACCCGGGGTGATTGTGCATGATAATCGCACCCTGTGAGCGAGCTTTTCTGATAGAGGCGGCAGGGTCAGCGTCGTACACATTATTCGCATCCTCGACAAAAAGTGCATTATAGTGACCTATCGTCTCGGGAGTACGAGTAATCTCAACACCGGGAATAATGGTAATTCCGTAACCAACGGCAGCCTTGGCTGCAAGCTCGTTCGAGAGGTTAAGATTCGTCAAAATGCCCATGTCTTTTACAACCTCGCTCATATTCAGATTCTGCATTTCGGCAGGCAGGTAACCTTTCAGATAATTATACATTTTACCCTCGCTGGGGCGATACTCCACATGTTCGGTAATTGCAAGAACATCAAGGCCATCGACCCACGCCTCGCGCACACGATACTCGGGAGTAACGTTACCGTCAGAATATATTGTATGGCTGTGAAGGTCGGCCTTCAGCACCTTGTAGCCATTAACCTCGGGAAGCACAAATTCGCGACGCAAAACCTCGTTGCGCAGCGTGTGACGTGCCATGTCCACATTGGTTGCATCCTGATAGTAAATAGATTGCGCCGAAGCTGTAACAACACTCGCGGCAACAACAATAAAAGCAGCTATTCGTTTCATGGTATTTATTATATAAATGATGATTACAAAATTAGTCCGTCGAGCATTTGAGCATAAATTTCCATTCCCTCTTTAATCTCGTCGAGCTTGATAAATTCGTTGGCTGTGTGTGAACGTGAGGATTCTCCCGGACCCATTTTCAAGCAAGGTACATTGTTTATCAATGCCTGATTGGATAGTGTGGGCGAACCGAAAGGCTTGCGACCAAGCTCCACTGCGCGTCGCACCAAAGGATGTTCAGGCTCTATCGACGAGGAGTTCAGACGCAACGAACGGGGCTTAACCTCGGACTTTACGTTTGCGGTAACAACTTCCACAATCTCTTTGTTGCTGTAACACTCGTTGCTGCGCACGTCTACCACATATTTGCAAACATCGGGAACAACATTATGCTGCGTGCCGGCATTTATCTGCGTGACGCTCATCTTGACAGCACCAAGCAAAGGCGATACTTTGGGGAATGAATATGTTCGGAACCACTCGACGTCAGGCAGCGCCTCGTATATGGCATTCACTCCCTCGTTACGAGCAGCGTGCCCCGATTTTCCATGCGCGGTGCAGTCAAGCACCATCAACCCCTTCTCGGCAATAGCCGGATGCATACCCGTAGGCTCGCCGATAATGGCGCAAGATATTGGAGGCAGCATGGGAAGCACCGACTCGAGGCCATCCTTTCCCGAGACCTCCTCTTCGGCCGAAGCAAGGAAGATAAGATTGTATTTCTGCTCAGTCTGACACAGTTTATAAAAAACATGCAGCATAGTTACAAGTGAACCGCCATCGTCGTTACTACCAAGACCATAAAGACAATCGCCTTCGATAATAGGCGTAAACGGAGATTTCGTCCAAGCACTTGCAGGCTTTACAGTGTCAATATGTGCATCAAGCAATATTGTGGGGCGCGAAGCATCGTAACCCGGAGCCACGCACCATATATTATTTAAGTGGCGATGCACCGTGCCCACGAACGGTGCGCTGCGCTCTATGTATGATTGTAGTTTATCGGCTGCCGCACTTTCATCACGACTAATCGAGGGAGTGCTTACCAATATTTTAAGCAACCCCACCGCCTGTTCAATATCTCCTTTTGTTATTTCCATATTTCATATTTATTTAAACACAAAATTAGTGCAAGAGAGAGAAAAGAGCAAATTTACAATCGAAATTTGCCCTAAAATTGCTGTTTCAGGAGTCCAAAAAGCCTATATACGATTAATGCCGAGAAAGATTTTTATTTCAGCAGATGCTGCCGCCGGGATTAAAAAGCAATTATCAGAAACACTTCTTACCAAGGACTTTATTGTAGACCCCCTTATAACCATCAACCATCTTGTCCACAGTAAAGTTTTTTTCATACATCTTTTTCGATGCTTTGGACATACTGTCACGCACTTGCTCATTTTCAAGTATATATTTAATCTTTTCAGCAAACAATTCCGCTCTATTATCCAAAGCATAACCATTTACATCATTATGAACAAGTTCCGAGACTCCACCAACATCAGACGCCACAACCGGGCAGCCATGACTCATCGCCTCAATAATCACAATGGGAAGCCCTTCATAATTAGCAGGGAGTAAGAATACATCGGCAAGGGAACCGTACACAGCAGCATTAGGAATGTTTCCCATAAAGAACACATTGTCAGGGTGCTCGCACACTTTTTCTTGATTGCCTATCCACACAAACGCATATTCAGGAAGCAATGAAGCAACCTTCAAGAACAAAGCGCAATTTTTTTGTGGAGAGATGCGCGCAACACATAACACTGTCTTCTTGTATTTATCAGGCAACATAAAAGAAACGGGCTTCTCAACCTCCGGGACAGAGGCCCCATTATACACTATCGATAAATTGTTCTTAATAGCCTCTGCAATAAGATTCTTTTTATCATAGCAACTTACAGCAACTACAGCTTTACAAAAGTACTGCATAAGTTTTTCAAGAAACAGAAACGAACGATGCACTACGCGGATAGAATCAAAGCCATGAACAGTATATACAGTCTTTTTTGTGGGAAAAGCCAGACGACCCAGTATGCCGGCCTTGGAAGAATGAAGGTGAATTATATCCGGCTTGTACTTTTTGTATATTTTGCGAAGCTCTAAAAGAGCACGCACATCATTATATAGCGAAATTTCCCTTTTCAGATACTTGCAATGCACACGCTTGACCCTTGCATCAAGCATGTCCCACATTTTGCCATCTCCATCGCCCGAAGCAACAATGACCTCATGGTCATCGCAAATACCGTTAGTGATATTTACGACAACCGACTGCGCCCCACCTAATTCACACAAGGTTATTACCTGCAAAACACGCATATCCTTACTACCTATACAATCTTGAAATATACAAGAACTTTATTTTATATTCTACAAATGTAATATTAATTTTCTATACAAAAAAATAAAAAAGGGTTTAAAGATATTCAAGCATATTACACCTCTTAAAAAAGGATACTGTAAATCGCAAACATACACATCAATAGCGATTGGCAAAAACAGTAATACAGAAAAACAACCGAGCGAAGCTATAAGTCGTCCTTATCTCCTTGAAACGAAGCAATTTCAATTTGTTTTTTAATGAAAATCTATACACCATTATGCTATTCAAAATATCCACATGCCTCTCGGGCATATCTTTTGAATAACACTTTAGCAACTGCTCGCACGTCTTCATTCTAATGGAATCCTTGCCATCCAAGAACATACGGAAACGACGCAGCATCCTCTGTGAAAAAGATTGGTTACACCCGACAACATTTTTTGAATGTTGTCTGTATAACATCGAAGGTGTCGGGTCGAACAAAGGCACACCACCGACAGCAAGACACACCATATAAAGCCACATATCATGCATATGCACATAATCGGGCTTTTCGCGCACTATAAGATTCCTAAAATCGCGACTGAAAACCATAGTACAGCCTGCGGCGGGATTTCTCAGAAGACTCTCACCGAAAGTAAACAGCCTTTTAGGTATATAATGACCTATGACATTCTTATTCGAATCAACCAATGTCTGAGCCGAAAAATAGAGTGCCGGCACATTTCCGTCGCCATTCTCTTTAAGCATTCTTACGGCACGCTGTAACTTATCGGGGAACCACACATCATCCTGGTCGCAGAATGCGTAATAATCGGCGTCGGGAGAGTTGTATAGCAAATCCATAAAGCTGCCGGCCGAGCCCATATTCTCGCCGGAATACCATTTTAACGCACCCTTTGACTGCCACTCATTCAGAATATTCATAGTTTCATCAGTAGAGCCATCATCACGAACAATTATCTCAACATCGACATTGCGCTGCGCCGCCAAAGACTCCAGTTGCTCCGCAAGATATGTTCCACCATTATATGTTGATAAAAGAACAACAACCTTTTTCATAATAAAAACCTTTTTTGAACAATATCAAAATTTACCGAACAAAACAGCCATATAGAAATTGAGCATTGTCAAAGACGATGGTGCCGACAGGCTCGGAAGGCCCAACAAGTTAAAACGCCCGCTCCACGAAGTAACATACGCATGAACCCTTTCAAGAATATCAGCATTTTCTTTCGGCATAATACTTTTGTACAGTCTGTAAATTTCGCACAAAGTCCCGGAACGCGCCCCTCCCTTTGCAAAAAGCAAACCAAAATGCCTTGCAATACCTTTTAAAAATGGTTCTTTCGCGCCTATCACATTGTTGCCATGCTGACGGTAGTATATACGCGACTCTTTATCGGCATATATTGTTCCATTCATAAAAAGACAAACCTTATAGACCCACTCGTCATGCATTTCAAACACTCGTGGAGGGTACTTCTCGACAAGTTTCTTTAGGTTGTTGTTAAATAACATCGTACAACCCGTTGCCGGATTGGTAACAACAGCTTCGCCCGCAGTAAACTTGTAATTCAATGGTAATTCCCCTATGATATTCAAAGACGAGTCCACCAATATTGCCGGGCTTAAATACAATTTGTATTCTCCGTCACACAAACGAAGCGACTGCACTGCCCTATGCAGTTTATCGGGCAACCACACATCATCTTGGTCGCAGAAAGCATAATAATCGGCATCGGGAGCATTACCGAGTAATTCCAAAAAACTTCTTGCGGGACCCAAATTCGCTCCTGTGTACCAAGATAAGAGCCCCTTCTTGCTCCATTTATCCAACAAGGCAGTAGTACTGTCAGTCGAGCCATCGTCACGAACAAGCACAGTAACATCGACCCCCACTTGTCCTTGCAAGGAAAGAAGTTGCTCCTCGAGATATTTCTCGCCATTATATGTAGAGAGAAGAACTACAACCTTATCCATTTTTTCAATAGCCATATAAAACCTTCTACTATCACCACTTTCTGAACGAATACTTTCTATCAGCCTCGGAGAGGACAAGCACTTTATCATCCAAATGCTCAACCTTAAAACCTACAATCGTATCGTATATATGTAAATTTTCCAATTCCTCGGGCACACAAATACCATCAGTTCCCGGATAACGGTAGAAATTATTCATAATAATACTGTCGCCCTCATATGCGAAACAACCCATATACCAATTCTTGGGAAGTTCAGTCTCGGAAAAAATTCCCATCATCACAAGATGACGCTGGAATGAATAAAATATAGTATCAGTATATATTACAGAGCCATTATCCTCCACGCTCTGCAGTCTCCACATACCGTCCAAATCTCCATTTATAAAGATCTTTTCACACGATAACACCAACAACGACAAACAAATATATAACAATTTCTTCAGCATATACTTAACGTTTAAAGAGACCAACCTTTACAAATGAGAGCATCACACCTGTATTGTTACCTATGTGATTACTTTTATCGTGAGCGACCGATGCCGACAGGAACCACGATTTTCCGCAAGGAGAATACATAAAGTCAGCAAGAAGCGATGTTGTATACCGTTTCTTGAAAAAAGGATTCACATACGTACCCCAATTCTCACTGTATGTATACATGAGCCTGTAAAGAAACTCCTTTCTTTCCCCGAAAGAGCCATTCACGCCCACATGATGCGCACGCATCCTGTTAGCCTTGAACTCCAGACTTCCATTGGTATTGTACAATGGAGAAAAAAGCAGCGGATTACCAAGAGGCGTTCCATAATAGTGCCACCCACTGTATATGGAATGATTGTAATAATTATCAAGACCATCCATCTGCTCGACAAAATAGTCACTCGGGTCATTGTAGCCCGCACCGCTCTGGTCGTATGTAGAAACATACTCATACTGGATGTTCGATATAAAATCAAGAACACCACTCTTGTTCTTAACCGAAATACCTACCATCAGGTCGCGCCAAGGATAATAGACAAGCGTCCTTTTATTATCTATGTTATTCTGATACTCGAAAAAGAACAGTTGAGAGAAATCCTCAAACATATGCTCGCCATAGAGTACAATATCGGCAGGCTTTGTGTGGAGCGTAAACGCCAGATGCCAATTTCCTATTTGGTTACCGGTAATGTTCGACTGCTCTGTATACGGCACAATATCATCCCCGCCTAAAGGAATAAAAGCCTTAAAGAAGTCCACGGGGCGTGTAGGCATTGACAGAGTCTTGCCATCGGCGTGAGTATATACATTGCCGCCAAACTGAGAATACATTTCAAGACCACCTTCAACCTCCAGCGGGAACTTATTCTCGTTTCCAACCTTTACAAACATAGCCTTGCTGTGATAAAGAACATTCTTGTTATATTTCTCTTTGGGGTTTATGGCCGTAAAATCTTCTTGAAACTTGCCATCCATGAACATACCATATGCTATATGCCCCCGCATCTTGAGCCAAGAGCCTGTCCCTTTAACCGCAACATATTCCGGTGCACCTATGCGCACCTGCGGTATTGGGGTACTATTGCCACTATACACCAGCCCTCCTGTACCAAGTTCGTGCAGACTGTTGAATGAAAGTCTGTCAAGGGCATTGAACGCACTGTTGTCGGACACGTCAAGGCGACAAAAATCGCGCATCTCGGCCCCACGCTCTTTGGCACCAATGCTGAGAGTGAGCCATTTATATGATACATCGGCGTATAATTGGTGGACAAAAGGTTTATGAGCCTGATTATACCCGGCTTTCAAATCAATTCCTGAAGAGTAACACCAATTACCCTTGCCGTCAATAGAGCCATCAATCCCCACCCCGCATCTTATATAACCATTATCAGTATCAAGCGAAGAGAGCCCGCCCCTATTCGAAACTAACCAAAATGGAGCATATTCGCCCACTGAACTTATTGCATTGAGCTGAACATAATCCCTTACAGCGAACCTATCCTGTGCATACAGTTTACCACTACAAAAGAGTACTGTATACAAAGCTATTATTATATATATTTTCTCTCTAAAAAACGACATAAATAACATTTTGCACCATTATATCATTAGAGACGAAACAATGGTACCAATTACTATATTGCGCAAAGGTACAACTATTTTACAGGATAAACAAATGTTATAAATTCAGCATATTAGCATTCAAATACTATTTAAGACAGGTTATTATCCCCTCCTTTAAAATATTTGATGTATAAATTTTTTATTAAAGACACTATATACTGACGGTCGCCTTTACACATTCCCACAAAATATGTAAGAATCGTCAATATTGAAAATTGCACAGCTAACGAAACAAACAAGCCCACGCCACCCACATAATGTTCAAATGCAAACATAAAAGGCAAGGACACAAGCACAAGTTTAAATATCGGATACAATACCTTCTTAAAATACTCCGAGAAAGTAAATACAATATATTCTTTTATTATCCTCAGCACCACAAACAGGTAAACACTCCTAATTGCAATCATCACAAACATCACATAATATGGAGGAACATCCATACGCAGGAGAAAATATGAAATAGGAAATATGAGCAAGAACACACCACTTCCGACACATATATACTTTTTCAAACGCCCCACCGCAAGCGCCAATGTCCATATGGGATTTGTAAGTATATTAACCAACGAATAGATTAGAACCAATATAGTAAATATGCCTGTAAATTCCGGCACACTGCCCTGCCATAAAACCAAAATAGCATCAACATTGAAAATTATAGGAAGGCTGATAATAAATAAAAAGAAGAAAGAATATCTTGAACTATTATAGAAAAGTTTCAATAAATAATCAAAATCGCCCAAAGCATAAGACTTTACAATCTGTGGCCTGACCGACACAAAAATATTTGCACTGAAATTATTGAGGGCGGCATTAACTTGATACGAAATAGCCCTCGCTGCATTAACCACAGGACCAAAAAACATATTCAACAAAACATTCACACCCGAGTCATTCAATGCATAGACCGCAGTTCCAACCAAATTCCAGCCAAGCAAAGAGCCGGTCTCTTTTAATACATTTTTGTCAAAGACGAAGCGTATAAAACATTCCGAATAATTCCATTTTGAATAAATAAAATACATTCCTTGCGTTACAACAGTGACAAATAATAATAAAAGAGCATAAAGGAAAAGTTTATCGATAGAGGCACCGGATATTATATAAACAATAACCAGCTTTGCAACACCTTCGACCAAGCCCACATAAGAATAGACGTTCATATCCTCGTGTGCTATAATTTCAGAATCAAACACAATTCCCACCAATACTATGGCTAATGACCACATTGCAAACCTAAAAACCCAAACTGCAGTATCCAATCTTTCAAGAGGTATTTGCAATTCATTGCGTATAAACCAAACACCAAAAATCTCGGCCAAAAGAATTACAAGAGCCGCAATAGCAGTATATAATATAAGATGCTGATTCAATATAACATTAGCCTTAAGAACATCTCCCTTAGATAATTCGACATTAAGGAAACGCTGTGTCGCGTTTACCAACGAGGAACTGAAAAAAACAAACATTGAAGCAATGCCGGCAACCAAATTAAATATGCCAAAATCTTCAAAGCCCAACTCATCAAGCAAGACCCTCGATGTATATAATGTGACAAACAAAAGAAACAACATTCTTATATATAAGAACGCAGTATTCTTCAATATACGTTTGCTTTTAAATGAAGTATCACTCATCCTATTTTATCGTTTGAGTCAATATCACATATACTCTCGGGCAGAGTGGCATCAAATTCATAAGTATGCGCAAATTCATTATGTGCAAAATAGTCATTTAAAACTTTCTCAAAAGCCTTATTTTCTATTCTACGCACACCTGTTCTCAATAATTTTGCAGGCTGCCCCCCAATAACAGCCCCTTCAGGAACATCTGACATATCCTTGTTCACCAATGAATTGGAACTTACTATTACCTTATCGGGGATAACAGCACCACCTGTAACTGTTGTACTATTGCATATCCAGCAATACGACCCTATAACTATTGGTGCGCAATGCCTTTTGACGATTTTATTATTAAAATCGGCCATATAGTGATAGTTGCTGTCCATAATTTGTGACCTGTGGGCAATTCTTGAAACCTCACCTAATATCAATTTACTATAAACTGTTATATTGCAATAATTCCCTATTTTAGAATTTGCACCAAATACAAACTCACCATTCTGCAGGACATTTATTCTGCACCCGCTCCCTATCTCAAAATGATCACTTTTCTTGTCAGCCTTGAATATTATTTTTCCCCAAACAGATAATTCTGTGTTACCGCAAGAATACTGAGGCCCTTGACTATCCGATATATTCAACTTTATCATTCCCGGAAAACAAGCACCATCGCACTGCATTCTGCCAAATTGAGAAAACAATTTAGGCCATCCATACACGAAAAGTGGAAATTTTATTGCTTGCCGAAAGGGAAAGAATACAAAATTAAAATATAAAGTGCACAAAGGGTTAAAGCAATGAGAAAACAGAGGCGTCAGTATATACAATGAGAAACGAGCCCTTGCTGCACGAAAAAGTTTACGCATCATTATCTTTATGATATTTTATTAGTTTAGAATTGATTTTAGTTTACAATAAGAATCGTCCCATTTGAACCTCTGAATATATTCATATCCCTGTTCGGCAATTCTTATTCTTAGTGCATCATCTTCTATCAGTCTTATTATATTTTCGGCTAAAGCCGCAGGATTCTTTATAGGAGACAGCAAGGCGGTATTATTATCTATTGCCATTTCTCTGTAACCGGCATTATCGGTACACGCAACTGCACAACCACACATCATCGCCTCGCCAATAGTCAATCCCCACCCTTCGCTCCAACTTGTACCAACAAATATTGCTGTCGAATTATATATTTTATTGAACGTATCCTTATCCGGCTGACGATAATATGTTATCCAATCGGGAAGATTATCCGGTTCGGGGTACACACTAAAGAGAGATACTTTCAACTGTGGACACCTCTTTTTAACAATATCAAGTGCCATAAACCCATCATCGCACCCTTTAAGTTCCTGAACATGATACATCATTGCAAGAGTGTATCTGTCACGTTTTTCACACTCTACGGTTTTCTTGAAAAAATCAAAATCAAAGCCATTAGGAATGAGCTGACAATCCGGGTCATATTTAGAAACAATATCATACAGCCACTTTGATATTACTATTTTCTTGAACTGATATTTATATGTATCTATCAGTTGTTCATCCGTGATACCATTCCATGCTTCATAACCCTGTATGAGATAAATCTTTGAAACTGATTCTTTATATCTGTTCATATAAATGGCAGTTCTTGCAGATGTTGCCACACATACATCTGATTTAGGACACCATTTTTCGCTCAAGGAGGGTACTAAAAATTCATTAACACATTTATTCAGGTCGAACCATTTATTACATATATATTTCTTAGTTAAGATATAGTAAATATATTTAACGAAAGCCTTAGATATCCTTAAAAAACGGAAAAAACAAGTATCGCTATCAAAATGCAAATAGGTCGGATATACTATATTTACAATATATCCATCACCGACAAGCCTGTTTGCATATTCATAAACAACTTTATATCCGCCTATCGGACGATTGGCTATACCCGGCAATAAAAAGGTTATTCTTTTTTTCATATTCATTTTCATTAAACCACAACACCTATTGTCGTAACCGTAACACCCATAAAACAAACCCTGAAAAAAATTAAATTTTCAGAAGTTTATACAGGTATACGTTTGCCAAAATAACACCGGCATAATAGAATATTACAAGCATGCGACCCAACCAATGAGGCCTTATCAGCACCGCCAACAACGGGAACAATATACAATCAATTATTGAGATAAATTCTTCTATTCTCATAGCCACAGGCGGCAAGAAGGAGAGACCTACATACATACATATCGAATAGCAGAAAATCTTCATAAACACAGGCATATACGGATACTTGTCCGACAGGTAGTCATATTTCCACAAAAGCATATAATAGGCAAACAGTCGCATCACTGCCATTATGTTGAAAATATTTATGTCGCTCCATACTCCCCCTTTGTATTTCATCAACTCTTCGTACATCTGCAGTTTCTGTTGCAGAAAAGGAATAGGAACCAGTTTCAACAGTTCTATGCTTGCAAGCGGAGTCATATACAACGCAATAGGAAGGACTAAGAGCACAAGAAGAAACATCCTCGACAAAGGCTTGTTTCCAATAAGTATAAGAGGCAGTAAAACTAATGCAGAATAATGGAAAAGTATTGCAAGAATCATACAAAGCCCGAATTTGCCCTTACGTCCCTCGGCAAGATAAGGAATAGAAAACAGAAATATGGCCGTCGCCACCGCAACACGTATCTGCGTCATCTCCTGAACGAGAAACAGATGCGCAAACCACACAAGTATCGACAAATACCAATAAGGAGAAAGCCTTAATATTGAATATATCTTAAGAGGCGTTGCAAGAACAGCATAAATGACAAACAAAAGTAACGGTGCCCCACACAAACGCGCAAAGCCGTTGATAATCTTAAAAGTAGGTTCAGCCAAAGAAGCGACAATACCATCCGGGTTTTTGAAATATCCTAAATAAGCGTTGTAGTCATTGTCAATACCTGCAGGACGAAAAGCCACATACAAAGTAAGGATTGCACCAACCGTAACCAACAGCCAAGTACAACTTCGTATCCTTTCATCCTCGAAAAAAGCAAGGAATGCAAGGAATGCAAATATAACAAACAATATCACTACATACATACAGTCACCCTACTCTTTGCCACGAAACTTTGAGTCATTTACAGCCACAAGTATTACTGTATATACAAAGAATGACAATATAGTCATTATCAGAACTGTTACCATCCTTTTGGGGCCGGTAGGAATCACCGGTACAGTGGCATTCTGCAAAGTGGTAAAGGCAGGCGTCCTTTTCTGCAGTTCGGATTCGGAGTACAATTTCTGTTGATAAAGGGCGTTATATATTTCAAGAGCCATCTGCATTTCTCCCGAGAGACGTGTCTCCTCTACCTTATATGATTGACGCGTAAGAGCCTGATGCTTGTCCATAAACCGAGCATACACATCCTGAGCCTTAACATAATCGGCATATGCCGCGTCGCATAACTCTGTAGCATGTTTAAGTTCGTTCTTTATTTTCTCGGTCCTGTACTTGGTGAGAAACTCCTGCAACTCCTCCTTGACATTATTTGCCATAATAGCAGCGACAAGAGGGTCCTGAGCATTTGCCGAGATTGAAATAACCCCCGTTTTTTCATCAACATTGCACTCGATAGATGCCGAAATACTCTTTATAATATCATATTCCGCCCGAGTAAGTGCAAATGGATTGACCTTGTAATCTTTCGACGCATTGAAAGGTTCCTTTTCTTTTGCAAAAATCTTCTTAACCTTAGCAATAACTACCCACCACCATGGAGCCTTCTCTCGCGAAGTCAGATATTGGGCATATGTACCGCTGAATTCGCCATCCTGACTCTTGACAGGAGCACTCATCAGCCCCACCAAAAAATCTGTAGACTTAATGATATCCGGATAGAATTCGGGAACAATTGCATTGGAGCCGCCTGTAGCACCCACGCCGAGATTCAAGAAAGAGGCTGCACTGCCAAGAATTCCACTGATTGGACTCTGTTCACCATATTCAGGTGCCAGCGTAACTCTTACAACATAGTATCGGGGCACACATATTATCAAAAGCGAAGAAATGACACCTGTTATAAACATAACAGCAATATATTTTTTCCAATTATCCTTAAGAATTTTAAGGATAAGGTCAAGGCGTATTTCATTCTTTAATATCGGTTCCATAATCATTTGCCATTTACCGTAACATAATTCATGACCGCATAGTCATTGTACTGCAACATTAGGGGAGAAGCACACTATTTAAGCAGATTTATTAAAGTCACAATCATCGTAGCGATTGAAGCTGTAGAGGTGCTGATTGCCAATACCTCGGTTGTGGAAAGTTTCTTTGACGCGTTCTTTGTAGGAACCACAATTTCACAACCGGGTTTTATATCATTACTCGAGAATTTGGACACCTCGCTTACACCACCGTTCATGTATATTGCATACACGTCGCCTTTTTTGGCTCTATCGCTATAACCGCCGGCATGTTTTATGTAGTAACCCAGTTTCTCTCCCTTCTTATAGTTTATGGTTATAGGATAACGTACCTCACCACTAATCTTGACTGTACCTGTATACTGAGGAACCGTAAGTACATCACTCTCGCGCAGTACAATATCCTCGACCCCGCCCGGATTCTCTATAGCCTTCTCTAGGTTGATTGCAACCGGATAGACATCGCTGAGTTCGAGTTTAAGATTCATAAGCGAATCAGCCAGCGTAATATTATAATCACTCTCGGAGCGCATACTCTCCTCGTACATCTGTATCTGCGACATTCGCATTGCTCCCTCGCGCTGTCTACGTTCCTCGGCCGTCATCTTGCGGTTGAGATACGCACCCAAAGGATAGGCAAATTCAGTAAAGCCACCTGCTGCCTTTACAAGATCGCTGAGCCTGTATTCACGGTTATACATTGCATAATCGCCTTCAAAATTCACAGCACCATTTATCGTGACAGTCATTGTAACAGAATTAACCGGGCTTTTGCGCACATGTACCTCATCAAACGGATGAAGAATGAATCCCGGCTCACCGTCTACTACAAAGCCATCCTTAAGAGCGAAACTATAGCACTGTGTTATTGTATCACCTTCGGTCAATGCTTTTGCATCGTACATCATACGATAGACATCTACCTTGACAATTGAAGCATTTTTTGTCAATCCTCCCGCTTGTAGAACAAAATCCTCAAGAGTTGTATTCTCGGCATATTCGTATACTCCGGGATAATTTACCTCACCCGAAATTTTCACAGTCTCTTCTCCTCTCATTTCATGAACCGAGGGAATGAATAACACATCTTCTTTGCGCAGTTTAACATCTGCCACCGTGCCGTTCATAATACCTTCAACATCTACGGCAAGCACCTCGAGACGTCTGTCCTCTTTTCGGCGATGCATTACTGCGCGGGCAGTAAAAGCATCCTCGCGAAGTCCGTCAGCAGCTTCTATCAGTTTATATACCGTATTAATTGAGTCGTTTACCTCATACATTCCCGGATGAAAGACTGCACCTTTTACCTCTGCCATATTAGAGAAACGTGGAATAATCGAGTCCACATAAATAGAGTCGCCATCAACAAGTTTGAATGATGCAAATGAATTTTTATCAACTGTATGAACAGAATATTCCTTGCCATTCTTGCGTATGATTCTTATATTCTTTTCAAAAGCGTCACCGGCTAAACCTCCTGTATATGAAAGCAGATTCTTAAGAGTCTCATCAGCCTTCATCTCATATTTCATAGGACGCTTCACCTTTCCCTGAATGTTTACAATTGCATCGTACGGCCCCACAACAACCAGGTCATTGTCCTGCAAACGAATGTTACCGGTGTTGTTGCCATTTACGATATAATCATAAACATCAACATATCCCACCTGCTTGCCGTTCCTGAAGACTTTAATATCGCGCAGGGTTCCCGTCTCGCTTATACCGCCTGCATTATACAATGCATTGAAGAGTGTAGAAAAGGCACTCATCGTATAAGAGCCGGGAGTGACAACGTCGCCGACAACTTCAACCTTTACACTACGTGTCGAGCCTACAGACAATGTGATTGAAGAGCCGCCATATGACTCGCTAAGAACATTCTTTACATGCTCATTTGCAGCTGCAACCGTATAACCGGCCAACTTTATGGGCCCTATTCCTTCTATCACTACATAACCATCGGGAGAAATTTCGCCATCGAAACTTTGCTGCGAAGCACCCCATACATCAATGATAACCTGATCGCCGGCACCAAGAACGTAGTCAGAGGGTGAAGGAATATTCATTGCCGGTTCAAATGTCAATAATTCGTTATTGAAAATATTG
This sequence comes from Bacteroidales bacterium, assembly GCA_015060905.1. Lineage (GTDB taxonomy): Bacteria > Bacteroidota > Bacteroidia > Bacteroidales > Bacteroidaceae > HGM04593. The sequence goes on along the minus strand of SUXQ01000019.1, from coordinate 1,473 downwards.
CGACCATAAACTTCATCTTTCTTGAACAGATTTTGATAATAGACAACGGAGTCAATGTCAAGGAATGACATTTCATCTTGAAGCATAGTCTGCTGCATATCCTTGGTATACTTCGATTTACTATCGATAAGCATGAAGTTCTTGCCTTTATTGTCTACATTCTTTTTTTTGTCGGTTCTGCTGCGGTTGATTCCGGTTACATCCACTGCCCCGAGACCCTCTTGTTCCTGTTCATACTTGGCTTTTAATCGGCGCAACTGAGCAGGAGTGACGCCCTGTCGCAACAGTTTCTGGACAATTGTCTTTTCATCGCTACCCTTTTCCTGTTCGTCAAGCACAATTTTAACAATCTGTTCATCTGTCAAATTCTGTGCTACAACACTCTGAAAAGAGAAAAAAACAGCAAAAAGTAAGAAAAGGATATGTTTTTTCATCATTAGAATTTTTTTCCGTTTACAATATAAAAGACAGTAGTAAAAATCAATTTGGCATCGAGCCACAAAGAACGGTTCTTGAGGTAATCAAGGTCCATTTCCAAACGGATGAGCATCTTCTCCATTGTATCGGTATAACCATTATGGATTGTTGCCATAGAGGTCAATCCGGGGCGCATCAGGAAAATATAATCATAATCAGGATTCTCCTTGCGTATCTTGTCAATAAAATACTGACGTTCGGGACGTGGACCGACAAAAGACATGTCGCCTTTAAACACATTGAACAACTGAGGCAGTTCATCCAGATGATGCTCACGCAGGATGCGACCGATTTTCGTCAAACGCTCATCACCTTTTGTAGCAAGCAGGGGTTCTCCATCATGTTCCGAATCGACACGCATGGTGCGGAATTTGTATATATTGAAAGGTTTTCCTTTATATCCGATTCTCTCTTGACAGAATATTACACTACCTTCATTCTGTATGCGCAACATAATATATACTATCAGAAAAACCGGCGACAAAAAGAGAAGTCCAAGAAACGAACATACAAAGTCAAAAACACGCTTTATTGCACGTTCAAAGGCATTCATTCCATCAGTTACAACCATTACAAACCGTTATTAATCGTTCAGTAAAAAAATATTTATTTATTTTTATAACTATCTTTTAACAAAAATATTGCAAAGGAAACACTTTTTTCGGTCAAAAAAAAATGTATTTATACAAAAAAGCGGTAAAAAGACCATTCATAGCATTTAAATGCCTATTTTCCTTTCATTTTTAGTTCCTATTGTTTTTATGCAAAAAAAAGGAAAGTTTGCACTATCTTTGCAGTATGAATAATGCGAACATAGGCTGCACTCACTTTGTAACTTGCAAGCAAGCTTGCGTTACGTTTGTTTGCACTATCTTTGCACTATAAATAAATTAATAAAGATAACAGTATGATTACTGCCGACCAATTAAAAGATATAAAAGAGAGGACTGCCGCACTCAAACAATACCTTGCAATAGACGAGAAGATTATTCAGGT
>SUXQ01000018.1 GCA_015060905.1 Bacteroidales bacterium | reverse complement strand
TATTAGGTGTGAGCGTGAACGTTGTATCGCTCGTCCCGTGACTGACGAGAGGATAAGCATTAGCTACGATATTTCCACTTCCGAGGATGCTTTGATTGTTGATAGTCTTAATGTTTGTTCCGCTGACGAGTTTTGCCTGATATTTGTTCGACAAATCCACTCCACCCTCGGAAATAGTATTTGTTACTGCAAGTGCTTTCTGCACCGTAACGTTTCCCGATGAATTAATCTTAATTGCTTTGCCACGTGTCTGCCCGACGTACAGTTCATTTTTGTATGCCTGCAAATAGAAAGGTACTGCGCCGTCACTGTTATCCAACAGTCCGACGAGTGGATTATCCACTCCCGTAAGAACCACGCGACCTATATGCTTGTCGTCTTGCATTGCCGATGGAGTTGTGTCGCTGCCGACAACCAAACCTCCAAGAATATGCTGAACACTATCGTCACCCGTAATAACAGTACCGAGGTCAATGTGCGTCTCGCTGCCCGAGGGCGCGTAATCAACGTCGTTCATCACAATGCGGTCAATAGCCATATTAGCTTTGCCGAGTATCGTCTGAACATTGCTATCAAGGTCGCCAAATGGTATTCCGCCCGTCGGCTTGCTGTAAGTACCTGTATTCTTCGTGAAGCCCCAATCTCTTACGGTATCTTCTGTTACCGCGTCGGGAATGTCAGCTATATTGGCTTTGCCCGCAAGTCCATCCGATAACGCTGCCTTAGTCGCGTAAGTATTGGAAATATTATCCCCGTTACCGTCATTAGTTGCGTTGTCCGCGTTAGTGGCACTTGTCGCTTTATCATTCTTGCCGAGATAAGAATTATCAGCTGTGTTCTTGTCTAATTTAGCATCCCAACCGTTTTTTTCGCTGTCAGTAACGGTGCGGTGGCTCACATCTTCTGCAAGCTGACTTAAAGATGTTGGAATTGTCGGTTTATTCTTAATGTAGGCATCGCCGCTTGTAGCATTCCAATCGCTTTGAATATTCTTATCGCCAACATCAATAGTCACTGCGCCTCTATTGGGGCTTACGCCGTTCACGCTTGTCACAACATCTAAGTCGCCTGTAGTCTCTCCGTTAATTGTTCCTTTGAAAGCATTACTTGCGTTTGTTCTTATCTCTGCAATGTCGCTTATCGCATCTTGCTTTCCATTTACCTTGTCATTTACAGATTTTACTGCTGCTGGCGTTGCAGCCTTTGTCTCGCTATCTGAATCTACAGCACTCGACAGTTGCACAACGCCGACAACCGAAGTACTTGCCAATGGAATAGTTGCCACGTTGTCGCTAACCACCGTAACACCATCTACTATTACATCTGTTACGCCGTTTATTACGGTAGTGCCACCGCCACTCTCAATAGAGCCTAAATCTACTACGCCGCTGGCATTAGGAGATTTAGTTACGCCGTTTATTTTGACACTTGTGACCGTTCCATTATTTTTAGTGAAGCCCCAATTAGAAATGGTACTTTCTGTTACAGCACTTGGAATAGTAGGCTTGTTGCTTAAGTCGTTATAATTACCACTGAAGTCACTCTTATTATTCCACGAATCAATGTCGCTCTGATTTATATTCGCAGCAGCACTTGCCTTGAATACGGGGTCGGTCTCGGATATAATGCCACCGCCACTGCTGCCACTGTCAATTTCGATATTTCCGCTACCTGTGATTGATTTATTATTTATTGTCTTGAACTGCAAAATTACCTTTCCATCCGTCGGTTGCGCCACAGGGTCGTTGTTTAGTTGTATCTCCTGTACCGATGTTGCACCTTTAGCTGCACCGCTACGAATAGTGCCTAAGTCACTGATAGCATCCTGTTTCGCTTTCAATTCATCTTTCGTAGCAAGATTAGAGGTGTCTATGCTGCCCTCGCCACTACCCGTCGTAAGCTCTTGAAACCAACCCGTTGTAGTGTTGTAATTAGCATCGTCGGGTGCATCGTAGTTATACATGAAGCGGTAGTGCTTGCCATCCTCAACGCAAAAAACTATGTGTCCGTAGTCGTATTTTTGCTGTAATGGGTCTACCGCAAGTAATTCGCTAACGGTCGCCACTCTGTCACGCTCAAAGTTCGGCTGCTTGCCGTTGTATGAAAAATTAGATATAAGTGTTGTTGCCATTGCTATGAGAATTTAACTGTTACTTTTGCATTGGTTGTCGTTGCCTCCTTAGAAATATAGACGTAGTAGGCTACGCCGCCGATGGTTGTCGTTTTCAGCTCAAAGGAATCTGTTACATCGAAGCCGTTACCATCAAGCACTTTGCTTATCGCGCCGTAAGTCTGTGCATAAGCATACACAATCCTTTGCAAACTTAGTGCGCTTGACGTGGTATAATTCCTCGATTTACTTGTGCTTAACTGCTCCTGCTTGGTAAGCGATTGTACATTCGTCCCACTAACTACCCAATCGGCAGCGACAACGCCCATATAGGCTGCATGTGCGAAGTTGATACTTGCCGAATCAGTACCATCGACACCGTTTACTGTGAGCTTAACTGCTACGGTTGTGTCTGTCTGAACATCCTCCAACACGTAGTTGGGTGCATTTTTGCTTATTGTTTGCCAAGTGCCATTATTTATTTTTATCGCTACACCTTCTATGGGTTGCGACACGCCATCAATCTTTGCACTCCAAGTAACAGTGAAGTCATACTTATTGCCATATTCCTGCAATCCTGAAGGCGAACCACTAACAGACACTACAAGCGGGAAGTTCTTCTTCATCAACTTCTCTATATCACTTGTATTCTGCGCAATGTTAGCTGTATTCTCGTTTACTTGTGCTTCAAGTTCGGGGCTTACCTCGCCACCGCCGCCACTTGAAGTCCCGGCATATTCTTTCCATGTACTCCAGCCTGTGCTGTTTGCATGCTGTCGCCAAAGGATTCTATAATTCCAATCGTCCGCGATAACAGTGTTGTCACGGACGTTAAGCGTCCCTGAAACTACTTGTATAATATTTCGTTGGCCACTTGAGAGTAATATATTTTTAATCTCAACGTCGCGCCATAGTACGCGCGCACGAAAATATCCGTAGTTATTTCCAGGGCTAATATTCGCGTCATATAGAAGGCCATCGAGAGCATCATTAAACTCTTCATAGCTTCCATATCCCTTACTAATACTTTCATAAGATTCAGGATAGCCTAATAACTTAAACGGGTCTAAACGAGAATTGCTTGAGCCACTTGTGCCTTGAATCAACCCTTTTAATTCAAGAGTCTGTAACTCTTCAGCATCAATAACCTCCTTAATTTCACTTAAAATATCAACAAAAAGTGCACCGACCCTTTCTGCCGTATTTTCTCCTTCTGTATCAGCATATCTTATTCTAGAAGCAGTCGCAATTAGATTATCTATATTTAGTAAAGCCATAAAAAATAATTATAAGTTTAATCAAAAAGTATTATTTTTTCAAAGCAGAACGCCCATCGATAAGAGCATCACACACTGTATTAACAATATCATGCGAGTATAACTCAGCCATAGCACGCTGAAGAACTAACACAGAGCTATATAATCGAGGACTAAACCAATTCCTACGTTTACGCTGTGGCCCCAGCTTATGTTTCTTCCTATATTCAGGATCCAAAAATTCAAGATTACCACCATTCCCACGCTTATATCCATTTCCAACACCATAAGCTTGATAGATTCCATAAGATGCAAATTTCAGCAATGCAGAATCCGAATCGGGGTCTCCATTAAGAGAGGCGTACAATTCTCCAGTATTGACAACCCCATATCTGATAATTTTCTCCTGCCAGATTGTAATCATCATATCTGTCCACCCCTTAATATATTCCTCTTGGGTTTTATCTACTCGTTCCATTCTTCAGAATTATAGCAAAGATTTTCCGGTTCGGAACACTCTAAAATAAAATACAAGCCTGTACATCCCGAAAACATATATCTACCATACTCGCGATATAGTATCTTATCAGTTTTAAGAAAAGTAAGCTTTGTTGTATTTTCCTTATCACGTAGCAATCGAGATACAATCTGTTTGAACAGTTTTCTGCAAATGTCAAGTTGCTCTGCTCGGTCCTTCATATCATCGATTTTATAACGACGCATAAGCGAAATAGTAAATAACCGTTGATGGTAATAACCACCGCCTCGCCCTTTGAATTCTTGCCCTTCAGTAGTATCGTCGAAAATAAAAAAACTCTTCTGTTTTTTAAAAACAGAAATAGCCTCTTCTAAATTTTCGAGTCCGGAACAGGTACAAAAAGTAAATCCCTCTTTTACACTCAATTTATTTTTTTGAGATAAGGATTTAAAATATTCTTCTGCATTAAACAAATCCATAATCATTTATTCATTGAGTTTTTAAATTCTTCTGCTTCCCGAGCTTTGGCATCGAGTTCTGTCAATGCTCGCCATGTATCAATAGCCAACACCTCTTGTTCTTTGGTAACATCACCACCTGTTAGCGCACGAATTTGCGCATTCATAGCCTCTTTTATTAATGAGGGGCTACAGCCAGCCATCGGTCGGAAAAAGTTAGTAAATTCAATAGAAAAATATGCTTTAAGTTGCGTAAACCACAATACTATACCAAAAAGCATATAAGGCTTGAGTTTCGGCAAAGGTTTTTTACTCTCAAATATAATATTAGCCATGCGAGCAACCGCCTCATCATTACGGCTCACTAGATACCCTTGAAAAAGGTTATCAAGCATAATAAATTTCTCAAATGGTACACCATGTAACAATTTGTTTATACTTCTACGGTTACAATATTCGCCGAGCAACACAGGATAGTTCCCAGGCTCATGCACCCATTGCATTACATCACACATCGCAGTAAACTCTTCCGATGATAGTGTAATAGAATGCTGTCCAGTCTCTTTAACCAATATACATAAGAAAGAACCTGTTTGGAGTTTACGTACGATGATGAGGTTAGCAAAATAACACACAATACGCACAAGAGCATTTGTCGGCGAGTATGCCGACAGAAATACTAATACAGTTTTCAGTTGCTCTTGTGTCAATTCCTGCCATGATTTCGGAAAATTGAAATTCAGCACATTATCCGAAGAAGAAACAAGTATCGTCTTTTTGGTTTTCATAATGCTCGGTTTTTATAGCTCTATATGCCGAAGAGGAGGCAAAAGTTGGGAATTTCGCGAAATTATTAAGTAAATACCTTATAACAGAATTTTTAAGAGTGCGCATCTCGTAATAGAGAGCATCGCCAAGGGAAGCTGCAATATACTGCTCTATCATTCGTATTAAGACACGTTGCTCAGAAGAACACTCTGCATGGCGAATAGCAACAAGAAGCTCATCAATAATCTCATCACCTATGCTCTCTCGTAACTCAGCTTCGTAAATATCGATAGCAGGTAAATAGTCATGGAAATTGCTACGATGCGCGTTCGGAAATCCACATCGGCGCAACTGTTTTCCACTCCAAAAAAATGAGGAAAATAATTCAACAGCCTTATCAGTATCATTCCATTCCTTTTCGTATCGCAAAAGATCGATAATCTCATCAATAGTATCGTCATATGCAGAGCAAACAGCAGACAGTAACCTGTTTACTCTATCAGCACTCGCTGGAACCACGTTCGACGTGCTTACAACACCAAATCCGGTAGGAGTAAGCACAATATCGAGGTGAGGGATAGCAATACTATAAGCATAAAGACAAACAGCACGCTCATAGAAAAATAGTATCCTTTCCGGGATAGCCTCAAAAATAGACAAACCTAACTTATCTGCAACAAAATTTTCTGCTACAGCAAGTTCAGAGGTAATAGCATCAAAAACAGCATTATCAGCATTTGTTGCCGATGAAATATGTTTTTCAAAAATCTCCTGAGTAATAACAAGCTTATTCATCATTTGGGTCTTTTTCTTGGTCATTATTCATTGAAACTTTCTTTGCATCATTTTTTTTATCGAGTGTAGTTAGCATGATAAGCGGAACATCCGGATAAACATCCCATCCATTATAGCCGATAACCACATTGTGAGGTTTGGCTAAGATGTCATGAGGAGCCTTCTCAAGGCTCTGCTTGAGTGTAAAAAGTTCGCGTTTATCACTACCGGAATTATTACTCTGCGCCTTTCCCGGGACAGCACCCACAAGGTTAGGATGAATATTCTCGGCATAGCAAAGAGTATTTGCCGACTCTTGTATATCGTCCGACCAATCACCACCCTCTTTAACTTTATCAAGGCAATTAATTTTTATCATCGAAATTTCTTTACCATCCGGATTTTGATAAAAGCCAGAGATCCACACCTTTCCACTATTTTCAATACCTGTGACAAAGTTTTTAATATTCTCATATTCCTTTTTTACACGTTTCTTTCTCTCTTCGGGATCATAAATACCTTCATTAGAGCATATCTGGTCCCAATAATCTTTATGTACCTCAACATGATACTTAATACTTGTCGAGTTACGTAGCTTTGCTTTCTTACCAACACCTATAAGCCTTTTGATATCATACCAATCACCCCTAAATATAGATGTGTAGTAAGGAACCGGATAATACTGCAATCCCGGTGTCGGAAAACGAGAAACAATGGCGAATTTATTCTCCTTTGTCCTTTCCCGGCATAGCCCATCCTCTCCCGGCTCCCTACCAACCAATACAAGAAGATTGCCAAGCGGGTCTTTTTGGTCAAGCAATCTTATAACCTCAATATTTTTCTTGTTTTTGGCCCCATCCTTGAAATTGCCATAAAAGACATGGTTAATTCTTCCTTGTTCGTCAGCCTCTTCAAAACGACAATAACAAGCCTCTTTGTGGCGTATCTTTACGATTTTCGTTCTATCCTTAGAAAGAATTATAACAGCAACCGCAAAGAAGAAATATTTCAAATCAGTAGTTTGCTCAAGAAAAAACTCCGCAAGACTATTACGCATCATAAATGATTTTATCTCGGCGTTTTTCGTAGGTTTATCAGTCTGCGCATCTACATACTGCAACCCATTTCCATAACATGTAAGGATATTGAAAAATTTATTTTGGGACATTATTTCATCCTTACCTATTTGACGTATAAGATTGTACGGAAGCTGGTCATCAGCTCCGAAAGGAATATATTTATACGGCGTGCCGGGAATATGTATTGCATTTCCAAACACCTCTTCATCAAAAACCGTAGCAGAGTCTTCAACAGTTTCAATGCTACACAACACAGAATCTTTTATTTCAAAGACTTCCGAATTATTAGGGTACCATTTTTTATCTTGATTATTCATCGGTATATTGTTTTTCCATTAATTTCAAAAAGGGTAATATCGCGAAATTCTCGTATCTCATTATTAGGAAAACGTACTTTGTGAGTGCCACCACGTCGATATGCAGATATACATACAACACCTTTGTAATGCAAAATATCCCCTGTGGATAATTTCCAAAGGCGTAAATCCACCGGCTGCTTACTCTCGAGCAGGCGAAAAGCCTCTTTGTAATGAATAGTTCTGTTTCCCATCAGTTAAATGTAAAGTCAAAAGTCTTGTCAAATAAATTAGAAGGCCTTATGGTCTTCAGCAATGCAGTTACCACAGTGCAACGACGAAATGTATAATCAAATGTAGGCAGCGCGTCATCATCGTTAGTATATTTAATTTCACTATCCGTAAGAACTATTTCGTCACCGGCTGCGCCCTGTATGTCCAATAGAAAGACATTAGTCGTCCGGGCCACATCCATTCCCAAGCTAAGCATATTACCAAGTAATATACCGCTATTTGCGTTAAAAATCTCCGTATCTTCAAAATCATATTGTTTATAGTAACCATCAATATATGCATGTGAACGCTTGATACTGTATTCGGTTTCTTTAGTACCGGTAAGATAAAATGTCTCCCAGCAACCGAAATTATTCCGAAAAATGAAAGCCGGGTCAGCAGATGGCAACATATCATCAATCTCAAGAGTAAATAAACGTTTACCCGCATGAAGAACGATATTTACGAGAGTCTCTCTACTTTCATCAACGAATCTACTAGGCGAAACATTAACTATATTTACAGCATTAAGAATAACATCATCAGCACTCATCAGCTCAACATCATACGAAAGCAGTGTATCCCCATCAAGATAAGACACAACAGCGTACACATTACAACTCTCTTGTGGATAAAACGAAAGAGTCTCATAACGTCCAAGTGCCGTCTTTTTAGAATTTATAAGTGTTGTAAGGAAAAATGATGGCAAAAATCCTGCAGCAGTTTCAGATATACGTATTACGCTTCTTATAACTCTAACATTTACACTCTTATCACCAAATATAAAGGTAAAATCCGAAAAAACATTTTCGATATATGCCTCTACAACTTTCTTAATACTATAAATTACGACATTCCCTGCCTCATCGGGAATATAGTCGGTTGTAAAAACAGTTACCCCTCTGTTCAAAATTGCAACAGGTAACACATCGACAACACCCGATATATTAATAATATCAAGTTCGGTCGAAAAAACAATATTACTATTAATGTTATGCGAAATAGCCATACAAATATTTTGCTCGAAAGTACAATAACTAATAATAATCTAAAAAGACAAGCAACAGTTCTGCCAGGCATGCAGAACACCCACTGCCGCCGTCAGGCGGCGCGAATTTTTCAAAACATGCACAAAAAACAGCTTTTCCTTGCGCATATTATCAACCATATACGCAAAAAGGAGCAACGTTTGTGTTACTCCTTTTCTCACTGTAGCCGTTATTTTACGAGTTCTGCCTCAATCTCGGCAATTTTTTTGTTAATCTTGTCGCGAATGAAATCCACAAAGTTCAACAACAGTTCTCTATTGGAGATTTTGAAAATGCTCTCTTCGCGGTATGAGGGCGCACCTGAGTTTGCGAAAATAAGACGGTAGTTGGTAACCTCGAAAGTGTCATCCTCGTTTAGCACCTCTTCTGCGGTGTTAATTTTATCAAGTGTATCGATAAATGTAGAACGCTTGGCCGAAAGTTCCTTCTTCGCCTCAAGCACCTTGAGGCACTCGGCAAGCTCCTTTTGCTTGCGCTCCATTTCCTTTTGCAATTCCTCAGCTTTGCGCTGTGCCTCGCTCTTGGGCTTTGTCTCCTTGCCCTTTTTGTTGAGATTTGGGGCTGTGAGGGCGGTAGCCTCTGCTGTTGCGTTTTTTACTACATTTGCACTCTCAATGTTCTTTTTTGTTGTCTCCATAGTCTTATAAATTTTAGGAGTTAATACTATACACCTGTCGCGCGGTGTCCGCTTATTTCTTTTACACATAATTTCCATATTACAAACTCGTTCAGCATATCACATACTCGTTACCCTCTATCTGAAAAAAACTCTCACCGTTAGCATACAATTCAAATTCTTCGCCCTCTGCAGTGGTAAAAATGATACTCAACTCATAGAGACTGTTAAATACCTTGTTAATCTTCGCACCCTTGAAGAACTTATTTATAACCTCTAAACCCTGCTCTTTTGTAAATGTCTTGTACCCTTTCATAATCGTTGTATGTGTATTGTGTTTTAACCTTGCTTTGTAATAATTTATCTGGCGGTTGAAGCCAGATCCGGTGTGAGCCTTTTAACTTTTTTGCTCCTCACACTGAGCTTTTTTTTTAATTTTTCCGTCGTATATCGCCGACCGTTTGTTTCGCCTTTTGTAGCTGCTTAAAAGTGTCCGACAGTGCAGTGGTGCAAGGTTTTATTCGAGAAATACTACCTGAGAGAAAAGAGGTGTGGAGATTTTTAAAGAAACCAAAGGCCCGACCTTGATAAGCGAAATGACGAAAATACCTTTGCAGCAAAAAAGGGAAACACAGAACGGTCGCTATACAAAGGATTTAATCAAAAGGCGAGGTGAGAAAAGAGAGCAAAAAAAAACAGATAGCCATGCTATAGCTATAGAACAAGAACACCCGTGCAGTATTCGGTCTTGAGACATGATAAGAGACGGAGAAAATACAAGCGGGTACGAAACTGCGAAATTCTATTCATATGCTTATCTGAAAGAAATATGTCAAAAATGAAAGGAATTTCGCTGCCCGCAACCATTTATAGGTGGTTGAATAATAAAGAATTACCTATAAAAAAAACGGGGAAAATTCGAATAAATTGGATTTTTTCCGCTCCTCGCGAGCGTAATTGAATGAGCATCGTGCAATTACGCGAGCAGCCGACCGCATTTTTTGCGGTCATCAGAAGGGACACCCCCCAGCGCCCTAAATCGCATTTGCCGATTACCATTTAATAAATTAGCGGAATATGCCGACGGTAACGTGCATCACATGTAAAAGAAAAGAGGTGTACCGTAAACACGGCACACCCCAACCATAAAAGACGATTACCTACTATTTGAATACAGAAGTAATGCCCACATTATACACATTAACAGGGAAACGTTCACAACCTATAGCCAAGGTATCAAAAGCATCACTACCATCAGTTCTGGACTCAAGTTTATCCTCTTCGGTCTCGGCAAGCTTTTCGCCTCGTTTATCTTTATGACCATTATAGACCCCAGCTGTCTGTATAGAGATGAGCAAATCTTCATTATTCTCACGGTTAAATAGAATATGCAAACGGGCGCGCCCGGCCAACATACGGTTAATGAGCAACTGTTTATCAGCATGGTGCATAGGCTTACCAATATAGGTGTTGGTATCTCTTACCAACCATCCCTGTTTCTTGAAAGCATTAATAATTACCCAACGGAAATCCTCATCATTAACAGCATAATTACTACTGAGAGCCGTTGAATCGTAATAAAAAATAACCTCCTTGTGCTTGTGGTTACGATAGTATTTACAGAAGTCAGCAACCAGTTCTACGAGCTTACGTTCATACTTGACAAAGAAAGATTTGAGAATACGCAGTTTCCCATCTTGCACTTGCCCGGCAACAAGCCAATTGATATTAGCATTATAATCAAAGGCAATACAAATGGGCATATTTGCATCAACATCAGCATCCATCAGCGACGAAGGCTCTTTTATTTTATCAAATTTGTATTCGAGAGAATCCAGATAGCCAAAATTTGTGCTTGAGTAATAATTACGTTCAGATAGAGAATTATAGAAGCCGTCACGCGCAATTCCCACACGTTTACACATTACAGAGGTTTGAAAGGTAAGCGGTGGTAGGTCACGCTTCAACTGTGAAATAAAAGCATCCCCAAGGACAGCGAGATTATACAACGTAGGAGCTTCACGATAATATACAGCAACAGAACGCAGTTTGCATAGATCTCGATTGAGTTGAGTCAGATAATTCCTCGTATATTCAGGGACAGTGCGACCTTCAGCGTGCAATTTCTTAACACGTTCCTTAACCTTCCATATCTCGTAAACAATGCCACGAATAATATCAATAGTCTCTTGGTCACACTTATTTTGATAATCAAGAAACCAACTACCCTTCTTCGTCAAAGGCATATCACTTGTGATAAGCATACCATGATGATAGCTCCGATGGCCGAAATATTGGCGATTACCACGATTGGCAGGGAAAGTCTCATCTTTCAACTGCTCGAAATCAATGAATTTAGCCTCGTCAATATCCAGCGCATCAAAACTATGTGAGTTCGATGTTCCTTGCCGGTCTTGAGAAATAATAAACCCTATCGATCCATTATAAAAAGATAGCACATTATCATAATTCTCAGGCTTAAATATTGGCTCCTCCCAGCCCCAAGCTTTTGGAGGTTTACGCCCTATGCACCAATGAACATTCCGCTTGAAACCCCACTTTTCCCAATGAACAAGCATAGAGGGCAGCGTATTAGTGAGCGCACGCTTGGCATTAGGCGAAACAATACCCGTAATCGAACGCGGCATTCGCTGAAAATTCCTCAAATTCCATTCAGCGTGTATCACACCCTTGCCAATAGCACGCCCGGCACAAAGAATAGTATCCTTGGCACCGATATACATAATCTCCTGTTGTATGTCGTTAAGGTATATTTTCTGCATTCGGATTTACTTTGAAAATATCATCCGGATTGTAATCCTCATCCTCGGGTTTAATCTCTTCGACGTAGTCACATTCCTTACTGTACTGCTCGATTTTCTTTCTGATAACCTCGCGAATATTAGGAATAGGCTTAAATCCGGCCACAGAGGGGTCATCGGTTGGGACGAAAGCCTGCACAACAATCTTGTCATAATCGAAGTTGAGTTCATCATCTTTGTCAAGATGTGTATATTTCGCATACTTGTCAGCAGCTGCTGTCATAGCCTTTGCATCCTTGTTGATGCGGGCCACCTCATAGGCCTCGTGAATCATTTCCAGGAAACGGTAACGATGATAGTTCTTAGATGTCTTTTGGAATTCACCGAGGAGCAGTTTTAAGATGGAAAGATCCGTATAAGCCTGACTCTTGCCGAGCTTATAATCCTGCTGAAGCTTAAGTACAATCTCCTTATCCTTAAAACGCGGATGTTGCAACCAAAAGTTGTAAAGGTCACGTAAGCGGAAGAGATGCTCTTGCGTGGCGAGCGGCAGCCCGATACGTTGCATATCCTGGACATCAGCGAAAAGATGATCGCGGGCAGTGTCTATAATTTCGGGCAGTGGCATATTATTCGTCTATAGTCATATCTTTAACATAGCTTGCCGTGAGTTGCACAGCAAGCGGAGAACCAACCTTTGCAAGCTCAAGTTCCTGCTTACGAAGAGCCAACGCGGTAGTCGCTTTGCCCTTGTCATACGCTTTGCGTAGAGGTGAGAGTTTATTGCTTAGTTCCTCACGCAACAAAGTCTCATCAACATCAAGCAGAGCTGCTATATCGCTCACAGGGGTTAATGCCTCGGCAAGTTCCCGAACATTATGTATAAAATCATCAGAGTAGTCCATCAATGGGTAAAGATTTATCCTGCATTAAGGCAAAGCCCTGTGCAAGCGTGTTATACAGTTCTGGCGAAGATGAAATAATTCCACACTCAAAGCGATTTCCGCGCGTTTGATTCTGCGAGGTGACAACCGCCACTTTGTAGCGATTATTACCGAGCAAAACGACCTTAGAGTGATTCTCAGCAAGGTGAACGGATTCAAATATAGAAGTAATAAACTTATATAGATGAACAGTTTTCCTTGCCGCTTTAAGGTCGCAAATAAGAGAAGCCGACGTGATTAAGCCCTCTTTCCGTAATCGCCAGATACGGCGCAGAAACTCTTCGGAGGTGGAGAAGGTTGAGATAACAATCTCCGAAGCCCCGATGTGTTCCAAGATAGAGGCAATCACATCGGCCAGCTGGACCGTGTTTGAGAAATAAGCCTGCACAGGCCTATCCTCAAACTGTTCCAACTTGAAAGCCATAAAGTCAAAGGTTTATGCCAAGTTCAGATAATTCGGCAAGAGTGTCGTCGCTGATGGGCGCGCCAGCTTGCTGTATTATCCTTGCACGTTCTACAATTTTAGCACGGAGAGCGTCAGCTTTCGTTTCATTACCCTCCTCGATGAGCTTTTTCAGTTTACCCTTACCTTCAGAGATGTACTTTCTCGCATTACCAATCTGTGTAGCGAGTTCTGCCGGGTCCAGAGGCTGTTCCTCGGATTTGATAGGGAAGTTATCTTCCTTATCATCTACATCTTCAGGAGAATTTCTTTCCTTAACATAGCTGTCATATTTTGTAAGTGCTTCACGGTAAGCCTTATCCGCTTCATGAAGAAGTTTCAGCTTCTCGTAGCGGTCGCAAGGCTGCTGTTTCTCCATAGCCTTCAGTTCCTCAAAGAGAGCTTTGATTTTTGTGTAACGGTCAAAGTTACCATCCCAAAGTTGCTGTATTTCTGCAGGAAGTTCATCGTGGTCGGCACGCTTGCCTGAATACTCGCTTTCAGGTGCAACACGTTCGGTAAAGTGCGCAATAGTTTCTTCCACTCGTGGTACTATCTCAGTCTGCATGCGGACAACATCCGCTATTGTCTTATTATCAAGGCGCAAACGAAGGTATTTTTTAAGTTCATACTCGACCTTACCCATCATTCTGCAACCTTTACTGATAACATTCTGATAAAGTACGCGGTTACGGTTGAGTTTTAACATCAATTCTGCGCCGACGGCAATATTTCTGTCATCAGTAGGAGTGTTCAACCATTCCTGGATCTGTAATGTCAATTTTTCGTCCATAAAATTTAATTAAAATGTCGGCAGTCCTCACAACATTATACTGTAGAACTGCCGACTACACACAAACAAAACTTTTTATTTACTAACTATTAAGTCGTCAGTCCACCTGTCGAGGCATCAATATCACCGTCATCGGTAACAATCTTGCCTACATAAAAAGGCGCAGGGCATACATCGCTTACTTCAACCGAGATTGTAGTACCCGATGTATCAGTTTCTTTAGCACCTGAAGCTTGCGCAGGTTTAGTGTTTGTTTCGAACATCTCATTACCTACAACACGATATTTGCCATCGCGCTGCTGAATGAGATATACAAGATCGTCACTGTTTGCCATTCGGCAAAAACCAGTAGCCTCTTCGTTACGGCCGGCATGTTTCAAAGTACACTTATTAAGGAATGTCTTTGAAGGCGCATCACCCTGAGATTCGGAAGAAATATCAGAATCACCGGTAAGCACATCTATTCTCTTCCATTTAGCATCAGCGGCCAAGGTAAAATCACCTTCATACGTAGCCAATGCACCCATATCCACTCCCTCGGCACTCAAGTCAGGAAGTGTTGGATACTTAACAATGCTCGATTTAGGAAGGAAATAGACACGCTTGCGGATACCGGGAAGAACTGTAGTTCCTTGACAAAAATCAAGGCTATCATACAAAGCTGAATTATTACAAACTGTTGTCATAGTTACCTCCTTTTTTAATCAGCGAACAACTTACCTACAAGCATACGCTCGGGCGAGAGAGTCTCGAACTGGACACCAAAGAACATAGTAGCGACAAACTGAAGAACAAAAGCTGCATGTTTTTCGACAAGTATCTGTTCCTCCTCGCCCATCTGATTGACACCAACAAGCATATTGCTTGCAGTCGAAAGATGAATATAATTGCTATCTTTCTTGTTCGCAAGCGGAACAAATTCTATATTATCAAAACCCTCTACTGCCTTCTGACCGTAAGCTGTGTTATAAGGAATTGCACCTGTTGTTTGCTTGTAATCCTTACAATACGCTCTATAAATCTGAGGCGAGCAGAATAGTTTCAGTTTGTTTGTCTCTTCGGTAAGCAGTTCGTTCGCACTCTCACAGAAAGCGGTAATCTGGTCCACAGCATTATCAACAGAAATGGCCTCAGAGAATTCAAAAAGGTTCTCTTTCGCTTTCGAAATTGCTCCTGAACCAATTTCTGTAGCAGTAATAGTGTCAAAACCATTGAAAAGATCCTTTGTGGTGTCGCCATCATCATTACGGACAGCATTCCACAAATTTTTATAAAGGTTATGTCCCAAACGACCGGCATAATAAGAAAGAACTCTCTTTACGATGTCGGCAGATTTAAGACTTTCGCCTTTTGTGATGGCTGAGCCATATAGTGATTTATAAACACTGTTAGGCTTGAACTCACGAACAACTGATCCAAAGAACGTTGAAAGAGTTCTACCATTAACGGTAGTTTCACTCTTATCTATTCTTGTGTCACTGTAAGGTCCAAACTGCATATCTCCGCTTAGCTCGCCTACTGTGTCCGAATATCGAATTCCGGTTCTAAGGCTCATGTGAGCAAGCACAGGACCTAAGGCAAACACAGGCATCATAAGCAGTTCCTTGCGAAACTTTTTGGCTCCATTGGCCAAATCTTCATGTTTAATATTAACCATTGATCATGTATTTTACGTCGTTAAACATCTCCTTTGAACGTTTGATGTAATCATCATTAACGTCCTCAGTAGTTACACTCTCTTTTGTGTCGTCGGCAGGCTGTTTCTTAAGATTCTCTACCTGTTCCTCAAGTTCCGATATACGAGTATCGCGTGTAGCGATATCATTATCTTTTGAGGCAAGAGAATTCTCCAATCCGGCCAAATGCTCCTCGACCTTTTGCATTTCATCATTTGAAATTGCAACGATGCCATTGTCGGCTACGGTAAAGTCTTCTTTATCAAGAAGCTTTCCGATGGAATTGAATTTCTTTTTCATTAGATGGTTATTATTTGATTTATCGCCATTGTCGGGAATATAGTGTTCTTCATTCTTTTTGCCCGAGAAAGAGGCAATAAAACGAGAAAACCAAGAAGGGGTATCGTCCTCAAAAGTGAGATTGTCAATAGGAAGTTCCATATTAAGGAATCTATCCTTATCGGCCAATGAAAGATTCTGCTTTTTATCATCATCGGAAATCTCGTCTATGAAACCAAGTGCTAAAGCCTCTGTAGCATTAAGCCACTTACCCTCTTTAAGGACATTAAGAATCTCCGAAATAGGTTTACCGCATCGATCGGCATATAGCTGTGCAAGAACAACATCTATTTTGTCATTCTCTTTTTTGTTTGCGGTAAGATCCTCGATTAGTTTTTGAATTTGGTCGGCATTATAACTGCCCCAAGCATCGATAAAATTAGAACATTTGTGAACGAGGAAGAAAGAGTATTTACCCATCACAATTTTTTTTGCACCCATAGCTGCCACTGTTGCAGCCGATGCTGTAAATCCGGAGATATACACAGTGACATCTCCATGGTCACGAAACTGACGCATAATATCCAGTCCATCATCAAGGAGTCCACCTGGCGATGAAATAAGCACATTCACCGGTCTACCTTTATGACGTGACAAAATTTCTCGAACGAAAGTTTTCGAGCAATTCCAGCAACCAATTGTAGTGTTAAGAATAAGTTGATAGTCCATTTGCATTATAATTTATGCAAATGAACATATGAAGTGTGCGATGTAAAAAGACTTACAAAAGCTTCTACTTATCTAAAATTGGTAATAAACCCACTAAATTAGAGTATGTAACCGTTAATGTGGTACCGGACTTATCTGTAACAACAGAAGGATAATTATCAGATGTTGTTGTTACCGGGAATGGTGCAACATTGGTACCAAGCAAATACTGTTCGCCCATAACAGTAATTAATCTGTAACAGAGGTGTCTGTTTCCAACCTCAAAAGAGTTCTTAAGCAACACCTTCAAATTTATCGAATACACAGTGTTTTTCTTCGTAACTTTGGTTACAACAGTTACAGCTGACAGTCCGACAGTGTCCATTTTCTGAAAATTGCGAAATGATTGCAAAAGGACACCCTTGCCGGGAATGACAACTATCTCTTTCAAAAAACGAGCTTCGATAAATTCGACCTTGTGTATATTATTCAAAACAGGCATCATAAGTAGTTAAAATTACGCAATAGTTGTTAATGGTTTATAATTACTAAAAATCGCAGTCATTATCCTTTTTTTTTCGTGAAAAATTTCGCAAATCGATTCCTTTTTCTGTATAAGCTTTCCTTATGCGAAAATACCTCTGTCTGACAGTTTCCGCACTATCAAGTGAAATACCATGCATCTCGCACCATGCAGCAATGTGAGAATTCACACCTTTACCATTACTCGAGAGTGTCAGTTGTGCAAGTTCACTCCAAAGATTTTGAAGAAATAAATCTTCGATAACTCCCACTATAGCTTTTTTCCCACTATTAGAGATATAGTTATAATATTCTGCCGGCTTTGCCTTAGAGTCAGGAATATAGATAGCTGTATAATCGTTATCATAATTAACCTCTACCGGACGCCCAGCAGGCCAACGCTGAAGAAAAGTACGAATAACAGCATTCTCATTAGAGTGGTCTGGGAACCTAACCGGATGACCGAGAGAATTAATCAGCCACTCTCTTAGGTAGGGTTTCAGCTTAATATATATACAAAATTGGCTCATATATAATTATTTACATCTACAAAGATAATAAAACCGAGCAACAAATCTGTCAAATTAAACAGATTTATAGACACATATTTAGCGTTCTACATATTCTACAAATTCTACAAATTCGCATCTTGCTGATTTTCAAACACTTGCGAATACATAAAATTTACTACAATGTAGGAAAAGTAACTATTTTGTAGAAAAAAATGTAATGTAGAAGAATTTGTAGAATAATGTAGTAATGTTGTAGCCTATATTCTACATCTTAACTTATTCATTATAAACATTGTAGAATATGTAGAATGTGTAGAACGGGTTTTTACCCGAAAAATTAGCGCATTTACACGAATTTTACTCGAAACAAGGTATAAAACAAAAGGGCGCTGTCTCCAGCACCCTTTAAAAACAAATAAAAACAGCTTCCTTATTCCTCTAATTCATAGAAATATCCAGTAAGCAGTTTGTCCGTCCCGTTTGTTTTAATATTATATTCCAATTTCTCACAAACGAATTTCTTATTTCTAATTACAAAGGTAGAATTTACACG
The DNA here is from genome assembly GCA_015060905.1 of Bacteroidales bacterium. GTDB lineage: Bacteria > Bacteroidota > Bacteroidia > Bacteroidales > Bacteroidaceae > HGM04593. Next base: position 24,307 of record SUXQ01000018.1, on the reverse strand, counting down.
CAATTGCTTATTGCTGAAAAATTTAATACAATATTTAACTTGAGTATCTATCCTTTGTAGCTTTTTATACACCTCTGAATAAAACGTACGGTAAGAGTACTGCTTATCAGCTAAAGTCTGTTTGAATGAATCTATATTCAATGACAAACTTTCATTTGCAAATTTTTGAATGGTACCACCGCCTGTGTAAGTCTCGCCTTGCCATTGATACATCAGATAGCCGGCAGGATAAAAGCATTGAACACCGTTCCCGGGAAAAGCAATCTGTGTCAAGAAAGAACTAGGGTACTCTTGTGTCGCACTACCGGTAAAATCACGTTTAACAAAGCCACCATCATAAAGACAGATGAACATTATATCCTCTTTGGTATCGACCTTTTCTGTTTCTCCACTAATAAGGCCTGCTATATAAGCATTAGTTTCAGCGTCAATACCTGCCGGGTCAGTGTTGTCAGCTTTTACAAGATGGAAACCATCACTACTGCCAACAAGAGAGCCATCAATATCATAACAAGGTACAGCAGCTGCCCGAGTAGTCTTTGAAGGACAAATCTTCAATTCAATATCAATATCACTTTTGCCATCAACGTTTATTTTATTAGCAAATTCATCTATAAATATTATCCGAGCATGATTTTTGTATGTTCTTCCTTGAGAGTCAATATGGTCATACAGTTCTATTATTACAGAGCGCCCACAAATTTTAAAGATAGTACCTTTGTACTTAAACAACGAACTATAATCGGATGTCTTATCGGCTTTACGCACTCTATACAAATGGTCCACGAGATTCTGTAACCCGGTTGTAAAATCTGAGGCATCAAAAGATGTGTCAATCTTGGCACTCTTCCTTATATCATCCTCTATACAGTCATATTCCGAAACTTCAGCATATCCTACATTCGCATTAGTAATATCATTCGTACTATCTACTTCCATAGTCACAGAGTATTCATCTACAATTTCGTCGATATACTCAATGTTACTTTTGAAAAAATCTGCACGTGCCTTAATACTTGTTTTCTTCGTTCTTTCATCTATATAAATAACTACTGCAAACATATTTTCAATCTGTTCTATTAATTCTGTAACAGTCCAATGTGGAAGAGCTCGAGCAATGGCTGCGCGATTGTTTGCTGTAACAATAACAAGTTTCATAAAAAAATCATTATCGCGCAAACAATTCTCCGCAATAGGATAACCAAGATGTTCAAAAATACGTTCAATCATCGGAACAAGATAAGGCTGTGCAGATAGACACACCGTATCAAGGTCATTAATAACTACGTAGTGTCTCCCTTCGCCATTATACTGATATCGACGAACACCGAAATTATTACATGTAACATCATAATTCTCATTTACGCAAGGAAGAGCAACCCACTCGACCGGTAACTCTTTTGTATTTACGTTCCATAATTTCCTACACAGGTTCTTGTAAGCATTATCTAATCCAATGGAATCTATTTCCTCTTGAAAAGTATCAGAGAGCTGCTCCGCCATGGTACGCATAGTGAGGTCCGAAGAGGTAACACCGGCAACATCATACCAGCTCCCCAAAGGCAACTCGTCTATGAAACGGTTTTCATTCTTCGAATAGAAATTAAGTTCCGAATTTCCACCCATCAACTGTACTTTTATTGACGTATCTGTAATATTAGTAATAGTTGCAGTACCATTTAGAATATCCATATTATCCACCTGTAACCTGGCCTTAAAAGTCGTGTTTACCGCCTTTCTCTGATCTTTACGGTATATGTGGCCAAAAATGGCGATATTCTCAGGACAAAGAGCCGGCAATGTAATATCGTATGTGTAAGTTCCCGTTTTTGTGAAGTAGGTATTCTCGCGTACGAATTTTATAGTCTGCTTCTCATCAATTACGGCTCGTTTACCATTCAAATATAAGATTGTCATCGTTTAGGATTATTTTTAAGTTTGTTATAATCTGAATATTTTTTGTCAAAACCACGTTCACCGTCCATCACCATATAAGTTTCAATGCCGGCATCCAACAGCTCGTTGAGTTTTTGAATAACCTTAGCATTACTACTTATACTTCCAGCGACAGCAAGCAACTCATTGTTGCTATTCGCACTCTCATTAGCAGTGGTTGCAGTTGCTCTTACGACAGCACCGGTACCGAGTGCATGGGAAACATCATTTGCCGTAAGACTACCAACGGTATTATTACGCTGAGCGTAATCGAGCAGTGAGAAGAAAGGCATCAACACCGGATTGCGTGTAGCAGCAGCATTGGCAACAAACTCATTAGCATGAACAACACCCACCTCTTCGCGGTCGTTGGCCGAGCGTCTGGTAAAACCACCTCCATAGTAACCGGCCTGTTGTGCTTGATGTTGTTTCTGTATTGTAGCTATTTGCAAAGCACCTGCAGCCAGAGCCATAGCAGCAGCTACCGGGCCTAACAGCCAATTCTGCTTCGACGCCGAAGCATAGGCGTTGATAGCAGCTACCGCTGTTTGTGCCACCGCCTGTGCAATTTCAATTTTCTGTGCTTTTTTATTATATTTATTCTTAATTTTCGCTATCTGCTTTTCTTTTTGCTCCTCAAGTTGCTTTGAGCGTGCAGAGTTCTTTCCGGCAGCAGCTATCATCTTGTCATATTTCTTTTCAATTTCTGCTACTTCCACATTACAACAAGCCTGCGAATATGCAGAATATTGCTGAAGAGCAGCACCGGCAACAGCCCATGTTGCTTGTGCAACAGCACCAATTTTCTCCATGGAGGAAATTGTTTTTTCTGTGGTACCGGAAACAAGAGCATCTATAGACGTGTACATATTAGTGAGCATATCACCGTAGCCACCATCGGAGAACTTACCACCATTGGAATATTTTTCCTGAATGGCCTTGCGTAGCTGCTGGTACTCCTCTTCTTTTACAAGTCCTGCAGTGTGCATCTCATCGAGGACGGTAAGTTCCGCCTGCATCTGCACCTCGCTACTATTCCCGGCATACTCTTTGCGCCACTGTTGCAGTCTATCGGCATACTCTTTTTGTTTGCGAAGCTTCTCATCAGCTTCGGCCTGCGCAATCTGCAGTTCAATCTGATGTACCTCTTTCGACTTCGCCTCCTCGCGATAGAGAGCTGCTTTCCTGCGCAGATAGTCGATGTTTATCTCAAAAAGGCGTTGATCGCGCACCTTCTCGTTGCCATAAAGCACACTGTTCACATCATAGCAATCCTGAAGGATTTTGTTTCTCTCCTCCTGCTTCTGACGCTCAAGGTCGGCCAGCGACATATTAAACACCTCATTATCGTGTTTCTCAAGCAGTTGCTTTTCCTTGTCAAGCAGCTGCTGATAACCCTTCTCTTCGGTCTGATTCCGCTGTTCATAGACTGCCTTACAGTCGGCCAGATATTGCAGTTCCGCCTGATGGAGACGCTCGATGTGTTCTTGATAGGAAATTTCTCCGCGCGAATAGGCTGCATCCTCGATGGCACGTTGCTTTTCCCATTTCGCTTTAGCAGCTTCCTCGGCGAATGAAATATCTTTCTTGGAATCGTCACCGGAACTATTCCCACCGCCAGCACCACCAGACCCCGGAACGGGACTATTTACGACTTCGGCAGCCAATGCTTTGCCAATATCGTTGCCGTATGCCTTGAAAAGCAATTCTTCTTTCTCTTTAATTACATCAAGTTGTTTTTCAATGTCGGAAAGTTGCTCTTTTTTCTTAATCAATCTAGAAGTACTTCTCATTCCTGAATAATCTACCATTGTGGTACCGGCAACACCTCTTGCTATTGATGCACCTGAAGTCTCGTTGGCTTCCCTTTGCCACTTTCTAATAGATTCTATTTCATTTTCTTTTTCCGCCTTGCTGATATTCAACTGAGCCCTTTTCTCGCCCAATTCCTTTAACATTTCCTGTGCACCCTCTATTTCGTATTTCTTGGCAAGAGATTTCAGGTAGGCGTCAAGCGCTGTTTTATTGGCCTTATACTTCCCGGTCGTTTCATCGAGTTGGGCATTGTATCCTGGAACAATCTTGTTCAAAGCATCAACAGCCTTTTTCCTTTCAAGCAAAGATAGTTTCTCGTTCTCTGCCACCTTTACCAAAGCCTTCAGACGAGTTTCTTCCTCGGCGATCTTCTTTTTGGCCTCCTTCCTGATATTGTTTAAAGCCTTCTCGGCTTCAGTCGTTCTGTTTAATCGCCTATTGTAATCTATGAGTAAACCAATTATTACCGTCAAAGCAGTTATAACAATACCCCATGGATTACTTTTCATAACATTGCCTAATTGAACCAAAAACAAGCGTGACTGACGCAACAAAACAATCTTTATTTTTCTTAAATTAATGGCGTGCTGCATCTGCAAATTTTTAGCTTTCAAATACCCAGTGTAAAGCAAAACTGCAGAACCTGTACTTATAATAGTACCCTTATAATCATTGAACACATCCAGCAGCACATTGAGTGTCTTAATCATAAATGTGCCGGTAGAAGTGAAGCTGCCCATCACAGGCAAAAGTTTCTCACCGAGAGCAACCTTCACCTCTTCGAGTTTTTTGCGTTTCTTTTCAAGTTTGGCCTCTTCAGTCTCATTCTGAACGGTAAACTCCTTTACTACCGATGTTGCCTCGTTATACGCCTGTATCGCGACCTCCTGTTGCTGTCTCACTGCATCGATATTACCGGCCAACGCGGCAAGTACCGACGATGCACGCGCCCCATCAGTACCCATCTCTTTAAAAATGGGAGCAAGAACATCCATGTTGCCCATAGACTTTAGTCGCTCAAGCAACACCAATAAGGCCTCGTTTGTATCCTGCTTGAGTATGGAAGTAAACTCCTTCAGATCCATACCTGTAGCCTTTGCAATCTTTGCCGGGTCTTGAAACAGCTTTGTTATGAGCTGCGAAACAGCTGTGGCTGACATTTCCACCGCCTGCCCCTGTGAATCGAGTACAGCAGCATAACCCATTATTTGAGGAATTGTCATTTCAGCCTGCGCACCTACACCGGCAAGACGTTTGGTAAAGTCTGCCAAATAAGGTGCCGATGCTGTACAGTTCTGCGACAACTCGTTTATAACAGAGCCGACGGCAAGCATAGACTTCTCGGTACCGAGAGCCTTTTCATCGCCAAAAATGTTTGTGAGCTTTGAAATGGTAAGCGTTGCACCCTCTCCGAGGTCGTCGAGTGCAACATTAATAATATCTGCAGCTTTAACAAAACCAAGAACATCCTCTTGAGATGTTTTCCCAAGACGGCCTGCCTCCTCAGCAAGTTTGTTGAGTTCGACAACCGATGTGCGGGTATCGATATTTTTCAGTTCTTCGTTGAGCAATTCTACTTGTTTACGTGTCATTCCTGTAAACTTCTGCACATTGGCCATCTCTGCATCGAGCGCGATGTAGCTATCTGCATTGTCACGTACAAAATCAGCGATATTGTCTTTTAAATCTATAAATGAGCCGAATATCATTGAGAGATTTCCGCCAATATCGAGCATATCCTTCATAGAAAGCCCGGCATCTGTTACCACTTTCTGTTCATCGGCAATTTTCTTGAGTTCCGATTTTACCTGCTTGAGTTTCTCGTTATATTCGTCCCACTCTTTGGTACCACGCTCGATATGGCCGGAATTTAATTCACGGTTAATTTGGGTAAGGATTCTTCTTAGTTCCTTAGGATTCGCAGTCGAAAGATGTTGCATTGCTTCATCAACGCTCTGAGTGCGCCTGCGTAGCACATCCATTTGTTCATAAGTCTTCTTAAACTCTGCACCTTTCTCTTTTATAGCCTTTGTATCTTCGGGATTCTTTTTTCGTAGTTCGTCAAACTCTTTACCAAGGTCTTCGACTTTCTTTTGCAGTGCGGGTAATTGTTTTTTTGCCTCTTCGTCATTGATTTTTACGAGGACTTCTGCTACTTCTCTTATTGTTGCCATAGTAGGATAATTTTTCCTGCAAATAAATAGCAAAATAAGAGTAGAAAAAAAGACCGAAACCCACAGTAAAGTTTCGGTCTTTTTTCTTATTTCTTTTTTTTCTTGTATTTCAAAAATTTTGGTTCCCATTTGAAAATGATTGAAATTAACGCCAATGGGAATAACAACGGTATCATTATAGTATAAAATATCACATTAAACAGACAGCCAAAGAAAGTTTGTTTTGTTTTATATAAAATAAACAAAATCAACATGGCGCTTACTGCATAGATGCCATGCCCGGGACCAAAGAAATGCAATAGTATCATACCCACCTCCTTTACTTTGTTCAAATATAGCGAAATTTCAGGAATAAAACAAAATTCAGCCAAAAATCTTCAGGAAAATCTTTTCCTAAACATCCTCCTCGGCACTCTTTCTACACTCCCCCACGAACTGCATATTCCAATACCATTCATAGTCGAAATAAACTGTCTTGTAGCCAAGGTTTACCATTATCTCTGCGATATCGTTTATCTCAAGTTCTACCAATTCTCTAATGATTACTTTAATAGTGTGAGATGTAAACTCTACCACTCCATCAAACTCCTCCATCGGGCGGTACTGCTCAAGAAAATCGAACAACGGAGAATAAATGGCATTGTAATTTGAACGCAATGTGCTAATCTGCTCTAAATACTTATCGTTACTCATAATTGTACCTCCTTTCCGTTCAACATAAAATATCGTATTGGCATATTAAGACCGTTTCTGTAAACCCCTGTTATCGTTGCAATGTAGAAGCGGACAACTTGCTGGTCGCTGTTTCCATTGACAACGACGTGTATGCAGCTCATACGGTTTGTTGTCACGGAAAACGGTTTGGTCTTTGGGTAGAGTCCATTTGCGTGCCTTACTACGCTCTTGATGGTTTCTACAAGGTCATCAAAGTCTTTTTCGCTTGTCAATAGGCAACCTTTGTAATCCTTGCAGAACTTGCATATATCCTTTGCCTTGTTGTTGATGGGTGTAAGCGTTTCCACCTCGTGTATCAGGTACATCATTTGCTTACCTCCTTTCCTGCCACAAGAGCCTCGATAGCCTCTTTTATTGATAAATCGCTATACTCCTTGTTGTTGAACAATGTGTAGCTGAGAAGTGCCATACCTATGCCAAGGGCAATGCACCACCCGTTCATCAGGAACAGGCCGAACACAAGGAGCAGCGCCGAACAGAGCGAAACACCCGCCCAGCAGAGTATGCCGACGCCGTACTCGAACAGTATGTGTAGTGAATGACTGCGGCGGAGCCTTGCCACCGCCTTAAGAACTTGCACCTTGCCGCCGATGGTGGCCGATGGTGCCGGGATTGAAATTGTTTTCATACGAAACTATGATTGTTAGCAAATGGCGAAATAAAAAACGGCCGCCATACCCGTTGCTAACAATCATAGTTCACCCCGAAGGATTCAGTATAATTCGGATACAGCGACCGCTATGTGGTACGCATAGTTTCGTATATGGTGCCGGCTAAAAAGCCGAAGCATCGGGGCATAAAAATAGCCCGTTTCGTGACGAGCAATTAACCGATGCCCTACGGAGTGAACATATCACCATGATTGTTAGCACTACAAAAGTAGCGCTAAAAATTGAATAATCAAAAAATCAGCGAGTTTTTTTCTCGCTGATTTTTTGATTAGTTGTTTTCGAGGATTTCAATGAGTTCCCGTTCACGAATGATTTTTATTTCGTGTCCTTTGGCTATCCAGTCCTCAATCTTTTTAATCTTCGATGGTCCGGCTCCTTGCCCCATAACAACGACATTTGTCTTTCCAGATATCGCTGTATTGATGTCTGCACCTAAAGACTGAAGGCGCGCGGCAAGTGCGTTCCTGTCCGGGTAGGCATCGAATGTGCCGGTAATAACCAGGTTAGAATGGAAAAATACTGTATTCTTGTTATCCACATCGCAGTCGGGCAATGGGTCGAGCAGTTCTCGCTTTACCTTTGGTGCAAACTTTTTCTCTGCAATATGCTTTCTGTCCATCACGAAAACATCGGCGAAAATCTTGCCTGAATGTGCAAGCAGCACATTGGCACAGGCGCGTGCATCGTCGAGGGCGTTGTGATGACAGCCCATATTGATATTGTACTCCTCGCAGGCATCAACAAGAGACTTGCCTGTAAGCTCGTATGTGCACAGGTTCTTGTCGGTGTCGATGCCGGACAAGCGGTAATGTCTCATACAGCTTTCGAGTATTGGAATATCTGCACCTCTGTTGTGGCAAACAATGGTGTTGTCTCCTATCAGTTCTGCAATGATAGGAAATACTTTTTTGAAGTTCGGTGCGTTCTCCACCATTGCCGGCGTTATGCCGTGCACGAACTCGTTTGTATATTCTCTATCATCAGGAATAGGTTTTATAAGGGTGTAATACTCTTGCATTATCACTCCGTTGTTTACTTGTACCAAGCCTACAGCGCACGCGCTAGTGGCTTCTGCTGTCATCGTCTCAAAATCGATGGCTGTAAAATTCTTTGGTATCCTCATAGCCTTTGTCGTTTGTGTGGCTGTAAAGATACGCATTTATAGGACAAAAATATAAGACAAAAGGCGAAAACAATAAATCAGCGAGTTTTTTTCTCGCTGATTTGTGGGATTTTTCTCAAATACTATAATTTACATAGTCATCTGCATAATTGCTACTCATAAGCAATCTTAATTTGACTTTCTTATTTTTAATGCACGGATTTATGTCCAAACCTGCAATTTGTGGGAAATCACCAAGTTTTACACACTTTTCGCCATATTCCAGCAATGGATATAGAATTCTGCTAGTAAAAGCATCAACTTTTGCAATCTGTTTCATTTGCAACCTCGAAATAAATTCAGTCCTCTTTTCATCTGTCGCAAAACATTTACAAGCAACTATAAAATCAATATCGCAATCATCAAAATTAAAACCATTACAAATCGATAACAACATTTTAATTTTAAGAAATGAGAGCAAATCCTGTTTAAATGCTTTAATTATTTTACATGTATCAAAAGTAGGTTTCAAATCGCAAAAAATAAAAAGTAAGCGTCCATCCTTCTCCGCCATTGCAATACCATCACATTCGCTGTCTTCAATAATGGAGCTTCTCTGTGTTGTTATATTGGGCATACTTCTGCATAACATCTCATCAAAAGCAACATACTCAGCTTTATTCATATCAACAAACAGCCTTTTTATCCCAGCATCAGAATTTTTTTCTGTGATAATCCAATGTGTTGATGAAGAATCTGCAGATACAAATGCCTTAGTTTTGTCGAATATCTGCAAAAAAGAATCAGCAAGTTTCATCATGGTCCCCTTCAAATTCTTCTATTTTATCGAGTATAGACAAGCTATCTTCAATGGCTCCTACAAATGATGTAAACGGTATACCGTCAGTCAAGTTCTGCTTCTCTATCCTTGATGTACCATCTTCATTAGGCAACAATATATATGCACTTATTCCGTCCACAGGTAATGCCATATTGGGGTCTATTGGTAAACTTTTGCAGAACTCATCATACCTTTCAGGCTCTGCCTTGTCTTTAATCCTTTGGAGTAGGATAAACTCATTCAAACGTCTAAGGAAATAGTCGCTGTGAGTTGTAATCTGCATATAAGCGCCAGCGTTATACATCAAAGAAATTACATCTGCAACCAGACGTTGCTTCAGTGGATGCAAATGCGCCTCTGGCTCTTCAATTAAAACAACATCCTTTTTGATATTGGTTTTTTCGACCAAAAACTCAAATGGTGCAAGTTCTCTAATAGACGCAGCTGCAGCAGAAATAGGCATTTCTATACCATTATTGTGATAAATGAATTTATTATCCGAAAACTCCACTTTTCCGTCAATCAATCTATGGATGGTGTTTTGCAATTCATCATTAATAACTATATCCGGGTCATGCGACGTTCTTTTAAGTTTTAGTAATGTTGTATAATATGATTCATACAAGCCTGTAACAGGCATAAATTGTTCAGAAAGCGCAAAACCTCTTGACGGCGGAAAAACAAAACTATCCGTAATAGCTCTATAATCAGAAAATATTAATTCAATCAATACATGTCTTAGAATAATAGCATAAGGTGACTCTCCAAAATTATCAGAGTTCCTAACCATATATCTCAATTTTGTTGTTTGCAACAAAATATAAGCTTCCTCATTGTCTGTAAAGCCAACTAACTGCTCTTCGTAATTAATTACTATCTTATCAGGAACTGATGCGGGTAATTTAATACATATATCACCACTGAGTTTTTCATTACCCAACATATATCTCATGTATTCAATTGCATCCCTAGCCAACCATTCTTCAAGTTCTGACTTTAGTATTTCTTTAGCTACACCAGTATTTTTAAAATTCTTTCTATCTTCATTAAAGTCAATCCCTTTTTCGTTAAAAAAGGAATTTATACGTTTATAATCCAATAGAACATAAAAAAAATAATGACAAAGTATAGCCATATAACTTTTTCCAAGTCCTGACTCGCCTGAAAACAGAACCATTCTGTTAAGTTCTATTTCAGAATTAGCTATACGTCCAAGTTTCTTAATTATGATTTTAATTGTTTCCATGGCTATTCTATAGTGTTGCAAATATAGTTAAATTATTAATACGATATAAATGTATAGGACAAAAGTATAATAAATTTGTGGGGCCAAGGTTGCAGAATTTACACTAAAAAAAATGAAAAGATGTTAGCATTTAAAGAGAACAGTATTTATAAATTAAGCCTAAGAGCATATTATGGCAACAAAAACCCCTCAACATATTAATGCTGAAGGGTGATGTAAAGATAGAGAAACTCCTTGCGCGGCTCAACGCAAGGAGTAGTGTCAAACAACACTTAATGAAAAGTGTGAGCCTATTAAAGTGTGATAGAGAGCAGTTCTGTTGCAAAGCGGTGCAACCCCTCTCTTATGCGGTCAATCTGCTGTTTGCGGGGTTTGGCACGGCGATTGAGGTAGTTTGATAGCTGTTTTTGATGTACGCCTGTAATACGTTCCATTCCTGCCAACGAGATAAAATCGGAAAAATACTCGAGGAAACTCTGAACATCAAGTTTGTACTCCAATTCATACTCGCCCTTTATTTCCTCTGGCCAACGCTCCATGGGGAGTTTCTCTTTGATTTGTGCGATGGATAACTCAATATCCTTTTTGCACTCCTCAATGCTGTTGCCTGCACCATAGATACCGTCGCAGTTGTCGCTGTAAGCGTCGAATAAATCTGCTGAGCGTTCGATGACAATAACAATTTTTTTCATATCTGGCATTATTTAGTGTTTATCTTTCTTGTTTGGAAGTCGGGTTTATTTCAACCCGTACTTCCTGATTAGCTTGTTTGCAAGTCCTGTTCCCATCTCTTTTGCTCCGTGATACGGAACCGGTTCCGTCAGGTTGCCGTTCTTGTCTCGGTAAAAGTAGTGGCTGCCTTCAGCATGGTCAAATTTGTAACCTTTCTTAAGAAACAGCCTGTGTAATTCTGTGCTTTTCATTTTGTGTTTGTTTTGTTGTTTGACACTGCAAAGATAGTAAAATTTCTATCGACAACAAATAAATAATAGAAATATTTCTATTATTTGCGTGTTTTTTTTGATATTTCCTCCAAGACCGATTTTATTTGACATAAGATAAGGAATACATAACACACGACAAGGAATATCACGGAAAGCAACAACTCAACTTTGTCAATCCAGTCAAAACAATAGGCAAACATAGCAGCTATGAATGCCACGAAATAAATTCGGGAATAATCTCTCATTATACCTTTCATAGTACGTCTCATTTCATTATAACTGTGCCCCAAGTCAAATCGATGTGGTCAGTTGTCATTTTGGCGAACATTGATTGTATGACTTTCTTGATATAATATTTATCACACCAAAGCAGGTCTTCGGCCATGTAAATAATCTGCTTGTACTCTAAAGAGGCGAGCGGCTCATTATGTTTGCCGATTTTCGTATAGCAAGTATAGAGCAGATATTGTGCTCTAAATTCAATATCAACATAAAGAAAAGGGTTGATATACCATCTAAAGGTTTGCTGTTTGATATTCTCAAAGCCAAGCTCAAGAACTGTCTTTTTAAATAGTTTGAAATATTCTAATACTGGCATAAACTGTGTATTTTTTTAAACCTGGGGGCTTCACAGCAGCCAGGGGAAAATGTTAATTAAATTATGATGACTAAGTAGTATTAATATCTGCGTGTATCGAACTCATCCGGCTCGGTTGTGTCAGCAATCTCAAGGTTGATATTATAATGAGTATTAAGCATATCATAATCGAAGGCCATTGCCATATCAACAGTTTGTTTGTAAGTGGTAACATCGTGGCCGTTCTCGTCCTTCTGCGTAACAACATCGAAGAATCCCTTACTCATATTTTTGAAACGTACGGAATTTTTCATTCCTATAAACTCCGGACTTTTCTCGAGGTAGAACTTGAGTGAACCTTCAGGCAGTGATGTTTCACCCACTGCACGCGCCTCTTTCTTGTATAGCTGAAAAATGCGACTTTTACGCAACAGCAATATGCGTTTTGTTTCGTTATACTCGAACGTAGTCGCAGGCTTGTTGCAAGAGAACTTATTCGTATATACAATGCGATAGTCTGCCTCGTTGTGCACATCGCCATTCTGACGCAGATAGGCCACTAAGTCCCAGAACTTGCCAAGCTCGTTGTTACTCTTACACTCGCTGTTCTGGCGCACAATGCCCTCGATGGTTATCTTCAGCATCTCGTTGTATGTAAATGGTAACTCTAACACACCTGATAGTGTGCGGAACGCTGCTAACGGTACCACCCAGTTGCGCAGTATTCGGTCTTCGATACGCGCTTGTTCAAGTTGAGCTGTGATATCTGTAAATACACTTTTGTAGTTGCCGGCAAATTCGTGTTCAAATTTTCCGCGATGAGAGAGTATTTGGAGTACAAGATGCGAGAGCCCCTTTTTGCGCTCTTCCAACAGGTCATTGAACTTACGTTTAGCCTCGGCTGTAAATTCGCTTGTATCAAAGGTGAGAAATACCATACGACTGAATAGTGCGATATCGGCTGTTGCCATCTCTTGCCCGGACACGATTACGCCGCTATCAACTGCAGTCGTTTCGCGTTTTTTGTCGCGATCCATATTCATTCTTGAACGACCTACGCCATCCCATATAGACTTGAGAAACTCACGCTTTTCCATTTCGAGGTCGTTTCGGTACTCATCGAGATGCACCAAAGCGTTAGCGCACTGTGCGACAGTCTCGCCAAGAGCTGCCTTTGTCGAGCTCTGTATATTGGGAGGTTGGTTTTCGATGACGAAAAAGGCCATTAGCGACGTTCCAAGTTCTGTCTTACCCGAGCCTTTTGGCCCGAAAAGGTTAAGCAATGGAAACTTTGTGTATGATGTGATAATATCACGGAATAGTGCTGCCAATAGGTAGCAAATGCCCACTTTAGCATTGTCGCCGAACACTGCCACTAGTTTTTTTGAGAAGTCGGTCAGTGAAATGGCCGAATAGTTCAGATGCACAAATTTACGCTCGAATTGGAATAGTTTTTGCTCCTCGCGATATATGCGCGAGAAAGCCGGCAAATAGAAGTTACGTTCATCATCGAGGCGTACAATGCCGTATTCATCGGTGGTGTACCATTTATTATCTGCGTAAATACCATTGCCGTATGCAAAGAAATTCTGCTTTTGCCAACCGAGCTGCACAATCTCGAGCGCGGTTTCCGTCTGTTCATAAAGAAACATCTTCAGTTTTGTGAGTTGCTCCTCCTTGGCCAACCAGATGTAGTTTCCGAGCCCTTCAACTTTTTGTTTGAACTTGGCGAGTGAAACAAGGTCCTCTTGCTTCAGCTCGATGATTTCCTCTTGTCGGTTTACGTTGCGAATCTTGTAGAGTCGCTTCGGAGCGATGGCATCTTTTATATGAAACATAGGTTCCATAACAAAATTGCTCCACTGATATTCTCCGCTGTTCGAGACAGAGAAATAACAGTTGTTCTCTTCGTAGAATCCATATTTGGTAAGTAGCTCTTTATCTAGGGTTTTCCCTTTCTTTTTAGACTCCTCGCGCATTGACTTTTTGGCACCATTAATGGCTGTTGTCCATACGTCTTGCTGGGCGAAGTTTTTCAGCTGCTTGAGATACATCTTCTCAAGCACTCCGTCGTCGATGGTGGCAATAAACTTGGCCACCTCGTTGATGACAGAGCTTCGTTCTTCGGTAGTTGCCTTTGGATTCCACTTGCGGGCAACGTACCATTGGATAAAATCCTGCTTTTGCTGGAGCAGTTCATTCCATACACCTTTGTCGGTGATATAGCTGTCGGGGTCTGCCTTACCTATCGGGAAACTATATTCATCATCACTTGAAAGCGTATCTTTTATATGTATAACTTGTACTTTGAATCCCATGCGTAAGGCCATTGCTCCGTGCTTGAGTACACTTTTTATTCCGGTACCGTAACGCTCGCCATCTTTGGGAATATCGATATCCGGGATAAAGCAAAGTGTATTTGCGTATTTTTTTAGCTGTTGCAATTGTGCCTTTGTCCACGCAGAACCTAGAGGTGCAACCGTATTTTCAATCCCAATCGATTGAAGGCGAAGTACATCGGGTGCACCCTCGACCATAAAAAATAATTCTTCTTTAGCTGCCTGACGTATTGCAACATCGATTCCGAATATCGAATTCTCTTTATCATACAACATGGAAGCTGTCGAATTGAGATACTTCGGTACATCTTTATTATTAGAGAAATCGCGGGCGGTAAAGCCTATGACACGCGAGAACTTGTCACGTATGGGTATCATGATCCTATTGCGGTAAAAATCGTAAATTTTACCGCCTTGTCCTCGCTTAAGCAACCCCATTTCAAGCATCAGTTCTGTTGAGTATCCTTTATCTTTAGCACACTTGTAAAGTCCGTCCCATTTGTCCTCGGCAAAACCAATGCGATAATATGTGGAAAACTTATCACCCCAACGTTTATAGATGTATGCTTTAGCAGCTGTAGAATCTGCAGTTTGATGTGAAAGGTTAGATGTATAGTAATCGACTGCCATTTGATTTATGGCCATCATTGAATCCCTTTTTGCCTGTTCTTGCAGTTCCTGTGCGGTCAGTTCTTTCTTCTCAATATGCAGGTCGATATTATACTGCCCGGCAAGTTCCTTGATAGCCTCTGGGAACGAAAACCCTTTGAAGCGCATCAGGAATCGTATAGCATTGCCGCCTTCTTGACAGGCGCCGTAACAAAACCACGTTTGTTTACGAGTATCTACCATGAATGAAGGTGTCTTTTCTTTATGGAAAGGACAACAACATTCATAGTGTATACCTTTCTTCTTAAGTTGAATACCACAGGATTCTATGACATCAACAATATTTGTCCGCGCGAGTACACGCTCAATGTCTCTCTCGTCAATCATAATTATATGTTTTGTGCTTACCAGGCGCAAAGATTATACTCCTTTGTTTTTTTGCAAAAGACAAATTTTTCAAAAAACGGTCTTCTCTAGAACTTCCGAAACCGCATCAATAATGTTCTCTGTCTTATATTCGCGACTATTGAATACAACGGCATTGTAGCCATTCTCCAGCTCGTTTTCTGCACCTGTGACGTGAAAATGTTTCTCCATTTCCTCTAGGAATTTAATGTTCTTGAGTGGGTCGAAACTTGTCTTGAGTATAAAGCCGTTGAGCGTCTGGTGTAACGCGCAGCGAACACCATTCTTTTCCAAATGTACTATCATATATTTGCCATATTTTTCTTTACAGATTCAAGTAATTCCTTATCATGCGTTTTAAGAACGGCTAAACCTACTGCGGTTATATGAGCACCTATAAAACCTGCATTATCATGCGTGAGACGTGATGCCATCTCGCTAAGCATTTCATAAAACTCGCCTGCTGTACATTCTGATTTTACGCCATATTCTTCGTTATTCTTGCTCAAGAAAACATATTTAACACCTTCTGTCTCTAGCTGCGCACAGAATTCTTGCACTTTCTTTGTCAATTCTTTGTTTGTCATAATTCTTCAATAATAGATTTTGCACCTTCTAATGGAACTCCCTTTTTTATAATGTTTATAAACTCATTTCGTCCCAAAGCTTTATATATTGGTATCCATTCTTTCATCACAAGGTCAGCTGGTTCTCCCGGAGGAATTGCCTTATTATTTTCACCAACAAAATATTTACTATTAGGGTCACTAAGTTCAAAGATAGTAGCGCCTTCTTTATTCACAATTATATATGTAGTCCCATTAATTCCTATTTTCCCATAATGTCTTGCTATAGAGAAATGAGTACTCATCCAAAATTCCTCTGGCATAAATATTATATTACTCATGGTCTCTAGAAAATTTAGATATAATTTGATGTGTATGTGTCAATTTTAGCCTTGTCTTAATATTGGCAATATGCCTTTTGACTGTATGTGGCGAAATATGTAATTCCTTACCGATTTCATCTGCAGTAAACCCTTCTACAAGCAAATTTGCAACCTGCATCTCGCGTTCAGATAGCTTAGTGTCGAGAGTCGGTTTGCAAATAATTCGCTCAAAAGGACATTCGCCACGAAGAGGACAACGTACATCCTCGAAACGAAGATGCCCGTTTGCATTAACATCTATGGAAAGTGCGTCATATTCCCCGAAATTACAACGAATAAAACGGTGTACCATTCTGTAATGATAATAGTTCTTATTCAATTCCGAACGCGAATACAGTTCAGAGAGAGCTGCAAATGCTGCTGGGTATAATTCTTGTATCATTGTAAGCATATCAGCAATGAGAATAGTATGAACCTCTGTCAAAATAAACATAGGTTCCTCGAGTGGCTTACAACATACCTGCCCATCAGGAGTGTTGTAAAATTCAATATTCTTAATCATGCTTGCTTATTTATGAGTTTCTCTTGAATAAGAGTTTCCTCGACTTTCCTGAATCCTCTAGAGTAGATTTTCTTCTGAAAAGCAGCGATACTAATGTCGCAAAGCATACACACCGCAAAAGCGAACTCTCTTTTTTCTGATGCACTCAATGTCTTGTAGTAATCCTTAATAGCCATTTCTGTTATTTTTAGGGGTTATTTCTTTATGTCTTGTAAAAAAAACTATAAATTTGTCCGTACAAAGGTATAAGGAACTTTTGTAAATCTGCTATTTTAAACAGATTTTTCATGTTAATAAAACTTAATTCAGAATATTATATGTATAACGGAGCAATCATCAGAGCATTACTAAAAGAACGTAAATTAAAGATTAAAGACCTTTTAGAAGGATTAGACATGAAAACAGGCGGCACATTACGCCCTTTAGAAGAAGCAGATATAAAAGCAAGCAAACTCGAAGAAATAGCAGATTTTTTCGGAGTATCTATTGATACTTTCTTTATCAGAAACAAACAACCACACATAAGTGTCGTTGGTAGCAACAATAAAAACATAGCTTGTTTCACTGTTGGTGCCTTGGAGGAAAAAACCGCAAACCTACAAGCTTTAATAGAAGAAAAAGACAAACGCATCGAGTTGCTTGAAACCGTTAATAAAATGCTAAAGAAAGAGCTGGAAGAAATTAAAAATAAGATAACGCCCGGACAAGATACGGACATAAAATAATTGTTGCACAAAAACACGAAAATACCTACACTCTGATTATAAATATCTTTCATAAACGGGCGTTATAAAGAAAATGCAAATATTGTCCCACTCTTTCCGCATCAATAAATAAAGAAACGCACCAAATTTATTTGAGTGCGTTTCTTTATTTATTGATGCAAGGACGCTCGCGGCAGCGTAAGGGATGCGCGAAGCGAATCCCACAACGATGCAAAAAGCGAGGGGATGAAAAAGGACGCTCGCGGCAGCGTAAGGGATGCGCGAAGCGAATCCCACAACGATGCAAAAAGCGAGGGGATGAAAAAGGACGCTCGCGGCAGCGTAAGGGATGCGCGAAGCGAATCCCACAACGATGCAAAAAGCGAGGGGATGAAAAAGGACGCTCGCGGCAGCGTAAGGGATGCGCGAAACGAATCCCACTCTGAGTGCGTCTGCACAGAGCAACCATTTCCTACAAATAAATAGCAAAAAACAGGTAGAAAAAAAGACCGAAACTAATACTGTTCCGGTCTTTTTATTCAGAAAATTATATTTCTATGTTTAGGCGGAGTATCATCATCTTTGGACTTATCGTCCTTAAGCCATTTTGGCGTATATCCGATTAAAGAATATAAGATTACAAAAATAATGGCAAACGGAAGTAGAATAATATTCAATAATAGCATTAACAGTGCATTCCTCTTGTAATACATTAATATCAGCATAAATGCAATAAAAGCATACACGCCATATCCGGGACTAAAGAAATGTAACAGTATCATAATATTCTTCTTTTTTCAAATATAG
Source organism: Bacteroidales bacterium (assembly GCA_015060905.1). Taxonomy (GTDB): domain Bacteria; phylum Bacteroidota; class Bacteroidia; order Bacteroidales; family Bacteroidaceae; genus HGM04593. The sequence goes on along the minus strand of SUXQ01000018.1, from coordinate 5,952 downwards.
TACAAACGAGCGAGAAATATGAAGTTCACTTCGATATTTATTACTGCAAGTGCAGTCTATCTTCGAGGTTCACCTCAAATGTAGGGAATTAATGTTATTGAAATATCCATACTAAAAACCTCGTCCTAAATTGATAGAGCCTCACTCTACTCAATGCTAACATACAAAAATACCAAAATAATCTTAAATAGAATTGTTAAAGCTCTATAAATCGAACATATTGCACATTATAGTGTAATTTTTGCGTATAATGGAATTTCCGTACAGCGTTAATTCTGTATTAAATTCTAAATTCAATACTATTAAGATGAGAAAGGATATATTAAAATTGTGCTTTATGGTTGCCATTGTTGTGCTATATGGTTGCAAAAATGAGCAAAAAAACCCAAGCGAGAGTGTTTGGGTGAAAATTGACACTGTAAAAAACTCGACATTTAAGGAAACGTTGCAGTTCCCCGCAAAGATAAAGGCCTCGCAAGAGGTCAATATAGCATTCAAAATTAGTGGAACGATGCAACGATTATATGTCAAAGAGGGAGAGTACTTTAAACGAGGAGCATTGATAGCCCAAATGGAATCGCGCGACTATGAGCTGCAACTGCAAGCCGCAGAATCGGAATACAACGGCGTAAAAGCAGAAGCAGAAAGAGTTTTTGCTTTATATGCCGACAGCGTTGCAACAGCGAGCGAATATGACAAGGCGCGTTACGGGCTGAAACAAATAACTGCAAAATACGAAAATGCGAAAAACCAACTTGCGGACACCAAAATTTATGCACCCTTCGACGGCATTGTAAAAACCTGTCTGCTTGACCCTCCTACCATTGTCGGCGCAGGAATGCCCATTATGACTATTCTATCATCGAATATGCCGGAAGTGGAAATTTATGTACCTGCCTCGACATATTATCGAATAGAAGATGTTGAGTCATACTCTGTGAAGTTTGATTTTCATGATGAGCCTATCGCTCTTCAAAAAATCAGCGTCAGCCCCAGTGCCAACAGTAATCAACTTTACGCTGTTCGTCTGGCGTTGCCTCTCGCTGCAAAGGTAAAGCCAACAGCAGGAATGTCGGCGATGGTTGATATTACTTTCAACAGAAATAATTCGGGTGAAGTTTCTGTCCCTGCAAGCGCACTATTCAGCCAAAATGATGAAAGTTATGTGTGGATATACAAAGATGGAGACGTACAGCCACGCAAGGTTGTAGTTTCGTCACTGCACCTTGATGGCTCGGCCACAATAACAGACGGATTAAGTCCCGGCGAGATTATTGTTACAGCCGGAGCAAAAAGTATGAAAAGCAATAGGAAAGTTAAACCCTTGCAACCTAAAAACGCAACTAATATAGGAGGAATATTATGATTGACTACGGACGGTGGGCGTTTGACAATAAAAGCCTTGTATGGTTTTTGGTTGCCGTATTTTTGGGCGGAGGGCTCTTTTCGGCGTATAATATGAGCAAGCTCGAGGACCCGGAAATTAAAGTAAAGGTGGCAATGGTTGTTGCCACACGCCCGGGAGCATCGGCATTTGAAATGGAGCTTGAGGTTACAGACCCTTTGGAAAAGGCGATAAGAAGTATCGATGATGTTAAATATGTACAAAGTTGGTCGCGCAACGATGTTGCGATTCTGCACGTGGAATTGCATTCTACCACAAAGGATTATAAATTGGAGCAATGTTGGGATATTTTAAGGCGACGTGTGAATGACGCAGCATCGACCTTGCCCGATGGAGTTTCGGTAAAGGTGCAGGATGATTTTAACCTTGTATATGGAATATTCTATGCGCTTACAGGCGATGGATACAGTGAACGGGAATTGTCCGATTATGCCAATCTTATTCGGCGAGAGCTTACAAATATCGATGGCGTGGGACGAGTTACTGTCTACGGCGAGAAAAAGAATGTAATAAACATTGCATTGCAGCCTGCGAAAATGGCTACGCTGGGTGTATCTCCCACAGAGGTCGTTGCAACATTAAAGGGGCACAACAGTATCTTTTATGCCGGATATTATGGCAATGGCGATAATCGTGTGCGTGTGACCGTTGCCGATAGGTTTAAGACTATTGAGCAAATTGGGCAGATGATTATTCAAGGACACGAGGATGACCAACTGCGGCTGATTGACATTGCAAACATCGAAACAAGCATTCAGGAGCCTGTCCGCAACAAGCTTAAACACAATGGCAAAGAGGCATTGGGCATTGCTGTTGCTGCAGCGTCGGGGACGGATATTACAAAAGTGGGAGCAGCGGTAGAGAAGAGGTTGGCGGAACTTTCAAAGAGTCGTCTGCCGGCAGGCGTTGCGTACAACAAGGTATTTTATCAGCCGGAAAGGGTAAAAGACGCCCTAACATCGTTCTTCGTAAATTTGATAGAATCGATTGCCATAGTCGTGTTTATATTGATGCTGACAATGGGGTTCCGCAGCGGGATGATTATAGGCCTGACACTTCTGACTATTGTCATTGGGTCGTTTCTGTTGCTTGGCTTTTTCGATGGCTCTATGCAGCGTGTGTCATTGGGCACATTCATTTTGGCTATGGGAATGCTTGTGGACAACGCAATAGTCATCATCGATGGAATATTGGTGGATTTTCGCATGGGGAAGCCTCGCAAAGAGGCTTTAACAACTATTGGGCAAAAAACAGCAATGCCTCTATTGGGAGCAACATTAATAGCAATACTTGCATTTTTGCCTATATTTCTGTCGCCCGACACAGCCGGAGTTTATATTCGTGACCTTTTTATTGTAATGACAGTCAGCCTGCTGCTCAGTTGGATTCTGGCTCTTACGCACGTTCCTTTAATGGCAGATTTATGGTTGAAAAAGACAAAAAACAAAGAAAATGCACAGCTATACAGTGGGGGTGTTTATCGTTTGCTGCGCTCGATGCTTACGTTCGGCCTGAGACATCGTTGGGCGATGATTCTTTGCGGAATTATGTTAATTGCCGGCAGTGTCATTGGCTACGGATACATCAAGCAGGGATTCTTTCCGGATATGACATACGACCAGCTATATATTGAATATAAACTTCCCGAAAATAGTAATTATACAAGGGTCGAGCGGGATTTAATGGAGATTGAGGCGTATCTTAAAAGCCGCAAAGAGGTAACTGATATTACCGCGTCCATTGGCGGGACTCCCGCTCGTTACAACCTTGTGCGTAGCATTGCCACCCCCTCTCTATCGTATGGCGAACTTATAGTGTCCTTTACTTCCGCGAAAATCCTCGACGAGAATATTGAAGATATTCAGGATTATCTTTCGACCAATTTTCCCGATGCCTATGTAAAAGTGAAAAAGTACAATATTATGTACAAAAAATATCCTATTGAGGTGCAGGTCATAGGCCCCGACCCTGCGGTGTTGAACCGTCTGTCCGAACAAATTAAGAATATAATGGAGCAGAGTCCCGAGGCGTGCCTTATCACCACCGATTGGGAGGATAAAGTTCCTGTATACTTTGTTGATTATAAACAAAATTTGGCTCGCAGTGCAGGGCTTAACAGAGAGGATGTTTCATTGTCGTTGCTAACGGCAACAGACGGCCTTCCCATCGGAAAATTCTATGAAGGGCGCAACGAGAATACTATATTTTTGAAGTGCGAAGAAGAGGATGGGCATCCGATTGATAATTTGGAGAATGTCCCAATCTTTTCTATTATTCCCAATATAAGCAGCCTGCTTACCGATGAAATGTTGCTCAAAGTAAAAAGTGGAACAATCACGCGCGAAGAGGTTATTGAAAAGCTGATAAGGAGCGTCCCTTTAGGCGAGTTTGGCAGGGGTGTGGAGATTAAATGGGAGTATCCGGTAATTCCCCGATACAATGGTCAGAGGGCGCAAACTATTATGTGCTCACCTTCTTATGGAGTAGAAACAGAGGCTGCACAAAAAATCATAGAGGATAAAATTGAAGAATTGGAATTGCCGGACGGCTATACTCTTCGTTGGGGCGGCGAGAAAGAGGCAAGCGAACAGACGCTGCACTATCTGTTCAAAAATTACCCATTGTGCATAGTCCTTATAATTGCGGTTCTTATACTGCTCTTCAAGGATTATCGTAAGCCGATGGTGATTCTCTGTTGTGTACCGCTGTTGGCAGTGGGTATTGTCGGTGCCATGCTCATCAGCGGCAAGGTTTTTAATTTTTGTGCCATTGTGGGAGCATTGGGGCTTGTGGGCATGCTCATTAAGAATTGCATTGTGTTGATGGATGAGATAAACGCCCAATTAGAGAGTGGCACCGAGGCTCACACGGCACTTATCGAGAGTTCTTGCTCACGACTAAGAGCGGTAATGATGGCATCATTGACTACCATACTGGGCATGATTCCCCTGCTTTCGGACGACCTTTTCGGCTCGATGGCGGCAACTATTATGGGTGGATTGTTATTCTCGACGCTTGCTACGCTCATCTATCTGCCCATATTTTATGCACTGTTTTTTTAAGATAAAGATAAAAAGATGAGAAGATTGAATATTATATTTATAATGCTTGTTGCGCCCATCTTCTGTATGGCACAAGAGAGATTGAATCTTGACGAGTGTATAGAATTGGCAAAGAATAACAACAAGCGAATCGAGGCATCAGACTTTCGGGTAGAATCGGCAAAATATGAGAAGAGAGCCACCCTATTCAACTATTTCCCCACATTTGCCGTAACAGGAAACACTCTTTATTCTACAGCCGAGGGTGCGTTGGGCTTTGAGGGAGGCATATTGCCGGTCATAGGAACGGATGGAACGCCTACTGGTGCCGGAGCTTATTTCCCGGGAATCGACATTAATTACGATGTTGATTGGGTTTATTGTGCCGGGGTGCAATTTAAGCAACCTGTTTTTATGGGAGGAAAGATTATCGCAGGGCATAAGATGGGCAAGCTGGGAGTATCGATGGCGCTTCAAAATCGCCGACTGACAGAGTGTGAGGTTATTTTTGAAACGGCACAAGCCTATGCTAATGTGGTGCGAGCATCGGAGATGCGCAAGGTTGCCGCAGCGTACAATAAACAGCTTGTCGAACTTAAACGTTCCATCGACAAGGCTTTCGACAGAGGCGTTAAGCCCCGCAACGAGGTGTTGAAGGTCGAAGTTAAGTTAAACGAGAGTGAACTTAATATGCGACGAGCCGAGAATGCCCTGCGGTTGGAAACGATGAATCTGTGTCACTATATAGGGTACCCGCTTACCACACAAATATCAATTGATAATAACATTTTTGCCACGCACTACGATAATGCGACTGCGGATATATCCATGCGCCCCGAGGCGCAACTTCTTTCGCAAAAGAGCGAATTTATGCGACAAAAGGCAAATGTGGCACGCGGAGAAATGTTGCCACAGATAGGAGTTATCGGAGAGTATGGCTATATGAACGGCCTGCAATTCAATGGCGATAAATTGTTTAATGATTGGAATTTTGCCGTAGGAATACAAATGTCAATCCCCATTTTTAATGTTGGCTCTCAGTCGAAATATCGCTCGGCACAGATGCAATATAGACAGTCGAAGGCCGAAAAGAGTGAAAAGCTCGAACTTATGAAACTTGAGGTAATGCAAGCGATAAATAATTTGGAAGAGGCGGCTTATGAGCTGCGCCTTGCAGAATCGAGCAGCGTATCTGCGTCCGAAAATCTTAGAGTCAGCAGCAGTCAATATGCAGTTGGTAAAGAGAGCCTGAGCGACCATCTTGAAGCTCAAACTTTATGGCTGCAAGCAGAGCAAACGCTTGTAGACGCAAAAATCAACCGTTTTTTAAGATTGTTGGATTACAAGAAAAAAAGTGGCACGTTAAATTAATTTATTTTAAATGAGGCCGGGTCAAAAGTATTTTTTTTGCCCCGGCTTTATTTTTCTGTTTTCCGTCCCTTTTCAGCAAAGAACTTCTACTAAAGCCATATAAAGGTCTTATGCGGCCATATAACAGTTCATATA
>SUXQ01000001.1:97255-360641 GCA_015060905.1 Bacteroidales bacterium | reverse complement strand
AAAGTTTTAATGCAAAAATAAAAGCTTTTAGAGCTCAACTCAGAGGGGTTACTGACCTTAAATTTTTCTTCTTCAGATTAGCTAAACTTTTTGCATAGCCCCCCCCAGACTTTGCCGGTGAGCCACACAAATACAACAGTAATTGTCGAGCGGCAGCATACAACAAAAAAGTCGAGCAATGCTCGACTTTTTTGTTGTTGTCCCACGAGGATTCGAACCTCGACAAACAGAACCAAAACCTGTTGTGCTACCATTACACCATAGGACAATCCTTATGCGCTTTCTTTTGAAAAGCTGTGCAAAGGTAAGGCATTTTATCGGATAATGCAAATTTTTTCTGCATTATTGCGCAAAAAACGTCAGAAACAGTTTACAGCATTTATTATCTCAGTAACCTCTTCATCCGTAAGCAACGGGTGCAACGGCAGGCTCAATTCCTCGGCCGAGAGTCTCTCGGCAACGGGAAACAGCAGGCTGTTCCACTGCGAATAACACTGCTGCTTATGCGGAGGCAACGGATAGTGTATCTGAGCCTGAATGCCGGACGAAGAAAGATGCTGCTGCAACCTGTCACGCTCGCCACACATAAGCGGGAATATGTGAAAAACATGCGCATTAATATCATCGACCCTCGGCAGACGCACCGACGGATTATTAATTTCGGCAATATATCTGCCGGCAATGGCACGACGGCAGGCATTATCCTCGTCCAGACGTCGCAGTTTCACGCGCAGCACCGCCGACTGAATTTCATCCATGCGACTATTTACACCCACATGAGAATGAACGTACTTTTGCGAGCTTCCATAGTTGTGCAACGAGCTTATAGCCTCGGCAAGAGCATCATCGTCGGTGGTGACAGCACCCGCATCGCCCAAAGAGCCAAGATTCTTTCCCGGGTAGAAACTGTGACCGGCAGCATCGCCCAAAGAGCCTGTGCGACGCTCGCCTGCATACAGACAGCCATGCGCCTGAGCATTATCCTCGATAATCTTAATGCCACGCTCACGACAAAAATCGCCTATCGCATCGCTGTAAGCACACTGCCCGTAAAGATGCACCATCATATAAGCCTTGCAGCGTGGAGTAACCGCCGCACGAAGCTCACGCTCGCCAACAAGATAGGTAGCAGCGTCGGGCTCGACAAATACAGGAACAAGATTGTTATTTGTTATTGCAAGCACCGATGCTATAAACGTGTTTGCCGGCACAAGCACCTCGTCGCCATCCTTCAGCACCCCCATTTGACGGTAGGCACGCAATATAAGCCATAGAGCATCGTAGCCGTTGCCACATGCCACACAGTGACGGCTGCCAATGTAGGTTGCATACTCACTCTCGAAGGTTGCACACTCCTCGCCCAAGAGGAACCAGCCACGCTCCACCACCCGACGCACTGCATCGGTTATCTGCGGCTCGAAAGAGGCTGTTATCTGTTTCAGAGGAAGATAGCTTATCATTTATCTTTTTTATAATCAAGAAACTGTTCAAAATCGCGTATATAATCCTCGCCATCATAATGTTTAGAGGCAAGCACAAGAGCCACTGCCCCGCTCGAAAAGTCACGAAGCTCTTCCCACACTCCGGCCGACAGCAGCAACGCCTGCGACGGGCGGTTAAGATGAAACGTACGTTCGCGCGTACCATCGTGCACATAAACGTCGAAACTGCCCGAAGCAGCCACAATAAGCTCGCGCAGAGTCTTGTGAGCATGGCCGCCACGCGACGCACCGCCGGGAATGTCATAAATAAAAAAGACACGCTCCGTGTCGAATCCCGCAATCCTGCCATTCTCAACCTCGGTGAGATTACCCTTCGCACCATGATGACGTCCAAGCTCTACGATGCGACAATCGTCAATTGTTGTCTTTTTCATAGCTTACCATCCTTTTTAAGTTCCACAAACTCATCATAATCGCGAATATAATCTTTGGGGCTGTAGGCAGTAGAGGTTATCACAAGCGCAATGGAATTTGTCGCAAAATTCAGCAAATGACGCCACGTACCCGACGGCACATAAACGCCCTTGTTGCATTGGTCAAGATGAAACGTAACGCGCTCGTTGCCATCGTCCACCAATAGGTCGAAACTACCCGAAAGAGCTATTATAAGCTCCTCGCTATTGTAGTAAGCATGCCCTTGACGTGCCTCGCCCCCGGGAACATCATACACCCAATATGTGCGGGCAATTTCGAACGGCACAGAAGCACCCGACTCGACAACCGATAGGTTGCCGCGCCTGTCGCGTATCTTGCCTAAGCTGATGATGCGAGCTTTTTTATTGGTTCCAGCCTTTTTGTCTGCCATTCTTAGTTTTTATTTCGCAACAAACAGAGCCCTATCCAAAAGTCCCATTATCCGCAAAGATAGAATTTTATTTTTACAAACTACCATGTACCATAAAAAACCTTTCAACAAGAATAACAAAAGACACCCCGTCTCGGCAACCAAAAGGCCAACCGGACGGGATGAAAAATATCAAAATATACAACTTTACCCTTATCGCTTGACTATAGTATAATTAACCTTTGTCTTGCAACTCCCTTTACTATTCTCACACTCAGCATAATAGTAAATATAAGTGCCACCGCTATATCCGGCGTGAGATTTATCAAAGGTTGTCTTTGTTTTTGTGTGAGCATAAATTCTCATCTGCTCACTTTTTGTTAAATCTCGTTCGTTGGGAGTCGTTGATGGCTTTTTCGAATACGCTCTCCAATGCACCTTACAACTCATATTTACCCTATCATCACCACCATTTGTAAAGCGAAGACGTATAGAAAAACCATCCATATCAGTAGTTGTCAGATATTTATCAAAAGTCGGTGCAGACACATTATTTGTCGAAGGAGTAGGATTCTGATTCTCAAAACTTGTCTCATCTTTCTCACACCCCAACAGACTAATAGCCAACAAACAAAATAACACACTACGAAAAGTCGTCAAATAAAGTTCTTTCATTTTAAAAATCAATAATTACTTTATAAAAAATTTCACACCATTAATAATGTAGATACCTTTTTCAAGTTTATCTTTCACATTCTCCCAAATCTCATTTCTATACAAAATATATCCATTCAAGGTGCCGATTGTAACATTAGTATCATCATCCAATTTAATTGAAGCAATTGAAGTTTCACCTGAATATGTAGCATAAATATCTACATCATGTGCAGGCATTTTCTCGGGTATTTTATTAATAAATCCGTCAAACTTCATACCGGCCGACACTATAGGCTCTTCAACAGAAACAGGACTACCATACTCAACAATTTCAGAATGATGCAATTCTCCATTTAGATATATTCTCAGAGTATAAGAATTTATTATGAATCTACCCCTAACAATAAAATCATGGGCAGTCATATTCATAGGAGCAACACCCCAACCGCTGAATGTATAACCCTCTTTCTCGGGGTATTCTTCGGGGATAACCTCTGCACCATAAGCAATGGTGTAAACTTTGTACACCTCACCATCCACCTTGTAAATCAGCTTGTAGCTGTTTGCAGTGTAACTACCAAATATCTCAATGTCACGAGCAGGCATTGTTTCGGGAACATCCTGCCAACCGGCAAAGGTGTAACCTAATTTCTCGGGAGCTACGGGAGCTACAATAGGCTGGCCGTAAACAACACTCACTGTACCGACAACCTCGTCACTAATCTTAAATATGGCATTATAAGAATTTATTGAAAAAGCACCCGTTACTGTTACATCGTGAGCAGGCATCGTTTCGGGCAAGCCCTCCCAACCGCCGAATGTGTGACCATCTTTTACGGGAGATTCGGGAATAATTTTTGTGCCATAAGCAACGGTGTAAACTTTGTACTCCTCGCCATCGACCATATAAATCAGCTTATAACTATTAACTCCAAATTCGGCTGCAAGTTTTATATCCCCATCCACAACTACAGTTCTTGGATTATCGGTAACACCATCCGACCATTTTTCAAAATGATACCCTTCGGCAGGTGTTGCAGTTATAGTAAGTTCTGTACTTTCAGCAAACAGTCCGCTCTGTTGGTCTATACTACCACCTGGCCCGGCGCTCAATATAACATCATAATAGCGTCCCATTTTAACAATAAAAGGCGCAGAGGGATAACCCAATCGACCATTAGATTCGAATTCAAACGAAAAACCATCTATAGTCAAGACCTCTTCTGTCGCCTTATTATAGAACTTAATGGTCATTGCTTCCCCTTTCTCTTGGTTACTTCTGACACGCAGGTACAAACATTCATTATTATCACCCAATAACAATCGTTCAGCAACACCCCTACATTCTTCGTCACAAAAAACAGCTACCTCATAGTTAGAATAATCCAACTTGACAGAATTAAGATCTAATACATCAAGATAAATACTCATATCATATCGATAATCACCAGGATTCACCGTCCACGGGGTCGAGGCAAAAGCCCCGACTCCGTTTAGGAAAATCAGCAATAATGCAACTACCGAATATCTAAAATCGATAATTCTATTTTTCATTTTTTGTAATCAATTATATTAACGAATAGCGATTTTATGGTAAGTATATTCACCTTTTCCATTGACAATAACTACATAAACACCACCCATCAATGTTGATATTTTTATACCCGATTCAGAAACATTTGTTTCACGCAAAACTCTCTGTCCATTAAGGTCATATACTTCTACAAACTCAATATCATCGGCTTTAATACCTTTTATTCTAAGCACATCACCTTTCACAGAAACCTTTATCTTACCCGAATATTTCGCATCGGTTATACCGGTAGTATTATCAATGGTAATTGCATACGGATTGAAAATATCCCCAATAACAGTCTCAGTGAAACTCAACGAAGCAGTGTTGCTGAATATCTTTTCTCCATCGGCGTCAGAAACTTGGAATGTTATATTATCATTTATATTACCATAAACATTCATCATCACAAGGCCATTGACAACCCTACCAATACCACGACATTCACTGCCACAGAAAGCCGCTACCTGATAATTCTCATTTTCGAGAGCACTACCGTCAAGAGTATTGATTGTAGCAATAACCGGCATTATCTGTCCATACTTGTGAATATCAAGTACAAGCGGTAAGTTGCGCGATATTCCCGGAATATGCTTCGCCGCAGCCATTGAAACAATAGATGTGTTGTAAACTATCTTCTTCGCCGATTGGCTCTGATACATATATCCCATTCCGGGAGACATTGTTTCAAGAGTACCGACCCACTTCTCGCCATCAAACTGAGCAAATCCATTCTGACCAACAATTACATCAAGAGTTTCAGCATCAGTTGCAGCAAAAGCTTCATCAACCGACATTGTCTGAGCAACAGGATAACCGAGCCAGTTCCAACCGGAATTAATATTGATTGAATTTGCAGGGTTCCAGGCAAAATCACTCAAACGTTGAAGCGTTGTTGCACCCGTTGTTTCAACCTTATAACTTTCCGATGCAGATAGTTCGGTAAGTGTACCCACCATACCCAACTGCGGGTCGCGGATAACCTCCTGTGTTTGACTGAGAATTCTGTGCACACCTTCGTCCGTAGCAAGTTTCGATGGAGAAATTGCACTCTCGAAATTATGAGAAATCCAAGTCCAACCCTCTTCCATTTTGTAGTCAATATCCGAACGCTTCAATGTGTAATTAAACTCAACAGTTTCCGAAACATCATCATCACCTGTTCCGATACTTGTCATCGCAAGAATCTTTGTATCCTCGTTTATAACGATAGGCACAGTATATTTACGGCGTGTACCCTCCTCGTCACAAGGACACGAGCCATCGGTTGTAAAATAGATGACAGCATCCTTTGAATCGGTGGTAAGTTCAACCTTGGCACCACGATAAACAGCAGTACCACTTGCACGAGAAGCTTTTGGTGCCTCGGCAGTAATAATTTCGGTTACAACATCAATCTCACAAGTACCGGTAACATTTACATCATCTATTGCAAACTTCAACTGAGTACTTCCCGGCAGCTCGCCCTTAACCCTTACAATAGCCTTACCATCCTCGTCCAGAACTACCTCGGTAGTATCGACAGAAGCAATTAAAGTAGAAGGATTAATAATGTGCATTGTACGTCCCACAGCAGCGTCAAACGGCGCAACAAACACCGTAATCTCTTTTTCTCCACCATAGAGGACTTTTGTATCCAACGCAGAAATACACTGCACCTCTTTCTCTACATCAAGCACCTGGCTGAATATCTCGGCCATAGGAATTCCGGCATACGAAAGAACGTTGCGACTTACCGTCAGACGAATTTCGCCGGTTGTTACGCCCAACGATGCTTCAGGAACGAAACGCACACGCGAAGCATAACGAAGCGCCGTCTCATCATCCTCGCTTGCATACTCATCGGCAAGAGCAGAATCGATGAAACGAATCTCGCCCTTAAGCTTTTCACCATTCGCCGTAACGTAAATATTGCCGGTTGTCAAAGTCGATAAATCCATAAATTTATCAAACTGCACCTCGACACCCGTCTCGTAAGCACGCGCCTCTTTAACCTCGGGCTGTTTATTCTGCACAATACCGATGTTCACCTCAAGTTGCGGAGGAGGCACAGGCAACCACTCGCTGTAAGCAGTCTGATAACCATCCTTCTCGAACTTCACCTGCCACAATCCCTGTGGAACATCCCAACGGTACATACCATTCTCGTCGGTAAAGAGAGGATTCTTCTGAGCATACTCCTCGGCGTTCCATAGCACAACCTCATCGTAAAGGTCGCCATACATATCCTCTTTAGTCTCCTTGTAGTAAATAGTAGCCTGAACACCCTCAACTCTATTTACTGGAACTGCCTCGTAAACAAAGCCGGATGGGTCATGAATAGGATTGGCAGGATTGAATGGGTAGTTATGGTTATTATTATTAGGATGGTTATTATTAGGATGGTTATTATTGTCATCATTTGGATTATCACATTTCAAAGAACCAACTTGTACCCAAAATTGTGCACGATCATTGAGGCTTGCTCTGTCGTTAAAAAACTTCCACCACTCAGCAACTATACTAAAGCCCATCTCACCCCACCAAGTTGGAGAACCAGGAACGCCACCAGCCAGAGAAAAACCAATCGCACCTATTTCAGAAGACAATATGCCGACGTTATGCAATGCATGCCAATTTGCCCTATCATAAATTGATTCACGTAAAATTACTGCATTAGGCTCTTTTTTCTTATAGCAAAAATGTGAGTCAATGCGATCCATTAACGGAATCCAATCTTTGATGTCATCTGACATGTCCATCATATCAGTAAACAGGCTCCAACATTGAAGAGGGATTCCCAGTTCGCCAGCAACTTTACCGCATACTCTCAAAAATTTGGGTATACGCAGGCCTTTGGCTAGACGCTTGGGAAATTTGTCTAGAGTTTCTCGTATTTGGGTATGAACCTTCCTAAATTTCGAACTTTGCTCTTTCAGACTTGCGAGTCTAGATTTTGCATTATTAAGTTGCGTATTGGATCCTGCTCGTTTGCCATTCAGATGTTTATTCTCATCCGTGAGTTTTTGAATTTTTTCATCATATTCCGCTAAGAGACGTTGTTTCTGAGTTTCAGGAATTGTAGTAGAATTATTAACAAATTCACGATTATTTCTTAATACATCCCGTTGCTGTTTGTTAGCCTCTATCTGATTTGTATATTCCTTTATACGCTCTTCAGCAGCTTCAGCCAAAGCCTCTTGTTCCTCTATTTTTTGATCACATAATACAGTCAAGCCTGAGTATGCCGTCTCTATATTTTTGTTGAAATCGGTCATAAAACTTTCGTAGAAGTCCGAAATACATTGAGTCGCTTCGTCTATTTTCTGCGCTACATCAACCAACCAACGGCGCTTGTCTGTATTTGAAAGATTATAGATCGATTGAATGGCATTTTTAGCAGCTGTTGCATAATATAAATAACTTCCTGGCAAAACGGGAGCATTGGCCCGCGATTTCATTATTAACGATGTTGATGGTTCTATAACTATGCTGTATTTTATCAGTTGTCCACAGTCGATGATTTCCATCAGATTTTCGCCATATAATATGTAAATTTCACTACTGTCATCAAGTGTGATTGCATAGTAGCCTTTAGCTTCTAAATCTTTAGGATCTACAGAAGCAAGTTTCTTTTTGCTTACTGTCTTGATTCCGTCTTCTAACTCGCTAGTGATTTCATAATCGGATAGCAGATCATATTCGGGGTCGGCATAATAGTCGGTAAGAGCCGTCTGTAGCATTGTGACTGCACCGTTAGACGCCCAATCCTCCCATGAGGTTTCTGCTCGTTTCGACAAATCATCGAATTCTTCATCCGACATAATAGGAACATCTGTCGAGCCCGATTCTCCAGTCAGATTAAGCAGTCTACGAATCTCTTCTTCATCAGGCTCGTCTTGGGCAAATAGTTCTGAAAGACGTGATGCAAGTGTGTCTTCATGTATCTTAGACTTGAATGCAGCAATAAACTCGGTGCGTTCGGCAAGATTATCAATTAATACCGACTCACGTTCCTCATCGAAATCGCTGAACTGCTTGCGATCAAAAACACTTTGACCAGCATAAGAGTATTCCAAAGCAATATTAACTGGGGCACTATAATAGTCAAAATCATGATAGCCTACCCACTTACCACTTACCTCATCATATGACATTGTAACTGCTGTCTCCGTATTGTTGGATGAAAGAGTCCACAATGTCACGTTAGACATATGCTCTGGATTATTATCAGTAAAATCAGCCACAAAGGTTAATCTTGTTGTTGTGTAGAACATGTAAGCGGGATTGTCAATAGTCAGATTAACAAAGTCAAAGGTTACATTGATATTCTGTTTCAACCAAGCATTATAAAATGTCATTAAGACTGTCTTCGGTGAGGAGCAGCTACGATCAAATTCAAAGGAAACTGACTCAGACTTGAGCGTTAGCCCATTCTTTGTTGTTATAATGGCATATATAGTGTGAGTAGTAAAATTATATGTTTCAGGGATTATACATTCAGCCGTCCAAGTGCCATTTGCTAAAGCTCGTACGCTTCCAATTAAAACATCATCTTCATAGACTTCAATCTGCGAACCACCAGGAGCCATACCATTCACCTTAAACATCTCAGAATTTATAGTGGTTGGCACTGTTATCTCCAAATCCTTAATCTCCGACACCGCCGTTCCTATCGGTTGTGTAATTGTCTTTCCATTATAGTCAAAAACAACCGATGCAGTTGCATTGAAAGCGCCACCGGTAGTAGGCACTACACAGAAACGTACCTGACTCTTATAATCACTACCAAGTTGCACTGTCAAGCGATTGCCGTCAAGCACATAAGGCAATAAGTTAGGACCCTGTATAACCGATTGTTCTACAAAATCGCAAGCCTCGGGCAGGTCTACAATAAGTGCTACATTGCTAATGCCATCTTTATATACACCTTTAAAGTCTATAGAAGAGCGCAGTGTTAAGTAGTTTCCTGTTGTAATACTGCTTTTGTTCGTTGAGAAACTTGTCGATGAATTAGTGTAATAGAACAAACTCTCATCGAAAGCCGGAATCTCACTATTCTTTACCTCTGTGAGTTTACCACTCTCAACCTTTACACTGTTCTTTACATAGTCCTTACCTTCGGTCAATCCAATTTCTGCAAAATTAGATAAACGAAGAATTGAATTCATCAAGTCCGATTGTCCCATTGTAACAAGGGTATAATTGCCATCCTCAAGTTCGGTGAATTTGGCTGTTGCTTCGGAATATGTCATTTTTTTCAACAGCTCGCCTTTTGAAGAGTAAAGCATGGCAACGACTCTCGGATTTTCGGTCATTTCAAACGACGCGGAGATTCCACCCTTGCCAACAATATCAAATGTAACCTCGGCACGTTGGTCTTCTCCAACCTCAACCGTTTGCTCAATAGGATTAAAAGCACCGGTTTTTGATGTTGCTGTTAATTTCAGTTTGTCACCGGCGTTGATATTTTCATCAAGCACCGCAAGAATAGGATACTGCAAAGAGAGCTCGTTGTGTGCCCGATTCTGAGTAACGTTGAACACTGCGATTGCTACATTCTGATAGTCGGAATAATACGTTTCAAATTCTTCTACTCCGGCTGCGTGATAAGTAAATCCGTATGTTACACGTGCGCCAACAATAGACTTCATCGTTACTTTTCCAACATCGAATGTTGATTCACTTGCATCGAATGCACCAATAGTATCATTTACATTTATACATTCGGACGCTGCATATATAATACGCGTTTCGGGTGCATCAAGCACAGCAAGCGTCCATTCTCCATTGCGGTCGGTTTTTGCAGTGAATGTCTTCAAATATTTTCCATTCAAACTCTGTACTGCAGAAACCGAAGCCCCTGACAATCTGTTTCCATCGCCATCGACAACAACACCTTTAAGAGCAATGGAGCGGAAAGGACTAAGTGTAATTGTGCAGGTTTTTTGTCCGTCTGTTACCGTAAATTCCACATCTTCGGGGTTCAAATAAAGCGTGCCCAATTTATCGTCGAGCGATACACGGCAATAAAGTTGTTGGCCATCGGGAATTTCGCTAATCGAAGTTGCCTTACGAAGATAAGTTGTAGTACCATCGGCAAGGGGTTTAAGCCACTCGATGCTTACTTGCGAGGTAACATCGTCGCCCTCTTTTGTCAATACCTTTGCATACACTGTATGCAAAGTTTTCAAATTATCGAACGTAACTTCAATATCTTCATCGGGAATTACCACATTTTCAATTCTGCCAATTTCGAGGCCGGCCTGAGAATACATATATACATTGTATTGCTCATCTTTACGCAAGCCGTTGAATGTGTAAAGCAGACGATCGGAAATTACATACTTTTGTCTGACACCGGAATTCAGGTTTACAATTTCAAGTGAATTGTGCTTGTAGCGACCATCAGAGGCCTCGGCCGGCAAATTAACCTGAAGAATATGAGCATCGGTGCTTATGGGAAAAATGGTAAAATCTTTCCAATAATCGGCTGTAGTATAAAGTTCAATAGCCGAGGAAGGAACAAACACTGTGCAATTATCCTTATTTGTAAAATTCTTAAAGGTGTTTGACGAACAAGTTGGGGGCACTTGTGCATATATAGTCAGCGAGGCGAGATTAGTACAGCCACTGAATGCATAATTACCAATGTTTGCCACCTCCGATGATAACAATATATTAGCTGCAGCTAAATTTTGAAAAGCATAACCGGGAACAGTGGTTGTACCTCCTGTACGTGATAAGTCAATTGTTGCAGTTTTATTCAGATAGCTTAAATAACCATAATCGCCCGACTCCAATCGTCCTTTTACAATCAGGCTGCTTACATTCTCGTAATTATCGCTGCCAACAACAGATTTTATTGCATCATATAAATATCCGGGTGTAAAATCATCGATAATTGCCTGGCCGGTAGTTTCATTATAGTAGTTTGCTCCGGGATTAGACGGAGAAGATGGGTCGAACACAAACAATCCAACAACAGAAGCACCTTTTTCGGTCATTATGCCGCTTAATTCTCTCGAAGTTTCTTCTTGGGCAACACCGTTTACAATCCAACCTTTGAATTTATATCCACTGTTTGGATAAGCGTAAACATAGTATTCCTCGTCAAAAGTCACCTCCGAGCCCGTATAAGAGAAAGAGCCTGCACCGGCAGGTGATGCAATCACATTCAGCGGATGTCTGAGCTTTGGCTGGTCAGGGTCTGTTGGCGATGAAGGTTTATAAATATAGTGAGCAGTCAGCACTACGTCAGACGCAGGCATTGTGTATTTAAAAGAGCGATTCGTGCTTATAGTATCACCATCCTTTGTCCAACATTTAAATACGTATCCCGAATTATTGGATGTAGAAACATTGACAGACTTGCCAAAAGCGTATTTACCCTTACCGCTTACAGAGCCCGCGCCCGAGGGGTTGCACGCCAAGGCCAAATTATAATATTTGGTTGTGTCGGCAGGTTGCGGGTCGGACGGAGAAGAGGGATCAAATTCAGTATCAATTACTATTTCAACATTCGACGAAGGCATTACAAATTCAAAAGAGTTATTTGAGTTATTTTTAACCTCTCCATTAACAGTAATGCTTTTGCGTTTATAACCGGAGTTCAAGCTATAACTAATATATACATTTTCTCCCTCGGATACATATATTGTATCATTTCCATACAAATATCCATAGTTTGAATCAGTAGAATAATATACATAATTTATTCCATTCTTATTCGGCATTTTCACGCTTAACAAGAATGATGCACTACCATCGGCAACCGTAACGTCGGACGCTTCGTCCCCCGCCTGTAACGGCACCGAATAGGTGGTTGCCCATCCTACTATCAGCAGGACGAGCAACATTGTTGTGCGCTGTATTTTATTTATATATTTCATTGTAATATTTTTTATCGGTTACATCACTTTATTACAATCTTATAGGTTTTTTCGGAATCAACAACGACATAAACTCCGGCGCCGGCATTGGCCTTGAATTCTTCAATATTAC
Organism: Bacteroidales bacterium; assembly: GCA_015060905.1. GTDB lineage: Bacteria > Bacteroidota > Bacteroidia > Bacteroidales > Bacteroidaceae > HGM04593. The sequence continues at coordinate 348,142 of SUXQ01000001.1, read as the reverse complement.
CCTCGTACACTGTCACACCCGAAGTATTTATAATGCGAACATTTGTATCATCTTTCGTTACAATGGTATTGTCGATAGCTGTTGTTCCGAAAGTTTTGAATGTAAGTTCGAAACGATTCTGATAAGTTCCGGCCTCGGCTTTAAATGTATACGCATTCTCGGTAAGATCGACTATTGCACCTGTCTCTGTATCTTTTAGAATTACAGTCCAACCATCCATTGAGCGACCGGAAAGCGAAATTGTATATTCGCCATCTTTTGCAATTCTTATACCCAATGCAGCAGTACCATCGGCAAGGGGACGTTCACAAATATCATATTTTACAGCTCCATCGACATAAATCTCGGCACCGGCAGAGGCTTCTGCAAAGAATTTGCTTGCATCGCAACTTATTTCATACTCCATTGAAGCATCCTCGTTTATTACGATACGTGTTCTATCATCGCTTCCGCATCCTGCGATATTAAAGTTGAAAACGCTGCGAACGGATTTTGCACCTTCGGAGCGCATAGGAGCAATTTTAATTCCGGGGGTTACACTTTTGTTATACGCTTCACTAAAATGCATTCTGCCGTCTGCACCAAACACCATTTGTGCAGCATCGAGCGGACGCTGAATGAAGAAAGCTTCGTTAGGACGAAGAATAATATCATCATCAACAGGAGAATATGCCTGATAGCTTGTACCTCTCCACAGAATTATAGGAGTAGTAAAATCTTCCTCAAGACAATGCATGTCATAGTAGCAAGGATAAGGATTACCCACTAAATTCCAAGAGCGATTGTGCGCAAATTCCGCAGGATATTCCTCAAGAGGTACAATTACATTGTTCGAAGTAAACAGTCTGTTTTTTGTAACAGTGTTACGCGAGGGGAAACGCACAACAGCAGCATTGGTACTTCCATTCTCGTCGTATGAATTGTTTGCAGCCTGAATAATATAACCTTTTCCTGCTTCCAACACATCGCCGGCAGAGAGTTGTTCCCAATTACTTGTAGAGCCGTCGCCCGATGCACGGTTGGCACCATTGTAGCGACGAATGACAAAATCGGTATTATTCAATCCTATTATATCTTCCATCTTAACATCATATTGGAAAGAGATAAAATGCCAATAGTTCTTTTCAAACTGAATAGAGCACGTTACACTGTCGGCACGCATATTCTCGGCATTATTCACCAATGTAGTGCGAATATCCGAACTGCTTTGTGTACGACGATAGAATTGATGATATATTGAGAATACACCGGCAGACAATGTTCCGTCGCCGCTTGCCGACAACTGACCAACATAGGAACGTGAATTACAGTCAAGAGTCATATTGGGATTCTCTTGCAACACTGCATTATCCTCTGATAAAAGGTCGAAAGTCATAGGCCTGTTAATATAAATATTCTTTACAGGCTCATCCAAAGGCTTCATAATATAGAATCTGTCCCAATTACTTGCTGCACGATAAGCGTCAATGGTAAACGGTGCAATGTAAAGAGTACAATGATTAAGGTCTACATTGTATGTAAATTCGCCATTAGTAACAGGCGGTACAATTGCTTTACATTTTACAGTGGTTAAGGATGTGCAATTATCAAACACATCACTGCCAATTGATTGCAAAGTAGATGGCAATGTAATTTCTGTTATTTTGTTGCAGTTATAGAATGCCGAATATTCAATCGTATTAACGCCCTCGGGGATATTAATTTCAACTAGACTCGTACAATCATAAAAAGCAGAGCCACCAATCGTATTAACACCCTCGGGAATATTAATCTCAACAAGATTCGAACAGCCATAGAACGCACCACCGTCAATTAAAGTTATTGAATTGGGCAATGTAACTTTCTGAAGTTGTTTACAGTCATAGAATACCGATGAATTTATTGTAGTAATACCTTCAGGAATTGTTACTTCTGTTATAGCTGTATTATAAAACGCATACTCACCTAAATATCTTAAATCGGCAGACAGCATTGTAGGGTTAAACGAACTGCAATCATAGAATGCCCGAGAATTAATTGTTGTAACATTTGAAAGGTCAAAATCGGCAAGATTTTCACACTTATAGAAAGCATAACTACCAACACTTTTGACACCGGGAGCTGTCACTTTATGTAATCGTGAACAATTATAAAATGCATCGGAAGATATAACTGCAAGAGATGAGGGGAGTACAACTTCGTATAATTCACTTAGCCACGACAAGAACGATGAAGGAAGGTCGGTAAATTCTGCTTCACTAAGGTCGAGCTTTCTTAGATTCGTCAGATTATTTATATTCTGCAAGTCTGTCTCGTTCAGCGTACCTGTAACTTTTACGTTAACACCCAAGCTCCAGTCGGCATCGGTCATCTCTATATATGTCTGTGCAAACTCTCCTTTGCGGCTTACATTTACTGTTATCCATTCGTAATCCCAACCATAAGGTATGATGCTTGCATCTTCCCAACCATTGTTATATTTATACCCCCAATAATACTCTTCAGTCGGATAAACATTTATATATGAGTATAAATACCAATATGTATAAGGCACATTTCCCTGCATATATATATTACGAATAGGGTTAGATGACCAATCTATATACACATGATCATAAGTCGCCGGAACGGTTACAGTTTTAAGATTGGGAGCTTGTTCGCACAAGACCCCAGACCCTGAATTATGTTCACGACCAAAATAGGTAATAACTTGCAAGCTATCGGCCGTTGGTGTTACAGTAGGCAATGATACAGAATCCTTATCAGTAAATATTTCAGTTATATAATAACTACATTCAGTATAATATTCATAACGATAAATTCCAAAATATTCTCCTTCATTTTCGCCGGGTATTACCCAATGCGAATAAGAGGGCACAGGATACTCGGGGGTTTCGTCGCCTACAAGAACACGTTTAAACCTGTTCCATCCATAATTATTTTTGCCTTCATTACGGTCGTAACCATAAGGCACATGTAAGTAAATATTTGAAAGTCCACTACTATTACTATTTGTAAAGTAGCACATTCTATTTACATACAAATCGGTTATATTAGAATTACTGAAATTTGCATAAAAAGAGTAAATTCCACCATCACTATATAATTTTGTAAGACTGGTAGCGCCACTCCAATCCCACTCAAGATTACTTTTACCAAAATAATCAACAACTTCTACTACATCATTAATCGTTACATTCTTAGGAATTGTAACCTCTTTGACAGTTGTATTAATACCGGTTACATATAAGTAATTAGCATCTTTGTACAATCCCAATGTGGTAACTCCATCCTCTAAAAGAACAGTATAGATACCGGAATAACCATTATCATTTAATTTTTTAAGCCCCAAGCCCGGTAAATCTGTTTCTTCGGACCATTTCTGTGCTACTAACGTGGTCGCTTCTGTCTCTATGCTTTCTGCTTTTAAGTTACCCATATAAGGATTAATAGAAGCATTTACTTGTGTGCCAAAAAAGATTGTTAAAAGCACACTGAATAAAAATAATTTCTTTTTCATTGTGAAATTCTATTTGTTGTTAATATTTTCGTGTTTATGTTTGTCAATATTGCCTCTTAACATGAGACGAAACTAACATCGCGAATTTACATAAATAATTGTAAACAAATATATAATTGTCAAAAAAAATACAGGGTAAATATTAACAATAAAATAGTGTCGGCAGGAACACACAAAATAAGAAGCTGTTTAAATTTATGTCCTTGAAATTTAAACAGCTTCTAACATTATAAAAGAGAGCAAGGTTGCCTCTTTTTGACAACCCCACACTCTTATTTTATCTTTCTATAAACTTCTGCTTAACCTCGTCCACTCCCTCGATGGCGGCAATATGCTCGATAACCTCGTGCAGTTCGCGCGACGAGTGAACATTAAACTCGATGGTACAATTTACAATCTCATCCTCGGTAGTGGAACTGAGAGAAATTATCGACAGTTTAAGCTTGTTGGTGATACAATCAACAAGGTCTATGAGAAGATGGTAACGGTCAATAGCATAGATGCTTATACATGCAGGATAGAGGAAATTACAATCTTCTTCGAAGTTTACGGCAACAATCGCATCGCCATCTTGTGAGGCCTGACGTATGGCCGAGCGACAGTCGCGACGATGAAGAGTAATCTTGTCGAATCGGTCTTTAAAGCCAATAACCTCGTCGCCCGGCAGAGGACGGCAGTTGGGGCAGCGAATGTACGAGATTTTTTTCTGGCGGTTGAGCATTGTGCGCAGGTTGCGCTTGGCCTTGTATGTAACAACGTGGTCGAGCCAATCGGGACGAGGCTCTATGCTGTCGTTTGTGCCAATCTCTACACAGTCGCCGCGGCGCAACACAGTCTTTACCGAGCAGAGACGGCCGTTAATCTTGGCATATTGCGCATGCTTGCCAATGTTCGAGTGAATTTCAAATGCAAAGTCGAGGGCAGTTGCATTCTTAGGCAGAATGACATACATTCCCTGCGGAGTATACACCATAATATCATCATTATAGAAGGACATTGTAACACCCTCCATATACTCTACCTCCTTGCCGTGACAAGCAACATCCTGAAGCACTGACTTGAACTTCTCTATCCAATTGACAATGTTTCCTTCGGAACGTTCGGCAATACATCCGAACTGCGATTTTCTCACCATTCGCTCCGAGGATATATGTATCTCTTCCCAAACGCCTTTGTCGCCAAGAAGCTTTACATGAAAGCTCTGATAGCCATTCTCTTTGGGCGAATCGATATAATTATTTACACTGTGCGGACGCTCTTTGTAGACATCTGTGAGCACCGAATATATTTTAAGGCACACATCCTTTTCGGACATTCCCGGAACATCGCCATAAATGATTCTTACATAATATTTATCGTCTATATGATGAAAATCGCAGCCCGAGGTATACATTTTGCGCCACACTTTATAGGGTGCACGGTAGCGCAGTTGTGTGCGAACGTCCAGCCCATGCGCGGCAAGCACACGGTTGATATTCTTCATAAAACCGTTTATATATTTCTCACGCTCGACACGCTCCTTGCGCAAAGCCTCTTCGAGAGTGGCATATTCGCGAGGACAACGGAAACGGAAGGATAGATTCTCAAGCTCGGTCTTTATCTTGTGCAGGCCCAGACGATTGGCAAGCGGAGCGTAAAAATAATCCGTCTCGCCGGCAATCTTCATCTGCTTGTCGGGACGCATACTGCTGAGGGTACGCATATTATGCAGACGGTCGGCAAGTTTCAACAGCAATGCACGAATATCATAATGCACCGAGTCGAGCATCTGTTTGAAATTATCTACCTGCTTCGATGTTTCGTAAACCTCTTTCTTCTGCTTGGTCACAGCACCGACAAGAAAAGCAACGTCATTGCCGAATCTCTCTTTAATATCTTCAATCGTGTAGTCTGTATCTTCGACAACATCGTGCAAAAAGGCTGCAATAATAGGGTTTACGCCTATTTCAAGTTCAACGGCAAGGATGCGCGCAACGGCTATAGGATGCAGTATATAAGGCTCGCCGGTCTTTCGCTTCTGATTTTTATGCGCCGCGCGGGCAAACAGAAACGCCTCTTGCACACGCTCAACCTCCTCGGGTGTGAGAATGTCGCGCACCATATAGAAAAACTCGGTTACGCGGTCGTCTATAAGTTCTTCATAATGAGCATCTATTCCTGTATCCATAGTCTTTATTTTTACTTCTTCTCGTGATATTCAGTCTCTGTGTTTACGTTCCAAACGGCACTTTTGTCATTTACACCGTTTTTAATGTTATCGACTGCGACCATTGCGGTCATCATAGAGTGGTCCATATTATTGTAACGATGCTGTCCGTTGCGTCCCAGACAGTATAAATTTTCTATGCTGTCGAGGAAATTCTTTACCTTGTCAAGCTCGTAGTAACTGCCGAAATATGCAGGATAGGCCTTTTTTATCTTCACGCGGGTAGCATCGAGCACCGCGTCGCGGTCAATAATATCTATCTTCACAAGTTCGTCTATCGCCATTGAGATAAATTCATCGTCGCTCATATTCCACAGTTTGTCACCCTCGTTGCAGAAATATTCAAGCCCCACAAACATTCTATTTTCATAATCCTCGACAAGATAGGGCGACCAATTATTGAATATCTGCAAACGGCCGACCTCTACGTCACGCTCTTGTACGTATATCCATGTATCGGGCACTCGATTGGCGTAAGTTTTTATCTTTGTTTCGTTCTTTATCTTCATCTTGTCGAGCAACAGGCCCACTGTGATAAAATCGCGGTAGGGAAGTTCGGCGGCTATGCGACGAACATCCTCGGGGACATCTGTTCCCTTTATCGATTCCACAAGATTTTTTATGGGCATTGTCGAGAGAAGGTAATCGCACGGTGCGTTTACAATGGCACCGTCGGCTGTTTGATAATCGACAGAGACTACACGCCCCCCGGAAATATTTATTCCCTTAACCTCGTGAAGCATATTAACCTCGCCACCCATCGCTCGAACATCGTCGGCAACAATTTCCCATAGTTGTCCGGGACCGAGCTTGGGATATATAAATTGTTCAATAAGAGAGGTTTCCACCTTTTTCTGGGCAACGTCGTTGCTTTTAAATGGCTTCAGAAGAGCATCCTTTATTATTGCATATATAGAGAGCCCTTTTACTCTTTGGCTACCCCAATCGGCACCCAATTTCGAGGGATGCTTACCCCAAACTTTTTCGGTGTATCCCTCGAAGAAAAGTTCGTACAAGGGTCTGCCGAAACGGTTAATATAAAAATTCTCCAAGGAATCCTCTTTCAGCTTGTGTATCTGTGAATATATATAGCCGCAACCCGATTTAATGGTGCGCCACAGGCCCATGTTTGCAAAGGTGGAGAACTTGAGCGATATGGGGTAATCGAAGAACTTACGCAAAAAGAATATGCGCGAAACGCGGTCGCGGTAGAGCATCACTCTGTCATCCTTTTGCGGGTCGGGACCGCCTTTTTGCAAAGGCTTTTCACTGTTTCCAAGAAGAATATCGTCCTTTGAGGGTGAGCCCTGTATAGGCATCACATTGTTCCACCACTCCATGATGGCTGTGCTTTTCGAGAAGAAACGATGGCCACCAATATCCATGCGATTCCCCTTATACTTTACCGTCTGCGAAATACCGCCGATTACATCGGTGGCCTCCATCACCACAGGCTGTATATCTGTCTTTTTCAACAGTTCGTACGCGGCGGTTAGTCCGGCGGGACCGGCCCCCACCACAAGTGCTCTCTTTTTTCTCTCTTCGGCCATATTATTTACTTTAGCAGAGCCATTTTATAATTTTTATTACACCCATCTTGGCAACAGAGGAGTGTGCCGAGACATCTTTACGTGCAAGAATCTCTTTTTTATTTTTATGATAGTAGTTGTAAGCTGTCAGCAACATCTCTTCGTTGGTCTTTGTAGGCATCCACCCAAGCTCGCGCTTTATTTTTGTTGTGTCAAACACAAAGTTCGAGGCTATCATCTTATACTGATAAGGCCCCAACGGAGAAATTCCCAATGCGAAACAGAGTTTCATTCCCGCAATCATAAGCCCTTTGGGCAGGAACATCAGCCGCGACTTTGAGCCGGCCTTTTCTATCACGTAACGATACACGGTGCGAAAATCTTTAACGTTGTCCGAGCCTATATTAAACACCTCGGAGCGATTGTAGTCGCACGCCAGCAGACAGGCATTTGCAAGGTCTTTTGCATATATAAATTGGTAAAAATTATCGCCCTTGCCCACCATTGGCAAACGACGGTCCTCGTCGATAAACTGATAGAGAATGCCCAACAGCCCCAAACGTCCCTCGTCCATAATCGTGGGGCAACGGAAGATGATAGAAATAAACTCATCGTGAGAGAGCAGAATCTTCTCGCCCTCGAGCTTGGACTTACCATAAATCTCTATGGGGCAAGGAGGCTCTTCCTCGGTTATTTTGTGCGAAAAATCCTCGGCCCACAAACAGTTCGATGATGTAAATATCACACGTTTAACGCCATATTTCGCAGCATACTTTGCAACATTCGCCGTTCCGTCCACATTTGCGTGCCACAGATTCTTAAGTTCGCTTTTCACATGAGCAAGTAACGCCGCAAAATGATAAATTGCATCGAATTTATACTCATTGAAAATACGCTCCATAAGAGCATCGTCGTTAATATCTCCCTTATATGCAATAAAATTGTCATCAGCAAGGTCGTCGCCCTGCAAATCTATGCTGACAACTCTGTTGCCACCATTAAGTAATATTTTTTTCATTATGGAACCGAAAAAACCGGCTCCGCCCGTAATCAGATAACAATTCATAATTTTCAAATATTCATTAAGGCTCTTTCAATATATTGAAGAATCTCGAGTACATAAAAAATTTACGCGCGAAAAAGTTCCAGAGAAAAACAATCCCCGTCATTATCAATTTCGACAACAAATAGTGCACACCGTATATATCGGTAAGCACATAAAGCCCAATTTCGAGCCATAAAAGCCCAACGCCGCTTATCAGAAAAACCAAAAAGACCTCAGAAACTCGCGACTTTGGCTCGCCCTGAAAAACCATATATTTGGATATCAGATAATTGGTAGCTGTCCCTGCAACAAAGCCTATAAAGGCCGCCACCAAATATTGCACCGCAAACAGATAAGAGAGCAGAAAATAAAAACCATAATCGACCACAAAAGCGCCAACAGCCACAAAGCCGTAACGGAACAGTTGTACAAAAGTATTATTTGTCTTTTCAAATATCATTCAAGCAATATTAGGTCACTTATTTACATTGCACCAATCGCAGCCTATTGCAGGCATTAGCTTACAAATTTACTATTTTTCCGCACCACAACAAAAAAATCCGTCAAAAGTTGTAAAAAAGTATACAAAAAAGGCTTGCCGAGAAAATTCGGCAAGCCTTTTGCTATATTCAATATAAGAATTTACTTCTTATTCTTTTTGTAAGCAGCTTTCATTTCCTTGAACCAAGCGGGCTCTTTACCGAAGATGGCTTTAAGCTTCGCAGCGTCGAATTTTGCTGTACGGTCATAGTTGAACACACCATTCTGCTCCTGCTCAACGTCTGTGAGCTGTGTATATGTGTAACCACACATATAATCCAATCCCAGAAGAGTGTCTGTCAATGCAGTAAGACGCTCGTAGAACTCATCTACAGTCTTAGGACCTGTTCCGTAGCCCCAAGTATTTGAAGCATATTGCTTACCAACTACCCATTTAATACCACCATACTCGTCGAGCAAATAGGGCTGACCGCTATATTTAGCCTCACGCTCAATGTTCAAAGTAGGAACCTCGCCCTCTTTCTTGATGGTAAGTCTCTCTTTCAACTTAGCAGCATCCTGCTCGTAGTTGTGATAAGACCAAATATCGGTTTTTACGTGATAACCACCGCTTGTATCGTGGCAAGGACGATAGTCGATGCTCTTTGTAAGGTCATAAATATCGCTGAGCAATCTGTCGTGGAAACGTGCAGCCTCTACATTTGCAGGACGGCCCCATGTTTCGTTGAACGGAGTCCATGTGATAATCGAGGGGTGGTTACGGTCGCGGATAACAACCTCTTTCCACTCTGTAAGGAAGTTACGGGCAGCAACCTCGCTGCTGACATTCACGCCCCAGCTTCCTGCCTCGCCCCATGTGAGGTAACCGAGTTTATCGGCCCAATAGTGGAAACGCTCCTCGAACACCTTCTGGTGGAGACGTGCGCTGTTGAAACCTACGCTCATACTGAGCTCTATATCTCTTTTGAGAGCCTCGTCCGAGGGAGCTGTCCAAACACCGTCAGGATAGAAGCCCTGGTCGAGTACCATACGCAAGTAAAGAGGCTCGTTGTTAAGGAAAAGACGGTTGCCCTCGATGTGAATTTTGCGCATACCTGTATAAGCAACAACCTTATCAACAACATTACCTTGTGCATCAACAACCTCATACTCAAGGTCGTAGAGGAAAGGATTCTCGGGTGACCATGTTTTTACCTTTTTAACGGGAATAATCACAGTCATAGGAGTAGAAGCCTTTGCACTTTTCTTGGCAACAACTTTGTTACCATCCTTAACCTTGATATTCAAAGACAAGCCCTTCTCCAATGCATAGAATTTAGGCTCAAAGATGAAACTCTCGTTGTCAAGGTCGGGCTTAACATAAACCTCTTGCAAGCCTGTGGGAGCAACAGCCTCCATCCATACAGTCTGCCAGATACCTGTTGTACGTGTATAGTGACAACCCGATGAATAGTAGTTTGTACACTGTTTACCACCTGTCTGCTCACCCGAGCGAAGGTCGTCTTTTACCCATACAACCACGTTTGCAGTCTCGCCGGCTTTCACGTATCTTGTAATATCCACGCTGAAAGACGAAGAACCGCCCCAATGACGTCCGGCAAGTGCACCGTTCACATAGATTGCGCTGAAATAATCAACACCGCCGAAGTTAAGAATAATTTTCTTGCCGTCCCATGCAGCAGGAATCTCAACTGCACGATGGTACCACATAGAATTGATAAAATCCTTATACTCAACGCCTGAAAGTTTACTCTCGGGACAGAAAGGCACTGTGATATTATTCTCAAAGCCTTTAGATTTCTGCAAGCCGCGTGTAAGGCCCGACTCACCAAAGTCAAATACATAAGTCCATGTACCGTTAAGATTCACCCAACTGTCGCGTACAAACTGAGGACGCGGATGTTCGGGACGGGGAATTGAAGTCTGCGCAAACATTGTTGCCGCAAACACAAATGCAAAAATTGCACTGATTAGTCTCATAGTTATTTATTTAAGTTAATATTAAAATATTCAGTCTATTAACAGTGGCATAATATTGCATTTTCACGCAAAATCCACACTACCGACTTTTGTTTGCAAAGATATAATAAAAAATCATAATAACAATTATCAAATAAATTATTAAAAAGAGTTTTACGCAACATTCTTGAAATTCCAAACAATTATAATTAATTTTACACTTTGTAACGAAACGCAAAATACAAAAAGGCAATAATTCAATTATACACAATATGAAACAGGCTAACTTATTAAAAATAGCACTTATTCTTTTTGCATTTGCACTGCCTATAAGCATCGACGCACAGCAAGAAGTTTCGCTAAAAAAGAGTACCACTGCACAAAGATGGATTGACAATTTCTTTGCAAAAGGCAAATTGCCGCCATTCTCTTTTACCTACGGTGATGAAAATTCAGAAAAATTCATCCGCAAATGGAATTTCTCGAAAAAGAGAGTCGCAAGCAACGATGCAAATGTCATTAAATACGAAGTTACATATAGCGAGCCCGGCGCAAGTGGCATTGAAGTAAAATGTGACGTCACAGGATTTTCCAAATTTGAGGCTGTCGAGTGGACACTGCACTTTACCAACAAAGGCGATAAAAACTCGAAAAACATAAAGAACGTATCAGCCTCGGACATTCTTTTCAGCACCAAAAGTGGCAATAAGTTTACCATCTTCACAGCACGTGGAAGCAACGGCTCGCGACACGACTTTGCACCGGTGGTTGTCAGCCCCGCAAGCGACAGCACCTACACATTCTCGCCCCGACACGGCCGCTCGTCCGACACAGACGCCTTCCCCTTCTTCAACATTGCCACTGACGGCGGACGCGGCGCAATGCTCTCGGTAGGCTGGACAGGCACATGGTTCGCCAACTTTACGCTGACAGACGGCAAACTGAAAAACACATCGGGAATGAAAAACACCGACCTTTTCCTATACCCCGGCGAGAGCATACGTACCCCGCTGACCTCTCTTTTATTCTGGGACGGCAACGACCGCCTCGACGGACAAAATAAGTTCCGCCAATTTATACTCGCCCACCACACACGCAAAATCAACGGCAAAAATGCCGAGGCCCCTTTATGCGGAGGCTTTGAATGGGGCGACCCTGCACCCTGCAACGAATATACCTGCTTGACAGAAGAAATGGCAATAGCAATGGCCAAACGCTACAAACAGTTTGGAATTGTCCCCGATGTTTTTTGGTTGGACGCAGGATGGTACGAAGGCTCGGGAGGCCCTAACTTCGAGGGCAGAAATTGGTACAACACCGTCGGCTGTTGGAGCGTAGACAAAGAGCGTTTCCCCAACGGCTTTAAAAAACTCTCGGAAGTGATACACTCAATGGGAGCAAAGTTCATGGTGTGGTTCGAGCCCGAGAGAGTCTACAAAGGTACCTACCTTTATAACAAATATCCACAGTGGATATTAACGTCGGGCAATAGCGCCAACTGCATTTTCGACCTTGGCAACAAGGAAGCGTGCGATTTTATGTGTAAATACATTGGAGATTTTATCGAAGAGAATGGAATCGACTACTATCGTCAGGACTTCAATAATTCCATAGACGGATATTGGAACGAGAAAGACAAGAAAGAGGGTCGCAAAGGAATCAGCGAAATACGCCACATTGAGGGGCTTTATCGTTTCTGGGACTATCTGCTTACCCGCTTCCCCGAAATGCAGATTGACAACTGCGCAAGCGGCGGCCGCCGTCTGGACCTTGAAACAACCTCACGTTCAATTCCATTGTGGCGAACAGACTATCACTATGGCGAGCCTAACGGTTATCAGAATCAGACATACAACCTGAGCTTGTTCCTACCGTTGAACGGTACAGGGCTTTACAGCACCGACCCTTATCATTGGCGTTCGAGCGTCAGCAGCGCAACAGCCCTCAATTGGGAAAATACCAAACGCGGAGGCGACAACATCAAGGACATGCAGAATCTTGTTTCAAAATTCAAAGTATTGAAGCAATATTTCCTTGAGGACTTTTATCCCCTCTGTGGCGACGGTGACCTTACAGGCGACGAACATAGTATCGCTTATCAGTTGAATAAAAAGAGCGACAACAGCGGATACATTTTTGCCTTCCGTCGCGGAGCAAATGCCCCCGAGAAGTTCACCGTAAAACTAAAAGGATTGTGCCCCGAGAAGAGCTACACACTCACCGACGACGACACAAATGCCACATTTACCAAGAGCGGCGCAGAACTTATGAACGGCGCGGAAATCACCTTCAACAAGGCCCCCGGCTCGGTGCTTCTATTCTACAAAGGCGAATAAAATTACTGATAATAAAAATATGCGGTTCACTTCACCAATAGAGTGAACCGCATATTTTATCCTTTCACCTTCCCCGGATTCTTCGCAACAAAATCCTTCCAGCTTGAATAGCCGGCCTTCACCACCGGCCGCCCCTGCTGCATAAAATGACAATAAGCCGCACCAAGCGCATCGGTAGCATCCATAAATCGCGGCATCTCTTTCTCGTCAATCTTCAGCATGCGGCGGAGCATGTCCGCCACCTGCTCTTTCGACGCCGAACCACTGCCCGTAATTGCAAGCTTTATTTTCAGCGGAGCATATTCGTGTATGGGAACGTCACGACTGATGGCGGCAGCAATCGCTACCCCCTGCGCCCTGCCCAACTTCAGCATACTCTGCACATTTTTGCCGAAAAATGGCGCCTCAATGGCAAGTTCATCGGGAAGAAAAGACTTTATCAACCCCTGCACCCGCGTAAAAATCTCGCCAAGCTTCAAATAAGAATCGCCATACTTACGAAGGTCTATAACCCCCATAGCAATCAAACGTGCCTTGTTTCCACGCACGCCTATAAAAGCATAACCCATGATATTCGTACCCGGGTCGATACCCATAATAATCTTCTCCTCAAGCTTATTATTTCCCATATAAATGCAAAAAAACTTTGCTAAGGTAGCTAAAAAATAAAATTTATGTACTATCTTCGTGGCGAATAAATTCACAATGGGGCATTAGCTCATCTGGCTAGAGCGTTTGACTGGCAGTCAAAAGGTGACGAGTTCGAGTCTCGTATGCTCCACAAAAAAGGTTGCGAAAAATTTCGCAACCTTTTTATTTCCATCATTTTAAATCCGCTATTTTTTCTTCAGCTCGAACTTATCAAGGTCGGGTCCCCAAGCATAATCACTACCCATAGAGACCTCATTGTAACCGGGCTTAAGATTAACAGTGATTGTAGCAACAGCAGGCTTATTATAATCTCCGGAATTAAGATTCTCGAGCACATACTCAGTACCATTGACGGCAACCTGCAACTTCTTATCTTTTGCAGTGCAGTAGCTTATGGCCATTTCATACTCACCACCCTGCTCGCTATAAACCTCTTTCCAAATAACGCGGTTCTCTTTTTTGCCACCAACATAAGCAACCTTCACGCCACCCGAGCAATCGGGAGCCTGAGAATATCTTATTATGTAACGGTTATGTCCAAGATCATCGTAGAGAGGCAAGAATGCACACTCAGCCTCGTAAACAGTAGGCTCTATACGCTGCTCGGCCTCCATGCGACAGATAAGCACGCTGCGAGGCTGAAGAGTGTAACGCAATTCACCTTCGAAAGTGCCCATATCCTGACACTTTACAAGGTCGCGCACCTTCACCTTGCCACCAAGCTCCAGCGTAGAGAAAGGAACATTAAACTCGCGCACAGTGTCCGAAGAGTTATAAAGAGCAACGGCACGCACCTTTCCACGCTTCTCCAGAATATCTTTCACAAGCACATAAGCCTCGCCGTCACGCTGCACAACGTAAGCCTGCAACCCCAGAACATCTTGATTAAGGGCAATAAGTTCCTTGTTTTTCAGCAGTTTGAGCGACTGTTCGGGGATAGAGGTCATGTCGCAACCGATGAGCAGTGGAGAACTCATTATGCACCACATTCCAAAATGCACCTCCTCTTCGTTAGGAGTCATTCCCCGACCAATCTCCAACATATCCATGTCATTGTAGCAACCATTGCCCACATACGCCGAGTGGTAGAGGTTCTTGCCGATGATAAATTTCACCGAACGCCAACGAGGCTGAATATCGGGACTTATGCGCCACGAACGAGCAACATCGGCTGCCCACACACCGGGGAAGGCCCAACGGCATATATTGATAGAAGCATCCTTGCGACCGGTGTTACGTATAGCCTGCACGATAGCCTCGTAACGTTCACGCTCGTCAAGTCCAAGCTCCTTACCGCCACAATAATCAATCTTTATAAAATCGAAGTTCCAATCTTTGAAATAAACATCAGCATCCTGCTGGTCGTGACCATAAAAACCCGCGCCAATGCCTGTCTTTTCGGCATTATACATTGAGCCGCAAGTATTGTCGCCACCCTCGGAGTAAATACCCGCCTTCAGACCAAGCGAATGAATATAATCGGACACCACGCGCATACCGTTAGGGAAGCGTTCGGCATTATAGGTCATTTTACCATCCTTGTCGCGGAATCCGAAAAATCCATCATCAATATTAATATACTGATAGCCGACATCTTTCAATCCGTTGGCAACAAGCGCATCGGCCTGTTTTTTTATCAATTCCTCGTTAATATCCACAAAATAAGTATTCCACGAGCTCCAGCCCATCAAAGGAGGAACAAACTTACGATCGGATGCACTTTTGTCAGCCGTACACGAAGCAAGCAATGCTCCACAGAGAACCGCTGCATACAAAAAACCTTTCTTCATAGTATTTAAATTAAATATATTATCGTTCTTAAAATCTTATATTATTCCAAAAGAAGCAAAGTTTGCAGTTACAAGACTCGCAAACAACCTTATTTTACAAAGATATAATAAATTTCACAAACGTAATCCTTTTACATAATATTTTGCAAACTTCATTACCCTTTCAAATTCACATTGTTATTAATAAACGCACTCTAATCCATACAAAAGACACATTATTTAATTATATATTTTTCAATAAATCACGCTGTAAAACTTTATTTTTTCAAAATTTATATTTTAATTTGCAACATAGTAAAAAAAATTATGCTTATGTAAAAAAAACAACAGACATATTAATAAAAAGCGTTAGCTTGTATTCTTGTTTCTGAAAATCGCCAATTTTTTATGAAACTACCAAGAGTAAAAGTTAATGCTCATGCCGTTTCCGGCGTGGGCTTTTACTTATTTGGTAGTACGGTGTTTGGCGATACCTCAGAAACAAATAAAGTTAAAGACCACGCTTTTTTATTGCATTAACCCAAAGATTGTAACGTTAAGATTTTAAATTAAAACTATGTTAAACAATAAAAAAACGGTATTATGAAAACAAAATCTTTTACTCGCCTATCGGCAATCGTTGTTGTCGCAACGCTATGCTTAACTTCATGTAGCATGTTCAAACCCAGGGTTATTCCCCGAGCAGTGAACACTGTAAACACAGTGATGCTTGAAGAATTAAACCTTACCAGAAATGATTATCAAATTTTAAAAACAGAAACAGCCGAAGCTATAATTAAATGTGAATTTGGCACAACAAATGTTACGATTATCGAAGAGAATGAAGAGTTCAAATTGACATACAAAGTTCAAAACGGCGTTTGGTCGTATGATAAACACAAAGGCATAATGAGACTTGGATATTTGTCAAGAGACTACTCATACGATGGCATACTCTACCCCGAGGACATTGCACGTCGTACTGCAATCTATCGTTTAATAAATGTTGTACAAGAGCTTGGTGCCGACGGCATTATTGAGCCAACAATATCCACAAATATAGAGCAAATAAACAACCATGATGTAATTTATAAAACAATCGTTACAGGTAAAATTGTAAAATTAATCACCAATAATTAACGACCTATTTATTATGAAAAAGATAATATTATATTCAGCTTTACTCGCAATCTGCACAATAACAGCAACCTCTTGTGTCGCACCAAAAACAACCACAGCAACTACCCCTAGTCCCATTTCGGTATATCTGAACCTTGCAAAAGATGCACCAAACAACAAATATGTCGGACTCGATTACGGCATTCGTCTAAACATAAAAGATGGTCGCGCTACCGACAACATATTACGAAAATATGATGCAAGCGTAATTTACAAACCAACAGTACAAACAACACCTAGCGTAGATTCTTTTGTAAAAGAAAGCATTAGACGTTATATGCGAACAATGGGATTCAACCTCGATGCAGATGTCAATACCGATTATATGCTCTCTATTACCATAAAGGAGTATAACCTAAGTTACTTATCAGGACTCGGCTGGTCGAGTACAGTTGCACTTGAGATAGAAGCCCACGACCACAACCGCAAATTAGTATATCCTAATGTAGTAGCAATCGGACGTGCTAACATCGCAGGCAGCAGCAGCAATCACGACCTTGCCACACAAAGTATTAACCTTGCATACGCAAATGCATTGGAAGACATTGATTGGGACCGAATAGCATTCTTTTTGAAAAAAGCCACAAGCCCGGCATTGGAAGGAAACAAAAAGGTTGCCGGCGAAGGTAACACAGCATTGGAGAGCACCATTATTCGTTGGTACATTGATTCGTCACCCAAAGGAGCAGATGTATCTACACGTGTAGTATCATCAACCCCGGATGTAAAAAACACCAACCAAAATTATGTAGGTAGCACGCCCTATGAAACAACAGAGGCTTTTGATATTAAAGGACTAACATTCAACAATTCTGGTGATGTTCAAATAGAAGTGACATGCGAAAAGACAGGCTACATAACTCAAAAGAAGAGATTCAATCTGCGACAAGCTATTGAACAGAAAGAAATTTCAACCAAATTCAACCTTGTAAAGGAAGAATAAAAACAAACAAAAAGTAGTTATTAAATCTCCCCAAAAGTTATAACTTTTGGGGAGATTTAATAACACCGGCACCTTTCAAGCACGGTGCAAGCTACAATTAAGTTATCTACTCTTTTTTCTTTTTACCCTTAAGCACCCTTTCGCTGATAGTCTCGTAGGTAGAGTCCATTCGCAAACTGTCAGCCTCGGCCTCAATCTGCATCTTAATAAATTTCTCGGCCTCCACAGTCTGAGGTTCGCCCGAGCCCCAAACTAATTCGTAGTAACCCTGGTCTATGGGACGATGCGCTCCATCATACAAGAATGCAAAAAGATACATATAGCCACCGTCAGCGTCGCCGGCATATTTAGAATACTCATTCTCAAGATGCACAAGCGCATAAGCAACCTCACCACGAACAGCCTTCTCGTTGATGCGTACAAAGAAGAAACGGTTGTTCTTCTCGGCGTAAGCATTGGTAACAACAACAGAAGAATCCTTAGAATCCACGCGGAATTCAAGATTCTCACCCTTCTCGCCGAACCAATCCTTGACAACAAATGTACTATCGTCCATCATAGTCATCTCTATCTGCCGGTGTCCGGGCATATTACACAAAGTACCCTCAGTCTGAACACTCCAGACAGGTGCCGGCGCAAACAAAGAACTTATATATATAATTGCCACAAATACCCAGTGAGCAATGACACCCGCACAAATACCACCGATAAAAGAACTAAGGAAAGCCTTTGCTACAAGAGGACGATAGCCCAAAGAATCCAAAGTAGCAGCATCGGTGCTCAGGTATCCGCTCCAGCACATACCCATTGCAGTGCACACAGCAATAGCATTACCATCGATAATACCTTTTGCAGTAAACTCGGGAATCAATCCCAAAGCCGCACCCACCGCACCAAGAGCAGTAATAGGGAACGCAACCAATTCGGGAGCAGTAAAGCCAAAGAGCCACTCAAAAACAAAGCTTATCTTGCTTGCCAACCACGGCAACAACTGCGTACCCTGAAAAGCACCACCCGTATACACCATAATCTCATTACCATATTGGTCCACACCCTCGGCCGTTCCACCAAAAGTAAGCATCATCACCAAAGTACTGATAATAAGCACACCCGGAATAATCGCAAGGCCGATTGTCACACCATCCTTACCACCGTCGAGCATAGCATTCAACACACGCACAAACAAACTTGTATCATTTTTCTTAGCATCCTCCTGCTGCGAGAAGCTAACATCGGGCAACGGCTCGCTACCGGTGTAATTAGCAACGACAGTAGCATCCTCGTAAAGATATTCAGGATACATTTTCAGAGTGAAACGCTGCATCAGGCGCGTAGCCACGACGCATCCGCAAATGGCACCGAACAAGCCCACAAAAGGAGCAAGAAAATATCCTTGACCCACCATAAAGACAATAACCAGCAATCCCATACCAAAAGCTGTGCCAAAATTGACCAATGACACATGCTGGTACTTTTTAAAATATCGCGCAAAGCCCTTATCCTGACTAAGAGCAATAATTGCCGGATTGTCGCTAAGGAACGTTAATACAGCCGCCAACGACGCTACACCCGGCATATTGAAAACCGGACGCATCACCGGACGCAACAAACGTTGCAACAAGTCCACTACGCCAAACTCCACGAAAATCTTCCCAAGCGCACCTGTAATAACACACATACCCATAAGATAAAATACTGTATTCAAAAGTAATTCATGCGCTGTGTGCATAATGGTATTGAGCATGTTGGTCATTCCCATAACATAGCTCATATAACCAAACAATAAAACAATAACAGCCAAACAAGGAATTCCGTTAGGAATATAACTCCATAATGAACGTTTCATAGCTATTTTCTAATATTATTATTTTTTTAAAGAGAGAAGATTCATATTCCATTTAAGGCCGATGCTTGCCATAGTCTGTTCGGGCAGGAATGTTGCACTTGCCTTTTTCTCGCTACAGAAAGTCTGACAAAGGGCTGCATGCAGACGTGCAGACTTATCGGGCAAAAGAAAATATTCTATTCCGGCAGACACGCGGGTAACCTCGGTACCGGGTGCGACACAGTAGTCACCCACCTTGTCACTATTGTTCACGTCGTAAGTAGCCTTTGCAAAAATATTCATTCTATCAGAGGCAAAGTATGTAAGGTCGCCCATCACCGAACAATCCTTAAAGAGGAAAGTCTGGTTGCGTACGGCACGATTCATAAAGTCAAGCTCGAGCGAAAAATCGCCTACATTCAGTTTGTGGCCAAGTGCAATGTAGTTTATAAACTGTCCGGGAAGATACTCTACCATATTGACAGAATAGGTTGTATTGAACCAGCCGTGCGAGCCGTACCACATAAGGTTAAAAGCGTACATATCATTGTAACATTTACCATTAACCTCTAACGGGCTGCCGTAAGGGCTCTGACACACCTGAGCGAGCAATATGTCCTTGCCATCATTAAAATTATATGATGCATCTACGCCCCATTGATAGCATCGGGTATTCCACCAATATTCCGAACTGAAGTAAATATCGATGGGGTTACGGTCATACTCGTAACCACCGACTGCCACCACCTGCTTGCCGGCCGAAAATGCCAGACGATCGTTTACATGATATTTAAGATACAACCAATCGGTTGCATCGAAAAAAGTTTCATCTGCTTGTACTTTATAGAGACGCTGACGGTAGGCATAAGACAATTTTTCATTAAACTTACCATCTATTCTGAAGTTAAGATACTGACCTTTAAAGCCACAGTTTTCTTTAATAGCCTCGCCACTTACATACTCGCGTTGATAATCGGCACGGGCCTCAATAGCCATTTTTTGAATACCCCAATTTTGTGAAGCCTCATCTTGCTGTGCAAAGAGAATTTGACAGCACAGCACAGCCAATAAAGCACAAAGCGTGTTTTTCATAAATTTACTTTTTGTTTATGTTTTTTAAATCTCTGCGAAAATACATAAAATTCCGATTGCAACCACTGCAAAAGGTAAAAATATCTTTCGTGTAACAAAAAATATCATTTTACACCTTATAGAGAAACATCTTCTTATTCTGTTTATTTAACACTTTTCACACTTACATATTCAACAAAATAATATTATTATTTAAGGCTGACAACAAACAATATGCTCACAAATAATAAAATTTGTTTAATATTCACTACTTTTGTTGCGCGAAACATTTATAAAAAAATAAGCACATGAAAAAAAATCTACTAAAAACAATTACTGCAATGCTGCTACTTTTCGTCGCAACAGTAAACGCAAATGCAGAAATTATTTCGGGAGAATTTTCTCCAACATTATATTGGGAAGTTGAAACACAGACAGGTGTTCTTACAATCAGCGGTACCGGACGAATGCCCGACTTTCGAGCGAATCGTCCTTTTATATCAAATTTTGAATATTATGACGAAGAGACCGGAAATATTGCAGAAGATGCTGTTTTGATAAAAAAACTAATAATAGAAGAGGGCGTAACATCATTAGGAGCCTACGCATTCTCCGGAGCATTGGCACTTGAAGAGGTTGTAATATCATCTTCTGTTCTTACAAGTACAAAATATGCCTTTTTTGAATGTACCACAGTAAAAAAAGTAACAATTAACGAGGGAGCAACTACTATAAGTGACGGAATGTTTGCTGATTTCATTTCTCTTACAGAAGTACACCTGCCAACGACTCTTACTGAAATAGGTCTTCGAGCATTCTACAATTGCCCGAAACTGAAAGAGATACATATTAAAGACCTTGACAGATGGTGCCAAATAGATATATTCAGCTATAATGCTTTGTGTAATATTACAAGCGAAGGAGTAGACCCTGCAACAGGAATTTATGAAGTAAAATTTGGCGAGCCACGCGACCTTATATTAAACGGCAAGAAGGTAACACATTTTGTTCTGACAGGTGAGCGGGCAAGCATTACAAGTCATAATTCTAATGCTTATAGGTTAGCCGGAATATCCATAGAAAGCGTAGAGATTAAGTGGGGCATTATTCCAGAAGGATATTTTTATGGCTGTAGCAAGCTTAAAAGCGTGGACATAAGTGGTACACATGTACATGATGCTGCTTTTGAGTATTGTAGTGGCCTAACCGACTTAAAAATTGATTATACCACTACATTTGTGGCTGCTGGAGTAAATAGACCATTACCATATGGTAACGCTATTGGATGGCATTTCCGAGGCTGTACTTCACTTAAAAATATAGTATTGGAAGATGGCGTAGAAATATTACCTGACATTTTTGGTCCTTTACATTCGCGCAATGGCAAGCAGAAAGTCTTAGAACTTGAGAGCCTTGCAATAAGTCCGAGATTATCAAGAATAGACCCCTGTATATCATTCAAAAAGGCATATTACAAGAACGAGAGTGATTGGTACCATTCTTTCTTTGGTAATGTTAAACATGAAATTTACATAGACAATAAACCGTGGCAGGCACCAACCGGAGCTGTCATTCTTCCACAAGTACCCTTTATAATGAATGGCAAAATTTCAGATGATGCAACTTCTATTAAAATACCAAATAGCGTAAGATATATTGCCAATGGAGCATTTGAAAACACCATTTGGTACAAAAACCAGCCTGATGGGTTTGTTTACAACGAAAATTGGTTGGTAGGATACAAAGGCACGACTCCGCTTAGTGGCGACATTGAAATTAAAGAGGGAACGACGCACTGCGCAGACATATTTGATTATACTGACATTACAAGTGTAAAGTTCCCCGAAGGACTAAAAAAAATTGAAACATTTGAAGGTTGCTATAACCTTGAAAGTATAAATATTCCGAATAGCGTAAGAGATATTTCGATCCCTATTTTTACTAATTGTAACAACCTAAAGAAAATAATTGTAGAGAAAGAGGACCCGAACGATTTTGAAGATTAT
Organism: Bacteroidales bacterium; assembly: GCA_015060905.1. GTDB lineage: Bacteria > Bacteroidota > Bacteroidia > Bacteroidales > Bacteroidaceae > HGM04593. Next base: position 325,623 of record SUXQ01000001.1, on the reverse strand, counting down.
TTTTCACCGGATTTCAGTCAAGAGGAGGTATGCAATAATGCTATTCTATATGTACCTGTGGGTTGCAAAGAGAAATACGTTGCAAGCGACATTTGGAATTGTTTCAAATATATATGCGAAATGGGCACTTCCACAATAGAGGGCACATACTCCGACAGTATAAAATGGGAACTTAATTTTGATACAAACACATTGACACTCATAGGCGAGGGTGACGTATCGTCAGAGGCCCCTTGGAGTGCATTCTACGACGATATCGACAATATTGTAATTGACGAAAATATTAATATACTCAGCAGTGCGCCTTTTGTTGAAACAAATTGGTACAAAGGAGTGCCCGAAGGATTATTATACATTGGAAATTCCCTCATGGGCTTCAAAAACATAGTAGACACCACATTAACAGTCATTGATGTAAAAGAGGGAACAAAATACATTTTAGAGGGAGCTTTCCGCGGCAATAGTAAGATTGAAAGAATAAACGCCCCTGCAAGCTTGAAACATATTGGTTCAGAGGCATTTAGTCAATGCTCATCGCTAACATCAATAACAATGGAAAATGTAGAGACAATAGGTAACAGAGCATTTTTCGGATGTTCTGCACTTGAAAAAATAACAAGTTTAGGAAATATCAAAGAGATTGCCAACAGTTCCTTCGAGAGAGCAACATCACTAAAAAAGGTAATAATTCCCAACAGTGTAGATAGTATTGCAGATTCTGCTTTCCGAAATTGCAGTTCACTCGACACTATTATAATTGCATCACACAAGGTAAAATTAGGACGCTTGGTATTTCATAAATGCGACTCTATAAAAGCGGTCTATTTCCTTTCTGACAGCATCCCCGAATATTCAGGTACCACATCAGGCAGACCATTTATGACAGGAGGACGTAGCAGCAAACCTCGCGGTACATTGTACGTGCCATTCGGCTGCAAGGATAAATATTCCGAGGATATTACAAAAGATTTTGTAGAGGTGGTGGAAATGGATATGACCGAGTTGCGCCAGACAACAAGCATTATAGCTCCTACATTTAATGAAAATAGCGCATCGGTAACTGTTGCAAACGGCAAGATTACCGTTAGCGGTTGCAAGGCAGGCGAAACAATTTGTATTTACTCGATGAATGGCCGTCTGTTGCAGAAGGTAACAAATTCGGGCGAGGGAATTTCACTCGACAATGGTGTTTATATTGTTCGCGTGGGTAACAAGGCTGTAAAAGTAAAATTGTAAACTTTTATATAGACTTATCAATATTGGTTGCGCCTAACAATCGGGCGCAACCGTTTTTAATATACCTGCTTAATTTAACGTCTGCCCGACTTAATATTGTGTTGATTTTACAATGTCTCGCTTAAAAAACCAAAGAGTGCTAAAAACAATATTGTTACTGTGAGAAAACAACCAATCAGCGGCTCTAATAAATAAGCAATATATTCAGTTCTTCTTACTACAATAAATGCTGTGTCGATTTTTTATTTCGTCACAGCATTTTATATTTCGGCAACTTGTATATCAATTTCCTAACTTTGTTTTAAAAGCAAGCGCATACATACGCATCTGCTTAATCATTGCCACAAGACCGTTGCTGCGAGTGGGCGACAGATGCTCTTTGAGGCCGATAGCCTCGACAAAATATGGCTCGTTGGCAAGAATATCGTCGGGGGTGTGTCCCGAATAGACTTTTACGAGCAACGACACTATTCCTTTTACAATAAGCGCATCACTCTCGGCAAGGAAACGCACAGTGCCGTCGGGCATAAGGTCGGCCTGCAACCACACGCGGCTCTGACAGCCCTCGATAAGATTGCTGTCGCTCTTATACTTTTCGTCCAACGGCGGTTGCTCGCTGCCGAGGTCTATAAGCAGTTGGTAGCGATCCATCCAATCGTCAAAAGAGCTGAATTCTTCTATTATCTCCTCTTGTTTATCTTTTATCGTACACATTATTTCTCATTGTATATTACAGCGACAACAGTTTCGCCCACAGCCTTAAGAGTCTCGCGGTCAATCCAGTCAATATCATCTTTTACCGTATGATGATATTTGCCGAAGCCATTTTCGCTGTTTTTGTCATAATTAATAATATCCACACAGGGCAGCCCCATAAATTCGTTCACATAATAGTGGTCGTCGGTAACGTAGCCGCCATTCTCTTTCACAAAATATTTTGCATGACCTATCTTGTGCGCAACGTCCCATATTTTCTCGACGACACTGCCTGCATAGGCCATAGAAATGCCCTCTTGATAGAATGTCGAGCCGGGAGCGCCAACAAGGTCGAGCAAAATTCCGTAGCGGGCATTATAGCCGCTCTTGTGCGGACGACGCGACCAATATTGCGAGCCTAATGCCCACGAGTGGTCCATACTCTCGCGTGCAGGGTCATCGTCGGCATTGTGCGTGCCATAATCCTCGGCGTCGAAAAATATAATATCGATGCCCACTTCTGTGGGAGCGGCAGCAAGCAGACGGGCAATTTCCAAAAGCACGCCTACCCCGCTGGCACCATCGTTCGCACCCAAGATGGGTGTACGGTGCTTCGACGCATCGGGGTCCGAATCGGCCCAGGGGCGACTGTCCCAATGGGCACACAACATTACACGCTTGTTCTTCTGTGGCTGAAACTGTCCCACAATGTTACGTGCCTGCAATTTTGTACCGTCGTAAGCCACAAGCTCAACCTGCTGGGAGACAACCTCGGCACCGTAGCTTTTGAGCTTATTTTCAAGATAATCGCCACAAGCACGATGCTCGTTGCTATTGGGGACGCGAGGGCCGAAATTTACCTGTGCCTGCACAAACGAATAGGCACTATCGGCGTCGAAACGTGGCAGCTGCACAGCCTGTTCCTGTGTCGCAGATGCGGGAGCTGTGCTTTTTGTAGAGCCGCCGCACGAGACGGCACACAGCATCAGCAACAGCGCAAGAGAAGAGAATAAATATCTTATCATCTGTTCAATTTCCAAGTTGAACCATCCTTAGTATCCTTAATCTCAAAGCCGAGTGCTGCAAGCTCGTCACGAATCTTGTCGCTGGTTGCCCAATCTTTGTTTGCCTTTGCAACGAGACGCTGCTCGAGCAACATATCCACCACCTTTCCGAACGCCTCTTCGCGACCGCCCGACGAGCCTTTCTCCTCTTTGAGTCCCAAAATGTCGAACATGAAGAGTGTGAATGTCTCTTTAAGCTCGGCAAGGTCGGCTGCAGAGATTGTCGCCTTCTTGTCGGCAATCTGATTGATTGCACGCGACGCGTCGAAAAGATGCGAAATTACAAGCGCAGTGTTCATGTCGTCGTTCATCGCATCGTAACATTTTGCACGCAAAGATGAAACATCCACTGTAGTTTCGCCACTTGCTGTCAGGCCGTTGAGGGTCTTTAGAGCATCGAGCAGTCGTTGCAACCCCTTCTCGGACGCCTGCAACGCATCGTTGCTGAAGTCCACTGTGCTGCGGTAGTGTGCCTGAAGGATGAAGAAACGTATGGTCATGGGCGAGTATGCCTGCGCAAGCAGTTTATGTGTACCCTCGAAGAATTCCGAGAGTGTAATGAAGTTGCCAAGCGATTTTCCCATCTTTGTGCCGTTGATGGTAATCATATTATTGTGCATCCAATACTTCACCACCTGATGCCCCATAGCCGCAACACCCTGAGCAATTTCACACTCGTGGTGGGGGAAGATAAGGTCCATGCCTCCGCCATGAATATCAAACTCCTCGCCCAGATATTTGCGTCCCATAGCTGTGCACTCGCAGTGCCATCCGGGGAATCCGTCGCTCCACGGCGAGGGCCAACGCATTATATGTTCGGGCTGGGCACATTTCCAAAGAGCAAAATCGGCAGGATTGCGTTTCTCGCTCTGTCCGTCAAGTTCGCGAGTGGTGTTAAGAACATCTTCGAGGTTGCGTCCCGAGAGAATGCCATAATGATGAGCCTTGTCGTATTTTGCAACATCAAAATAGACCGAGCCTTCGCTGACGTATGCAAAGCCATTGTCTATAATCTCTTTCACAAGCTCTATCTGCTCAATTATGTGACCCGAGGCGTGAGGCTCTATGCTGGGCGGAAGCACATTCAGTGCCTCCATTGCCTTGTGGTAGCGCAGCGTATAATACTGCACAACCTCCATAGGCTCAAGCTGTTCGAGGCGAGCCTTTTTTGCAATCTTATCCTCGCCCTCGTCTGCATCATGCTCAAGATGGCCAACGTCGGTAATATTGCGCACGTAGCGTACCTTATAGCCTAAATTTGTAAGATAGCGGAAAAGCACGTCAAAAGTAATCGCCGGACGTGCGTGTCCCAAATGTGCATCGCCGTAAACTGTAGGGCCGCACACATAAAGACCTACATTGGGAGCGTGCAAAGGCACAAACTCCTCTTTTTTACGCGTGAGCGTATTATATATCAAGAATTTGTTCTCCATAGGAAATATATTTTATCTGTTAAGTTTCTATTCTCGTTATTTTTCGGATGCGGGAACCACCGGATAGAGCAGCCCTTGATAGTTGGTAAGCTTAGCCTTCGCCGAGCCGAAGTTAAGTGCAAGGTCGAGCAGGACAGGCAGTTTATTTTTATCATCCGTTACATAAAAATTTATAATGTCACGCTCGCGACCTTTTGAATCAATTTCGACAAGAGAGACTGTGATACAGTTGAATTTTATATCTTTGTCATTCTCCATCACCGTCTTTCCACGATAGATGAGATACTGCGGCTCTATGCGTTTGCCCGTTGCAACAGGGAAAGAGAGTCGTTGCCCCACTTTCATGGAGCCGAAGTCTATGGTGCGTGCATATGCAAGCAGACTCATCATGTCGTAGACAGGTATTGCGCTATAATCAGTGCGTCTTTTAACATCCTCATTGTCGCGACGGAAACTTTGAGCAATCTTTATACTGTCGGGGTTGCTATAATCGTACCATACTTGATTAAGATAGTAGCGTTTACCCTCGAAAGATGCTTTGTGGTAGTATATGGGGCGCATGTCCGGGGTAAAGACTGTTGTAAGTGTGTCGCGCATCTTGAAGAATTTATCGGCGCGACTGTTTGTACTGCTCAGCAACGACATTGCCATTGCTTTTTTGCCATTGAATATAGTGTCGCGTATTATAAGGCTTGCGTCGCCTGCGCGCACCCATATGAATTTCCAATTAAAATAGAGGTTACACTTCAATGTTTCGCCTGCCTTGAAAGCAGGCGCGGTTTTTAATATCGGATTTTGTGCCACAATCGGCTGAAATGCGAAAAACATTACACTTATAAGCAGCAACGAGTTTTTTATTATCTTTTTCATAATCATTTGCTAAATAATCACTTAAATTTACGTTCGGCGTTTCTATTGCGTTTCTCGCGTACCTTATCGGGCTTTTGTTTCGTAATTTCAAGAGGTTTCTGCTTCGCTGCCGGCATATTTATATTCCAATCATTTTGGTCATACTCGAACATTGCGCGCAGGTCTAACATACGGGGATAGTAATATACTTTTTCGGCTTGTTGCTTATTTTCGTAATTGCCTGTGTCCCACTCGCCATTGCCATTTTCGTCTATAAAAAGACGCATGTAATAATTTCCGGGAGTGACGAAGAAGAAGGTGCAACGGTTATTCTCGGTCCTTTGGGTGGCTACAGGCTTATCACTGTTGTTAAGAAGCTCAACAACTGCCTTATTGCCTGTGCCGGGAATGTTAAGGCGCAAGGTTGCATACTCGTCAAGTGAACGGAACTTCAGCGGTTGATCGAAACGGTTCGATGCGCTGCCATATAGTCCGACGAATGCCGCCGAGTCTATTTCCAATTTATACTCTTTCTCGGGGCGCCATTCGGCGTATATAATATATTCGCGTATATTGTCCGGCGATTGGCGGAACACATAAGGGATAGGCTGATTCACTGTATCTACAACCTGATAAAGGTGTATCGAGGCTGTGTCTATGCTGCCTATCGGCTCTACAAATTTCAATTTAAAATCGCGGTGCACATCCATTGACATTGAGCCGTTTGACTCTATATTAAGCGCAGGAATCGGAGGAATATATTTCGGCGGATTTTCCTTGTCAAAATCATCGTTGCGAGCAGCCTCTTTTAAGAATTTTTTCTCATTCTCTTCGAATGCTTTTTTCTCTTCTTCGAGTATTTTCGCACGACTCTTGCGGGGCACAAGTCTTAATGTGTCCGAACGAGGGGCATATATTCCCATTGAGTCGGGGGCCGGATAGGTTACCTCTACCGTCAAAGTGTCTCTATAATAGACTAAAGTATCTTTTAACCAATATGTTAATGTGTCGTTTGTAGCATTAGCCTCTACGACAAAAGCATCAGCCGATTCAAAATCGAGCCCTTTGACAAGGGGTAACGTGTCGAGTGGTGCTGCAAAATACAGTTTGAATATATTGTGTTTTTCGCGACTGTTTTTCGCTAGATATTGCTGATTCAATGGCTCATTAAATGCTCGCAGCACAATATCGTCGGGACACAAGCGTGTGTATGCTACACGCTTTATAGTGTCAATGGTTATACTGTCGTGCCACACTGTATCGTTGCGCCATGCGGGGGTTGCATAAGGCACAATTAAAGAATCAAAGTATGCAATTTTTTCGCTTTTCTGGTCGAAACGGTAGTTTCCATTTGCATCGGCGAGGGCGTATATGCGATATTTTCCGGGAGCAACACCGCGCATTGAGAATTGTCCGCGACTATCGGTACGCGATATTCGGTCGAAGGGTTTCTTTGTAAATGCGCTGTCCGAGTGGTCGCTGTGCAGACCTACAAGAATGCCTTTTACCGGCTCCAGATTCGATGCGTCGAGGACTGTACCCGAAAGGCCAAGAGTGTCTACCTTGTCACCTGTCGAGAATACAAAAGAGAATGACTCCAAAGGATTGCCTTCGTTGTTGTCTACAATAGCATCGTTAAAGTCTATCGTGTATGTGGTCGAGGGCTTCAGCGTGTCAAAAAGTTCGGCAATTATGCGTTTGCCGTTTACCTTAATCTCGGGCTGTTGAAGTTGCGGAGGAGAAACGACTATCTTTTCGTACGCATTCTGGAGCTTTATAAATTCGTCAAATTCAAGGACTATTTTATTATCTTTGACATTTAGAGCATTTACCCGGGGGGTAGAGGTCAGAAGCACCGGAGGCGTCTCGTCGTATGGCCCGCCGTCGGGCGTACCCATGCTGGCACATGCTGCCATAAGCAACAACATTGTATATAGGGCGAAATTTCTAACAGACATCTCTATTTGTGACGGATATTTGTTTATAATTGTTCTTTATAAAGTTACTTTACTTGCAATGAAAGAGCCGGCTACTGCTTTTCGTTCATGACAAGCATTTCGTTTATATAATCGCGACTGTTGCTCAGACGGGGAACTTTATGCTGCCCACCCAGCTTGCCTTTGCTCTTGAGCCAATCGTTGAAAAGATTTTCACGAGCAACAACTACTTCAAGAGCCTGCAATGTTATATCTTTGTAACGTTTAGCCTCGTAGTCAGAATTTATCTGCTGCAGAGAGCTGTCAAGAACCTCGGCAAATTTCTCTATCGAGTCGGGCTGCTTAGAAAATTCTATGAGCCATTGGTGACGGCAACGTGCATCGGCGTCCATATACACAGGAGCGGCAGTATAATCGGCTACCTGAGCACCTGTGGCGGCACAGGCTTTTGCAAGGCCTTGCTCGGCATTGTCTACAATCAGCTCTTCTCCAAACGCATTTATAAAGTGTTTGGTTCTACCGGTTATTACAAATTTATAAGGGTCTTTGCTTGTGAAACGCACTGTATCGCCAAGCATGTATCGCCACAATCCGCAACTGGTGCTTATCAGCATCGCATAGTTGCGTCCAACCTCTACGTCCCACAAGGGTACGGCTTTGGGCGACGGAGAATCAAGTTCTTCAAAGGGTATAAATTCGTAGAATACTCCGTAATCTATCATCAGAAGCATCGAGGGGTCGGAAAAATCATTCTGAATGCCGAAGAATCCCTCGCTTGCATTATAAGTTTCCATATAGTGCATATTGGGATTTTTCACAAGCTGATGATACTGCTCGCGGTAGGGGGTAAATGCTACTCCACCATGAAAGAATACCTCGAGGTTGGGCCATATTTCATCGACACTTTTTTTGCCCGTAATATCGAGCATATGTTTAAGTACGGCCATCATCCACGATGGTACACCCGAAATATTTGTAACATTATTCTTGCATGTAGTGCGGGCTATTCTGTCCATTTTCTCCTCAAAGTCGCTGAGAAGGGCTATTTTTTTGCTGGGCACACGCACCATATTCACAAGCGGCATAATATTTTCGATAAGTATCGCGCTTAGGTCACCGACAAGCGAATTTGGCAAATTGTAATTAGGAGCATGGCTGCCGCCGAGAATAAGGGCTTTTCCCGAGAATATGCGACTTGCGGGATTAAGTCTGAGATAAAGAGAGACGGAGTCACGTCCGCCCGAGTAATGTACTGTCTTAAGACCGTCGGCAGTAACGGGAATAAACTTGCTCTTGTCGTTGGTTGTTCCCGAGGACTTTGCGAACCAACGGCACGCACCGCGCCACAATACATCACTCTCGCCGTGACGCATGCGGTCGATGTATCCCTTAAGGGATTCGTAGTCCTGCACAGCAACATTGGCGGCAAAATCTTCGTAGCCGCGTATGGTACTGTAATTATGTTTATGTCCCCACTCTGTGTCCGATGCTGTTTGTACCAAGTTCATCAGTACTTTATGTTGTATAGCCTCGGCATCTGTGGCAAACTTGTCTATTTTTTTGGCTCTGAGCCTGAATATATTATTTAACAGTGAAGTTTCATTCATAGTAACATTGATTGTATCTAAACGTACAAAATTAATACAAATTATTCAAACTAACGAATTTAATTACCTAATTAAGCATAAACGCACCAAACGAATTACTTTTTATAATTCGAAAGACCATTCTGTAAAAAATTTATATATGCTTGAATATCTTCATTATAGGAATAAGAACCGGCAAGCGGCGAACCATCATTATCGACAGGAACATAAAATGGCTGTGCGTTTGCACCGAACTTATAGCGTTGCAGATAGCTCCATTTGTCCCCGACTGTACGCAATTTACGTTCCGTACCATTCTCGACAACAGTTACAGGCTGTTGCAGAGGGGTCTTATCATCGACAAACAGAGTGATAAGCACATAGTCGTTGCGCAACATTTCGGCCACACGTTCGTCTGTCCATACAGCAGCCTCCATCTTGCGACAGTTTACGCAGCCGTAGCCTGTAAAGTCAAGAAGTACGGGTTTTCCGCTAAGGCGTGCATACTCCATTCCTTCATCATAGTTATTAAACTGTGCATGAACCTCGTTGTCGGCAAGGTTAAAATCCTGAGTCCACATTGGAGGAGCAAAAGCACTCACAGCCTTGCAGGGCGCACCCCAAAGACCGGGGAGCATATATATAGAAAATGCGAGTGAAGCAACGGCAAGGAAGAAACGCGAAACAGTAGTCTTACGCTCACTATCATCGTCGTGCGGGAAACGTATCACATTCAACAAATAGAGCCCCAGAAGAGCAAAAAGCACAATCCACAAGGCAAGGAACACCTCGCGGTCGAGTATTCCCCAGCCGTATGCAAGGTCGGCCACCGACAGAAATTTAAGCGCAAAGGCAAGTTCTATAAAGCCAAGCGTCACCTTAACAACATTCATCCAGCCACCCGAGCGTGGCACCTGCTTGAGCATCGATGGGAAAAGCGCAAAAAGAGTAAACGGCAACGCCAATGCAAGCGCAAAGCCCAACATTCCAATAGCAGGAGCAAACAGCGACCCCTCGGTAGAAACCTCTACAAGCAGAAAGCCGATAATGGGGCCCGTACACGAAAAAGAGACCAGCGACAGAGTAAACGCCATAAGGAATATACTCAGTAACCCTGTGGTACTGCCGGCCTTATTATTCACTTTATTCGTCCACGAAGATGGCAATGTAAGTTCGAATCCGCCGAGGAACGACGCTCCGAAAAGCAACAACAATAAGAAAAACAGCAGATTAAACAGAGCATTTGTCGAGAGGGCGTTAAGCGCGCTTGCGCCAAAAATTGCAGTCACCGCAAGGCCGAGTCCCAAATATATCACCACAATAGAAACTCCGTAAAGCATAGCCTCGCGCAAAGCCTTACCACGATTGCCGGCACGCTTCAAGAAAAAGCTTACGGTCATAGGAATAATAGGCCACACACAAGGAGTAAGCAGTGCCAAAAATCCACCGCCGAAGCCCAAAAGGAAAGTGAGCCACCAAGAGCGCGTCGCATCGCCCGCGCCCACATTGTCAAAAGCATTAAGTTCGTCGGTTACAGGTCTCCACAAAGGGCTTAAAGCAAGCCCGGCCTCGTCATCCGCAACCACGACTGTTACATCTTTTTCTGTAGCAACATTTTTCGCAGAATCAGAATTTTTCTCCGCAGCAGAAGAAGCCCCGCCACCATCGGCAGTGCCTTTTATGTCAAATTCGTATGTAGTAGGCGGCAGACACGTCTCGTCGTTGCACGCCCCGTAACGCAAATAACCCTGAATGCGATACTCCCCGCCAAGCAATTTAACTTTCTGCGTAAAAGTAGCCTCATTCTCGTAGTATTTTACTTTCATTCCAAATATAGGGTCATCTTTTTCTATTTCACCCTTGCCGGGAACAAGAGAACCTTGCAGTTCAGCCCCCTCAATAGTTTCAACAGTAACTTCCGCCGACGTTGGGCCACCGGCCGGAAGATTCGTCGAATAAAGATGCCACCCCGGCTCTATGGAAGCCTTAAAGGTTATTACCGCTTCACTATCGGCAAAATCAATCTGTGCAGAAACCTGCACAGGATCGGTCATCTGTCCGTAAACAGCCGAAGTTACAAATAACAGAAGTGCCAAAAAAGTACTTTTCATATTTATTCTATAAGATAATAATTATCACAATTCCATTGGGTCTTTACGTATGCGCCACTCGGCAGGATAGAGGTTATTGACCCTGTTACCCACATTCTTTGCAAAGCCCAAAGGTACATTTTTATATGTAAACAAAATAACCCCCATCGGAGCCGACGGAAGAGCAAGGGCCTCACGATGAAGATAAGCAAGAGCCTGTTCGCATGTAAGTTCAACCGAGGGAAAAGCCTCGCGGTCGAGCGCCACGCTCATTGCCAAACGATGCAAAGGCAACAGTTTATTGTTCTTTACGGCAGCAACCGCAACCCCGCTGTGCAACACCTTCAGACGCGACTGCAACGCAGCAATCACAGCCTGATGCTGTCGAGGATAAGCAACAACCGTATCATTTTCGACCACAAAATTATATTCATGGGAATTTTTCACCCAAGAGCAAGCTATATTGCAAGCCTTAGGCAAGGCTGCTGCCCGCGAACGTACGGGACGCGGTTGAGTAACCTCACCGTCACCATCCTTGCGCAACAACGCAAGAAAAAAGCCCTCGCCACGAGTAAAGCCCGGAATAAAGCGATACACGGGAAAATCATCGGTTACAAGATTGCCGGTTATTCCCCATTCGTCAGATACCGCAACAGGCAACACCTCGGCACCAAGCTCGTCACGCACCCACGCAACCATTTCCTCATCCTCGTGAGGGTTAAAGGTGCAAGTGCTGTAAACAAGCAATCCTCCGGGACGCAAAGAGTCCCAAATATCCGACAATATTGCACGCTGACGCGCCACACAGGTTTTTACATTCGAGGGCGACCACATAGAAACTGCTCGAGCATCCTTGCGGAACATTCCCTCGCCCGAGCATGGAGCATCAACAACTATTATATCGAAAAACTCCTTGAACGGCGCAAAATCCGCAGGCTCGTTACGAGTAACAACAGCATTGGGCGCACCCCACTTTATGATATTCTCGGCAAGCACCCCGGCACGCAGAGGCATCGGCTCGTTGGCAACAAAAAGAGAGCCTTCGGGCAGCAACGACAGAGCATGAGTAGACTTTCCACCGGGCGCGGCACAAAGGTCGAGCATACGCACAGGCGCATCTACATATTGTCTGAAAACCTGTTCGAGAAACATCGAAGAGGCCTCCTGCACATAATAACACCCCGCATGAAAAAGAGGGTCGGCTGTAAAAAGAGGGCGAGAATCAAGATAGCAAGCATCCTCGGCCCAAGCAACCGGTTCACCGAAAAGCTCCGAGGCACGCTTCGCCGGATTGTGACGCACGCTAACCACCGGCTCCGCCTCGAGAGCCGAAGAGAATTGCGAATAACGCTCCTCGCCGAAAAGAGCCTTAGTCTTTTCGGCAAAATCTGCTGAAAGTTCTATCTTATTTGTAGCCATGCTACAAAGATACACTTTCCCTGAGTGAAAAACAAATACAACAAGGGCGGATGCTGTTAAGATTAGCACAAAAGCCACTTGTTTCTTTGCGAACAGTGAAAAGTTAGTTATCTTTGCAGTAAACAGCAAACATACAACAACAATGAAACAATACCTTGACCTACTCGACCGCATCCTCACAGAGGGCACAAAAAAAGAGGATAGAACAGGAACAGGAACCATCAGTGTGTTCGGGCACCAGATGCGTTTCAACCTCGAAGAGGGATTCCCCTGCCTTACAACAAAAAAACTACATTTAAAATCCATCATACACGAACTTCTGTGGTTCCTCGCCGGAGACACAAACGTAAAATATCTACAAGACAACGGAGTACGCATCTGGAACGAATGGGCCGACGAAGATGGGAATTTAGGACACATCTACGGCTACCAATGGCGCTCATGGCCCGACTACAAAGGCGGGCACATTGACCAGATAAGCGAGGTTGTAGAAACACTGAAGAAAAACCCCGACTCGCGCCGAATAATTGTAAACGCATGGAACGTCGCAGACATTGAAAATATGAACCTGCCACCCTGCCACGCAATGTTCCAATTCTACGTAGCCGACGGCAGACTGAGCCTGCAACTTTATCAGCGCAGCGCAGACTGTTTCTTGGGCGTACCGTTCAACATCGCCTCATACTCATTGCTGCTGCAAATGATGGCACAAGTAACAGGACTGAAAGCCGGAGATTTTGTGCATACCCTCGGCGACGCCCACCTTTACCTGAATCACATAGAGCAGGCCAAACTGCAACTCACACGCGAGCCGTACACCCTGCCCAAAATGAGAATAAACCCGGACGTAAAAGATATTTTCAGTTTCAAGTTCGAGGACTTCTCGTTAGAGGACTACACAGCCCACCCACACATTAAAGCAGAAGTTTCAGTATAATACAACTACCATGAAAATAGCAATGATTGCGGCAGTTGCCAAAAACAGGGCCATCGGAAACAACAACGAACTTATCTATTGGCTGCCCGACGACCTGAAAAGATTCAAGAAACTGACCACCGGACATACAATCATCATGGGCAGCAATACTTTCCGTTCACTGCCCAAAGGCGCATTGCCCAACAGAAGAAATATTGTCCTTTCGCGTAAAAAGATAGCCTTTCCGGGAGCCGAAGTTTTTCCGTCGCTCGAGGAAGCACTGAAAAGCTGCACAAACGAAGAGGTTGTCTACATAATCGGCGGGGAACAGCTTTACAGTTACGCAATGCCCTTTGCCGACGAGCTTTACCTTACAGAGGTAGACAACACCCCCGAGGCCGCCGACGCTTTTTTCCCCGAGTGGAGAAACGAAGAGTGGAGAGAAATCAGCAGCGAACAGCACAGCAAAGACGAGAAACACGCATTTGACTTTTCCTTTACCACATACGCAAAAAACAAGTAGCTGAATACAGCCAATATACAAAAAGAAACGAGCCTTTTGGGCTCGTTTCTTTTTTATGTGGGCAACAGCTATTAACGCTGTGTCGCCGAATAAACGATTGAAAGTGCCATTGCTTTACGCAACTCCATCTTCACGTCAGTGATAATACCCATCTGAGTATCTTTGTCAATCTTCAAAGACATCTTCATGAAGGGCTTGTCACGCTCGGCAAGGCTCTCGCGCTCTGCCTGAACAAACTCGCGAATGTGAGTAGGATCGGCAAACTTATCGTTCAACTGTATACGACTCTGTGTACCTAACTTTGCACGGAAATCTTTCGTAGGCTTACCAATATAAATATTCGACACCAAAGATTTACGCTCAAGTTTCTCCAATTCAGTACCCGAAGGAACTTTGAATTCCACTTTCAACTCAACCTCACGCATTGATGTTACAATCATGAAGAAGAAGAGGATAGAGAAAATCAAGTCAGGCAATGAAGAGGTATTCAATTCCGGCATTTCTGCCTTTCCTTTCTTTTGAAACTTACTCATAATCTTAATGGTTGTTATATGTCTTTGGCTCAGCCTCAGAAATTACACACTTGTAGTATTGACGACACGCCAACTGTTCATCCTCGGTACACTCACGGTAGGGGCGTCCGAAACTCTTACGTGCCAATTCGTCACGCAAGTCGTTGTATGCGCCATATAGCTCATTCTCAATCTGGAAGTAAACATCGTAGTTCGTAGCACGGTCAGTCTGCAAAGAGATTACGTGATTCTTTGTAATCATCTGCACACCGAAAGGTGCGGGAAGCTCGACAGCCACTCTCTCAGGAAGTTTAGGATCATCCTCGGGGTTTGCAATAAACGTCTTTGCAAGTTCACGAAGCTCTGACACCTGAACATCAGTTTTGAATTCACCAGCGACTCTAACTGATATCTGGTTGTTCATATTAACCATAACGTTCATGTTATTTCTCTCACGAACCTTAGGAGGATCCTGCTGATTCTCCTCGGGAGGGTTAGGAAGACGAACGGCCAGACCGCGGTCAGTATCCATTGAGGTGGTTACCAGGAAGAAGATGAGCAAAATGAATGAGATATCAGCCGTTGAAGAGGCGTTCAATCCCGGTACTTTTCTTTTTCCCATTGTTTAATTACGCTTTTACTTTAGATTTTGCACCTAACAAACTTACCACTGTAAGCAATACTGATACAGCGAGAAGAACATACTGAACATAGATACATACATCGCTGAGTTTAAGATTAAACTCATCCTCGAACAATGTATTATCGGCCATTCTTATGGGAGTAACATCTGCAAATGCATATGCACCGCCAAAGAGAGCTACAACAGCAACAATACCGATAACACTATTCATAGCACGACCGGGATTGCTCTTCAATGTAGCAAAGAACTGTGCAATAACAAAGAGTATCACAAACACAATTCCTGCTGCAACCAAAGCATACATCCAATACATCAGCAGGCTAGTAAACTGTGGATCAACCACAGATTTTCCGTTCAAGGTAATGTAATTGTCGTAACCGACGAGGAAGAACAGTCCCAAAATGACTGCCGACGCTATCATCAATACGGCAAAGACGATGCTTGATATTTTGTTAATAAAAGAAGCTTTCATAATAAATTAATGATAAGTGTCTAAATTACTTCTTGAGGTTGTACTTTGTAAGAAGGTCAAGGAGTACGATTGAAGAATCCTCCATATCTGCTGTGATAGCCTCGATTTTACCAAGAACGTAGTTGTAGAATACCTGAAGGATAAGAGCTACAATAATACCGTAGATAGTTGTGATAAGAGCCACTTTCATACCACCGGCAACAACTGTAGGAGAAATGTCACCAGCACGCTGAATGTCATCGAACGCCATAACCATACCAATCACAGTACCCAAGAATCCGAGTGAGGGAGCCATTGCGATGAAAAGTGTAATCCATGAGCAACCTTTCTCGAGGTTCATAGCCTGAACACTACCGTAAGAAACAACTGAACGCTCAACTACGTCAAGACCCTCGTCAATGCGCATAAGACCCTGATAGCAGATAGATGCAACGGGACCTGCTGTATTACGGCAGATAGTTTTTGCCTTCTCAACGTCTTTTGCCTCAAGAGCTTTAGCAATCTCTTCCATCAATTTCTTTGTGTTTACCTGTGCAAGGCTGAGGTAGATGATACGCTCGATGCAGAATGCAAGACCGATGATCATAGCGATAGCAACCAAAGACATGAAGCCTGCGTCACCCTCGATAAACTTAGTCTTCAAAGTTTTGTGGAAACTTTCGGGTTCAGCCTCCTCTACGGGAGCGGGAGCAGTTTCTTCAGCAGCAACAGCTGTTGAATCGGTAGCAGTAGAATCTGATGCGAGTGAATCAACCTGTTCGGTAGTCTCGCCGGCTGCAGCAGCCTGAGCGCCATCCTGTGCGAGGATAGACTGAGTTGTTCCGAATGCGAACAATCCCAACATTGCAACAATTGCAAAAAGCTTTTTCATTGTGTGTTAATTTTAGAAATTGTTATTTTAAATAGTTTATAATTATATCTCTAATGCGTTAATTTTCAGCATCTGCGGAAAGAGGGGGATTCGAACCCCCGATACGCTTTTGGCGTATACACGCTTTCCAGGCGTGCCTCTTCAGCCACTCGAGCACCTTTCCTTGTATACTCATTATATACCGGAAACTCGGCGCAAGTTACAAAAATTTTATAATACGCGCACTATTTCGCCACAAAAGTAACCTTTTTTTTCAATAAAACTGCTATTTAAACAAAAAAAAGAAAAACATTTTTGCCTTTGCATCATTTTACACTACAAAAACGGCAATTTCGACGAGAATATTATATATAAGAAAGGAAAAATTGTTATCTTCGCGTTGCATTGTCAAAAATTCATTATGAGACTGATTGACTATATAAACCCTTACTGTTGGGTGGTTACCATCAGAAATTTTGCTTTTGACGCAGGATGGCTCGAAAGTAAAAGTTTCAATCTGCCGATAATTTCGGTGGGCAACCTTACTGTTGGCGGAACGGGAAAAACGCCACACATCGAGTATATTGTCAATCTGTTAAAAGATGAATTTAACATTGCCACCCTCAGCCGAGGCTACCGCCGAAAGACAAAAGGATTTTTCAAGGCGGCCGAGGAATACAATGCAACAGATATTGGTGACGAGCCTGCACAGATAAAGAAAAAGTTCCCCTCGATTACCGTTGCCGTAGACGAAAAACGGGCGAATGGAATAATCCAACTACTAAAAGAAAAGAATAAGCCGCAGGTAATATTGCTTGACGATGCTTTTCAGCACCGTTACGTTACGCCGGGACTGAGCATTGTGCTTGTAGACTGCAACCGCCCCACGTGGCGCGACCATGTGCTGCCTTTCGGCAGACTGCGCGAGCCGGCAAACGGTATTAAGCGCGCCCACGCAGTGATTGTAACAAAATGTCCGGCAGATATTAGTGAAAAGGAGAGAGAGAGCATAAGAAAAAAATTAGGAACAAAAAAAGATACACCAATATTCTTTTCGACCGTATGTTACGACGAGCCTGTTGCTATTTTCGACACCCAAAAGAGCAGATGCAGGATAGATAAAAATTCGGAAATACTGTTGCTGACAGGCATTGCCCGTCCCGAGCCTCTAAAAAAAGAGCTTGAACAAAGAGGGGCAAGCGTCACACTGATGAAGTACCCCGACCATCATCATTTTACAAGCAACGAACTAAAAGAGATTGCCGCAAAATTCGCATCGTTGCCATCGGGAAACAAAATAATAATAACCACTGAAAAAGATGCAGAAAGAATCGTCGGACGCAACGACCTACCTATTATTATAAAGGAGAATATCTACACAATACCCATAAAAGTAAGAATAATAGAAGAAGAAACAATGTTTAACCAAATAATAGTCGATTATGTTAGAAAAAATCAAAGAGACCGCTGAATTTTTGAAGTCTGTAATGAAGACTCAGCCCGAGACTGCCATCATTCTGGGTACAGGACTCGGCAGCCTTGTAAACGAAATAACCGAAAAGTACGAAGTTCAATACAAAGATATTCCCAACTTTCCCCTATCGACTGTCGAGGGACACTCGGGCAAGCTCATCTTCGGAAAGCTGGGCAACAAGGACATTATGGCAATGCAGGGGCGTTTCCACTACTACGAGGGATATTCGATGAAAGAGGTTACCTTCCCCGTAAGAGTAATGCGCGAGCTTGGAATTAAGACCCTCTTCGTGTCTAATGCAGCCGGAGGTATGAACCCCGACTTTATCATCGGCGACCTGATGATAATAAAAGACCATATTAACACCTTCCCCGAGCACCCCTTGCGCGGAAAGAACATCGAGTATGGCGACCGTTTCCCTGACATGAGCAAAGCCTACGACCCCGAACTTATCGCAAAAGCAAAAGAGGTTGCTGCCGAAAAGGGCATCAGAGTGATGGAGGGTGTATATTTAGGCACACAAGGCCCCACTTTCGAAACTCCCGCCGAGTATGTAATGTTCCACAGAATGGGTGGTGACGCAGTGGGAATGTCCACAGTTCCCGAGGTTATTGTTGCACGTCACTGCGGCATAAGAGTATTCGGAATTTCTGTAATTACAGACCTTGGACTCGAAGGCGTTGTTGTCGAGGTTAGCCACGAAGAGGTACAGAAGGCCGCCGACGAAGCACAGCCCAGAATGACAACCATCTTCAAAGAACTTATAAACAGGTCATAATAATATATGAACGAAACACACAGAACAGAAATTGCCACGCTTGGCGAATTTGGACTGATAGAGCACTTGACAGAGGGCATTACCCCCGTAAATGCAGAGACACTGATGGGGGTGGGTGACGACGCAGCCATCCTTGCATTCAAAGAGGATGAGGAGGTGCTTGTAACCACCGACCTTTTAATGGAGGGCGTACACTTTGACCTTACATACGTTCCTCTTAAACATTTGGGTTACAAAGCTGCAATGGTGAACCTTTCGGACATATACGCCATGAACGGAACCCCCAAGCAAATAACAGTCTCAATAGCGCTCAGCAAAAGATTTTGCATAGAAGATATTGAGGATTTTTATGCCGGGCTGAGACTCGCGTGCGAACGACACAATGTAGACATTGTCGGCGGCGACACAAGCTCGTCGCTCACAGGCCTTGCCATCAGCATCACAGCCATAGGCACTGCTCCGAAGGGAAAAAGTGTGAAGCGCAGCGGTGCAAAAGTAACCGACCTTATTTGTGTATCGGGGGACTTAGGAGCAGCATATATGGGGCTGCAACTTCTTGAGCGAGAAAAGGTTGCAACAATGGACAAAGAGGGTATACAACCGGACTTTGCCGGGAAAGAGTATATTCTCGAACGTCAGTTGAAGCCCGAGGCGCGTCGCGATATTATTGAACGTCTGCGCGAAGCAAACATCACCCCCACTGCAATGATGGACGTTTCGGACGGCCTTTCATCGGAACTTATGCACATTTGCAAGCAGAGCAAGGTTGGCTGCCGAATATACGAGGATAAGATTCCTATCGACTACCAGACTGCGGTGATGGCCGAGGAACTGAACATGAATGTAATAACATGTGCCTTGAACGGCGGAGAGGATTATGAACTTCTTTTCACTGTGCCAATCGCCGACCACGAAAAAGTTGCGAGCATGAAAGACGTGCGCCTTATAGGACACATTGTAAAAGAGGAATTAGGCGCAGCCCTTATCACTCGCGACGGCGTGGAAATGGAACTTAAAGCTCAAGGTTGGAATCATTCGAAAAGCTAATAATCTGCAAAAAGATGTTTTTTCATCATCTGATACAAACTATTTTTCTCATTGCCGGAGTAATTTCCCTATTGGCAGCACTGCTAAATTGGGGGTGGTTTTTCAATACAAGAAACGCCGAGCCTGTAGTGCGAACTTTAGGCAGGAAAAAGAGCCGATGGCTGTACGGGGCAATAGGTATTTTACTTATTGTCGCAGCCATCGGCTTTTACTATCGCATCATGAAATTGTGATTTTTCATCTATTCGAGCAAAAAATCAAGCAAATTTCGCCCCAAAATAGTCTTTTTTGCCCCATATTTATTAATTTTATCAACATATTGCACAAATTGACAATATTTGTGCAATATGAAAAATTTTTCTTCCTACATTTGCGTCGTAATAACCAAACTAAAATAAAAAAACGATGCAATATTTTATAAAAACATTTGAAGAGAGTGTAAAAAGCTGTTGGGACAGACCCGCGCTAAACGACTACAAGAGTGAAGCAATCACATACGGTGAACTTGCGAAAAAAATCGAAACGATGCACCTTGTGTGGAGTGCAGCGGGATTGAAAGAGGGCGACAAAATATCGCTAAACGCTCGCAGCAGTTCAAATTGGGCAACCACTTTTATGGCAGTAACATCGGGCGGTTATGTGTCGTGCCAACTGTTCAACGGATTCACACCTGCCGACACACAGAATATGGTCAATCACTCGGACACAAAGATTCTTTTTACCGAGAAGGCCATTTTCGAGGGAATGAGTTTCGAGGAAATGCCGCAGCTTATTGCAGCAATAGACATAAAAAATATGGAACTGCTTGCGAGCCGCAACAATTTTGCCGAAATTTACTCACAAGCTGACACTCTATTTGCAAATGTTCACCCCGACGGATGGAACGCCGAGAATGTAGAGTATAAGAATCGTTCGATGGACGACCTTTGCTGCATAAACTACACATCCGGTTCGACAGGTACCCCAAAAGGAGTGATGCTGACAGTGCGCAACATAAGCAGCAACGTAGAACTTATTCCCAGATATTTTCCTTACAGAAAAGGCGACAACTACCTGAGCATATTACCCTTTGCACACATTTTTGGAATGTTGTACGACATGACCGCTTGTCTGTGTCTGGGAATGCACCTAACTGTACTTTGTCTACCGCCTGCACCTTCTATTCTGAAAGAGGCTATGCAGATTGTTTCGCCATCAGTGGTGATGATGGTACCTTTGGTACTCAAAAAAATAACGGAATATACTGCTATCGAAATAGCTAACAATAAGGAGTATAACAACATAGAAAAAAACAGCAATGAGTATTATTCGTTGCTTAGAGAGAAAATTTTTACCTACATGGGTGGAAAGGTAAAAGTAATAGTGACCGGCGGTGCTGCACTTCCCGAGCAGTTGGAAAACATGCTGATAGAAAAATTACAGTTGCCCCTTGTCACAGGATACGGAATGACAGAGTGCGGACCCACAATCTCACTTGGCAAATTGGGTAAATACAAACTAAAATCGTGCGGAGTGCTTGTAGATTGCATGCAGATTGAGATTGACTCGCCCAACCCCCACAAGATTGTAGGCGAGGTGATGGTAAAAGGCAGCAACACCTTTATCGGATACTATAAGAACCCCGAGGCCGACCGCGAAGTATTCACCCCGGAGGGATGGTTCCGCACAGGAGACCTTGGCACCATCGACGAGGAGAACAATCTGTTCCTTGTAGGACGCAACAAGAGCCTACTGCTCGGCAGTAACGGCGAGAATGTTTACCCCGAGGAGATTGAGGTGAAACTAAACATATTACCCTATATTGCAGAATCGCTGATAGTGCAGCGCGGCGAAAAATTCATAGCCCTCATCGTGCCTAATGCAGACCTGATGGAAGCCGACAAAGTCCCCGCAGAGAGCATAAAAGATATTATGGACGAAAATATTGCGATCCTCAATAAATCAATACCCGCATTCTCGCAAATATCGAGTTACGAATTACAAGAGGTTGCGTTCGCAAAGACCCCGAAAGGAAGTATCAAGAGGTTCAAATATGCATAAGCAACCCGCTTGCACACAGACAATATTATATTAGCAGAAGGCTATCTCAACGCCTTCTGTTTTTATATCCAGACAGATAGTCGCACCCTCGATAAGCGGGTAACACTCCTCGCCATGACCAACAGGAAAGCCGAAGCATACAGGATAGTCATACTCGCCGACCATGCGAGAAATTATTTCGTAAGCAGTCCCGCCAAAATCCTTATTCTCTTTACAGTCGGTAAAACCTCCGACGATAAGGGCTTTCAGCGAACTTAGCACGCCCGAATATTTTAAAGTGTACAGCATACGCTCTATTTTGTAGAGCGGTTCGTTAATATCCTCTATAAAAAGAATATTTCCGGGCTTAAGAATGTCATAAGGGGTATTTATCAACGCCGAGAGAACCGATAAATTTCCACCGATGAGGGTACCATTTGCACAACCTTGACGGTTCAATGGATGCGCATTTACAGAGTAACGCGGCAACCATCCGAACAATGTTTTTCGCAGATACTCCGAACTTTCATCGTTACCTTTGTGTGCCAAATGACGACACTGTACCGCGTGCAGAGACATAATGCCACTGTTTACACAAGCTGCCAACAACGCCGAACAGTCACTCATGCCTATTATCCATTTTGGATGCCGCACAAATTCGTTGCCTATGTGTGGCAGCAGATGTACACAACCGTACCCTCCGTAACTGCAAAAAAGAGCTTTTATGCTATCGTCGCGCAGCATGGCAAGAACATCCGCAGTGCGCTCCTCAATACTACCGGCAAAATATCCGTTACGAGCCGAGGCATGTGGTGCAATATTCACCCTCAACCCCCACGAAGCAAGTCTTTCGGCAGCAATATTCAATAATTCAGGCTGTTGCAACGCCCCGGCAGGCGAAACTATCGCAACCTTGTCGCCCACGCGTAAAGGTTGCGGCCTAATCATTGCACGAGCAATTATCGTTTACAGTGCTTACCACTTTATAGAGCTTATCGTTGGGACGCACCTTTACAGGTACTTTGAACGAGACATACGAACCTTTGGGAACACGCTGCACTGCTCTTAAGTCCACACGAGCCTCTTCGAGCGTAAGATAGACAGCACCCGTTGTCGGGCCGGTAATAAGCAGTTTGTCGCCCACCTGCATTTCTCCAGCCTCGATAAGAAACTCGCCGACGCCCAATTTCGAGAAATATTTTATACCTTTTCCTATATAAACTTTGCGCTCCGTAGCCTGCGAGCCATAAATATTACTCCACTCGCCCAATTTCTGCCCCAAATAGTAACCGTCCCAGAAGCCTCGGTTGAAGACAGTTGCCAAACGTTCGTCCCAAGCATCCTTCTTCTCCTCGGTGAATGTACCCTGTAAGCAGGCATTCAGAGCCTCTTTATAGCAACCGACGACAGTGCTCACATACTCGGCACTGCGCGCACGCCCCTCTATTTTAAAAACCCTTACCCCGGCCTTAATCATTCTGTCCATAAAGCGGATTGTCTTAAGGTCTTTAGGCGACATAATATATTTATTATCAACCTCAAGTTCAATATCACTCTCGCGGTCTTTCACAATGTAACCTCGGCGGCACACCTGCATACACTGTCCGCGATTGGCACTGCGCCCCAACTGATGCAACGACAGGTAACATTTTCCCGACACAGCCATACACAGCGCACCGTGACAGAACATTTCTATACGTATAAGCTCACCTTTGGGACCGCATATATTCTCTTCAAGAATCACACGATGAATCTCCTCTACCTGTTCCATGTTAAGCTCACGAGCAAGCACAACCACGTCCGCGAAACGAGCGTAAAATTTGAGAGCCTCGCTGTTGCTGATATTAAGCTGCGTGGATAGATGAACCTCCATGCCTATGGCGTTGCAATATTGCAGCACAGCAATATCCGAAGCAATAACAGCCGAAATTCCCGACTCTTTTGCAGCATCCACAATCTTGTGCATCAACAAAATATCATCTTCGTAAATGATGGTGTTCACCGTCAGATAGCTTTTCACGCCACGCTCGTCGCAAATTTTTGCAATCTCACGCAGGTCGCTTATGGTAAAAGCACTTGCCGAGTGGGCACGCATGTTAAGATGCTCAATGCCGAAGTATATTGAGTCGGCACCGACCTGAAGAGCAGCGGTAAGAGACTCGCGTGAGCCCACCGGCGCCATTATTTCGAATCCTTTATAGTCGTTCATCATATTTGCTTAGTGTGTCTCTACAATTTTTGTAGGTTGCTGCTCGTCGTTGCGACGCTCAGTGTGATAGGCGAGTGAGGCTGCAAGACGCAAGAAGGCCTGTCCGTCGGGGGTCTCGGGATGCAGAGCTATGGGCTCTCCGTTGTCACTACACTCGCATATAGCCTGCACAAGAGGAATCTGTCCCAGCACCGGAACACCATATTGCTGAGCTACCTTCACGCCGCCCTCGCGTCCGAAAATATAGTAGCGATTTTCGGGAAGCTCGGCAGGAGTGAACCACGCCATATTCTCGATAAGTCCCAAGATAGGCACATTTACCTTGTCGTTCATGAACATATTCATTCCCTTTACGGCCGCAGCCAACGACACTGCCTGAGGAGTAGTCACAACCACCGCGCCCGTAAGCGCAAGACTCTGAACGACAGTAAGATGAATGTCGCTTGTTCCGGGCGGAAGGTCTATCAAAAAATAGTCAAGGTCGCCCCAATCTGCGTCGGCAATAAGCTGTTTCAGAGCATTGCTTGCCATTCCTCCGCGCCACAATACAGCCTGCTCGGGGTCCACAAAGAAGCCTATCGACAGAAGCTTAACACCATATTTTTCAATGGGTACAATAAGGTCGCGACCATCCTTATGCTCGCTGTAAGGGCGCGCATCCTCAACCTTAAACATTTTGGGAATTGAGGGGCCGAAAATATCAGCATCGAGCAAGCCCACTTTATAGCCGAGGCGCGCAAGAGCAATTGCAAGGTTGGACGAAACAGTGGACTTACCTACCCCACCCTTACCCGAGGATATTGCAATTACATTCTTTACCTGTGGCAGAAATTTTCCAACCTCGGGACGCGCCTGCTGACGACTGACCACACTGATGTTACCAACAATCTCAACCTCGGGACCGACGTATGTGAGAATAGCAGTCTCGGCCGACTTTACCACTGAGCGGATGAATGGGTCGGTAGGTTTCTCAAAAATCAAAGAGAAGGTTACCTTGTTGCCGTCGATGCGGATATTATCATCGACCATGTCCGCCTCGACAAGATTTTTTCCGTTGCCGGGGTAGCGCACCTTTGTCAGCGCGTCAAGTATTAATTTGGGATATAGTGCCATTGTTATTTGCTTGTTTGCAGTCCGCTGCGCTTGCTGCGATTGTAGCTGCGGTAACTGTCAAGCTCAATCTCAACATCAGGCTCGACGAGCGTACCCTCGGCCGGCAAGCGGAAAGATATATATTTTATTGTTATTCCACGCGACAGCCATTGCTGCTCGTAGTAAGTTTTTATTGTAAGAACCTCGTCAATAGATTCACTCGCATAAATATCCTCGATGCACGAGAGTACCGGCAATTTATTAACCTCGGTAACGTAGCGTGTATATGTGAACATAAAATTACTGTCACACTTAAGATGCACAATGCCGTCGGGGGCAAGAATATTGCGGTAACGCTCGAGGAAGAGCGAAGATGTCAGACGTTTGGTGTATTTTTTCATCTGGGGGTCGGGGAAAGTGAGCCATATTTCACTAATCTCGCCCGTAGCGAAAAAGTGGTCGATAATCTCGATGTTCGTGCGCAGAAAGCCCACATTTGTAAGGCCGTCTCGCAAGGCCTCAGTGGCCCCTGCCCACATACGCGCACCCTTAATATCAACACCTATAAAATTCTTGTCGGGGTAGCGACGGGCAAGACCGACTGTATACTCGCCACGACCGCAACCAAGCTCAAGAACTATAGGATTGTCATTTTTAAAGAACTCCTTGCCCCAATTTCCACGCATAGGAAAAGGTGTCGCATCGGCTATTGAAAAGTGATGTTCCACCACATTGGGATATTCGCGCATGTCTGCGAACTTCTGCAATTTTCCTTTACCCATAAATTATGCAGCTATCTGTTTATTGCTATACTCCTCTTTCACATATTCGTAGTAGTGAGCAAAGGTAGCATTCATATAGGGGCTTACCCATAAGGCGGCTATTCCGCATGTGAGTATCGTCAAAAGCAACCAACCGATGAAAGAGAGCATCAAAAGGAAATATTGCATTTTGTGACCCTCCATCATGGCCATACTGCGCTCGATGGCTGCATTGAAACTAAGTTCGGGGTTGTCTTTCAGCACATAGTATGTCTGAGAATAGGACATCGACTTTATCACTCCCGGAACAATCAGCAGCAATGTCCATAGGAAAATATAGACATTCTGCAAGACAAGTGTTCCTAAGATACGCAAGAAATCCTTGTAACCATCGAAAAGGGTTTCAACCTTGAAATCCTTACCTGTACGCTTATTATCCAAAAAAGAGATTGAATAGGAATAAGCCATAGGCAGCAACAGGATTGACAGCATGCCACTTCCTATACCCGATAAAACAGCGGATATTATAATATACACTAATGTAAAGACCACCGGCTGTGCCCAACGACCCTGCAACTGTCCCCAGCCAAGGTCGCGGAAGTATTTAGAGTTTTTCTCCATTCTATTTTCTATTAAATGTCAAGCACAGTCACCCAACCGTGTGTATCAGGCTCGTCGCCATACTGTATGGCACGCAATTTATTGTAAAGTGTGGTACATACAGGACCGGGCTTCCCGTCCTTTGCAATGACGTATGAAACACCCTTTTCAAGGTCGTCGATGCGCTCGATGGGCGAAATTACTGCTGCTGTTCCGCAAGCACCTGCCTCGTCAAAGGTAAGAAGTTCCTCTTCGGGGATTGCACGCTGCTCCACTGTCATTCCTAAATCCGTAGCAAGCTGCATAAGGCTGCGATTGGTAATTGAAGGAAGAATAGATGTAGATTTTGGTGTAACGTAGCTGTTACCCTTTATACCGAAGAAGTTGGCTGCACCGCACTCGTCGATATATTTTTTCTCTTTTGCATCGAGGTAGAATTCGCAAGAATAGCCCTTTTCGTGAGCCAACTGATTGGCCTTGAGGCTCGCTGCATAGTTGCCGCCCACCTTGTAACGTCCTGTTCCGAGGGGTGCCGAGCGGTCGAATTCGCGGATAATCACATAGGGGTTTGTTGCAAAGCCACCCTTGAAATAGGGGCCTACGGGTGTCACGAATATCACAAACAGATACTCGTTTGTGGGGTGTACGCCCACCTGTGCGCCCACGCCTATGAGCAACGGACGTATGTAAAGAGAGGCTCCACTCTCGTAAGGAGGTATATAATCTTTGTTAAGCTCAACAACCTTTGTTACCATCTTGCGGAAAAGCTCGGTGCTTACCTGAGGCATCAAAATTCCGTCGCACGTGCTTTGCAGACGCTCGGCATTTGCCTCGAGACGGAAGATGCGCACCTTGCCGTCCTTACCACGAAAAGCCTTAAGACCCTCAAAGGCCTCTTGACCATAGTGCAAACATGTAGCAGCCATGTGAATGTTAAGGGACTCTTCGCTGCTAACCTCAATTTCTCCCCATTTTCCGTCGCGGTAACGGCAACGAACATTGTAGTCGGTCTTCATGTATCCGAATCCGAGATTCGACCAATCGATATTTTTCATATTCTTGTTGATTTTTTATTCAAATTTCAAGGACATAAATTTAAACAACTTCTTATTGGCGCAAGCATTTTCGAGAATGCCCGCGTCGGTTGCAAATTTACATATAATAAATAACAAGAGGATTGATTTTTGCAAAAAATTATATTCTATATTCTATTTTTCTTCATTCATTGAACCGAGCAACGACTTTACCTCTTCATCAACCTCGTATAGACGTGCGCGGCAGAACTTTATAAGTTCGTCGGCCTCTCTGAGCAGACTATATAAGGCATCGATATTTTCGTTGCCATCCTGTACCTGCTGTAAAATTTCTTCGAGCCTTTCAACAGCTTTAGCGTATGTATATTCTTGTTCCTGCATAATATATATTATCTCAATTTACGTAATTTTTGTTCTCGGTAGGCCTTAGGCGAAAGCCCCGTATGTTGCTTAAAATATTTTCGAAAGGTAAACTGCTCGGGGAAATTAAGTTCGGCGGCAATCTGTTTAATATTCAGTTTATTATCCTCAAGCATGTATTTTGTATAGGTGATTGTAATTGTAGCAATCCACACAGAGGGGCTATGTCCTGTAACCCTTTTTACTATTTTCGAAAAATGGCCGGTAGAAAGGTTGGCCAGCCTTGCATAGTGAGCCACACTACGATGCGTGCGATACGAAGCATGCAAAGTCAAAATAAAGCGATAAACCAACAAATCCAGCCTGCTCGGTTTATTTTGACTTTTTGAAATTTCGCGAATACGACTATCCATTACCTCTAATGCAACCTCTTGGCACAACAACTTTATCTGAAATTCAAGTAATGTACATTTCAATTTATTATCAGTATGTGCAAGAGCATCCAACAGGCGCACAAGATGCTGATGTTGTCGAACAACGTACTTTTCCTCTGATGGAGAGATAGACCATATTGGCATACGGTACACTGATAGAGGGATTGGGGTATTAGATATAATATTAAATACATCGTAATAGACCTTTAGCTCATTAACGAATGACAGATATGTAAAATCATCCGAAAAGATAACATCCCTGATTAATACAAGAGGAGTTATTACCAACACCTCTCCCTGCGAAAGAAAGCATTGGTTTCCATTTATAAAAAGTTCGGCCCGTCCACCGGTACATAGGATAAAGCCACCTTTATTCCATAAATCAATTAATGTATTTTTACCCTTTTGCTCAATCATAGTAGCAAAGATAATAACAAACGAGCGAGAAATATCAAGCTTGCTTGAATATTTTTTAAAGCGAGTGCAGTATATCTTATCTAAAGATAATAACAAACGAGCGAGAAATATCAAACTTGCTTGAATATTTTTCAAAGCGGCAACGCGAAATAAGCGTTGCTTGCGACGACTGAAGCTTTAGCTTTACAAAGGAGTGCGGCTCGCCGCCCCAAAGTAAATCTTAGAGGTTTATCTCAAAAATACGAACAATTTACATAAAAAGACAACCGTTTTTGCTCAATATAACACAAAAATCAACCTTGAGGAGCATACATATTTCCCATATTTTTGTAACTAATTTAATATATCAACAATAGCCATGGAAAGCATATTTTGTTGTAACAAGCCATTAACATTAAAACATCACAAATATGAAACAATCACTTTTTAAAACCCTAACCATTTGCTTTTTTATAGCCACATGCATATCAACGTATGCTCAACAACCAGACAAGAGAGACGAGCTATTGCAATGCGCACATGAGTTAATGACAAGTACAATGAACTATCTATTTGACCAAAATGGCGACAAGAGCAACACCAACGACTCACAACGTTTCCAATGGTCGGACAAATATGTCCGAGGCGAATCCCGAGGAACAGGAAACTCCACAATATGGCCACAAGGCTTCGGTCTTGCAACGTTGTCACAGATGGCATTAGCTACACGTGGCACCGAACATTACGATAGATACGCCACAGCTGCCAACAATTTGGCGAGCAAATTTCCAGACTACATAACCACCATAAATGGGATACGCGGTTATTCTGTATATGGCGGCACACAACATCGTTTTCTCGACGACAATGCTTGGGCTGCACTCGGACTACTTGATGCCTATGAATTAGAGCACACACCCGACTACCTGACAGCCGCAAAAATGGTAGCAAATTATATGGTCAAGGCAGGCAGGCTTTTAGAGAACAACCCACCGGGAGGCGGAGGAATGTATTGGCAAGACTCGCCAGCCGACGACACAAACACCTACAAGACAAAAAACACAGCCAACAACGGTCCTGCTGTCGTAATATTCTGCCGTCTCTTTCAATTAACAAAAGAGAGCACATATCTCGACTATGCCCGCATGACCTACCAATGGCTTTACAACACGTTGCTCGACAAATCATCGTGGCTTATGTGGGACGCACTCAATGTAGTAACCGGTGAAATAAACAAATATCAAGCACCATACACCACAGGAACCATGCTGCATGCTGCATCATTGCTATATGCCATCACAGGCGAAAAGAATTACAAACAACAGGCCGACAACATTGCTCAAGCAGCCTACCGTCGTTGGTTCGAGACCTACACCTCGGAAACACTCGAGCAGAGCATCAAACTTGTTAAGACCGAAGGTAACACCCACTCCGACGACATTGTAGTACTGATGCGTGCCTACGAGGCCTATAGTCACATAAGCAGTAACCGACGTTATCTAACAGCATTTGCACAAGCATTACGCCACATATGGAGCACACGCCGCGATAGCGAAACAGGTCTTATGAACTATGATTGGAAAGGGACCGCTACGCAAAACGAATGGACTTCACTTGGGCAAACCGGTTATGTAGAAATGTATGCACGTATGGCACAACTTGAAACAGCCGGACTAGTTCCCGATGCAAAAACTATGGAATCAACAATCATAGAAGCCGAAAATACCACAAAAAGCGAAGGAGTAACTACCGAGGCAGATACACGTTGTTCTAATGGCAACCGCGTAGGATACGTTGGCAATGGAAAGACACTAACCTTCACCTTCGATGCAAAGGAAGAGGGCATATATGAACTTAACACATACTACATGACATACGGCGAACGTGCCATAGAGATTACAGTAAACGGAAACACCCATTACACTTTTGGCTGTCCAAGCACCGACAGCTGGGACGGTAGCAACATAGGCAATATTTCCGTAGATATAGAATTAAAAGCCGGACGTAACACATTTGTAATCGGTAACCCCACAGACAACGCCCCCAACCTCGATAAATTTGAGCTTCTATACATCTGTAAGCCCGAGGCCGAAGAGCCCATCATCGCATCAGCCGAAGCAACATCGCCCAACGGAGCACTGAAGGTTCTATTAGAGTGTGATGCATCAGGCTGCGTCACATATAGCATCACAAAGGAGAAAACCCCACTAATTACCCGTTCACGTTTGGGGTTCAATGGACGAAGCATTTTTGGCAAAGGAATGGGCAAATATAATATAACCGAAATTCACGACCCATACGACCTATTGCATGGCAAGACAAACCACTCGGACAACCATTACATTCAATTACAGAGTGAACTATTAGGAACAACAGAAAATGAGAATCTCACTATCGAGTTCCGCATCTACGACGACGGTGTAGCATTCCGTTACGTTATGCCATCAGGTAATCTGAAAGAATTCTCGGGCGAACTGACGGAGTTCAACTTCGCCGAATTTAAGCAAGCATTAGCTTTGGAATATAGTTATGACTATACATGGTACTACTATTTACGTTCGTGGAACAACATGAATAACGCACGTGGCTACAACGAACCCGTCCTTGTGCAACGAAACAGCGACGACACATGCATCCTCCTTACAGAGGCCGCGCACTATGGACAGACAGCAGGCAATGCCATCATGAAGGGCGACAAACAAGGGCAACTGCGACTAATAGCAATGGATGCCAACGGTTTCAACCCGACTAACACGATAAGCTACCCATTCGAAACACCATGGCGTACCCTTATCATAGGCGACACAAAAAGCATTGTAGAAAGCACACTCATCACAGACCTGAACCCGGCTACCCAAATGACAGATACCGAATGGATACGTCCCGGACGCGTCGCTTGGAACTGGGCAGGCGAAGATAGAAAAAATACAGGCGACATTAATGTAGCCAAACACTACGTAAATATGGCCAAACATCTTGGATGGGAATATGTGCTAATAGATGACGGTTGGGAGGGAAATTTCAAATTAGAAGATTTTGTGCCTTATGCCACCGAAAATGGCGTGGGGGTCATCGCGTGGTACCACAATAATAAATTCTCTTCATCATACACATCATGCCTCAACAAGATGCGTTCTATTGCTCGCTTAGGTGTAAAAGGTATAAAAATTGATTTTTTCGATAGCGATGCACAAAATGTTATAAAGAAATATGAGACTATCTTGCGTGCTGCAGCCGAAACACACTTAATGGTAATTTTCCACGGTTGCACACGTCCCACCGGCTGGGAACGCACCTATCCGCACTTGATGAGCATGGAAGCTGTGCTCGGTGGAGAATTTCTATTAGACCAACCACATATGAATCAGGCCAATCACAGTGCCAACCTTGTAGTAAGCAGGAATACAATAGGCTCAATGGACTTCACACCGACCAAACTTGCACAGCGAACAGGTGCATTAAAAACACATACTAATACTACCGAAAATCCATATACCACATGGAGCTATCAGTTGGCTTTATGGACACTCTTCGAAAGTGGATTACAGTGTCTCATTGATTGTCCTGAGAACATTCTTTATAGCCCTATAGAACCGGCTTTAAGAACTATACCCACAGCATGGGACGAGACACGCTGTTTGGAAGCAGAGCCTAATCAATACTCTACATTAGCACGAAGGAACGGCGAAAATTGGTACGTTGCCACCATCAGCAGCAAACAAAGAACCGTACGTCTCAAGTTCGATTTTCTTGACCCGGGAAAGGAATATACCGCATATATTTACCGGGACGGCACAGCATGCAGTTTCGACATTTCCTATCAAAAGAGAAGTATTACAAGCAGTAGTTCGTTAAATATTTCTGTAAAGCCAAACGGTGGCGCAACAATCATCATCAGTCCTAGGAACGACCTTCCGGAAATGAGTTGCGTATCATACGAAGGAGAAAATGCCACAGGTGGTACTACTAAGACAAATGAACATTGTTCTAAAAAGAAATACAAAACAAACATCAGCAATAATACAACAATTCAGTTCAGCAATATAAAAGCTGATGAGGATGGCAAATATGCCCTGACACTATATTATCTCATGCCCGAGGAAGAACGTACCGCCTATATACAAGTTGGTACAGATAGCGACAAACAATACTACAATTTCCACACTCGCGATGACTACGACAAAAGCAAGGATTTATATTTAGCCATGAAAACCATCTATGTGCAACTAAAAAAGGGTACAAACATCATTATCTATGGCAACGACGAGGGTAAAGCCCCGGATATTGACAAAATAGTCGTGACACCTGCACCTGACATACAAACTGCCATCAACAACACAATTTATGACCCTTCGTCGCAATCCTCTGCTAACCCTAAGCCCTGCCTGCGAATAATTGACGGCAAAATAATATGCGAAATAGAGATTGATGGCCAGATTATACGTTACGACCTCATGGGGCGCAAAATAAAATAAAAATTTGATACCTTTGTAAAATAGAGATTATATCAATCAAAATACATTATACTATGATACTGAAAAATATATACCACGCCGATTCGCATCGGTATGACAACGAGGCATCCCTTTATGCACGTTGTGGACGAAGCGGTATACTGCTTCCACGAATAAGCCTCGGCTTTTGGCACAATTTCGGAGGGATTGATTCGTACGAAAATTGTCGCGCAATCACACACTATGCATTCGACCATGGAATAACACATTTTGACCTTGCAAACAACTACGGTCCCCCTTACGGTAGCGCAGAGGAGACCTTAGGGCATCTGATGGACGATGATTTCAAGCCCTATCGTGACGAGCTTTTTATCAGCACGAAAGCCGGATATGATATGTGGCCGGGGCCCTATGGCAATTGGGGTTCACGCAAATATCTGTTCGCAAGTTTAGAACAGAGCCTCAAGCGCATGCATCTCGATTATGTCGATCTTTTTTACAGCCACCGATTAGACCCCGTAACCCCTCTCGAAGAGACCTTGCAAGCGCTTGTTGATATTGTACGACAAGGGAAAGCACTTTATATAGGAATTTCAAATTGGCCACTTGAACAATTAAAAGTGGGCGTTGAATACCTCAATAGAAATAACGTGCCACTGCTTATTTATCAAGGTCGGCTAAATATGATTGACCGCAAACATATTGAGACAGGGCTATTATCATTTTGCAAGGATAACGGAATAGGGTTCATTGCCTTTTCTCCTTTGGCACAAGGGCTTCTTACAGACCGCTATTTAAATGGCATTCCTAAAGATTCGCGAATGGCACGTGAGCACTTTCTCACCAGCGACCGACTGACCCCCGAATTACAAGAATATGTCTTAAAGCTTAGAGAAGAAGCAGCCACGCATGGACAATCAACCAGCGAAGCTGCCTTGCGATGGGTGCTCAAACAAGATGGGGTTACATCCGTACTTGTCGGAGCAAGTTCAGCGGAACAATTGAAACAAAACATTAGGTGCATAGACCTGTAAGGAAAAAATGGAAAATTAAAATATTCGATTACACCTCTCGGAAAATCTCGACGATAATAAACAAGTGGTATTATCAACAATAAATATAACATTATGAATAGAAGGATTATATTCTTTATCGGGCTTATTTTGATACTAACAACAACTATCACTGCACAAAATAAAGTTAGCACCCAAAATTTTCAAATAGAATGGATTAGCGACCAGCATGTACTTGGGGTAAATAAAGAAGATGGTCATGCCACATACACTCCATACGCCACACGCGCGGCACTTATGGCCGATGCGCGTTACAAACAGCCGTGGTTACCCCCGACAAAAGCGATGACTTTGGACCTTAATGGCACATGGAAATTCAAATGGGTTGCCGGCACAAAGGAGGGTCCTGCGCCCAGCGAATGGCAAGCAGCCGACCATGACGACAGTCAATGGGATGAAATTCGCGTGCCAATGAGCTGGGAGATGGATTGCAGATACAATCTACCCACCTACAACAATACCGGTTACCCACACTTCAACGAGCCGCCATACGCCATGCGCGGGCACGAAGAACATGGCATAATAGACCACAATGCCACCGGATTCTACCGACGCACATTCGAGTTACCGGCAGAATGGAGCAACAAGCAGGTGTTTATTCACTTTGATGGCGTATATAGTTGCTGCGTAGTATGGGTGAACGGAAAATTTGCAGGCTATTCACAAGGAGCAAACAATGTGGCAGAATTTGACTTAACAGATTACGTAAAAGCGGGGAAAAACCAAATTTCTGTCCGAGTTTATCGTTGGTGCGACGGTTCCTATCTGGAAGGACAGGATATGTGGCGATTAAGCGGTATTCATCGTGATGTATATCTATTTGCCACGCCTAAAGCCTTTATACAAGACCATTACATAACCGTAAGCGAACAGAGCGCAGATGCCACTTCGGGCAAATTAAATGTAGCATTCAACATATCCAATCGTTCGGGTAAAAAGGAAGAAAAAAGCATTAGAATGGAGCTGGTGGATGCAGATGGACAGCTCATAGCAAAAAGTGAGCAGAATGTGAAGATAGAAGGAGCCTCTGCAAATATTACATTAACAACAGAAGCACTGAAAGGGCTCACTCCCTGGAACGCCGAGAACCCTTATCTTTACGATATTATTATTACCCAATTACAAGACAATAAGGAAGAGATGGTTTTTGCCACCAAATATGGATTCAGGAATATTCAATTTGTTAATTCCGGCGACAATCACTATTTCACAATCAATGGCAAGCGCATTTTCTTCAAAGGTGTCAATGCACACGACTCGCACCCTATTTATGGTCGTTATATGGACAATGAAACGATGCTTAAAGATATATGTCTGATGAAACAAGCCAACGTAAATACTATTCGCACGAGCCACTATCCGCGCCACGAAAAAATGAATGCAATGTTCGATGCCTATGGCTTATATGTGATGGACGAGGCCGACTTGGAATGTCATGGGAACAACGGGCTTACAAAAGATACCACATGGACAAAGGCTTTTGTTGATCGTAACGTCAGAATGGTATTGCGTGACCGCAACCATCCGAGTGTTATTTTTTGGTCATTGGGCAACGAAAATGGTCGAGGCGAAAATATGTATCACTGCTATAATGCCGTACGCAAATTAGACAATCGCTTCATTCATTGTCATGGAGAGGATGCATCTGACATGTATTCAGAGATGTACACAAGTGTCGGCTCGTTGCAACGTCTTCTAAAAGGACGTAACGGACAACCATTTTTTATATGCGAATATGCTCATGCTATGGGACAAGCCGTTGGCAACTTGATAGATTATTGGAAAAGCATCGAAAGCAGTCCATCGGTAGTTGGCGCATGCATCTGGGACTGGGTAGACCAGGCAATATACAACCCACAAAATATAAAATCGGGTGAATTGAAGGATAAAAACGGATTCCGCCATTTAACAGGAGGTTATGATTACGACCCGTGGTTCACAACGCATACGAACAACGATAAATCCTTTCAAGGAAATTATTTAAATAATGGCATCATAACCGCCGACCGCCGTTGGACCGCAAAGCTCACCGAAGTTAAAAAAGTATACCAGCATGTAGAGTTCTATGACCTTAAAGATAATACTTTGAGCATCAAGAACAAATATCCGTTTAATAATTTAAGTGATCTATTTTATCTCTCTTACTCCATAGCCAAAGATGGCATTGAGGTAGAAGAAGGAAAGATGGCTATTGATATTCCTGCTTTACAGAGCCGTCGATTGTCTATTCCATATACTACACAGCTTACAGACGATGCAGAATATACGTTACTTGTAGGATTGTGCCTGAAAGAAGAACATCCCTGGGTCACAAAGGACTATCGCCTGGCCGACGAGCAATTTATAATAAAAGAGCGCTCATCCTTGCCGGCGCTTAATGTCAAAGGAAAATTAAAAATAAAAGGCAACAAGGTTATTGGCAAGAACTTCACTGTGGCGTTTAATGAAAATGGAGCCATAGAAAGTTATATCTACGAGGGACGAGAGCTTATTGCATCTGCCCCCGAATATAATGACTTCCGCCGTATAGATAATGACACAGAAGGGAAACAAGCATTGCGAGACCCCGGCGATGGGACAAAAGGTTACGATTATGCCACCACCGGCATTGAAAATCATCAAATAACCGAGCCTTTAAAAAAGAAGAATGGAAAAGCAACAATAGCCATGAGTGCCTCGGGAAACAAAACCAACTATGCAGTCAATTACGTTGTATATCCCAATGGGGTTGTCGATATGAAAGTATCATTCGAACCGCAACGCCGAGGTTTACGACGTTTAGGCATGGGCATGCAGTTTGCACCGGGATTCGAAGATATAGAATATTATGCAAAAGGCCCCTGGAGCAACTATAAAGACCGACAAACAGGCTCTTATTTGGGAGTATATTCGACAACCGTACGTGACATGATTGACGAGAATACCCACCCGCAAACATATGGCGATCATCAGGATTTGCGCCGATTGTTACTTAAAGACCAGCAAAAGAAAGTTGATTTATGCATTCTCACAGAAGGACAGGTATCTTTCTCGCTGTCCCATTACAATGAACTCGATTGGAACCATAATTCTCATTATACAAAATTTCATTGGTCGGACTTGAAAATGCATCCACAGCTATTTGCCCATTTTGATTACTGGCAACGTGGAATTGGTAACAACAGCTGTTTTTCGGATTGTTGTCTGCCCCACTACGAGACACCCTATCCGGGGAATTATCAGGGTGCAGAGGAGCTGTCATACACCCTACGATTCGTACCAAAAGCTGTCGAGCAATAAAATACTGTTAAAAAAGTGTAGTGCACCGATGCACTACACTTTTTTGTAGAGAGGCTATTTTATTTTTTACTTTTTACCGTACTTGCAACCTCGCCGTCCGAGAAGCGAGTGACAATCTCCTTGCCCGGCGAAAGCTGCGACGCCGACCTTACAATCCGGCCATCGCACAAGGTGAGCGTATAGCCTTTGGCCAATATTCTCTCGGGCGAGGATGCCTGCAACTGCTGCTCCCAAATATCGAGCTTGTGACGTTGCTGCTGCAACATCATTGCAACCGACACAGGCAGATGCTGCACCAACATATCCACCCGACGACGTTCATCGGCAATGTGACGCGAGACGGCCTCGGGGATTGCGCGGCAGAACCCCGCAATTTTATCGGCCTGCACAAGCATGGAATGTATAAGAAGTTCGGCCGCAGCTGTCGGAGTCTTCACCCTTGTGTGCGCTACAATATCGAGCAACGTATCGTCACGCTGATGACCGATGCCCGTAACGATGGGCAAAGGAAATTGCGCACAGTTATTTGCAAGGTCGTATGTATCGAAGCACGAAAGGTCGCTCGTCGCACCACCGCCACGAATAATCACAACAACATCCCACTCTTCTGTATCACGGGCTATTGCGTCGAGAGCCGAAATTATACCCTCCTCGACCCTGCTGCCCTGCATGGGCGACGGAAAAAGTTCTACCCTGAAAGTAAAGCCATAGGGATTACCATTCAGTTGGTCGCAAAAATCGCCGTACCCCGCAGCCGACGCCGACGAAATAACAGCTATGCGCTTAGGTAGCAACGGGAAAGGAAGTTCCTTGTTTAAATCTATAACCCCCTCGTCTGTAAGACGTTGCACGATAAGCAGACGCTGACGCGCCATATCACCGATGGTGTACGCAGGCTCAATGTCGCATACATCGAGCGAAAAGCCGTAAACCTCGTGGAAATTTACACTTACCTGTAACAACACCTTAAGCCCGACGGAAAAATCGCGCCCCGTCTGTTCAAGAAAATAGGGACGAAGCAAAGAGTAGACACGCGACCATATCGTTCCACGAGCCTTTGCCGAAATTTCTCCGGTAGCCTCGTTGCGCTCAATAAGTTCAATATAACAGTGCCCCACCGAAGTGGCACGCACCTCGGAAAGCTCGCCCGTCACCCAATAGCGCATGGGCAACTGCTGCTCTATCGCCGAGCGCACCATTGCATTTAAGGCCGCGAGGGATAAAGGATTTTCACTGCTCGTCATACTCGCTTATCCATTGATTAATACCACGTTGCTGAGAGATATAGGCACCCCCGACAACAATATCATCCTTGTAAAAAACGGCCGATTGACCGGGTGTCACCGCCGACACGGGCTCGTCGAAGCGCACAAGCCATTTTCCATCGGGAAGCTCGCGCACCACACTGCACGCAACAGGACGACTGCGGTAACGTATGCGCACCGTCAGGCCATCCGAGGGCACACCCTGTACCCACTCGGGAGCCTCAATAATCATGTAGCGCGTCAGCAACTGCGACGCCTCGCCCAGCATCACCGTATTTTTCTGCGGATTTATTTTAAGCACGTAAGCCGGGTAGCCTAAGGCTATATTAAGTCCCTTACGTTGCCCTATTGTGTAGAGAGGAAAGCCCTTATGCTCGCCCAATTTACGCCCCTCGGCATCCACAAAAAAACCGGGCTTTATAACACTATAGACATCAGGAACAGAGCGACGCAAAAAATCACGATAGTCGCCTGTGAAAAAACAAATTTCCATGCTCTCACCATCGTTGGCCTTCTCGACAAGACCCGATTCCTGAAGATGGCGACGGGCATCCTCTTTCGTCCACTCGCCCAACGGGAAGAGCGTGCGAGCCAACTGCTGCTGTGTCAAACGCCACAAAAAATAGCTTTGATCTTTTTTGGCATCGGCACCGGCGCGAACAAAATAATTGTCGCCGCAACGTTCGATGCGCGCATAGTGCCCCGTTGCAATATTCACGCAACCGAGCCTGTCGGCCCACTCTTCGAGTACCTTAAATTTCATCGTCGGGTTACAATCGACACAAGGATTGGGAGTGTACCCGGCAAGATAGGATTGTATAAAAGGCTCAATGACAGCCGCTTTGAAACGGTCGCGCACATCCACCACATGATGCTCAATGGCGAAACGTGCAGCAAGAGCCGCAGCCTCCTCGGCCGCCGCCAAAGAAAGGTCGCACGTCAGCAACGTAGCACCCACAACATCGTAGCCGCGAGAGAGCAACATCTTGCACGCCGCAGTACTATCAACCCCACCGCTCATTCCGAGCAAAACCCTTTCTTTAGACATTTTTCTTTTCAAATTTGTTTTTTCTTTGCGAAGATAGCTATTTTCGACGATTTTAATATCTTTGCAAAATAAATTTTGCGAAAACAGGTTGCATCCGTTGTATAATATGCAAGTAAGCTTGCACTACAATCGTCGGCACCATATTTGCAAATAATTTTATTACAATAATATAAAAATGAGCAATTTATCAACAAAAGGAATACCTACGGAGCTTGGCACAGAAAAGATAAGCAGGCTGCTT
Organism: Bacteroidales bacterium; assembly: GCA_015060905.1. GTDB lineage: Bacteria > Bacteroidota > Bacteroidia > Bacteroidales > Bacteroidaceae > HGM04593. The sequence continues at coordinate 285,833 of SUXQ01000001.1, read as the reverse complement.
GTGCAATATGCAATTCCAGCCATCATTGCACAAACGGCAGCGTCGCTCTACCACATGATTGACAGCATCTTCATAGGGCAAGGCGTTGGTGCGCTCGCAATTTCGGGCCTCGCCACCACATTCCCGTTCATGAACTTATCGGCAGCCTTCGGAGCAATGATAGGTGTCGGCGGAGCCACACAACTGTCGGTAAAATTGGGGCAGAGGGACTACGACTCGGCTTGCACTATTCTGGGCAACCTTGTAACGCTTAACATAATAGTGGGAGTGCTTTTTGGCGGAATATCACTGCTTTTCCTCGACAACATTCTATATTTCTTTGGAGCGAGCGAAGCTACGCTACCCTATGCACGCGACTTTATGGAGGTTGTGCTATATGGCAACGTTATTACGCACCTATATTTAGGTATTAACGCCGCACTACGCGCCTCGGGGCACCCAAAAGAGTCGATGTATGCCACCATCATCACCGTTATTTGCAACATTATACTTGCCCCGCTTTTCATTTACGTCTTTGAATGGGGAATACGCGGAGCCGCGCTTGCAACAATGATGTCACAAAGCATCACTCTTATGTGGCAACTAAGACTGTTGAGCAACCCCAACGAACTTCTGCATCTACACAAAGGGATATATGCACTGCGGGCACGCTTCGTTAAAGGAATTTTGGCAATAGGACTATCACCATTTCTCATAAATGCCGCCGCCTGTATTGTTGTCATAATAATAAACAAAGGACTAAGAATGTACGGCGACAACGGCGATATGGCCATAGCCTCTTACGGAATAGCCAACCGAGTGATTTTCATATTCATAATGGTTGTGCTGGGCGTTACACAAGGTATGCAACCCATAGTAGGTTATAACTTCGGCGCACGCAACTACGAACGAGTGAAAGAGACGCTGAAACAAACAATGTGGTGGGCAGTTATCGTCACATTTACCGGATTCGCACTGTGCGAGGGTATTCCCGAACTTATTTCACGCGCCTTTACAACAGACACGACACTTATCGCCAATGCCTCAAAAGGCATGAGAATATCCTCGATGTTCATCATACTCGCCGGCGTACAAATGGTAGCCACCAACTTTTTTCAAAGCGTTGGCAAGGTGAACAAGGCCATATTCCTATCACTTACAAGGCAGGTACTGTTCCTTATTCCCCTGCTGATTATCCTGCCCCGTTACATGGGCGAGGATGGCGTGTGGTACAGCATTCCCATTGCCGATTTTATTTCTGGAATATTGGCAATTATATTACTTAAGCAACAATTCAACCATTGGAATAACCCCGCCTTTGCAGCAAACAAAGTGCAGAATTAGATACACTATGGAGAAAAAATATATAATTTCGATAGGCCGACAGCTTGGCAGCGGTGGCAGAGAGATTGCACAGAAGCTTGCCGAGCGTCTAAATATTCCCGTCTACGACAAGAAACTGTTGGAACTTGCTGCGCAAGAGACAGGCTTGGACGCCACAGTGTTCGAGAACGCCGACGAGAAGGAGAGCAATCCTTTCATGCGTGGCATTTTTGCTCTGAAAGGAGTCATGAGCGCCTACCCCATAGGAGCAGGCAGTTGCATTGATGGCGATAGACTGTTTGAACTTCAGAGCGAGGTTATGCGCCATTTGGTAGAAAAGGAGTCGTGCATAATCATTGGCCGCTGCGCCGAATATGTACTGCGCGACCACCCACGCATGCACAGCATCTTCATCACCGCAGACATTGCCGACAGAGTGAAACGCATAATGGCACACGAAGGAGTGAGCGAGGCAAAAGCAAAAGAGATTGCAGCAAAAGGTGATAAAATGCGTAAAGCCTACCACGACTATTATGCAAATTCAGAGTGGGGCGTTGCCGAGACTTACGACCTGTGCATAAACTCCTCGCGCCTGGGCATTGATGGCTGCGTGGAAATAATTCACCGTTTCATAGAGAGCAGAAAATGAAACGCATAGGAATACTATCTGACACACACGGACTGTGGGATGACCGCTACACGCACCACTTTGCCGACTGCGACGAAATATGGCACGTCGGCGACATTGGCAGCGTCGAGGTTGCCGATAAATTAGAGGAATTCCGTCCGCTGCGAGCCGTATACGGCAACATCGACGGAGAAATATTGCGCCGAAGATACAGCGAAACACTGCGCTTCCGCATAGAAGAGTGCAACGTAATAATGAAACACATTGGAGGCTACCCCGGACGATACGACGCATCCATACGTCAGGCAGTATACAGCGAACGTCCGCAACTATTCATCAGCGGACACTCGCACATACTGAAAGTACAGTACGACGGCATTGTAGGCTGTCTGCACATAAACCCCGGAGCCGCCGGCAAGCAAGGTTGGCAACAAGTACGGACATTGGTAAAATTTACCATTGACGGTAAAGATTTTAAAGATCTTGAGGTTATCGAGCTAAGCTGACCTACACAATAAACAAAGAAAAATAAAATAATATATAAACAATACTAACTTGAAAATCTATGGCAGAAGATACACAAAAACTATTTTCGGAATTCCCGCCGATAACAACGGAAGAGTGGATGAACAAAATAACGGAAGACCTTAAAGGCGCCGATTTTCAAAAGAGACTCGTGTGGAAGACCACAGAGGGATTCGACCTGCAACCCTTCTATCGCAAAGAGGACGTGGCAGAGTGTACAAAAAATGAACTTCCGGGAGTATTTCCCTTTACACGCGGATGCAAACAAGATAACGATTGGCTCATTCGTCAGGAAATAAAAGAGGACGATGCTACCCTCGCCAACAAAAAAGCAAAATTGCTACTCGAAAAAGGATGTACATCATTAGGCTTTTCCATAAAAGGCAGCCTTGTATCGGCAACATACATAAACACCATGCTCGATGGCATTGACGCCGAAAATACCGAGCTTAACTTTAAAACCTGCATAAAAAAGGCATACGAATTCACAGCACTGCTGATAGAATACTACAAAGAACGTAATTTCAACTTCAAGAAACTGCACGGCAGCATAGAGTATGACCCTATAGGGAAACAACTAACAAAAGGCAGACAAGCAACCGACAGCTTCGATACAATGATAAAGCTCGCCGACCTTACGGCAGCACTGCCCAACTATCGCTGCTTTGTGGTAAACGCCGCCACCCTGTGCAACAGCGGAGCATACAGCATCCACGAATTAGGATACGCCCTCGCATGGGGAAACGAATATATGAACATACTCACCGAGGCAGGAATACCCGCATCGGCCGCAGCAAAAAAGATAAAGTTCAACTTCGGAATATCGAGCAATTTCTTCATGGAGATAGCCAAGATACGCGCAGCCCGCATGCTGTGGGCAAATATCGTAAAGGAGTATGGGCCGAACAGCGACGATGATTGCAAAATGGCAATACACGCAGTAACATCAACCTTCAACCAGACACTTTACGACCCCTACGTAAACATCTTGCGCGGCGAGACAGAGGCCATGAGCGCAGCACTTGCAGGAGTAGGCTCAATAACCGTCACCCCCTTCGACGCAGTGTACGAAACACCCACAGCCTTTGCCGAGCGCATAGCCCGCAACCAACAGCTTATTCTAAAGAACGAGAGTCATCTTGACCGAGTAACCGACCCCGCCGCAGGCTCCTATTTTATAGAAAAGCTGACAGCCACACTCGCCGGCGAAGCATGGAAACTGTTCCTCGCCACCGAAGAAGAGGGAGGATTCTGCAAAGCTGTAAGCAACGGCACTGTGCAAAATTGTATAAACACCGACGGCAACAACCGTCGCACAGCCGCCGCACGACGCAAAGAGATACTATTGGGTACCAACCAATACCCCAACTTCAACGAGACAGCAGGCAGCAACCGCCCCATCGAAAAAAAATGCAGTTGCGACACAAAAGAAGAGCCCGGAGCAAACATCCTGTCAAGCAAACGCCTTGCCGAGGATTTCGAAGCACTGCGCATGCAGGTCGAGAACAGCGGCAAACGCCCAAAAGTATTCATGCTGACCATCGGTAACCTTGCCATGCGTCAGGCAAGAGCACAATTCTCGAGCAACTTCTTTGCCGTCGCAGGCTACGAGATTATCGACAATTTGGGATTCTCCACAGTAGACGAAGGAGTAGAAGCCGCCATAAAAGCCTCAGCCGACATTGTGGTAATATGCTCGAGCGACGACGAATATGCCGAGTATGCAATCCCCGCCTACGAGAAGCTCAAAGAGAAAGCACTTTTCGTCGTTGCAGGCGCACCGGCATGCAGCGAAGAGCTTAAAAACGCAGGTATCGAGAACTTCATACACGTACGCGTAAATGTATTGGAGACTTTAAAGGATATTAACGCAAAACTTTAGAAGCTGCCATGAGAAAGAATTTCAATAACATAGATATATTCGCCGCAAACAACGGCAAGGCTGCCGCCGACAACTGCACAAACAACACCTTCGACACAGCCGAAAATATAAAAATAAAGCAGGTATACACTGCCGAAGATACAAAAAACATAGAACACCTTGAGTATGCAGCAGGGCTCCCGCCCTTTCTTCGCGGCCCCTACTCTATGATGTACGCCTTCAAGCCTTGGACCATCAGACAGTATGCAGGATTCTCCACCGCCGAGGAGTCAAACGCATTCTATCGTCGCAACCTCGCCTCGGGACAGAAAGGACTGTCCGTAGCCTTCGACCTTCCCACACACAGAGGCTACAACCCCGACAACGAGCGAGTGGTAGGCGACGTTGGAAAAGCCGGAGTATCAATCTGTTGCATGGAGAATATGAAACAACTGTTCGACGGCATTCCCCTGAACAAAATGTCAGTGTCGATGACCATGAACGGAGCAGTGCTTCCGGTGCTTGCCTTCTACATAAACACCGCCCTCGAGCAAGGCGCGAAGCTCGAAGAACTTGCGGGAACCATTCAGAATGATATTCTCAAGGAGTTTATGGTGCGCAACACCTACATCTACCCGCCGGCATTCTCAATGCGCATCATCAGCGACATTTTTGCCTATACATCGAAAAATATGCCCAAATTCAACTCAATCTCAATTTCGGGCTACCATATGCAAGAGGCCGGCGCAACAGCCGACATTGAGCTTGCCTACACACTCGCCGACGGACTCGAATATGTGAGAGCCGGCGTTGCCGCAGGCATTGACATTGACGCCTTTGCACCGCGACTCTCATTCTTCTGGGGAATAGGCATGAACCCCTTCATGGAAATTGCAAAGATGCGCGCGGCACGTATGCTGTGGGCAAAAATCATTGCAAAGTTCAACCCCAAAAATCCAAAATCGATGGCACTGCGCACACACTGCCAAACGTCAGGATGGTCGCTCACCGAGCAGGACCCCTACAACAATATAGGCCGCACCTGCGTCGAAGCAATGGCCGCAGCAATGGGGCACACACAATCGCTGCACACAAACGCGCTTGACGAGGCAATAGCCCTGCCCACAGACTTTTCGGCACGCATCGCCCGCAACACACAAATATACATACAGGAGGAGACAAACGTTTGTAAAGAGATTGACCCGTGGGGCGGTTCATATTACGTAGAGAGCCTCACCAAAGAGATTGCCGAAAAGGCATGGAAACTGATAGAAGAGGTCGAAGAGCTCGGAGGAATGGCAAAAGCCATAGAGACCGGCATTCCCAAAATGAGGATAGAGGAGGCTGCCGCGCGTACACAGGCGCGCATAGACAATGGCTCGCAGATGATTGTCGGCACAAACGCCTACTGCCTCGAAAAAGAGGAGCCCATCGACATTCTTGAGATAGACAACACAGCCGTGCTGCAACAACAGCTCGAGGCACTCGCACGCAACAAAGAGAGCCGCAACGAAGAGGAGGTAAAAGCAGCACTCGACAAGCTCACCGAATGTGCACGCAGCGGCAAGGGCAATCTGCTGGAGTTTGCAGTGGAAGCAGCAAGGGTAAGAGCTACATTAGGAGAAATTTCAGACGCCTGCGAAAAAGTAGCAGGACGTTACAAAGCAGTAATAAGAACAATATCAGGAGTGTATTCGGCAGAGAGTAAACAGGACGAGAGCTTCGCAAAAGCCTGCGCCCTGACAGAGGAATTTGCAAAATTGGAGGGCCGACGCCCCCGAGTGATGATAGCCAAAATGGGTCAGGATGGACACGACCGAGGCGCAAAAGTCGTAGCAACAGGATACGCCGACTGCGGCTTTGACGTAGATATGGGAATGTTGTTCCAAACACCGTCCGAGGTTGCAAAAGACGCCATCGAGAATGACGTACACGCCATTGGAGTATCGTCGCTTGCCGCAGGTCACAAGACACTTATCCCGCAGCTCATCGACGAGCTTAAAAAGCTGGGACGCGAGGATATTCTGGTCTTTGCCGGAGGAGTAATCCCCGCCCAGGACTACGATTTTCTCTATCGTGCAGGCGTAATTGCCATCTTCGGCCCCGGCACCAGCGTAACAAAAGCTGCGTGCGAACTTATGCAAGTATTATTGGGACGAGAGGAGTAACAGAGAATGATAGTATGTATAGCAGAAAAAAAATCCGTCGCCGAGAGCATCGCAAAAGTTCTTGGAGCATCAGCCCCGCGCGACGGATTTTTCGAAGGTAACGGCTACCAAGTAACGTGGGCGTTGGGGCACTTGTGCACGCTTAAAGAGCCACACGACTACACAGAAATGTGGCAACGTTGGAGCCTCGGCAGCCTGCCCATGATACCCCCGAAGTTCGGCATTAAATTGATGGGCGAACGCAGCAAAGAGCGACAGTTCAACATAATAAAAAAACTGATAGAAGGAGCCGACAGCATCATCAACTGCGGTGACGCCGGGCAAGAGGGAGAGCTTATACAACGCTGGATAATGCAAAAAGCACAAGCAAAATGCCCCGTCAAACGACTATGGGTATCCTCGCTTACCGAGGAGGCCATTAAAGAGGGATTTGCCACGCTGAAAGACCAATCGGAGTATAAGTCGCTGTACGAGGCGGGACTGTGCCGAGCAATAGGCGATTGGCTGCTGGGAATGAACGCCACACGTCTGTACACGCTTAAATATGCAGCCAACAAGCAGGTGCTGTCGATAGGACGCGTACAGACCCCCACCCTTGCACTCATCGTGAAAAGACAGAATGAGATTAAAAATTTCGTTCCCAAGCCCTATTGGGAGCTAAAGACAAAATACCGCGAAGTTACATTCAGCGTCACCGAGGGAAAATTCGAGAAAAAGGAGAAGGCCGAAGAAGCACTGCAAAAAATCTCGGGCGAGCCGTTCACTGTGACGGACGTCAGCGCAAAAAAAGGCAACGAACTTCCGCCCCGCCTGTACGACCTAACCTCGTTACAGGTCGATTGCAACAAAAAGTATGGAATGACGTCCGACGTTACACTGCAGACTATACAGTCGCTGTACGAGAAAAAATACACTACCTATCCGCGTGTCGATACAACCTATCTGAGCGAAGATATTTACCCAAAATGCGAAAATATACTGAAAGGCATGCGCGACTATGCGTCGCTGATAGCCCCGCTCATGGGCAAGCCCCTTGTAAAGTCGAAAAAGGTTTTTGACAACAAGAAGGTCACCGACCACCATGCGATAATCCCCACAGGCGTGCATCCGCAGGCACTCACCGAGAATGAGAAAAGAGTATACAACCTTGTCGCCACACACTTTATCGCCATCTTCTACCCCGAGTGCAAATTCTGCACAACAACAGTGCTGGGCGAGAGTGGCGGAGTGCAGTTCAAGGCTACAGGCAAGCAGATAACCGACCCCGGATGGCGCGTGGTATTTGCCGGGGAGCCTGCCGACAGCGACAAAGAGGAAAAGAACGAGCTTATGCCCGCCTTTGTAAAAGGCGAAAGTGGACCGCACACCCCCGACCTTGCCGAAAAAATGACACAGCCGCCCAAGCCTTACACCGAGGCTACCCTGCTGCGAGCAATGGAAACAGCCGGCAAGAGCGTCGAGGATGAGGAACTGCGCGACCTTATGAAAGAGAATGGCATTGGACGCCCCTCGACCCGCGCCGAAATTATAAAGACCCTTTTCAAGCGCAACTACATACGCAACGAAAAGAAAAATATAATAGCCACCGACACAGGCGTTGAACTTGTGAGCCTCATACGCAACGAGCTTCTGAAAAGTGCCGAGCTTACGGGACAGTGGGAGAAAAAGCTGCGCGACATTGAACGAAAAAATTACGAGGCGAAACAATTTATCGCCGAGCTTAAGGAAATGCTCATAGAGGTTGTAAATTCGGTGTTAAGAGAAAATTCAACAATAATTCGGTAGGTCGGTAGCCTATCGAATTATTTTTTCATTTTTTTGCAACCTTTTTGAAACTCGCATTGTCTAACAGTCAGAATAACCAAAAAATATAAAAAACTATGAAAAGATTCTTTAAATTGTTCCTCTTCGGAGGAGTTTTTACCCTGCTGATAACCGGCTGCAACGTTGCAAAGAGTGAAATTGAAGTTAATGAAACTATTTTAAGCAGTTTACCTGACAGTGTGCGACAAGATGCACTCTATCGTATGATAGCATATGCCGAGAAAGCCAACGATGCAAATATAAATGTATGTAGAGGCATTTATAATGATCATTTCTTTACACCTTTATTTATTTCCGTATTAATCGCAGTGTCGATACTATTGATTGTATTCATGCTGCTGAGGGCGCACAGCCGCAACCAAAGAATGAGTTACGATAATTTGAACCGCCTATTGGAAAAAGATACAGCCGCACTGCCATCTGCGGAAGTTATTGAACTATTCACCGCAAACAACAATATTAAAAAACGCAAGCCGTATATTTTTGACGCAACATTTGTAGGAATCGGTATAGGTGTCTTTCTTCTTGGACTATTTATAGAAGAAGATGCTTGGATTGGTCTTGGAGCAATAATCTTTTTCTTTGGATTGATGCGATTGCTTATACGTTTATTATTGGACAGACGAGAAAAGAAATAACCTATAAAAATCCGCAAAAATGAATCGTTCAAACGAAATATTGTGGATTTCTCAAGTTGTTCTTCTTAACGATAAGCAGGCCTTTGGCAAACTGATGCAGAGGTATCATTGTCGTGTGCGTCGCTACTTTCTTGTGCTTACCAACGGCGACAGAGCCTTGAGCGACGACCTTGCACAGACAGCCTTTATACGCGCGTGGCAAGGAATGAACGGATTCAAGATGCTAAGCTCATTCTCTACGTGGCTCTACCGCATAGCCTATACAACGTGGTGCAACCATCTGTCACACGCGAAAAATCATCTATCATTGGACGATGCTGCAATCGCCGACGCAGTTGGCAGCGTGCCCGACGAGCCGCCACCGAACGATGATAGGACAGAGGGGCTGCGCAAGGCAGTAGCTTCGCTCGCCGAGGCCGAACGTAACTGTATTACGCTTTTTTACCTCGAAGAACTATCCATAAAAGATATTGAGAAAATCACCGGTTATAAACAAGGCACCATAAAGTCGCACCTCTCGCGTGGGCGAAAACATCTGCGGCAGGCGCTTCTAAATAGTGACGATTATGAAACATAATGACAAGGAACTTAAAAAGGCACTCGAAAATATTTATCGGGTACAACCAAATGAGGCCTTTGTTTGCGACACGCAACAACGGCTACCCTCGCGCGGCACAAAGCTAATATGGCTCATATTGGGTAATGTGGTAATTTGGGGCATAGTTGCTACTCTTGCATATTTATATTACTTCGATATTTTGCTGGCAATAAAGGAGCTGTTAGACATGATATACAGTGACAAAATTCCGAATAGCGACACGTTTATACCTTTAGCCGTATGCGCAATAGTACTTTACACAGCTTTTGTTCACAGCGTGGAGTTTATGGAGTATTTCTATCGTCAGCTATTCGAGCGACGACCGGACAGCATAAATAAGGTTAATTAATGCAGACAGGGTGCTACGAATCTATTCTCGTAGCACCCTGTCTCTTTTTTCTATAAAAGATTATTCGGTAATATAAATATTGCGAAACTCAATGGGACCACCCTCACTCTGCAAGGCAATGTAACCATCGACAAACTCGCAAGTACACTCGTTCTGCACCTTACCGTTTATCATCACCTTGATGCTGTTGCCCTTGCAGACAATATCTGCACTGTTCCACTCGCCCACCGGGTTCTCGTAATCGCCCGCACGGTCTTTCACCGGATACTCGCCCACACACTCAACCTCTTTTATCTTGGCACCTCCCAGCATCACAAAGTCGCCGGCCTTGCCGCTGCACAACTGACACTCGATAGCCGTACACCACAGTTTGTCACCATCCTGCACACGCTGGAAAAGTCCGCTGTTGGTACCCTCGCCCACCCAGCGCCACTCGACGTGCAAAGTGTAGTCGCCATACTTTTTCTCGGTGCGCAGATAGCCGAAAGGAGTGCCTGCTATACAAATTTTACCATCGTTCACAGTATAGACAACATCGGCGGGAATATCCGTCGCATCATCAACATAACCCACCCAACCTGTCAGGTCGCGTCCATTGAACAACTCGGTCTTTTTGCTGTTGCAGCAACCGGCACACAACAATGCTACTGTCGCAAGCATTAAAAATAATTTTGCCTTCATATTTATTTTGTTTTTTGTTTAAATATTCTCTATTCTTATACAAAGATAGTGAAAGTCGAGAGTAGAATATCAAATTTATTTGAATATTATTATACCGAGACGCATCCTATCTTATACAAAAGTATAAAAAACAAGCGAAATATTCACAATTATATAATAAAATGGCCATTTATCAGTTATTAATTATAATGAGACACAGCATACACATATTATACCTGTTTATAGCAGCGACACTCCTTTTCTCGTGCAGCACCGACAAAGCCATAAGAAAAGGAGACCAGTACTATGCAATATACGAATATGTCGAAGCGGCCAAACAATATAAAAAAGCCTACCGCAAGACAAGCGCCAAAGACAAGCCCAAGCGCGGAGTAATTGCGTGGAAAATGGCCGAATGTTACCGCAAGACAAACAACGCCGCCCGAGCAATGGGCAGCTACAAAAATGCCATACGCTACAAATACCCCGACAGCCTCGCCCACAGACACCTTGCCGAAGCCCTGCTCATTAACGGCAACTATAAAGAGGCCATTGAAAATTACGAAACGTACCTTACAATAGCCGCCGATGACAAACTTGCACAAGTGGGCCTGCAAACAGCGCGTCAATCGGCCGAGTGGAAGAAAAACCCTTCAAGATACATTGTAAAGAAAGCCGACGAACTTAACGGTCTGCGCAGCGACTACTGCCCAATGTACGTAGGCAGCGACACGACAATGATAGTAACAACCTCTACCCGCAAAGAGGCCACCGGCACAGACATTAGCGGCGTTACAGGACAAAAATGCGCCGACCTTTTCCTTACCAAACGCAACGACAAAGGAAAATGGCAGAAAGTAGAACTTATACAAGGCGAAACAAACAGTGCCTACGAAGATGGAGCATGCGCCTTTACCCCCGACGGAAAGACAATGTACTTCACACGCTGCGTCACCGACGAACAGTTTCCACGTTTCGCGGCCATCTACCGCAGCGCGCGCAAAGATGCTGCATGGGGCAAGCCCGAGCCTATAAAAATATCCTCGGACACACTATGCTCGTACGCCCATCCGGCAGTGTCGCCCGACGGCGAATGGCTGTATTTTGCCTCGGACATGGCAGGAGGCATGGGAGGATTCGACATTTGGCGATTCTACATTGGCGGCAACCAATATAAGGCAGGAATTTTGGAAAATGCGGGCGAACAGATAAACACCGAGGGCAACGAAATGTTCCCCGCCTTCGGCCCCAACAACGAACTGTACTTTTCGTCGAACGGCTACCCGGGAATGGGAGGGCTCGACATTTTCTGCGCCTCACAGGTTAATGACAGCACCTACCAAATAAACAATATGATGGCGCCGGTAAACTCCAACGCCGACGACTTTGGAATTACATTTGCCCCCAATTTGTACCGAGGATATTTTTCGTCGAACAGAAACGATGCTCGCGGGTGGGACCACATATATTCATTCTACCTACCCGAAACCGTACATATTCTCAGCGGATGGCTCTACGAGAAAGATGGCTACGAGCTACCAAAAGGAATTATTCACATGATAGGTAACGACGGCTCGAAAAACAGCATAGGAGTGATGAACGACGGTTCATTCTCGGTGCGCGTAACACCGGGAGTGGAGTATGTGCTGTTGGGTACATGCAAAGGCTATCTGAACGCCATGCAAGAGCTAAAGACCACCGAGCAGACAGGTAAAGTAGAATACTCGCGCAATTTCGAGCTTGCCCCTATTACCCGTCCGGTGCTTATAGACAATATTTTTTATGAATTTGCAAAGGCCACTCTTACGCCCGAGTCGACAGCTTCGCTTGACGAGCTTGTAAAACTGCTGGAGAATAACCCCAACGTAACCATAGAGCTTAGTGCGCACTGCGACTTTAGGGGCAGCGACAAATACAACGAGAAACTGTCGCAAAAAAGAGCCGAGGCTGTGGTAAATTACCTTATAGAGCATGGAATTGAGGCCGAGCGACTGACCGCCAAAGGTTACGGCGAGAGCCGCCCAAAGACTGTTCTTAAGAAACTTACCGAAAAGTATCCTTTCCTAAAAGAGAATGACGTACTTAACGAACAGTTTATAAACGCACTCTCCGGCGAAGAGGAGCAGGAAATTTGCCATCAGTTGAACAGACGCACAGAGTTTCAGGTGCTGCGAACTACTTACAAACTTTACGAATAAATAATGTGTAATCATATAAACAACGAGTGTCAGCTTCGCTGACACTCGTTGTTTATATGTTTGCTCTGCATTTTGAGTATTTACTCCTCACCAAGAGCCTTTGCAATGGCCGCACGCGACTCTGTCATTAAATACTCTACATTCTCTTTACCTTTTCCTATGGGTTTTATGGGCTTAAGAATAGTAAGTTTCAGCGGAGTCCAATTCATGAATTTTGCCTTTGGAGGCAATAGGTTGTATGAGCCCTCTATGGCTAAAGGAACAACCTCTAACTGTGTCATGTCTGCAATTGCAAACGCACCTTTCTTGAATCTGCCCAAACGTCCGTTGCGCGTGCGTGTACCTTCGGCAAAAATACCCATTGCTGTTCCTTTTTTCAAAGTCCTTATAGCCTTTACGAAAATCTCTTTTTGGGGCGATTCGCGATTAACAAAGATGTGCCCTGTGTCGTGGCAGGCTTTTCCTATAAAAGGCATCTTGCGCAACGATTCCTTCATCATCCATTTGTAGTTACGTCCTAAGTAGCCGAACATCACAAAGATGTCCCATGCGCCCTGATGGTTGGCAATGAAGATATAATTCTTGTTCGGGTCGAGATTTTCTCGGCCTTCTACTTTCATCGGTAGCAGAAATATGCGCACCATGAATTTCGACCATATTACGGCCGGCCAATAGTCGCCGCCTTTTATGGGGATATATCTGCCGAAGAGACTGACGCTTATACCTGTAAGCATAGTGGCGATTCCTGCCAATGGATAGGCGATTATTATTTGATACAGAATGTAAAAAGGTCGTAAAATTTTTCTCATGTTAATGCTTTTTTATTATTATTTGCACTGTTCAATATGCAAATATAAGCTTTTTGTTGTAAAAATTTTCGCTTTTTCGGCCGTTTTTCTTCTGCCGTGCGGAAAAGTGCCTTTGTCGTTACCCGTGAGAAATTGTCTTTCAGAGATTTTTGCTTAAGAATTTTTTTATCTTTTCGGCCGGAATGTTGCGTCGGCGGGCGTAATCATGCAGTTGCTCGTCGCTTATTTTTCCAATGTTGAAATATTGCGCGGCGGGGTGGGCGAACATCAGTCCGCATACGGATGAGTGGGGGTGCATGGCTCCGTTGCTCGTCAGCGTAATTCCTATTTGTGAAAGGTCGAGTAACTTGTCTATGATGAAGATTATTGTCTGATCGGGAAGCGACGGGTAGCCGACGGCGGGGCGTATTCCTGCGTATGGTTCGCTGTTTAGTTCCTGAGGGGTGAATTTTTCGTCGGGCGCGTATCCCCACAGTTCTTTCCGGGTGCGGACGTTGCTGTGCAGAAGCGAGGCTGCTGCCTCAGTCAGTCTGTCGGCTAGTGTTTGTGTAAGCATGTGCAGGTAAGGGTCGTTGCAGTATGCAGTCTCGAAATTCTCGGTCATGCTTGTTGCGAACAGGCCTACGTGGTCTTTTATGGGTGATACATAGTCGCTGAGGCACAGATTAGGGCTGTCGCTGCGGGTGTGTTGTTGACGCAGCAGTGGGAACGTCTCGCCATCGAGCAACAGATTATCGCCATCGCTGCGTGCGTTGCACAGACGAAAAAGCGCGTATACTTTTTCGTTGTTCATGCTGCGGAGTATGGCTATTGCATCGTTCTTCAGTTGTGTAGCTTCGCTTGTCTGTTGTTCGCCGGGCTTTATTCCCCATGCGTGAAAAAAGTAGCTCCAATCGATGTATGGAAACAATTGCGCAGGCTCGTAACAGAAGTGTGCTATGCTCATTCGAAAAACTGTTTTTATCTTTGGAATTTTAAAGCTTTTCCGTGTACGTTGTCATCTATTTTGCCGTTGTTGTAGACACATTCTCCGTTTACCCATGTGCGGCACACTTTCCATTTGAATGTCTCACCCTCGAATGGGCTCCAGCCGCAGATGCTTAGAATATCTTTCTTTTCGACTGTCCACTCTTTGTCGGGGGCGACAAGTACAAGGTCGGCGTAATAATTTTTTCTTATGTATCCGCGCTTGTCTATTTTAAAGTAGTCGGCCGGAGCGTGGCACATTTTTTCGACAATCTGCTCGATGGTAAATATCCCTTCATCGACCATTCGCAGCATTGCGGGCAGGGTGAATTGCATGGAGGGCATTCCCGAGGTTGCTTTTAGTGCTCCGCCGGTTTTTTCTTCGGGCAGATGGGGTGCGTGGTCGGTGCCTATAAGGTCTATCTTGCCGTTGCGCAGAGCCTCGCGCAGGGCGTCTCTGTCGGCCTGTGTCTTTATGGCGGGGTTGCATTTTATATGTGCACCTTTCTTTTCGTAATCTTTATCGCAGAATATAAGGTGGGCAGGGGTTACCTCGGCTGTTATTTTCTTTTCACTCAACGGCTTGTCTGATAATAGCTCAAGCTCGCGTGCTGTGCTTATGTGCAGAATGTGCAGTTGTTTGTTGTGTTTCTCGGCAAGGGCTACTGCTTTTTGAAGGGATTTGTAGCAGGCCTCTTCGCTGCGTATGAGCGGGTGATATTTTACGTCAATATTTTCGCCGTATTTCTCTTTATATTTTTGGATATTGGCGTTTATAATGTCTGTATCTTCACAGTGCACGGCTATAGGCATATTGGCACGCGAAAATACGAGGTTCAGCCCTTCTGTATCATCTACAAGCATATTGCCTGTGCTCGACCCCATGAAGAGTTTTATTCCGCAGACTCTGTGTGGGTTCAGTTTTTCGAACAGATGGCTGTTGTTGTTTGTTGCGCCAAAGTAGAATGAGTAGTTTATGCGACTCTCTTTTGCTGCACGATGATATTTGTCGTGTAGCGCAGATATTGTGGTTGTTGCCGGGCGGGTGTTCGGCATTTCCATGAAGGATGTTACTCCGCCGGCTGCTGCGGCCCGTGTCTCGGAGAGAATGTTTGCCTTGTGTGTAAGTCCCGGCTCACGAAAATGTACGTGGTCGTCTATTACTCCGGGGAGCAGGTACATGCCGCTGCCGTCTATCACTTCGTCGCTCTTGCGACAAGGTTTTTTACCATCGATGCATATTTCAACAATTTTTGTTCCGTTTATAACTACCGAGCCTATGGCTTTTTTGCCTTCGTTTACGATTGTTACGTTTGAAATTTCTGTTCGCATAGTGGTATTTTTTATTTGTAAAAATGGGGGAGGGCAATAAGGCAGTGTGCCGTAACTTTTAATTACGACACACTATCTCTTTGTTTATTTTTTCTGCAATTTCGGCAAACTCTTCGGCTGTTAGTTTCAGTTTGGGATTGGTGAAGAGCATGTCTCTCTCCGATTGCATGGGTACAAGATGTATGTGGGCGTGCGGAACTTCGAGCCCTAACACTGCTTGCCCAACTTTTATGCAGGGGAATGCTTTTTTTATCGCCTCGGCTACCTGCTTGGCAAATATCTGCATTTCGCCTATCTCTTCGTCGGTAAGGTCGAAGAAATAGTCTACCTCGCGCTTGGGTATTACCAACGTGTGACCTTTTGCGAGGGGGTTAATGTCGAGGAATGCGTAGAATTTATCACTCTCGGCTACTTTGTAGCTCGGTATTTCCCCTGCGACTATTTTGCTGAATATCGTTGCCATCAGATTGAAATGTTTATAATTTCAAGGTATATTTTACCCTGAGGGATTGTAATTTCGGCAGTCTCACCCACCTTCTTGCCCAAAAGACCTTTTGCAATGGGGGTGTTGATTGAAATTTTACTCTCGCGCAGGTTAGCTTCACTCTCGGGCACGATGCAGTATGTCATTGTGGCACCTGTCTTTACGTTCTTAAGCTCTACTTTGGTAAGCACTTGAACGCTGTCGGTGCTTAGCTTGCTTGTATCTATGATTTTTGCATCTGCGATAATCATCTTCAGCTCGTTAATCTTCATTTCGAGCAATCCTTGCGCCTCTTTAGCTGCATCGTATTCGGCATTCTCCGAAAGGTCTCCTTTATCGCGCGCTTCGGCTATCTGGCGTACAATCTCGGGGCGTTTGCCTTCCAGCTCTTTTAAATCGGCTAACAATTTTTTGTAGCCCTCTTCAGACATGTAGGTCATTATCTTATACTCTATATAAAAATTAGTAAAACAATGGATTCCGACAACTGCTTGCCGGAACCCATATATCTCTTTCTCAGTGTTGCAAATGTAGTAACTTTAAATTCAACTTGCAACTATTTTGCGAAAATTTTTCCTTAATTAATGGTTTTTGTGTTTTTGCTATTCTTTGAGCAGCTTTTCTATTTCGACGGGCAGGTCTTTTATCTGTTCGTCGCGCATTACTATTTCGTTGGCTCTGTTTATGAGAAAGTATGACGGGAGTTTGTCTACCTTGTAAAGCAGTGCGTTGCCCGATAATATGCTGTGGCCGTCGAGCACACATATCCACGGCAATTTGTCGGCCGAGGTCTTCCAGAAGTGTGTGTCTGCGTCGAATGATACTTGATAAATTTCGAGCCCTTGCTCTTTGTATTTTGTGTATAGTTCGCGCAGATAGATTGTA
This sequence comes from Bacteroidales bacterium, assembly GCA_015060905.1. Lineage (GTDB taxonomy): Bacteria > Bacteroidota > Bacteroidia > Bacteroidales > Bacteroidaceae > HGM04593. The sequence continues at coordinate 268,606 of SUXQ01000001.1, read as the reverse complement.
TGCTCGCTTGTGCGTGTGTTGCTGTATGTGATAAAATCGAGAAGCACTACCTTGCCCTTCAAAGATGAAAGGCTTATGCTGTCGCCGTTGATGTTGGGCAGTTTAATGTCGAATATTCCGGTCGTCGATAGTTCCGCCTCTTTTGCATCGATGGTGTCGGGAATCACAGGGCGTGTACTTTGCATGCCTTTCACTGCTATGCTGTATAGGTTTTTTGCTCGCGCCGACTCGGGGTATCTGTTGTTCAGAGCCGTTGCAACTGCTGCGAAGCATTTGCTGTCGAACCTGTTGGCGTTAGGGTTGAAAAGATGCATTCCGTTCGTTTTCAGGAACAGTGCGTAGTATGCGCTTGCCTTGTCGGGCGCGGGCATTATATATTGTTTGAAGATATTCTCTTTAAACTCTTTGGTAATATTGTATATTGCCTTGCGTATGCTGTCCGGAGTCAGGCTGCTGTCTTTAATAAAATAGCCAATTTGCTTTTCGAGGGCTGTGCGCAGTGCCGATATTTCTTGTATCTTGCGGCTCTCCTCGGAGCCTTCTACAATATAGCTGTCGGCAAACTTTTTGCCGTCGATGGTTATATTGATACACTCGGTGCTATCGACGGCAATGGTTATTGCGCGGCCTTTTTTATCTAATTGCAGACGGTAAAAATCGTAACTTTCGGGACGCGGTCGGTTAAACTCGAATTTGCCGTCGCTCTTTATTTTTACGGAGTCTATAAGACTGTTTTTTTCGACCCCCACATGCGACAGATATATGCTTTTGCCGTTACCTTCGGAAATTTCTCCTTTAATGGTGAATTTGGGCGATTCGTCGCACGCCGTAAAGAGTATGACAATGCCTGTTAATATGGCTGTAATGATATTTTTCATGGATTTTTCGATAGTTTCTTAAAATGTGTCGGCAAAGATAGTGGAAAGTGTCGAATTTTATATATCTTTGCGAGATAATTTAGGGAATAAAGAAAAATTTAATAATGATGAATGTTGTTACAAAGAATGTGACATTGCCCGATGGACGTGTCATCACTTTGGAGACCGGCAAACTTGCGAAGCAGGCTGACGGCTCAGTGATGTTGCGTTTGGGAAACACAATGTTGCTGGCAACGGTGTGTGCTGCCAAAGATGCAGTCCCCGGAACAGATTTTATGCCTTTACAGGTAGAGTATAAAGAGAAATATGCCGCTTTCGGACGTTATCCCGGCGGTTTCACAAAACGCGAGGGTAAAGCTTCGGACTATGAGATATTGACCTGCCGTTTGGTAGACCGTGCATTGCGTCCGTTGTTCCCTGATAATTACCATGCTGAGGTTTATGTAAACATAATCCTTTATTCTGCTGATGGCGTGGACATGCCCGATGCTCTTGCAGGCCTTGCAGCGTCGGCGGCTCTTGCTGTGTCAGATATTCCTTTCGGAGGCCCTATTTCCGAGGTACGCGTTGCGCGCATCAACGGCGAGTTTGTGGTGAACCCCACATTTGCTCAGCTTGAGAATGCAGACATGGACATTATGGTTGCTGCCACATACGACAATATAATGATGGTCGAGGGAGAGATGAAAGAGGTTTCCGAGAATGACCTTCTCGAGGCGATGAAAGTGGCTCACGAGGCTATCAAGGTACATTGCAAGGCTCAGATGGAGCTTATGGAAGAGGTTGGAAAGACTGTTAAACGTGAATATTGCCACGAGGTTAATGACGAAGAGCTTCGCGCAAAAGTTCACGAGGCTTGCTATGCAAAGGCTTACGAAATTGCTGCAAGCGGCAACCGCGACAAACATCAGCGTGCCGAGGCTTTCGATGCTATTAAAGAGGAATTCAAGGCGCAGTATACAGAGGAGGAACTTGAGGAGATAGGCGCACTCATCGACCGCTACTATCATGATGTTGAGAAAGAGGCTATGCGCCGTTGCATTCTCGACGAGGGTAAGCGTCTCGACGGTCGTAAGACTACCGAGATTCGTCCCATCTGGTGCGAGGTTGGTTATCTTCCCGGCCCTCACGGCTCGGCCATCTTTACTCGTGGCGAGACTCAGTCGCTGACTTCTGTTACTTTGGGCACGAAACGCGACGAGAAGATTATCGACGATGTAATGACACAGGGTACCGACCGTTTCTTGCTGCACTACAACTTCCCCCCCTTCTCAACAGGTGAGGCTCGTCCCCAGCGTGGCGTTGGTCGTCGTGAAATTGGTCACGGTAACCTTGCTTGCCGCGCTCTTAAAAATATGGTTCCCGCCGATTATCCCTACTGCGTGCGCGTAGTATCGGACATTCTCGAGTCGAACGGTTCATCTTCAATGGCTACTGTTTGCGCAGGTACTCTTGCTCTTATGGATGCGGGTGTGAAGATTCAGAAGCCTGTGTCGGGTATTGCGATGGGACTTATCAAAAATGCCGGTGAAGAGAAATATGCTGTCCTCAGCGACATTCTGGGCGACGAGGACCACCTTGGAGACATGGACTTCAAAGTGACAGGTACCGTTGATGGAATTACCGCTACACAGATGGATATTAAGGTAGACGGTCTTTCGTTCGAGATTCTCGAAAAGGCGTTGAACCAGGCTCGTGAGGGACGTATGCACATCCTCGGAAAAATCACAGAGTGCATCGCCGAGCCTCGCGCAGAAATGAAGCCTCATGCTCCCCGCATCGAGACTATGCGTATACCCAAAGAGTTTATCGGCGCAGTTATCGGCCCGGGTGGAAAAATCATTCAGGGCATGCAGGAAGAGACAGGTGCTACAATCTCTATCGAGGAGGTTGATGGCGAGGGTATCATCGAAATTGCTGCAACAAACGCAGCAAGCATCGAGGCTGCAATGTCAAAAATCAAGGCTATTGTTGCAATTCCCGAGGCCGGAGAGGTTTACGAGGGTATTGTTCGCAGCGTAATGCCTTACGGTGCATTCGTAGAGTTTATGCCCGGGAAGGATGGTCTTTTGCATATTTCCGAGATTGATTGGAAGCGTTTCGAGACAATAGAGGAAGCCGGAATTGCCGAGGGTGACAAGATTCAGGTTAAGCTCCTTGATATTGATCCAAAGACCGGAAAATTCAAACTTTCTCGTCGTGTGCTTCTCGAAAAGCCCGATGGTTACGTGGAGCGCGAGCGTCGTCCCCGTCGTCCCTGCAACGAAGCGTAAGAATTGTTATACATAAAAGAGAGGCTGTCGAATGTATCCGACAGCCTCTCTTTTTGTGTGTAAGTTTAATACAAATTGAGGAATAATTTGCTTTACAGAAACATTTGAATTATTTCGAGCGCACGTTAAATGCAGCCGTCACAAACAGCCACAAAAAAAGTCTCGCTTTGAAGCGAGACTTTTTTGTGGGAAATAAGCACCTGTTAGATGTTTGCAATTTTGAAGTTCTTGTAGAGCATTTTTGTCTCGGCACCCTCTTTAACCTGCATCAAGATACGGCCGGGAACAGTATTAAGAGCCTCGTCAGTAAATTCAGCAACAGCCTCGCCATTGACAAAGGTATTTACTTTACCCTCTTTCACTGTGATACGGAAAGTATTCCAATCGTCCTTCTTCAACAAAGAGAGTTTATCCTCGGGAATCTCAAATTTCCAACCGGCAATTTCGCCCCACTCTTTACCTTTCTTGGGAACAAATGCGTGGAACCAGAGGGGTGCACAATCCTCACCCTCGCTCTTAACATCCACTGAAAAGTCAAAGTCGTAAAGATAGTTGCGTGTAGCGATGCAAGCCTCGGTCTTTTCGTCACCATTCTCGACAACAAGGTTACCCTCGCCATCTACCGACGCCTTAATATTACCGAATGTATCCCATCCGGCAAGGTCTTTGCCGTTGAACATTGCCACTGCGGGACGCTCTTTTGCAGGAAGCTCCTTAATCTTAATATTGCGGAAAGAAGCGGGGTCGCCATGGTCCTGCAAACAGAGGAGACCTGTGTTGCACAATCCATACTCGGGTGCCATTGTCCATTTACCGCTGGCCTTTCTTACGAACCAATCGTCTGTCCATGCCTCGAACTCCACGATTTTCTCGCCGTTGAGCCAATGCTCTACGTGACCATTGTCAAATACGATCTTAGAAGAGTTCCATTCACCAACGGGATTGATGTGCATCTTGCTATAGTCGGGAAGGTGCATTGCATAGTCCACGCCTATCTTCTGCCAATCTTCCAATTTGGCAGGTGCGTTTTTCTGTTCCCAACCCTCGACGTCGATAAGCTGATACTCGGGTGCTGTTACATAAGGCACACTGAACTGGGGACGCTCAACAACGTGATAGAGCATACCGCTGTTACCGCCGTTTGTAAGTTTCCAATCCCACACAAGCTCGAAGTTTGCAAATTTCTTGTCTGTAACAATGTAGCCGTGACCGTCGCTACCCTCGCCCGAAGCCTGGATACAACCATCAACTACGTGCCAACCGCCTGCAAGAGTGTCGCGGTTGTAGCTGCGCCAGCCGTCAAGTGTCTGGCCATCGAAAAGAAGCTGCCAACCTTCGGCTTTCTCGGCCTCGGTAAGGGTGTTAGGCTGTACACCCTGGCAAGATGTCAGCATTCCTGCCACAAGAGCCGATGCTGCAATAAATGAAAAGATTTTTCTCATACTTAGATTAATTTAAAGTTAGTTATATAATGTGTGTGTTTTTAGAAATTATACTCTACTCCGGCAAGGAAATTTATTCCTTTTGCATAGTAGCCCGCATAGCTGAAATATTTTTTGTTCAGCAGATTGTCGGCCTGAATGTACGCATTAAATTGTTTGTGGAATTTATAGCTGATGTTCGCATTCAAGTTATTCATATTCTCTATGCGTCCATTGTCACCCTTTGTGTAACGGGCAAAATTATAGCCCATTCCAAAGTAAAGTCCATCGTAAAGGCGTGCGCGAGCCTTTGCATTTGCCTCGATCATGGGGGTGAAAAGAAGAAGGTCGTCGGCACCGTCGCAGTTCCATTTGTTGTAACGTGCATCAGCCGTAACATTCAACCAACCGCTGTAGTCGTAACTGACTTTTCCACCTATATAGTATTTACGTGTATCATCCTGCGCAAAGTCTGTGTATATAAGCAAAGGAGTGACAAGCGACACTGTGGGCAAAAGGTTGTATTTTGTATAATCGTAGCCCATGAAAAGATGTATGGCAAGCGGCTCGTAGCCCATGCGCAGGCCTGTCTCAATGTCAAAGACCTTATATGTAGGTGTCAGTTGTTTACTAGCTTCGCCGTAGTTCCAATATGGCGACAGTTCGTTGAGCGAGGCAAATGTATTAAGCCGGTTGCCGCCCGTAGCGTTTGCATACAAATTGATATTTTCGTTCAAAGGGGCTTCGAATTTAATATCGGGAGCAACTGCAATCTTTTTGCCGTTGGCTGTAAGTACATCAGCATGCACGCCCAGACGCAGTTTCCATGCATCGAAGCGAAAATCCATAAAGGGGTTTACGCGCACGGAAATATAGTCGTCAAATTTATACTCGGCGAACTTAGGCTTAAGAGCATCATTGTATGTGAATGCGTCGAATGTCGCTGCAATTCCAAAGCCGCGAAGCTGCTCGTTGTCAAATTCAAGAGCAAATTCACCACCGGCTGTAAACTGATTTTCACTTATGCGCTCTTTTACCGCCAATGAGTATTTGCGCGTGTGCAGTTGGTAGCCAACATTCGCATTGTACGAAACAGGGCCTGCGAGATTAGACTTTATACGAGCCATCAGACGAGCATCATTATTATGCTGCTTGTCAATGCCTGTAGTGGGGACAATTCCGGATGGCTGGTAGTTGAACACATTGTCATTTACCCCTCCCAAAATGGTAAACGACAGGTATCTGAAGCGGTGGGTATAGTCGGCTGTCAGCCATGTGTCGTAGAAACGAGATTTCCAATCGCCGGTATTTAGCCCATCAATATTGCCGTTGAATCCTGCCAATGATGCGTAAAGGTTTATAACGTCATTAGCACCAACATCCAATCGGTAGCCCAATTTTGCATCCACATTATTGTAGTTGCCGTATCCTAAGCGGGCGTAACCATTGTACACAGACTCTTGTTCGGGCAACAGATTGCTAAGGTCGCGGTTGCTTACGAATCGCTCGAATGGGGTCGCCGAGCGTGAAAATACCAAGTCCAGAGGGGTATTGTCGGTGGGCATTTCTATCTGCGGAGTAAAACTCTGTTTCACAGCTTTTACAATTATAGGATTGTAGTCGTTCTCTACTTTTACTACGGCATTCAGTGAGTCTGTCTGAGCAAAGGTTGTTGCCGCAAACAGTGCCACAAAGGCTGATATTATTGTCCTTTTCATATTGGAAAGTATTATTATTGTTGTTGTGTAACTGTATTATTCTCTTCGGCTGCAAGTTTGTCGAGACGTTCTTTTATGCGTCCGGCAATGTCATCGTCGCCACTGTAGTTATTTTGCAATGACAGCAGATACTGTTTGGCCTCCATCTTACGGTCGAGGATAATGTAAAGGTCGGACAGAAGTACGAAACTGCGTGCAAGCCAATATGCATGTGGGGTACTTACCTCTATATAGTTTAGCACCTCTTTTTCGCAATCTTCGTATTTTTTATTATCGAAATATATTTGCGCGAGCAGATATTTTGCCTCGGCACCCTGCTGCGTACGTGTGTCCGAAGAGAGTTTTTTAAGGTCGGCAACCGCGTCGTTGGCTCTGTTTGTGCGTATGAGGGTCTTTGCGCGGTCGTAGTATATTTCCCTTGTCCATTCGGGCGACAGATTGCCTGCCGTGAGCAGTTCATCGGTCACATTCATCACCTCGTTGCCTTCGTTAAGATTGTATGCGCAACGCAGCAGATTCATGCGACACGCCTGACGACGCTCGTTGTTGCCGGTCTTTACAATCAGTTGCTTGTATAGGTTCATTGCCTCGCGGTAACTGCCTGCCTTGTAGTAAATTTCGGAAGAGAGCGCCATTGCATCCTCGCTGTATTTATTATCAGGGAAGGCAATTACTTTTCCAAAGTGCAGCTGTGCATCGGCCGGTGCTTGCTCATTGTAGAATATTATTCCCAAATAGTAGTGTGCATCGAGTGTGAACGAACCCTGAGGGTAGCCTTGCAGATATTTCTGAAAAGCATTTTTTGCCTGTGCAATGTCTCCGCGACTGTAAACCTTTTCGGCTGCGACGTATGTGAGTGTGTCACGCTCGCTGCTCTCTATTGCACGCATTCCGGGAGTATTTGCAGCAAATTCGGCAAATTCGTCCACCTTGCCCATGTCCACATAAAGGTTTTTAAGGTCCTGCGCTGCAATCTGCGCCTCTTCGCTCTGCGGGTATGTGGCAATTATTTTCTTATATGCCGAAATTGCTTTTTCGTTGTTACCCGTCTGATTATATATCATTGCAGTCTCTGTTGCTGCCTTACGGGCAAGAGAGCTTTTGGGGTATTTTCTCAAAAGTTCGTCGAAGGTCGCTACTGCCTGTTCGTTCTTTTCCTGCTCTACATAAGCGCGTCCCATTTCGTAGTATGCCTGTTCGGCATACGCGCTTTGCGGGAAATTATTTATCAGACGGTTGAGTGTCTCTACCTTGCCTGCATAGTTTTTACCGAGGCCTTGCGTGATAGCACTGCGATAGAGGGCGTAATCGCCGTAGGAATTATCAGTCTCGGCAGCCTTGCGATAATATTGTTCGGCTGTTGCATACGACCTATTATAGAAGTGGCAGTCGCCTATGCGGTTGTAAGCATCGGAGCGCAATGCTCGGTCGCTTGCCGGTGCTTGTTGCAGATAGCGGTTGAAGTGTGTCATTGCTTCGCCGTATTTCTCTGTCTGGAAACATGTGTAGCCCAATCCGTAGAGTGCATTTGTGCTGTTGCTGCCGCTGTTTGCGACGGCTGCTTTGTAGCTGTCGGCTGCCGAAGCATAGTCGCCGAGTGCGTAGTATGCCTCGCCGCGCCAATAGAGGGCGTCGTTGTATGTCTGTTTGTTGTACGATGAAAGTTCTATCGAACGGTTCATATAGTTTATGGAGCCTTTAAGGTCTTTGTCGATAAAGGCCTGCACTCCCAGACGATAGAGTACTTTTTGTTTCGCCTCGAGTATGGCACGCGAGGGTTTGTGTATCTTTTCTATCGAGCGCAACGCAACGTCGTAGTTGCGGGTGTTCATATATACCTCGACAAGATATTGGCTCACCTGTGTGGCGTGTGGAGAATTGGGGTATTCATTGAGGAAACGCTCAAAGACCGTAACACTCTCGGCAAAGGGCGAGTAGCGTGTCTGGTGTATGCACAGTGCGTAGTTGTAGAGTGCCTCTTCGCGGATGCGGCTGTCGTAGTTCATGTTTGCAGCCTGTTCAAAGGCGAGACGTGCCTTTGTTACGTCTTTGGCGTTCAACTGTATTATACCCAAATGCAGATAGGCATTTTGTGTGATTGCATCCGACGCTCCGGTGGATTTATCAAGCGGAGCAATGGCATCTTTGTAGCGTCCCGTCTGAAAATAGCTCATTCCCAACTGATAGTATGCTATACGCTGGGGGTTATTATACTCTGTGATATATTTCTGCAACGGAGCAATAGCCTCGTTGTATTTTTTTTGCCCGAAGAGAGAGGCTCCCAATGCCTGCTGCATGGGCAGTGCCTGAGGCAGGCTGCCATTGTCCTGAAGGAACATGCGGGCAAGTTTCTCGGCGCGGACATACTCTCCTTTTTTAATATATATCGAGGCAAGATAATAGGGAACGTCAAGATGGTATTTGTCGCTCAATTCCACTGCCTTGAAGCCATCGTATGCGCTGTCGAGACGGTCGTCGTAGTAGTCTATCGTTGCAAGATAAAAGACTGCGTCGCTACTATACTGCTTGCTTGTCTGACGCAAACGGCTGAGAATAGCTGTTGCCTGCTGAGTCTGTCCGCACTCTTGCAGCGCAAGAGCTTTATAGAGGTCGGCGCGGTCACGCTCGTCAGCTTCGAGGCGGTAAAGGTCGGCCTTGCCGAACCACTCTACGGATTTTTCAAAGTCGTGCGAAAAATAGTACGACTCGGCCACAAGAGCCGACAGAATCTCGCGCTTCGCACTCTCGGGGTACTTTTCCAAGAATTGCAAAATAAGCCCGCGTCCCTCTTTATGGTCGATGGCAAATGTGGTTGTCGCCTTCAGATAAGCAACCTCTTGCTGCTGCCGACTATTTAGTTCTTTTTCGTCTATTTTATCGAGCAATGCGAGTGCAGTCTTGTAGTTTCTGCCATCATGCAGACGGGTACACTCCTTTATCAGTGCCGACTGATTTTCCGAGGTAAGGCCATCGGTTGCTTGCGCCGTAAAGCCCAAGCCCGAGAGCATTAGTAGAATAAGTGTCTTTTTCATATATTATTTTTTATCTCGTTTTTCATCTCTTTTAAAAGTTCTACACCCTTGCGTATAGATTGCAGCCCGAATAGTTCAGGGTCAAGGTCGTCCAAAGGTATCCATTCAAGCTCTTTAACATCATCATTGGCTACGGGAGTGTCGCCCGGCTCGGTCCTGCACAAGAAGAACATGTCAAGCGTGTGCTCTTCGAAGCCCGAATAGATATATTTGTTTGGTAGCGAAAAGAGGTATTTTACCCCTGTCACGCGCATGCCGCTCTCTTCGAGCACCTCACGCGCGACAGCCTCTTCGGCCGTCTCCATACTATCGGCAAAGCCCCCCGGCAGGTCCAAAGTACCCTTTGCCGGCTCTTTTGCCCGTCGCGCAACCAATATTTCCTCTTTGTCGTTCATTATCACAGCAACCGTTGCCGAAATTGCGTTGAAATACAGCACAAACCCGCAACCGTCGCACCTCTTCGACTTTACGTTGTTTATCGTAAAACCCTCTTTGCCACAAACAGGACAGTAACCAAATATATCCAATGGATGACTCATAATCTGCAAAGATAGAGTTTTTTTAACCGACAGACCCTCTTTTTTGCAAATTTATGTGCCACGTTTACAATATTTAATCATTGTTTGCATGTTTATGTTTGAAACAACCGAAAAAATGATACTTTTTTTGTATCTTCGCACTGAATTATGTGAAAACCCGAATTATAAAATTATACACTTATGACAAAGAAAGCTCTTTTGGTTATTTTGGATGGCTGGGGCCTCGGTAACAACGGTAAAGGTGATGTTATTTTCAACACTCCCACACCCTATTGGGATTATCTTATGCAGAACTACCCCCACTCGCAATTGCAGGCGAGCGGCGAGAATGTAGGCCTTCCCGCAGGACAGATGGGTAACAGCGAGGTTGGTCACCTTAACATCGGTGGCGGACGCGTAGTTTATCAGGACCTTTTGAAAATCAACCGCGCCATTGCCGACGGCACTATCCGTCAGAATCCCGAACTTGTTTCTGCTGTTCGCTACGCAAAAGAGAATGGCAAGAAACTTCACTTTATGGGCCTTGCATCGGATGGTGGCGTGCACAGCTCGCTCGAGCATCTTAACGCTATGTACAAGATGGCTGTAGACGAGGGCGTTGCCGAGACTTACGTTCACTGCTTTATGGACGGTCGCGACACAGACCCCAAAAGCGGTGCCGGCTTCATTGAGGAGATGGTAAAAAGCAATATGAAGGTTGCAACCATCATAGGCCGTTACTACGCAATGGACCGCGACAAACGATGGGAGCGCGTAAAGATTGCCTATGACCTTCTTGTTGATGGCGAGGGCAAAAAAGCCGACAACATGGTTACAGCTGTCGAGGAGTCATACGCCGAGGGTGTTACAGACGAGTTCATCAAGCCCATCGTGAACACAGCATACGATGCTCGCATCGGCGAGGGCGATGCAGTTATCTTCTTCAACTATCGCAACGACCGCGCAAAGGAACTTACAATAGTTCTTACACAGGAGGACATGCCCGAGGCAGGCATGAAGACCATCCCCGGATTGCAGTACTACTGCATGACCCCCTACGATGCAAAATTCGTGGGCGTACACATCCTTTTCGACAAAGAGAATGTCGAGAATACTCTTGGCGAATTTGTTGCGAAGCAGGGCTTGAAACAGTTGCACATTGCCGAGACCGAGAAGTATGCTCACGTTACATTCTTCTTCAACGGCGGTCGCGAGACTCCTTACGACAATGAGGACCGCATACTTGTCCCCTCACCCAAAGTTGCGACCTACGACCTGCAGCCCGAGATGAGCGCGTACGAGGTCAAAGACAAGCTCGTCGAGGCTATCGCCACTGAGAAGTACGACTTTATCGTTGTGAACTTCGCAAACGGAGACATGGTTGGTCACACTGGTGTTTACGAAGCAATAGAAAAGGCAGTTGTTGCAGTGGATGCATGCGTCAAGGATGTTATTGAAGCTGCTAAGGCTCACGGTTACGACTCTATCATCATTGCCGACCACGGTAACGCCGACAACGCAGTAAACGCAGACGGCTCACCCAACACCGCTCACTCGTTGAACCCCGTACCCTGTGTATATGTAACAGACAAGAAGGATGCGACAGTGAAAGATGGTATTTTGGCAGACGTTGCGCCCTCTATCCTTAAAATCATGGGATTGGAAGCACCTGCGGACATGACAGGTACTCCGCTCATCTAAAATTTCAATTTAGGCCCAACAACTTGTTGGGCCTAAATTGAACAAAAGCCGTTGATTAGTAATTAAAAGAATCCAGAAAAAATGGTACAGATAGGCGACACAATCGTCTCTTTCTCCATATTCACCGAATATTTCTGCTGCGACCCGGCACACTGCAAAGGCATCTGCTGCGTCGAGGGCGAGGCCGGAGCTCCGGTGGCACTCGACGAGGTTGAAAAGCTCGAAGAGGCACTCCCGGTAGTCGAGAGCGAAATGACAGGCGAGGCACGTGCCGTTGTTGCCGAGCAGGGCGTTGTTTACAACGACCCCGACGGCGACCTTGTAACCTCTATCGTAAACGGTAAAGATTGCGTCTTTGCCACACGCGACAGCAAGGGTTGCACACTATGCCTTGTAGAGAAGGCTTTCAACGAAGGACGTTTCCATTGGCGCAAGCCAATATCCTGCTACCTCTACCCGGCGCGACTGGGCAAGGTTGGCAATCTTACGTCCGTAAATTTTCACAAATGGGATGTCTGTCGCCATGCAGTAGTAAAGGGGCGACGCGAGGGCATTCGTGTGTACGAATTTCTTAAGCAGCCCTTCATCGAACGGTTCGGGCAAGAGTGGTACGACGAGCTTCTTACCGTTGCCGAAGAGCTTAAGGCTCAGAAATATATATAATACAAGGTCCGGATTAAAAACAATTTTAGTCCGGACCTTTTCATTCACACAACCACAATCACCACACCTTCATCAGAATAAAAAAATAAAACTTCACATGACCCGGCATCGCGTAATTAATCACTTTTCGGCTACAGAAATAGTTTAATTATAGTTTTTTTATGAAAATTTTCAATATCTTCGCAAAGACAAAGTCGCATCAGCAGTAGTTATTAACGAGCCCCGACTGCTCCCTGATGCCCAAACATTAACCATCAGGGGCCCAAAATAAAAAACATGAAAAAGCTATTTTTTGTTGCACTATTAGCCTTAATGTGGTTGCAGGTAAATGCACAGGACAGCAACCTTGCAACCGAAAAAATAAGCGTCAGCAAGGCCCTCTTCAAGCAAGGCGACGATGCAAATTGGGCTAATCCCGAAATAGACGATTCCTCATGGAGCGAGATTGACGTTACGAAGTACTGGAACGAACAAGGCTTCCCCACAAACGCCAATGCATACGCATGGTACCGCATCCATGTAAATATCCCCAAAAGCCTATTGAATAGTGCCGACCAACAAAATGTTGTCATATTCAACATCCCCAAAGCAGATGATGTCGATGAATGCTATCTGAACGGCAAGCTCATTGGCTCTACCGGTCTTATGCCGACAAACAAAGCAGGCTATTTATCTGCATGGAAACTTGAACGCAACTACGCTGTCGATACCCAAAAAGACGGCATCCGTTGGGACGAAGACAATGTAGTGGCCATACGCGTTTATAACAGAGGTAACTCGGGAGGTTTATACAACAACCCATTGAATATATTCTGCCCAAAAGCAGCTGATGGTCTCTCTATGCGCCTCACAGACACAAACGTCGGAGAGTATCATTACGACGTAGAAATTAATAACAAGTACGCAACGTCTACCAGCGGAAAATTGGAAATCAACATCACCGACCGCGAGACAGGAGCTACGGAAAAATCCATAACCAAAAAGCTTAAAATCAAACGCAACAAGCCGGCAATCGTTTCTGTGCCCTACAGCATGGATAAAATGTATCACATGTCAGTAACATACACTGATGACAAGACAGGAAAGGTGCTCATAGAGAACAAGCAACTGAAATACGTTCTGACACCTGCCACCCCGGCCACTCCTCGTTTTAACAATGCTCCGGTATTTGGCGTACGCCCGGGGTCACCTGTCATTTACCGCTTTGCAGTAACCGGTGAGCGTCCCATGAAATTTACATGCAGCAACCTACCCGAAGGGTTGCAACTAACAGAAAGCGACGGAGTATTAAGTGGAAAAATAGAAAAGGCCGGCAACCTGACCTTTACGGTAACAGCCGAAAATGCAAAGGGAAAAGTTTCTCAAGATTTTACACTGAAAGTGGGTGCCGACATGATAGGTCAGACCCCTCCTATGGGATGGAACTCATGGAACTGCTGGGGACTGAGCATATCGCAAGAGAAGGTCATCGCCTCGGCTCAGGCACTCATCGACAAGGGCTTGGCCGACCATGGATACAACTACATAAACATCGACGACGGATGGGAAGCAGATAAGCGCAACCCCGACGGAACAATCGAGGCAAACGAAAAATTCCCCTCGATGAAAGGACTTATCGACTGGCTGCACGAACGCGGATTGAAGTTCGGCATATACAGTTCGCCCGGAGCAACCACCTGTGGTGGCTATTTGGGAAGCCTCGGATACGAAAAAGAGGATGCCGAGAAGTACAACGAGTGGGGTGTAGACTACCTCAAATATGACTGGTGCAGCTACGAGAATGAGCGTCACAAGAACAACGATTGGGGATTCGCAAGCTGCATACGTCCCTACCTGCTCATGCAGCAATACTTGCGTCAGCAACCCCGCGATATATTCTACAGCCTCGGCCCATTGGGAGGCACACAGGTACACCTATGGGGACTATATTGCGACGGCGACAGCTGGCGCACAGCTCCGGACATCGAGGATAATTGGAAGATTGTGTATAATGTAGGTTTCCGCCTGCAGGTGGGCAAATCACAATACTCATCCGTAGGTCACTGGAACGACCCAGATATGCTGGTAGTAGGCAAGGTTGGCTGGGGAAGAGGAGAACTCCGCGAGAGCCGCTTGACCCCCGACGAGCAGTATAGCCACATCACATTGTGGACACTCCTCGCCTCGAACATGCTTATCGGATGCGACATTGCACAGATGGACGACTTCACAGTAAAACTTCTATGTAACAACGAGGTGAACGCCATCAATCAGGATATGATGGGAAAGCAGGCCGACCGTGTACTGAAAGAAGGTGACATCGAGGTATGGAGCCGCCCATTGGCAGACGGTAGCATAGCAGTAGGTATCTTTAACGTAGGCGAAAAGGATCATAAGGTAGACATGAAGGCTCTTATCCCTGCCGAAAAACCTGCTAAGGTCGTTCGTGACGTGTGGCGTCAGAAAGATCTCTCGTCCGACGAACTTAACTGCACTATTCCATTGCATGGATGCAGATATCTTAAAGTAAGTTTCTAACAGTGGAAGCCTCTCTTCGCAAGTATCCTAAGAATTGAAAGAGAGCTTGTAAACAGATTAAATGATAGGGCAACCAAAAAAAGCAAATGGTTGCCCTATCATTTAATTATAGGCTTCCTCTATCGAGCAGTCTCCACGGGTTTGCGATACGTCGCCTTTCTCCACTTTTTATAAGAGTGGCTGCTGTACGCCCCATCAGTTCAAAATCTGTCGTAAGCGTGGTTATTCCGCCGATGAGTACCTCTTTTAGCGGTGTATCATCGAGGCTCATTAGTCCAACATCTTTACCAATATTCAGTCCTTTTGCTGTTATACTTTTTATTATTGCAGCAAGGTCGCGTTCCGAGACTGCCATGTAACAATGTTTAGGACATATATTATCCATTTCAAAACCCGGCTCTACATATACGGGAAACTTAAATTCTCCCGAAAAACGGTAAGCCCCCTCAATGTATCCTGACGGCATATATTGAAATTTATCGTTGTAGACGATGTGTAGAGCTTCGTATTTGCGCAGTTTTTCGATTATAGACCTCAGCCCTTCGTACGAGTCAGAATAAAAATTCTGATATACGGCTGCGCAGTTGTCTGTGTAGTTCGACGGGAATGCGTCAAGCAGAAGTAGTCTGCCTGCGGGTATTTTTTCTATAGTAGGCGTAACATTCTCTTTAAAGTGGGGCATTAAAATGTAATAGTCAAACTTGCCTTTTGCGTTACTCACAAGCGTATCGAAAAGTTCTGCATTGTAGTAGTGGAACGCAATGCTTATTTCGTATTTGTCACCAAGGTTTTCCAACAGCGAACGATAAAGGGTCTCTTTGTATTGGTTCATCGCATCGAAGAGCACATATACACGCATATTATCTGCATTGCTCTTGCTGATGACAAAAAACCCCTTCCCCGGTATTGAATTTATTATACCTTGCTCCTGTAATAGTTTATATGCAGCAAGCACCGTGTCGCGCGACACATTATATTCACGACAAGCCTCGTTTACCGACAGCAGACGGTCGCCAATCTTTATTTTATCGACACATATGGCGTCTGTTATAAACTCGGCAAGCTGGCTGTATATTGTACTTGAAGAATTTTCGTTTACTTTAAAGTCCATTTTTTCCTTAATAACGATTCGTTATGCACTGTTATGCTGCAAAAGTAAGAAAATTTATATGAAAAACATTTTTTTTGAAAAAATATTTTGCTTTTATATTATTAGCGTATATATTTGCAGCACAACAGTACATAACAGTTGCGCGTAATACATCATAATATTCGCCATTTATGAAACGAATTTTATTATTTACTGTGTTTATGGCAGCGTTCATTTTCTGCGCTGCGCCACTCGCTGCGCAGGACCTTCCGCGCCTGAAGGTGTCGCCCGACGGGCACCATTTGCAGACTGCCGACGGAAAGCCCTTCTTTTACCTTGCCGACACTGCATGGGAACTTATTCACAGGCTCGACAGAGAAGAAGCCGACACGTACCTTAAGCTGCGTCAGGCACAGGGATTCAATGTTATACAAACAGTGGTACTATCCGAATTTGACGGTCTTAATACCCCCAATGCTTATGGCGACAGGCCTTTCAAAGAGAACAACCCCACCTTGCTTGCAACAGAAGAGGGTGAAAATAACGACTATTGGGACCACGTGGAATATATTATTTCGCAAGCTAACCGTATGGGACTTTACGTAGCACTTTTACCCACATGGGGGCACTATTGGAACGACGAAAATTCCTTTTTCGACAAGCAAAGTGCAGCGGCATATGGCAGTTACGTGGCCAAAAGATACGGTAAATACAACATTATATGGATACTAGGCGGCGACCGCAACCCCAAAGATTATTCCAAACAAGCAATTATACGCTCAATGGCCGAAGCTATAAGAAAAACAGACAACCGCAACCTTATCACCTACCATCCTGCCGGATGGCAAAGCTCGGCAACGTGGTTCCATAAGGATAATTGGCTGGACTTCAATTCCCGACAGAGCGGACACCAAAAAGAGTATAATTCACATATTAAGACATACGAAAATTACCTACTTTCGCCCGCAAAGCCCGTGGCCGACATTGAGCCATTGTACGAGGTCACACTAAAAGAGTATGATGCCGAAGCAGGGGGCTATTCTACCGCCGACAATGCCCGCCGTTCAATATATTGGGCAGCATTTTACGGTGCTTGCGGAGTCGCTTACGGACATAACCACATATGGCAAATGTACGACCCAAAGAATGGCTTCGCACCAAAATACAGCCCCACTGCCACTTGGCGGCAAACTGTCGAGGCAGGTGCAGGAACAGACATCCCCTTGCTTAAAAACCTTTTATATTCCCGCCCATTCTTTTCGCGCCGTCCCGCCCCGGAACTACTTGTAGAAGAAGATACGCTTGTGCCCGGCAAGGGCATCCGCCACATTGCTGCCCTCATGGACGATGAAGGCTCTTACGCAATGGTCTATAATCCCGGCGGACGTAGTTTCTCCATCAAAGGCAGCCTGCTGAAGGCTCAAAAATTAAAAGCATGGTGGCTCGACCCAAAGACAGGCAAAGTGCAAAAAATAGGCAAGATAAATAATAACAAAAAGAGTATAAGATTTACACCCCCTACTCCCGATATTGTAAAAGATTGGGTGCTTATAGTGGATGACGCTACGAAAAAATATCCTGCACCGAATAAAAAAACAAGAAACTTAAAATAGTAAGACTATGAAACGTATTATTTTCTTAACAATGGTAGCTTTTTTGAGCTTATCATGCGTGGATGCTCAAAGCCTTCCACGTCTGCAAGTGTCTGACAACGGTCACTATCTGCAAACTATAGATGGCAAGCCCTTCTTCTATTTAGGCGACACAGCGTGGGAACTTTTTCATCGCCTCGACCGCGAAGAGGCCCTTCACTACCTGAAAAATCGCGCAGAGAAGGGATTCAATGTTATTCAAGCAGTTGCACTTGCCGAGGTTGATGGAGTGGACGTCCCTAACGCTTACGGGCAGCGCCCGCTCATCGACCGCAACCCTGCAAAGCCCGACTGTAAGCCCGGCGCAACAGACGACTATTGGGACCACGTGGACTTTATAGTAAGCAACGCCAATAAAATGGGACTTCACGTGGGGCTTTTACCCACATGGGGACGCTGGTGGAACGACAACAATCCCATATTTAACAATAGAAATGCCGAGGAGTATGGCCGATGGATAGCCCATCGCTACTCGAAGTATAATGTCATCTGGATACTCGGTGGCGACCGCAACCCCGACGCCCGCGACAAGCAAGAGATTATCAGGGCGATGGCTCGTGGCATACGCAGCGTGGACAAGGAGAATCTTATAACCTTCCATCCGACAGGGTGGCAAACATCCTCAAAATGGTTCCATAATGATGAATGGCTCTCTTTCAACGGCCGACAAAGCGGACACAACCAACGTTACAATTCCAATATTCGGATTCTGGACGATTTTCGCCGTACACCCACAAAGCCCATCATAGAGCTTGAGCCGCTATACGAGGACCATCCGCTTGAATTTAACCCCGACAACGAAGGACATTCATGCTCGTGGGACGTGCGCCGCACCCTCTACTGGAGCGCATTTTACGGCTCGGCAGGCGTCACATACGGGCACCACTCAGTGTGGCAAATGTACGACGAAAAGAAAGGCCCCATAAACAGGCCGCTAATGTCGTGGCACGAAGCACTTGATCGCCCTGCGGCCGGACAGGCGGTGTACCTTAAACGATTGATTGAGTCGCGCCCATACTTTTCACGCGTCCCCGCGCCGGAATTTATAGTCCAGGATGAAGTGTGGTCATCAGTCCCCGGCGCGGGACGCTACCGCTTCGCCGCAACGATGGACACAGACGGCACATACGCAATGGTGTACGCCCCACTCGGCCGCACATTTTCTGTAAACACAAAAATGCTGAAAGGCGAAAAAATCGTCGCATGGTGGTACTCTCCGCGCACAGGCAAGGCAAAAAAAATAGGAACATTCACAAACAACGGCACGCCACGAACATTTACCCCACCGACCGATGGCGAAGCACTCGATTGGGTGCTTGTAATTGACAACGCTGCAAAAAAATATCCCGCACCGGGAAAGGCGTATAAATAAAAAACAAGCATGAAACTATTCCGCAATATAACCATTTTGTCGATACTGACATTATCGGTGCAAGCACAAGAGTACAATGTTTCGTGGATAGCCAACGACGGCGGTTGGGAGGAAACGCACGTGCCCCACGACATGCTGAACATGTATGTTCACCCCGATGGGACAGTGGCAACAATCTGCAATTGGGACGAAGGAGGCACAAATGTAGGTGTCTTTAAAGATGGCAAACTTATAAGCCGCCCCGAAGGTTCGGGTACAGGCGGATGGGGACGTTTTTCGTGCCTGTCGGTGGTGCTTGACGACAATTATGTTTACCAACTGCTTACACAGCATGGTTGCGACGGCGGGAACAACAGACTCAACGAAAATAACCTGCCACAGTTTCCACCTTGTGACGAGACAATAGAATGGAAGACCGTTCGTCGTTACCATCGTTCATCGGGACAAGGAGCCCCCTTTGCCGGCGGATACGGATACAGAGGAGACATGCTTATTGTCTGCAAAGAAAAGCCACGCACCCTCAAAGGGCTTGCCATAAACGGCAATAGGCTATATGTTGCCGTCACAGGAATAAAAGAGAAGAATCAGCCCGACTCCATAAAAATTTACAACACCGAGAATATGAACTTTGTCGGAGGTTACCCACTCGACGGAGCAGCGGGAGTCCTATACGCCGACAATCACGGAGGATTATGGATGATGCAAAAGGAGAAGATTATCCGCATGAATGCAACCGACGGGAAACTGCTACCCCAAGAAATTATTATTCCCCAAAATGTAAAAGCTCTCTCTTTTTCAATAGACATTTATAAAAACCGCCTGCTGTTGCCCAACCGAGGCAAAGACCTTAACGTACTTATCTACGACAATATTTACAAAAAGCCCAAACTATCGGGCAGTTTCGGACAGAAAGGCGGCGTATTTTCTGCCACAAAGAAATACAAGAAAGGCGAGGTTGGAGAATCGAGATTCACAGGTCCGGCGGGTGCAGGAGTCGACTCCAAAGGGAATATATACGTGTGTAACACCGCAGTCAGCGGCGGACGAGGTGCAGAACTCGAAGCCTATAATGAACGCACAAAAAAGCGACTGTGGAAAACCGAAGGACTGATTTTCACCGCAACAGCAGACATTGACCGTCAGAATCTGCAACACATGTATACACCCGAAAAGATTCACAAAATTGATTATAACATTGTAGGCGGAAGAATGGACAAGGTTGTTGCTTACACAGCCGACCCTTTCACCTTCCCCGACGATGAGCGTGTACTTACCGAAGGTGGAGCCTTTATCACTTCTTGTTGGAAACGTACAATAGAAGGACACTCTTTCTTGTTCGTTTCGGATATGTACGGAGGAATGATAGCCGGCTACCGTTTCGATGAAAAGAAACATGGCTACGTTGCTATTCCTTTCCTGTTTGCCAACAACGGCGACCCCGGGAAAAGAAAATTACGTTTCTGGACAGACAACGATGGCAACGGCAAAAGAGACGAAAATGAATGGCACAATATTGACGAAATTAATCCCTTCAGCATGAGCTTTTTTGTCGACGCAAACGGTAATATATGGCGCGGCACCCGCGAGCAGGGTATATTTTTCTGGAATATGAAAGGAGTGAACAAAGAGGGAATTCCGCAATACGACGCAGCGAAACTATTGCCGCTGCCGCAAGGATGCAACGGAGTGAAAAGAGTATGGTACGACGCTGAAAATGACGAAATGTTCGTGTGCGGATTCTCCGAAGAACGACCCGACAAAGGAGACACATGGTGGTGCATGGGAAGCACTATTGTAAAATGCAGCAACTATCTAAAGAATGTTTGCGAGGAACGTACCCCGGCAAACATGCGCATTTTTATACCTTTTCACTACGAAGATAGCTCGACCAAGCATCATACTAACGCTAAGGCATTTTGTGTAGAGGGAGATTTTATCTTCGTAGCCCTTGCCCGCGAAGGAATCATCCACGTATACGACAGAAACAGTGGAGAGAAATATTGCGAATTACGACCCGATGCGTCGGTACATAATCAGAGTGGTTGGTCGGATTTTAACTATTGCATTAATGCCCATCGTACATCCGACGGAACATATATAATAATGAACGAAGAAAATGCTTTTGCAAAAGTTCTTGTTTACAAAATGAAAAAATAGCCGAAAAGCGCCACCGCTTTTAGACACTATTTTACCGTGCTATTTATTATTAATCAGGGTGTGCTTACAAAAGCACACCCTGATTAATCTATCATTAACAATCTGACAATAAAAATAGAGGAATAGCCCAAAATTCTTAGTAATAAGATTGTAATTATAGAAAAAAGTTATAATTTTGCATTTATAACACAAATACAACCTACTTTCGCAATTTATTTATAAACACTAATAAAAAAGGAGGTTATTCCAAATGAAAGCTACAAGATTTTTTTCACTTATCCTGATGGCAGTACTCTGCCTCTCGGGATACGCACAGAAAGTGATTACCGCCACAAGTCCCGACGGACAAACAAGCGTAAACGTAACACTCTCGGACCGCATTTATTATGACGTAGTAAGCCACAATGAAACACTGCTTAAGCAAAGTGTCATCGGCATGCAGTTGCGCGACAAGACATTAGGCGAAAAGCCGGTGCTTAAGAAAAAGAAAGTTCGCACCATCAAAGAGACTGTAACACCGCTGTTCCCCTTGAAATTCAGCGAGGTAGAAAATAACTACACATTGCTTACACTGGACATGAAAGGTGGCTACGGAGTAGATTTTCGCATTTACAACGACGGCGTTGCCTTCCGCATGCGAACATCACTCCCCGGCGACATTGAAATAATGCAGGAAAATACAAAATTCCAATTGGCAACCAACTGCAACCTTGTGCTTCAACAGGCAGGCGGATTCAAGACCGGTTGCGAGGAGAATTACTCAGTTGTAAAGAGCAACGAGTGGAAAGCCAAAGATAGAATGAGTGAGCTTCCCGTACTTATAATGGGCGAGAATCAGAAGATTCTGATTAGCGAATTTGACCTTTGCAGCTACCCGGGACTTTTCTTGAAAGGAAACGCCGACAACAGCCTTTCGGCCATCCAGCCTAAGACTCCGATAGAGTATGAGGACCATGGCGACCGCAGCCATCGTATCATTAAAGAGGCCGATTATATAGCAAAGACAAGCGGTAAACGCACATTCCCCTGGCGTTACATGCTTATCACTCAAGAGGATGGTCGTTTGGCAGAAAATACAATGCCCATGCGTCTGGCACAGAAATGCCAGATTGAGGACACAAGCTGGATTAAGCCCGGACAAACTTGCTGGGACTGGCTCAATGGTATTCCTTATGGCCCCGATGTTACCTTCGTAGGTGGCATTAACCTCGAGACTTATAAGTATTTTGTAGATTTTGCCTCAAACAACAAAATACCTTATATATTAATGGACGAGGGTTGGGCTCTTGATACTCGCGACCCCTATCGTACAAACCCCAAAGTAAACCTTCCCGAACTTATACGTTACGCAAAGTCTAAGAATGTAGGTATCTGGGTGTGGTTACCATGGCTCACTGTTGAGCATAATATGGGCCTCTTCGAAAAGTTTGAAGAGTGGGGCATTGTTGGAACAAAAATCGACTTTATGGACCGTCAGGACCAATGGATGATCGATTTTTATGACCGCGTGGCTAAAGAGGCTGCCGAGCATCATATAATGATAGACTTCCACGGAGCTTTCCACCCCAGCGGATTGGAGTACCGTTACCCCAACGTATTGACTTACGAGGCTGTACGCGGAATGGAATATAATGGTGGCTGCCGTCCCAGCAACAGCATTTGGATTCCTTTCATTCGCGGCGCAGTAGGTCCCATGGACTTTACCCCCGGCTCTATGATTTGTTATCAGCCTGAATATCACCATGGCAACCGTCCTTTCTGCTCGGGCGTAGGAACAAAGGTTCACAATTTGGCTGCATTTGTCCTCTACGAGAGCCATTTGCAGATGCTTATGGATAATCCTTGTCGTTACGACGAGTGGCCCGACTGCCGCGACTTTATCACAAGCGTTCCTGTAAACTGGGACGAGACTCGCGTGCTTGCAGCAGAGGCCGGACAGTATATTGTAATGGCTAAGCGCAGAGGCGACAAGTGGTTCATCGGCGGAATTACCAACGACAAACAGCGTGAACTTGACGTAACACTTGACATTCTTCCCGAAGGCAAGAACTTGCAGATGACCTCTTTCGTGGATGGCGTTAATGCCAACCGCATGGCAATGGACTATCGTCAGGAGAAAGTTTCGGTAGAAAAAGGCACTAAACTGCACATAAAGATGGCACGCAACGGTGGCTTTGCAGCAGTAATCAAATAATAAACAACATATACAAGAAGAGGGCGTGTCAATTGACACGCCCTCTTCTTGTATATGTAAGGTACAATATTTATCGTCCCAATTTTTTCAAGATTCTATCAACAATCACCTGCGGCTCTATATGCATGCAACGATAATCGCCATAGATACAGGGTTTGTTACCGAATATTGAGCAGGGGCGACATTCGAGCGGTAGTTGCACACAATCGCTCACCTGCTGGCGCCATCCGAGGAATCCGGCAAGCGGAGAGGTTGCGCCCCAGATGGAGACGACCGGAGTATTTACAAGCGAAGCTATGTGCATATTCGCCGAGTCCATGCTCACCATAAGTTCAAGATTGCTGATGAGCGTAAGCTCGCCACAAAAATCGCTTTTCCCGATGAACGACTCTACATTCTTGTAACGCGCGCACCATTTATCGACAATCGCCTGCTCCTCTTTTCCGTTGCCGAAGCAAAAGATTCGCAGCCCGGGAGTTGCCGCAAGCCCGGCAATTACCTTTTCGAGACGCTCCACAGGGTATATTTTCCCGCCGTGACGCGCGAAAGGTGCTACTCCTATCCACTGCTCACCGCCCTTCTGTGGCAACTGCAAGGTTGAAAGGTCGCCCTTTCCGTCGCCGAAAAGCGAAACGAAATTAGGGGTAAATTCAAGGCCCAACTTCACAAATACCTCGCGGTAACGCTCGAATGTGCTTTTCAGTTGGCGGGTATCTTTATTCTTGTGACGGGTGAGGCGTTTCTTTTCGGCGCGACCTTTATCTTGTGCCGCACATTTTACCCCACTCAGCTTAAGGTAAAGCCGCAGAATCTTTGTGCGCAATACATTGTGAAGGTCGGCTATTGCATCGGGCTTGTGAGCCATCAACCTTTTTTTAAGATTGTAAAGCCCGCCGAGGCCTTTGTATTTATTAAGGTCCACCCCCTCGAACAGCAGGTTTTTCGGAGCATTTACAAGAAACTGCCCGAATCGCTCGCGGCTGACAAAGACGAACCTCTTTTCGGGGTACGCATCGGCAAGCGAGTATAGCAACGGTATTGTCATTGCAATGTCGCCAACGGCCGAAAATCGTGTGATTAGTATTGTTTCGGGGCTTTTTTTACTTTTTTCCTGCACCATAAAGCACGGGGTTGAGTGAAGGGTCATTGTACATTTTCATCTGACGATACACTTTCATGTATTTGCGTCCAGCGGCAATGTCTGCAAGAAGTTCGTCGATGGCAGTTGTAAGGTCTTTTTTCTGCTCCAAGAGTATTGCCAATTTTGCCTCGCACTGCCGGTTGCCACGATTAACCTCTTCCTGCATGTGGTATATTTTGAGCGCAAGGATAGAGTAACGGTCGATTGCCCACGCAGGACTTTCAGTGTTTATTTTTGCGTCGGCTGCGGGGGTAACATCTTTGTTTACGTCGAGGAAGTAGCTGTCGATAAGTTCCACAAGGTCTGTACGGTCCTGATTGGACTTGTCGATGCGGCGTTTCAACGTAAGAGCCTCGGCCGGGTCAATTTCAGGGTCGCGAATAATATCCTCGAAGTGCCACTGCACAGTGTCTATCCAGCATTTAAGGTAAAGATAGTATTCGATGCTTTTAACAGGATAGGGATTCTGTATGGGTGTATCTACATTGTCAGTCTTATGATAATCGAGAATAGCCTCGTTGAATATCGGCCAGCTTAATTGTGTGAATGTTTTCATAGATTAAACTTGTTTTTGGTTGTTTATACTCTAATATTATACAAAACTAAGTAAAGTTTGCGAGTTTGGCAAAAAAATATCAAAAACTAATTATCTTTGTCCTGATTTTTGTAATTTATTTATGGATTTTGAGGATTTTACCTGTTTTTTGAGCGTAAACGCCTTTATAAAATACTGAGCACCATGAAGATTGTGATGGATGAAAAGATACCCTATCTTGCCGATGCGCTTACGGCAATGGGACACAAGGTCGTTGCAAAGCCCGGAGGCGAAATTTGTGCGGCTGATGTTAAAGATGCAGGTGCGCTGTTTGTGCGCACACGCACTTTTTGCAACGCAGACCTTCTCGAGGGAAGCAATGTGCGTTTCATAGGCACAGCCACCATTGGTTACGACCACATTGACGATGCTTATTGTCGCAGCCGTGGCATATTCTGGACGAGTGCCCCCGCGTGCAATGCGGGAGGAGTGTTGCAATATGTGCAGTCGGCTGTGTATCTTTGGTGCCGCAAGTGCAACCGCTCGCCCAAAGAGCTTACTTTGGGAGTGGTAGGCGTCGGTGCCATCGGCTCACGCATAGCTTCGTGGGCGCAATCGGCAGGAATGAGCGTGCTATTGAACGACCCCCCACGCGAAGCAGCCGGCGAGCGAGGATTCGTGTCGTTGCAGCAGATTGCCGCCGAAAGCGACATTATAACCTTCCACCCCACGCTGACACGCGACGGTGAGTTTCCAAGCTACCACCTTGCCGGAAAGAATTTTTTCGATTCGCTGCAACGCATGCCCCTTTTCATAAATGCGTCGCGCGGCCCCGTTGCCGACAATGAAGCCCTGCTGTCGGCCTATAAAAATGGTAAAATAGCCGACATTGTGATTGACGTTTGGGAGGGCGAGCCAGACATTAACCGCGAACTATTGGACGTCTCTTTCATTGCCACCCCCCACATTGCCGGTTACTCGGCCGAGGGAAAACTGAATGCCACCAATATAGTGCTTAAGAAATTTGCCGATTATACAGAATACAAAGGCAAACTGCCGTTGGCCACGCTGCCGGCACCCTCGCAACCGACCATAAAAGCCCCGACCGAGGGCGAAGCTCTTATCGAAATTTACAACCCCATGCACGACACTGAGCCACTGAAAAATAACCCTCAGACATTCGAGGCATTAAGAAACAATTATAAATTCCGACGCGAGCCATCGGCCTATAAAATTGAAATTTCATAGACAAGAACTATTATTTACGTCTTAATTTGCGCAAAAAAGCAAAAATGTGCAACAAAAATACGCTTTTTTCGTAGTTTTTTTGGCAGATTGGGATTTTTATTCTACTTTTGTATCGCATAAACTAACCAAAATACATACAACTATGTCAGAAATTGAATCAAGAGTAAAAAGCATTATCGTTGAGAAATTTGGAGTAGCAGAGTCAGAGGTAACAATGGAGGCAAGCTTCACAAACGACCTCGGTGCCGATTCTTTGGATACAGTAGAGCTTATCATGGAGATTGAGGACGAGTTTGGTATCTCTATCCCCGACGACCTCGCAGAGAAAATCTCTACAGTAGGTGATGCTATCAAATTTGTAGAGGAAGAGGTTGCTAAGAAGTAATCCTTCTTTATACTTTTTGTCTAATTCTTACGTTTCGTAATGAAACTTAGAAGAGTTGTAGTAACAGGTCTTGGTGCTGTTTCGCCTATCGGCAACGATATTCCCACATTGTGGGAGAATGCGAAAGCAGGTGTAAGCGGTGCCGGTCCTATTACCCACTTTGATGCGTCGTTGTTCAAAACTCACTTTGCATGTGAGATAAAGAATTTCGACGCAACTGCTTATTTGGATAAAAAAGAGGTACGCAAGGTTGGTCTGCACTCACATTACGGCATTGCCGCCGCAGTAGAGGCGATGAACGATTGCGCCGTGGATTTAGAGAAAGTAAACCTTGACCGTTTCGGTGTAATCTTTGGCGAAGGTGTAGGCGGACTAACTTCATTCGAAGAGGAATTCGGTACATTTGTTCTTAACAAGGACAATGGCCCCCGTTTCACCCCCTTCCTTATTACAAAGATGATTACCGACATGACAGCCGGAATGTTGTCAATAAGATACGGTCTTAAAGGCCCCAATTATGTAACAACATCAGCTTGTGCTTCTTCGTCAAATGCCATAATCGATGCCTTCGACCAGATACGTTTGGGACGAGCAGATATTATGCTTGCCGGAGGTGCCGAGGCTGCAGTATGCTATGTAGGTGTCGGCGGTTTTAATTCTATGCACGCCCTCTCTACAAGAAACGACGATGCGCAGGGCGCGTCTCGTCCTTTCAGCAAGAGCCGCGACGGTTTTGTAATTGGCGAAGGTGGCGCATGTCTTGTGCTCGAGGAGTATGAGCATGCAGTTGCACGCGGTGCAAAAATTTATGCCGAAATTGCAGGTACAGGTCTTTCGGCCGACGCTTACCACATGACAGCCCCCCTACCCAATGGCGAGGGAGCAGCAAAAGTTATGCAGTATGCTATTGAAGAGGCCGGCCTTAAACCCGAAGATATCGACTACATAAACACACACGGAACATCAACATACGCCGGCGACATTGCCGAAGTATCAGCCATAAAGACAGTCTTTGGCGAGCATGCGTACAAGTTGAACATAAGTTCTACAAAGTCAATGACAGGCCACCTGCTTGGCGGTGCAGGAGCACTTGAGGCAGTACTTACAGTGCTCAGCGTAAAGAACGACATTGTACCTCCTACTATCAATCACGCCGATGGCGATGAGGATGAAAAGATTGACTACAACTTGAACTTTACCTTCAACAAGGCACAAGAAAGAGTTGTAAATGCTGCAATCTCAAACACATTCGGATTCGGCGGACACAACACAAGTATTGCATTTAAAAAAATCTGATATACAGGTGTTACAAAAACTATACAACGAACTGAGTCTCCTTTTCCGTCGCAAGGATAAGGAGACTTATCGTATTTTATACCATATTCTTGGATTTTTGCCACGAGACTTACGGCCCTATCAAACGGCCCTCACACACAGTTCGCATACGTCACATTCGCACAAAAAAAATTTCATGTGCAACGAACGTCTCGAATTTTTGGGTGACGCCATCATCGACGCAGTAGTCTCGGACATTCTATATTCGCGTTACAAGAAAGAGCGCGAAGGATTCCTCACAAAATCTCGTAGCCGACTCGTATGCCGCGAAACACTGAACAGCGTAGCCATAAAGCTTGGGCTCGACAAACTTGTCGTGTCACACAACACCGGCCGACAGCACAACAGCCACATTAACGGCAACGCCTTCGAAGCCTTCGTTGGTGCAATATATGTGGACCGCGGTTACGAAAAATGCAAACAATTCCTATTAAGCAGAGTCTTTGGCAGAGTAGTTGATATAAAAAAAATCATCTATTCGGACGCCAATTTCAAAAGCAGCCTGATAGAATTTTCACAAAAGCACAAAATAGGAATAGAGTTCCGACTCGTAGAAGAGAGAAACGACGCAGACGGGCAATTCTTTGCAAGCGAGGTTTACGTTTGCGACAAACTATTCGGAACAGGCGCAGGATTTTCTAAACGCGAGAGCCAGCAACGCGCTGCAAAAGAGGCATTGGAGCGACTGAAAAACATCGACACAAAGGAGCTATTAACGGAATTTTCGGGAGAGGGAGCATAGACGACACTCGCCCTCGATAAACGTATCATCGGCAACTGCCACGCTGCGAACGATGCGCACACGTATATACAAAAAGCAACCCTCGACGACTATAATTTACCGCGCAGCAGAATCTTTTTCAAGCGTTTCAACTTACCGTATATCGTGGTATTTTACAGCTCGACTGACACCTAAAATTCAAAGGTGGAGAAGCCTCGACGCGCGTTCTCCGACATTTACATTTCTTCACTTTGTTATGATATCATCGTGTAGTATAATGTCAACAGATGATATTATTGTATAAATCTTAAAAACATATAGCATTTGTATCCCCAAAAACAATAATCCCTACCGACCAAAGCGACGATGGGAATTTGTATGTAAATTCCAAACAGATTTGGTTTAGATATATCTTAATAGTAAACCTAATACTTAATCTTGAAGTAATCGAGCATTGCCTTGTAGTTATCTTGTGCAGCAAGACAAGTGTCGAGAAGATATCCTCGCACGCTGTTCCACTCTCTAAGGCCACGATAGTAGAACATTTTAAGCTCCTCTGTAATGATAAACGGCACATAACCATTCGCCAAACACTCCTTGAACATCACAAGGCGACCAACACGGCCATTGCCATCCTGGAATGGGTGTATCGACTCGAAACGCTGATGTAGATCGATAATATCCTCAAAAGACTTCTGCTTCTTACTGTTGTACTCTTTAAAGAGAGCCTTCATCTCACGATGCACATCTTCGGGCGCGGTAGTCTCGTTGCCACCCACTTCGTTTGGCAGTCGCTTGTAGTCGCCCACAACAAACCAATCTTTTCGACTATCCGAAGTGCCCATCTTGAGTATCAAATGTAGCTCTTTAATAAGACCCTCGGTCATGCGTTCCTCTGCTCGGTCAATAATAAGGTCAATGCAGCGGAAGTGATTAGTTGTTTCGATGATATCATCCACACGGATACTCTCGCTCTCAACACCGATGGTATTGGTCTCGAAGATGTAGCGTGTCTGGGCGTGCGTTAGGCGGCTACCCTCGATATGGTTGGAGTTGTAGGTAAGGTCAATCTGCGTCTTGTGATATATGCCACCTTTAAGTTTTGCCTCCTTTTGTTGGCGGAGAGCAACGAGCAGCGGCATCGCCTTGCGCAGGCGAGGTTTTCTGCCAGGCAACTCCGCATCAGCAGGAATGTTCCAAGTCTTACCCACAAGGATAGCACCTTCAATCTTTCCAAGGAAGCAATAATTACGCGCTGTGCGCTCCGAAATGCCATATTTCTTGGCAAACTCTGTAACTGAAATATAACTCATACTATGCGGCTATCGGTAAGTTTTAGAATGATTTTCTGTGCAAATATAGTAGTTTTTGCCGACAACGGCAAACTATAAATCGTTTTATTACATCGTGCCACATGGCATAGCCGATGGCTGTATTTTGGTCGAGCTATATAAAAAACTCAAAGGCAGAGAGAAAAAATCCAGCCTACCCATGCAAAGGGTAGGCTGGATTTGTGGGGCTATGTAGGTTGGCTTACAACCTTATTTTCATTGTCTTGTTTCCTACACGAACAATGTAAACACCCTTGTCGAGAGTAATCTCCTCGCCTGCGTAGCTGTCGATTTTCTCTACAACTGCACCGGCGGTGGTGTATATGGTAACAGATTTACCCTCACATCCCTCTAAAACAACACCATTATCCGACACATTTATTTCATAAGTTGATTCGACATCCTCTATACCTGTTGTAATTTCACTGATAAAGAAGAAATCTTTCCATTGATTGGCAGATTGGTAACTTGTCATGCTTTCGGAAGGCACATACAGAATACAATTCCATTTATTTATATCATCCAAAGCCTGCGCAGCACAAACTGGAGGTGTTTTTGCATTACTAATAAGCATTGTCAAATTATTGCAATCGCTAAAAGCCTCTTCACAGATACTTTTCATATTTTCACCAAAAGCAAAATAATCGAGATTATTGCAACCACTGAAAGCCCATTTGCCAATTGAAGAAACACCATCGCCTAATGAGACATTCTTTAAATTAGTGCAACCATAAAATTCATTGTCATAAATAGTTGTTTCTGCATTTGTTATTACGACACTCCTAAGCGATGTATTTCTATAGAATGGAGAATAGCCGTAACTACTTGAAGTCTTGTATTTTATTTCACCACCAATATATACAGAATCCAACGAACAATCCACGAAAAGTGGCGACGAGCCGTTTGAGCCTAATTCCAAAGCCGTTGTTCTATCTTCTACAATAAGTTTTTTAGTCCATTGCATCCATCGAAAGCATAATTTTTTATTGCCTTTGTTGCTTGAGGAATTTTAATTGAAAGTAGTTTGGCGCAATTATTAAAAGCATATTCACCCACAGATGTAACACTTTTTCCTATTTTTACATCGGTCAGCGAAAAGCAGTTATTAAATGTATAGTTATTTATTTCCTTTACACCATCACCTATTACCGCATTCTCAAGCGAAGAGCAACTATTAAAACAATTATCACCCAACAAAGTAACACTGTTGGGAATATTTACACTTGTAAGGCCTCTGCATTCAGCGTATTTGCAACTTGTTGTTAGTCAGCTTGTTTTGATTGAAACGGTAGAAAAGTGACAGCACGGATTCTATGGAGGATAAAAATGACAAAAATTTAACGTTTTTAACTATTTTTAGGACAATAAAAATATTAAAACATTAGAAAGTCAAAAACACAACTTTTGAAAATTATAAATTACACTATTCCTTTTCAAAGAAAAGCCGCCTCGTATTGTGTATGTTAGTAACAGAGATGAGCTTTTTTTAGCAAATGATGAGCAAATAATGTAATTATTCATGTTTGGAATGCTCTTTCTGCATCTTTTATTCATATTTTTGTAACGTGAAATAAAAAAATCGTATAACTATGCCTGCAAAGAGACACCTTTTTCTTTCAAATGAGATATTATTGCGCACTCTATGCCGTGAAGTTCACGAATGTCTTACACAAAACATCCTGCCGTTTTGGCTCAGCAATATGCTTGACACAAAACGGGGCGGCTGGTATGGGCGGATGACGGGAAAAGGCCTGATAGAAGAGGATGCCCCACGCGGTGCCATCCTCTATGCCCGCTTGCTTTGGACCTTCAGTGCAGCCTACCGTCTGCTTCATGACGATGCTTGTCTTGAGGCGGCCCGGTTGACTAAGGATTATATCCTGGCAAATTTCATGGACAGGGAGCATGGCGGTACGTTTTGGAGCGTCACAGCAGACGGACAGCCGCTTGACACCAAGAAGCAGTTTTACGCTCAGGGCTTCATGCTTTACGGCTTTTCGGAATACGTCCGAGCGACAGGTGACGAGGAGGCTTTGCAGATGGCCGTCCATCTCTTCGACATCATTGAGCGTCACGCCTGGGACGACGACTACGGGGGCTATATCGAAGCCTATACGCACGACTGGCAACCCATCGCGGACATGCGTCTCTCCGCCAAGGACGAGAACTATCCGAAGAGCCAGAACACGCATTTGCATATCATTGAACCATACACCAACTTGCTTCGTCTGCTACAAGAAACTGACCCGGAAAGCGAGCATGCCAGAAAGGTCTCAGCGGCAGTCGGGCGTTTGGTTTCCTTTTTCATCAATCACATTCTTAACCCCAAGACACATCACCTCGACCTCTTCTTCGATATGGATTGGACGCGCCGCAGCACAACCGAAAGCTACGGCCACGACATAGAATGTTCATGGCTCTTGCACGAGGCTACGCTTGTGCTTGGAGACAAAGCATTATTAAATAAGGTAGAGCCTATGGTAAGAGAGGTGGCATTAGCGAGCGAGAAGGGGCTGCAGCCCGACGGCTCCATGATTTATGAAGGAGAGCCCGACGGCTCGTACTTCGACCGCAACCGACACTGGTGGGTGCAGGCAGAGGCCGTCGTGGGGTTCTTCAATCTCTATCAGCATTTTGGCGATGAGAAGGCATTGGATAAGGCATTACGATTGTGGCGCTACATCAAGGACCGACTCATCGACTACGAGCATGGCGAATGGTACTGGAGCATTCACGAGGATGGCAGTGTGAACTTCGACGATGACCATGCCGGCTTCTGGAAATGCCCATACCACAATGGCCGCATGTGCCTGGAACTCATAGAGCGCATAGGAACAATGCTCTGATACATAAAAACACATAATCGTTATGACTCAACAAGACTCCACTACAGCAACTGTGATGAGAGAAATCACACCGCTGTCCGACAGCGACTGCTTCTACTTGGCCGACCGCCACAAGTCATCGTTCGACTTCCCCATACACAACCATCCCGAATTCGAGCTTAATTTCATCGCAGGCGCTGCGGGAGTGCGTCGAACGGTGGGGGATAACTGTGAGACGATTGGGGAGTATGATCTGGTTCTCATTGCTAGTCCCAATCTGGAACACGTATGGGAACAGGGGGAATGCCGTAGTAAGGACATCAGAGAGATTACCATACAGTTCACCTCCGACATACTGCCCGAGAGTCTGCTCAATAAGAGTCAGTTCCATTCCATCCGTCAGATGCTGGAACGTGCCCGCCTGGGCCTCGCTTTTTCGGGGCTCACCATTATGAGGATATATAGGAGATTGGACGAATTGACATGTCACGGGCACGGCTTCCATGCGGTGCTGAGCTTCCTTGAACTGCTTTACGACCTGTCGCTGGCCGACGACAGCCGCACCCTGTCCAGCTCCTCGTTTGCACGCATCAAGGCAAGCAGTGAGAACCGTCGCGTCAATAAAGTACAGCAGTACATAGCGAGTCATTTCCGCGAAGAAGTGCGGCTTGAACAGATTGCAGAGTTGGTAGGGATGACACCTGTAGGCTTTTCCCGCTTCTTCCATCAGCGTACAGGCCGCACGTTGTCGGACTATATCATCGAGATTCGCCTGGGCTTTGCTTCACGAATGCTGATAGATACCACAATGACGGCTGCTGAAATATGTTATGACTCCGGCTTCAAAACGCTTTCTAATTTCAATCGTCTGTTCCGCAAACATAAAGGATGTACCCCTACAGAGTTCCGCGAGAATTACAACAAGAAAAAAATCATCATATAGAAGGGCTGTGCCATCAATGGTTAAGAAAGAGTCAGTCAATCTCAACAATAGCACGTATCTTTGCAGCGTATTTTTATTAATACTAAAACATATACGACAATGAAAAGACAGATTCTCCTACTCCTTTTTGTGACAGCCACACTTATGGTAAATGCACAATGGCGCAGAAATGTTACGCCTGCCGACACGCTTACATCCATTGTTACCAACGCTGACGGTTCTACCACCTTCCGCATCTATGCTCCCAAGGCTGAGAAAGTAACACTTGGCGGCGACTTCTCAGGACTCAATGCTCTGTTCACCAAGGATGCCGACGGCATTTGGACAGCAGTAGTTCCACACGTGGCTACAGATGCTTACCGCTATCATTTTGTTGTGGATGGCGTACGGGTCATTGATCCCCGCTACCGATTATATTCTGAAATTACACCTGTAGCCATGATTACGAACGGCGAGGACATCTTTTGGGCACAGCGCGACGTACCTCATGGTCCCGTGTCACAATTATCATATAAATCCTCCACCACCGGCACCACTCGCAGTATGCATGTATGGATGCCTGCAGGAAAAGCGGCTAAGAAGTCACTGCCCGTTCTTTACCTCATTCATGGCGGTGGCGATAATGATGCTTCTTGGACCTCTGTGGGTTGTGCTGACAACATTCTTGACAATCTCTATGCAGAGGGCAAGATAGCCCCGATGATTGTGGTAATGCCTCATGGCGGGATGGATACAGAGAAGTTTGTTGACGAACTTGTAGTAGATATTATGCCACGTGTAGCCGAGCAGTATCGCATAAAAACAGGCTCCAAAAACACCGCTTTGGCCGGACTCTCTATGGGAGGACTTGAGACTCTTAATTGCTTCATGGCGCATCCCGACCTCTTTGGCTACATTAACGTGATGAGTTCCGGTTGGTTCCGTTCAAACGATGCCGACCGCCAAGCCAAAACGCAAAGGCTCTGCGAAATTGCTTCCACACTCAACAAGACAGCCAAAATTCTCCGTTTTACCATGGGAGGGAAAAGCGACATTGCCTACGAGAACTGCCAGCAGATGCTTAAATGCTTCGATGAGGCTGGCATCAAATACGAATACAGCGACACACCTGGTGGTCACAGCTGGCACGTATGGCACTACGACCTACATGACTTTGCACCTAGACTGTTTAAATGACATGAAGCGCCTCATCCTTCCTCTCTTTCTTTTTGTTGCGTTCTCCTGTATCGCACAAGACCAGATCCCCAAGTTACCCGTTGACAGCGAGGCTACAGGGCCAACGCGGCAACTTTATCGTTATTTGCGTGATAAAGTGTGGGGCAAGCAGGTACTCTCGGGCTGTCAGGCACGATGGGACTATAACACAATGGATGCTGATGGCATCTATGAGCGTACAGGCAAGTATCCCGCCATCAATATCTTCGACTTCCAACACTTTCGCCAGCGTAACCTCAATTATATGGGGCCTACGGCCAAGGCTTGGCACGATGCTGGTGGTATCGTGGGATTTATCTGGCACTGGAGTGTACCCATAGCTGCCGACCTGTCAGCTAAGGAGGGCTTTGCCTTCTACTCCCCCACGGGTTCCCAAGGTCGTCCTGGTACGCTCTTCTCACCACGTAGAGCTGTTCAGGCCGGCACTCCTGAACACCGCATCATCAATGAAAACCTGGACACCATCGTCAGCTACTTTCTTCATTACCAGAGACAGGGAATACCCATCCTTTGGCGACCCTTCCATGAAGCAGCAGGCAATATCAACCGAGGCGGCAAGGCCTGGTTCTGGTGGGGTAACGATGGGCCTGAGGCTTTCAAACAGCTTTACCTTTACACCCAACGTTATCTGATGGAACATGGTGTACATAACCTTATCTATATCTGGACATCGGAACTGGATGATGACGACTGGTATCCTGGTGACGAATATGTTGATATCGTGGCACGCGACCAGTACCATGCGCCCTCGCAACATGGTTCGTTCAAGCAGCAGTTCGATCTCTTGCGCAACAAATATCCCTCAAAGATGCTCGCTTTGTCGGAATGCGATTGCGTTCCAAGTGCCGAGGCAATGGAGAAGGACAATGCCCGTTGGCTCTTTGTGGCACCATGGACTACCCCCTTCGTCTTCAGCCAGCAAAACGATGATGCCTTCTGGCGACAATTCCTCAACGAGAGACTAATACTGACCCGAGATGAGGTCAATCGCGCAGGAACCTACCGCCTCGGCATCAACAAGGAAAGCGGAATCTACGAGAAAGGTGAGCTGGCTGTAGTTACCTGCCACGCAGATCCCGTGCCTATGGACTCCATCCTCGTGCGTGTGTCATATAATAATAAGGTATGCCGCGAGTTCCGCTTGCTGCCTGATACAGCAGAATTTATCGTTCTGGAGCAGGCACTGGACAGCACTTGCGCCGTCAGCGTGCAGGTGCAGGAACGCACAGGCAAGCCCGAAGCAATCGGCTATGTGGTGGACCCCGAAGGCTTTCGTTCTGGCTACGAAGAACCCGCAGATTTAATGTCCTATTGGAACAACTTAAAAAAACAACTCAAGGCATTGCCCATGCAGGTAAAGACGATGACATTGGATGTGCCGGAGCAGTATAAGGGCAAATACACCTGTCAGGATTTGGAAATCAACTGCCTCGGCCCTGCACCTGTACGAGCATATGTGGCTAAACCTGTCAACGCAAAAAAGAAATCCCTGCCTATCATCATTCTTTGTCGTGCTGCAGGCGTCAGCGGCAATTGGTGTCGCTGTTCAGAATGGGAGTGTGTACACAATGCAGCTTTAGGCAATGGCGCTCTCAGCCTTGACATCAACGCACATGGGATGATGAACGGCCAGTCGGACGATTATTATAAAATGCTCGAAGATGGGCTCTTACACAATTACTATGAACACAATGCTGCCGACCGAGAGACCTATTACTTCCGCGGTATGTACTTGCGCCTATTGCGTGCCATAGAATATATGACACATCAGCCCGAATGGGACGGCCGCCGCATTCTGGTTATTGGTGAAAGCCAGGGTGGCGGACAGGCTGTGGCGGCGGCTGGACTCGACTCGCGCGTTAGCTGTGTGGTGCTCAACGTGCCTGCAATGCAGGATCTGGGCGGTGCGCGCAAGGGACGCCGCAGCGGGTGGCCCCAGCCTATCGAGAACCACCCTAACCTCACCATGGCACAGCTCGATGCTACGCTGCCTTATTTCGATGGTGCACAACTCATTCGGCATTCGCAGGCAGAAATCTACTGCGAGATAGGCCTTATTGATACCACTTGCCCACCTTCGGCCGTATGGTCATCTCTCAACAACGCAAAGGGCAAGAAGACTATCAACTGCGTGCCCTACCGTACCCATGCTTGGCCCTCGGGAATCCTCCGTCCCCAATGGGAAGAGCACTACCTTCGTCCCCGTGAAGCGTTCATCAATGATTATCTGAAATAAACATCATCGAACTATGAGATACCAAAGATTTATGCTTATACTGCTGATGCTGTTCTTTGTGGGTGGCATTTCAGCACAGGATTCCAGCCAGCTATCGGCAGAGGCAGAGGCGTTACTGCAGTGTCTGAAAGACATTGAAGGCGTGAAGACGCTCTCCGGCACGATGGCCAACGTCAACTGGAATATCAATGAGGCAAAGTGGGTGCATCAGCACACGGGCAAATGGCCGGCACTGAATTGTTTCGACTACATCCACCATCCTTTCTCAAAGAAAGGCGAGTGGATTGACTACACTAACGTCACAGAGGTCTATAACTGGCATCGCCAGGGAGGTGTTGTGGCCATCATGTGGCACTGGAACGTACCTGCAAACAAGAATGGGGAGTATTCTTTCTATTGGGGTAATGAAGATGACAGGACAACTTTTGACGTCCGAAAGATATTTGAACCTGAGTCCGACGAATATAAGTTGATGATGAAGGACATCGACACGATTATCTCATACCTGAAACTGCTCAAACAGCGCAAGATTCCTGTGTTGTGGCGTCCGCTGCATGAGGCAGGCGGCCAATGGTTCTGGTGGGGGCGCGATGCTGAGGCGTGCAATGAATTGTGGCGCGTAATGTATCAGCGTTTTCAAGAAGCCGGACTCAACAACCTTATTTGGGTGTGGACGCAGGCAGCGGCATGGAACAAGCCTTACAGTGAAGGCTACAAGTGGTATCCGGGCGACGAGTATGTAGATATTGTCAGCATTGATGTTTATAACAACAACAGTGCTTCGAATATTTATCGCACCTGTTATAAATTTCTTAAGGATTCCTCTCCCGACAAGCTGGTGGCACTCACCGAGTGCGGCAATGTTCCTAAAATCAGCGCTCAATGGAGAGCAGGAGCTAAATGGCTCTTTTTCATGCCGTGGTACGACTACGGACGAACCAACAATCCTAATAGCAATGACTTCCAAAGTACCGACCACAGCAACTGCAATGCAGCATGGTGGACAGAGGCCTTCTCCAACGACTATGTCCTCTCGCGTGAAGACTTCAAACAGAAATTGCAAACAAGTATAAAAACTGTTCGGGCTGAGCAAACATTTGCGCCATTCGGCAGCTATGACCTTTTAGGACGCCCATGGACGGAGGGCCGACGTGGAATCTTTATTAAGAATGGAAAGAAATATATAAGAAAATGACAAGAAGATATCTACTAATTGGAGCAATATTGAGCCTTTTATTTGGTGGCGCTAAGGCTCAGACCATTAAGTTGAGCGCCAACGCCAAAGGCAAGCAATTCGACGGCATTGGAGCTGTGAATGGTGGTGGTGCCACTTCTGTATTATTGAAGGATTATCCTGAGCCTCAGCGCTCACAGATCATGGACATGGTCTATAAGCCTATGTTTGGAGCCAGCGTCAGCACGATCCTTGTCGAAGTGCCGGGTGACGGCAACAGTACGCAGGGTTCGATGCCCTCCCATAGCCACAATCAGGGCGACCACAACTACCTGCGTGGCTATATGTGGTGGGTGATGCAGGAGGTGAAACGGCGTAATCCGGCTCTTACCCTTGACGCTACTTCGTGGAGTGCCCCTGCCTGGGTGGGCAATTATTGGTCAGACAATATGGTGGATTACTATGTGGATTGGCTTCAGGGACTGCGTGAGGTGCACGGTCTGGAACTGGATGCTTTAGGCTGTCACAACGAGAAGGGATGGAACGCCGACTTCGCCAAGCATCTGCGCAGAGCCATGAACGAACGTGGTTTTCGCGACGTAAAGCTACATGGCTTCGGTAACTGGGGCG
The DNA here is from genome assembly GCA_015060905.1 of Bacteroidales bacterium. Classification (GTDB taxonomy): domain Bacteria; phylum Bacteroidota; class Bacteroidia; order Bacteroidales; family Bacteroidaceae; genus HGM04593. The sequence continues at coordinate 229,701 of SUXQ01000001.1, read as the reverse complement.
GTCAGAAGATGGACTTTCTCAAGCGAATGCAGGAGGACTCGGAACTTAGGGATGCGCTCGACGCCGTTTGTGCCCACACGTTCAGCGAAATACAACTTACCCCAGAGCAACGCAAGATGGCAGAAGACATGGGCAAGCCCATTTGGAACAGCGAAGACCACGTGTATCTCCCTGGTTTCGATTGCCTCATCTCCATCGTGAAATGCTTCAATATGAACTACATCATCAGTGGAGCAACCAAGGTTGTCAACTGGTATGACATCGGTGCTACATATCCGTTGGAGCCTTATAGCAAGGAACCACCGATGCTCCTTGCTCAGGAGCCGTGGAGCGGGCACTATTACGTCCGCGAGGCGCTGTGGGGCTACGCGCACTACGGCCAGTTTACTCGTGTGGGCTGGCGATACATCGACGATGGTTGTCTAAATCTGCCTGGTGGAGGTTCCATGGTGACCATGCGCGACCCGCAGACGGGCGACTACAGCATCATTGCCGAGACGAAGGGGGCGAAGAAAGCACAGAAGATTAAGATAGAGGTGACCGACGGACTTGCCACAGGCAAACTCTGCGTATGGTATAGCGACTCGCTGCAACAATTCGTGCGCTTGAAGGACATCACTCCCAAGGGTTGTAGTTTCTCCATCACCTTGAAGCCCGATGCCGTCTATTCTCTCTCCACGGTGACGGGGCAGCAGAAAGGGACATTTGCCGATATCCCAGCCTCTCAACCCTTCCCCATCCCCTACGAGGACGACTTCGAGCAGTACAAAAATCCCTCCGAGTGGGGCTATCTGCCTCACTATCTGGCAGACCTGATAGGATGCTTCGAACTGGTGAAGCAGCCCTCAACTCATTCACTTGCAAACTCATCCGCCAAATGCATCCGCCAAATCGTCGGTTCCCACACTCTCAGCTGGGCACCCGAATGGCACCACTACACCATCCTGGGCGATGCCGACTGGCAGGACTACGAAGTCAGTGCCGACGTATATCTGAATCCCGGCGACGAGGCCGGCGTAATGGGTCGCCTCTGTGACGTGGGTTCCGGTTACGGCATCTGGGCCAAGGGTTACTATCTGAAGATGGACGATAAAGGGAAGGTAACGCTCATCCTCACCTGCGGAAAGCTCGACAAGAAAGAACTCATTGGCGACAAGGAACAGCAAGCCATCATCCTCGCCCGAAAGGACGTAGAGGTTGGCGGCGAATACACGCTGGACGAGAAAGAAGTAAGCGGCATAACGGCTCTGCAATGGCACAACCTCAGGCTTCGTTTCGAGGGCGACCGCATCTTGGGCTACGTCGATGGAGTCGAAGTGGTTAAGGCCACATCGGATCACTACGGCAAGGGCATGGCAGGCTTGATAGCTCTTTTGAAAGAGCGCCGCGTCTCTACTCCATATTTTGATAACTTGAAGATAGTGCCCATCGGCCGCACAAAGGCCACGCAAACCAAAGTTTCTGCGATACAGCCGCTTTACCCGGTGAGCTCGCACAATATAGGTCGTGAAATGCTGCTCCAACGTCTGCAACGCCTCAACACCCGTGGTATCATGTTCGGACATCAGGACGATCCTTTCTATGGTCTCGGTTGGAACGACCGCTCTGCTTCTGGAGGACATTCCGACGTATTGGCGACTTGCGGCGACTACCCCGCCGTGATGGGCTTTGAACTTGGTGGCATCGAGATGGGCGATGTCAAGAGTCTGGACAGCGTACCCTTCGCTCGAATCCGAGAAGAGTTGCTGGCACATGTGCGTCGCGGTGGCATCGCTACTATCTCCTGGCATCCGCGCAACCCGCTGACAGGAGGCACGGCATGGGACAACAAGGATGCCAACACAGTTCGCAGTATCCTGCCAGGCGGCAGCCAGCATCAAAAGTTCCAAACGTGGATGCAGCACCTCTCCACTTTCCTCCAGTCGTTGAAAGACGAACAAGGCCATCCCTTTCCTTTTATCTTCCGTCCCTGGCATGAGAACAGCGGCGGTTGGTTCTGGTGGGGCAAGGGCCTTTGTACCGCCCAAGAATACAAGGCACTGTGGAACTGCCTGCAGGATAAACTGCTGGCCGACGGCTTGACGAACATCGTATGGAGCTGGAGTCCTAATTACGGTATGAAAGACGATGACATGGATTCCTATCCAGGCGATGATCGCGTGGACATCATCGGCCTTGATGCTTATCAGCAATCCAATGATGAGAATGCCTTCATCAGTACGCTGGGCAAAGACCTCACCATGCTCTGCGAGTTTGCCAAGAAGAGAGGACGCCTTGTCGCCCTCACGGAATGTGGTTATCAGAATCTTCCCGACCCAACTTGGTGGACACGCGTGTTGAAACCGCAAATCGAGAAGTATCCCCTCTGCTACTTCCTTGTCTGGCGCAACGCCGACCACCATCAGTACTTTGCCCCTGCACCATCGACCAAGGATGCTCCCGACTTCCGCAAGATGGTCGAGGACAAGAGGATTCTCATGCTTAAAGACATTGAAACAATAAAATAAGCAAATAGCAATATGAAAAGGTTATTTCTGCTTCTGCTCCCATTAATGGGAACATTGAGTGCCGCTGCTTGGAGTGGCGACGTGAGCATAGAAACTCCGAACACCATGCTTATTCTGCACGCCCGAGAGGGGCAAGACCTCCGCATGGCCTACTATGGCCCGCGTGTTACCAGTTTACAAGAATTGCGCGATGCTGGCGCCGACCTCAACTCGTCTGCCTTGCCTGCCTTTGGTACGGTGGATATGGTACAGCTGCCAGCCCTGCAGGTACTTCATGCCGACGGGGATTTGAATCTGGAGTTGAAAGTAGAGGATTATGAGGTGAAGGCAGAGTCTGCTTCAAAGACTCACATTTTCACGATGCAAGACAAATTGCAACCTGTCACGGTTAAGGTGTTCTACAAGGCATACGACCGGGTAGACATCATCGAGACGTGGACGGAAATAGTGAACGCAGAAAAGAAGGCCATCACCCTGAAGCGTTACGATTCGGGACATCTTGTACTGCGCCAGGGGAACGTATGGATAACCCACATGCATGGCAATTGGGCGGCAGAGGCGGAACCGACGTCGGAGCCGTTGACTGGCGGCGTGAAAACCATCCGCAATACCGACGGAACGCGAAATGCTCATCTCGATGCACCCGAAGTGATGATTTCCCTCGACGGGCAGCCACAGGAGAATAGTGGTCGCATCATAGGTGCAGCCCTATGCTGGAGCGGTAACTTCGAACTCCGCTTCAATACCATCTCACATAAGGAGCACCACTTCTATGCCGGTATCGACCCCCAATCCAGCGAATACGTCCTCGACCCGAAACAGAAGTTCGAGACGCCGCATCTTGCCCTCACCTTCTCAAATGAAGGCTTGAGCGGAGCCAGCCGTAACTTCCACCGCTGGGCACGTACTGAAGGAATGCTGCACAGAGGGATGAAGACAGGCGACATCCTACTGAATTCGTGGGAAGGACTCTATTTCGACATCGACGAGACCCGCATGATTGCCATGATGGACGATATCAGCAAGTTCGGCGGTGAACTCTTCGTAATGGACGACGGATGGTTTGGCGACAAGTATCCACGTAAGGATGACACCTCCAGTCTGGGCGATTGGGTCGTAGATAAGAACAAGCTGCCGGGAGGACTCGGCGTATTGACAAAGGCTGCCCGTGAACGGGGCATCAAGTTCGGCATTTGGATAGAACCGGAGATGGTGAACACAAAAAGCGAACTCTATGAGCGTCATCCCGAATGGGTTTTGCAGACAAAAGGACGGGAACTGAAACTGGGACGAGGAGGCACGCAGCTGGTGCTCGACATGACTAATCCCGAGGTACAGGACTTCGTGTTCAAGATTGTTGACGACCTGCTCACCCAAAATCCAGAGATAGCATATATCAAGTGGGATGCCAATGCCTCCATCCAAAACTTCGGCTCGCTCTATCTGCCCATGAACCGTCAGCAGAACCTTTACGTCGATTACCACCTTGGTCTGCTCAAGACGCTGCAGCGCATCCGTGACAAATACCCTGACATCGTGATTCAGGATTGTGCATCGGGCGGTGGACGCGCCAACTACGGCTTGCTGCCTTATTTCGACGAGTTCTGGACTTCTGACAACACCGACGCCCTGCAGCGCGTCTTCATCCAATGGGGCACTTCGCTCTTCTTCCCTGCCAATGCAATGGCGTGTCACATCAATCATTGCCCCTATTGGAACACAGGCGGCAGGGTCATCCCTATCAAGTTCCGCTGCGATGTTGCCATGTCCGGGCGTCTCGGCATTGAATTGCAGCCTAAGGATATGACTGACGAGGAGCGTCAGCAGACATCAACCTGTATGGCCGACTACAAACAGTTGCGGCAGGTCGTGCAGACAGGCGATCTCTATCGTCTCATCTCACCATACGACCGCAAGGGCGTTTCCTCGCTGATGTATGTCGACGATGTTTGCCGCCAAGGTGTTTTTTTCGTATATAAGATTGACAACTACTACGACCAGCCGCTTCCTCGCATCCGATTAGCTGGACTCAATCCCGATGCAACATACACCCTAACAGAGAAAAACGTGCATGTAGGCCAGAAACCCTGTTCGCTCTCAGGCAAAAGGTTTACTGGTCGCTTTCTCATGGAAGTTGGTCTTGAAGTCCCCCTTCGAGAGGAATATGCCAGCCGTGTGTTTTTTATTGAAAACTGAAACATAACTTTGCTTTATAATGACTTACGAATTACGAAAGAAGCATCTGTTCGAACGACACGAAGCGTTGCTTGCGATGAAGAATGAACCCAAGGAGTGGGGAAACGGTATCTACGAACGCTATCAGCATCCCATACTGACAGCCGAGCATACGCCTTTGGAATGGCGCTATGATTTCTCGGAAAAGGACAACCCCTATCTGATGCAGCGCATCATGATGAATGCCGTGCTGAATGCCGGTGCCATCAAGCTGGAAGGACGCTATCTGTTGGTATGTCGTATAGAAGGTGCAGACCGCAAGAGTTTTTTTGCTATGGCCGAGAGTCCTAATGGCATCGACAACTTCCGCTTTTGGGACGAACCCATCACGATGCCCGAAGACCTCATCCCCGCCACCAATATATATGATATGCGCCTGACGGAGCATGAGGACGGTTGGATATACGGCGTGTTCTGTGCCGAGCGTCACGACGACTCACTGCCCGGCAATCTCAGTGCCGCCACAGCAACTGCCGCCATTGCTCGCACGAAAGACCTCAAGGACTGGGAACGTCTGCCTGACCTCAAAAGCCGTAGCCAGCAACGCAATGTTGTGCTTCATCCTGAGTTCGTAGATGGCAAGTATGCTTTCTACACCCGCCCCCAGGATGGATTCATAGACACCGGCAGTGGTGGAGGCATTGGTTGGGCACTGGTGGAAGACATCACACATGCAGAGGTCAAGGAGGAAATCATCATCAATCCTCGGCACTATCACACCATCCAGGAGGTGAAGAATGGAGAAGGACCGGCACCGCTGAAGACACAGAAAGGCTGGCTGCATCTGGCTCATGGGGTGCGCGGCACTGCCGACGGACTGCGCTATGTATTATATATGTATATGACGGCCCTCGATGACCCCACACGTGTGATAGCCCAACCTGGCGGCTGGTTCTTGGTACCCGAGGGAGAGGAATACGTGGGCGATGTGATGAACGTGGCCTTCTCCAATGGCTGGATCCTCGACGATGACGGTCGCGTCCTCATCTATTATGCCACTGCCGACACCCGCCTCCATGTGGCTGTCAGTTCCCTCGACCGCCTCATTGACTATTGCATGAACACGCCCGAGGACGGACTGACGACAAGAGCAAGCGTAGAAACTATCAAGCAACTCATCCGCAAGAATCATGGCACCCATAAGTGAAAAAATTGGTTACGGCTTCGGCGATATGTCATCGTCGATGTTTTGGAAGGTGTTCTCTTACTATCTGCCTTTCTTCTACTCCAATGTCTTTGGACTGAGCCTTGTAGATGCAGGCGTGTTGGTACTCGTCACCCGCATCTGGGATGCCGTCAGCGACCCCATGATGGGCATTATTGCAGACCGCACACAGACCCGCTGGGGGAAGTACCGGCCCTATCTGCTCTGGGTGGCACCACTGTTCAGCATCGCGGGCATCCTGCTGTTCACCACACCAGATTGGTCGTATGTTGCCAAACTCATCTATGCCTATGTCACCTACATCCTCATGATGACCATCTACACGGCCATCAATGTGCCATACGGAGCTATGCTGGGAGTGATGACCGACGACTCGCAGGAGAAGACCGTCTTTTCCTCCTTCCGTATGTTCTTTGCCTATGGTGGCTCATTTGTCGCTTTGGCAGCATGGGAACCGCTGGTGAATTTCTTTAAGGCAGGAGGTGGGTCCACCTCTCTCGCATGGCAATACGCCATGATGGTCATTGCTGCCGCATGCTTCGTGCTCTTCCTGCTCACTTTTGCCCTCACACGTGAGCGGCTGAAAACCGTCTCCACCGTCAGCATAGGCAAAGACTTTCGTTCACTCCTTTCCAACCGTCCGTGGTGGCTACTCATCGCTGCTGCCCTCTGTTTTAATCTCTTTTGTACCGTCCGAGGAGCCACAGTCGCCTATTACTTTGCCGACATTATCGGCTTTGACAGGGTTCTCAAATTATCAATTGTCAATTATCAATTATCAATTCTCTTCTATGCGGGACTTTTCCTTAGCGTTGGCGAAGTCTCGAACATGGTGGGCGTGGCTTGTACCGTTCCCCTTGCTCGTCGCCTTGGCAAGAAGTCGCTGTTCATGGCCGTAAATGCCGTCCTCTTGGTGTTGAGTGTCGCCTTCTTTTTCATCCCTGTTTCGCCCACAGGTTTCTGGCTCATGCTTCTTTTCCAAGTCCTCATTAGCATCCTCACGGGTATGATGTCGCCTCTTGTCTGGTCGATGTATGCTGACGTCAGCGACTACGCCGAATTGCGTTACAAGACAGCCTCAACAGGCCTCATTTTCTCTTCCAGTTCGATGGCGCAGAAGTTTGGTGGTGCCATTGGCGGTGCTGCTGTTCTATGGCTCCTCTCTGCCTGTGGCTACGTACCGCGTACCGATGAACAGTTGACAGCCCAAGCCCTCATCACCCAGCCCGAGTCCGCCCTTCTCTGTCTCCGCTACCTGATGTCCTTCATCCCCGCCACCGTAGCTCTCATTGCCATTCTTACCTGTCACTTTTATCCTTTGACAGCTGAACGCATGACAGACATCAGCCGACAACTAAAAGAAGCCCGTCCATAATTTTTCTTCATCTCTAAGTTGAAACGGTTCTCTGTATTTATGTTACCATTTTATGTTATCCAGTTAAAATACACATAGAAGGCAATCTCCAACACAATTGTTATGATTGACAAGAGGGAAAGGGAACCGACGATGTAGAACAAATGTTGTGAGAGCCAAACACCTTCGTTATTCCTCACAATGTCCGTCAGTCTGTGACTCTGCTTATGCCAAAGTGATTCCTGTTGTATGATATGGTCGGCAAGTATTTGTTTCTCCTGTTCCATCCATTGGTCATGGAGAACATTAAGTTGCTGGATGCTCTCATCGTCAAGTTTTGCCTTGACTGGGGTATTCTCAGCCTTAACAATGGCTGCACATATTCTTGTGAGGATGTTGTCTGCACTTAGGGCTGCAGCATTAAGTCCTTTCTGAATAGCGGCATTGTTGTCGTTGGCTTCCTTCGTAGCGTCATCAAGAGCTGCTATTTTTGTACCCACCTCTGTTGTCGAGGATGAACAGCCCGCCACAAACAGCAACAACGCCATTGTTGCATAATGCAAACAGAAAGAAAAGAACTTTTTCATAGTATGATTTTTATTCAACGGATTATTTATCTTACATAGCAAAAATAGTGATAATCACACTACCAAACAAATTATTCCCATGAATTTGTGGAACAAAAAAATCCAGCTTACCCTTTGCATGGGTAGGCTGGATTTTGTGGGGCTATGTAGGTTGGCTTACAACCTTATTTTCATTGTCTTGTTTCCTACACGAACAATGTAAACACCCTTGTCGAGAGTAATCTCCTTGCCTGCGTAGCTGTCGATTTTCTCTACAACTGCACCGGCGGTGGTGTATATGGTAACAGATTTACCCTCACATCCCTCTAAAACAACACCATTATCCGACACATTTATTTCATAAGTTGATTCGACATCCTCTATACCTGTTGTAATTTCACTGATAAAGAAGAAATCTTTCCATTGATTGGCAGATTGGTAACTTGTCATGCTTTCGGAAGGCACATACAGAATACAATTCCATTTATTTATATCATCCAAAGCCTGCGCAGCACAAACTGGAGGTGTTTTTGCATTACTAATAAGCATTGTCAAATTATTGCAATCGCTAAAAGCCTCTTCACAGATACTTTTCATATTTTCACCAAAAGCAAAATAATCGAGATTATTGCAACCACTGAAAGCCCATTTGCCAATTGAAGAAACACCATCGCCTAATGAGACATTCTTTAAATTAGTGCAACCATAAAATTCATTGTCATAAATAGTTGTTTCTGCATTTGTTATTACGACACTCCTAAGCGATGTATTTCTATAGAATGGAGAATAGCCGTAACTACTTGAAGTCTTGTATTTTATTTCACCACCAATATATACAGAATCCAACGAACAATCCACGAAAAGTGGCGACGAGCCGTTTGAGCCTAATTCCAAAGCCGTTGTTCTATCTTCTACAATAAGTTTTTTAGTCCATTGCATCCATCGAAAGCATAATTTTTTATTGCCTTTGTTGCTTGAGGAATTTTAATTGAAAGTAGTTTGGCGCAATTATTAAAAGCATATTCACCCACAGATGTAACACTTTTTCCTATTTTTACATCGGTCAGCGAAAAGCAGTTATTAAATGTATAGTTATTTATTTCCTTTACACCATCACCTATTACCGCATTCTCAAGCGAAGAGCAACTATTAAAACAATTATCACCCAACAAAGTAACACTGTTGGGAATATTTACACTTGTAAGGCCTCTGCATTCAGCGAACGCATAACGTCCTATGCTTGTCACGCTGTTAGGGATTGTAATGCTTGTCAGGCCGGTGCAAACATTAAAACGAGGGAGATAACCGTAGGTGAAAGCCCTGCAATAAAAAAAGAGAACCGCGAATGCGATTCTCTTCGTGGGCCATCTAGGGCTTGAGATTTGTCGCGAAGCGACCCATCGACCTCGTGTTTGCTGTCGGCACAGCCGGTGCAAACATTAAAACGAGGGAGATAACCGAAGGTGAAAGCCCCAACAACAAAAAAAGCGGACAACTTTCGTTATCCGCTTCGTGGGCCATCTAGGGCTTGAACCTAGGACCTCCAGATTATGAGTCTGTTGCTCTAACCAACTGAGCTAAAAGCCCGACATATTTCCTTTGAAATACGTTGCAAAGGTAATATAATTTCCGGAAAGAAACAAAGATTTGGCATAAAAATTGTATCTTAGCGAAAATTTTATTCTTGCAATTTAGTATTGCCAAGATTTTTTGCATACAGAAATGCTTGACAGAAAGAATATTATATTTGATTTAGGTGGGGTGCTGCTGGATATTGTTCCCGAGGCGACGCTCGACGCTTTAAGAAATTTGGGCGTCGGGGAGCATCTTTTAACCGATGGGCTGAACGTTAGGAATGAGCTGTTGCAGGGATTGGAGTGCGGCATTGTGTCGCCCGAGGAGATGTATTGTGCCATTGCCGAGTCGATGGGCGTTGTATGCTCGCCGGCTGTGCGCGAGCGCATCAAGGCGGCGTGGTGTGCGATGCTGGGCGAGGCGGCTATTGAGAAATTTCGCTGTCTGCGAGCTTTACGCAAGAGAGGGTACAAGGTTTTTCTGCTGAGTAATACAAATGTTATTCATTGGGAAGCTATCGAAAAAAAACTGAGAGCCATCGAGGGGCGTCAGCTAACGGATTATTTCGACAGGGTGTACCTTTCTTTTGAAATGCACGCCTGCAAGCCCGATGATGAGATTTTCAAGAAACTGCTTGTCGCCGAGGGAATTAACGCCGAGGATTGCTTGTTTTTGGACGATTCGCGCGATAATTGCGCCACTGCAGCATCACTTGGCATTGCATCGCTGCTTATGGAGCGCAACGCTCCCCTACCGCAGTGGTTAATAGAATAATTTATGGATATTATATACGACCTTGACAATATTGCCCACGAGCCGACGGTTGCTACCATAGGCTCGTTCGACGGGGTGCATCGCGGACACGTTGCCATGATTGAGGAGACGCGTCGCAGGGCGGCGGCTGCCGGATTGCCGGTAACGCTGGTTACCTTTGCAACACATCCGCGCATGATTTTCGATGCCGACCCGCAACCTTTTCTTCTCTCTTCGTCGCGTGTGCGTATGGAACGCCTTGCGGCGACAGGCGTTGAGCGTTGCGTGGTGTTCGATTTTAACCGCGAGCTTGCCGCAATGACTGCGCGTGAATTTATGCACAAGATTCTTGCCGAACGGTTGAATGTAAAGTTACTGGTGCTTGGATACGACCATCGTTTCGGACGCCCCGTCGAGGGCGAGAATGCCGATGCGTATATTGACTATGGTCGCGAGATGGGCATCGAGGTTGTTCGGGCTGCACGATATAATGAAGCGGGTGCAAAAGTAAGCTCATCACAGGTGCGCAGGGCCCTTGCTGCCGGAGATGTAGAGAGTGCAGCCACGCTTTTGGGCTACCGTTACCCGATAAGCGGCACTGTGGTACACGGCGCCGCATTGGGACGCGAGCTTGGCTTTCCGACGGCGAACATCGAGCTTGAAGAGCCTATGCAACTTTTGCCGCAGAATGGCGTTTACGAAGTGTCGGCAACGGTTGCGGGCGAGCAGTATAAGGGTGTGATGAATGTAGGTGTAAAGCCCACTGTTACCGGTTGCGGTAAGCGCACAATAGAGCTTTTTATAATAGATTTTGCGGGCAACCTTTATGGTTGTAACATTTGTGTGGAATTTGTGCGTCGTCTGCGCGAGGAGCGTCGTTTTTCGTCGCTCGACGAACTTAAGGCGCAAATTGTAAAGGATGTTGCAGAAGTACAGAGATAATTGTTTATGACAGAGGGTAAAGATAGTTTCAAGCACAGAGTGTGGTGGGTGGCAAAGGTGCTGCTGTGGTATTTTTTCTATCAGGTGGTGTGTACTTATGGGTTTTACGCCTTTGATTGGTGCGCCACATGGTTGTCGGGTGGCGGAAGGGAGGCTGTTTTTACCGAAAATGCCCTATTGGCCGCTTCGTTATTTTTGTCGGCATTGCTGATGATATGGCATTTAATCACCTTCGGGTATGTAAAAATTTCTTCGCGGATATTTTCGGAGGTCAGCCCCTCGACGCTTGTAAAAACCACGGTGCTTATATTCGGGTCGATGTATGTGCTGAACATAGCAATGGAGTGGATTGCGCTGCCCGACTTTATGGAGGATACTTTCATGGAACTTTCAGACGAGCCGTTGGCAGTAGCGGCGATGGCGCTGCTCGCGCCCATTGTGGAAGAGATGATGTTCCGGGGAGCTATTCAAGGGTATCTTATGCGCCGTAGCTCCAACCCTTGGACGGGAATTATTATAACCGCCATTATTTTCGGTGCTATCCACATGAATCCCCAACAGGTGGTGTATGCCACCATGCTGGGAATTATCTTCGGATGGATCTATTATAGAACCCGCAGCCTGCTGCCGGTGATTGTCGGGCATGTGCTTAATAACAGCATTGCGGTTGCAAGCATGAAAATTTGGGGGACAGAAGATATTGAGGCAATCACCGCAGATGATAAAATGATAATGGTACCCTTTGTGCTGTTTATAATAGCTATGCTTGTACCGCTGATAATTAACATCAATCGTAAATTGCCGGCCGTTCCGCACCCGTGGCGCGAGAAGAGCGAGGATTAAAAAGCAGGCTTATATTTTTTCAATTCCGCCCTTAGTTGTTTGGCTTTTCCGGCGGTAACTTTGTCCATAAGTGCCCAAAAAGAGACGCCGTGATTCATTTCCACAGTGTGGCACAATTCGTGCAGAATAACATAATCGGCAAGATGGGTGGGCAACAGTTGCAGATATATGCTGAGGCTGATGTTTCTTTTGTTGCTGCAGCTTCCCCAACGTGTACGGCTGCTGCGAAGCGATACTGCATTGTAGAAAAATCCGTGTTTCGCAGCTAACATTTTAAGGCGTTGCGACAGATACTCTTTAGCTACACGATGCAGGGCAGTGACGCGTATGCGACGCAAAAGTTCTTGTGTATTTTCGTCGGAAAAGTCAGTTGTTGCGGGACAAAAAAGCGTGGCACTCTGCCCATCGTAACGTATAAAATATCGGCTGCCGCTGCCGGCCGCCAACATAAAAGAGAAATTTTCCTTTTCAATCTTATAATCGGCATCTATTTTTGCAGGCATATTCTCGCGACACTCGGCAAGCAGTTTCTTACCATATTTATCGAGCGCTTTCAGAAAGTCGGCTCGCCCTGCACGTGGCGGCAGAGTAACCTCTATAATACCCGCACGGGCGCGGAGTATAATGTTCCGCGCCCGTGAGTTTATGGAAATCTTTATATCCCCGTAAAGAGGATGATGTTCAACAGTTTGCGCAATAGGCATCTTACAATGTAATGTGTGTGCCCTGCTTGCCGTCAATAGCATCGGCACGAGTGATTATAACCTTTGCAACGCCGTTGTTCAGTGCATTAAAAGCATTGTCGAGCTTGGGAATCATGCCCCCGCTGACAACACCCTCTTCTTTGAGGTTGCTGTATGTGTCGGGAGTTATCAGGGGAATCACGCTCGAGGCATCCTCGGGGTCGCGCATTACTCCCGGAAATTCGAAACAATATGTTAGCGTAACGTCGAAATACGGCGCAAGAGCCTTTGCAGTCTCGGCAGCCATAGTGTCGGCGTTAATATTGAGCATGTTACCGTTGCCATCGTGTGTCAATGGAGCAACAACAGGCACAATTCCCTGCTCTATAAGCGCAGCGAGCATCTTGCCGTCGGCACCGTCTACGTCGCCCACAAAGCCCCAATCAATTTCCTTGACCGGACGTTTGTGCGCATGCACAATGTTGCAATCGGCACCTGTAAGCCCCAGGGCATTTGTGCCGCGAGCCTGCAAGCCTGCAACAATATTTTTGTTCACAAGACCGCCATAGACCATTGTAACTACCTGAAGCGTAGCTTCGTCGGTCACGCGACGACCATCAATCATGCGACTCTCGATGCCCAATTTCTCGGCGATTTTTGTTGCCGAGCGACCACCGCCGTGAATAAGCACTTTATCGCCCTCGATTGCAGCGAAACGGTCGAGAAGCGCAAGTAACGACTCACGTTCTTCTACAATTTTTCCGCCTACTTTTATAATTGTTATCTGCTTTTTCATATTGTTTATTTTGGATGGTGCATTTTAAAGATTAAATTGTTTGCGGAACCTTGCCACCGACTCTGCTATTTGTTCTTTGTCCTCTAAACGGTCGGCGGTAAATGCGTAGTCGGCTTTTGCGTAGAAAGGCTCACGACGTTGCATCTGCTCAATGATGAATTGTTCTATTTCCTCGTCGTTCTTGTCCTTGAGCAGCGGGCGACGGCTTTTTGCTATTTTCAGACGGGTAAGCAGTCGTTCGTTAGGAACTTGAAGATAGATTGTTGTTCCCTGCTGATTCATATAGTCGATGTTGTCGAAGAAACAGGGTGTTCCGCCACCCGAAGAGATTACAACATCCTCGAATTCGCACACCTCATGCAGAAGGTTGCGCTCTATCTTGCGGAAGCCCTCCTCGCCACGCTCGGCAAATATCCGGTTGATGCTTTTGCAGTGACGCAGTTCTATGTAATTGTCGAGGTCTATGAATGTAAGACCTAATGCCTTGGCAAGTGCTCGTCCCAGCGTTGTCTTGCCCGACCCCATGAATCCTATGAGAATGATACGTGTCATTATTTCTTTTTCGTGTATTTACGGCGACCTTTCGCGGGAGCAGTCTCGCTATTTTGCTGTTGTGCGATTATTTCAAGACAAGCCTCGAGTGTAAGGTCGGCAGGCACTATTGTTTTTGACAATTTATAGTTGCTGCCTTTGTATGCTATATAGGGGCCGAAGCGACCATTGAGCACCTGAAGTTCGGGCTCGGTGTCGAAGGTTTTTATTATACGCTCGGCCTCGGCCTTGCGTTTGGCAAGGATTAGTTCGACCGCCTCGTCCATAGTGATTGTCAGAGGGTCGGTGCCTTTGGGTATCGACACATAAACATCGCTGTGTTTGATGTAGGGGCCGAAACGGCCTGCGCCTATTGTTACGTTTTTCTCTTCAAAGTTGCCCAACATGCGCGGCAGACTGAAAAGTTCGAGTGCCTCTTCGAGTGTTATTGTCTCCATCGTTTGTCCGGGCTTCATCTGGGCGAAACGTGGCTTTTCTTCGTCGGTGGATGTTCCTATCTGCACAATGGGGCCGAAACGACCTATCTTTACAGAAACAGGCTTGCCGCTTGCAGGCTCGGTTCCCAAAATACGTTCGCCCACCTTACGTTCACTCTTTGTTTGCAGTATGTTGCTTATCTGCGGGTCGAAGTCTTTGTAGAAAGTGCTTATGGGCTCTACCCACTGCTTCTTGCCTTCGGCAATGGCATCAAAATCTTTCTCTACCGTTGCGGTAAAGTTGTAGTCCATTATTTCGGGAAAGTTGGCAAGCAGAAAATCATTTACCACAAGCCCTATGTCTGTGGGCAGAAGTTTGGATTTTTCGGCACCTACCTTTTCTTTTTCCTCAATGGTTTTTATAATGCCGTCTATCAGTGTCATGCAACAGTATGTACGTTCGACGCCGGGCTTGTCGCCACGCTCGACGTAGCCACGCTGTTGTATGGTGCTGATGGTGGGAGCGTATGTAGAGGGGCGTCCGATGCCCAATTCCTCGAGCTTGCGCACAAGGCTGGCCTCGGTGTAACGCGGAGGGTGCTGCGTGAATCGCTCGGTGGCTGTAATCTGCTGAGCTTTCAACTGCTCGCCTGCGTGTACCATCGGCAGGATTTTTGTCTCGGCGGTTGTATCGTCGTCGTTAGACTCGCGATAAACGTGCAAAAAGCCGTCGAAGATTGTTACCTCGCCTATTGCCACGAAACTCTCTTTATGGTCGCTGATGGCAATGTTTGCGACAGTCTTTTCTATTTGTGCATCGGCCATCTGAGAGGCAATGGTGCGTTTCCAGATTAGTTCGTAAAGGCGTTTCTCTGTTTGTGTGCCGTCTATGGTGCTGTTCTCCATATATGTGGGGCGTATGGCCTCGTGTGCCTCTTGCGCACCTTTGGAGTTTGTTGCGTATTTACGTGTTTTCAGATATTTTTCGCCGATTCTTTCGGTTATTACTTTCTTGCACGAATTTAGACACAGAGACGATAGGTTTACCGAGTCGGTACGCATGTAGGTGATGTATCCTGCCTCGTACAGGCTTTGCGCAATTCTCATTGTCTGCATCACCGAGAGTCCCAGCTTGCGCGAGGCCTCTTGTTGCAGAGTGGATGTGGTGAAAGGCGGCGCAGGACTTTTTTTCAGAGGCTTTGTGCTTACGTCGTCTATCGTGAAGCTTGAGCCTATGCACGATTTTAAGAACGCCTCGGCCTCGGCTGCAGTCTTGAAGCGTGTAGAAAGTTCGCTGCTGATGATGCTGTCACCATCCTCGGGGTTTACGGGCAGAAATTGTGCCGTCACCTTGTAGTTCGACTCGCTGGTAAATTTATTTATCTCGCGCTCGCGCTCTACAATAAGACGCACAGTTACCGACTGAACGCGTCCGGCCGACAGGGCGGGTTTAACCTTGCGCCACAGTACCGGCGACAGCTTAAAGCCTACTATGCGGTCGAGCACACGACGCGCCTGCTGAGCATAGACAAGACTTGTATCAATGTCACGCGGCGTTGCGATGGCACGCAGTATGGCATCTTTGGTAATTTCGTGAAAAACGATTCGTTTGGTATTTTCGGGTTTAAGGCCGAGCACTGTATAAAGATGCCAACTGATGGCCTCTCCCTCGCGGTCCTCATCGGATGCCAACCAGACAGTCTCGGCCTTTTTCGCCTCGGCCTTTAGGTCGTTTACCACTTTTATTTTTTTCTCCGGTATTTCGTATTCCGGCTCAAACGTATCGGTGTTTATGCTGAACTCCTTCTCCTTGAGGTCACAGATGTGTCCGTAGCTGGACATTACCTTATAATCCTTACCCAAGAATTTTTCTATCGTTTTTGCTTTTGCCGGAGACTCTACTATAACTAAATTTTTCTGCATGATACAATCGCCTTTCTGCTTTTTGTGGCGCAAAAGTAAAAAGAAAAAGTTAAATAGAGAAATTTGCCGATAATATAAATAGGTATAATGTCTATTTATTTAATCCGTTTTAATAAATTAAAACAGTTTCGGGATTTTATTCGCAATTTTTTATTGTGAACCAAACAAACAAGATTGTCGACAGACGCTTAACAGCGTTGAATATGGATATAATACTCGCAAACAAACACAAAGAGTGGCTCGAAATTATGCACCTGTGGAACAATGCAAATGGGTGCAATGTTGTGGAAAAGAAACTATAAGCAAAAATAAATCTCTCTTTTGTATTTGCTATTTAAGGATTTTTGCCTATCTTTGCACCCGCTTTCGGCGTAATCGCTGTCAAGGAAGAGTAACTTGATATGTTGCGTTGGAGAGATAAACAATTTTTAATACCAAAATAATGGATTTACTTAAAATTGCTAAAGAAGCATTTGCAACAGACGTTAAACGCGAGTTGAACTTCGGCCCCGGTGACACAATCACAGTGGCTTACAAAATTATCGAGGGTACAAAAGAGCGTATCCAGATGTATCGTGGTGTTGTTATCCGCATCTGTGGTCACGGTGATGAGAAACGTTTCACAGTACGCAAAATGTCAGGTACAGTAGGTGTTGAGCGTATCTTCCCCTTGAACTCACCTTCTATCGACAGCATCACTGTTAATAAGTATGGTCGCGTTCGTCGTGCTAAACTTTACTACTTGCGTGCACTTACAGGTAAGAAAGCTCGTATCAAAGAGATTAAGAAGTAATTTTCTGTCGCAAAACATAAAAAGCTGCCCTTTGGCAGCTTTTTATGTTTTTAATAATCTCTGTTCAATTATACGGTACGGATGATAGCGAGTTTGTAGAAATCAATTTTATTGCCGACTCTCTGTCTTTCATGTGAACAAGCACCCACACTTCGCCTCCCAACGTTGCGTATGGCGATGTTACCGCCGAAAGAGTATCATTCTCTAACATACTTACAATATGATTCGCTTCGAGCAAGCCCTGTATTATTTGTGCCTGCCATAGGTTTCCGCTAAAAACCTTCACTAATTTGTACTGCGATTCTCTGCCTGACATAATTCACCTCCTTTTCTTTAGTAATAACAATCTATACGACCTATTGTTTCTTTTTTCAATAGTTTATAAGGAACAGTAGTCAAGTGTCATATGTAGGTGCTAATTTAATGATAAAAACAGCGCAATCAGGACGTTTATTTAATTTTAATTATTAAAAATAGTTAAACAGAACTTTACTTTACTCTTTATCACTATTTTTGTAAAAAGAATGTCTGCGAAAATAGGATTATATTTACCTATTTTGACGCTAATTGTATAATCATAAAATAAATATCATGTTAGACGTAAAATCTTGTTTGAATGACTGCGAAGAAATGATGGAGATGGCAGTAATGCACCTCGAGGAGGAATTTTCTCATATACGCGCCGGAAAGGCCAATGTACACATTCTCGACTGTGTGAGAGTAAACTCTTACGGTTCGGAAGTCCCCCTTAACAACGTTGCAACAATTACCACCCCCGACCTGCGCACCATCAACATAAAACCGTGGGACAAAAGTATGTTCAGCGCAATAGAGAAGGCCATCATCGACTCACCCGTAGGCATTATGCCTGCGAACAACGGCGAGGTTATTATTATTGCAATCCCCCCCTTGACCGGAGAGCGTCGCCAGCAGCTTGTCAAGCAGTGTGCAAAAGAGATGGAAACTGCAAAAATAAGCATCCGCAACGCACGTCGCGATGGAATTGACACCCTTAAAAAAGCCATCAAAGACGGTCTGCCCGAGGATATGGAAAAAGACGGTGAAGAGAGCTTGCAGAAGATTCACGACAAATATATAAAGAAAGCAGAAGAGCTCTTTGCGGCAAAAGAGAAAGAAATTATGACCGTATAAGCGTGCAGGGATTAGTAATAAAAAATACAGGCAATATATACAGCGTCAAGACCGACAGCGCAGTGGTTGAGTGCCGCATAAAAGGAAATTTCCGTTTAAAGGATATTAAAAGTACCAACCCCGTTGCCGTTGGCGACTATGTAAAAATATCTATGCGCGAGGATAATACCGCTTACATAAGCGATATTCTTCCTCGTCGCAACTATATTGTCCGTAAGGCATCCAACCTATCCAAGCAATCGCACATATTGGCCGCAAATGTAGACATCTGCCTGCTTGTGGTCACAGTAAACTACCCTGCAACCTCGACGACATTCATCGATCGTTTTCTTGCCTCGGCCGAGGCCTATCGTGTACCCGTGGTACTTGTATTCAACAAGACCGACCTTTACAACAACGAAGAGCGCGCTTCCATGGAGTCGCTGATAGCTTTGTACAAATCTATCGGCTACCGCTGTCTGCGTACAGCCGCCACCGAAGGGCAGGGAATCGAAGAGATTAAGGAGATTATAAAGGGAAAAGTGTCGTTACTCGCCGGAAATTCGGGAGTAGGAAAATCGAGTATCGTAAATGCCCTATCACCCGAAACTGCCGCACGCATAGGCGAAATTTCCAAAATACACAACAAGGGCATGCACACAACAACATACTCCGAAATGTTCGAACTGATGCCCGGCAGCTATCTGGTAGACACCCCCGGAGTAAAAGGATTCGGTACATACAACATGGAAATTGAGGAGATTGCCGACTATTTCCTCGAAATATTCAAATGTTCCAAAGGGTGCCGATTCGGGAACTGCACACACATACACGAGCCGGGATGCGCAGTCATCGAAGCTGTAGAGCGTGGCGACATTGCACTCTCGCGATACTCTTCGTACCTGAGCATGATAGAAGAGAAAAAAGAGGGGAAATACCGCACCTCGGAATAAAACACATAGTATATATGAAAAACATTATATTGATAATATCAATGCTTGCGATCATAGTCGGTTGCGACAATGGCCGCATTTCCATCAAGGAAGGTAAGCTCTATTTTTGCAACGAAAAGGTGGGCGAGTTTACCCCTTGCACACAAACAGGCGTACGTTTCGAGGATGCAGTAGAGCGCATAGATGACAACATCCTTAAAGTAACAAGAACTTTCACTGCCGAGGAAAATATAGATTCCGTACGGCTGACATTTGACTTTTGCCACGCATACAAATGCCAACAAGTCATCATTCCTTCAGTTTGCTACAATGGCAATCATTGGGGACGAGGCAAAGAGCCTAAAGGCTTCAAGACAAATGACGTGTGGCACACATATTCCTACCGCCGCACACCAATCCCCGGAGCAACATACTCCGAGGGAGAAAAGTTTGCAGTGGCAGTGTGGAGCAAAAAGCCGGCAAGCGAGGATAATGCCTTTTCGTGCAGCATAATGCCCGACAGCACTTGTACCACCCATTCACTTATAATACCCGAAGAGGAGCGTCCCTTTACATACGTCGATAAAAACAAATACGGCAGTGAGTATACGAAAAAAATGTCAATGAATAAAGGCGACAAAAGAGATATTCAGGCATATATTTTTGTCGCAGACAAAGGCACCCGAAAAAGCCCGCTCACACTATTTCTCGACAAAGCATGGGCATTTGCCGAAAAAGATTATCCCAATATTATTACCACCGACAAAGTGTGGGAATATGGAGTAAAATATGCCAAAGAACACCTATGGGCCGAAGAAGATGACTACAAAGGATTCAGTATAGGGCTTGTACCCGACGGCGAGGCAGGATGGAAACAACGACCTTTCATTAAGTACGAAATAGGATGGTGCGGACAAAATGCCTCATTCATAAACACCCTGCTAGTCGATTATCTGAAAACCGGAAACGAAGAGTCGCGCGACAAGGCTCTTGCCGCACTCGACACATGGACCGCGCCGCAGACACAGTACGAAAATGGTTTTTATGTTGCACACTATGACAACATTCTCGACAAACGACAGAATATTGTTTCCGACGCATGTAATTTGGGCACCGCAGCCTACAACTTTTTCGAAACAGCCGAACTTCTCGAAAAAAGCAACCTGCCCGAGCGCATAGCAAGAGTAAAAGAGATTGCACTCGGAATATGCAATTTTGTAAAAGCCGACCAACAACCCTCGGGAGTTTATGGCAAAGGATGGAACAATGCAGGCGAGTGCCTCTATCGCGACGGCACAGTGGGAGCATTCATGATTCCCCCGATGCTCGTCGCTTACAAAATTACAGGCAACAACGACTATCTTCAATCTGCTCAAAAGGCATACGAATATTACTATACAGAATTTTCAAAAAACGGATACACCACTGCCGGCGCACTCGACACATGGTGCATAGACAAAGAATCATCCATGCCCTTGCTGCGCTCGTCACTTAATCTGTTCGACATTACCGGCGACTCTGTATATATTGAAAATGCCGTGCAAACATCATATTATCTCTCTACATGGTTGTGGCACTATAAAGCCGATTATGGCAACGATACAGACATGATGCGCTACGACTATAATACCTTTGGAGCAACATCTGTTTCGGTGCAACACCACCATCTTGATGTATACGCACTCTTCTGGGTGGGCGAGTGGCTGAGGCTGGCCGAACTAACAGGCAACAGCGCATGGCGCGAAAAAGCCCTTGCCATCTGGACCAACGGCTGTCAATTAATCTCAGACGGCACATTGGAAATAAACGGTCGGGTGCGTCCAACAGGAGGTCAGAATGAAGCATTCTTTAATTGTCGTTGGGGATTCGGCGGTGCGCCGGGAAAATCGCGCATAAACGATTGGTTGGTAGCGTGGCCGGGTGCCTTCAGACTGGAGGTTCTAAGGAAACTCACCGATTGGTCGGTACTTGATGCAGTAAACACCATGAACAACAAATAAAATAATCCCTGTCGCTAACGAAGAAATGCGGCAGGGATTATTTGCAACAGTCTGCACTCTTTACCCAAAAGAGTCGGAGCACAATTCCTTTATCAACGGAATAATATGCTTCTTTACAACAGTATCGTTCAGCCGATGTTCGCCGTCGAACCACAGACAACGCTCCTCGCCATACAATTTCGCCATAAGAGGGCGGAAATTTACAATATTATCCTTTGTGCCGAAAAGGGCATACACAAGCCTTTTCTCTTCGTCAGAGACACCATCAAACTGGCTCTTTTCCATCAGTTTGAAACGTTCAACAACATTTTTGTCTATACGAAATTCGGTAACACCGTCCTTACGCTTGGCAGTATACTTATGTTTACCCATATGATTGAAAAGCAACGAACGCGACATTTCAAACGACGGATTCACCACAATGCGGGGGACACCCCACAACTGTTGCGTATACATTCCACCCATAGAAGTACCAATCACAATCTTCGGTTGTTCCTGTCGCACCACCTCTCGCAACAATTCAAGCGCATCAAAAGGATCGACAGGCAGGTCGGGAGCAATCACACGCCAATCGGGGAAATAACGACGCAGCGTCATTACCGTCCCCGAACTACCCGAAGAGGCAAAGCCATGAACATACATCATCTTTTTCACATCATCATCCATAATAGTGCAATTTTATTCGCAAAAATACAAAATTGATTTTACGCCGGACAAATTTATTAAAAAATTCCGGCTATATTTGTAAAATATAGATTGCACTTACTACAATAGTTCACAAATGGGATACGACAATTTTATACTGACAGTAAATTCGTCCAGCATCATCATTCTGATGGTAATGGCGACAATATTGCTAACAGCTACCCGCTTCCGAGGAGAAAATGGGTACGCAGCGGCCATCATCGTAGTTCCCAATGTCCCGGTCTATCTTTACAACATGAGTCGTATGTTGGAGTGGCACAGTTTGTCGCTTTTTATGCTTCCCATCAGTACTTCGGTAAACACCTTGCTGATGCCACTGCTCTGGCTCTTTGCCAAAAAGAATTTCGACCCGTCATTTAGATTGAAGCCTATACATTTACTGCACTTATTGCCGGGAGTAATATGTCTGATATTATGTTTCGCAATGTCACCGGAGGAGCGGCTCGCTTCCATCCGACACGAAATGACAGGCGACGATTCACTAATAGGCAATATAAATACAGTCCTTGTATTCATGCAGATGATAGGTTACTTTACTGCCATCTTCCGCTTTCTACATCGCAAGAAAAAAGCCATTCGAGAGACAGCTTCCGATGCAGAATGGGTGCAAAAAGAGTGGATTTTTACCTTTGAATATCTCTTTGCCGCACTTTTCGTCATTGTGATGGCGTGTTATGCAATCTGGCCACGAACCGATGCGTGGCTCATTCAAATATTGAATGTCGTTGCTATGTTTTATTTGGTATACAATACAATTGCCCACCCTGTAATGCCGATTAAACAAGCCGCAGAAGAAATTTCGGAATCGGCAGAAACAAACGAAACGGATGCCTCGGCTGTTTCGAGCATGGACGAGCGGCAGATGAAAGAAGTGTGCGAGCGTGCTTCCCAATATATGGCAGAATCAAAAGCATACTTGCGTCCCGATATTTCGTTGGCAATCTTCGCTAAAGAGATAAATATCCCACAACGCACACTTTCCCGTGCAATCAATGGTTCTTTGGGATATAATTTTTTTGAGTTTGTCAATAGGATGCGTATCGAGGAGGCCAAACGCCTACTATGCGAGCTTAAGACAACAGATTTTAATATCGACAGCATTTACACCGACTGTGGGTTCCGTTCACGTTCCACATTCTATATGGTATTCAAGAAAATAACAGGAATGTCACCCGCTGTATGGCTCGAAGATAGATAAAATAGTCCAAACATCCGATTCTTGCACTTATTTCAGTTGCAAAGCCCCCAATAAAGTAATTTTTCTTTCATTCCTTTGTATTGTTAAAAAAGACAGCAACGGGAAAAAGAGTTGCAAACCCTCTCTTTATCTGAATAAAATGCGTATCTTTGCCGGCACTTGCCGCATGGTAAGCATATATTTAGTTTGAATGCGAAGTGTGATGCTTCATTCTCTGAAAGCGAATCTGGTAAATTTACAGGACGAGAATAAGCCGACTCTTCACGCAGATTGTTATATATCCACCTCTCCCGTGGAAGGTGTGTCGTATATATCTGATGCGTGGCCCGTTGCTTGTTTTTAGTCCGAGGGTTTTACCAGAACCTGCTTTCATAAGACAAGTGGATGGGGCACGCTTTTTTTTAACAAAATTACAGATATATGGGACACAGTGAATTTATTCAAACAATCAGTATAGCTTCCATCATCATTCTGCCGGTGATGATACTGTTGCTCTTTCTGGCTGTCCGTTTCAAGAAAAAAACGGGTTTTCTGAATATACATGTAAAGCCGAAAGCCGAAGCGGACAATCAAAAGGATGACGTGGAACAATTACAGAAATATGCCCGCCGGGTGGAAGAGTATCTTTATACCTCTGAAGCGTATGTAAATCCCAACCTATCGTTGAAAGAGGTGGCTAACGCTACGGGAATATCAACCAATAATTTATCAAAATCCATCAACGCCACACTCGGCAAGAACTTTTTCGACCTTGTGAATGGTTACCGTGTAGAAAAATCAAAGGCGTTGCTGTTGGCAAAGAAAGAAAAGGGTTTAACCATAGAAACCATTGCCGAGCAATGTGGCTTCAACTCCCGCGTAACTTTTAACAACGCCTTCAAAAAAATTATCGGAATGACCACTACCAATTGGGTAAAATTGAATCAAAATGCCCACAAACAGAGCAAATAGCTCTGTTTAATGGTGGTTTGTACTCAACTTTGTTTGTAATCCTATTCTCAAAAAGAGTGGGATTTTTTTTGCGCTAAAAATGTAAAGATTCGTACACCAAATGTAAAAATACGGCCTTTTTCATCGGTTATTTTGTAAAGATGTGACACATCTTTACAAAATAACCCCTTTGTTTTTTGCCTTCCCCGAGCAGTGTAGATAAGTTTGCTATCGACAATTCATAAATATGGATGGCCTTTGTTCTGAAAAATAGGAACAGAATAACAACAAACACAATATAGCGTAACCGAAAAGCTTACGAGTAGGACAAACTTTTAAACATCAAACACAATGAAAAAATTATTTATTTTGATTTTGGCAGCTGTTTGCAGTCTATCAACAGTGAATGCACAGACAAAAGGAGACATGGCCGCAGGTATTAACTTTGGCATGGGATTCGGTTATGATGAAATAACCTACGATGGAGAGAGTTTCAACAATATTTCTATAGGTGCAAAATTTCAATACAATGTCCTTGACAAGCTTCGCCTGGAGCCTTCCTTTAACTACTATCTTGAAAAAGATCACATTTCTATGTGGGACTTTATGGTAAATGCGCACTATCTGTTCCCGGCACTTGACAATAAGGTTAAGTTTTATCCGCTTGCAGGTATTGGAATGTACGGCACAAAAGTAAGTTACGGAGGTTTCTCGTCGTCTGACAGTGATTTTGCATTAGATTTTGGAGGTGGTGCCGAGTATAAACTTACCGACCAAATTTCGGTAGGCGCAGAATTGAAATATTATATAGTGCCCGACATGAGCCACCTATGCTTTAATATTGGTGCAACTTACGCATTCTGATAAAGTATTCGAGATAAACACACAAAAAATCTAAACCTAGGAAATTAAAAATAATAAATTTATGAAGGCTTTTAATAAACTTTTGATGATGCTAATCATGGCATTCGGAATGTTTGCATTCAACGCTTGTAGTAGCGACGATGATGATGTACTACCCAAAGATCCGGATGAGATTATTCAAGAAGGGAAGTGGACAGTAAACGGAAATACATATACCTACACACAATCTGTGGACTATGGATATGGTGTTTCATACTCCATGAAATGGGTTCTCGTGTTTGGCAGCAATGATAAATGTACTTCCTCGAAATGTGAATATACATTCTCGGACAAGAGTATTGCACAGGCATTCTACGATGAATGGTTGGCAGACGACGAGGTTGCGCCCATACAAATCTCGGGCCGAACGGTCACTATAGACCATACTGAAACTTATAAAGATATGGATAAGGAAACTCTTCTCGTTGTAATAGAAGCTATGAGCGGAGGATTTTAGTCTGTCCCGAGTATCGGTGAAACAGAGGGTAGTCAAAGTATAAGTGCATGAAAGTCACTTATCTTTGACTACTCTCTGTTTTTTATGCTCTTTTTGGCGAAAAGGTAACTATATTTGATTAAAATCGAACATAGACGACACTCGCTGTGATAAATATCAAGTAAACTTGATATTTATCGCTCGTTTGTAACTATATTTGAGATAAATCTCGAACATAGGATGCGGCTCGGAATAAAAAAATCAAGTAAACTTATTTTTTTCTTCACTCGCCTTTCTATATATTTGTAGAAACTATAAATTCTATTATTATGATGAGAAGAATTATAACATTTTTATTCATATGTTGTATCTCAACCATTTCCATTGCACAAAAAGACAAAGCCTATTGGAACAATATGGCCGAAGGAATGGCGCAAGCGCTTATTGAGAATTTTTGGGGAGCAAGTTTCAAGGACTACCCTACACGTTACTATTTCAATTACAAAAGCCATCTTGCCGACCTGAAAACCGACCATTATTGGCCTCAGGCACATGCGATGGATGTTATAATAGATGCTTATTTGCGTACAGGAGATAAAAAGTATAAAAAAATATATCCACTTTGGTGGCAAGGTGCACCCAAATATAATTTCGCACGAAAAATGAACCCCAAAGACCCTTGGTGGAACGTATTTGTCGATGACATGGAGTGGATGGCACTTACACAGATTCGTATGTGGGAGAGCACCGGAAAGAAATTATATATAGAGAAAGCCCGCCAGATGTATGACGATTATATTTGGACAACGTGGGGACCCGAAGATGAATCACCTTGGTACGGCGGAATTACGTGGAAAACAGACGTTGATAAGTCAAAGAATGCCTGTTCCAACGGTCCGGCAGCATTGATTGCCGCACGTCTTTATAGATTTTATAATAAGGCGAAACTGAAAAACGGGAAAAAGAGAGAGGCCTATCTGAACGAAGCTATAAAAATTTATTCTTGGGAAAAGAACACCCTTTTCGATAAAAAGACAGGTGCCGTTTACGATAATATAAACAGCCGGGGAGATATTCAGAAAAATTGGATATTTACATACAATATAGGAACCTTTCTGGGAGCGGCACACGAACTGTATCTTATCACAGGCGACAAGCAATATCTTGCCGATGCGACCTTGGCAGCAAACTATGTAATAGATAAAATGTCCCGCAACAAAGGCGTTCTTGACAACGCCACAAATGGCGATGGAGGACTTTTCCATGGCATATTCTTTCGCTACTTTGTAAAGCTCATAAACGAAGAGAATCTTGACAAGACCACACGCATAAAATTCCACAATTATATAACCCATCTGGCTACAACTATGGCCGAAAATGGTATAAACAAGGATACCAAACTGTACGCCGGTAATTGGTGGCAAACACCTGCGAACGACGACCACGTTTCACTTACGCCCCACATTACGGGATGCATGCTGATGGAAGCTATGTGCGTGCTTAAACCTATAAAGTAGCACCTTACAACACCCCTTAATACCCGACCAATTTACCGCGCTTCACAATATTTAGGTCCTTTGGTCGTTTATATAAAAAGAATGAAAAAACTATTAGCCATAATTGCACTTATAGTCTTTCCGTTGCTGTCGATGGCACAGGAACGCAAAGTACAGAACAGACCATACATAGATTTCCGACGACTGCACTACGGATTTTTCTTTGGCCTGCATGCTCAGGATATGGAATTAGCAAACAATGGCTTTATTACCGCCGACGGCGAGCAGTGGTACGCCGACGTATCGGCCTATAATCCGGGATTCAGCGTGGGAGTGCTGGCCGACCTCAGAATAAACTCACACCTTGCGCTACGCTTGGTGCCAACATTGCACTTCGGCGAAAAGCAGGTTGTTTTCCGAGAATTCAACAGCGGCAATAAAGAACGTCAGCAAATAAAATCGACCTATATGTCGCTGCCATTGGACTTGAAATTTTCGGCGCAACGTTTCAACAATTACAGGCCCTATATAATGGCCGGCGTAAACCCTATGCTCGACCTTACCGTAAAGAAACAGCGACAACTGCTGATGAAAAAATTTGATTTTATGGTAGAGGTAGGAGTAGGCTGCGACTTTTATATGCCCTTCTTTAAACTGATTCCCGAACTTAAATTCTGTTTCAGCCTGTTGGATGTTCTTAACAAAGACCGCAGTGACCTGCTCGACGAAAATTTAAAAAAGTTTACCGACTCGGTTGATAAGGCTGTTACAAAGATGATTGTACTCTCTTTCTACTTTGAATAACATATAACAATAATACAAAAGAGGGTGTCTGTCCACATTAACAAATGTTAAAATAGCTAATTTACTCTCGCATCTATAATAAATACACTATTTTTGTGGAAGTTTATAACCAATAAAATTTATACAACTATGGCTTATGTAATTTCTGACGACTGCGTAGCATGCGGTACATGTATCGACGAATGTCCTCAGGGTGCAATCTCTGAAGGCGATAAGTATTCAATCGACCCCGAATTGTGCATCGATTGCGGCAGTTGCGCAGGTGTATGCCCCTCAGAGGCTATACATGAGGGATAAATTCATGCAACGTGCAAAATACACGTGAGAATTTATTTCCGAAAAGGAGCTACAAGAGGTTGTCCGACAGATGTTGGCAACCTCTTTGCTTTTAACAAATAATAATCAAGAATATGAAATCACTATTATATTATATAGTCAAGAGCATCGTAATAACAGCCATAGCCGTTATTCTGTATTTAATATACATCAACTATTTTGTATAGAAACAGACGCAAAGTACCTAAAATAAAACTACTCGGCTATGATAGCCGAGTAGTTTTATTTTTTTAAACACGCCCTCTGTCACGCTCGATAAGTTCCAAAAGACGCCCTATAGCCTCGTCCTCGGGAATATTCTTTTCGACACACTCCTTGCGACGGTAAAGACTAACCTTTCCACGAGCCGCTCCCACATAACCATAGTCAGCATCGGCCATTTCTCCGGGACCATTTACAATACAGCCCATAACACCTATCTTCAGCCCTTTAAGATGGGCCGTGGCTGCTTTAATTTTGCCCAACGTACCCTGAAGGTCGTACATTGTGCGTCCGCATCCGGGACAAGCTATATACTCGGTCTTACTGATACGCAAACGAGTAGCCTGCAAAATTCCAAACGCAAGATTGTTAATTTCGCACGCCGAAATTCCGGCATTTTCTATCCACACACCATCAACAAGGCCGTCAATGAGAAGAACACCAAAGTCGGCAGCAGCTTTTATTCTGAGGCTTTCTATATTATCCTCTGAGTAACATCTGCGGACAACCACAGGCACTTTAACGCCCGACATCCACAATTTATGCACAAGGGCACGAAGTTCGCCAACAGGATTAACATGGTCACTCTCGGCAACGACCACACAAGAGGGTGTACTTTTCAAATACCCGAGAATATCTTCGTCCAACTGTCCATATTTCAATTTCAGGAAGAAACTTTTGCCATTTTCAATGGCAGGCAAATTATCCACCGTAACAACAGAGTAACATTCATTGCCACTCTTAAGAACAGAGCCTTCAACTATAAAATCGGGAGCAAGGTCGCCACCCGCGTCCTCGAAAAAGCCGGAAACAACCACAGGAGGATTATCGCCACCCACCCCCGCAACAACAATACTATCGCGATGCTTGGGGTTAATATAGTCAAACGCATCGACAGCAACAGCATCAATAACATCGTGCCCTGCACGCGAAGATATATAATTTACAAGCTCCTTTGCCACAGGAATCTCATTCTCGGGAGCCTCGGCAAGAGAGACACGCACCGTGTCACCTATTCCGTCGGCAAGAAGCGCGCCGATGCCCACTGCACTCTTTATACGACCATCCTCGGCGTCACCCGCCTCGGTTACCCCAAGATGCAGAGGATAAGAAATACCCTCTGACGCCATCACACTGTTAAGCAGGCGGACGGTAGTAACCATTATGGGAGTATTACTTGTCTTTATCGATACAACAACATTGTCGAAATTCTCGCGACGGCATATACGCAGAAATTCCATGCACGACTCGACCACCCCCTCGGGCGTATCACCGTAACGGCTCATTATTCTGTCCGAGAGAGAACCGTGATTCACCCCCACACGTATAGCCTTACCCTGCTCCTTGCACAGGGCAAGAAAAGCCGTAAACCTCTCGCTCAAACGCTCAAGTTCGCGAGCATACTCCTCGTCGGTGTATTCTATATACTTGAATGTACGCGCAGTATCGACATAATTTCCGGGATTCACCCTCACCTTGTCTGCGTATCGGGCGGCAACGTCAGCAACAGAGGCATTAAAATGCACGTCAGCAACAAGCGGAACATTGCAACCGACCTTTGCCGCGCTCTCTTTTATAGCCCCGAGATTCACCGCCTCGCGGCTACCCTGAGTAGTCAGGCGCACAAGCTCTCCGCCACGCTCCACAATGCGCATTATCTGCGCGACACTACCCTCGGTGTCCATCGTGGAGGTGTTTGTCATTGATTGCACACGAACAGGAAACTCGCCACCGAGCATCATCCCACCCACACGAACGGGAACGGTCGCGCGACGTTTATAATTAAACAGGTTGGGATTAGTTTGTCTTATACTCATACTCCAATCCTTTCAGGTCCTCGTTAGCCTTTTCTATCTTTTTCTTAAGATTCTCTTTATAAGCCGCCAGACGCTCGGCAAGTTCATTATCGGCAAGAGCGAGCATTTCCACTGCGAGAATAGCAGCGTTGAGCGAGGCATTGACACCTACCGTCGCAACAGGAATTCCGGGAGGCATTTGCACTATCGCAAGCAGTGCGTCCATTCCGTCGAGAGTACTGTTTATGGGCACGCCTATTACCGGCAATGTGGTACTTGCGGCAATCACTCCCGGCAAATGAGCCGCCATTCCTGCCGCAGCAATTATCACTTTAATGCCACGCTCTTTTGCACCTTTGGCAAAAGTCTCTACCGCCTCGGGTGTACGATGCGCCGAAAGGGCATTAACCTCGAAAGGTATCTGCATTTCGTTAAGAAAATCTGTCGCTTTTTTCATTACAGGAAGGTCGGATGTACTTCCCATTATCACACTTACAATAGCTTTCATATTCTGTTATTTTAAATAATATTACTCTTTTCTGAGACGCGCGACGGGAATATGCAACGACTCTCGGTATTTTGCAACCGTACGACGCGCCATCGTAAACCCTTGCAGTTGAAGCTTTTCCATAAGTTCACCATCGGTCAAGGGATTATTTTTATCTTCATTATCAACAAGTTCTTGCAGACATTTGTAAAGTTCACGAACAGATTTTTCCCCACCGTCGGCTGTAGTCACTCCATCGCTGAAGAAATATTTCAACGGAAACACCCCCCAAGGCAGTTGAACGTATCTGTTGTTGCTCACACGCGATACGGTGGAAATATCGTATCCGCATTTACGGGCAATATCATCGAGTATCATGGGCCTGAGCAACGATTCGTCGCCGCCACCGAGAAGAAACTCTCGCTGAAAATCGACTATTGCCTCGATGGTACGAATAAGTGTCTGCTCGCGCTGTTTTACGGCACTTATGAAATTTTTTGCCGACTCTATTTTCTGTTTCAGAAAAAGGGCCGCAGTCTTACTCTCGGCCGAGCCGCTCTTCGTCTGCTCGTCGAGCATATTGCAATATTCATTGCTGACGCGCAATTCGGGCAGCATGCTGGTGCTCGAGGAAATAGTTATATATTCGCCGTTAATCTCTATCGTAAAGTCGGGTACTATCTGCTGGCGGCTCTGCCCGAGTGTCTCGCTGAGCGACGCGCCGGGACGAGGATTCAACTTTACAATTTCGGCTATTGCAGCCTTGCACTGCTCCTCGTCAATATTCAGTTTCTCGGGCAGAATATCCCATCGTCTGCGCGAAAAATCATCGTACGCCTCTTCTATTATTCTACGTTGCAGTTCCTTGCTCTCGCCATCGTCGTTGCGGGCAATCTGAAGCAAAAGACACTCTTGCAACGAGCGGGCCCCTATTCCCGATGGGTCGAACGCTTGAATCATTTTCAGCACTCTTTCAAGTTCCTCCTCGGGGACATACATTCCACCATAAATATTAAGCTCATCGGAAATCTCTTCGAGAGACTTGTAAAGAAGGCCATCCTCTTCGAGCGAACCTATAAGATATTCGCCTATGCGACGCTCATTCTCGTCAAGCGAAAGTTCGCCCAACTGTTCCAGCAGACTCTCGCCAAAGGAAACGTCGGCCGAGGTTGGAATATCGACAGCCGTTGTCCGACGGGAGTGATAATCCCAACCATAATAATCGGGAATATCATCCTCGACCCTATAATCGTCGGCAGAGTTTGCATCGGGCATTTCCGTAGAATCATGTTCCTCGAAAAGCCCTACATTCTCGGGAGCGACAGATTCTATGGCGGGATTATCTATAATCTCGCCACGCACCCTATCCTCCATTTCCACAGTGGTAAGTTCTAACATTCTGGCCAGAAGCACCTGCTGAGGCGATAGAGTCTGTATCTGTGCCTGCGACTGTACTAATTTCTGCTTGGAACTTTTATTTGCCATATTTTACAGTTTCTCAATACTTGAAGCTGCTTCCGCCCAAAAACTCGCGTATCACAGAGGTTGGGGGCAGTTCATCATCCTGCAAAGGTACAACATAATCGAGAAAACGCAACAATCTTCGCGCCTCGGAATACTCGGGAAGTTTCTCGGGCACTCCCCTGAGCAATGGCTCTACTTTCCATTTGAGCACTGCAAATTCGTATAGCAAAGAGGAGTTAAACATCGCATCGGCATTCTCTTGATAGGGGAAAATCCATTTCTCCTCGCCTGCCTGAACGTCCGGCCAACGCTGTATAGTCTCCACAGCCGAGTAACCACGATATTTATAATCGCGCAGCATGCGACGCAACAGACGATTGTCCGAAGTAGGTATATAATTGTGATAATCGAGCTTTATGGATGTCAGTGCCGACACATACACGCGATATTTATCCTTTTCGGGAATCTGAGCCGTCAGCATGGGGTTAAGACCATGAGTGCCCTCAATCACAAGCACCATCTGAGGCTCGAGTTTCAACTTATTGCCCCTAAACTCACGCTCGCCCGTCTGGAAATTATAACGAGGCAGCTCCACCTCTTCACCGGCAAGAATCTGTGTCAGTTGCTTATTGAAAAAATCAAGGTCGATGGAGTATATAGACTCAAAATCATAGTCACCATCCTCTTTGCGGGGAGTATCGGTACGATTAAGGAAATAATCATCCAAAGATATTGCCACCGGACGCAACCCGCAAGCCATAAGCTGAATGCTTATGCGTTTGCTGAATGTTGTCTTTCCCGAGGATGAGGGGCCGGCGATGAGCACTACCCTCGCGCCACGAGTGCATATTTCATCGGCAATCTTTGTCATTGCCTTTTCCTGAAGAACTTCGGACACATTTACAAGGTCTATTCCGTGACCGCTCATCACAGCCTTGTTAAAATCTCCAATAGTTTCGACACCCATAAGTTGTTGCCACTGATGCCTTTCGGCGAAACGCTCCTGCAATTTCTCTTGCGGAACTTTATCCTCGAGCGATACAGGAGTCTCGCGATTGGGCACACGAAGCAACACTCCGTCGCCAAACTTTTCTATTTCAAAAAGTTTCAAATAGCCGGTGCCGGGCAAAAGACCGCCATAATAGTAATCTATATAATCCTCGAGCATATAATAGCTTGTATATAGCGAGCCGTATGTTTCGAGCAGACGTACCTTGTCTGCGCGACCTATAGAGGAAAATACATCAATTGCCTCGCGAGTGCTGCACTCCACTCGTTTGAAAGGAATATCACGTTCGACAATGCTAAGCATGCTTTTCTTTATAGCCTCAACATCTTCAATGCTCAGTTCCTCGTCCATGCGGCAATAGTAGCCTTTGGAAATAGGATTTTCGAAACGCACTGTGCGCCCCGGAAAAAGTTCGTTCATCGCCTTCATCATCACAAACGTCAGCGAACGAACATACATTTTCATTCCATCCTTCGACGTTATATTCAGAAATTCCACGTCTTTGTTGCGATAAACGCGATACATAAGTCCCAGCACTTGATTGTTCACACGCGCAGCCACTGCACCATAAGGAATATCCAATGCCAAATGATTGTATATCTCCAAAAGTGTACTACCCGAAGGAAAAAGAGTGGTTGTGTCGTTATTTTTGCAATAGATTCTTACCATGGCAGTTCGTTTTTAGAAATTATTGAAACTACTTTCGCAAACTTAAACAAAATTTTCGGATATTGCACATGTTTAAACAAAATTAGCATTTAAAAATAGTATAAAACTTATGCAGGAAATACGTTGATTAATTCTTATTTAAGCGTTTAATGGCTAAATGATGCCCCACGTCGGCTGATCGTTTGTACCATTTGACAGCCTCTTGAATGTCGGGCGCGGTTGTCCACCCCTCTTCATAAGCTTGTCCTATACGGTAGTGAGCGTAAGGGTCGGAAGAACATTTGTATGCTTTTAGAGCTTCTTGCAACGAGGGTTTTACAGTCCCGCAGCCTTTGCGGTAAAGGTCGCCCAAATTTGTGGGGGCGTATAGAGTATCCCCCGCCTTTAATGCCTCTTTGAACCAGAAAATTGCCTTTTCACCGTTTACAGGTACTCCCACTCCCTCGTGAAACAGTGTGCCAATGTCATTAAGAACAACACCTTGTAAGGCTTTTCCTTTGCTATATTCATCGGCAAGGGCGAGCAGCAGTTCTACATCCTCGCGCGAATAAGTTTCGTATGTTTCGCAACCGTCAAGCTGCCACGACTTTACACGTCCCACGGGTGTGTGCTGCGGAATATCAACTTCTATTGTCTCTTCTGTATCGGGCAGGGTAAGCGGCTCGCCACAAGGCAGCAAATTACTGCGCACGGCATATTGTACATAGCCATAAATGCGTGGCGTAGAGGAGTATAAATTTACTCCGAAGTTACGCAAGGTGTCCAACGACACGTAACATCCGGCAATCGTCGGCAGTGACGGGTAATATTGCGGAACAATGGAAAGGGTACCTTTAAGCATGGCAATCTCTTCGGAAATAGTATCTGCCACCCACTCTTCGTCGAAAATTTTGTATAATGATGTTTCGGGCGCATCGGCAATATTGCCGTCAAGAAATTTTGTCAATGTGTCGGCAAGGTAGGGGAACAGTCTAAGATCGTCGTAAGCTGCAAGATTATCGACGTGCAGTTCGTATCCTTCGGGCACCCTTTGTAACAAAAAGAGAGTGGTTGATGTATTTTTGCGCGAGAAAAACCAAGATTCTGCGTTACCTTCGCTCGACACTGCGCAGTAGTTCAGTTCAAGCCCGGGAATATCTGCATAGTTGAGAAATTCATCGCAGCAGAAATTCTTTATCGAATATATGGTTACCGAGGTTGTCATATTTTTGCACTATAATTCCCCGGAAAGTACTTGTATTACAACCCTTTCGGTGAGACTATCCTCGCCCATAGGGTCGTAAGTTTTCTTCAGGCTCGCGCCGAATAGCGAGGCGAACGATTGATAAAAAACAGCTTTAAAAGAGCCCATGAATAATTTTATCAACTGATAGGCATTCTGGTCGCATTGACGGTCTACGAGTTTTATGAGCAGTTTACCTTGTCGCAGCGATAGTTTTTTCATCTTTGGGGTATATGTTTCTTTAAGTTCCTTTTCCAGCTTTTCCAAATGCTTATTTTGCGCCTTTTCATCGGGTAAAAGTTGTAAAGTTTCGTATGTCTCTATGATTATTTTTCGTATTTCCGTTGCCAACGGCAGTGTCTTTTTAACGTCGTGGACGAGGCGGTCGTATCTTGTCCTCTCGCGCTTATTCTTGAATTTCAATGGGGTAAAAATATATACAGTGGGTAGTTTTATATGCGGAATTGTTTCGCCTTTGTGCGTTGCAGCACCGACAATATATGCACTTCTTCCGTCGTCTTGTGCCTTTACGGGCATCGACAACAAAAGAGCAAGCAAAAGTATGAGAATATTTGAGACGGTGCTTTTCATCTTTGCAAAAATAAGATATTTGCAGCAATTCTTGGCAAGTATAGTTGTTACTTTGTATTAAAAAGTTAAAAGAATAGCATTAAACGGATAAAAATCGCTATCTTCGCGAAATATTAACAATAAATACAAACACATTGCTATGAAAGAGTTTTTTAAAGTCCTGAAAAGATATATTCCTCCGTATAAAAAATCGCTTATTCTTTCGTTGATATTCACGCTAATGTCGGCTGTGCTCAACGTATTTTCTTTCGCGATAATAATTCCTATTTTGCAGATTCTCTTCAAGATAGAAGAGGTAGTTGCTGTGGAGTTTATTCCCTGGAGCGAAGTATCTATGGATAATTTGGGCGAAATTGCAAAGAATAACGCCAATTTCTATCTCAACAACTTCATAGAAACAATGGGTCCCTCGACGACGCTTCTGCTTTTGGGAGTTTTTCTTGCGGTAATGACACTGCTTAAGACTGCATGCTATTTTGGATCGTCGGCAGCGATAATTCCACTGCGCACAGGTGTTGTACGCGATATTCGCACTCAGTTGTACGACAAGGTGCTGAGCCTGCCTTTGGGCTTTTTCTCAAAGGAGAGAAAAGGAGATATTATTGCCCGCATGAGTGGCGACGTTGTAGAGGTTGAAAATTCTATCGCCGGCTCAATAGATATGTTGATTAAAAACCCCATTTATATTATAATCTATTTTGCCACACTAATTTACATAAGTTGGGAGCTTACACTCTTTACATTGACTGTAATTCCTGTGATGGGGTGGATTATGGGCCTTGTCGGACGTAAACTGAAACAAAAATCGTTGGTTGCTCAGTCGAAGCTGGGCGAGACAATGTCGCAGATGGAAGAGACGCTCGGCGGTTTACGCATTGTGAAAGCCTTCCTTGCCGAGAAAAAAATGTCCAAGCGCTTCCTGAAGGTGAGCAACGAATTGCGCAACGCAACAATGCGCGTTACTATGCGCCAGGCAATGGCACACCCTGTGAGCGAGTTTCTGGGCACTTGTGTAATTGTAATTGTCCTTTGGTTCGGCGGAACGCTCATCCTCGGCAACAATTCCCCAATTTCGGCACCGGCGTTTATCTATTATCTGACAATACTTTACAGCGTTATTAACCCTCTGAAAGAATTCTCAAAAGCATCGTATAATATTCCGCGAGGATTGGCCTCGATGGAGCGTATAGACAAAATTCTTGACAGCGAGAATCCTATTGTCGAAGAAAAGAATGCTGTTTCTATAAAAGGAATGGAGAAGGGAATAGAGATACGCAATCTTTCTTTCTCGTACGATGGCGAACGAAATGTGCTTAATGATATTAATATTTCCATTGAAAAGGGTAAGACTATTGCACTTGTCGGACAGTCGGGCTCGGGTAAGTCCACTCTTGTGGATTTAATTCCCAGATATTACGATGTTACTTCGGGAGAGGTGCTTATAGACGGAGTGAACGTAAAGGCAATGACCGTAAAATCTTTGCGCTCGCTCATCGGTAACGTCAATCAAGAGGCGATACTTTTCAATGATTCTTTCTACAACAATATTACCTTCGGAGTCGAAAATGCAACGATGGAACAGGTGATAGAAGCTGCTAAAATTGCTAACGCCCACGACTTTATCATGGCTACGGAAAATGGCTACGATACTAATGTGGGTGACAGAGGCTGTCTGCTATCCGGTGGTCAGCGTCAGCGTATAAGCATTGCCCGCGCCATACTTAAAAACCCGCCTATCCTTATTCTTGACGAGGCAACGTCGGCTCTTGACACAGAGTCCGAGCGTTTGGTGCAAGAGGCTCTCGAGCGTCTGATGAAGACAAGAACAACCATTGCCATTGCCCACCGACTCTCGACCATCAAAAATGCCGATGAAATTTGTGTGCTTATGGAGGGACGCATTGTTGAGCGTGGCAAGCACGATGAACTTTTGCAGCTTAACGGAGTGTATAAACGTCTGAATGACATGCAGAGCCTTGCCTGAGAGTATGAAAAAAATTGGTCTTTTCTGTGCAGCATCCGAGACGATAGATGATTTTTACGTGGCAGCCGCCCGTGAATTTGGGATGTGGCTGGGCGGCGAAGCAATGACGCTTATATACGGTGGCGCAGCAAAAGGGCTAATGGAGGTAACAGCATCGGCAGCCAAGAGTGCCGGGGCACGCATCGTGGGCGTTGTTCCCGATATTCTTGTCAGTCGCGGCGGCGTAAGCACCCTGCTCGACGAATGTATACAAGTGCGTAACCTCAGCGAGCGTAAGGATGCTATTCTTTATCGCAGCGACATTCTGGTGGCAATGCCCGGAGGCCTCGGCACGTTAGACGAAGTTTTTCATGTGATTGCTTCGGCGACAATAGGTTACCACAATAAAAAGGTAATATTCTACAATGTTAATAATTTTTGGGACAGCATGCTTGCCGCACTTGCCGAATTTAAAAAGAAGGGTTTCTTGCGTGGCGAACCTGATAGATATTTTGCTGTAGCAACCACTCTCGAAGAACTAAAAAATATAATTGCTGACGAAAAATGAAAAAAGTGATAGGAATAGGCGAGACTATTCTCGATATTTTGTTCAAAGACAACCAACCTATGAAGGCTGTGCCCGGCGGCTCTGTCTTTAACAGCATAATCTCTCTTGGACGCATGGGCGCGGATGCGGTTCTTGTCAGCGAGGTTGGCAACGACCGCGTGGGAGACATTGTCGTCGATAGTCTGGTTGATAGCGGAGTGGATGCGTCGCATATTTATCGTTACGACGATGCAAAATCCCCTGTATCTCTTGCTTTTCTCGACAAGAATAACGACGCGGAATATATTTTCCACAAGGGAGCCCCCACGACTCATCTTGATATTGAGTTTCCGAAAATAGAGGCTGGCGACATTGTAATTTACGGCTCTTATTTCGTGCTTAATCCTTTGTTGCGCAACAGGGTAAAGGCTTTTTTGGAATATGCTCGCAACTGTGGCGCGATACTATACTACGACGTGAATTTCCGTAAGAATCACGCTGCGGAAAAGCTTAAACTGAGCGAGGCGTTGATTGAAAATCTCGAATATGCAGATGTTGTTCGTGGCTCCATAGACGACTTTAATGTTCTTTACGGAATGAACGATGCAGCCTGCGTGTATAAAGAGAAAATAAAATTCTATTCGTCCAACTTCATCTGTACGCATGGTGGCGAGGGTGTGAAACTTTTCACGCGCGATTTTATTGCCGATTATGCTGTTCCCGCCGTAAAGGTTGTAAGCAGTGTAGGTGCCGGCGACAATTTCAATGCAGGCGTTGTTTATGGACTGCTCTCTTCGGGCGTCACACGCGAAGAGCTTCTTAATTTGTCGCTCGACGGATGGGACGCAATAATAAAATGCGGCATTGATTTTAGTGCCCACGCTTGTACGTTGATGGATAATTATATTGAAAAATCGTGGGCCGAGGCCTATAAAAAGCTTAAGTAATATGCTTGGAAAGATGCGTGTAATATCCTCTTTGTCCCTGTCGGTGGTAATGCTGTTACTGCTGACACTCAGGGTGTTACCCCATCATCATCATACGTTACACCTGTCGGGAAGCGATACGGTTGTAGAGACCTTGCATTTTGGCGTCGGGGCGTGCGAGGATGGATGTGAAAAAAGTCACGACCATTGTGAGGATTGCCCTGCAGAGCACACTTTTTGTCAGTTGAAAGCCTGTGAAGAGCTTGACTACTATAAACATACACAGGATTGTGATTTTTCTCCCGCGATACTTTCTATTAGCATGAAACTGTGCTTGTCATTCGCCGACGCGGTGCATGCTCCACCCTATCTTAATCTGAAAATCCCGGACAGCGAGGCAAAGGTATTATCTTTACGCGCTCCGCCACATACTGTTTGTTAGTTCCGCCTGTTTGGTTGGAACGTGCCGCGTATTGTGCGCAGCATCAGGTATAATATTTTAAATAATCGAAAAACAGTATATAACTATGAAAAAGATATTTTTATTGATATTTGCTTTTGCCCTCTCTGTGGCATTTGTAAATTGTGGCGGACATTCGCACGAAGGACACGACCACTCGCACGACGGGCACGACCATTCACACGAAGGACACGACCACTCACACGAGCCGCTTAACATTGTTGCATACGGCGACTCCATCGAACTTTTTGCCGAGGTTGGCAAGCTGCATGCGGGCGAGGAGACATTCATTCTTGCACATGTTACCCATCTGGGAAATTTTAAGCCTGTCGAGACAGACGAGATTACTTTTGTGCTTACCGTTGCCGGAACTTCTGTAAAAAGTGTTGCAAAAAAAGTTTCCCCGGGAATCTATCGTTGCAATATAATCCCCGAAAAAGGTGGCGAGGGCTATATTATTTGTAAAGTCCCCCTCCGGGGCAAGCTCGCCGAGGCTGCAACGACTGTTACTGTGTACGATGCAGAGCATCATCATCATACTTCCGACGCGGGGCACAAGCATGGCAGCAATATGGTTACTTTTACAAAAGAACAAAGCTGGAAGATAGACTTTGCAGTGGAAAAAGCTACGGTGCGTCCTGTGAATAAAGTTGTCAAAGGCGCGGCGCGTGTATCAAACGCTCCCGAGAATATCACCACCATCGTGGCGGCTACAAGCGGCAGGGTACATTACAACAATGCAGTAGCCGTAGGCCGCACCGTCAAGGCGGGCGAGTCGCTTTTTATCATGGAGACGGGCGACGTTACCAACGATAATGCCGCAATAAAATTTGCCGAGGCCGAGAGCCGTTACAATTATCTCAAAGGCGAGTACGAGCGCAAGGCCCAGCTTGTTAAGACACAAATTGTCACTCTGGGCGAGTTTCAGTCTGTCGAGGCATCTTACTTGCAGGCAAAGGCTGTATACGAGAATTTGAACAAAAATTTCAAAAGCGGCAAGATGCTGTTAAAATCCCCCGCAGCAGGCTATCTATCGGACATTGCCGTTGCCGGCGGCGATTATGTTGCCGAGGGTACTCCGCTTGCAACATTGCAGCGCGACGGAGAACTTCAGCTTTTCTGCGAAGTATCCGTGCGTCACGCCCAGGCTCTGCGCAACCTCGCGGATGTAAATATCGAGCTTAACGACGGCACATGCTACTCTCTTGCCCAGACAGACGGACGTATAGTGGGCATCGGACGCGGCATACAGAATGATTGCAATATGATTCCTGTTACGGTGATGACAAAAAATCTCAAAGGCGTTGTTCCCGGCAATGTGGTTAATATGTACCTTATCGCACCGTCGGACGAGAGTGCCATTGTTGTTCCTCGCAGTGCGCTTGTCGAGGAAATGGGACGTTTCTTTGTGTTTGTGCAGCATACGCCCATAATGTTCGAGAAACGCCTTGTGACCGTAGGAACAAACGATGGGAAGAATGTTCAGATTCTCAGTGGCGTTTCCGAGGGCGAACGTGTGGTTACCAATGGTGCCGTTTCGCTTAAGTTGGCTCAGGGTGCGGGCGCGCTCGACCCTCATGCAGGACACGTTCATTAATATAAGGGAGGAACAGCTATGTTAAATGCAATAATAAAATTTTCGCTCAACAATAAGTTGGCGATAATGCTGATAGTGCTGCTTGTGACGATAGGCGGCATCTACTCGGTGCAAAAAATAGAAGTAGACGTCTTTCCCGACCTTACCTCGCCCACAGTTGTTGTGCTTACGGACGCCACAGGAATGGCACCCGAAGAGGTTGAACGCCTAGTGACCTTCCCCATAGAGACTGCGGTAAACGGCGCAACCAACGTACGTCGCGTGCGCTCAACATCTTCACAGGGCTTTTCGTTCGTGTGGGTCGAATTTGATTGGGGGGTCGATATTTATAAGGCGCGACAAGTTGTAAGCGAAAAGCTTGTTACGCTGTCCGACGCCCTTCCTCAGGGTATTTCTCCCATGCTCGCTCCGCAGTCGAGTGTGATGGGCGAAATTCTTTTTATAGGCCTTCAGGCCGATACAACCTCGCTTATGGAGGTGCGCACGCTTGCCGAGTGGGTGCTTAAGCCGGCTATTCTTGCCACCGGAGGCGTTTCGCAGGTAACCATCATCGGAGGCGACTTTAAGCAGTATCAGGTGCTTGCCAACGTTGGCAGAATGTCGTTGTACGGCGTTACAATGTCCGAACTTGAGACAGCCGTTGCTTCCATGAGCAATAATACTGCCGGAGGCGTGGTGCGAGAGTATGGCAACGAGTATGCGCTGCGAGGAATGGGACGTTCGAACGACGTTGAGGAGCTTGGGCGCACGCTTGTGAAGATGCATAATGGTCGTCCGGTAACGGTTGCCGACGTTGCCGATGTTTGTATCGCCGGAGCCGTCAGAATGGGCTACGCCTCGCAGAATGCTACTCCCTCGGTTATTCTCTCTATTTCCAAGCAACCGGGAATAAACACACTTAATGTTACCGAAAATATAGAGCGCAACCTTCTGAGCGTCGCAAAGTCCTTGCCCGCAGATGTCAAGGTCGATACAAAAATCTTCCGTCAGGCAGACTATATACACTCCTCGGTAAATAATGTCAGCAGGGCCTTGATTGAGGGTGCCGTTTGTGTCATTCTGGTGCTGTTCCTGTTCCTTATGAGTCTGCGTACGACGATTATCTCCATCGTCGCAATTCCTCTATCGCTGCTTGGAACTGTCATAGC
Source organism: Bacteroidales bacterium (assembly GCA_015060905.1). GTDB lineage: Bacteria > Bacteroidota > Bacteroidia > Bacteroidales > Bacteroidaceae > HGM04593. The sequence continues at coordinate 187,647 of SUXQ01000001.1, read as the reverse complement.
CCTTTATCTGCTGAATATGGATATAAACACTATGACTCTTGGTGGAATGTGCATAGCTATTGGTTCATTGGTAGACGATGCTATTATTGACGTTGAGAATGTCTATAAACGTCTGCGCGAGAATCATGCGCGTCCACGCGAACAGCGTCTTTCGTCCATGCGCATAGTCTTTGAGGCATCTTCCGAGATTCGCTCCTCTATCATTCATGCTACGCTCATTATCATTGTAACCTTTATGCCTCTCTTCTTCCTGAGCGGACTCGAGGGACGTATGCTTAAGCCTCTGGGCATTGCCTATATAATATCGTTGCTAATGTCGTTGCTTGTAGCAATGACCGTTACTCCGCTCATGTGCAAATGGTTGCTCTCGGGCAAAAAATATCTGCAACGTCAGGAAAGAAAAAATTGGGTCGAGCAGTGGTTACTCGCAAAATATTCTGTGTCGCTCGATAGGGCCTTCAGACGGTCAAAGGCTATTATTTTCTCTGTTGCCACCCTGCTTGCAATGTCATTGGCACTGTTTGCCTTTATGGGACGTAGTTTCCTGCCCGAGTTTAACGAGAGTGCCTTGACTATTTCGGCAGTGTCGCGCCCCGGCGTTTCGCTCGAAGAATCCAACCGCATAGGTACTCTTATAGAAAAGGAACTTTTGCAGATTCCCGAGGTTACAAGCACTGCGCGGCGCACCGGTCGTGGCGAGCTTGACGAACATTCTCAGACCTCCAACGGTGCCGAAATTGATGTAAATTTCGAACTTTCGACCCGCCCGAAGAGCGAGTTTCTGCAAGATGTTCGCAGCCGCCTTGCAACTATTCCCGGCGTTGTTACATCTGTGGGACAGCCTCTGGAGCACCGCATCGACCATATGGTGTCGGGTACACAGGCCGACCTTGCCATAAAAGTGTTCGGCCCCGACCTTAGTACCCTTTTTACCCTCGGGAATAAAGTAAAAGAGATTCTCTCCTCGATGCCCGAGGTTGTAGACCTCAACGTAGAGCAACAGGTTGAGACTCCGCAGTTGCAGATACGCGCCGACCGCGAGCGTCTTGCGCATTATGGCATCAGCATGGAGCAGTTTAACGCCTTTGTCGAGGCGGCCTTCCCCGGTAAAAAGTTGGGCGAGATTTACGAGGAGGAGCGCAGTTTCGACCTTATACTGCGACTTTCGCACGATAATACCGACAGTATGGAGGGTGTAAAGGATGCGCTCATCGACACGCACGATGGTAAAAAAGTGCCTCTCGAGGCGGTTGCAAGCGTCGTCTCGTGCGGCGGTCCTGCAGCCATCAGCCGCGAGAATGTGCAGCGCAAGGTTGTAGTTTCGGCCAATATTGCCAGCGGCAACGTCAATGGTGTTGTCGATAATATTATAGAATTACTCGATAAAGAGCTTCCTCTTGACGAGGGCTACCGTCTCGAATATGGCGGTCAGTTTGAAAGTGCGCAGAGTGCCGCCCGCACCCTGTGGCTGACCTCTTTTATCGCTCTTTGCGTGGTATTTGCACTGCTGTGTGGCGAGTTTAAGAGCATGAAACTCTCGGCAGTGGTGATGCTCAACCTGCCGTTGGCACTCATCGGTGGCGTTGTTGCAACATATTTTTCTTCAGGAGTTATGAGTATTCCTGCCATCATAGGCCTTATAACTCTTTTCGGCATTGCCACGCGCAACGGAATATTGCTTGTGTCGCGCTACCAGCATCTGCGTGCCGAGGGTGTTACGCTTGAAGATGCTGTACGCATAGGCTCGGCCGACCGCCTGACACCTATTCTTATGACAGCTTTTACCTCGGCGCTTGCTCTTGTGCCTATGGTGATAAGCGGCTCATCCTCGGGTAACGAGATTCAGAGTCCTATGGCCATTGTTGTGCTCGGTGGTCTTTTTACCTCGACGCTGCTTAACGTATATATTATTCCTATCGTGTATAAGTGGCTGGCGCGCCACGAACAGTAACAAAAATTCCCGAAAATTTTCGGGAATTTTTGTTTGTTTCTGATGATTATTACTCCTCGACAGGCTCTCCCAGCAACGTTGCGGCAGTGGAGCTTGTGATGCGCACCTTTACAAAGTCGCCAATCTTGTAATTTTTGCGGTCGAACACCACTGTTCTATTCTGCTCTGTGCGGCCGTAGAACTGCGCTGTCGAACGTTTGGAGATTCCCTCGACAAGAACCTCGTATGTGTTTCCGATGCACTTTTTGTTATTCTCGGCCGAGAGTTCCTGTTGCAATGCAATAATCTCGTTCAAGCGGCGCACCTTCTCCTCTTCGCTTATGTCATCCTTAAAATGACGGCTGGCAAATGTTCCCGGACGCTCCGAATATTTGAACATAAATGCTGCGTCATATTCACAATATTTCATCAGCGAGAGTGTCTGCCGGTGGTCCTCTTCTGTTTCGCCGCAGAAACCTGCGATAATGTCTGTCGAGAGGCCGCAGTCGGGAACTATGCGGCGTATGGCATCTATTCTTTCAATGTACCATTCGCGTGTGTATTTACGATTCATGGCTTTCAACATTTCGCTGCTGCCACTCTGCACAGGCAAATGGATGCTTCGGCACACGTTGGGCTCTTCGGCAATCACGCGCAGCGTCTCGTCGCTCATGTCTTTGGGGTGCGAGGTTGTGAAACGTATGCGCACGCCCGGTGCCGCCTGTGCCACGCGTCTCAAAAGGTCGGGGAAAGTAACAACCCCCTCTTCGGGCGACTCGAAACGGTACGAGTTTACATTCTGTCCCAAAAGGATAATCTCTTTATAGCCTTTTGCCACAAGGTCGGCAGCCTCGTTCAGAATGCTCGAAAGGTCGCGACTCCTCTCGCGTCCGCGTGTGTAGGGCACCACGCAATAGTGGCAGAAGTTGTTGCATCCGCGCATGATGGAAATGTAGCCCGATACTCCTTTACTGCATATTCTCAAGGGAATAACCTCGCGGTAGGTCTCTGTGGTCGAAAGCTCGATGTTCATGGCAGCGTGTCCCTGCTCGGCCTGAGCAATAAGCTCGGGCAGCGACAGATAGGCATCGGGGCCTGCAACCACATTTACCTTATATTTCTTTATAAGTTCCTCTTTCACACGTTCGGCCATGCAACCAATCACTCCCACGAGTGTTTTTTTGCCTCGGCGCATGGCGTTAAGCTGCTCCAGCCTGCCGTAAATCTTCTGCTCGGCATTGTCGCGTATCGAGCAGGTATTCAGCAGAATAAGAGCCGCATCTTTAATATCGTCACACACTTTGTATCCGGCCACACGCAGAATAGAGCCTACAACTTCGCTGTCGGCAACATTCATCTGGCAACCGTATGTTTCTATGAATAATTTTTTCTCTACATCTTCCATTTTGCAGGTTTTTTGTATTCCGACTGCGAAGATACGTATAAAAATCTAAGAAGTTGTGTTTAATTGCCAATTATCTCGCAAACTTTTTCTATCTTCGCAGCTAAATTCGTTGATTACCTATGGATAAAGATAAATATATATACTGCTTGGAGATGAAGGTGCGCGATTATGAATGCGACCTGCAGGGGGTTGTGAACAACGCCAATTATCAGCATTATATGGAACATGCGCGTCACGAATTTCTCGAGAGCCACGGCGAAAATTTCGGACGCTTGCACAACGAGGGCATCGACGCAATGGTTGCAAAGGTGCAGATAGAGTATAAACTCCCTCTCATCAGCGGCGACAAATTTATGGTGGGCATAAACATCAAGCGTCAGGGCGCGAAGCTGCTCTTCATGCAGGATATTTACCGTCTCTGCGACGGGAAACTCTGCACAAAAGGCATTGTAGAAACAATATGCGTGCAGAATGGCCGCCTTACACGTGGCGAAATATTTGACAAGATGTTCGCAAAATATCTTGTATCCGAATAATTAAACTCTTTGGGATTATGGAGGATTTATTGAAAGAATTTTGGCCGGTGGCACTGTTCGTTGTTATAAGCATAATATCCTATGCCCGCAACGACGCAAAAATGAAAAAGGCTGCTAATGAGCAACCTGCGCAGCCTCACACTCTCGATGAAAATTTCCCTAATGTAGAATACATCGAGCAACCCATTGTACGTCCCTCGGATGCTGTCAAACGCCGGCCCGTGAACAATGAGAAGCACACAAGCAAAGGTAATTTTTCGGTAAAAGATAATGCAAAAAACATCGAGTCTTACGAAAAAGCGACACACGATCGTGGGGCAAAAATTGCACTCAAAGGAAAGGCCGACGTAAAAAAAGCATTCATATACTCCGAAATATTAAACAGAAAATATAAATAAAAAAACATACACGACAATGAACTATCGCATAATAACAGCAGCCGAGGCTGCAACCTATATAAACGACGGCGACGGCGTCGGCATTAGCGGCTTTACCCTTTCGGGTACCCCAAAAACCGTCCTTCCCGAGGTTGCCAAACGTGCCGAAGAGGCCCACGCAGCCGGAAAACCCTTCAAAATAAACCTTTACACAGGAGCCTCCACCGGCGACGCAATCGACGGAGCACTCACACGCGCCAATGCCCTCAACTTCCGCGCACCGTTCCTCTCGAACCCCACCGTGCGTACGGCTGTAAATAACAAAGAACTTACATACACCGACCTTCACCTCTCGCTCATGGCACAAGACCTGCGCTACGGCTTTATGGGCAAGGTCAATGTAGCAATCCTCGAGGCAATAGACATTACCCCCGACGGAAAAGTCTACCTTACAACCGCCGGAGGCATCGGACAGACAGTCGCCAATCTTGCCGAAAAAATAATCATCGAGCGCAATACATTCCATCACACCGAGGGGCTGCACGACGTATACGAGCCCGAGAATCCCCCCTACCGCCGCGAGATTCCCATCTTCAAAGCCTCGGACAGAATCGGTAAGCCCTACGTTCAGGTAGACCCCAAAAAGGTAGTGGGCATTGTCGAAGTTAATCTTCCCAACGAGCCGGTGGTGTTCAAGGAACTTGACGATGTTACACGTCGCATCGGCGAAAATGTAGCCAATTTCCTTGCCGCAGACATCAAACGCGGCATAATCCCCGCCACAGGACTACCCCTTCAGAGCGGCATTGGAAACGTTGCAAACGCAGTGCTTAAAGCCCTCGAGACAAGCACCGAAATTCCCGCCCTCGACCTTTACTCCGAAGTATTGCAGGACACAGTAATCGACCTTATGGAGCTTGGACGCGTAAAGGCAGGAAGCACCTGCTCACTCTCACTCAGTCAAGAGGGCTTGCAGCGTGTCTACGACAACCTCGACTTTTTCCGCGACAAATTGGTGCTGCGCCCCTCGGAAATATCAAACAGCCCCGAGGTTATCCGCCGTCTGGGAGTAATCGCCATAAACACAGCCATAGAAGTGGACCTTTACGGCTGCGTAAACTCATCGCACATCTGCGGAACAAGACTCATGAACGGAATCGGCGGATCGGGAGACTTTGCCCGCAACGCATACATCTCCATCTTCACCTGTCCCTCGACACTTAAAGATGGAAAAATCAGTGCCATTGTACCAATGGTAGCACACGCCGACCACTCAGAGCACGACGTAAGAATCGTAGTCACCGAGCATGGCGTTGCCGACCTTCGCGGCAAAGGCCCCGACGAAAGAGCCGAAGCCCTTATCGAGAACTGCGCACACCCCGACTATCGCAACCTCTTGTGGGACTACCTTAAGATAAGCAAAAAAGCACACATCAGCCACAATGTGGCAGCAGCCCTTGCACTGCACACAACCTTTGAGCGCGAGGGAGACATGCGCCTCACCGACTTTAATAAATTTTGCTGATAAAATAGAAACTACCATAGCCCGATGAGAAAAAAACTCGTTACAGAGATGGGACGCATGGGGCGCGAAGAGTTTGCAAACTCCGACAAACTCCCGCTCATAGTAGTCGTCGATAATGTGCGCAGCCTGCACAATGTAGGCTCCATATTCCGCACCTCCGACGCCTTCCGCGTCGAGTGTGTGATGCTGTGCGGCATTACCGCCACCCCTCCCAATGCCGAAATTCACAAGACAGCCCTCGGAGCCGAGGATGTTGTTCATTGGGAGTATTTCGACGACACTATGCAGGCAATAGAAAAACTCACAGCCGAGGGCTGCGAAATTTATGCCATTGAGCAGGTAGAGAATAGCATCGCCCTGCAAGGCTTTCCGGCCGACCCTGCAAAGAAATACGCTGTGATTCTGGGCAACGAGGTTAAGGGTGTGCAGCAGCAAGTAGTCGATGCATGCAACGGCTCGATAGAAATACCGCAGTTCGGCACCAAGCACTCTCTTAATGTCTCGGTAACAGCAGGAATGGTCATCTGGGAGTTTGCCAAAAAACTCGGCTGGGTGAAGTAATATTTGTATAAACTCATCATGCACCGCCCCAACTATTAAAGAATGTTAATAGTTGGGGCGCATCCGTAAAAAACCACCGGTCAGCGACTCTAATAAATTTGATTTAAATCTCAGCAAATGGAGATTAAAATTCTTTTTGAAGATACACCATGTCTTTCAACTGAACCCCACACTCATAAATAGGGTGGTCATAATTATCTATAAAAAAATCAGGAACAACATGTGAACGTACAAAACCGCATTTTTCATAAAAGGGTATTGTAAGCGGACTATCGCCCGTACCCACTTGCATAATCTTGTATTCTCTTTTATATTTTTCAGCGATAAAATTTATTAAAGCCTTTGCATAGCCCCTACCTTGAAATTCCGGCAGTGTTGCAATGTTTTTGATTTCAAGAACACCATTCCCCTCATCGGTTATGACACATTCGCTTTTAACGCCATTGTCATCAAGCACATACATTTTGCCTTTCTCAAGATAACGGTCAATCATATTTTCTTGCTCGTCGGCCAATAATAGCAGAGAAAGATATTCTTTCTTATTTTTTGCAACCTCGAAAATAGTTATCATTTATTCAATCTTAGTTCGACACAAGAATTAAGAAAATAGTTCATTGAAGGATAAGAGAATAGCGATAATTGTTATAAATTTGAGCAACTAAAAAAAACATTTATAAACTGCTACCGCTACATTTTCCGAAAATAAAATTATAGTATTTTTCTTATTTTACAAATAAATTCTGCTAATTTATTGTAATTTTGCAAAAAAAATCGGACACCGCGTTCAACGATGCCCCATACACACAATAAATGGAAACACAAACACAATTATTCTTTGCGGCAAACTTAATTTTCATAACGGTTAGTTTGTTCAGCGCAGTTATTAAATGGAGCTTTCGTCCAAAAGCATACAAAGAGCATTTTGAAAGACTTTTTCCGGGTCAGTTCTACGTTGGCTTGCTGTTCTTTGTGCAGATTTTTGAACTTATCTACCTTACCGATATTGTCAATGTCAAGGCGTTGCGGTTTGCAAATGCCTTCTCGTTGCTGCTGGTTCCTCCAATAATGCTTGTCATCTGTCGTAAATTTTTCTTTCCTAAAATGGGAACTACGAATTTGGAGAAAGCAACGTTCGTTCCGGCAATGATTTTGATAGTGATATTCTTGTTGCGGGTAACAGGCTTGGCAACCTTTACTCCGCAAGGGCGGTCTGCAATCATAATTTTTGCATTTGCTGTATTCCTTATTTTCTTTGCATTGACAATACGCATGGGATACATGATAAAGAAACTGTCACAAGGCATTGATGAATTCGAATACGCCGATTCTACGGATTTCTCACACTCATTTGCCAACTATCTTTTCCGCTTGCCAACATTGGTTTGTTTGATATTGGCAATAACTTATATTTGCAACGAGCCTTGGGTGAAATTTTTTACCGATATATTGCTGACAATTATAACAGTGCTGTTTGTCCTCTTTACCCTTGACCCGTGGAAGGAAATTGAGTTTATCGAAGAGAAACGTGCATTTAAATATATTGTCGAGAATGTGGAGACTAAGTCAAAGAACCGTCTTTCCGATTCCCGTTTCGAGCAGTTGAGAGGTAATTTGCTAAAATTGTTCGAAGAAAAGGAGATTTTCCTGACTCCTCATTTGTCGCTCGACATTCTGTTGCGGGAACTATCGACAAACAGAAATTATCTTTGCGAGACAATTTCCCGCAGCGGTTACAAGTCTTTCTACGACATGGTGAACAGTTATCGTGTAAAGTATGCGATAAACCTCATAAAAGAGGAACCGGAATCAAAGATGCTTGATATTGCTTATCGTTCGGGATTTGCATCGCCTGCCTCTATGAACAAGGCGTTTATGCAGCAGGGGCTGCCCACGCCCTCGCAGCATAGGAGCTAATGCCGGAGGTGGGGTGCTGTTAAGAGTAAAAATTCAAGGAGATAAATTTAAGCAGCGTATAAGATTATATGATATTTTCAGGGAGTGACCCATAAAAGTCTTTATTTCACTCTCAAGGCAAGAAGGGCGGACAATAAAAGTCCGCCCTTCTTGCCTTTTAATGTAACGCATTGATTACGAGCAGATTACACAAATATTTCTTGATATGGAGATAATTTTGTAAATTTTGGGGAAATCAAATTCCATTTTATGGAAACAGTATTCAATGTACAGGAAACATCCTCTCACTTATTTATACTTTTTTTGCACCGTATTTATTTGCTATATGAATGGTATGAATAAGAATAATGAATTTTCAAGTGCACTTCTGCTTCCTATTGATAAAATAGAGAATTTCAGGTGCGTAGAGCTCTTTTCTGAATTTTGCGAGGCTACTTGTGCTAATTTATTTGCTTTTTCTCCTTACCAGCTTCATTTGAACCGCGAGGAGTTTTTGCATTACCAATTTCTGGCCGACGAGCTTAAGGATGATATTGAGAAAGGAGAGATTCCCTTTGAAGAGCTATACAACTTATGTTGTAATTTAAATGATGTTTATCTCAATTTGGCAAGTTGTTGCTGGGAAGCATATAAATATAATGAAAATAAAGAAAGAGACCCTTGTGGTTTTATTATCCGGCAGATAAAAAATGTTGCAGAAACGAGAGCAAAGTTAGAGATGTGCAAAAAATGACAAAATACCCTTGTGAAACGCCTTTCAGCGAAGTTTTGTACATTAAAAGTAAAGAAAAATCAACAGAAAAGAAAGAGTAAAAATGGGCGGTAAAATATTTTCAATGCAGTGGAAATATTTTTCACAGCAACGGAAAATAATTTATTTGCAAAACTATTTCCTTTGCAGTGCGAGTGATGCAGAAGCGATGAAAATGTAATTTATGCAGCGATATAATATATAATGTTTAACAGCGATTTTTTTAAAATCTAAATTATAAGAATATGAGTGTTAGTAAAAAATTAACTTGTTTGCTGCTGTTGACGATGGCGATATTCTTTGTTCAGGAGACAAAGGCGCAGGACATTGCGGTTAAAACGAATATCGTATATGATGCAACAGCAAATATCAATGCCGGTGTAGAGTTTGGCTTGGCTCCAAAATGGTCACTTGACGTGTCGGGCAATTTCAATGCGTGGGATATGTCGCATGGTCGTAAGTGGAAACATTGGTTTGCACAGCCGGAACTCAGATATTGGTTTTGTGACCGCTTCTCGGGACATTTCGTTGCTTTACACCTCCATGGCGGACAGTACAATGTCGGAAACTTGAAGAACAATATTTCATTCTTGGGTACCGATTTTTCAAAGCTCAGTGAGAGCCGTTTTCAAGGTTGGTTTGCAGGTGCCGGTATTGCTTATGGATATTCCTGGATACTTGGCAAGCATTGGAATATTGAAGCGGAGATTGGATTTGGCTACAGTTATACGATGTATGACACTTTTGAGTGTGTGGGCTGCGGCAAAAAGGTCGAAGAGGATAAAGACCACCATTACGTTGGTCCGACAAAAGCTGCAATTAACTTAGTGTATCTTTTTTAAAAAATGACGACAATGAAACGTATATTATTTCTATTATTGACCCAATTTGTCTTTCTTTCTGCTGTTGATGCACAGAGTGTCGATGGCGTGAAAGTAGAGAACCTACGTATGAAACGCAATGGCGAATATATGGCAGTAAATATGAATGTTGATTTTTCGTCTCTTGATGTTTCTTCGAACCGTGCAATCCTCTTTACTCCTATTATTGTAAGTGGTAAGGATAGTGTTGAACTCTCATCAGTAGGAGTATACGGCCGTAACCGTTACTACTATTATGTACGTAACAACAAGAGTATTATCGCAAACGAGAATGGTAAGAGTTATCGCTCATCGGAATTGCCCGAGAATATGGATTACAGTGTAGTTGTTCCTTACAAAGATTGGATGAACGGAGCTTTCTTGGTATTGCATCGTAGCGATTATGGCTGTTGCACTAAAATTGTAGATGAGCAGTCGTCGCAGATTGGAATTTTCAAAGAGCATGTTTTCTCGCCAAAGTATGTATATGTGCGTCCAAAGGCAGAACTTGAGAAGTCGCGTTCACTCAGTGGTTCGGCATATATTAACTTTGTTGTAAACAAGACCGATATAAATCTTTCTTATCTTGGCAACGAGCGAGAGATTGCAAAAATCACTGCAACTATCGATTCTGTGAAAAACGACAATGACATTGTCCTGAAATCACTTTCAATCAAGGGATTTGCCTCTCCCGAGGGCAGCTACAAGAAGAATGCAGACCTTGCAAAGGGACGTACAGAGGCTTTAAAGAAGTATGTTCAGGGTTTGTACAAGTTTGCTCCCGATTTTATCCAAACTGCTTACGAGCCCGAGGATTGGGCCGGCCTGAGAGTATTTGTCGAGACCTCTTCGCTTCCTAACAAAGATGCTATTCTTAGCCTCATAGATGACGACCGTGAGCCCGACAACAAGGAGTGGAAGATAAAATCAACATACGCCGATGACTATAAAGTGATGTATAGTGAATGTTACCCCGGCTTGCGCCGTTCGGACTATAAGGTCGAGTACATTATCCGTTCTTATACCAACATAGAGGATATAAAGAAAGTATTCGCCGAAAGTCCGCAGAAACTGAGTCTTGAGGAGTTTTATGTATTAGCACAACAGTATGAAAATGACACACACGAGCTTAACGATGTGTTCGAGACAGCAGTACGTATGTATCCGAATGACCCGGCAGCAAACCTCAACGCTGCAATATCAGAGATGCAGAACAATGATATAACAAGCGCAAAAAGACATCTTGAAAAGGCCGGAGACTCACCCGAAGCAATTTATGCACGCGGCATCCATGCAGCTTTCACAAAGGATTATGACAAAGCATTGGAGTTGTTGGATAAAGCTCACAAAATGGGTGTAAAAGAGGCAGCAGATGCTATTAAACAGGTAAATGAAATGAAATAAAAGAATAATAAATTAATAACCATCTAAAAAAAAAGACTATGAAGACTAACAAATTATTTTTGGGCCTATTGGCAACAGCAATGTTTTTCAGTTGCACCAATGACGAAGATGCGAACGCTTTAGTTTCTTCAGGCGATACAACAACATCGTACATTGCGGTAAATGTAAATTCTGCATACGATGCAACGCGTGCCAACGGTTACGAAGATGGCACAGAGAAAGAGCAGACAGTAAACAAGGCAATCTTCTTCTTCTTCGACAATGCCGGTTCTCCATTCAATGTATCTGCTGAAATTGGCGGTACAGGTGTTAATTACATTGTAAAGGAGGATTTTAAAGATGAGGGTAACAAGCCGGATAATGTAGAGACCATCACCAATACAGTTCTCACAATCAAGAACAACAAGAATGCCAATCCTGCAAAGGTGGTAGCTGTTGTAAACTGGGATTACAGCGGTGAGTCTCTGGCACTTTCAACTCTTAAGTCTAAACTTGTTGCCGAGGCTGATGCTAACGATGACGGCGGTTTTGTGATGAGCAATTCTGTTTACTTGAGCGGTTCCAGCATAATGGATGCAACCCCTATTACATTGGCTAATATATCTTCTACTGAGAATGGTGCAATGGCTTCTCCGGTAGATATATATATTGAGCGTGTCTGTGCAAAGGTTGCAATGACACAGGAGGAAGAACTTTTCGATACAGGTATCGAAAATCAATATAAAAAAGGCACAAACTTCTTCGTAAAGGTTCTTGGTTGGGACCTCAATACAACAATGAGTCACTCGAACCTTGTTAAGAGCATTAATGCCTCTTGGACCGACGCAGAGCTTGGTATCACAGGTTGGAATATCGAGGCTTACAAGCGTTCATTCTGGGCAGAATCTGTTACAGTAGGCGGAGATGTATCTCTTAATAAGAAGTTTAGTTGGGCAGGTATCAGCAATGCTGTAAATGCAGTGGATTACTGCCTCGAGAATACAAGCGGAGAAAACACAAAGGTTATTGTAAAGGCACAGATTACAGATGAGAACGGAGCACCTATCGAGGTAGTAAAACTTCTTGGTGAATATGTTACCGTAGAGGGCTTGAAGGCCAGCATCGCTTCTGCTCTTGCTTCAAAATACTATGCATATAAAGACAATGAATACACATCAATAGCTCCTGCCGATATTGAACTTGTTGCAGCCGGTACATCGGGCGTTGATAGCTACACTGTAACCTACAAACTCACCACTGATGCCTCAGCTAAGACTTGGAAAGTTAAGGATGGCGATACATACAATGACGCGACTGCAGTTGATGTAAATAGTGCTCTTGCTACACTTGAGAAGGCTCAGGTTTGGAAAGAAGGTATGGCATATTACTTTGCCGACATCAAACACCTTAATGAAGCTGTAGGTGTTGTACGTAACCACTCTTATGTCTTTAATGTGACAAAAATTACCGGCCTCGGTACTCCGGTTTATAACGGTAACAGCGAAATTGATGAGCCTGTTACTCCTAGCGACACAGAATCTTTCATCTCTGCAAGAATTAATGTTCTCACATGGAAACTCGTTAACCAGAATGTTTCTTTGAAGTAATACAAAACCCTATTTATGTAGTGTGGGCTGTTGCTCACACTACATAAAAAAACAATAATTTTCACTTTCAAAAAAAGCACTTGACGTACCGGTGCAAAGAGAGGTACGTAACAGAAGCCCAATATCGAGAGCTTCCACCAAATTTGAAATTTCTACTGTACAATTAGTCCAGATAATATATAAAAATAGATACAGCCATGAACAAAACATCATTTTTCAGCAGAATAGGAGTGTTGCTGACTCTGTTGGCGGTAGTCTTTACATCGTGCGACAACAGCTTTGTTTTTGACGATGAAGGCGACTGCTCGGTGCACTACAGGATAAAGTTCAAGTATGACAGGAATATGAAGTTTGCCGATGCTTTTGCGCACGAGGTAACATCTGTTGCTCTATATGTATTTGACAATTCGGGTGTGCTGGTTTATGAGGATGCGGAAAGTGGCGAGGCTCTTGCCGATGAAAACTTCACTTTGCCCGTTGAACTTAAAGCCGGAGAGTATCAATTCCTTGCTTGGTGCGGTATCGGCGACGGCGAGTCGTTCGTTACACCTCAAACCCGGTTGGGTGTAACAACAATAGAGGAACTGAAGTGTCGCATGAACCGTGTCTCGGCGAATGGCAACGGAATAGTAGACAAGGACCTTGCTCCGCTTTTCCACGGTTCGGCGAAGTTTACATTGACCGATGAGCCGGGTGTCCACTATAAGACAATTTCGCTAACTAAGAACACCAATGTTGTGCGTGTAATCCTTCAGCAGCTTTCGGGTGAAGATGTGAACCCCGACCTCTTCTCTTTCGAGATACAGGACTACAATGGTTACATGAATTATGACAACTCGCTTCTTGACGACGAGCTTATCATTTACAAACCTTGGAGCCTACAAACAGGCAGCGCCGATATTAATGCCGATATTTACAATGACGAGGAGACGCGAGATGCATCATCGGTAGGTGTAGCGGTAGCCGAGATGACAACAGGCCGCCTCGTCGAGGGTAACCGCCCCATCCTTGTAGTAAGAAACCTCGAGAAGGGAGATGTGGTTCTTTCTGTTCCCCTTATTGACTATGCTCTGCTTGTAAAAGGTAACTACAACAAGGATATGAGCAATCAAGAGTATCTTGACCGTCAGGATGAGTATAATATGACATTCTTCCTCGACGAGGCAGGACGCTGGATTTCATCTTCAATAATTGTAAATTCTTGGAGAGTTGTTTTGAATAACCAATCAATGAAGTGATGCTATGTTTGAGAAACTGAAATATTTATTTATCCTATTGTCAATTTGTACGTTCTCTGCGTGTAATTCCATTATGGATGATGCAATTTGCATTGAAAGTGATGGAATCGCGAGAAAGGTTACATTTACACTGACAGTGGATGACGCCCGAAAGCAGTCAAGGGCTGCTTGGGATGATGGGTATGTCTCTGAAGAAGCAACACCATTTGACAATCGTATAGCATACGGTGGGCTCAGGGTTCTGTTCTTCAGCGAGACAAATGCCTATCTGGGCGAGGTGAACAGCCTTATGCATTGGCCGGTAAGCGCGACAGAATACCGTTTTGCGGGTGACGTTACAGACTTGAACCTTACTATTGGTACAAAATATAAGATTATGGTTCTTGCAAATTGTCCCAACACTGTTAGCAATATCGAAGAACTCTATTTTGAACTCAGCAACGTTGCATATCCCGATGGATACATACCTATGTGGGGTATCAAACTCTTTGAGGTAAATGGTAGCGAGTTGCAAGATGCCGGCACCATTAATCTCATGCGCTCGATGGCAAAAATCGAGGTAATCCTTAGTAATGAGATGATAGCAAACGGATTTACATTGGAGAATGCTGTGCTGAACCATTATAATAACCGTGGCTACTGTGTACCGACCGGTTGGAGCAGTGTTACATCTACGACGGAGCTTGATCAAGAGAACTGCTTGAGAGCATATCACAGTCACTTTTCAACCCCTCTTGGTTTTGTTGAGTATGTGGAAGACCAACGTTATTGGCTTTATGTACCCGAGTTTAATGTGCTTCACACTGCCGAGAACCGTCCAAACATAAGCATAGTTCTTGGAGACGGGACAATGACGCCGCTTGAGTTTCCCAATTCAATACATTTCGGTTCTTACGATTCAAATGGTGATTTTATCGAGAATAGCGAAACGAATATTGTACGCAATCACATATACCGTTTCAACATTGTGGGAATTACCAGTGGTCTTGAGATTAATTATGAAGTTCTTGATTGGGAATATGATGAGAATGAAAATTTGTGGGAACGCGGTGAATTTGCGTATCCGACATATCACAACCCTGTTGTCCCCGATTACACGAATGCTTCGGGTGTAATTACATCAGTTCCGCAGATGAAGTATAACAATGGTTCAAACCCCGAAGAGGATGCTTTTATCGTGTGGTTTAAGATGGATAAACCTGCGGGACAACATTGGACTCCCGTCCACAATCAAGCTCCGAGTGATTACGAAATAAAAGTTTATAGAAGTGATGCGCCTGAAACTCAGTTGGAAGACCCGGCTACTTGGGTTGCCGACTCTGAACATTGGTACAAGATTGTCCTAATTCCACGAAATGCAGACAATAGCGGTAAAAAGGTGGAGTTTGGCATAACCTATACACAGGATTGGATGCCGGAAGGCACTTCATTGTACCTGTTTATTAATGGAAAGAAAGACGAAATTGCTTGGCCACAGAGTGGCGATGACCCTAAAATAATAGAAGTAGAACAGTTATAATATAACCATAAATACTATGAAACGCTTTATATATATCCTATTATTAACCCTGCCTGCAATGGTTATGCACTCTTGTATCAATGACGAATTGGATATTGTACAAGATGACACAAACAGCGACTATATAACCTTAAGTGTTGTGGCAGGCGGAATGCAGACACGCGCGGTGGCTGATAATGAACTTGAATCGGGAGTTAATCACCTTGATGTAGTAATATTTGAGGAGGCCGGTGAGTTCAAGCACAGTGAGCGCATCAATGTTTCACTGTCACCAACGGGCATTGTAAGGCTCGGCCAAAAGCGTGCAGGTTTCTTTGACAAGAATGCAAAGTATTTCGTTTATGTAATAGCTAACAGCACACATCCGGCAACTGTATTTGCAGAACTTGAAGATGTTGATGCTCTACACGCTCTTGAGCAGGTCGATGAACGCATTCACATTACAGGCTCCTCTGTCGATGGTGCTCCACAACAGTTCCTTATGGACGGCGCTGCATTTCTTAATGGCGATGCTGAGCCTTCAGCCCCCGAAGCTATAGTGCTTTATAACGGTGTCGATAAAGAAAAGACAGATTTGAAAGTCTATCTGCGTCGTGCTGCGGCAAAGGTCGAAGTTGAACTTATCAGTGGCAAAGATGTGAAATATATCAAGAACGAACATATTGGTTACTACCTGCGCAATATGCCTTATACAACAAAGGTTATTCCACTTGCCAACCCATCAGAAAACCCTCAACCGCTGTTGCGTACTCCCGACAAGACAACAGGCCGTTACTTCTCTTGGATAGGCAATGAAGCCTCTAATCCCGATACTGTAAAGGTTACTGCCTATATTTATAGCCATGCATGGGAGAACTCCGAGCTCTTCACAAGGGCTACATCACTGATTGTAAACATTCCTTTAATATTCGAGGGTGAGACATACGGGAACAGCTACTATCAGATAGCGTTGCGTCCAAAGACAGCCTTGAGTTTCAAACGCAATAATTATTATAAAGTGACAGGCGTCATTAATGCTCCCGGAGCCGAGGAAATTTCTGTACCCATTGAGATTTCCGAGCTTAATTACACAGTACGTAATTGGGAAGAGGTTCCCGTTGATGCGAACGGTGCAAATGCCCCACAGTTCCTGACAGTGAACCGCGATACGTTAAAAATGCACAATGAGAATATCGATGCAACATCATTGCTTTTCTCTTCTTCATCAAATGTCACAGTGTCGCTCCTTAACAACAATGATAATTACCCCTACTACATAGACAAATTTGGCAAAAAGCAAAAGTATAACGGTGGCGGAATCAGCGGCACGGCAGAGGGAATCTCGGGTAACATCACCGTAAATAGTCCGATACCCACAAATAATACAATACGTTACTTTATGCTCGAGGTCAGCAATGCCGAAGGCTTGAAAGACACCGTTTGGGTTGAGCAATATCCGCTTATATACATAACCAATCAGCAGGGTTGGTATTCTTACCGTGATGATTTTGTAAACAGTTCGTACTCGAGCCCTACGACGTATACATACAAGGGTGCCGGAATTGCGGGAATCAGTCTTAAGACTTCAAACGGGAGATGGGCAGGTAATTATACTTATAATACCAGTGCAAGCGGTTTCTGGCGTTCAAAGGTCGCCTACCCTCTTGAAAATGGAATGTCGAACATTAACTATTACTATTGGGGGAATAATGTAAGAGAACCTGATGAAAGCAGAGCCGAGAGCAGTGGAAATGCCAGAATGTATCATATAAGAGTCACCTCTACATCTTCAGATTATAAGGTTGGACGTCCACGAATGACATCGGACGGATATACAGACCCGGGCGAGGATAATAAGAAACTTGTCTCTCCATCGTTTATGATTGCTTCGCGTCTTGGATTCATTAACTCCAGTACAGGTAATATATCATACGCAAACACCGACGAACTGAAGATTAAACTTTACCGTAACCATTGCGCAAACTATGTGGAGGTTTATAAAGATGATAACGGAAATAGCGTAGTGCTCGATGACTGGAGACTTCCTACAGAGGCAGAGCTAAAGATAATTATGGACGTTCAGGGAACCGGCAACAATGCCGAGGCAATAGACTATTTGCTGAACGCTCGGTATTATGTATCGGCAAGCGGCCCGGTAAGTAACAGCAAGTCAGAAACAAGCGGAACTGCAGGACGTTGCGTGCGCGATGCTTATGTGAAGTGATACAATTTATACCAACCAGCCAAAGGAAAAAAAACAAGATTATGAAAAAGAGATTTTTGAATATATTTTTTGCGTTTGTTGCAATGTTTCTCCTTGCATCGTGTGTGCAGGATGATATGGACCTGTCGAACAGTACCGGTCTTCCCGAGGGGTATATGAGTATCAGCTTCAATGCCAATGCCCCGGACATGAAGAGAGTTGAGGTGCGTGCGGTTGACCCCGACGGCGTAGATGTGCAGAATATGACACTTTTCTGTTTCAACACATACGGACTTTTCATTGCAACAGTTGATGCCAATCCGGTGCCGGCATCGGGAACCACCGGCAAGTTCAGTGCCAATGTCCCCGAGGAGACCCGAATTATTCACTTTGTCGCAAACCAGAATCCGAACCTTTACAATGATGAGGACTTTATGAACAAAACAGAAGCCGCTGTGATGGCAGAGATGGAAGGTGCTTCGGGCATGCTTATCTATTGGGCGCGCTTCGAGGCAAGCGACAATGGAAAAGTGTTCCAGAATGAACTTGCTGCCAAAGGTACGATAGAGCTTATTCGTAATCAAGCTAAGATTTCAATCAAAAACTGGAATACACAATATCTTCAGGTGACAGGTTTTGTGACAATGGGAATCCACGCGTTCGGAACTATTGCTCCTTTCTCGGCCGAGGAGGGCTTTGTGTGGCCCGGTACCGAGGAATTCGTAACATTACCGCAGAATGAGACTCTTATGAGCGACATTGATGGTGTCAATACCAAAAACGAGGATTATATCTTTGAGCACGAGAATAGTATCGATAACCCCGTGAGTGTTATTATCAGAGGTATCCCTCAGGGTGGCACAGAACAGCTATATTATCGTGTCGCGCTCATTGATGGCGACGGCGAGCAGTTACTCATCAGAAGAAACTACTCTTATGTGCTCAATATCAGTGGAGCCCTCACTCACGGATGCGAGACTTTTGCCGAGGCTCTTGATGCTCCTTTTACAAATAATGTGTGGATAACCATTGACAGTTGGGTGCCCGAGGTGCAGGATGATACATACAAACTTGCGGTAGAAAAGACCGGTATTGTGCTCCCGGCAGACAATGCAGGTGCCAACTACACTGTCAGCTATAATATAAGTCGCATTGACAAGGGTGCACTGAACGCTGCTGACATTGCACAGGTATCGTGGTTAGGATATAATGATGTTGCCGAGCACGATATTGTGTCCCATAGTTTTGACCCTGCAACAGGAAAAGGCAGCGTGACAGTGAAACTGCATCCTATGAGCAAGGAGATGCAGGTGGGTACTCTTTTGGTGAAGAAAGGGCGTCTACAGAGAACTATTGAAATAAATGTAATCAAGGAGCAGGTGTTTACCCCTTCTTGGGTCAGTACACAAATATATGGTGGCACAACAGGTGAGTTTGTGACACTGAAGTTCACAATACCTGATAGTTGTCCTGATATCCTTTATCCTTTCCCCGTTCTTATTACTGTAAACAGTCTTGATGTGCGTTCAGCATCAGGAATGCAGTTGCCGGTTATCCGCAAGGGCGATGATGAGTGGTTCGGTGCCGATTATAAGGGCCACGATTACAAGTATGAGTATATTGTTGAAGGTCCGGGTGTACAGCGTATCTACTTTGAGAATATTCTAACGCACGCCGACAATTTTACCGATAACCTTTGGATAGAAGCAAACTATTTCGAGACGCTCCAGAAAAGTTTTATATTTGCAGGGCACCAGCGCGCTATAACTGTTTCCGGATTAAGTGAGTACAGACCCGATGACAATAGTGCCGGATATGCAGCCGATGAGGTTGTCCTTTACAAATTAGTTCCCAAAAAGAGCCATGCACACGTTTCCTTTGATATTGCCATGATTGACAATGCCACAAATGATGCGGTGAACGTGGGTGCTGATGATGAGTTTTTGCTCTACTCGAAGACACTCGACCATTATACAACAGAGAATGTACCGGCCGGCATAGAACTTGAACTTAACTACTACAATGTACCCGAGAGTGTGTGGGAGACATCGAAGAACGGACGTATGTTTATGTTCATGCCCAAAAATACAATAGGTACACCGACGGGGCATTACACTATGCACCTCAGGACCAACCGTGCCGTGAGCGATGATGTAGTGCGTATATCATCGAACCAGATTGGCAATAAGTCGGTTCGTAACGAGTCGGCCGATTATGCAGGCAGCACTTACCGTTCGGTGATTTTTGAGCTTGCCACATACCATCCGTTCCGTTTCTCGGCACAGATAAATGGTAATGGTACGCTTCTTACAGGACAGACGGAAGAGGTTGTTGATGAGGTATCATTGACTTATGAACCTAACCAAGAAGTAGATATTGAATTTGATATCACAAGTTTTCAAGGTAGCGACCTGATGAGTGTGGACCCGTTCGGTGAGGCTTTTGAAATTTATATTGATGCGCCTATGCTCAGAATTGACGAAAGCCGACTTGCAGAATGTAATCTTAATGCCGATAAACTGAAGAAGCTCCCCGATGGACGCTTTGTATATACAGTTGAGGCTACACGTGAGGCTGAAAGAGGCTTCGGAACAGGTGAGGCGGTTGCGAAAGATGCAAGCGACGTAAACCAAGCGGGCGAGCGCAAAAAATTACCTTTCAGAACCGAAAAGATTACATCGGCAGGCAAGGTAAGAATCTATTCCAATAACGAGCAGGTAGTGTTCTACGAAAAGACATTCAAGATTACCAATGAAACAATAAAGGGTACAATACATTACAATGTCAATGGGGTAAAGACACCAATACAGGCAGATGCATTCGTGGCATTCGCACGCACAAAGGATGGCGTACGCATTGGTTCTATCACAGTTACAAGCGATGGACAGTATAGTCTTAATCTACGCTCGGAGTATCAGTTCGGTTGGACAACCGAGGAGGTGGAATTTGACTACATTGCAACGGATGGTAAGGTTTACGATTGTCAAATAAATAATCTTAGTACCCTCTATAGTAATCCGAATATAGTTCTTGAACCGGCTAATTGATAATTGGCAATATAAAAGCGTTTCTTCTTGGACAGGGTGTTCTCAATTGTGGACACTCTGTCTTTTTATTGCAGTTTTCACTTTTTTTTCGTAATATTGTACCGGAAATAAGAAAAACACTATATGAATATTCTCAAAAAAATATTTTATACATTGTTGTTGATATTGCCTCTATCGGTAATGTCTCAGAATGAGGGATTCCCGCTTCCGGATGTTCCCGTAACACTCAAAGGTCCGGAGGCTCGTGCCAATTATCTTGCGCTTCACTATTGGGACAGATACGATTTTTCCAATTTATCTCTTATAGGAAACAAGGATGTGTCGGAACAGGGCTTTTCAAACTTTATAAGCATAATGCCTTATGTAACAAAGAAAGAGGTTGCCTTTGCGGCTCTTGCTTCGAGGATGGTGTCCAACAGCCGTATGCTGCGTTATTTTATGGGGCTTGCAACAAAATATCTTGCCGAGCCTTTGTCGCCTGTTTACAATGAGAATTTGTATATAATGTTCCTTGAGAGCATTATTGCACAACAAGGAATTACCGGTAGGGACTTGAAAGAGGCAGAATTAGACCTTGCTATGGCAAAGAAAAACCGTATAGGGGCCAAGGCCGAGAATTTTGATTTTCTTTTGCGTGGCGGGAAACGTGGGAAGTTGGATAAGGTCAAAGGTGAATATATAATACTTCTTTTGGGAGACCCGGATTGCGATATCTGTTCCAAAGTTAAGAACGAAATAACTACCAGCAATCTTTTGAGCGGAATGATTGACAGTAGCAGAATTGTGGTGCTGTCAGTATGTGTGGAAGGAAAAACCGACTCGTGGCTACAGACGACCCTGCCCGACAAATGGATTAATGCCTGTGATGATAAACAGTTGATATACAGGAAACGGCTGTATGATATTCCCGGCCTGCCTGTTCTGTATCTTCTTGACAAAGAGCATAGAGTGCTGATGAAGAATATACAAGTGACTCATTTGGAACAATATTTCAGTTCTCGTTGAACAGGCTGTTTAGGCAAATTCCATGTATTGTCCATGCGGGCAGACAGAGAAATCTTTAGTTGCACTGCAGAACATTTTTTCTACAAAAAACGGGGTGTCCTCTTTTTCTTTTGCTTCACTCCAACAATCACCTTAAATCACAAACAAGCCTAAAATCCCCAAATTCATCTGTTTTTCTTTATCTTCTTTGATTTTTTTTATATTTTTACAGAGTTTTCCGAGGAAGAGATTGGATGATTGCACGCAGCCCACGTTTGCCTTTAAGTCCGAGGCCGCAACCATACAGCTAATCGATTAACATCCAAAGAATTACAAACACCAATCACTAAAAAACCCTTGCAAAATGAGCTCTGGGATTATATTCAGCATCGAAGAGTTTGCCGTAAACGATGGCCCGGGAATCAGAACTACAGTTTTTCTGAAAGGTTGTCCTTTGCGATGCGCGTGGTGCCACAACCCCGAGGGCTGGCTACCCCGTCCCCAACCATTGACCAAGCAAGGAAGAACCGAAACTTGCGGTTATGAGATTAGCGCCGAAGAACTTGCAACAAAGTTGCGAAGAGACGAGGATATTTTCAAGGAGAGCGGTGGCGGAGTAACATTTACAGGCGGCGAGCCTCTTATGCAGAGCGACTTTCTATGCAACGTACTTGATAAACTCTCGGGCATACACCGAGCCGTAGAGACCAGCGGACACGCATCGGAAAAAACATTCGCGAGAGTATTGGAAAGAGTAGAACTGATACTTTTCGATGTAAAACTTGCCGACAGCGAAATGCACAAGAGATACACAGGCGTAGACAACAAGCTGATAAAAGCCAACCTAAAAAGCCTATGTGAGTCGGGGAAAGAGTTTGTTGCACGAATACCGCTTATTCCCGGTGTTAATGACACTGTTGAAAACATGCAAGCAACAGCCGAACTCCTGCAAGGAGCCAAAGGATTGCAACGCGTGGAGCTGCTAAGATACCACAAGACTGCCGGAGCGAAATATCCCATGGTAGGAATAGATTATGCCCCGGAATTCGACGAGGATAAAGTCCCCGAAATACACGACACATTTACCGAAAGAAACATTAAACTATTAATACTATGACACCTAGAATTGAAACACTACGCTCATTCATAAGAGCCGAGAAGCACCACGAGTTCAGGCACACGCCCGAAGAGTTTGGGCTTGACCGCATGAATGAGAAATTCCGCGAAGAGGGAGTATCCCCGGTTACAAGAAGCGCACACATGCTCAAGGCACTGCTCGAGGCCGAGACGCCTATAATCATTGATGGCGAAAGCATTGTTGCAACACGTACAATCACCCGCATACCCTCTATTTTCACCGAAGAGGAGTGGGAAGATATTCGCAGCAAGCACACACTGCACGAGCGCGGAACAGTTTCGAACCTCTCGGCTGACTACGAAGGCATCATTGCCGACGGATTGGGAAAAAGAAAAGAGAGCATCGAGGCACGACTGAAAGACGAGACACTGACAACCGAGCAAACTGAGTTTCTTGTTGCAGCCAAAGAGAGCATCGAAGCGGTTCAGAGTTTCATTCTCAAATATCAGGCATGTGCTAAAAACGCAGGACTTGACAACGTGGCCGAAGTGCTTGGCGCCATCCATTCAAACGGAGCAACAACGCTCCACGAAGCATTGCAGTTGCTGCGTATAGTACATTTTGCATTGTGGGAGAGCGATTGTTACCACAACACCCTCGGTCGTTTCGACCAATATATTTACCCCTACTACAAAAACGACATCAAGAAAGGCACGCTCACCGAGGAACAGGCATACGAGCTTATCATGGAGTTCTTCCTAGCCTGCAACAAAGACAGCGACCTTTACGTGGGAATGCAACAGGGCGACAACGGTCAGAGCCTTGTTCTTGGCGGACGCGACGCAGAGGGCAACTGCCTGTTCAACGAAGTGTCGCGCATGTGTCTGAAGGCGAGCTACGAGCTCAACCTCATAGACCCCAAAATAAACCTCAGATGCGACTCGAACACCCCATTGGAGATATATAAATTGGGCGCAGAGCTTACAAAGCGCGGATTGGGATTCCCGCAATACGACAACGACGATGTTGTAATTCCCGGATTGTTGAAACTCGGTTACACCGAAGAGGATGCGTACAACTATGTTGTTGCAGCATGCTGGGAGTTCATCATCCCCAAAAACGGAATGGAGATACCCAACATCGACGCCCTTTCGTTTGCCGAAATTGTGAGCAACGCAGTGAACAATCTGGGCAACTACGACAGCTACGAGAGTTTCTATGCCTACATTGTGGAGAAGATAAATGAGGAGTGTGAGCGAATAACCTCGGCACACGACAACCTGTACTTTGCGCCGGCACCCTTCCTTTCGACCATCATGGGCGGAACAATAGAAAAGGCAAAAGATATTTCGGAGGGTGGAAACTCCAATAACTACGGTGTTCACGGAACAGGCCTTTCCACTGCCGCCGACTCGCTTGCAGCCATCAAGAAATTCTATTTCGAGGAGAAGTCAATTTCATTGGAGGAGCTTACCGACGCACTGAAAAACAATTTCGCAGGACACGAGCAGTTGCAAGAGCGTCTGAGAAACGAAGCACCCAAAATGGGCGTGGACAACGACGAGGCCGACTCTATTGGTTGCGCACTCTTGAACTCTTTTGCCGAGGGTCTGCGTGGCAAACGCAACGAAAGAGGCGGAATATGGCGAGCAGGAACAGGAACAGCGATGTATTATATTTTCCACGCAAAAGACCTCCCCGCCACCCCCGACGGCAGAAATGCAGGCGAAGTTCTTCCCGCCAACTTCACCCCGAGCATGTTCCTTAAGCAGAAAGGGCCTGTATCGGTGATGCGTTCATTCTCGAAGCCCAACCTGCAAGATGCCATAAACGGCGGCCCTCTCACAATTGAATTGGACGAGAGCATCTTCCGCAACGACGAGACTGTTGAAAAGCTGGCAATGCTCATACGCTCATATATACGCATGGGAGGCCACCAACTGCAGTTGAACACGCTGAACAGAGAGAAACTGCTCGATGCAAAAATCCACCCCGAGCTGCACAAGAACCTGATTGTACGCGTGTGGGGATGGAGCGGATATTTCGTTGAGCTTGACGAGTGCTATCAAGACCATATTATCGAACGAATAAAATACAAAATATAATGAAAGGTTATATGTTCTGGGTTGCTTTTGTAGCATCGCTCGGAGGCCTTTTGTTCGGCTTTGATACTGCTGTCATTTCGGGTGCCGAAAAGGCTATACAACAGGTTTATGAATTAAATAATTTCTGGCACGGCTTTACTATTACCACCGCGCTGATGGGAACCATTCTCGGCGCGCTCACCTGTGGAAAGCCTGCACAGAAGTATGGCCGTCTGAATTCAATGAAAGTTATAGGCATGCTTTATCTTATTTCGGCCATTGGCAGCGCAGTCATAGTTGATTGGTACGCATTTATGGTGTTTCGTTTCCTTGGTGGATTGGCAGTAGGCGCATCTTCGGTAATAGGTCCTATGTATATTGCCGAAATTTCTCCATCGTCGTGGAGAGGACGCTTTGTCGCATTCTTCCAATTTAATATTGTGTTGGGAATTGTGTGTGCATATTTTTCGAACTATTTTATTTCGGGCGTTGCACACGATTGGCAGTGGATGCTAGGAAGCGAGGCTGTACCCGCACTCTTGTTCACTCTGTTGTTGTTTACTGTTCCCGAGAGCCCACGTTGGCTCGTTTCGCAGGGCAAGGAAGAGAAGGCCGAAATAGTTTTCTCAAAGACAGGCGAAAAGGATATTAAAGGAGAAATGGCAGCCATCAAGGAGTCTTTTAAAATTGAATCGGCGACAAAAAGAGAGGGATTCTTCCAGAAGAAATTCAGAAAACCCATATTTATCGCATTCTTCATTGCTACTCTTAACCAACTGACCGGTATTAACGCTATTCTTTACTACGCTCCCCGACTGTTGGAACAATCGGGAGTGTTCAGCGATGGTGCGTTGTTGCAATCGGTGATTGTAGGACTTACCAACCTCACTTTTACAATGATAGGAATGGCACTGATTGACAAACTTGGACGACGCACGCTTATTGCCATCGGCGCAGTAGGAATGGTGATCGCACAGGCTTTGGTTGCACGAGGGTTCTATCTTGAAGAGTTCGAGGGCTACTATCTGCTTTTGTGTATCTGTGCTTACGTGGCATTCTTTGCAATATCTTTAGGAGCAACAATATGGGTTGTCATTGCCGAGGTATTCCCCAACAGCGTCCGTTCCGTTGGTCAGGTATTCGGCAGCATGACTCACTGGGTGTGGTCGGCACTGCTCACATGGTTTTTCCCCTTGTGCCTAGGTGTAGGCGGCGAGTACATATTCGCGTTCTTTGCACTGATAGCTGCAACGTCTCTTATCTTCGCATGGTGGCTACCTGAGACTAAAGGAAAATCTCTTGAGCAGATACAGAAAGAGCTTGTTAAATAATCATACATAAATTTTATATCCACAAAATTACAACTATGTTACATATAAAGAAACTTATATACGCCGCGGCACTTTTAATGGTTCCCTCCCTTATGTTTGCTCAGGGCGAGGAGGTGCTTGTAAAGGTCGATGCCGAGAAGGTGGAGCAAAATATAACCCCCTACCTCTACGGCTCGTGCATCGAAGATGTGAACCACGAAATTTACGGTGGTCTTTACGACCAAAAGATTTTCGGCGAGAGCTTCGAAGAGCCCGTCCCCAACCCCCTATTCGACCATTTCGATGTGTACGGCGGCAAATGGAGCGTCAATGGCAACAATATATTCTCGCTTGCACACGGTGGAGCCAAACTTGTAAGCAAAAAGGCTGTTTCCGAGGGTACAGTGGAGGTTGATGTGAAGTTCAACAAGCCGGGCAGCGGCTCGGGCAATGCGGGGCTGCTGTTGTGCGTGTCGCGTCCGCGTGTAGGTGCCGACAGTTTCTATGGCTACGAAATAAGCCTTGCCGGCAACGGCAAAAAGATAGTTGTTGGCAAGCACAAAAACAATTGGTCACACATTGTGGATGTACCTGTGAGCTGCACACCCACCGAGTGGAACAACCTTAAAGCGACAATAGGAAACGGCGAGGTGAAAGTATTCTTGAACAACAAGGACGTGTGTGTGTTTCATCTGTCCGACTCCGACCTGCTCAATGGCAGTGTAGCTCTGCGCGTGTGGAACGTCGATACACACTTCGGCAACTTAAAAATAGACGGGAAGAGCCTTTCACTTGCAGCAAAGACTCCCGAGCAGGTGAGCATGCAGTGGGATGCAGCTTTGAAGGGCGACGCAAAGGGGAACTATCTTCTCGACAGCAACGATGCCTACAACGGCAGCAATTCTCAGACAATAGAATTTGTTTCGGGCAGCGGTGCAGTGGGCATTGCCAACGCCAGCCTTAACCGTTGGGGAATAGCTGTGCGCAAAGGGCAGAAATTCGAGGGACGTTTCTATGCGAAGAACATTTCGTGCAAAGGAAAAGTCTTCGTGGTGCTCGAGAGTGCCGACGGCAAGAAGGAGTATGCCCGCTGCCGCATCAACGGCTTATCGAAAAGCTGGAAACGCCACGCATTCACGCTGACCTCGAATACCGACGACGACAAGGCGCGCATGGCAATATACATTGATGCGGAGGGAGCTGTGAAAATAGACCAGGTGACACTGATGACCACAGGCAAGGATCGTTTCAAGGGACTGCCCTATCGCAACGACATTTCGCAAGCAATGGTGAAGCAGGGACTCACATTCCTGCGCTACGGCGGCACCATGATTAATGCCAACGAGTATCGTTTCAAAAAGATGATTGGCGACCCCGACAAACGCCCGCCTTACAGAGGCCATTGGTACAAATACTCCACAAACGGATTCGGAATTGAGGATTTCCTAAAGTTCTGCGAGGCGGCGGGTTTCACACCCTCATTCGCGATAAACATTTTCGAGACACCCGAGGATGCAGCAGACATGATTGAGTATCTGAACGGTTCTACAAAGACCAAATGGGGCAAGATACGCGCCAAGAACGGCCACCCGAAGCCCTATGGCGTGAAGTACATAGGCATAGGCAACGAAGAGGTTATGTACTCGGGCGACGACCCCGCAACATACGACCAATACATTGAGCGCTTCAACATTCTACACGACGCCATCAAGAGCAAAGACCCGTCGGTGAAGCTTGTCATCACCGCATGGTGGCGTCCCGAGTCGCCCAACAGCGAGAGATTATTCAAGGCATTGGACGGAAAGGCCGACTATTGGGACTACCACCCGTTGGCAGACGCACTGACAGCCGGACAGGAGGTAGAGAAAGAGTTGCGCACGATGAAAGAGCTGTTCCACAAGTGGAATCCCAACACCACAATGAAGTGTGCCATTTTCGAGGAGAACGGCTGGACACACAACATGCAGCGCACATTGGGGCACGTAACCTTGCAGAATGCCGTAAGACGCATGGGCGACTTTATGCTCACCTCGTGTGCGGCAAACGCCCTACAACCATACAAGCAAAATGATAACGGATGGGACCAAGGACAGATATTCTTTACACCATCGCAAGTGTGGGGAATGCCCCCCTACTATGCACAGCAGATGGCAGCCGAGAACCATCTGCCACTGTTGGTTAGTTCGTCGGTAGAGGGCAGCAAACCCCGCTTGGATGTTACAGCCACACGCAGCGAAGATGGCAAAAAAATGGTGCTTCACATTGCAAACATCGAGGGGAAGAGTGTAAAAGCCAAGTTCGACATCAGCGGATTCGGCAAGGTGGAGACAGCGCAGACTATCACCCTCGCAGCACCGTTGAAGGATGTAAACACTCCCGAAAACCCCACGAAAATCACCCCTGTAAAGAAAAACATTGAGAACACAGGCAGCCTTGCATGCGACATCCCAAGCTACTCCTACACAGTGCTTGTACTGTCCAAACAGTAACACAACAAGAGTTTTAAACGTATGTACAGAAAACCGATAAGCTCCATCCTCGTGCTTACAATGACAGCATAGGCAGTGGCACATAAGAGCCTGTGTTCGACGCAGACTTCCCCACCCCGGACGGCAAAGAGCAGAAGGTGGCTCAGTATAAATTCCGGCTCAACGTAAAAAGTTGAGCCGGAATTTATTGATATAAGAAAATACTATACGGCAATGGGGATTGGTCTATCATCAAGCAAAATCCAAAGTATTGCATACACAATGATTGCCAGATGGTATGAAAGAGTGCCAGAAATGCGGATTCGTGGCTTTTGCAAAAGTAATGAGAACCATATATATGCACTATGAAAAGATTCTCAACTTCTTTGACAACCGTTCGACAAATGCTTTTGCTGAAAGTTTTAATGCAAAAATAAAAGCTTTTAGAGCTCAACTCAGAGGGGTTACTGACCTTAAATTTTTCTTCTTCAGATTAGCTAAACTTTTTGCGTAGCCCCCCAGACATTGCCGGTGAGCCGATTTTACTGTATTTGAAAAGCATATATAAAAGCAAAAGCCTTGAAAATCAAACGATTTTCAAGGCTTTTTCCAGTCGGGGTGACTGGATTCGAACCAGCGACCACACGCCCCCCAGACGCGTACTCTAACCGGGCTGAGCTACACCCCGCTTGGGTTTTGCGTTGCAAAGGTACTACTTTTTTTTCAAACTGCAACTATTTGAGAAGTTTTTTTCAAAAAATCACTAAAAAAATCACTGATTGCTGCTTTTTAGCACTTTGAAACAGGTACATTTTGCACCACACGCATTACACGCAACCAATTTCCGCCCCAGATAGCAGCAATAGTTGCATCGTCGTAACCGCGACGCAAAAGCTCGCGAGTGACATTTATCAACTGCGAAGCGTCGCGGCAGCCGACAATAGTACCGTCGCCGTCAAAGTCGGTGCCGATGCCCACATGCTCAACACCTGCGACCTTTATAGCATGCTGAAGGTGGCGCATAAAATCGTCGAGAGTAGCATCGCCCTCTTTTACAAGAAAGCCTTTGTACATTGTCACTTGAACAACGCCGCCCTTCGCTGCTATTGCCGAGAGCTGCGCATCGGTGAGATTGCGCGGATGGTCGCACAAGGCCCTGCACGAGGAGTGGGAACAGACAACAGGCACTGTGCTTGCCTCAAGAACATCGTAGAAACTCTTCTCGGATGCGTGGGAGAGGTCTATCATCATGCCCACACGATTCATTTCCGCAACCACGTTGCGGCCAAAAGAGCTTAACCCGCCATGCTCGCCGGCACCACGAGCCGAGTCGCAAATATCATTGTCGCCATTGTGGCAAAGGGTCATATAGACTACCCCCGCGTCGCGAAATTTCTTTATATTTTCAAGGTCGCGGCCTATTGCATAGCCATTCTCTATGGCGGGCATTATTATCTTCTTTCCGGAACGTTTCAACGGCAGAATTTCGTCGGGCGAGCAGCATAATGCCGCATGGGAAGCATTATTTTCGACCCTTGCACGAATGCCCTCGAGCAGATGCCACGCCTTTTCCGTTGCACGATGCAAAGAATCCTCGTCGCGAGCCTCTTGCTTAAGGTAGGCAGCCATTGTAGCAACGTCAAGGCCACCCTCGGACATCTTGTGCAGGTCCACAAGAGCCTCGGAACTGCGTTCCTCGAGTTTATAGCCACCATCGAAAAGCATAGGAGTATCGCAGTGCGAGTCTATCGTCACAATCCTCGCATGAATCTCGCGCGCACGACGGTAAAGTACAGCCTCGTCCACCAGCCATTGGAACAGAGGCATCATGCAACGATTATCATCCTTGAGAATGAAACATTCAGGATGCCACTGAACGCCCACCATCGGACGCCCATCGGTAGTTTCCATCGCCTCTATCACCCCATCCGTAGCCACTGCCGTAACGCAGAAGCCGTCGGGCACGGCAGACACCGCCTGATGGTGGAAACTGTTTACAGCCAACGTATCGCCGAAAAGATTGTAAAGCAACGAGCCACGCTCGATATTTACCATGTGAGTGGCAACGCCACGCTCTTCCTCTTGACTGTGCCCAAGCAATCCACTGCCAAGCGCAGCATAAATATCCTGATGCACCCTTCCGCCAAGAGCCGCAGCCATCGTCTGCACGCCGCGACAAATTCCGAGAATAGGAATCTGCCTATCAGCAGCAAGCCTCACAAGCATAAGTTCCTGTTCGTCACGTGGAGTATTTACATTATGCAAAAGATTATAATCAGGCTCTTCGCCCATATATCGAGGATCAATATCCGCACCACCCGACAGCAACAACGCATCAAGCGTGTCGAGCATAGCCACAAGCTGTTCACGATGAGGATAAGGAGGAATAATCATCGGCACGCCACCCGCCTCGAGCACCGAAAGGTAGTATCCGCGTGCAAGGCAACAATTCCCCTCGCTGAAGTTCCCGGAAATACCGATGAGCGGCTTGCGGCCGCTCATCGGAAATCTGCGGTGCAGTTCAGCATATTCATTATCAAGATTGAACTGTTCCGTAATCATAATTTATACTCTTATAAAGGAAGGTTCCTTTTTATACTCTTGTCGAGAACAATCATAGTCTCAGTACTCATCACCCCGGGAATTTTCTGTATTTTTCCGTTCAACAGTTCCATAAGTTGCTCATTGTCACGGGCATACATTTTTATCATCACCGAATAGGGCCCTGTAGTGTAGCAACACTCGAGCACTTCGGGAATATCGTCCAATTGTTTGACAATTTCGTGGTACATTGAGCCTTTCTCGAAAATTATGCCCACATAGGTACAAGTACTGAAACCCAGACGTTTCATGTCTATTTCGTACCCCGAGCCCACAATAACACCCATGTCCATCATGTGCTGCACACGCATGTGTATAGCCGCACGCGACACTCCGCATTGTTCGGCAACGTTGCGGAACGGTATACGGGCATCTTTCGATATTATGCTTAGAATTTTCAGGTCGAGGCTATCTATTTTGCAATCAACCGCCTTCATAAGAAAATGATTTTTCCCGACCGTCTAAAAGCGGTCGGGAATATTAGTAAATTACTTCTTTGCTTTAATTACACGCATTACCTCAATGTCGAAGATAAGTACGCTGTAAGGAGGAATGCTTCTGTTACCGCTCTTGCCGTAACCAAGATTCCAAGGGATGTAAATTTTACCTTTTGAACCTTCGGGAAGAACCTGCAATGCCTCGGCAAAGCCGGGAACAACGCCACCAACAGGGAAGGCAACCTCTTTGCCGCGTGAGCTGTCGAATGTACGACCATTGGGGAATGTACCGCGATAAATTACGCTTACAGTATCTTCGGCTGTTGCCAATGCACCCTTACCCTCAACATCCAACTTATACTGGAGCCCGCTGGGAAGAGTAACAACGCCCTCGCGAGTTTTATTCTCGGCCATAAAGTCCTCGCTTGCCTGACGGTAGATTATTCTGTCAGAATATTCGATAGCCTGCTCCATAGACATTACCTCGTCGCTGTTGTAAACACCTGCGATAAGTCCGGCAAGGAACATTGCTCTGTCGAGCTTGTTTACGCTGTCGCCGGGATAAACCTCTTCATTTGCACGACCGTAAACACTAGAAGCCTGTGCACCGATTGAAAGACCTGCAACATAAGCCTTAACTTTTGCATCGTCGCTCATGGGGAATGCATCGCAAACACCGCGTACAAAGTCGTCGATGCAAGCTGAATCAACACCTAACTGGCCATAAACAACATCGCTCAAAGACTCTGATTTTGCAAGACTTACAGCATAAGCCAAAGAGTCCTGAGGAGTTTTCAACGAAACGTTTGCCACATTTTTGCCACCGCCGCAAGACGCCATGCAGAATGCAGCAGCAACTGACATAATTAATACAATCTTTTTCATTTTATTATTAGAATTTAAATTAAAGTACCTTTATAAGTTCAACATCAAAGATGAGCGCGCTGTAAGGAGGAATAGACTCGCCTGCGCCATGTGAGCCGTAAGCAAGCTCTTGAGGAATATAGAGTCTCCATTTTGAGCCCTCGGACATAAGCTGCAACGCCTCTACCCAACCGGCAATCACCTGATTAACACCAAACACTGCTGGCTGTCCTCTTTTAATAGAGCTGTCAAATACTGTTCCATCAATGAGAGTACCCTCGTAGTGACACTGTACTTTGTCTGTCGCAGCGGGTTTTTTGCCAAGGCCTACGTTGATAACCTCGTACTGAAGTCCGCTGGGAAGAGTAGTAACGCCCTCGCGCTTTTTGTTAGCCTCGAGAAAAGCCTCGCCACTCTCTTTAGTCTTAGCATAAGCCTCCTCGGCAAGTTTGCTGAAATACTCGTTTACAACTTTCTGTGCCTCGGCGTGAGTAAGCTGTGTCTCGGCTCCTGCAAGCACATCTTTCATACCTTGAACAAAATCGGCAAACTCCAAAGAGTTTACACCCATGGATGCAAGGTTCTGACCTATGCCCATGCCCAATCCGTAACTGAATTTATCCATTTTTCTTTAAACTTTGACGACCCGACGCAAAAAAAACACAGCCGCAAAAGCTATGCTGTTGCAACCGTTCGAGCCTGTCGATTAAAATATTACAAACATTTTTTCGCGACAAATGTACTATTTATTATCCAATCGGCATACAAAAGTATTGAAATTTTAACATCTATAAGCAAAAATGTGACAATTTGTAAAAAACCACTGTATAAAACACAAAAAAAATCGTATAAGAAAATTTTAACACACCTTTGCACACAAGATGTAAACTTTAGCGACAGAGACGTTTGTTACATCAATTAAAATATCTACCTTTGCAATATAAATAATGCAAACATAGGCTGCACTCACTTTGTAACCTGCAAGCAAGTTTGCACTATCTTAGCAATAAAGCGCAATTTATGAATAAAACAGCTATACTTTTTTTTATTCTTGCATTAATAGTGGTTGCCTACCTATTGTTTAACAGCCGGAAAAAGAATAGTGTAACCACTGAAGAGGAGCATCACGACGTAGAGGGAGGATGTTGCGGCAAACATGTTGTGTGCGAAAAGAACAACGACAAAGAGAGCCTCTATTTCGACGACGAAGAGCTTGACGCATACAAAGGCAAACAGCCCGAGGAGTATACCGAAAAGGAGATTGAGGAGTTTCGCAACGTACTCTACACGATGAAAAGCGACGAGGTGGACCTGTGGGTTCAATGTCTGCAACAACGAGGCATAGAACTACCGACCGAAATAAAAGAAGAGGTTCTTCTTATTCTGCAATAACCACATACGGAATATCGCACAGATGGAGCTGTTGGAATATATATTTTTCAAGAATGCACTCATAGGCACACTGCTTGCGTGCGTCTCGTGCGGAATAGTAGGCACATACATTGTAACGCGACGACTGCTGTTCATCAGTGGCGGAATAACACACGCATCGTTCGGCGGAGTGGGAATGGGAATGTATTTCTCTTTCAGTCCCACCGTCGGAGCATTTATTTTTGCAGCAGCATCGGCCATAGGCATACAACTGCTGGGCCGCAACAAGGAGATTAGAGAAGACTCGGCAATAGCAATGCTGTGGGTGCTGGGAATGACAATAGGGGTAATATTCTGTTTCATGACTCCGGGATATTCGGCCGAGCTTACAACCTATCTTTTCGGCAACATACTTACAATCACCGACAAAGATATTATCACGCTGGCCATAATAAGCATTGCGCAAATAATATTTACCATAGTAATGTACCGCGCTATAATTGCTGTTGCATTCGACAAAGATTTTGCCCACTCACGGAGACTACCGACAAACGCCATAGAAACGGCGATGATGATTTTCATCGCCTTGACCATAGTTGCCTGCCTGCGCATGGTGGGAGTAATATTGGTAATATCAATGCTGACAATTCCACAAATGACAGCAATGCTTTTTACCGGTAACTATAAAAAAATAATACTCTTGTCCATACTGTTCGGATACGCGGCAAGTACAGCCGGACTATCATTATCCTTTATCCTAGACATTCCCGGCGGAGCATCGGTAATTATCTGTTCGATAGCCCTGTACGCAATCTGCGCAACAGGAAAAAGCATCAGACAAAGGCTGTTGCCACAATAAAAATGAACTTTATAAGTTAATAATAAATATAGACACAAAAGTTGAGACGACTACTAACATACACACTGCTGACAGTATTATTCTTAAGCTTGAGCAACTGCGCAAGCCGCAAGCATAATACCAAACAGACACGTATGTACCACTCATTCTCGGCAAAATACAACACCTATCACAACGGAAAGACAGCCTTTATCACAGGGCATCTTGCGCAAGCAAACAACCACACAGACAACTATCTGCAACCTATTCCGCTGTTGATAAACAGCAACGTAAAATCGCAAAGCCTCGGCTCGTCCAACTTCAACGTAGCAATAGAGAAGGCCCAAAAAGCCATCAAGAACCACTCAATAAAAAAGAAGCCCAAACGCAACCCCGGCCAGAAACTCAGCGAAAAAGAGAAACTCTTTTACAGTCAAAAAGAGTTCAACCCTTTCATGCACAAAGTGTGGATGATGCTGGCAAACTCATATTTCCACAAAGGCGAATTCATGGAAGCAGCCGGAACATACATATATATGGAACGCCTATACGCCACCAATCACACAGTTCTTGCCGAGACACGCATACGCCTGTCACTATGCTATTCACAGCTCGACTGGCTGTACGAGGCCGAAGAACTGCTCACACGAGTAAAACGCGACAGCGTACCCGGCTCGCTGAAATACATTTGGGCAACAGCCAACGCCAATCTTTTGTACAAGCAAGAGAGGTACGAAGAAGCAATCCCTCACATAGAAACGATGCTCAAACGTCCCAAAATAACAAGAGCCGAAAAGGCACGCGAGTATTACCTTTTGGGACAATTATACATGAAAACCGGCAATAATCCCAAAGCATTCAAATGCTTCGAAAAAGTAGTGCTTCAAGGTCCATCATACGAACTTGAAATAAACGCACGCATCAAGCAGACAGAGACAATGTCCACAGAGCAAAATAAAAAAATAATACGCACGTTCGAAAAAATGATAAAGCAGCCCAAAAACTCAACCTATTTGGGACAACTGCACTACGCGCTCGGCAACATATATATGGCCGCAAAAGACACTGCAAAAGCAATAGACATATACGAGACAGGCATTGCCGACGCAACAACCAAGAACTACGGCACAGGAGTGCTGCACTTGCGCCTTGCAGATTACTATTGGGACATTGGCAAATTTTCAAAAGCACTGCCCAACTATCAACAAGCCTCCACAATGCTGACAGCCGACTATCACAATCTTGACAGCATAAAATTGCGTGCGACAGTACTCGGTAATCTCATAAAGCACACAGATGTTATTGAATTGCAAGACAATCTGCTTCATTGGGCATCACTTAACGAAGATGAACTATACCCCATTCTCGACGCAATGATAGCCGAAGTCAAGCGTCAGGAAAAACTAAAATCGCGCAGCCAAAAGAAGCAAGAGGCCGGCAAAAAAGCCGACCCCAATCAAGCGCTCAACATCATGGCAAATGTAGGAAACTCAATGTCGAGCGGAGAAATTGATTGGTATTTCTATAATACACAATTAGCAAGCCAAGGCTACAACAGTTTCGTACAAAAGTGGGGCGAACGACCACTGAGAGACTATTGGCGTCTGAGCAAGACTATAATAAAATCATCACAACAGGACAGCATTGCAAGCGACAGCACAGTTGTTGCAGACTCACTTGCAACCACTGCCGACAGCGCAAAAGTTGCACAAAAAGAAAAACAAACCACACAACAACAAGCAACAGCCGCCGATTCGTTAGCCAACGACCCGACGGCACGCGAATATTACATGAAACAAATTCCGCGCACAGCCGAACAAATAGCCGCATCACAAAAAACACTCGTCGAAGCCCTCTATCAAGCAGGTATAATTTATAAAGAACAATTAAACGACAAGCAACACACGATTGCCACATTCGAACGTATAGCAAAAGAGTTCCCCAAATACGAAAAAATAGACGAAGTATACTACTACCTTTATTTATCATGCTCACGATGGGACGAAAAAGAAAAAGCCGAAAACTATCGCAAAGTCCTAATATCAGACTATCCACAAAGCAAATACACAAGCATAATAACAGCCGTAGACTTCTTCGAGACACCCGCCACCAAGCGGCACAAAGAGGACTCAGTATACGTCAAGGCATACGAACATTTCCAAAAAGAGGAATTCAAACAGGTGGTTACATGCAACGACCATGCGCAAAAAATGTACCCCGCCGGAGCGCATCGCACCCGCTTCCAATTCCTTAAAGCAATGTCGCAAATATACGACGGAGACACAAATGGCGGCCTGGAAACACTAAAGGCACTCGTAGCTGCAAAATCGAAAGAAGAGGTTGCGGCACTTGCTCAAGAATACTCCAAAGGGTTACAAGAGGGACGCCTGCTTAACAGCGGTTCTGTAACATCCATTTGGGAACGAAAGACAGACGGAACCATCTTAAACGTAAATGAAGAAACACCGAAGTTCAGTGCCGAACGTGCCGAGCCGTATCTGTTTATCCTCGCCTACCCCACCGACTCGTTAGACGAAAAACGTTTGCTGTTCGAAATTGCCCGCTACAACTTCACAAAATACATGGTGCGCAATTTTGGAATGGAGCTTGTGAAATATAAAACAATATCAACACTGCAGATAAACGAATTCCTGAATTTCGACGAAGCATTCGAGTATCGCCGTCGTCTGTACAAAAACAATGAGACTGCAAAATTGTTGGAAGGTATAAGCACGTTCATAATATCGAAGAAAAATCTTGGCATTCTTGTCAAACATTACAGTTTCGGAGAATATGCAAAATTCTACGAGCAGAATTTCACCGATATTCCCGAAGTTGAAATAAAGGGCTACACCCTTGACGAGCCGGAATTCGAGGACGATAATAAAAAGAAGAATTAAAATAAGTAAATATGGCACACAGATTACTTTGGGCAGACGATGAAATTGAGCTGCTGAACGGACACATTATATTCCTTGAATCAAAGGGATACGAAGTTGTTACCGTAACCAACGGTCGCGATGCCATAGAGGCGTGCCGCAACGAGGATTTTGACCTTATGTTGCTCGACGAAAATATGCCCGGACTGAGCGGGCTTGAAACTCTTGTGCAAGTTAAGGAGATACGCCCCTCGCTGCCTATAGTAATGGTGACAAAAAGCGAGGAAGAGGATATTATGGAAGAGGCTATCGGCTCAAAAATAGCCGATTATCTTATAAAACCCGTAAACCCCAGCCAGATACTTCTGGCACTTAAAAAGAACATTCACAAGCGCGAGATTGTAGCCGAAAAAGCCAACAATGCCTATCAGCAGAATTGGGGAAAGATAGGAATGCAAATTTGCGACTCGCTGACAACAGAAGATTGGATAGAGGTTTACAAAAAAATAGTCTTTTGGGAACTTGAGCTTGAAAATGCCGACAGCAGCATGCACGAAATGTTGAAAATGCAGAAGAGCGAGGCGAGCAACATGTTCGCTAAGTTCATAAAAAAGAATTATCTCGATTGGATGACAGGCAACAAGAAACGTCCGCTCATGAGTAACGACATTTTCAAGGAACGCATTTTCCCGCTGCTCGACAAACAAGAGAAGGTTTTTCTCATTGTCATAGACAATTTCCGTTTCGACCAATGGAAAGTATTGATGGGAGAAATAGGCAACCTTTTCTCTATCGAGGAAGAACTATACACAAGCATTCTGCCAACAGCCACGCAGTATGCCCGCAACGCAATATTCTCGGGGCTGATGCCTAAGCAAATAAAAGAGATGTTCCCCGCTCTGTGGGTAGACGAGGAAGAGGACGAGGGCAAAAACCTGAACGAGCGTGCATTGATAGAGACGCAAATAACCCGCTACCGTCGCAAGGACAGTTTCTCGTACAACAAGATACTGACCTCACAGGCTGCAGAAAAATACATCGACAACATACGCAGTCTTTCGGGAAACAACCTGAACGTATTGGTAATAAACTTTATAGACATGCTGTCGCATGCACGCACAGAGTCGATGATGATGCGCGAGCTTGCATCGAGCGAGGCTGCCTATCGTTCGATAACTTTGTCGTGGTTGCGCCATTCGTCGATAATAAAGTTGTTTCGCTACCTTGCCGAAAGTGACTACACAACTGTAATTACCACCGACCACGGCAGCGTCCGGGTAAACAATGCCATAAAAGTAGTGGGCGACAAGAACACAAACACCAACCTAAGATACAAATTGGGAAAGTCACTAAGCTACAATCCCAAAGAAGTGTTCGAAATAAAAGAGCCGGCAAAAGCGCAGCTACCATCACCCAATATCAGCACAAGCTACATTTTTGCTACGGGAGACGACTTTTTTGCCTACCCCAATAACTACAACCATTATGTATCATACTATAAAGAGACCTTTCAGCATGGTGGAATTTCAATGGAAGAGATGCTCGTTCCATTCGTAACACTACGTCCGAAAGGAAGATAAAAAAAGATGGAAAAACAAACAATAAAAATAAACGGACTGCAAGAGTACGACACTGCGGCGCAAAGATTCATAACCCTGATGGGCAACAAGAAAATTTTCGCCTTTTATGGGAAAATGGGCGTGGGAAAAACCACATTTGTAAAAAGCCTGTGCCAAGCATTAGGAGTAGACGACACAGTAAATTCGCCCACATTTGCCATTGTAAATGAATATGCCGACAAAGACAGCCGCCCCATCTATCACTTCGATTTTTACCGCATAAAATCGGTAGCCGAACTATATAATTTAGGATACGAAGATTATTTCTATAGTAACGCAATATGCTTCATAGAGTGGCCGCAGCTTGCCGAAG
Source organism: Bacteroidales bacterium (assembly GCA_015060905.1). Classification (GTDB taxonomy): domain Bacteria; phylum Bacteroidota; class Bacteroidia; order Bacteroidales; family Bacteroidaceae; genus HGM04593. The sequence goes on along the minus strand of SUXQ01000001.1, from coordinate 147,966 downwards.
AAATTCTCCCCGAAGATACTGTAAAAGTAACCATCGAAGAGAATGAAGATGGAACAAGAGAAATTACAATAGAAAGCAGACAAGAATAGTTGTCGGCTAAACAAACATATAAAAACAGACAGCATGTACACAATTCAAGCAAACGCATCGGGCACACGAACATTAGAGGTAACAGAAAAATATCTCGAAACAATAAAAAGATACTCTCTGCTGACGCAGATTGCCGACAGCACAGGAAGCGTAAGCGAAGAAACACTCGACAAAGTACGTTTCACACTGCGCTCGCTTGTAGGCTCGGCCGAGGACAAGGAGGATGCAAAAGCCCTGCTGGAGCTGTGCTTCCTTTTCTACAACGACAACATGAAACCTTTAGGGCTGAGCAACCTTATAGCACTTTACAATCAATGGGCGGCAACAGCCGAAACTCCACAAGAACAAGAATAAGGAAATAAAATGTCCGACCACAAACTTACCGATTGGTTACCAACCACCCGCAAAGAGGCCAAATTGCGCGGATGGGACGAACTTGACGTTGTACTTTTCAGCGGCGACGCATACGTAGACCACCCCTCATTCGGAGCGGCGGTCATCGGCCGCATACTCGAGGCCGAAGGGTTGCGCGTGGCAATAGTTCCGCAACCAAATTGGCAGGATGACCTTCGTGACTTTAAAAAGATGGGACGTCCCCGACTATTCTTCGGAATTTCGGCAGGTTGCATGGACTCAATGGTAAACAAATACACCGCAGCCAAACGCTTCCGCTCCGAGGACGCCTACTCTCCCGACGGCAAACACAGCATGCGCCCCGAGTATGCCACAAGCGTCTACTCGAACATCCTGAAACAACTCTACCCCGACAGCCCTGTGGTAATAGGAGGCATTGAGGCCTCTATGAGACGTTTCACACACTACGATTATTGGCAGGATAAACTTAAAAAAAGTATCCTCATCGACAGCAAAGCTGACATTCTTGTCTACGGAATGGGCGAACAGCCGATAATAGCAATAGCAAAAGCCCTGAAAGAAGAAATTGAAAAAAGCGGAGCCGAATATATTACCGCCGACAGGGCACACGAACTTACGCTCGATATTTCGCAGACGGGGCATCTTACTAAAAAAGAAGAAATAACCCCGAGCGACAATGACCATATACTTTTCAGCCACGAGGAGTGCTTGAACAGCAAAGAGAAAGAGGCGAAAAATTTTCTTATCATCGAGCGTGAGTCGAACAAACGTCACGCACGCCGACTGATACAGCAGGTAGATGGAAAATTTACGGTAATAAACCCGCCATTCGCCCCAATGACCACCGAACAGCTCGACCACAGTTTCGACCTACCCTACACACGTCTGCCCCACCCAAAATACAACGGCAAACGTATCCCCGCCTATGACATGATAAAATTCTCGGTTAACATACACCGAGGCTGCTTCGGCGGTTGCGCATTCTGCACAATTTCGGCGCATCAAGGAAAGTTCATCGCCAGCCGCAGCGAAGAGAGCATCATACGCGAGGTTGAGAAAATTGCATCTATGCCCGACTTTAAAGGCTATCTGTCCGACCTTGGCGGTCCATCGGCAAATATGTACCGCATGGGCGGAAACGACCAATCGCGATGCGAAAAATGCGCCCGCTCGTCGTGCATACAACCGAACATCTGCCCCAATCTGAATATAGACCACTCACCACTGCTGAAACTATACAAACGTGTGGATACCATACGCGGAATAAAGAAGAGTTTCATCGGTAGCGGTGTCCGATACGACATGTTGCTGCATAGCACAGGAGACAAACAAAAGGATAATAACACTGCAAAATACACCGAAGAACTTATAAAAAACCACGTAAGCGGACGATTAAAGGTTGCCCCCGAACATACTGACGACAAAGTGCTGAAGCTGATGCGCAAGCCATCATTTGCACACTTCCGCAAGTTCCGCGACATTTTCAACAGGATTAACCGCGAACAGAAACTGAACCAACAACTTATACCTTATTTTATAAGCAGCCATCCGGGAAGCACTATGGAGAGTATGGCAACACTTGCAGCAGAAACAAAAGAACTTAATTTCCATCTGGAACAGGTACAAGATTTTACACCTACCCCCATGACTATGGCTACCGAAATGTACTACACAGGCATTAACCCCGAAACGGGTGACAAGATTTTCTGTGCAAGAAACATGCGCGAAAAAGAGGAACAAAGGTTATTTTTCTTCTGGTACAAGAAAGAAGAACAGAGCAAAATAAGGGCACTACTTAAAAAGATGGGGCGTCAGGATATTCTAAAGAAATTGGGATTATAGCATACCCATTTTAATATTTAGCATAAATAATAGCGACTAAAAATTTAGTCGCTATTATTATATAAGCAGGGATTTTACTTTTCAACAGGCTCAAAATCCTCTTTTCCAACGCCACAAAGCGGACAGCACCAATCCTCGGGAATATCCTCGAAAGCTGTTCCGGCAGCAATGCCCGACTCGGGGTCACCAATAGCTGGGTCGTAAACCCACTGACAAACTGTGCAAATGTACTTTTTCATAAATGTAAGTTTTTAGTTATAAACAATTCTGTATATATTAATGTTCATCGGGGAATGAATTTTCTTCTAAAAAATCATCCTCTATTTTTATCACTTTAAAAGCGAAATAAATTCTTTCATACCCTCCGAAGCGCCTTTTCTAATGAACGTCAACCATCTGTAGGAGCCAACAATAACATCATTAGGGTCGATAAGATAGACAGGGACCCCGGCAGGAGCATAGTTCAAAAGACCGGCAGCAGGATAGACATTCAACGAAGTGCCTATTATCACAAAAATATCAGCGTCTGCTAGCTGACGAATAGCATCGTCCATCATGGGAACAGCCTCGCCGAACCAAACAATATAAGGACGCAGTTGCGAGCCATCATCGGCCTTGTCACCCGGTTCTATGCTTAAATTATCGGCCGAAAGTGTGCGCACGTAATTCAAATTATTAGGTTCGCGCGAGGAAGTTGCCTTCATAAGTTCACCATGCAAATGAATTACGTTCGAAGAGCCGGCACGTTCGTGCAGGTCATCCACATTCTGCGTAACAACCGTAACGCGATAATCATTCTCGAGCGAAGCAATCAGACGATGCCCTTCGTTAGGCTGCACAGTGAGCAGTTCCCTGCGACGCTTATTATAAAATTCCAGCACCAAAGAGGGGTTGGAATTATAACCCTCGATAGAAGCAACCTTCTCGACAGGATATTCGTCCCACATTCCCCCGGCACCACGAAAAGTACTGAGGCCACTCTCGACGCTCATACCCGCGCCGGTAAGAAAAACAATTTTCTTCATATCTTAACCGTTTGCAATGCGCAAATTTATTACAATATTTCTTACTTGATACATTTTTTATATTATAAAAACAAAATAAATATTAAAAAAGAACAGATATTCTTTTTACAACAAATACCACAAATAAGATATTAAAGATACAAATAAAAAACATTATTTAGATTTTGTCTAAATTGACACCTCAAAAGAATCAACAATCAAAAGAATGTGCGAAACATGCGTTTTTAGGCACTATACGAACATTCATAAACATTCCGTGAGAAATTTTCAACAAAGTTATCAACAGGATAATACATTAAAAATAAAGACATTAAAAAATTTTCATCATTCTACAACCTTTATAATACACGGATTTGCAAATAGCTGATATTTAACCTCTTGCAAATTGACCGAAATTCCAAAACTTTTTTTATTTGTTTTTTATCTTTTTCTTTCGGATATTTGCATTGTCGAAGACGACGCGACAGCACAAAATCTCTAACAAAAGAGCAGAGTAACAAAATGCAGCCCGTCGTTAACCTTTAACCTTTTTTACTGACTGATTTTTGATGAACCCGAATTTAAACACAATATGGGATGAATGTTTGCGCATTATACGCGACAATGTGTCCGCCAATGCCTTTGCCACTTGGTTCGCAGATATTGTTCCGCTAGAATACAAGGACAAGACACTTAACATACAGGTTAAGAGTCATTTTATCTGTGAATTTCTCGAAGAAAATTACATAGGCTTGCTGGGCTCTACATTCAACAGAGTCCTCGGCGAGGGAGTAGGGCTTAAATACACCATCATCACCGACTCGACAAGCAACGATGGTGGCGGCGTTACAGAGATTGAGCCCGAGACGCGACCTGTCGCAACCGCCAAACGTACAACAGAGAAAGCCGAAGCAGCAGAGGAGCTAAACTCTATGCTCATAAGAAAATACACCTTTGACAACTACGTCGAAGGCAATAGCAACAAACTCTCGCGTACGGCTGCCGAGAGCGTGGCAATGTTCCCCGGAAAGACCTTCAACCCCCTGTTCATACACGGAGCATCAGGTGTGGGTAAGACTCACCTTGTAAACGCCATTGGCTCAAAAATCAAACAACTACACCCCGACCTACGCGTCCTTTATATATCGGCACACCTTTTCCAGGTACAATACACCGATTCGATACTCCACAAGAACTTCAACGACTTTATGCGATTCTACCAAAGTATCGACATTCTTATCATTGACGATATTCAGGAATTTGCGGGGCTTCCGGGCACACAAAATGCGTTCTTCCACATATTCAACCACCTGCACCTGAACGGCAAGCAACTTATAATGACATCCGACCGCTCGCCCGCACAGCTTAAAGGCATGGAAGAGAGGCTCATCACACGCTTCAAATGGGGACTGACCGCAGAAATTGAAAAGCCCGACCTTGAACTGCGCAAAAATATCCTGCGCAGCAAAATACGCCACGATGGATTGAAATTCCCCGAAGAGGTAATAACATACATTGCCGAGCATGTAAACGCCAGCGTCCGCGACCTTGAGGGCATCATCGTATCGCTTATGGCACACTCGACCATAAACAACTGCGATATTAACCTTCAGTTGGCGCAAAAAATCCTCGGCGGCCTGTCGGAATATGAAAAAGAGCCCATAGGCATTGAAAAAATAGTAAAAGTTGTTGCCGACTACTACAAAGTAGATGTAAACAGCATAAATACAAAGTCGCGCAAACGCGAAATTGTACTTGTGAGACAGACAGCAATGTTCCTTGCAAAAAAACATCTTGACCTTTCAACCTCAAAGATAGGATTACAGATAGGTCGCCGCGACCATGCAACAGTGCTGCACGCATGCAAGACAATATCCAATCTGCTTGACACAAACAAACAGTTCCGCAGTGAAATGAGCGAAATAGAAGCTGCACTACAAACAGCATAATTTAAAATAACATTAATCTGCTGCCGCTTGACCAAAAAGTCAGGCGGCAGTATTTTTTTTGCACAAAATATACACAAATATGACAACTTGCAATAACAACACATCATCAAATTAGAAAACCATAAACAACAAACAGGCGGCAAAAAATTTTCAAGACAGAGCACTTCTTACCACACACTTTTTCGACAAATTTTCTTTTTGGAAAACTTTTTCATCCTTTAAAAATTGTATCTGATTGATTTTCAAGCATCATTAAGTTACTTTTGGAAAACCTTGCACCTGTTGATAACTTAAAATAAAAATATTTGGTTGTCTCGAATAATAATAATACCTTTGCATCAACATCAATCAGTCAGTTTAAAGAAACTGTTTTTGATATACTCTGCAAACATTCGACAAATGCATAGATAAAATATATCGAAACAGTTTCTTTATGTTTTTCAAAACTAAACAAACTAAAAAATAAGTAACAGTGGAAAAACAATCGTACACCTACGAAGAGGCATTTAAAGCTTCACTCGAATACTTCAACGGCGACGAACTTGCTGCGCGAGTATGGGTAAACAAGTATGCAGTAAAGGATTCATTCGGGACCATCTACGAAAAATCGCCCGAACAGATGCATTGGAGAATCGCCAATGAAATTGCACGCATCGAGAAGAAATACCGGAATCCATTATCGGCGGAAGAGATATTCTCCCTTCTCGACCACTTTAAATACATTGTTCCACAAGGAAGCCCGATGACAGGAATAGGCAATGACCACCAGATAGCGTCACTGTCAAACTGTTTCGTGATAGGAATCGAGGGTAACGCCGACTCGTACGGAGCCATCATTCGCATAGACGAAGAGCAGGTACAACTGATGAAAAGACGCGGAGGAGTGGGACACGACCTTTCGCACATACGTCCCAAAGGCACTCCCGTAAAAAACTCGGCACTGACATCCACCGGAATTGTACCTTTCATGGAGCGTTACTCAAACTCGACACGCGAGGTTGCGCAGGACGGTCGCCGCGGAGCATTGATGCTGAGCGTATCCATCAAACACCCAGACGCCGAGGCATTCATCGACGCAAAAATGACCGAGGGAAAAGTTACAGGCGCAAACGTATCGGTGAAAATCGACGACGACTTTATGAAAGCCGTAACAGAAGGTACACCCTACACACAGCAATACCCCATAGACTCGGCCACACCCACACACAGCAAAGAGATTGATGCAAACAAACTGTGGAACAAAATTATACACAACGCATGGAAGTCTGCCGAGCCGGGAGTACTCTTCTGGGACACAATCACACGCGAATCAATCCCCGACTGTTACGCCGACCTTGGATTCCGCACAGTATCCACAAACCCCTGCGGAGAAATTCCCCTGTGTCCCTACGACTCGTGCCGTCTGCTCGCAATAAATCTATTTTCGTATGTAAAAAACCCGTTTACAGCCGAAGCAAGCTTCGACTTTGAGCTATTGAAAGAGCATGTAGCCAAGGCACAGAGAATAATGGACGACATTATCGACCTTGAGCTTGAAAAAATCGAGGCCATACAAGAAAAAATATCAAGCGACCCAGAAGGCAGCGAAGTTAAAGAAGCCGAAAAAAGACTCTGGGAGAAAATCCATCGCAAGAGCAGCATGGGTCGTCGCACAGGCGTAGGAATAACAGCCGAAGGAGACATGCTTGCAGCAATGGGACTGCGCTACGGCTCGGACGATGCAACAAACTTCTCGGAAGAGGTACACAAAAATATTGCCCTTGCAGCATACGGCTCATCCGTAAGCCTTGCAAAAGAGCGTGGCGCGTTTGAAATATACAACACCGAGCGCGAGGCAAACAACCCCTTCATCAACAGACTGCGCGAGGCCGACCCCGCACTCTACGAAGAGATGAAAAAGTACGGTCGCCGCAACATAGCCTGTCTGACAATAGCCCCCACCGGAACAGTAAGCATAATGACACAGACAACCTCGGGCATCGAGCCTGTGTTTATGCCCGTCTACAAACGCCGTCGCAAAGTAAACCCCAACGACACAGAAGTCCATGTAGACTTTACCGACGAGAATGGCGACGCATTCGAAGAATATGTAGTTTACCACCACAAATTCGTCGAGTGGATGAAAAAGAACAACATCGACACAAACAAACGCTATTCACAGGTAGAGCTTGACAATATTGTAGCCCGTTCGCCCTATGCAAAAGCAACCTCGAACGACATTGACTGGGTGGCAAAAGTGCAGATGCAGGGACGCATTCAAAAGTGGGTGGACCACTCGATAAGCGTAACCATCAACCTACCCAACAACGTAGACGAAAAACTCGTAAACGAACTATACATCACAGCATGGAAGTCAGGCTGCAAAGGATGCACCGTCTACCGCGACGGCTCACGCGCAGGAGTACTCGTATCTACCGACAGCAAAGAAAAGAAAGAGGACAAGAACGAGGAAATGAAGCCCACAATCACCGAAGTGCGCCCGCAGATTTTGGAAGCAGACGTTGTACGTTTCCAGAATAACAAAGAAAAGTGGGTGGCATTCATCGGCCTGCTCAACGGACAGCCCTACGAAATTTTCACCGGACAACAGGACGACGAAGATGGTATTCCCCTTCCCAAGAACGTCACTCACGGCATAATAATAAAAAACGTTGATGAGAACGGTAACAAACGCTACGATTTTCAGTTCGAGAATAAGATAGGCTACAAGACCACCATCGAGGGACTCTCGGAGCGTTTCAACCCCGAATTCTGGAACTATGCTAAGCTAATCTCGGGAGTATTGCGCTACAAGATGCCCATAGAATTGGTAATAAAGCTCGTATCGTCACTGCAGCTCGACTCACAGAGCATAAACACATGGAAGAACGGCGTTGAGCGCGCACTGAAAAGATACATTCAGGATGGTACTGTAGCAGGCGAAAAATGCCCCAAATGCAAGAGCCAGCTTATCTTTGAAGAAGGATGTTTACACTGTCCTCAATGCGGATACTCTAAGTGCGGATAAAAAAGCTATTTAAGCAGTAGACACTATATAATCCCCGTAGGAGTTGAGATAATCAAAATTTTATCTCAACTCTTACATTTTCAAAAAAATCATGAGAATAAAAGAGTACAAAATAGAGCTTAGCAACATACACCTGTACGCCTATCATGGAGTGCTGCCACAAGAGAACAAAGTGGGTGGGTGGTACACGCTGAACCTATGCGCAACAATAAACAGCCTCGACAGTATCGCAAACGACAGTATAGACGCAACGGTAAATTACGCCGAAATTTACGAAATTATATGCGAGGAAATGAAAATCCCCTCGCAACTGCTGGAACACGTTTGCGGACGCATACTTGACAAACTCTTCGAGAAATTTACAATCATCGAGGAGGTTGAAATTACTCTTACGAAAGATACTCCGCCGATGGGTGGCGACAGACTGAGCAGCAGCGTAAAAATAAAGGCGGAGAGATAAAAGTAGAGGGCTGACCTCAAGTCATACAGACTTGGTCAGCCCTCTACTTTGTTCAAAGACTACTTATTATTAGTAGTTCTCGGGCTTCACTTGGAAGTGTGCACGAGGATGGGCACATACGGGGCACTCCTCGGGAGCAGCATTGCCAATATGCAAGTGGCCACAGTTACGGCACTGCCAGATGCACTCATTGTCGCGGCTGAATACTGTTCCATTCTGAATGTTGGCAAGCAGTTTATTGTAACGCTCCTCGTGAGCCTTCTCAACGTCTGCTACAAGAGAGAAAAGCTTTGCAATTTCGTCGAAGCCCTCCTCGGCTGCTTCACGAGCCATTGTGGGGTACATGTCTGTCCATTCCTCATTCTCGCCTTTGGCAGCGTCGATAAGGTTATCCATTGTCTTTCCAATGCCATCGTGCAACAGTTTGAACCATATTTTTGCATGCTCTTTCTCTTGGTCGGCAGTCTCTTGGAAGAGGGCTGCTATCTGCTCGTATCCCTCTTTCTTTGCCTTGCTTGCATAATATGTGTATTTGTTGCGTGCCTGACTTTCTCCGGCAAATGCAACCATAAGGTTAGCTTCGGTTTTTGTTCCTTTCAATGATTTTTCCATAGTAGTATAATTTTTCTAATTTTATTTTGTGTTAAAGTTCTTCCTCTTAAACACAGAGGAAGAACCTTTAATGCATGTTATTTACATTTTTTGGGGCAGATGGGCTTTATCTGCTTGAAGAAGTCGTTACCCTTGTCGTCTACAAGGATGAATGCAGGGAAGTCCTCAACTTCTATTTTCCAGATAGCCTCCATTCCTAATTCGGGGTACTCTACACACTCGATGCTCTTGATGTTATTCTGCGCAAGGATGGCTGCGGGACCTCCGATAGAGCCCAGATAGAATCCGCCGTGTTTCTGACAAGCGTCGGTTACCTGCTGGCTGCGGTTACCCTTTGCGAGCATTATCATGCTGCCGCCGTGCGACTGGAAGAGGTCTACATAAGAGTCCATACGTCCGGCTGTGGTGGGGCCCATAGAGCCACAAGGCATTCCTGCGGGAGTCTTTGCGGGACCTGCATAGTAGATAGGATGATTCTTTATATATTCGGGCAGACCCTCGCCACGGTCGATGCGCTCTTTCAGTTTGGCGTGTGCAATATCGCGGCCAACGATGATTGTTCCGTTGAGCGAGAGGCGTGTGGCTACAGGGTACTGTGACAACTGTGCACAAACTTCGCTCATGGGGCGGTTGAGGTCTACGCGTACAACCTCGCCCTCGTTTGCGTTGCGAAGCTCCTCGGGAATGAGGGTTGCCGGCTGGTCGTCAAGCTTTTCTATCCAGATACCGTCTTTATTTATTTTTGCTTTAATATTACGGTCGGCCGAGCAGCTTACGCCCATTCCTACGGGGCAACTTGCGCCGTGACGGGGCAGACGAACGACGCGAATATCGTGGGCAAGGTATTTTCCGCCGAACTGTGCGCCGAGGCCTATGCGATGAGCCTCGTCAAGCAGTTGCTTTTCAAGCTCAATGTCGCGGAAGGCGCGGCCTGTCTCGTCGCCGGTGGTGGGGAGATTGTCGTAAAAGTGTGTCGATGCGAGCTTAACGGTGAGAAGGTTTTTCTCGGCAGATGTTCCACCAATCACAAATGCTATGTGGTAGGGGGGACAGGCTGCTGTTCCCAGACTTTTCATCTTTTCTACAAGGAAAGGTACGAGTGTCGCGGGGTTGAGCAGTGCTTTTGTCTCTTGGTAAAGATAGGTCTTGTTTGCCGAGCCGCCACCTTTTGTCACCATCAAGAAACGATACTCCATTCCCTCGGTTGCCTCAAGGTCTATCTGTGCGGGGAGGTTGCATTTTGTATTTACCTCGTCGTACATATTCAGGGGGGCATTCTGGCTGTAACGGAGATTCTCTTCGGTGTATGTTTCGTATACTCCGCGTGCAAGAGCCTCTTCGTCGCAGAATCCTGTCCACACTTGCTGACCTTTCTCGCCGTGAATGATGGCGGTTCCTGTATCCTGGCAGAGGGGCAATTTGCCTTTCGCTGCAACCTCGGCGTTGCGCAGGAATGTGAGTGCCACATATTTGTCATTCTCGCTTGCCTCGGGGTCGCTGAGGATTTTTGCTACCTGCTCGTTGTGCGAACGACGAAGCAGGAAAGAGACGTCGCGGAAGGCTGTGCGTGACAATAGTGTCAAAGCCTCGGGAGCCACTTTAAGCATGGGCTTGCCCTCGAACTCTCCCACCGACACATAGTCTTTGGTGAGAAGATAGTATTCCGTAGTATCTGCACCCTGTTGAAACATGTGGGCGTACTTAAATTCGGGTTTTGTTGCCATATTTATATTCTTTAATCGGTTTTTATTTTTGACAAACTCAAAGGTAGCACTTTTATGCGAATCGTCAAGCATTTTATTATTAGAAACTGTTAAATTTCTATTTTACATAAATTTTGCGACCCTTTGTGATATAAATTCCGCGTTTGGGGTTATTCACGCGTCTGCCCGAAAGGTCGTAGTATACTTCATCTTTGGCATCTGTTACAACAGGAGCTTCGATAGAGGTAAGAGTCGCGTCTACGTTCATCATCCATTTGGTAAGGTCCTCTATGAATTTATCGTGGTAAGTGTATGATGTGTTAAAGCCGTAACCGTGTCCGCCGGTGGGGAAATTTTTAGTGTGTACGGGAACACCCTTGGCTTTAAGCGCCTTGGCATATTCGGTACTGTTACGGGGAGGTACAGTTCCATCGTTATCCGCCCAATTTATATATGCCATAGGAGTTTCCTCGGTTACCTGTTTCTCGTTGCTGTATAGCTCGACCAAAGCCGCCGAGGGGCTGGAGCCTAAAAGGCAGCTACGCGAGCCTGCATGAGTGTAGCTTGCATCCATTGTAATAACAGGGTAGATAAGTATTTGGAACGCAGGACGTTCGTCGCCTGTTGTATGTGTAGCTACAGTTGATGCTAAGTGACCACCGGCACTGAATCCAATTACTCCTATCTGACCGGTTGTAACATTGTACTCTTCTCCATTATCACGCAAATATTTCATAGCATCTTTTGCTTGATTCAGAGGGCCGTCAGGAGAGGTTGGAGGAACGGTGTATGTTAATACAGCCGCCGTATATCCCAATTCATTAAAGAACGGTGCCCAGTCTGCACCTTCGTTGCTACCGGCAACAAATGCATAGCCTCCACCGGGAATTATCAGAATGGCGCGCCCGTTGGCCTTTTCGGGAGAGGATTTGAAAATTTTAATGGCTGCACCTGAAGATAATTTTACATTCGTGACTGTCAATTGGCCAACCTCACTTACACTGAAAATAGAGCCACCATCGGCATTACTAAAGAAACCTAAATATCCACCCGCGCCTCCATATTCATTAATATGAAGGCCATCTTCGTTATTTACCAACAGAAAACCTTTTTCATTCTCTGTCAATTTCCATGAATATACTTTATCGGCAAGAATGGCTCTGTCATTTACTTTAGCAAGAGTTTTTGTAGTATCTGTACGGTTATAAACGATGATTCCTTTATAGGGGTCGCCCTTGAATGCCCACTGGTAAGAATCTTTGACAATATCCTCTTTTGTAGGCATAGGATTACATTTATAGCCATTGTCTATTGTTACATAATCGGCACCGCTGTTCAAAGCCAGATTGTACCAATGTGCATTTTTAAGGTCGGGCGATACTTCAAACGGTAACTGCCAGGATGCAATTATACGGAATATATTTTCCTTATCATTTGCAACGGTCAAAGGTTCGCCTACTGTGTATGTAGTATAAGCGCGACTTTTAAAATTTTCGGGAATTTCACTTATTATGTCACCGGCCTTTTCTATGCGTGTAAATTGCTCGAGCAGGTTACCGTTTGCATCCTCGACACGATAAGTTACGGGAATTTGTTTTTTAAGATACTCCTTAAGCATATTCAGTGCCTCGGTAGCATCAAAGTCACCGGACTCGACAATTTTCACTTGGTTACCCTTATCACTTGTAGTATATGTGCTCAACACTGCGCCATATTTTGTACCGGAAAGAACATTGGCTACGTAGCCAAGCGAAGTGAGACAGTAGGGATAATTTGCATTATCGCCAACATATTGCACTTTAAAAGGTTCAATGATAGAATCTGAGAGATTAATATCGCACCATCCGTTAGTATTGACATTGGGGTTGCGATAGAGGAAACTTTTGCCCTCGACACTGTAAATATAGAGTTTTCCTTCGTGGCTGATAAAGGCAAATTCTCCTACTTGAGCCCCGATATTTTTCTTTACAGTATTTGTAACGACATTATTCTTAACGCCATAATCGCCGCGTGAAGTGGAAATTTTATATTTTTTATCGTTGCTAGGTTTAAAGAAATTCCACTCGGCAAGCGGCTTTTTAATCTCTATGCTGTCGGTGGCAATAACATCAAGCAGGCTGCGTGTCCACACTTCAGCCAGACGTTTCGCTCCGTTTTTATTGGGGTGAAGAAAGAATTTTCCCGAATTTCCATTTTCTGTTTGGAAAAGCACCTTGTTGTCCTCGAAATAGTTCCACACTTCGCGGTTACCGGCAAATACTTGTTCGTACTCTTCGACTACCGAGTCGATGATGGGATAATAGCTGTAAAGACGGTCGAGACCTTCCTGCAGATAGGTTGCAGCATTATGGGTGTTGGGGCTGTACCAAATGGGGTAATTGAGTAATATTTTGCAACCGGGAACAGCCTCAATGAGTTTTTCGATGATAGCTTTGATGTTCGAGCGGTAGGTATTTGTACTTACAGGTGCTCCCTCAGGGCCCGAGCATGCGCTGTCGTTGGTACCCAACATGATAGAGAAATATACGAGGCCGCCATTATTCTTTTTAAAAGCCTTAGCGGCGGCTACCACACGGTTAAAATCGTCGCGACCGGGCATAAAACCTAATGTGGTAATTCCCGAGTGGCCACCATTGTAAAGGTTTACTGTTACTTCTGTAGCTTCCTCGACCAATGAACGACAAATTACGGGTGGTGCTTGTGTTTCGGGATTACTGAGGCCCGCTCCATAGGTAATACTGTTTCCTATGAACAACAAGTTAATGTTGGTCTTTTGATCGATGGGGTCGGCAATGCCTTTTACCGCGCGATAGACTTGGAAACGACCCAGAGAAACAAAGGGGTTACCATTGGCGTCGCGACGACCGGAAGCTGCAGTTACTGTGTTTTTTACCACGAAACGTACATAGGTGTAAGAGTCGCCAAGATCTATATGTGGCGAGGTGTAACGGTCGGGAGAAAAACCTATAAAGTCGTATTGCATGTCTTTGAGGTGCGCAACCTGTTTCCATTCGCCATCGGGCTGATTAGCCGCCTGTATTATTACCTCGGTGGGGGTGTCGTAGGTAGCTTGCCAATTACTACCTATCATTGAAAAGATTATGTTTCGCTCGGCACTTTTGAAGTGTACTTGCAAATATGTGTCGGTATTTGCAGGGGGGATGGCCGGGTCGCCCCACGATGTGTGCCAAATAATTTGATTGGTGCCGAAGCCCTCGCTCTCGGGACGCAAAAGGTTGGATGGGGGGAATCCATTTTGTGAGTTATTGGATGTTATTTGCGAGCCGTCTGTAAGAAGTGCCACGTCTTTTTTCCAAACGGAATCGCCTTCCAAATTATCACCTTCTGCCTTAAAAGCTGTTGAGGCATTTACTGTCAGCATGCTACCGGCCAACAGCAGAAACAGCATTGATAGAATGGATTTTAAATGTTTCATAGTCATTTATTTTAAGGTATTTAAAAATTTTGTTCGTCGTATGTTTGATAAAGAAAGTCGTTGTAGGGATATTTCTGCACATGAAGTTCGCACACGCGTTTATAGATAACATCCTTGAGGTTGTCTATATTGGTACGCTCGCGGGCTGAAATAAAAAGGCAATTATCGGCAAGCTTGGCCATCCACGTGGATTTTAGTTCGTCGAGGGTGAGATTCTCGCGTGTTTTTGGAGTAAGGTCGTCCTCGTCCTTGGGAACATTTTTATAGGCATCGACCTTGTTGAATATTACCATCATAGGCTTGTCGCCGCAATTGAGGTCAGCAAGTGTCTTATTGACAACTTCTATCTGCTCTTCAAAGTCGGGGTGCGAAATATCTACCACATGAAGCAAAAGGTCGGCCTCGCGCACCTCGTCGAGGGTGGATTTAAAAGATTCCACAAGGTCGGTGGGGAGCTTGCGTATAAAGCCTACTGTATCGGAGAGCAAAAATGGAAGATTTTCTATTATTACTTTGCGTACTGTTGTGTCGAGGGTTGCAAAAAGTTTATTCTCGGCAAAAACCTCGCTCTTGGCAAGCAGATTCATAAGTGTGGACTTACCGACGTTAGTGTATCCTACGAGTGCCACGCGTATCAGGCGACCGCGATTTTTACGCTGGGTGGCCTTTTGACGATCAATCTGTTGCAGTTGTTCTTTGAGCAGAGACATGCGCCCTAAAATGATACGGCGGTCCATTTCGAGCTGTGTTTCACCCGGTCCGCGAAGGCCCACGCTGCCGCCTTTGCCGCTACCCGAGCCACCACCTTGACGCTCAAGGTGGGTCCACAGGCGTTGCAGACGCGGGAGCATATATTTATATTGGGCAAGCTCTACCTGTACCTTGGCGTGAGCAGTCTGGGCGCGCATGGCAAAAATATCGAGAATGAGAGAGGTGCGGTCGAGTATCTTTACTTTAAGTTCTTTTTCGATGTTGCGTAGCTGCTTGGCCGATAGTTCATCGTCGAAAATAACCATTCCTATTTCTTCGTCCGAGTCTTTACGCTCTTCTATATACGCGCCTATTTCCACTAGTTTGCCGCTTCCGACGTATGTTACCGGATGGGGGCGGTCGATTCTTTGCGTGAAGCGTTTTACGACGACCGCGCCGGCTGTGCTTGCAAGAAAATCCAGTTCGTCAAGATATTCGTTGGTCTTACGTTCATCCTGATAGGGGGTTATAAGGCCTATGAGGATGGCTGTTTCGACCTTTGTATCGGATATTATAAATTCTTTCATCTAAAATTCTTTATTTTATTTTACACGGCGAAGATAAATATTTTTGCCATTATATACAAGCCTATTTAAAAGCTGTTTATCAGTATCCGAAAAGTTCGGAGGAGGTAATATGCACTACCCGGCCTTTGTTTTTTAGTTCGCGAAGACTGAGATTGCTTTCACGACCGATGATTAGTTGCGCGAACGAATTTTCTTTATGGCGAAGATAAAAATCTTCTACGTCCGAAAAGGATAGACGCATAAGGGCGTCGTAAAATTGAGCGGAGG
Source organism: Bacteroidales bacterium (assembly GCA_015060905.1). Classification (GTDB taxonomy): domain Bacteria; phylum Bacteroidota; class Bacteroidia; order Bacteroidales; family Bacteroidaceae; genus HGM04593. Next base: position 131,944 of record SUXQ01000001.1, on the reverse strand, counting down.
TGTATCCATGCTCGTCTGAAAAAATATATTCTTTAAACAGCGATTTTACGTTACCGCCGTATGTGGAACAGTCGTACAACAAGAAAGATTTTGCAGCTTCGAATGCGTCATGAGTAAATATTTGTGTATCGTTCAACGACAATAGGGCTCCATTGTAAAAAAATTGCGTAGAAGGCGCCCTGTTCAACAAGGCTGCTGCTTTGTTGAACAGTGCGATTGTTGCAAAATCCTCGACACTTTCATAAGCGTCGCCCAACGTAACTGTTACAGCAGCTTCTGAATCGGACGGCAAAAGATAGTAACGGGCAAGAGTGTCGTCCGCAGCAGAAAAATCGCATAAGGAGGGAGCAGTAACCGTATCTAACATATTGAGCAGTAAGGGATATATTTTATCGGAATCTTTGCCGCAAAAGTAAATATCGCTTGTCGAGGAAAAGAGCGCGTTCATACTGTATTCTGCAATTTCGCGCATGCCACACAAGCGTTTACCACCTGCAATATAGGTTGCTGCCTGCATTGCCATATTTTCATAATCATTTTTGGTAGCAGACACAGCCTCGCTGTTTGCAAGCAAATATTTATAAAAATCATCGTCATCGGATATTAATTTGCAACGCTGAATAGCCTGAGTAACATTCTGTTGCATATTTTCCGCACGACCCGATACATAAAAATCGAGCGAATGAGAATTTTTGTCCGCCCTTACCTGTATAGCGTATGGAACAGAATCATTTTCAAGACTAAGAGAGGCATCGAAATACTCTTTTATCAACATAAGAAATGCCGTCGGAAGTTCTTTCAACCTGTTGCGGACAATAAGCGTAAAAAGAGTATCCTCTTTTTCGTCTACCACCATACGCGGCTGCCCGAGTGCTGATTTTATCTTCAGATTGTCAAGGTCGGGAAAAATGACCTTTGCCGGCGGCGAAGGGAGTAACTTTATGCTGTTCTTTGCGTCACGACGAACATTCGACAAAGAGAGTATCTTTTTTGAATCTTCTGCCGAAAGATTGTCAAGAAACTGCAAGCGAACAGTTTCCAAAAGAGTTTTTTCGTCAATGTGACAGTCGGCCGAAGAAGAGGGGATACGCGGAACTTTTTCAAAATGGCGCATAATCGTTGCAACCGCATCATCATAAACAATATCACCAAAAAGCACTATTGTAAGGCTATCGGGGAAGGATACAAAAGAGCCCAGCATCAGCACTGCCCAATTTTCCAATTCGTTGGAGGGGGTATTATTATAGATAATTGGCGAGCCGTTAAAATTCACGGCACTGCTGACGTCGGAGCCTATACGGGCAAAAAGCATCGGATACTCCGAAGAGTATACCGACTCGCTATACAAGTTGCCGAGTGTATCGCTTGCAACAGAAGGCATATAAAGTGCCGCAGCCACACGAGGCTGTTCGGTTGTTCGAGCAATATAGAGTTTTACTCCACTCGGCAATTTATACAGCCGGGTGTTATAAGAGTCGCCTTCTACTATTGTATAAGGATATTTACTATCCGAAGAGCAGGATAGCAGTGAAAAAAGCATCAACAGCAGCGAGGGGAACAAACATCTGAGAAAAAGCATATTTGTACTATATTTTTGCCTTATATCTGCCGCCGGCAAGAGTCTTTATAAAATCTTTCATTTCAAGCTCAAAAAGTAAAGGCATCAACCTGTTTACAGGAATATTTGTTTCAACGACGAGCCTGTTTATCTGCACTCCGTCGGGGAAACGGGCAAGCTGTTGCATCACAACCTCTTCGTCGGGAGTAAGATTGGTAAACAGTTGCATCTGACGAGGCTTTTCCTTTTGTTTGGGGACGCCCCAATTCATTGCCGCAATAAAATCGGCTGCACAGGTTATCAGTGCCGCACGATTGTTGCATATAAGAGCGTTGCAACCTTTGGAATTTTCATCAGTCACCCTGCCGGGAAACGCGAAACAGTCACGCGAATAACTATAAGCAATAGAGGCTGTTATTAGCGAGCCGCCCGACGCAGCAGATTCAACAACTACCGTAGCATCGGCCATTCCCGCGACTATGCGGTTACGTCTGACAAAATAGGCGGGCAGCGATTCAGTCTCGCTCATAAATTCAGTAAGAAGGCCGCCATTCTCGAGCATAGCCTTGGCCACATTACGATGGGGCGCAGGGTAAATGCGGTCGAGCCCGTGAGCAAGCACTCCCACCGTCGGAAGCGAAGATGCCATTGCTGCCTTATGGGCACATACGTCAATGCCATAGGCAAGGCCGCTGACAACAAGAGCATCGGGCACACTTTCAGAAAGTTCTTTTACAAACCTCTCGCACATATCCTTGCCATACTCCGTTGCACGACGTGTACCCACCACCGATACAATGCGACGAGCGTTAAGATTCATGCAACCTTTGCTATACAGCACTATGGGAGCATCGTCACACTCGCGCAGACGATAGGGGTAAGCATCGTCACCGTAGCAAATAATATCAATATCATGTTCCGCTGCAAATTCAAGTTCGCGGCGGGCACGTTCAAAAGCCTTTGGGTCGGAAAGCAAGGATTTTAATCGAGGCGATGCTCCGGGAAGAATCTCGGAGAGAGAAGATAGATTCTCAAATATGGCCGACGCGCTGCCGGCCGCCTCTACCATATTACGAAAATGGGCGACTTCCAACCCTTGCACATATGTAAGTGCAAGCATCGAAAGCCGCTCATTAATATTATGTTCTATCACTAAACTACTGTTTACTTAAGCAGATTTTGGAAAGTTGCATCTGTGCCATACTTCACAAATTCAAGGTCGCCGGCAGCTTTTGCAGCCATTGAGGGGTCGAGTTTGATAGCGTTTTTCAATCCATCGTAGATGAGAGAAGCATTATCTGTGCGTGCACCAAGAACTGCTGTAAGGTAATATGTTTCTGCATTGGGATTCTCAATAGCAGCAAGAGTTTTCTTTGCAAGGTTGTAATCTTTGTTGAGCAACTGTGCAAGAGCTGTGCTGTTTGTTGCATTGTTTGCAAGAAGAGTAGCAGCACGTGAATACTGTCCCTGAGCAATGTAGAGGTTACCGAGAGCCTCGTCACCTACTTTTGCACCTGCACCCTTAGCCATATAAGCCTCGGCAGCAGCAACGTCGCCATCAAGAAGTGAAAGGTAACCAAGGTTTACATTAACCTCGGCAGCAGCGGGGTCGGCTTTTGCAGCCTTTGCCAAATAGTCGGCCGCTGTCTTGTAGTCACCCTTGTTGTATGCAATAACCGCAAGGTTGTTGTATCCACGATAATCGTTAGGATAGAGTTTTGTGGCTGTTGTATAAATTTTCTCTTGCTCGGCAACATTTTCTGTAAGGATTGAAGCATAGAGAATCTCTTCGAGTGAAAGCTCTTTGGGGTCTTTTGCAAGCTGATCCATAATCTCTTCGTCTGAACGACCGATAAGCTGGTAGTTCAATGTGATACGTGCACGACGCAACTGAGGAAGAATCTCATCGGCAAGCTCTTTGTAAACAGAAGAGATATTCTTTATCTGAGCCTCACGCTCTTCGGGCTCTTTATACATTGAGAGTACGCGAAGGATAAGCTCTTTGTCTGCAAGGTTAGATTGTGAAACAAGCTCTTGGAAGCCTTCCCAATCCTCGGCTGTATAGTCTGTATCGAGGTAACCTTTAAGTTTAGCTTTTTTCATCTGCTCGTCTACATACTTTGCAGTATTTTTCTCACGACCACCGGCAACATCTACGTTGAGCGACATTCCACCATCGGGCGAAGCGTAAGCTGCAACTTCTACATTGTCAAGAACCTTGCTCTTTGTATCTGTAGCAACATCTTTCATTGATTCTTTAAGAGCAGCAATATCCTCGGACTTAAGCTCGCTTTTGCGCAAGTTTGTCTGCTGAATGAGGAACATGATGTTTGCCTGCTTAGCCTGCTTGATTACACGCTGGAAAGCATCCTCGCCAATAGCTATGTTTGAATTTTTAATTGTTGAACGGTAAAGCTCTGATGTTGCGATGCAACCGTCAGCAACCTTAACCTCGGGAAGAGTGTATGTTTTTTTGCCTTTGGTTACTGTAAATGCAAGATAGAGAGCCGATTTTGCCATTTCAGGAGCATAATCGAACTTTGTCTTCATTGTAAAGTTACCACCCTCTTTGTAAGAGATTGTACGGTTGTTGCCCTGTACTTTCTCGCCTTGGAAAGTCATAGACTCGGCTGAAAGTTGGCCACCGTCCCATTTAAGGATAGGAGTAACTGTAAGAACAGCTTTTTTATTGAAGAATTTCTCGGGGAATTTGCCATCGATTGTTACGGGAATCTCGCCACCAATAACCTCGAGCACCTGAGGAGTAACTGTGAAATACTCCGAAGAAAGGCCTTTCATCTTAGAACCGCAAGATGAAAGAACAACCACTGCCAATAAAGAGAGCAGGAATGAAACTTTTTTAAGCATTTTTTGTTTTTTAATTTGATTAATATTTTATTTATTTATATCCTTAGTTTATAGGCACTTTACAAGCATATTACAAGTAAAACCACCTTTTTCGCAAAAAACTTTGCAAAGATAGTGCAAGTTGAGCGCAATACAAAATAAACTCGTTTATTTTTATTGCCGAAACGCAGCCTATCTTATTAAAAGATAGTGCAAGTACCATTTTAATTAACATTTGCCGAAACGCAGCCTATCTTATCAAACATCTATTTTTTATCGCGAAGAGCAGGATTATTTCTTGGATGAAATTCTATAATCTCCTGACGCAAACGCGTACGATCAATATGCGTATAAATTTCCGTAGTAGAAATACTCTCGTGTCCCAACATCGACTGAATGGCACGCAAATTCGCACCACCCTCTAACAAATGCGTAGCAAAAGAATGTCGAAAAGTGTGAGGGCTGACATTTTTATTTACACCGGCAACCGCCACAAGTTCCTTCACAATGTGAAACACCGTTATTCGCGACAAAGGTTTTCCACGACGATAGCTCAAGAAAAGAAAATCCTCATACCCGGGGCGTATATTCACAGAAGCCCGCTCACACATATAAGCCTGAAGTTCGGCAATAGCACGCGACGAGACAGGTACCAGACGCTGCTTGCCACCCTTTCCAATAACACGTATAAATTCATCATCAAGATAAAGGTCACTCAAGCGTAAAGCACATAACTCAGACACACGAAGCCCGCAACTATACATTGTCTCTATAATAGCCCTATTACGCTGACCCTCGGCCACAGAGAGGTCTATTGCATTAATAACACTATCAATCTCTTCAAGAGCAAGTACATCAGGTAAATGCCTGCCAAAAGCAGGAGCCTGAATATCCTCGACAGGATTTTCGGTCATAAAATCATCGGCCTTCAGAAACGAATAGTAAGAACGCAACGAAGAGAGTATGCGGGCACGCGAACGAGGATGAATCCCAACATCGGCAAGCGACACAAAGAAAGAGTGTAAATCCTCGGGCACAGCCTTCAACGTATCCTTCTGCAGCTCAGCAAGAAACTTTTCAAACTTGCAAACATCGCTGATATAAGCATCAAGAGTGTTTGCAGACATTGATTTTTCAAGTTGCAGATAGCGTCTGTAACGTGCAATCGGAGAATTTGTCTTATTTATTATACCCTTTTCCATCTTTATTCATTCTATTTTTCCTACCTTTGCAACACGTTGCAAAGGTAATTAAAAAAACAGACATTAACAGGCATATTCATGAGAATAGCAACCCCCATAGAAGAATACATAATGGAGCATATAAGCCCCGAAGGAGAATATCTATACAGGCTATACAGAGCAACAAACGTAGAGACTGTAAACCCACAAATGGCCTCGGGACACATACAAGGCCGATTCCTGAAGATGCTTGTGGAAATGATAAAGCCAAAAAACATCCTTGAAATTGGAACCTTCACAGGATACTCGGCAATATGTATGGCCGAGGGATTGGACAAAGATGGGAAACTATATACTTTCGACGTAAACGACGAACTTGAGGATTTTACCCGCAAATGGATAGAAGAATCACCTGTCGGCAATAAAATTCATTACAAGATAGGCAGCGCGCTCGAAGAGGTGCCACGATTAAGCATAAAATTCGACCTTGCGTTTATCGACGGCGACAAAAGAGAGTACGTCGAATACTACGAAATGGTTATGAAGCACCTGAACACCGGCGGATGGATTCTTGCCGACAACACCCTGTGGGACGGACACGTAATAGAGCCCGACAGACACGACGCACACACCGAAAGTGTAAGACTGTTTAACCGACACATAAAAGAGGACCCGCGTGTCGAGGAGGTTATTCTTCCCCTGCGTGACGGGCTGACAATAATAAGAAAAACAAATTAAATACAACAACAATATGGATAGTACAAGACAGAGCAAAATTGCACGATTGATACAAAAGGAATTAGGAGACATTTTCCTTAAAATGACCAAAGAGACACGCGGAGTATTAGTCTCGGTGAGCATCGTCAGAGTAAGTCCGGACCTGGGAATCGCAAAGGCCTATCTGAGCGTATTCCCATCGGCAAAAGGAGAAGAAATTGTTGAAACTCTGAACAAGAACAGCAAAAGCATACGCTTCGAGCTTGGCAACAGAGTAAGACATCAACTGCGCATTATCCCCGAACTTCGATTCTACATCGACGACTCGCTCGATTACATAGAGAATATAGACAATCTGCTAAAATAGCAGTTGCAACAGATGAATGTATCTTTATACATAGCAAAAAGATACCTATTCTCGAAAAAAAGCCATCAGGCGATTAATATAATCTCGGGAGTGGCGGTTGCAGGCGTAACGCTTGCAACTATTGCCATGGTGTGCACTCTTTCGGTGTTCAACGGATTCAAAATGCTGGTAGCCGAACAATTCACGGCATTCGACCCGGAAATAAAGATTACTGCCGAAAGGGGCAAAAGTTTCGATGCATCGTCGGAATTTATAAAAAGAGTAAAGGCACTACCCGAAATTGCCGTTGCCACCGAATGTTTCGAGGATAAAGTTATGATACAATACAACGGGCGGCAGGTGATGGCAACCATTAAGGGCGTAGAGGACAATTTTGCCCAACTGACAGAGATTGAAAAGGTGCTTATAGGCAACGGCTCATTCAAACTGCACGACAATACTGTGGACTATGCAACGCCGGGAATAGAGCTTACGGGAATGTTGAATTGCGGACTTTACCACACTGCTCCGTTGGAGATTTTCGCGCCGAAAAGAGGGAAGAAGGTGAGCATGGCAAACCCCGCCTCGAACTTCAGGAAAGGGTATCTGTACGCCTCGGGAAAGACGTTCATCGTGAATCAGCCGAAATATGACAGCAATTATATTCTTTCGTCAATCGCCTTTGCAAGAGATATTTTCGGACGCGACAGCACAGAGATTAGTTCCCTTGAACTGAAAGCCACAGAAGGGACAGATATCAACAAGCTGAAAAACAGAATAAAGAATATTTTAGGCGAAGAGTTCAAGGTAGAGGACAGATTCGAGCAACAGGCTGATGTATTCAGAATAATGACAATCGAGAAATTTATCTCTTATCTGTTCCTTTCATTAATATTGCTCATAGCCTGCTTCAATGTCATAGGTTCTTTGTCTATGCTTATATTGGACAAGAAAAAAGACATGGAAACATTGCGCAGTTTGGGCGCAAACGACAAAATTATTTCGGGTATTTTCATCATCGAGGGTTCCTTAATTTCTATTTTTGGAGCATTCACAGGAATAGTGCTGGGAGTGGCAGTCTGCCTTGTTCAAGAGAAATTTGGCATTATTTCCTTTGGGGACGCATCGGGCGGCTTTGTCATAGACAGTTACCCTGTGGATATTATTGCAAGCGACGTTGCTGCAGTGTTTGTTACGGTTATTGCAGTTGGGCTTCTGGCAATGGGTATTCCCGTAAATTATCTGACAAAAAGATTATTAAACAACGACAGTAAAGATTAGCGTCAGATTATTACAGTTTGTGCACGTACGGGCTGATGGAGAAAGACTGATGCTCGCTCACGGAATTTATCCTCGGACTCGGTGGTACAGAAACAACTGTTGTAACCACGAGTGCAAAGGCTTTCAATTTCGGGGTGACGCTGAAGGTAATCTTTTAGTGAGGCGGCGACGGCTGCGCCTTGAGTTACAATCTGTATACCTTCGGGAACAAACTTCTTTATCTTCTCGAGCAACATCGGATAGTGTGTGCATCCTAAAATTATTGTGTCGATGAGGGGGTCGCGATTGAGTAGATTTTCTACATGTTTACGAATAAAATAATCGGCTCCGGGCGAGGTGTACTCGTTTGTCTCGACAAGCGGCACCCACAATGGGCAAGCCTCGCCTGTCACGTGTATTGTGGGGTTAAGTTTGCGTATCTCCAACGGATAAGATAGTGATTTTATTGTTCCATCGGTAGCAAGCACTCCTACGTGGCGGCTTTTGGTTATTTCGCCGATATTTTCCACCGTGGGACGAATAATTCCAAGCACACGACGGCGAGGGTCCATCTGCGGCAGGTCTATCTGTTGCAGACTGCGCAGAGCCTTTGCCGATGCTGTGTTGCAGGCAAGAATCACAAGCTGGCAACCTGACTGAAAAAGATAGCGCACCGACTGACGCGTAAATTCATATACAACATCAAAAGAGCGTGTACCGTAAGGCGTACGTGCATTATCTCCAAGATAAAGATAATCGTACTGTGGCATCAGACGATGAATTTCCTGATATATTGTCAATCCTCCGTAACCCGAATCGAATATTCCTATCGGGCCGGGGCCTTGCGGCAATTGGTGCTTCACACTCATTGGTATAAGAGTTTTATAATTGCTTTGGGTTATTCACCTTCTTTTACAACACTGCCCTCCTTGACAACCGTCTGCTGAGCTTGCTCCCCACCCTCAGTTGCATTTTGTTGCTCGGGAACGATTATTCCCAACGTACCCAACAATGCGTTTGTAATATCAAAGCCGCATGTGGGATTTATAAATTTATATCCGGCCTCGTCAAGGTCTATTATGTATGCAAGATTATTATGCAGACATACGCGAGAGACTGCATCATCTACCTTTGCACGCAGTGGAGTAAAAAGTGAGTCATGTGCCGCGACCAGCCACGCTTGCAGTTCTTCACGAAAAGCAATGCTCTTGTCTACAAGTTCCTGCAGTTCCTTTTGACGCTTGCGTAGAATAGGCTCGGGAAACTCATTCTGCCCATCCAAATATGCAACATACGAACGGGTCAGTTGTTCTTCGTTGCGAACAATTTCGGCGTCACACTTTTTTTTCAGTTCTTCGTAGTCCTTGCACACCTGAGCATATTCGGGGAGCTGTTCTAGAACTTTATTGTAGCGGAAATAGCCGAATGTGTTTGTTTGAGCGGCAAGCGCCACCGGCAACATCATCAGAAGGAATATATATTTACGCATTGTATTTATATTTTTGGATGGAACAGTATTTTATTTTGTTCGTATTAAAAAAGCAGGGGAAGGCAGCAAAAACCATCCCCTGCCTTTATATAGGTTTAGAAACTGTTAAATTTCTTTCGAAAAAGTTATTTGCATTACCCCGCGAACTATGCTTGAAATTCAAAAAACTTTTTATTCTTTTTTACTTTTTATCCGACGCTGCCGCTGCTGCGGGTTTTGCTCCCTTCTTAATGCCGAGCTTTGTCTTTACAGCCTCTGTTAGGTCGTCGCAAAGAGTCTTGCTGATATAAGGAATGCCGCTTGCCACGTCAAACACACAAACATATCCTCCATCCTGACCTACTGTCTGAATAGCCTTGTTCAGCACTTGATTAACCTCGCCGAGGCTTTTCTGCTGTGCCTGCTGAAGATTCTGGTAGCTCTCTTGCTCGTACTGCTGAAGGCGTGTGTATTGCTCTTGCAATTCCTTCTCGCGACGCTGCAATATTGCTGCGGGAAGAGAATCTTTTGCCTGTTCATACTCGGCACCCTTCTTCTCAAACTCTTTGCGCAGACGCTCATACTCGTCGGCATATTGCTTTTGCAATGTCTGATAATCGTTCTGAGCTTTGATGTATTCGGGCATTACCTGTACAATTTCAACAGAGTTTATATATCCGAATTTTTGTGCGAAAAGGCTCATGGGAGCCACAATCAATAATAAAACAAGAAATTTTTTCATGATTTTTCTTTATATTTTTATTGGTTTTATATTCTTAACGGTTGCAAAGGTAGTTATTTAATTTGAATAACCAAGTTTTGCAAGTACCTCATTGCTTATATCTATTTTGGGAGAGGCATAAATTATGCTCACTGCGGATGCCCTATCGACAACTGCCGAGTAGCCTTTCGATTCGCATATTTCTTTTACGGCATTGTAAATTTCATCTTGTATGGGCGCCATCAGACTCTCGCGTTTTTTGTAAAGTTCACCTTCAGGGCCGAAGTATTTGCGCTTAAGTTCGCTCGCAAGTTTCTCTTTGGCAAGAATTTCCTGTTCGCGCTTGGTGCGTTGCTCGTCAGAGAGGAAAATGGACTCACTTTGATATTTTTTATATAAGTTCTGTGCTTCCACGGTAAGATCATCTACCTCGGCCTGCCAACGTTTGGACTGTTGAGTCAATTGCTCATTTGCACGTTCATAAGCGGGTATGTTTTTAAGCACATACTCCATATCCATCAACGCAAACTTCTGCGCATTAACACTTACTGCCGATATTATGGCGAATAGAGCCAACAATAAAAACTTTTTCATACTATATATTTATTAATTAAAACTCTTGTCCTAAGATAAAGTGAAACTGACTACCTCCGTACGAGCTTGAACCATATATTTTGTCAAAGCCGTATGCCCAGTCGAGACCTATGAGGCCTATCATCTGCATGAATAGACGTACACCCACGCCTGCGCTTCGTTTAAGATCAAATGGATTGAATTTCTTTACATCTGTCCACGAATTTCCTCCCTCGACAAATGCGAGTGCGTAGATATTTGTGGATGTCTGCAACATTAGCGGATAACGCAGTTCAAGGCCCAAACGTGTATAGGCGTAACCCTCGTAACCGTATGGTGTAAGACTACCATTGTCGTATCCGCGCAAAGCGACAATGTCTGTTGCATAGTTATATGAATATCCGCTCATTCCGTCACCACCTACATAGAATGTTTCGAACGGTGATTTTTTATTGGCTGTGTAGCTGCCCAAGATTCCAAAGTCGGCGCGTGTCATAAGCACAAGATTGTAGTTGCCGTTTGTGAGCGAGGTATAAGTCTTGCTCTTGAACTTGAACTTGTAATACTCTATCCATTTATATTTTTCGCTCAGCTCTTTCTGGTAAGTGGGGCTCTTTGTATCAGATGCTAACTTGCCATAATCCTTTCCGTCAAATAATGAGTAAGGAGGAGTAAACGAGCCTGAAAGTACAAACTCGGAACCGCTACGAGGGTAAATGGGGTTAAACACTGAATTTCGCGACAGTGAGAGTGTTAGGTTGATGTTATTACACTTTCCGTTGCTGATAATAAAGTATTGCCAATCTTTCAACGAATATACCTGATAAGTAAGTTCGGTCGAGAATTGGAAATAATCGTCCGGCCATGCAAGGCGACGACCCCAGCCAACTGACACTCCATACATTTTTATATATTTGTCGGGGTCGTAGTAGGACGAAACATTATTGTATCCGTAATTATTGTAGTTGCCATAACCATAAAGATAGTTGTAGTAGTTATTATAGTACGAGGAGTTATAATAACTGTCTGCAACGTCTGTCTGCATAGACAAAAAGGCCGATACTGACAAAGAATTGGGACGTTTGCGACCGAACCAGGGGTCGTAGAAAGAGAGGCTGTATGCTTGATAATAGCGGCCGTTGCTCTGCGCACTGAGTGTTACAGTCTGTCCGTCACCTTGAGGAATTATTCCGCGACGATTGGCATCTTTGCTGAAGAGATTACGCATGGAGAAGTTGGTAAATTTCAACGCTACTTTACCTATTACTCCTGTCTGTCCCCATCCTGCCGAAAGTTCCACTTGGTCGTTGCTTTTGGAAACAAGTTCCCAATTAATATCCACTGTTGCATTCTGAGGGTCATCAACTATTCGGGGATTGATTTTCTCGGGGTCGAAGTGTCCCATCTGACCAATTTCGCGGAAAGAGCGTTCAAGGTCTCTCATCGAAAATAGTGCGCCGGGAAGGGTTCGAAGCTCGCGACGGATGACCTCTTCGTAAAGTCTATCGTTGCCGGCAATGGTAACTTTGTTGATGGTAGCTTGAGGCCCCTCGGTGATGCGTATTTCAAGGTCCACCGAGTCATTCTCGACACTCAGTTCCACCGGCACGGGACGCGACCACACATAACCTTTATTGTAGTACTCTTTGTGGATAGATGTTTCGTCGGTCATCAGACGCTCGTCAAGCAGTTTCTGATTGTAAACATCGCCGGCCTTTAGTTGCAAGGCCTCGCTGAGGGCTGCGGTTGAAAATACACTGTTGCCCACCCAATTAACATTGCGAAGATGATACTGATTACCCTCTTCTATCTTCAGATAAACATCCACACTATTTTCGTCGTAGCGTGAAACACTATCTTTTACAATTATAGCATCGCGGTAGCCAAGCTCGCTGTATCGGCTTAGAATATTCTGCTTATCTTCTTCGAAACGTTCGTCGGTATATTTTTTTGACTTTAAAAAGTTTGAAAGTTTACCCTTTTCACGGGTTTTCTTCATCAATTTCTTTATCTTTTTCTCCGAAATTTTTTCGGCTCCTTCTATTGTTATTTTGTGAACCTTTATCTTATCTTTACGGTCAATATTTACATCAACAATCACATGTCCGGGCATATTTACGTCGGCACGTTGCACTATACTTATTTCGGCATTTTTGTATCCTTTCTCGTCGTAATATTTACGAATAACCTGACGCGCTCTGTCCAACATATTAGGAGTAACCTGATTACCTTTTATCAGGCCTATTTTCGCCTGAATATCCTCGCGCTCCTTTTTCTTTACTCCATTGACATTTATCTGCGAGGCTCGCGGACGCTGCTTAAGGTTTATGCCGAGGTATATTTTACCATCGACAACACTATCGGCAACAATGCTCACATCCGAAAAAAGACCATGTTTCCAATAACGCTTTACGGCATTGGTAATATCGTCGCCGGGAACCTCTACCACGTCACCCACCGATAGTCCCGACAGACCTATTATAATATATGGTTCATAGTTATCTACTCCCGTAACATTTATACCGCCAATCTCATACTGACGCGGCATTCCCGAATAGAGGATTGTGGGTGCTATCTGTTTGCCTGTCTGTGCAGAAAGCATTACCGCCCAAGGAGCAAGCATCAGCAGTATCAATAGTCGTATAGATAATATATATTTCATTTTTATTCTGTTTTTCATTTTGTAACCTGTTCGCCTATCTTTCCGAAACGACGCTGACGCTGCTGATAGCTGTAAATAGCCTTGCACAGCTCTTCTTTGTCAAATTCGGGCCACATAACCTCGCTGAAATAAAGTTCGGAGTAGGCACACTGCCAAAGTAGGAAATTACTGAGTCGTTGCTCGCGACCGGTGCGTATGAGCAGCTCCGGGTCGGGCATGAACGCCGTTGAGAGATTTTCGTCAATATGTTTGTCGTTAATATCATGCAGTTGCAATTCACCATCTTGCACCTTTGCCGCAATGCGACGCACAGCCTCGGTTATTTCCCATTTTGCCGAATAGCTGATGGCAAGGACAAAAGTCATGCGGGTGTTTCCGGCTGTACGTTCCATGCATTTTTGGAAACGCTCGCGCACTCTTTCGGGCAATTTTTCCATTTCTCCAATAACAGAGAAACGTATATTGTTTTTTATAAAAATCTCCTCTTCCATAGAATCGAAAAGCAGCACCATCAATGCAGCAACCTCATCGGCCGGACGATTCCAATTTTCCGTTGAAAATGTGTATAATGTCAAATAACGGACACCCAACTGAACAGCATCCTCGGCAATGCGACGCACAACAGCAGCACCCGCCTGATGTCCATCGGTGCGTGGCAATCCTCGTTGCTGCGCCCAACGGCCGTTACCATCCATTATTATCGCTATATGTTCAGGGACGCGTTCCCTATCTATTAAATCAACAAAATTCATTGTATATCAATTATTACATTTTCTATATTTCGGCATTATGTCGTATGTGAGAAAGAGGGCAAAAAACGAATAGCTGTCTTTATTTTTCATGCCACTGCTTTTTATATTCAACGGGTCTTCAAGAGTGATTGACGTTGCTTCTGTAACATCAAGTTTGTCACTCATACTGAAGCGGAAGGATAGTTCGCAACCAACATTCAAGCGATTGGCTATTTTATATTTTACGCCGAGGCCGATAGGAAAATTCAGCGTAAAGACATTATCCACAGGCTTACCGGCGTAAGTGAATCCCATTCCTCCAAAAACATAGGGAGTGAAACGATAGAGTCGCTTGTATCCCCCGCCACTGCCATAAGGAAAGAAATTATACTCGAATTGCGCTCCAAGGTCGTACAATGTACGCGAAAATTCAATATCCGCATCACCGGGTACGCGATATTCGCTACCGTTTGTCGTGCCCGCAATTCCTGCCGCCACAAAGTTTCCCTTGACAGCCATACGCGGGTTTAAATTGTATCTTGCAACAACCCCGCCAACAGCCGAAAGTTCCTTAAAAAGCCCCGTAAAGTTGGCATCTCCCAGATAGAAACTGCCACCTAACGCGCCTCCAAGCTCCATCTTATATTCCAAGTCCTGTGCACGCACAAAAGACGGAGCTGCAAACAACCCCATCAAAATAAGATATTTAAGCATGCACACTCTCATAATATTCGCTAAAAATCGAATTTATTCATACGGCCGCGCCATATTGCACCATTCTCGCCACACACTGCCAGCCAGATATTTCCATCAGCATCGGCAAAAGCCGCAAATGGAGCATCATTGCCCGCAAGTTCGGCTGGCAACGAGGGACCATCTTCATCGGCTGCGTCCCATGTAAGGCCATTGTCACGCGACACATAAATTGTGCTCAATGCAGCAACATCAGCGCCGGCAATTGTACCCTTACCGCCTATTGCATACAATTTACCGTCGTATGGGAATACGGTTAGCGACTCGAGCGAGGGACAAACTTTTGTGTTATATGACGAGGGATTATAGTTTACCCATTTTTTTTCGTTAGACAATTTGCCCCACAATTGCGGCTGAGCCTGCGCGCCCTGCATTGTGCGTCCAAAAAGAAGATATCTGTTGATATTCAGATTGGTACGCAGAGGGGACACTATCGACGAAAGGTCGTAAAGTGGGAATTTGTCCGACAAAGGCTGAACTGTGGTAAAGCCTGCCGCAACGTCGTTTGCAACTGCCAACGAATCGTTTGCCACCGCCCAAATTACATTATCTTTGTCCGATGCTGCGAAAAGAGTCTTTACGTCAGCCTCGCAAGAAACATTCTCCCACGCCTCGCCATCGGCCGAAGAGTATATTTTGCCATCGGCCACTATATAGAATTTTCCGGCATACTGCACCAGAGAATTCATATTCGGATATTGCGGAAGCCCCGAAACATTCTTCGATTCTGTTGAAACAGAATTAGACACCAAGATGGTGAAAAGAGAAACATCGCCATCATTGTCGCAACTGAAGAGATAAAGTTTATCATCTTTCTGTGACATACGCACAGCCGCGCCCGATGCTGCCGGATTTTCGGTTATTCTATTCCAATAAAGTTGATTAGGATCAACTTTGTGAACATTAAGCGATATTTTATACTCGCGAGCATATGTGCCATCGGTAGAGGCTATCAGTATTTTCAACGGATTAGTATAATCAAAAGAATCTGTCTCTACAAACAGTTCATAGCTTTGCAAACTATCAACGTAGAGGTAAGCGACTCCGTCGCAGGATATACTTGTTGCTACTTTTGTTACATCGGTACCAACGGGAAGAGAGTCTACGTTGTACGCCTCGCCGGTCTCTTGATTTATTGTAAAATGGCAGAAAGCACCTTGAACGGTTTTTATTACAGTACTATCATTGCCTTCTTTGTCTTTTACAATGTATTTTGTATCAATGTCGCTTATGCTTACCGAACGTAACGATGCATAAGGTTCGTAATTTACATATTGTTCGTCATCTGTATCGAGGCACGAGGAAAAAACAATAATTGTTGCCAAAGCCATCAGGCACAGAGAAAATATTTTTTTCATATTGTATGCTATATTGTGTGTTTTTTAGAAACCGCAAAAGGTTGCCTACAGTTTCGACTATTTATCAACTTACAAAAATAAGAACATTTTTTTGGATGGTTGTAATAGATTCTCTTATTTATGGTTTTTTATGACTAAAAAAACATAAATTACCTTTTTATACGCTCTATTATGTGACCGAAAAATTGATATTTCTCTTTTTTGAGGCCAAGCGGCAACTGTGGGGCGGACACGCCTTTGTGTAAATGAAGGTTGTTATTTGTTTCTATACGAATTTCGTCCCAAAGGCCGGAATTTATGAAACTCTGCAACATTTTACAGCCACCCTCGACCAGCAACGAGCCTATTTTCTTTTCGTATAAATGTGCAAGAATTTGCGGTATTATGTCCATCGAAAAGTCGAGCAGCGCCTGCGACACATTCTCGCTGAATTTATCCGGACGGATATTTTCGGTGAACACTACCGTCGGAACTTCGGACGAAAAGATTCGTAAATTCTCGGGCAAGGCTCCCTTGCGGTCTACGACCAAGCGAAGAGGGGTGCGACCCACCCAATGGCGCAGTGTCAGCGAGGGGTTGTCAAGCTGTGCCGTACGTCGTCCGACAAGTATCGCATCGTGCGTGGAACGCAACTTGTGAACAGCCATCATCGAGGCTGAGTTTGATATTTGTTGCGCCTCGCCACTCTGACGCAGGGTGTCTATATAACCATCGGCCGATTGTGCCCATTTGAGAGTAACAAAAGGGCGATGCTTGCCATGATAGGTAAAAAATGCCTTGTTCAGAGAAAAAGCCTCTTTTTCACAAACGCCCACCCTGACATCTACTCCTGCGGCACGCATACGCTCTATTCCGCGTCCGCTGACCATGCTGTTATTATCGGTGGTGGCAATAACCACGCGCGGAATTCCGCTGTTGATTATAAGGTCGGCGCAAGGAGGGGTCTTTCCATAGTGCGAGCATGGCTCGAGACTTACATAAATTGTGGAACGCGCCAGCATAGAAGCGTCGCGCACCGAGCGCACAGCATTAACCTCGGCGTGAGGCTCGCCGCAGCGTATATGATAGCCCTCGCCTATAATTTTACCGTCGCACACGATTACCGCACCAACCATAGGATTGGGCGAAGTGCTGCCGAGGCCGTTGCGGGCAAGCTGTAAACATCTTGATATATATTTTTTGTCTTCGGCGGAAAATTCCGCACATTTACACTCTTTTTCCATAATAGATGTGCAAATTAACGAAAAAGTTACGCTTCCACAAAAAAATCACGGTAAATTAATCGCAAACAGACTGTTTGCAATGCAATGTTACGAAAATAATATCACTCGGCGCACAGAAACGTATCTTCTTGCGCGAGGTTCCCAACCCATTGGATGTAACAACAGGGATGCCTCTATCCGTATAGTTGAGTCCCGAGAGGAACCGCCTTCCGTAACGCGAATTTGTAACAGGAGCATAAAGTCCCAACAACGTCACCTGTCCGCCATGCGTGTGTCCCGAAAATGTCAAGGCTACATTTTCAACCCCTGCATCCTGAGCATAGTCGGGCGTGTGAACAAGGAGTATCGTAAAGCCCGAGTCTGAATGCTGTTGCAACCAACTTTTTTGCACATTTTTATCATACTCTTTTACCCCGCACAGATAAATTTGCGAATCGTCGATGCGCAACGTATCGGCAGCGTCGGCAAGCAATTTAATTCCGTTACGTTGCATACTCTGCTGCAAAATCCCGACACGCTTAACATCGTGATTCCCAAGAACAGCATATTTCCCATAAGGAACAGCGCAACCACCCAATGCCACAAAAAGTTCATCTGCATGAACATCGGACGTAACATAATCGCCACCAAGCAACAGCACATCCGGAGAAAGGTCACCAATGGCACGCGCCACATTCGCCAGCCTCTTGCGGGTAAATTTGCTCGGATAGTGAGTATCCGAAAGAAAACCCACTGTAAAGCCATCGAATTTCTGCGGCAAACGAGCGTCGCAAATATCGTAGCGACGTATGCGCCCCACACCCCGATAGCGCGACAATGTTGCACACGAGTCAAGCATAAATAACAACAAAAGGGCGAGACAAACGCCCACCCTGTTACAAAAAGCAATGCACCTGCAACTATTTTTCAATGAGGACAACAGCATAGGCCGAAATTCCCTCTTTGCGTCCCTCAAAGCCAAGCTTTTCGGTGGTTGTCGCCTTTATCGACACAGCATCCTCGTCCACGTTCAAAACCTCGGCAAGCACCCGACGCATATTGGCAATGTGAGGATTCAAGCGAGGCTGCTGAGCCGCCACAGTAGCATCAATATTACCCAGCTTGTAACCTTTGGCATTTATAAGTTCATTTGTGCGGCGCAACAATATTTTGCTGTCTATGCCAAAAAATTCATCTGAAGTATCGGGAAACTGATGGCCAATATCTCCAAGATTGGCAGCACCAAGCATAGCATCGCAAATAGCGTGTATAAGCACATCCGCATCCGAGTGACCGGCAAGACCATACTCATAGGGAATCTTCACCCCACCCATCCACAATTCACGACCTTCGACCAAACGATGAACATCGTATCCGAATCCTACTCTTATCATAATAAAAACTACCTACGACCCAATAAATCCTTTATTCCATCCATGTCAAACGCCAGCGTGAAACGCAGCGTCTGGTCAAGAGGATTACTCTGTGCCGCCGAAATAAGATAAGCAGCATCGAGCGAGAATACATTCATCTTGAACCCTGCACCAATAGTATAATATTTTCTATTGCCTTTATACTCATTCTCATAGTGGTAACCGCCACGTAAAGCAAACTGATTATTGTAGCAATATTCTACACCTACACCTCCATAAATCTCTTTAAGCTCCTCGCTGAAGCCCCCCGGAGCATCCGAAAAAGACTTGAAAATTCCGGAAATTGGAGAAATATCATTGTAACCGGTTGTCTCTAGCCAACTTTGATACTCGGAGTAACGGCTGTTGTCGTCAAAGTCATAGCCCTCTTCTTCGAGAAACTGCGCATACGTGGGACGTGTGGGAACAAGAAGTTTGTTAAGGTCCACACTGAACGAAATTGTATTATACTCGTCGATAGGCATCAGCAACGACGCACCCAGACGCAAGTTGGTGGGAATAAATTGGTTGGTAGCACCGCCGTCATAAGATATTTTACTACCGATATTAGATACATTCATACCCAATCCCAACAGACACTCTCTGTTGCCCAAAATAATATAATTATTATAATACATTGCAACATCTGCCGCAAATGCGCTACCGGGCGTAATATCCTCTTCGTAATTATACTGAAGGTCAGAGTAAATTAAGCGCAAGGCCACTGCTGCCGAGAAAGTTTCGGACAACATGCGCGAGTATGCAACGTCAAAAGCAAGTTCGTAAGGCTTTATTGTATACTCGTCGGCAATAACCTCGCCAAGCGAAAAATATGTCAGCGAAGAGCTTATGGCCGAATAGTCGCCCAAACGGTAGAAACCCGAAACGTATGCAAGGTCAATATCCTTGACCAACTGACGCAACCAAGGAGTGTACGACAAAGAGACACCCGCACGCGCAATATTGAAAGGATATTTTGCAGGGTTCCAATATTGAGAATTAACATCAGGGTCGGTGGCACAACCAACGTCACCCATCGCTCCGGCACGAGCATCGGGAGCAATAGACAGAGAGGTTACGCCCGTATATACAGGGTTGAAAATATCCTTTTGCGCCGAAACGGGCAACATCAACAAAAGTCCTAAAAGTGTAAGAAGTGTTTTATTTTTTATCATCGTTTTTATCTTTATGTTCTTATAAAACCCAAATTTTGCCTATTTATTGTTTAAGATGACTATTTTTTGTGTTTTTGTCTGCTCGGAGCCACCGGCCGAGGATATTTTCGCACGATAGAGATAAACTCCTGTGGGAATAGGCTGCCCGCCCGATGCTGTCACATCCCATGCGTATGTATAAATTGTTCCGTCACAAACAGCATTCTCGGTGTTACTCCACAATATTCGACCCTGAAAATCGAAAAGTTCAATCGTGACGGTTATTTCACTTTGCGGACGGTCGTGAGTGAGAATAAATGTAACAGCTTCGCCACGATGCACAGGATTAGGAGTAACGGCAAGTTCCACAAAGTCGGGGGCAAGGTCGGGGACAACCGTAAAATTCACAGTGGCTGTCGAGGAATTGTTCAACAGGTCCCATGCGCGCAACAACAAAGTATGTTCGCCGGCCGGCAACGATGCGAGCGGAAAAGCTATACGCCCCGAAGTATAATCGCCCACAGACGAAACAAAATAACTGTTTAGATTAAATGTGTACGCAGCGTCATTATCGACTATCGCGACAATATCATGACCAATGCCCGAGCCTACGGTGTTTATGCCATCTGCGTCACAAAGTTCCACAAAAAGACAAGGGGTTGCATTAACCTCGTCGCCGTCGCGGAAAGAGGGCTTGTTAAGGTACATTTTTATTTCGGGACCTTTTTTATCGTCGGAAATTTCGGGAGAGGTGCCACCTATTATAAAATTATCGTATCTGCCTTGAGCCGATTTTTTACCATCGTGGGTAACAGCATAAAGGTTCAGCAGGCCCGTTTCATCGCTGTAACTTATATCCATCGGCACGGGGATTGTCAATTTGAAACTGCCGGCAACGACAGAGTCGCTACACGAATATAGTTTATTCTTATGGGCATAATAGGTAAAAGCGCCAAGATCAGTATTATTTTTTGTTACAATTTCTTGCTCACAGTCGAACATTGTAGGCGAAACAATTCCATTAAAATCATCAGCCTTTTCACCCTTTATGTTTCTAATGTGTCCCTCGACAGTTATTTTGCCACCGGCGCTTGCCGTAGATTGAACATCTGCATCTTTATCAGCGAAACGGTCGATAACAATATCATATTCAGGAACTTTAAGCCTAAGAGCCGGGTCACCCAAAAGAACATATTGCAGTTTATTCTCGGAAAGGTCCGAGCCGCCGGAAATAAGATTAACTTTTGCCTTGCGCACAGCATCGCCTATTGTCGAGGCTCGACCATTGCTGTCACGCGAAAGTACATTACGCATAAACTGCTGATTGATAAGCGAATTCTGAGACTGATACACTGTGCGGGTGGTAGTAAACATTGCCACCGCCGCACCAACGGGATTAAGGATAGCCTCCTCGCCCAACGAGCCATCGCCAATATCGAAAGGGGAAATGTCACACGAAGCAGTCACCCACAGCGGCAGACGCGGGGAGGTACACTCGGCCATATTCGCAGCGTTCCACGCCATTTCGTGTGACAAAAGATTAGGACTGCCGTGTCCCGAATAGTTTACAATCAATGCTCCATCATTAAGTTGTTCCTTTATTGCTGCCGTCACAGCAGGATAGTTGTTTCCTGTTGAAAGTTTAACTACAGGATAATCGTCCCAATATATTCGACGAAGCATGAATGATGAAAAATAATTATTTATTATTGATGCAATAATTTCAGCATCGCGCATGTGGGAATTTGGATTTTTCGGGTCACCATCGTCGGCAAGAAGCACTATATTATTCTGCCATGAGCCGGCCTCGGTATTTTTTGCATAATTTATTATTTTATCCACCACAGGGGTAAGTTCGGCAAGATTCTTTGCGGGGATACGACCAACGGCAATATCAGCTTTGTCGGTTAAATGCGAGCCGCCCTCGCCATCATCAAGAAAAGAGAAATAATCCTCTAACACATAGGACGAAATTGTACTTACCGAATTTTGCGATTGGTAGCATAGCAACATGCCATCCTGATTATGAGTTTTATTGGTTATAAGCCTATTATCGGCATAAGAATCGCCCATAAGCAGCAGATATTTGGGTGCTTCGGTTGTGGTCGCTGCACGATCGTAGAACATTTTCATGAATCGGCGATAGGCTGTAGCATCGGGGGTACCCGAAGAAAATTCATTGTAAACCTGCTCGGCTGTAACAACTGCCACTGTCAGCGAGTCTGTCTCGCGGTGCAGTTGAGCGAGACGCTCGGCCTGTGACAAGAACAGCCCGTTCGAGGGGACTATTATCACCATGTCTGTCTGTCCCAAAGAGTGGAGATTCTGGTTGGGCACTGTGCCAACAACCTCGACCGAGGGGAAATTTGCATTAACATCGACGGCAACAAACTCTTCATTATAGGAGGCGGGGGCTGTGACAGTATAATATCCGTCAGCGTATGTACCGGGATATTCGGTAATTTCGGACGGGACAGTCACGCGCCACACTTTTATGTTTGAATTATCTGAAGCTATCTTGTAATTTGCATTACCACTGTAAGCGGAGCCGCGGAAATTAGTAAATGTGCCGTATAGAGCTAAATTACGCGTATAATTTATACTTATATAATCGAGAAAGCCGCTTATTGAACTTGATGTTGCATTGTGCTTCAACGATACGGTTACATTCTCGCCAATGCCATTGGTTGTTGTATAGTTTCCCGAATCGATACGACCTTTTTCCGTCGAAGAAGCTGCGCCCAGCGACAAGGTACCTATTTGCGCATCATCTACATAAACACCGACAGAACTTGCGGTTGTTGCATTGCTGCCAAACGATACTGCTACTCGCGCACGCACCGAAGCAGCCCCGGGCAAAGAAAATTTATAATGCTTGGTGCGACCCGTTGAATAGTCGTATCCGTCGAGAAGTACACGACCGAACGAACAAAGAGAGTACTCTTCATTTTCGTATAATGCATAGTCGGGGAAGGTTGTAAATGTAAAGTACGGCGACGATAGTGCATCGGCGAGGGGAAAGGCTTTTGGCTCTGCCCCATCCGTCTGATTGAGAAAATAGTAGCTGTATTGCGAATAATGATTCTGCTCATGGGTAAACACATTGGACTTATATGTCCATTTTATGGTTCCGTTAGCATAAAAAAGCAGATTGCCATTGTTGCGCCACAGGGGAACCTCTTGCAGGTCGTCGGTTATCGATGCTATATTTGTTTCGGGCAAAATGTGTCCGCCGCAGCCGAAAAGACGTACTTTTGAAGGGTCGGAAAAGCCCATCTTTGAAAGTTCGCTCTTGGTTATTTTGTAAACGCCATTTTTTGAGACACGTATTTTCACCCATTTTCCCGTCGCAAGCACCGAATTTTCGGCATAATGAGAGGATGAACGTGTGGCCGGAAGCAGCATGCCTCGCATGAGCGATTTTTCGTCCACACTTTTGGTGGTAACCAATTTAAAAGAGGTTATTTTTTGGTAGCAACCGTCAAGAAATACTATCGGCGTAAATTCCACGTCAAGAATCCCCTGCTTGGCCGAAACTGCGACCGAGGTTTTTACCACAGGCCACGCAGGCAATGTATCATCTTGCACATTAAGCCCATAGTGCGCAACCTCACTGTCGCTCATGGGAACAAATTCGGGGTATTCAATGTCTGCGCTATATTTAAAAAGGGAATAATTTTCGTCCAGAGGCACGGAACAGCAATAGCGGGGAAGAATCGTATCACGTTCAAAGACCTCCCAATCGACATCTGTAAATACCTGTGCCGCTACATGGGGCAGCCCCGACAGCAGCATCAGTATCGTAAAAATTATTCCGTATCTGTTCATATAATCATCTTATATAAAAATCAAGCACTTTTTGCCCCTGCAAGAATCCCTGCAAATGGTTGTCTATGGCAACAGCGCCTACCCCCGCCGGAGTTCCGGTAAAAATAAGGTCACCTGTCCTGAGGGTGCAATATTTGCTTACGTAATTTATTATTTCGTCTATCGAGAATAGCATCTTACTACTGTTGCTATTTTGCACAGTCCGGCCGTCAATATCCAGCCTGAAAGAGAGGTTGGAAACGTCAAGCCCCTCGGTTGGGACAAACTCGCCCAACGTTGCCGCGCCGTCGAATCCCTTGCTCAGTTCCCAGGGGGCACCCTCGGCTATCAATTTGCGCTGCCACTCACGGGCGGTAAAGTCTATTCCCACGGTCACCGCATCGTAGTATCGATGGGCGAATCTTGTGGGGATATTTTTACCCAGATTGCTTATGCGAACAACAATTTCGGCCTCGTATTCCACGCGTCCCCAAAAGTCGGGCAGAAAAAAGGGCTTGCCGTTTTTCAGTATAGAGGAGTCGGGCTTCATGAATATCATGGGAGCATCGGGACGCTCTACCGTTCCGTCAAACTCGAGTGCGTGGTCGGCGTAATTCTTACCTACTGCTATTATCTTCATTCTATTTCTTACTATTTTCAGTTTCTTCGACACTATCCAAACGATTGAACATCAACGAAAGATGAGCATACAGCGAGGTATTCTGAACTACAATATCATCGGGGACGCGGATGCGCAACGGAGTAAAATTCCATATTGCCTTTATGCCCCACACTACCATTCTGTCGGCAACCTCCTGAGCATTATGTATGGGCACTGTAAGTATTCCTATCTTCACTTTGTGCCGACGCATCTCTTTCTCAAGGTCGTTAATGTCGCACACGGGAATTCCGGCGACACTGTGCCCCACGAGCCGAGGATTGGCATCGAATGCCGCAACAATCTCAAGCCCGAATTGTCGCAATCCTGTGTCGTTGAGAAGCGCGCTACCCAATCGTCCGGCTCCGAAGAGAAAAGCCTTGTGCATGGATGTAAAGCCAAGGAAATTCTCGAGTACCTCCAACAGATTATCAATCTCGTAGCCCACACGCGTGCGGCCGACAACATCCACAAAGGAGAGGTCTTTTGCAATCTGCGACGCAACGATATTTGTCTCTTTCGACAGACGGGTCGAGGACACATATGTCTCGCCACGCGCTTTCAGCAAGCGGCAGACAGAGAGGTACCAAGGCAGACGACGCAACGTTGGCTCGGGAACTTTATCTATTTTTGTCGAATCCATCGAATATTTTCAAAAAACTTTCTATATGAAACTATTTTTGATTTATTTTGCAAAATAGTTTCTAAAAATAATAACGTAACAAAAGTAAGGTTATTTTGCGAGTATTAGAAATTTATGAAGAAAAGATTGTACCTTTGAGGCGAGAAATAAACTTTTTACCAAAAAAATGAAAAAGAACGATTGGAAAGACAGACTGAATGTCGTGTATTCCACAAACCCCGATTTTGCATACGAGACAGAGGATTGCGAGGAGCCGGAGACTCTGCCCCAAAATGCACAAAAGCTAAGGGTGCGCATCGAGAAAAACCATCGTGGCGGAAAAACAGTTACCATCGTCAGCGGATTTATAGGAAGCGAGGGCGACCTTAAAGAACTAAGCAAATTGCTAAAGACCAAATGCGGAGTAGGCGGCAGCGTCAAAGATGGCGAGCTTCTCATTCAGGGCGAATTTAAAGAAAAGGTGGTGGAACTTCTGAAAAAAGAAGGATACACCCGGACAAAATAAAAATTCATGTTTAACAACCAAATATTTACGATTATGACAAATAAATCTGCTTTAAAACTTGCAGCAGAGCTGCTAAAGATAAAGGCCGTAAAATTGCAACCCGAACAACCTTTCACATGGGCATCAGGCTGGAAGTCACCTTTCTACTGTGACAACAGGAAAACCCTCTCGTTCCCCGAATTGCGCACACGCGTAAAATTGGGGCTCGCCAACCTTATCCTCGAAGAATTTCCTGAGGCTGACACAGTTGCCGGCGTTGCAACAGGCGCAATCGCACAGGGCGCACTTGTTGCCGAAGAGCTTGCAAAACCTTTCGTATACGTACGTCCCAAGGCAAAAGATCACGGAATGGGCAACCAGATTGAGGGTGACGTTCAGCCCGGCGCAAAGGTAGTTGTTGTTGAAGACCTTGTATCGACAGGAATGAGCAGTCTTAAGGCAGTTGACGCATTGCGTGCAGCAGGCGTCGAGGTTGTGGGCATGGTAGCATCGTTCACATACGGATTCAGCGTTGCCGAGGAGGCCTTTGCAAAAGCAGGCGTGAAACTTATCACCCTCACCAACTACGAAGCAGTGCTCGAAGCAGCAAAAGAAACAGGATACATCACAGAGGAGGTTATGCCCACACTGCGCGAATGGCGTGCAAACCCCTCGGAGTGGAGAAACGACTTAAAGTAAGTATTTATGGCTCAATACGAAAGTAGCACATTCAACATACCCTTTGCGCAAGAAAAGGTGTATGCAAAATTGGAAGACCTCAACAACCTCGAAGCACTGAAAAGCAGACTGCCCGAGGACAAGGTTAAGGAATTTGCCTTTGACCGCGACAGCGTCACAGCCGATGTTCCCCCGGTGGGAAAAGTAACCCTGAGGGTGGTCGAGCGCGAGGCGCCCAAATGCGTGAAATTCGCAGCAGACAATTCGCCCCTGCCTTTCAACATGTGGATACAGGTAATTCCCAATGGCGAAGAGGCCTCGAAGATGCGTGTGGTTGTAAAGGCCGAAGTTAATTTCATGCTCAAAGGAATGATTGAAAAGCCTTTGAAAAACGCACTCGAAAAAATCGGAGAGGTACTATCCAAAATTCCTTACTAATAAAAATCTTATAGAAAATGGCAAAAAAATTGTGGGAGAAAAACACAACCGTCAATCCCGAAATTGAACGTTTCACTGTCGGTCGCGACATTGAAATGGATTTATACCTTGCCCCCTACGACGTGTTAGGCTCGATAGCTCACAGTGCTATGTTGCAAAGCATCGGACTGCTCACAAAAGAGGAAATGGACGACCTGCACAGCGAACTGAGAGAAATTTACAAAATAGCCGAAAAGGGCGAATTTACAATAGAAGAGGGTGTCGAGGATGTACACTCGCAGGTGGAGCTTATGCTCACACGCAAGCTGGGCGACACAGGGAAAAAGATACACAGCGGACGTTCGCGCAACGACCAAGTGCTTGTAGACCTGAAGCTATACACACGCAACGAACTTAAAGAGGTGTGCAAAGGAGTGAAAGGATTGTTCGACGCACTTATTGCACAGAGCAACAGGTACAAGAATGTGCTTATGCCCGGATACACACACCTGCAGGTAGCAATGCCCTCGTCGTTCGGCCTTTGGTTCGGAGCATACGCCGAGGGTCTCACCGACGACATGCTTTTCCTTCAGGCTGCATACAAAATGTGCAACCGCAACCCGTTAGGCTCGGCAGCAGGATACGGCTCATCATTCCCTCTGAACCGCACGATGACCACAGAATTGCTGGGATTCGACTCGATGAACTATAATGTTGTCTACGCGCAGATGGGTCGCGGCAAGAGCGAGAGAAACGTTGCATACGCCCTTGCGAGCGTTGCCGGCACGCTGGCGAAACTTGCGTTTGACGCCTGCATGTTCAATTCGCAAAACTTCGGCTTTGTAAAATTGCCCGTCGAGTGCACCACAGGCTCCAGCATAATGCCGCACAAGAAAAACCCCGACGTATTCGAGCTTCTGCGTGCAAAATGCAACCGTCTGCAAGCACTGCCCACAGACATTATAATGATAATGAATAACCTGCCCAGCGGTTACTTCCGCGACCTGCAGATAATAAAGGAGCTGTTTATTCCCGCAGTAAACGAGCTAAAGGAGTGCATAAAAATGGCCACCTACATTGTCAGTCGCATGGAGGTAAACGAAAATATCCTCGACGACACACGTTACGACGCAATGTTCAGCGTGGAGGAGGTTAATCGCTTGGCAAGCGAGGGCATGCCCTTCCGCGACGCATACAAGAAAGTGGGGCTCGACATTGAGGCCGGCACATTCGTTCCCGACAAGAATATAGCCCACACACACGAGGGCAGCATCGGCAACCTGTGCAACGACCGCATTGCAGAGCTTATGGAAAAAATCTACGGCGAGTTTGGCTTTGAAAAGGCCGAGAATGCCGTAAAAGCACTGCTGAAAAGATAATCCCACGCAGAAACATATAGAATTAACGGTAAAGGCAGACACAATAGAATGCTGTTTTTACCGTTAATTTATTGTATCACATATATAAAAGATGAAAAAAAGAATCACACTGCTTACACTCATACTGCTGTTTACAATAACCTCGTGCGAGGTAGAAAGCCCCGCATCGGGCTATCAGGTATATTTTACCTGCGACTATGGCTACCACCCTTTCAACCAAATAACCTCATACGGACAGTTTATCACCATAAAAAGAAAAAACAACAAAAGTTACGAAGTTACCGACGCCAACGGCCATAAGAACACATACAACCTGACAGAATTAGAGTTGCGCACACCCTACCATTATGGGCTCGGCGGACTGATAATAGGCACACCCTCGGCAAGCGACGGCAACATATGGGTGTACGATTGGGCGTGTCCCGCATGCGAAAATGCACGATACAGATTGGAACTTGCTCGCGACGGCACAGGACACGCCACATGCCCCAACTGTGGCAACATCTACGACCTTAACAGCGAAGGAATACCCATAAAAGGCAAAAGCCGCACACTGTGGAGATACAACTATTTTACAAACGGCACGACGATTGTTATAAGAAATTAGAAAAACTTTCTTTGAATAACAAAAAAAAGCACTATCTTTGCAAACGAATTTTGCGAACATTGGCTGCACTCGTTGCGAATGAAAATAAATTTTCACTCACTCGTTGGCACTATCTTTGCAATGCTTTTGCGAAAAACAGCATAGAGGAAAGGTGTTTCCATCTATAAAAAACATAAAAAAAAGGTTGCTCGAATGGTGGAATCGGTAGACACGAGGGACTTAAAATCCCTTGGCCATTGCGGCTGTGCGGGTTCGAGTCCCGCTTCGAGTACAAAGAAAAATCGCAAGTAGTTTCAATAACTACTTGCGATTTTTCTTGTTTCTATTAAGAATCTGTTAGAAATTATATTTTAACAGTGCACATATTCTGTGGTTGGTAACCGAGCGCTCTTTATCCACGCTACCATCGGCTTTCATTGTGCCGTAGCCGACTGTTGTAGGCTCATATTCAAGACCTATCTGCATCGCATTGTGTGTGTAAAGCACACTGGGCGACACGCGCCAGAAGTTGTCGATATTCTTGTATCCACGCACGTACATCATGTTCGAACTTACAAAGTCATCCTCGCAACCGAGATTCTTGCCGTAGCCGCCGAAAAGACAGTAGGTGAGTGTACCTTTTTTCAGTTTCTGCTTATAGGTTACGTCCACCCATGCTGTAACGCTGCTGAGGCTACCATACTCAACCTCGCCATTCTCTTTAATTTCTGTTACGCCGTAGCCGCTGAGCATGTTCAAGTGTGACGCATTCTGCGCGTATGTCACGCGACCTTTAACGCCCCAGTTACTCTCTTTGTACGAGAAGAAGGCTGTGGGACTGAAGCTTGTCACAAGTTCGTTCGAGAGATTTTTTACGCCATCAGCATCAGTATACTCTGTGCGGGGCTTCAGTGTGAGAATGTCCACGCCTGCTCCGGCCATAAAGTCACCCTTCTTATACATTGCTTGGAAATAAAGTTCGGGAACAAGTGCCTTGCGAGCATAGTCGAAAGAGGTTGTAGAACTTTCAAGATTGTTGGCATTAGGGCCGTACGACAGATACTGGAACTGATAGAGTGCAGTCGCAGTCAGCTTAAAGTTACCCGCGAGGCGGTCGTAACGCACTTGAGGCGAACGGCTGAAAGGAGTAAAGGGCGCACCTGTTGCAAGGCTGAATACGTCGGGCATCATGTCCCCCATCATCGGGTGCCACGCTTGACCAACAAGAAGATTATCCTTCTCCCAATCCATCTTTGCGTATGCCTGACGTATGCGCAGCACAGTATTGCTTGTACCGAAGCCTGCAAAATCCGATTCAATTTTTGCCGAAGTTTTTGCTCCCAAAAATTCGGGGCCTGTGATATTAAGTCCCAAACGAGTGGTGATGCTCAGCAAAAAAATATCCTTTTTTTCGTTAAGGTCGTCGCCATACGCATTTAGAGCTTCGTCCTTAGGAATCATATTAAATTGGTCGCTGCTGCTGCTCAAATTATCGCGCGTGTCGAACGCAGCATAGTTGCGCACAAAGCCGTAAGGCTTAAAGGTTATCTTTTTCTCCTGTGCAAAGCCACACAGCGCAAGGCATAATGCAGCAATAGTAAGAATTGATTTTTTCATAGTCTTTTATTTTTGTAAAAACTCTTTTATGCAAAATAACCGATGCTTCCCAAGAAGAAGAGCAACGAATAGCCGAGGGCAAGCGAAATTACTCCCACGATGATACCCGTACGCGCCATCTGCGACGAGGTTATAAGGCCTGTCGAGTAGGCAATGGCATTCGGCGGAGTACTTACGGGCAGTGCCATTGCAAAAGAGGCCGAAAGGGCAATACCTATAAGCAATGTACCAATGCCACCAGTCTCGTCGAGCATGGGGCCCATGCCCTTACCCACCGCAGCGAGGATAGGCACCATAAGCGCAGTAGCTGCCGAGTTTGAAATAAATGTTGATAGAGCCCAACACAGCAGTCCACTACCTATAATCACTGCAATTACAGGCCATTCATTGAAGGGAATAGCCTCGACAAGAGTTCTTGCAAGGCCGGTCTTGTCCATTCCCACGCCCAACGCAAAGCCTCCGGCAACCATCCACAGTACACTCCACTCAATCTCTTTAAGGTCGTCAGTATTAAAAATTCCCGTTGCACAGAATACCCCCACAGGGATAAGCGCAACAACGTAAGCGTTCATTCCCACAACCTTTTCAAGCATCCACAAAGCGATAGTCACTGCAAAGGTTACATATATAAGGTTAGTGCGCCAATTATTGCGTGCACCACCCTTAATTTCCAGCTTAATCTGCTTGGCCTTGAAGGGATACATGGTCTTAAGAATGAACCACGCGATTACCACAATGGTAAGCATCAAGGGGAACATTACCATGAACCACTGACCGAATGTTATTCCCAAATTCAAACCCTCAACGTCGTTCAGATAACCAAGCGCAATGCCGTTGGGAGGTGTACCGATAGGGGTTGCAATTCCACCAATATTACAGCCTATGGGAATTGCGAGTGCCAACGAAATGCGGCCGCCACCGTCGGGGGGCAACATCTTCAGCACAGGCGTAAGGAAAGTAAGCATCATTGCCGCAGTTGCGGTGTTACTAACAAACATCGAAAATACAGCAGTTACCATGATAAAGCCCAAAAGCACAGTATTCGAACGTGTACCGAAAGGCTTCAGCAGCGCGCGGGCAAGAGTAACGTCCACCCCATATTTCGATGCAACGATTGCAAGCACAAAGCCACCGAGGAACAGCATCACCGTCTGGTCGGCAAAAGTGTACATAATTGATTTATAGCTTACAAGTTCCTCTTTGGGAATATCATTCACAAGCGGAGTAATACCACTGTTGGAGACCGTAAGCAACATTATTACTATAATAAGCACCGAAGTTACCCATGCAGGCACAGTTTCTGTAATCCACATAAGCGCGGCAAATACAAAAATGGCAATAACGCGATGCTGCAACACCGTAAGCCCTTCAATACCGAAAGTACTTGTTGGTAACCACCAGATAATAAGCGAAATAAGCGTTACAACAATAGTTTTAATTACATCCCTTCTTCTTAGAAAGGCAAGAATTCTTTTTAAAGTCATGTTTATATTATGTTATTATTTTTCTTTTGGGGAAAAGTTTATAAAGAAACCCCGCGAATTTAATTCATTATCTGCAAACAACCCAATAAAGTGCAAACTTTTTTCTTTCACCACACCTTTTTAAGCTATAATACACCTTTATAAACATTCTCGGACCGCAACGCTATTGTTACAGCCCGAGAAAAACTATCATCATTTTATTTAGTTCATTATTTTCATACCCACGAAGAAGGTGCGCGGTTGCGTGGGGCCATAAAAATATCCAGAGTCGCGAAACTCACCTTTATCAAGGTCTTTTTGGAAGCTGTCGAAAATATTCTGTACGCCGGTATTCAACTGTAGCTTAATGTGGTCGCGCAGCACAAAAGTGTAGTTCAACTTCAGATTAACATCGAAAAAGTCGGGAGTATTCTCCATACGGTCATTTTCTATCCATCCTGCATAATGAGGCACAATCATTTCCCCGGTGTATGTGCCCGAGAGTGCCGCTTCGAAATTTTTGAAAGGCGCGGTTGTCAGCGTCAAATAAGCGTAAAGATTGGGGGTACGGGGCATACGTTTGGTTGTAAGCGGCTCGCCATCAACCTCGGTCCACGCTTCGGGACGGTTGTAGCGACTGCGCTGCGCTGTTGCACCCAACTGCACAGAAACATCCTTGCCATGTGCAAATTTTGTTTCTAAATTAACACCGTAAACCTTTGCACCGCTGCCGTTGCGACGCTCTTTCATCACAAAGCCCTCGTCGTTGGTGCCAATATCCTCGAGCACAAATACGTCGCTGAGCCCTGTATAAAAGCCTTCGAGCAGTATGTTCGCCTGCCAATGTCCCAACTGCGCAGTATAATCGACCGAGCCGCTGAAACTGTTCGAACGTTCCTCTTTCAGTCCGTCGGCGAGCCTTATCTGCACACCTTCGCCTCCGACGGCCGTCACGTGAAGATCCTCGTCGTAGGCTTGCGGTGCGCGGAAGCCTGTCGAGTATGTCAGACGCGCCTGAAGATTGTCGTTAGGTTTAAAAAGCAGATTCACACGCGGGCTTAATATTGGATTTTCTATAAGATTGTGTTTGTCCATTCGCGCACCCAACAGCAACGAGAAAAGGTTCATGCTCCACTCATTCTGCACGAACAGGCTGGCAATGCGCACATCCTGTTTCATGTCACGGTTGTAACCGGTCATAATGTCGTGCAGACTATTCTGCTGATACTCCATTCCCCCCGTAAAGGTTGCGGGAGCGAAAAAACAGTTGTCCATATTGCCTGTATATGTGGCACCCGTAACCCACGTAATATCATCGGTCTTTCCGTAAGCGTTAGGGTCGCGTTGCGCGCCATAATAGCTATTGCGGTCAATATGTTGCACCGAGCCGTAGAGAGACAATTTGTGCTTATAGTCGTTCCAAAATTGGTCGTAAGAGACGCCTCCACTGTTGATAATATGCTTCGTCTGTTCGGTAATATCAGACTCGTGCGGTTGCAGGTCGAATTTGTTACCTCCGCGACGTGTCTCGTTGGTTGTGTGATATTCGAGGTTTATGCGGCTCGTGTGGGTGGGGCGGTAGTATGTACGCAGTCCGAAAGTGTTCATGTTCAGCTTGCCGAGCTCCGAAAAACCGTCACCATCGTGGTCGTAAGCGTTACGGTTGCGGTAGCTTTGGTAGATGGCAATGCCGTATGAATTATCCTTAGAGACGAGCGAAGCGTTTGCGCCCATATATTGCTCCCACGCCTCGCCGTTCATATTGGAGAGGTTTGTGGAAATTTGGAACGAATTATCCACAGGGTCTTTAGTGATAATGTTTATCGTACCGCCGACGGCATTTGCGCCAAAGAGAGCCGAGCCACCACCGCGCACAACCTCGACACGCTCAATCATGTTCACCGGAATCTGCTCGAGCCCGTAAACACCGCTGAGCGCACTTACCACAGGGCGACTGTTGATAAGAATCTGAGAGTAAGGACCCTCGAGGCCGTTTATTCTTACCTGCGGAAAGCCGCAATTCTGGCAATTATTCTCGACGCGTAACCCCGGCAGATAGTTTAGGGTTTTTGCAAGGTCGGTGGAATTTACAGTCTCTATCAGTTTGGGACCGGCAACATTCACCACCACCGGAGCCTCCCTGCGACTAACCTCGTTGCGATTGGCCGAGACTACAAGTTCTTCAATCTTCAGCGATTCGTCCACAAGTTCAAAATGCACCACCGTTGCATAGTCCTTACTTACCGCAACCATTTTACTCTGCGTCTGATAGCCCATAGCCGACACACGCAAAGTATATTTTCCGGGACGCATATTCTTAAATTCAAAATGTCCCGTTTCGTTGCTTGTCGTACCCTGCTTGGTCTCTACAATAAAAATGTTTGCAAAGGGAACATTCTCTTCTGTACCCTTTTCAATTACGTGTCCCGAAATAAACCCTCCTTTTTTAATCTCGGGGTTGTTGTTTGTCGCATACACGACTCCTCCCCACAAAATAGAGAGAATAAAAATTGTTACAAAAATTCTCATTATTATATAGCTATTATTTTTAGCAAACTTTACGTTTGCAAAGTTCGTGCCAGCGAGTGAGTGGAAGTGTACTTACACACGCAACGAGCGCAGCCGAAGTTCGCAAGTTTCATGTTTACAAAGTTCGTGCCAGCGAGTGAGTGGAAGTGTACTTACACACGCAACGAGCGCAGCCGAAGTTCGCAAGTTTCATGTTTGCAAAGTTCGTGCCAGCGAGTGAGTGGAAGTGTACTTACACACGCAACGAGCGCAGCCGAAGTTCGCAAGTTTCATGTTTGCAAAGTTCGTGCCAGCGAGTGAGTGGAAGTGTACTTACACACGCAACGAGCGCAGCCGAAGTTCGCAAGTTTCATGTTTACAAAGTTCGTGCCAGCGAGTGAGTGGAAGTGTACTTACACACGCAACGAGCGCAGCCGAAGTTCGCAAGTTTCATGTTTGCAAAGTTCGTGCCAGCGAGTGAGTGGAAGTGTACTTACACACGCAAC
>SUXQ01000001.1:0-97245 GCA_015060905.1 Bacteroidales bacterium | reverse complement strand
CAAAGTTCGTGCCAGCGAGTGAGTGGAAGTGTACTTACACACGCAACGAGCGCAGCCGAAGTTCGCAAGTTTCATGTTTGCAAAGTTCGTGCCAGCGAGTGAGTGGAAGTGTACTTACACACGCAACGAGCGCAGCCGAAGTTCGCAAGTTTCATGTTTGCAAAGTTACCCAAAAATACTTTTACAAACAATAACAATTTTTTGC
Organism: Bacteroidales bacterium; assembly: GCA_015060905.1. GTDB lineage: Bacteria > Bacteroidota > Bacteroidia > Bacteroidales > Bacteroidaceae > HGM04593. The sequence goes on along the minus strand of SUXQ01000001.1, from coordinate 97,040 downwards.
GAAAATACCTCCTGCTGTCATTTATTGTAACTACTGTTTAGATAAAAAATGTGGCAAACTAATTAGTTTGCCACATTTTTATATTATATGCAATTATAGAGGACACTTAAAATTCGAAACGCTCAATTTTCATCTTGCCAAGCTCGGCGAGTTTAGGTACCAGAGTAGTAAAATGCTCGGCAGCCTCGTGAGCGGCAAGCGCAGCATCGTCCGTCCATGTTTCGCATATCATTAATACCTCGGGGCGTGTGCTGCTCTCGAAAATGTCGTATGCGATGCAACCTGCGTCTTTCTGTGACGCTGCCACAAGTTCTTTTGCAATCTCAAGATAAGCGGCGCGATTCTCTTCGCCGACGCTTATAAATACGTTCAATCTTATCATAATCCTGTTATTAAAAATGTTAATATTTTTTATTTGCCGACAATTTGTTTAGCTGTGTGCGGAAATTTTCAGTCATTTCCTCGCTATAATCGGCTATTTTGTGTATATCGAGAGTATTCTTTACTTTCTCCAGACTGCGCTGCATACCCTTGTCGTTGCGCGCCTTAGCATCGGCCATCATTATGTGCCACTTTTCGAACGATTGTATACCCTGCACCAGACGTTCCCAACGTATGGAGCTTGTGTTACCGGGGTAGATGACGTGGGTGTCACCTGCCGACCATTGGCGGAAACGTGCGTCCTTCTCGGGCTCGGCAGTCCAGCTGTTGTATGCCCAACGCAGATAGCCGTCTACATCAATCTGTAAGCAGTGAAGGGCTATATATTCGCAATCGGCGGGGTCGGAAAAGGTGAAGAGGTTGGGGTATTTTGCCGAACAGCATGTATAGTAGGTAGAAATCTTGCCCTCGCTGCGGCGACGCTCGACAACGCCTTTGGGGAACGTTTTATGACCATTGTAGTCTACACAGTAGTCCGAGAGGTCTTTTTCAATTTCGGGGTGATAGTAACCTGCAAGCGAAATTTTTATTCCGGGTGCATGATCTTTTATAACCTTTATTGCCGCCTGCATCTGTTTCACGCCACGTTCGTCCATAGAAATATAGGTTTTTCCTAACCAACCTTTCTGGGCAAGGTGGTCGTTGAAAGCCTTAAGCATGCTTCCCCAAAATTCGGTATATTCTTTTTGTCCGGGAGCACATTTTATCTCTTTGTGGCTGTCGGTTGCCTGGTCGTAGTAGCGGAAAGAGAGACGCCAGGGAATCATCGAGAAGCAGGTAATCTCTTTGCTGATGCCGCAGTCGTGCATAAATTCCACCCAACGGTCGAATATTGTAAAGTCGTACAGCCATGTGCCGTCGGCGCGTTTAATCCATGTCACCATGCTGCCGAAGGGGTCGAGTGTCTGCCCGTTCCAGGGCTTGTTGATGAGTGTGGCAGTAATTGCTTTTTGTCCGGCAGCCGCTAATTTTTCCATATAGGGACGCAACGCCGCAAAATGTTCGGGCGACCATAGTTCAACATCGTGTACACGAGCAATGGCATAGGGGTTCTGCCACAGGTCAAGATGGAAACGCCAATCTTTCGGCTCGGGAAGCGTAGACTCCAATATTTTCACCTTGTATTCGCGTACGGTGCTCTTGCCACCGGCTGTAACGGTTACATTGCCACTGTACGTTCCGGCTGCAACGTCGCGGGGCACTTGCAACGTCATCCACAGTCCGCGCATAGCATTTTGGGCAATCTTCACAGGACTTGTCATTGTAATGCGGTCGGCGGTGGGGAAGGTTCCATGCGCATCAATTTCGTGTCGGCCACAGCCCGAAAAACTATCGGCAATTACAGGCTCCACAATTCCACCTTTTATATATTCGGCCGAGATTTTATTTCCTTTCTTGTCGGTAAGTTCGCTAAAATCAAATGCAACCTCTTGTTCGTCAGCACTGTTAGCAACAACGAGCTGCATGTTCACTCGCTCGCCTTTCCAAGCTGTCAGAGTGGGGTTTTTTATAGGCTTAATCTCGGCCGAAACCTCAACAGGGTAGCGTTTGTCGATGCTTCCCCACGACACAGTTACTTGTGCCGACAATTGACTGATGGCAGTCACTGCCAACAACAGCAATGTGTAAAATCGGTTAATTCTCATAGTTTATATTTTTATAAATTCTTAAAATATCTTTACTCGACGACAAATATACAAACAAACGAGCGAGAAATATCAAGCTTGCTTGAATATTTTTCACAGCGAGTGCAGTCAATATTCGCCGTTTATGGGCAAATATAGTGATAAACAGCAAAATTATATCAAGCCTACTTTAATATTTTTACAACGAGTGCAGAAAAATAAGTTTGTTTTTCTGCAGAGCTACACCTTGATTATTTTTATAAATACAAAAAATATAAGCTCGGCAGAAGAATTATTACAAAAATAAAGAGATTTTATAGTATATTTTTTTAAATTTGTGCCGAGAGTATTTTCTAAAGTAAAGTTTTTTAAAATAGTATTTACTTTTTAGGTTAATACATTTGACATTTAACACACTAAAAAAATAAAAACACTATGAACACACAGACAATAAAGCCCTATGTAATAGGACTCGACCTTGGAGGAACAAATTCTGTATTCGGCATTGTAGATGCAAATGGTGAAATTAAGGCAACAACAGCCATTAAGACACTCGGCTTTGATAGCGCAGAAGCATATGTAGCGGCAGCAGTAACAGCGATGCAACCTATTATCGAAGAGGTTGGTGGCATTGACACCATTAAGGCTATGGGAATAGGTGCCCCAAATGGCAACTACTATCGTGGCACCATAGAATATGCACCCAACCTACCTTGGGCACACAATGGCATTGTACCTTTGGCAGATATGTTCAGCGAAGCATTGGGAATCCCCGTAGCATTGACAAATGACGCCAACGCCGCAGCCATAGGCGAGATGACATACGGCGTTGCTCGTGGAATGAAGAATTTTATCATGATAACCCTCGGCACAGGAGTAGGCTCGGGAATTGTCATTGACGGAAAGCTCGTATATGGAAGCGACGGCTTTGCAGGTGAGCTGGGACATGTAATCATGCGCACCGAGAATGGCCGTTCATGCGGATGTGGTCGTTCGGGCTGTTTAGAGGCATACTGCTCAGCAACAGGCGTGGCACGCACCGCACGCGAATTGTTGGCAACAACCGACCGTCCCTCGTTGTTACGCGAAATGAACGCCGACGATATTACCTCATTGGACGTAAGTATAGCAGCAGGTAAAGGCGACGAACTTGCATTGGAAATATATAAGTTTACCGGCAATCTTTTAGGTGAGGCATGTGCCAACTTTGCCGCATTCTCGAGCCCCGAGGCGTTTGTATTCTTCGGCGGACTGACAAAGGCCGGAGACTTGATTATGGACCCCATCCGCGAGGGTTTCAAAAAGCACGTGCTACCCCTTTACCGCGACAAGGCACAGTTCCTCGTGAGCGGTCTTGATGGTTCAAGCGCAGCCGTACTTGGAGCTTCGGCAGTAGGTTGGGAGATACAGAAATAACATACAAAACGAAATTAGTAGATAAAAAAAATGAAAATACTACAGTTTCAACCGATACTCAAGCAGATTCTTTGGGGAGGCGACAAGATTGCGCCATTCAAGCAGTTAGATTGCGCTACTCCTAACATCGGAGAAAGTTGGGAGTTGTCGGGCGTTGCAGGCGACGAGACAATATGTACCACGATGGAGAATAAGCCGCTGAACACATTGGTGACTGAGTACAAGGAAAGACTCGTGGGAAAGGCTAACTACAAGCGTTTCGGCAACGAGTTTCCCTTGCTCATCAAGTTCATCGATGCGCGACAGGACCTCTCCATTCAAGTGCACCCGGATGACGCCACCGCTCTACGTCAAGGAAAAATGAGAGGAAAGACCGAAATGTGGTACCTGATGCAATCGGATGCCGATGCAAAACTATACAGCGGACTGAAGCAACAGATAACCCCCGACGAATATAAGGCGATGGTAGAGGACGGAAGCATCTGTGACGCATTGGCGCAGTATCCGGTCAAGGAGGATGATGTATTCTTCCTTCCCGCCGGACGCATCCACGCTATCGGCGCAGGATGTTTTTTGGCCGAGATTCAGCAGACGAGCGATGTTACCTACCGCATCTACGACTTTAAGCGCAAGGACAAGGACGGCAACTACCGCCAACTGCACACGGAAGAGGCTGCCGAGGCAATCGACTATACAGTATACGATGACTACCGTACCCTTTACACTCCCTGCAAGAACCAAACTGTAAAGTTGGCAGAATGTCCCTACTTTACCACAAGCGTCTACGACATTGACAGCCCAACCCCGATTGAGGCTGTTGCAAACGACACTTTTGTAGTGCTAATAGTGTTGAAAGGCGAAGGAACAGTCACCACCGACGATGGCGAAACTGTCAGCGTCAAGGCCGGAGACACATTGCTCATCGCCGCAGAAAACACTCGCCTGGAGGTAAGCGGTAACATCAAACTGCTGGAGACTCACATAGATTAACGTAAGTTCAACATAAGATTGCATACCCGACTATTAAAGAGTGTCAATAATTGGACCTATTTGCAAGAATGCAACCAATTTGAAACTTTAATAAACAAAAGCAATTTTTAGAATAAGAACAATAAACCCGCCATTGACAGATTACACGTCAATGGCGGGTTTATTGTTAAAGATACAATATGCGGCAATTACACTTAAAATATTGGCTATAAGAGCCTCACACAGAGAATTAAACAGAAAGGTTCTTTTTAAGTTCAAGAATACTTTTTCCCAATGTAGGATGCACAAGGTCGGGAGAAATTTCCGCCAACGGCTCGATGACAAAAGAACGCTCGTGCATACGAGGATGAGGAACAGTCAATCGCTCGGTATTTATCACTCTGTCGCCATACAAAAGAATATCAATATCCATCGGGCGATCAGAGTATACGCCGTCCCGCAGTGTCTTTTTCATTCGCCCCAAACGACGCTCCACGCCCTCGGTAATATCCAATAGTTCCACAGGGGAGAGATTCGTAGAAAAAAGAGCGACCATATTAAGAAAAGGATTAGACGAAGAAAAGCCCCACGGCTCAGTTTCTATGGTAGTCGAAAGGCGCAAAGGATGGCCGAGAAAGTGCGACAGCAGCTCTATCGCCTGTGTCATCAACTGCTGTCTGTTCCCCTCGTTGCTGCCCAATCCTAAATAGACATTTATAGGAGCGGGCATTTTAGAATTGTCCTGCAATTTTTCCAAAATACAGTTTTTGTATAAAATTCTCCCTTGCCTTTAGTTAAAGACAAGGGAGAATAAACAACTATTTATCAGTCTATTATAAGCATTGCATCGCCGTAAATGCCGAAGCGATACTCCTCTTTCAATGCAACGTCGTATGCGTGCATTATAAGCTCGTAACCGCCAAAAGCAGCGGTCAGCATCAACATTGTAGAGTAAGGATTGTAGAAGTTGGCAATCATGCTGTTGGCAACCTGGAAATTATATTCGGGGAATATAAATTTGCTTGTCCAGCCATCATACTCTTTGAGCATTCCCCCTGTGAGGGTGGCAGTCTCGAGGACACGCTGCACCGATGTTCCCACTGCGCATATTCTGCGTCCCTCGGCCTTGGCCTTGTTTACAAGAGCAACAGCCTCGCTGTCTACGTTTATAAGATCGCTGTCCATCTTGTGCTTCGTAAGGTCCTCAACATCAATCTCGCGGAAGCAACCGAGGCCTATGTGCATCGTCACATAAGCAGTGTCGATGCCCTTAATCTCCATACGTTTCATCAATTCGCGGGTAAAGTGCAGGCTCGACACAGGCGCGGTTACCGAACCCTCTTTCTTTGCAAAATATGTCTGGAAATTCTGCAGGTCCTCGGGTTCTTCCTTGCGCAGAGCCTTAAAATCCTCGGGCAGAGGCGCAACTCCCAACGAGAAAAGAGCTTTTTTAAACTCGTCGTGAGGGCCATCGTAGAGGAAACGCAATGTTCTTCCGCGCGACGTTGTATTGTCAATAACCTCGGCAACCATAGAATTATCCTCGCCAAAATAGAGTTTGTTTCCTATACGAATTTTACGAGCAGGGTCTACAAGCACGTCCCACAAACGGAACTCTTCGTTAAGCTCGCGCAAAAGAAACACTTCGATTTTTGCGTTTGTCTTCTCTTTATTTCCATAAAGACGTGCAGGAAACACTTTACTGTCGTTAAGCACAAAAAGGTCCTTTTCATCGAAAAAGTTAATCACGTCTTTAAACAAGCAGTGCTCAATTTCGCCACTCTTGCGGTGCACCACCATCAAGCGCGACTCGTCGCGACACGCCGCAGGATGCAACGCTATGCGGTCGGCCGGCAGTCGGTACTTGAACTGAGAAAGTTTCATGTCAGTCATTTCTCAAATAATTTTATATTTTACAATTCAGTTAAATTCTCGTTAAGCCACGTAGAAAAATCCTCGGGGCGTATGCACTCTTCAATCTTAAAATCGCCTACACGAGTGCGGGTGAGACGCGTAAGATAGGCACCGCTGCCAAGAGCCTCGCCAATGTCGCGAGCAAGCGAACGTATGTATGTGCCCTTGCCACACACCACCCTGATGGTTGCTTGTGGCGGCTCGAAAGAGAGAAGTTCTATCTTCTCTATTGTTATCTGCTTGGGAGCAAGTTCCATTTCGCTACCCTGTCGCGCAAGGTTGTAAGCACGCTCGCCATCGACCTTACACGCCGAGTAGAGCGGCGGGCGCTGTGCAATAGTACCGGTAAACTGTTTCAACACCTCATTGAAAAGTTCCTCGGTTATATGCTCGTAAGGGTAGGTTGCATTCACAGGATGCTCCTTGTCGTACGACGCGGTCGTTGCGCCCAGCATAAGGTCAGCCTCGTACTCTTTCGTGTGATTCATCAATTCCTCGATGCGTTTGGTAGCCTTGCCCGTACAAATGACAAGCACGCCCGTCGCAAGCGGGTCCAGCGTACCTGCATGTCCAACCTTGAAACGCTTAATTTTATAGCGTTTCGACAGATGGTAACGCACCTTACTCACTATCTGGAACGACGTCCATGTGTAAGGCTTGTAAAGTGCAATTATTTCTCCTTCTTTAAAATCCATTTATACTATTGTAAGATTGTGACCGGTGAGCATCATTAAAAGAATGATTCCCCCTACAACTATTCTGTACCAGCCGAATGCCTTAAAGCCATATTTGGTAACAAAATTAATAAAAAACTTTATCGCCAGCATCGCCACTATGAATGCCACAACGTTGCCCACAAGCAACGTTGCAAGATTCTCTTTTATAATCTCTACTCCGTCAGGCTCCATAAAAATCTTCAGCATCTTGTAGAGCGTGGCAGCAAACATTGTAGGCACGGCAAGAAAAAAAGAAAATTCGGCAGCAGCCTTGCGGGTGAGTTTCTGCGCCATTCCCCCGACGATGGTAGCCATAGAGCGTGACACGCCGGGAATCATGGAGATACATTGGAACATTCCTATCCAAAAGGCTCGTTTCTCGGTCAGTTCTGTCTTTTCGCTACCCTTGTTGAATATTCTGTCGCAGAATAGCATGAACACTCCACCCAAAATAAGAGTAACTGCCACCACTGTGACACTTTCGAGCATCGCATCAATCGCGTCACTGAACAGCAGCCCCAGCACCGCAGCGGGGATAAAAGCCACGAAAAGTTTCCAATAAAAGTCATATTTGTGCAGGAAACGCTTAAAGGCCGACGCATCCTCGGGAGCCGGCGCGTCGTTCAGTTTGAAAAACCTTTTCCAATAAAGAACAACCACCGAGAGAATGGCACCAAACTGAATAATAAAGGTAAAAGCCTTTACAAATTCGGTACTCTCGACACCCAGCAGATTCTGCGCAATTATCATGTGTCCGGTCGAAGAGACGGGCAGAAATTCCGTTAGTCCCTCGACGATAGCTATTATGATTGTTTCGAACAGACTCATGGCTTATTTTTTAGGCTTACGCATTATCGCATAGATAATGAAAATAAAGCCGAAGAAACATACGGTCGGAGCAAGTTTAATGCGACGGAAACTGAAAATGTCCGGCTCGAAATGCGTCTCTGTGGAGCCGGGACCTGCCATCAGCAAAAAACCGATGACAATGATGATGAACCCTACCGCAAGAAGCAGATAGTTCATTTTGTCGAAAGGAAAATTTCTTTTATTCATATTATTTATTGTTTATTCTCTATCAGCATTAAAGGAAATAAAGATCGTCGCCGCGCATGCGCAAGAAACGGTTCACCGACGAGTAGGCACACGACACTGTCATTAAAATACCGAAACATATTACCGCAACGGCTATTGTCGCAAGACTCACAGGCGGCAGGATGGTAAAAAGGGCAGGTTCTTCGCGCAGAGCAAGGTAAAATATGCCACCGAGCAACGCATCGGCTGCAATTCCCGAGAAAAGCCCTATATACATATTATGCACAACAAACGGGCGACGTATAAAGCCCCATGTGGCACCCACAAGTTTCATTGTGTGAAGCATGAAACGCTTGGAGTATATAGACAGCCTGACAGCATTGCCTATGAGCGACCACGATATTAGCGTCAGCACCACCATGAAGCCCAACAGCACTATTGCCATTTTATGTATATTATCATTTACAACCTCTATAATCTCACGATGATAGACTACCTGTGTCACACGCTTGTCCTTGAGCAGCGATTTTTCGAGCATAGCCATACTGTCGGGGCAGGCATACTCACTTTTGAGCGTAAGGTCGATGGATGGCTCGTAAGGATTATACCCCAAGAATTCCACAGGGTCGGTGCCAAGCTCTTTTATCTGCTCCTCGAGTATCTGTGCGCTCGAAACATATTTGCTTGCGGTAACATACGGGCGTTTGTCAAGCTGCTTGCGGAAATTAAGAACATCAGCCTCACCCAGCTTGCTGCTCACCACCACCGACATTGTCATATTGCGCTTAATATAGTCGGACAGCGAACGTGCCGACAGCAACAGTGCGCACATTACACCCAGAAGTACCAGCACCAAAGTAGTGCTTGTATACACGCTCAAAGTCTGAATTTTTATTCTAGGTTTACTCATACAGCCTTTCTGAATACATAAATAATGGAACTACTCGCACTTTTCTTACCCCACGATGCTACCCAGCCGAGCAGTCCGTTCCATGCACCCTTTATCACAGAGAATTTGGAGCCTTTGTAACGTTCGCTGAGCATGGAAATATAAAAACCGTCGAACGGCATTGTAAACTGTCTTTCGAGTATAAAGCCATGCTTGCGGCCGAATTTCATCACCGTAGAGGGTGAAAAATGCCACAAATGACGAGGAACATCGTACGCCGCCCAATGCTCGCGGTACATTTGCGCATCGTACGAAGCACTGTTAGGCAGGGCAATCACCGCAATGCCATTATCGTCGAGGATGCGAAAAAGTTCGTCCCAAAATTCATTTAAATTTTGTATATGTTCCATCACGTGCCACATTGTAACAACGTCGAAGCAACCATCCTCGCAATCGTCCAAGGCCTCTACCGGCAACATTTCAAAGCCAAATTGCTCTTTGGAATATTGTCGCGCCTGCTCGCTCTTCTCTATTGCAGTAACGTCCCAATCGAGACGCTGCATGGCACGGGCAAAATAGCCGGTACCGGCACCATAGTCGAGCAGATTGGTCTTACTGCCATCGACCAGAGAATTTACCAAAGAGGCCTTGCGGCGAAGCATAATTTCGCGCACAAGATGATAACAACGGTTCACAAAGCCTTTGTTTGTGTCGCTGTGCGATATATATGTAGGCGATTCGTAGTATCGCCCGATTACTTTTTCATCGGGGATATTTTGCGTAAACACAAAGGAGCAATCTTCACATTTACAAATCTCAAAATTCTCGCCCGTTGCAAATTGATCTTTGCACGAAAATTGATGCTGCAGTTTGCTGCTGCCGCACAAAGGACATTCCGTGTGAATTATTTGTGTCATGTAATTTTTCTACAAAAGATGACTTTTAAACATACTACACCCAAAGTGGTTACAAAAATACACTTTTTACAGCAATTTTCTGCATATTTTTCACTTTTTTACTATTTTTTGATAGTTGATGGATTTATTTTGCCCTTTCACAAACAATTTATACACCTCTATAAATTCCATGATGATTTTTGTTTTTCGCACGGTTATTCATACATTTGCAACAATTTCACATTATTCTTACGGAAACAAAAAACTATTTTTCAAATATGCACAGACAATTAATTGCAACAATCATTTTCATTCTATCGGCAATAGTGCCATCGGCTGCACAAAAGAGATACACTAACCCTGTGTTTGGAGCCGACTTTCCCGACCCCTGCATACAACATGCCCCCGATGGTTTTTTTTACGCCTACGCAACAGGACCAAACTGTCTGAAGAGCAAGGACCTTGTAAATTGGCAAAGGGTGGACCGCGTAATCAACCGTCCAACGTGGAACGACACTATTCGTGTAGACTCCAACGGTAAGCAGAAGAACGTCCATTATAGTTTCTGGGCATGCGACGTCAGCCAAATTAAAGACAAATATATTATGTACTACGCTTGCGCCCTATGGGGTAACATCAGCAGGACAGGCATAGGCGTTGCCACAGGAAACTCGCCTGACAAATTCGAGGACTGCGGGAAAATGTTCCGAAGCACTGAAATAGGCGTAAAAAACAGCATAGACCCTGTCTATTGGAAAGAAAAAAACAAAAAATATCTTGCATGGGGCAGTTTCCACGGAATATATATTTCCGAGCTTAGCAAGGATGGATTAAGCCTGAAAAACCCCGAGAAAAAACTAAAAATCGCAGGCACTGCATTCGAGGGAGCAATGATACACAAACGTGGCAAATATTACTATCTTTTTTGCAGCGTAGGCAGTTGCTGCGAAGGAGTAAAAAGCACCTATCGGACAGTCGTGGGACGAAGCAGGAAACTGTTTGGGCCCTATTTGAACAAAGAGGGCAAAAAGATGCTCGACAACCACTACACGACCATCATTCAAGGCAACGAGCGATGGAAAGGGCCCGGACACAACAGCGAAATTATCACCGACGACAAGGGCGACGATTGGTTGCTCTACCATGCTTACGATGCTGAAGCTCCCGAAAAAGGCCGTGTGATGCTACTCGACAAAATTACGTGGAGCGACGATGGCTGGCCATCGGTAAACGACGGGACACCCTCGACAACGCCACAAGACGCACCCGTATTTTTAAAATAACTCCCCCAAAAAAATTATCTATCAAAAACAGCGCAAGCACCTTTCCAAAAAAAATCATAGGGTCGCATTTTATTGCGACCCTATGATTTTTATAATAATTACCTAATATAATTATTCGTTGCTCCAATCAAGCTTAGACATACGCACATAGCTTGAGTAGCGTTTCTGAGCCATCTGCTGTGCAGCGTCGAAGAGCTCCTGAGCCGCTTCGGGGAACTGTTTAGCAAGTGATGCGTAACGTACCTCGCCCTTGAGGAATTCTTGGAATTTGTCCCACTGAGGCTCTTTGCTATCGAGAACGAAGGGATTCTTACCCTCTGCCTCGAGAGCAGGATTGTAACGCCACAAGTGCCAGTAACCACACTCAACAGCAGCAGCCTGCTCGGCCTGTGCCTTGCCCATACCCTTGCGGATACCGTGGTTGATACAGGGAGCGTATGCAATTACAAGTGAAGGACCGGGATAAGCCTCAGCCTCGCGGATAGCCTTCAAGCACTGGTCGTAGCTTGCGCCCATTGCAATCTGAGCAACGTAAACATAACCGTATGTAGTTGCGATAAGACCAAGGTCTTTCTTGCGGATACGTTTACCCGATGCAGCAAATTTAGCGATTGCGCCGAGAGGTGTAGACTTAGAAGCCTGACCACCGGTATTAGAGTAAACCTCTGTGTCGAGTACAAGAATGTTAATATCCTCGCCCGATGCAATCACGTGGTCGAGACCGCCGTAACCAATATCGTAAGAAGCACCGTCACCACCGATAATCCACTGTGAGCGTTTAGCGATAAACTGCTTCATGTCGAGAATCTGCTTAGAATACTCGCAACCTGTAGCCTCGCATGCAGCGATAATCTGGGGAGCAAGAGCCTTTGTAACCTCGGCATTCTCCTTATTTTCAATCCACTGACGATAGAGAGCCTTTGTCTCGTCGCTGCACTTGTCGCAGTTCTGAGCCTCTGTCATAATACGCTCGAGACGGGCACGCATCTTGTTGTCGGCAAGTTTCATTCCAAGACCAAACTCGCAGAAGTCCTCGAACAATGAGTTTGCCCATGCGGGACCCTCACCCTTCTCGTTTGTTGTATAAGGAGTAGAAGGAACAGAGCCTGAATAGATTGAAGAACAACCTGTTGCGTTTGCTACCATTTCGTGGTCGCCGAAGAGCTGTGTGATAAGTTTCACATAAGGTGTCTCACCACAACCCGAGCATGCACCCGAGAACTCAAAGAGAGGTGTTGCAAACTGTGAGTTTTTGGGATTAGACTTAACATCTACAAGAGCCTGCTTGCTCTTAACGTTCTTAACGCAGTAGTCCCAATTTGCAGCCTCGGCCTTCTCGCCCTCGAAGGCAACCATTGTAAGAGCCGAACCACCTAATTTGGGGTTACCGGGACAAACATCCACACAGTTACCGCAACCGAGACAGTCGAGAACGCCAACCTGAATGCGGAACTGCATACCCTTCATAGCTGCGGGAGCCTTCATTTCGATAGTCTCTGCGCCGAAACCTGCAGCCTCGTTTGCATCGAGTACGAAAGGACGGATACAAGCGTGAGGACAAACGTATGAACAGCGGTTACACTGGATACATTTTGAAGCGTCCCATTTGGGAACAAATGCGCTTACACCACGTTTCTCGTAAGCCGAAGTTCCCTGAGGCCATGTACCGTCTGCAATCTGCATGAATGCCGAAACAGGAAGCTGGGCACCATTCTGTGCATTGATGGGACGTACAACTTCGTTGATGAATGCAGGGTCGTTGTTTGCTGCAACCTCGTCTGCGGGAAGGTTGGCCCATGCAGGGTCAATAGCAAGCTGTTTGTACTCGCCACCACGATCAACCGCAGCATTGTTCTTGTCTACAATATCCTGACCCTTCTTGCCGTAAGACTTAACGATAAACTTCTTCATCTGCTCGATGGCGAGGTCTACGGGAATAACGCCTGTGATACGGAAGAATGCACTCTGAAGAATGGTGTTTGTGCGGTTGCCGAGACCAATCTCCTGAGCAATCTTTGTTGCGTTAATGTAGTAAACTGTAATATCGTTCTTTGCAAAGTAGCTCTTAATGCTGTTAGGCAGATTGTTGATGAGCTCTTCGCCCTCCCAGATTGTGTTCAAAAGGAATGTACCACCCTTCTGCAAGCCACGAATTACGTCGTACATGCGCAAGTAAGCCTGTACGTGGCAAGCTACGAAATTGGGAGTGTTTACAAGATATGTAGAGCGGATGGGCTTGTCACCGAAACGAAGGTGTGAACATGTGAAGCCACCCGATTTTTTAGAGTCGTACGAGAAGTAAGCCTGACAGTGCTTGTCTGTATTCTCGCCGATGATTTTTACTGAGTTTTTGTTAGCACCTACAGTACCGTCAGCACCAAGTCCGAAGAATTTAGCCTCGAACATACCCTCTGATACAGCAATTTCCTCTTTGAGGGGGAGTGATGTAAATGTAACATCATCCACAATACCCACTGTAAAGTGATTTTTAGGCTGAGGCAATGCAAGATTCTCGTAAACAGACATAATAGTAGCGGGAGTAACATCGTTTGAACCGATACCTGAACGTCCGCCAACGATGATGGGGTTTATAGCCTTCAATTCGGGAGAGTCGTTGAATGCCTCGACAACATCAAGATAAAGAGGCTCACCGTTAGCTCCGGGCTCTTTTGTACGGTCGAGAACAGCTACACGCTTAACGCTCTTAGGCATTACCGCTGCAAGATACTTGAGCGAGAAGGGACGGTAGAGGTGTACGCTTACAAGACCTACCTTTTCGCCTTTCTGACCAAGGTAGTCGATAGTTTCGCGAACGGCCTCGGTTATTGAGCCCATAACGACAATCACGCGGTCGGCATCGGGCGCACCATAGTATGTAAAGGGTGCATAGTTGCGACCTGTGATAGCCGAAATCTCTTTCATATACTCGGCAACAATGTCGGGTACTGCGTCGTAGTATTTGTTCACAACCTCTTTGTGTGTCATGAATGTCTCGGGATTCTCGGCTGTACCGCGAGTAACAGGAGCTGTGGGGCTAAGCGCACGATTGCGGAAATCCTGAACAGCGTCCCAATCTACGAGACCTGCAATATCCTCTTGCTCGATAAGCTCGATTTTCTGAATCTCGTGAGAGGTACGGAAACCGTCGAAGAAGTTGAGGAAGGGGATGCGGCTTTTAATTGTAGCAAGGTGTGCCACAGGTGCCAGGTCCATAACCTCCTGAACAGAGCCCTCGCAAAGCATTGCAAAACCTGTCTGACGACAAGCCATTACGTCCATGTGGTCACCAAAGATACACAATGAGCTACCTGCGATACTACGAGCCGACACGTGGAACACGCTGGGAAGAAGTTCGCCGGAAATTTTGTACATATTGGGAATCATGAGCAAGAGACCCTGCGATGCTGTAAATGTTGTTGTAAGAGCACCGGCCTGCAAAGAACCGTGTACTGCACCGGCAGCACCACCCTCGGACTGCATCTCTTGAACGGCAACTGTCTCGCCGAAGAGATTCTTACGTCCCTGAGCCGCCCACTCATCCACATACTCCGCCATTGTAGACGAAGGTGTGATGGGGTAGATGGCTGCTACCTCGGAAAACATATATGCCACGTGAGCAGCAGCCTGATTTCCGTCACAAGTAATAAATTTCTTAACTTTTGTCATTTCTTGAATATTTTAAATATTAAATTTCGTTCAATACTGCATTTAGGGGACAAAATTACAAAATAATTAAATACGAATATCATAAAATCCTCAAAAAAGAGTATTTTTGTAACATATTTTAGTCATGAAACAGGTAATTCTAATCATTATAGGAATCTGCTTGCTATTTACAAGCAATATTAAGGCACAATATTGGGAATCGCCCAAGAGGGAATATCGTGCCGTATGGCTGACGACGATAGAGAATCTCGACTGGCCAAAGACAAAGATAAAATCCCCGTCGGACATTGACAAGCAGAAAAGTGAGCTTATTGCCCTGCTCGATTCTTTAAAGGCGTACAACATTAACACTGTGCTGTTGCAGACACGTGTACGCGGGGACGTTATTTATCCATCGGCGATAGAGCCTTTTTCGGCTGTGCTTACGGGCAAGGCCGGCAAAGACCCGGGATACGACCCTCTTGCATTTGCCATCGAGGAGTGTCACAAGCGGGGGATGCAACTGCACACATGGATAGTCACACTGCCATTGGGAAAGGCGCAGCACATGAGGTCGCTTGGAAGCATGGGGTTGAGCCGACGCGAGCCTTCACTGTGCAAACTGTATCAGGGCAGTTGGTATATGGAGCCGGGAGAGCCGAGGACTGCCGAATATTTGACTACATTGGTGGCCGAGATTGTAAAAAACTATAATATCGACGGCATTCATCTTGACTACATACGTTACCCCGACCGTCCGAGCGGTTACAACGACCATGCGCTGCATCGCCGCTACGGAAAAGGCGAGACGCTTGCCGACTGGCGACGCGAAAATATCACACACATTGTCAGGAGCATATACGGCACTGTAAAAAGCATAAAGCCTTGGGTAAGGGTAAGTTGTGCGCCATTAGGCAAGCACGACGACCTTTCAAGATACCCGTCGCGAGGGTGGAACGCCCGACGCACGGTGTTTCAGGATGCACAAAAGTGGCTGAAAGAGGGCATTATGGATATTTTGTTCCCGATGATGTATTTTTCGGGAAACAATTTCTACCCGTTCATGCTCGATTGGCAGGAGAATTCCGCCGGACGTCACATTGCGCCGGGGCTGGGAGTTTATCGACTGCTCGCCGGCGAAGGCGACTGGGGAGCCGACGAAATTACCCGTCAGTTTTTCACCTCGCGCGAGGCGGGAACGGCAGGAACAGCCATTTTCCGCGTCGAACATCTGCTACAAAATAACAAAGGAGTTGCAGATTTTTTAAAGATTTTCAACAGTCGCCCTGCGCTTATTCCCGCAATGACGTGGGCAGATGAAAAAGCCCCCATTGCTCCGGGCAGTCTGATAGGAGTGCGCACGAATGGCACGTTGCATCTTTGTTGGCAAGGAGTAAAAGCCGGAGAGAATATGCCCGCAACAAGGTACAACATTTATAAGTCCGACAAATACCCCGTTGATACAGAGAATATCAACAATCTTGTAGCTGCAAATATCACAGACACTCTCTTTACATGGACAGACCTGCCCGCAAACACACATTGGGCAGTAACTGCCGTAAATGCTTTTGAAATTGAGAGCGCACCCACAATGTGGCACGAAAAGTTCCCGACGTCCAAAATGTATCGCGAACAATTCTCCCTTGCCGAGGAGCAACGTTGGGGCACACGCGTACTTATAAAAGACGCTGCCGGACGCCTGCTGCTGTCCTCGCCCTACAATGGCAACATCAACGTGCAAGGCTTGCCACCCGGAAGCTACCGTCTGGAGGTAATGTCGCGCAAGGGCGCCATTCTCGAAAGATACTTTTTCACAAGATAGCAATAAAAAAGCTCCACAATGTGGAGCTTTTTTATTAGCGTCAAATATCAATCACAATAATAGATGCGTTTGATGCGCGTCGATACAGATGTGAGAACCTCGTAGGGGATAGTATCTATCCACTCGGCAAGATTATGCACCGACAGATTACTGCCGAAAATTTCAACAACATCGCCCTCTTTGCAATCAATGTCCGTAACATCAACCATACAAACATCCATACAAATGTTTCCCACGTATCGAGCCTCTTTACCATTTATCAGGCAATAGCCGCGTCGATTGCCCAGCTTGCGGTTAAGGCCATCGGCGTACCCGATGGGCAGGGCAGCTATGCGCGAAGGGCGCGAGAGTGTGCCGCGACGACTGTACCCCACCGTCTCGTCGGCGGGAACGTCACGCAGATGCAGAATTATAGTCTTTAGTGTAGCAACGGGCTGCAGGGTAGCATCTTTCTCAATGGGCGAGACACCGTAAAGCCCAATGCCCAGACGCACCATGTCAAACTGCTCGCCCGAGAATCGCTCGATGCCTGCGCTGTTGCAAATGTGTCGCAAAATATGATGCGGGAAAGCCGCCTGCAAAGTATCGGCAGCCGCTACGAAACGCTCAGTCTGCAAACGGGTAAAATCGTCAAACTGCCCCGAGTCGCTACCTGCAAAATGCGAAAATACCGAGCGAGGAGTAAGAGCCGACTGCTTTTTAAGTTCTTCGACAAGCGCGGGAACCTCCTGTGGCAAAAAACCCAGACGGTGCATTCCCGTGTCTATCTTTATATGAACAGGATAATCGGTAATTCCCTCGCGTGTGGCCGCCTGAACAAGCGCACGCAGCATGGAAAAACTGTAAACCTCGGGCTCGAGTTTATTGGCAAATAGCGAGCGGAAAGAGCATGGCTCGGGATTCATCACCATTATACCCGTAGAGAGCCCGGCCTTGCGCAGTTCCACGCCCTCGTCCACAACCGCCACCGCAAGATAATTTACGTGACAATCCTGAAGCGTGCGTGCAACCTCCATAGCCCCGGCACCATAGGCCGATGCCTTGACCATGCAAATTATTTTTGTCTCGGGCCTCAAAAAGTTGCGATAATGGTTGAGATTCTCGCGCAGAGCACTGAGATTAACCTCAAGGACCGTCTGATGCGCTTTTTTTTCGAGAGCATCGGAAATTTCCTCGAACCTGAAAGCCGGAGAGCCTTTTATCAATATAACCTCGTCGCGAAGGCCGGCAAACGTTTGCGAAGCAATAAACTCCTCGACCGAAAGGAAAAAATAGCAGTCAAGACTCATTTTTTCGAAGCGCGCAGCCTCGGATTTTATGTCGCGTCCAATGCCTATGAATTTATTAATGCCGCGTTTCTCAATGTATCGCGCCACCGTTCGGTAGAGCGAGCGTGCCGTCTGCCCCGTCTCTTTAAGGTCCGAGAGGATAAGCGTTTGTCCCAGATGAGGCATTGCGCTGCATCTGCGCTCCATAAAATCGAGCGCAATATCCAACGAGGCTGTGTCGGAATTGGAATTATCGTTTATAAGCACGCAATTGTTGATACCCTCTTTAACTTCGAGGCGCATGGCGACAGGCTCGAGACGAGCCATACGCTCGGCAATAACCTCGGTTGGAATCATCAGATAGAGTGCCGCCGCAAGGCAATTTATAGAATTTTCTATAGAGGCATCGTCGAGGAAAGGGATAGTGTAGCTGTTCTCGAAGGATAGGTAGCGATAGGTAATTTTCGTACTTTCACCACCCTTCTCTATGGAACTAATGTACAGCGGACGTTCCGCATCCTTGCGCGACCATGCAATTTCGCGCGAAGATATGAGCGAACGGCGCATGCAGTTCGACAGTAAGGGATTATCGGCGTTGTATATGATAATATCGCAATCTTTGAACAGAGAGAGTTTCTCGGTGCACTTCTCTTGCATGCTGCTGAAATTCTCTTGATGCGCCTCGCTGATGTTGGTTATTATGCCTATCGTCGGACGGATTATTTTCTGCAGATTGTCCATTTCTCCCTGTTGCGAAATACCCGCCTCGAATATTCCCAATGTCGTCTCGTCGCCCAGCATCCACACAGAGAGTGGAACGCCTATCTGCGAATTGTAGCTGCGTGGCGAGCGTGTAACAACATAATTGTCGGCTGTCAGTTGATAGAGCCACTCTTTTACAATAGTCTTGCCGTCGCTGCCGGTGATTCCCACTACCGGAACATCGTAACAGGCTCTATGATGCGCAGCAAGCAGATGCAGAGAGTGCAGCGTATCTTTTACCACAAGAAAGCCCGCATCGGGGTAACGTCCGCAGTCGAATGCAGTGTTTACCACAAAGCTGCGCACGCCACGTTTGTAAAGTTCATCTACATAATTGTGACCGTCGCCGTGACGTGTGACGATGGCAAAGAAAAGAGTCTCGTCGGGAAAACTCAACGAACGGCTGTCGGTGAGCAGCCTCAGAATTTTCACGTCCGGAGCATCGCCCACGTATCGAGCCTTTATTATATTGCTTATCTCTTTTATTGTATACGACATTGCTCTATTTCGTTTGAAAAGTCAAAGAAAGGATTTTTTTCTTTGACAGCCTCTATCTTTAACAATAATTTGCTTTTAAAATCTCTGTATGCCTGCGAATCGGGGTCGAACGGACGATGAGAGAGCGCACGCATAATCTCCCCAACCTGCGCAGCGAGGCTGTCGGTAGCTTCGTCGAAATAAGAAGCCTTGAAACAGTCCCACACATAGCCGATGGTTGCGTCCGAGGGGTGTATCATATCCTCGGCATAAAAACGATAGTCGCGCAATTCGTCAAGCACAATTTCGTATGCGGGGAAATAAAAAACCTTGCCGGGGAAGCACCTTTTAAGTTCCTCGACGGCAAGCAGCAGCACAGCCTTGCTCACCTGATTACCATGCGCCCCGTCGCGTATGTGGCGTATGGGGCTTACCGTCAGCAACAGCTTAACGTCGGGCGACAGGCTGCGCACCTTTTCAAATGCCCCGGCTGTGGCAGCAACAACCTCGTCCACCGTCAGCAGGGAGCGTGTAAACTCGCTGCCGGGAATCTTGTGACAATTGCCCACCACCATATTATCACTCTTGCGTCTATACACATACGCCGTCCCGAAAGTAAGCGTCAGCAGGTCCGCGCCCCGAAGGAACGAACGAGCATGCTCAATGGAAGCGTTTACCGCAGAAATAACATCACCCTTGTCGCGACGCGAAAAATCGCCATGATGCAACATACTGTGCCAACGCTCGCCATGAAAAACAAGTTCGGGCGACTCCTCGGTAAAAAGCCTGCCATCGACAATGCGACGCAGAGCCTCGGCAATAGACAAAGGATTGTAAAGTATTCCAAAAGGGTTCAGTAACGCCGGAAACTTGCACGCAACAAGCCTTTTGCCGATATTCTCGGCAAAGCAAGAGCCTATAATCATCTGCCTTGTGGTATATGAAATTTCAAGTTCCCTCTTAGGCAGTTCCACAGGAATTGTCAGACGCATATTAAAAAAACGGCAAACTTCAATTCACAAAAATACCCAAAAAAACATATTAAAGACATCACAATAAACATTTTTTGTACCACCAACGGTTATTTTTGTTAAAAGAGACACCTTTTCCCGAAAAAAATAGCTATTTTCGCTTATCGAAAAAAACAAAAAGCCTACAAGAAGCGAACATGGAAAACTACATTGTATCCGCACGAAAATATCGCCCCGACACATTCGAGTCGGTAGTTGCACAAAAATCATTGACAACAACCCTTAAAAACGCCATACACACAGGCAAGCTGGCACACGCCTACCTCTTTTGCGGTCCGCGAGGAGTGGGAAAAACCACCTGTGCCCGCATCTTCGCAAAGACCATCAACTGCGAACACCCCACAGCCAATGGCGAGCCTTGCAACAGTTGCGAGTCGTGTAAGTCGTTCAACCAGCAACGCTCATTCTCCATCTACGAGCTTGACGCAGCCAGCAACAACTCTGTGGACGACATACGCGCCCTGAACGAACAGGTGCGCATTCCACCGCAAGTTGGCAAATACAAAGTATACATCATCGACGAGGTACACATGCTGTCCCAAGCAGCCTTCAACGCCTTTCTAAAGACACTCGAAGAGCCGCCTGCACACGCCATCTTCATCCTCGCCACCACCGAGAAACACAAAATTATCCCCACCATACTGTCGCGCTGCCAGATATATGACTTCAGCCGCATAGAGAGCAACGACATTATCGCCCACCTTAAAAGCATCGCCGACCGCGAGGGAATAACAAGCGAATATGACGCACTGCGCATCATCGCCCAAAAATCGGACGGTTGCATGCGCGACGCCCTGTCGCTCTTCGACCAGATGACGAGCTTTACGCAAGGCAACCTCACATACGACAAAGTCATCGGCAGCCTGAATATACTCGATTACGACTACTACTTCAGGTTCACAGAGCAGATTCTTGCAGCGCAGACCTCACAACTGCTGTTGCTGTTCAACGAGATTCTGAACAAAGGATTCGAAGGCAACATTGTCATAAGCGGCCTTG
Source organism: Bacteroidales bacterium (assembly GCA_015060905.1). Classification (GTDB taxonomy): domain Bacteria; phylum Bacteroidota; class Bacteroidia; order Bacteroidales; family Bacteroidaceae; genus HGM04593. Next base: position 75,852 of record SUXQ01000001.1, on the reverse strand, counting down.
CCTCACACTTCCGCGACCTGCTGGTAGCAAGCGACCCTGCGACACACCCGCTGCTCGAGTGTGGCGAGGAACTGCGCAAACGATACATAGAACAGGCGACAAAATGTCCGCCTAAATTCCTGTTCCGCGCCATAAAACTGTGCAACGACTGCGACGCAGGCTACCGTTCGAGTCGCAACAAACGCCTGCTTGTGGAACTTACAATAATACAACTGTCGCAGATAACAAGCGACAGCGGCGAGGAAGCATCGGGGCAACGCCCTGCACGTCTGAAACCCATATTTAAAGCACCCGCACAGCAAGCACAGCAAGCACCCGCACCCGTTCAAGAGGTAAAAGCAGAAACGCTACCCTCCCCGGTCAATAATGCAGCCGAGCCACAAGCAACAGCAACCGCCGAGACACCCGCACAGCAAAAGCCCCTGCAACCGGTAGTGATAAGCGGACGTCCCGAAGCCCTCAAACGAAACGTAGAGAGCAGCAAGGCTCCATTCGGAGGAATGTTCAGTCGCACACACACCATTGCCGGTCGCGGCGCAACAACAGCCACAGCACAGCAGTCGGCCGACAGCAGCAGTGCGCCAACAGCAAACGACAAAAAGCGTACACCGCTTACACAAGAGAGCCTGTCGCAAAAATGGTTCGAGTATGCACTGCAACTGCCCGTAAACGAGCATGCCCTCGCCGACAGAATGAAAATTATCACCCCCGAAATACAAAGTGAAAGTTCGTTCGTCATTAAGGTAGACAACCAGCATGTTTCCGAGCTATTCGCAAAAGAGGCGAAAAGTATCGCAGCATATATTTCCAATGCCGTTGGCTGCGGAAACATAGAAATGAAAATTGAGCAGAATACGCAGCAGGTGCAGCGACGCATATACAACCGCACCGAGCAGTTCAAGCTGCTTACCGAGAAGAATCCTGCGCTCGAAAAGCTGCGCAAACATCTTAATCTGGACTTTGCATAAGTGTAAGAATTTTATTTTATAGGGTACGTCTGATGTTTACAATCGACGTACCCTTTTTATTTTTTCTATTTTCCTCAATCCCCATAATAAAAAACAGTGGGTTGCACTTTTTGTGCAACCCACCGAAATATTAATCAATCAGTAAATTACTTCAAAGGGAGATACCAATTAGACTTATTAGAAGCCTTATCATAAAGCTCTCGATTCTCCTCGAACTGCAAAAGCATATTACTCTCATCGTAAACCTCTTTTGCATTATCGAAATAGATGCTCACCTTATTCTCATAATCACGAGAAGCCACACGCTTAGCAAGAACATTAACATCATTCATAGCCTCGGCGAAGCGGATAAGGTCGGTGAAACGGTAACCCTCGAGTGCAGTCTCAAGAGCACACTCGTCAAGGATAATATTACGCAAGTACTTAACCTTATCGTCGTGTGATACATCGTATTTGTCGATGCTGAGAACCACAGGTTGACCGGTTATTGTGTCCATAAAGATAGTACCATCCTCGTTCTTCACCCAAGTTGTGTCGGGGTTCTCTTTCTCTGCCAAATTCAGGTAAGCAGCAATGATAGAGTCATTGTCGAATGTAAGTGACTCGTCCCACTCTACATCACCCGAGCCAAAAGAGTGGATACCCCTATTGTTCTTGAATGCAGAACTTGTAAAGTCAAGAGTAATTTCATCGTAATTATACTCATAAGTTGTCTCGGTAGTTGTTGCCTGAACCTCCTCGCCTGTCTCGGGGTCAGTTATCATAACAGGAATCTTTTCGCCTGTAACATCATCCAATATATACTCGCCTGTCGCGGGGTCTGTTTTATAAACAGGAACCTCTACAGGTACAGCGGTTACAGAAGTCAGTTTTCTGATAGAGTAGCTACCTGACATAATTTCGTCGCGCAACTCTTTGCTCAAGCCATTATGTATACCATCTTTGCCTGTGTCAAATGTTCTCTGACCAAGGCCGAAACGCAAGATATACATAGCGATATTCTCGGCATTTTCCCAATAAGCATCATATGTTTCACCCTCGGTAATGTTTACTTTTGCAGGAGCCTCGCTTGCAAGACCTGCAAGAGCCTCGGCAAGGCGAAGATAAGCCTGTACGGGACGACTCAATTTAATAACCTGCAAATAGCTGTTGCTATTTCTACCGAACTTTGTAATCACACCCTCATAATTAATACCTGTAAGGGGGTTTAACTCCTCGTCAAGATATTGGTACACGCGAGCATCACCGCGTTTTTCTTTGTTGGGATTTTTAACAACAATAGCATTTGCATTACCATTAGGCTTAGCATAGCTATATGTCTGGCGTTTGCTCAAGCCCAAAAGCGCAGGAGCACCTACCACCTGATGCGTACCTGCAGTCGTTCCGTCGCCAAGCAAAATAAGCGGCAAGTCAGACACAATACCATCTTCGGAAGATGATGCAAATGAAACAAGTGCTGTTGTGTTTTTACTATTAAAAGTTGTCAAAGGAGAATAGTCACCACCGGGAGAAGCATCATCCTTCACGTCATCCGAGTGCCAGTAAGAAATGTTGTTAGAACCATCCATTGCATACTGATTATCTATGATAAGATTATAATAGCAATCTATAGCGTTTCTATAATCTCCCGTCCATAGATAAAGGTCGCCAAGCAACTGACGTATAGGCATAAAGTAAAGTGAAGTATTAAACATTAGTCCACTGAACATAGGCATAGGATACTGACGAGGATCGGCAAACGGGCTCAAATCCTTTATAAGAGTATCGGCAATCTCTTCAATGCCAAGCATAGGACGCTCGTACACCTCTTGCGACAAACTGTGAGTAAGGATAGGCTCTGTAAAGAAAGGAACCCTGCCATAATTTGTAACAAGTTGCATATATGTCCATGCGCGCACACTCTTCACTGCCACATACTCGCGAAGCATCAACTTAACATTGTTGTACGACAAAGTAGTATCCACACGTGCAAGATAAATGTTACAGTTGTTAATGATTGCATAGTAATCCTTAACATCAAGATATTGGTTGTCACCCTCAAAATCGAAACGAGCAATTTTCTGAATATCAGTAACAGCGCTACCTTCATTTACAACCATAAGGTCACCACGCAACTCGCCAAGCAACACCTGACGGTCGGCAACAGCCTGAACATTCTTCAAGATACCGAGAACAGAGTAAACACTATCGCTAAGTGTCAAAGGATCCATGTCATACTCCACACGATCCGACTTAACTTCGAGCATATCCTCGCACGAGCTCATGAAAATTGCTCCGCAGAGTAGTATGCAAAGACTATAAATAAAATTCTTTTTCATCATTTTCGTTGAATTATGTTTTTCCAAGTTTCTTAATGAATCCCGCGCGGCGGTGCCGGTCACCCGGCAACTGCCTGCGGAAAAATTCATATCTCAGACTATATTTTCATTAGAGATTAATCTTTACACCCAAGTGGAAACTGCGGCTCTGGGGAAGAAGGCCTGCATCTACACCCTGGTACAATACATTATTGCTAACAGAGAACTCGGGGTCGTTACCCAAGTAATTTGTAAAGGTGAGAAGATTCTCGGCTGCACCCCAAATTGTGATACCCTGCAACCAGCTCAACGAGAGAGGCAGGTTGTAAGCAAGCTGAATTTTCTTCAAGCGCAAGAAAGATGCGTCCTCAATCCAACGATCAGAGAAACGGTTGTTACCCATAGGATCACCATAAGCTATACGCGGAGTGTTTGTATTCTGACCATCGTACGACCAACGGTTGAGCATAGCTGTTGTCTGGTTGAAGAAGTTGCTACCACCCTCGAGCTGCTGACGATAGTAGTTGTAAGCGTCGTTACCCAAAGAGTAGTTGAAGAGAACATCAAGCTGCCAATTCTTGTAAGTGAACTTAGAGAAGATGTTACCATAGAGGTCGGGATGAGGACTGCCAAGAACCACCTTGTCGGCGTCGTTAATCTCGCCCTCGCCTGTCATATCAACAAACTTCACGTCACCGGCCTTAAAGTACTCGGGTTTACCTGTTGCATCTGTCTGATAGAGTCTGGCCTCATTAGCTTCAGTTGCAGTAGTAAAGACACCGTCAGTCTTGTAACCATAGAATGCGCCGATAGACTCACCTACTTTTGTTACAACCTCACCACCGTAAACCGATGTAGGCTTAATCTCCTCGTCAAGAGCAGTAATCTCATTCTTGTAATGACCGGCTGATGCACCAAGTTCCCATGTAAAGTTCTTATTATTAATAACCTTTGCATTGATAGAAGCCTCGAAACCAACATTCTCCATTTCACCACCGTTGGCCCAATATGTATCCATACCTGTTACATACTTGTAAGTCTTGTTCACGATGAGGTCTTTTGTGGTAGCCTTATACATGTCGAATGAGAGAGCAACACGGTCGTTCAGCAAGACAGCATCCAAACCTACGTTGATGCGGTTAGTTGTCTCCCACTTAATACCGTCATTCTCTACGTTACCAAGCTGAAGACCCATCTGGTCGTCGTAATACTTAACAGCCTGCAAGTAGCTCTTGGCAGCATAGTAGTCGATAGCATCGTTACCTGTTACATCGAATCCTGCACGCAACTTAAGAGCGTTGATAACGGGCACTTTGAACCAAGATTCAGATGATGCCAACCATGCAGCCTGCACCGAGGGGAATACACCCCACTTAACACCGCAGAAGTCTACAGCACCCTCGGCCTTTGTACCGAAACGTGAAGATGACTCCATAGAGACTGTACCCTGCAAGAAATAACGTGTAAGATAGTTATAATCTGCATTCAAGTACCATGCCATGTTTATCCACTGGTTATTACTACCGTCAGCCTTCAAGTTAAAGTCATCCGTACTGATATTAACGTTATTGTCATTACCCGAGTTGTTTGATGACAAGTAGTTACCATCTATTCTGAAGCTTGTGTAACGGAAACCGCCAAATACATCAAAGTTATGTGCGCCGAAAGACTTCTTCCAAGCTACACGTGTATCGCTGGTAATAGAAGACTCTTTACCAAAGTAAGATGCCAACGCATTACCAAGGCGACCCAGGTTCTCTACATAGAAGTGATAGGCTGACTCTGTGGGTTTCGGACCATAAGGAAGATAATACTTCTCGCTCATACGGTGCAATGAGTAGTTGAACAACTCACTGAATTTGAAGTCGCCCAATGTGTACTCGGGAGCCACGCTCAATGTAAACTGAGTATACTCTTGGAAGTTTCTGTCCTCACCATCACTCTTAGAGAGAATTGTAAGAGGATTGTAGTAAGCAGCCTTTCCGTATGCGTTTATACCTTCTTGACCCCATCTCAATACATCGTATGCAAATATATCGTAGTTATCCAACGCCGATGTAATCTGGCCCTTGCTTGTAAACTGATAGGGGCTGAGGAAAGGAGCCTTAATCATCGAAAGGAAGCCGATAGAAGAGATAGGAGCATTGTCGAAGTCCTCGGGAGCACCATCGTCGAGCAATGAACGTTGCACGCGGCTGTAACCAATGTCGAAACGTGTGTTAAAATTCTTTGCAAGCACAATGTCCGAATTGAAACGGATGTTCAAGCGGTTAAAGTCGTTACCCTCCAATGCGCTCTCGGCATTTGTGTAACCGAGTGAGAAGTTATACATAGCAATCTCGTCACCACCCTCTACATTAACCTTGTAGTTCTGTGTGAGAGCCTCGCGATATACATAATCCGACCAATCTGTCTCGTTGTGATACATATTGTAGTACATGTACTTAGGATCGGTCTGCAAGAAAGGAACATTAGACATCTTTGTGTTCTTCAAAGTACCAATCATCTCATTGGCATATGTACGATACTGCTCGGCATTCATCATGTCGGGAAGGTTGGGAGTAAGTGTCACGCCACCATAGATATTTGCGGTAATGCGTGTAGCCATACTCTTACCACGTTTGGTGGTAATGAGAATAACACCGTTTGCTGCACGCGCACCGTAAAGAGCTGTTGCATTCTTAAGCACACGTACATCATCAATATCGTTAATATCTATTCCCGAGAGAATATTATTGTATGCACCCATGTGAAGCGCACCTACACTCTCTTGCAAATCCATAATAACACCATCGACAACAACCAAAGGCTGAGTGTTTGCATTCAATGAATTGACACCGCGAATGAACATCGCAGCACCAACGGCGGGAGTACCCGAACGTGTGATTGTGCGAATATCTGCACCCAGATTGTTTGCAATCTCGCCATCAACTGTCAAAGCAGGACCGTAACCGATAGTTGTATTGTTTGTAGATGTAATAACAATATCCTCGTTATATTTTGTACTGAATTTATCGGTATAAATATAAACGTCGATTACCTCATTATCCTGCACAGGACGCTGTACAAGAGCATAACCGGGAGTAGAATAGTTAAGCAAAGTAACATACGATGGAACATTCAAAGTATATTTACCTTCGGGGTTTGTCATTGTTGTGACATTGCTATGTCCGGTACCTTGTACACGAACACCGGGCAGGGGCTCTTTTGTCGCCGCATCATAAACAGTACCTGTTATTTTACGTGCCGCAACAATTTCGGAAACAGCCTTTTGAGCCTTCGCCGAAACGCTGTCGTTCGCTTCGTTACCATCGGTAACAACAGCGAAAACCGAGGCGTTAGATGACATCAGCACTGCCAATGCCAACATTGCTTTCATAATTTGTCGCATATACATAGTTGATTTTTTAATTTTCATACTCATTGTTAGACATTATTCCTCATCCTTAACAGGTTCCAGTATGATAAGGTCTACACGCAATGCAGGGTCATAGAATTCAAGCTGAGTTTTCTTTTTCAGCATACATTCCAATTTAACATAAACCGAGAATTCCTGATTGGTCAATCCATACTCGCAATAAGGAATATGAACCTTCAAACGTTTGCTCTTATCGTCCTTTTCAGAAATCCATATAGTATCGATACGTGTAGGATCGTTCTCAAGTTCTTCTGTTTCCTCAATCACTTTTACAGAGCCTTTCTTTGCCGTAGTACCATTCTTTTCTACGTTGGCATACAATGACAAAGAGAACAAGTTGGGCAATGCACTTGTATGCACTGATGAGTCGACAGCCTCTGTCTGGTCAATGAATTTAGGTACAATTACGGCACCTACATAGTAATCACCCGAAAGTACATTGGGAATTGTCCATTTCAAAGAAGAAGGTCTTGTATTCGAGTTTTTATCGGCATGAACATAAACAAGGTTTTTAGTTCTGTTTGCCGAGTCTATTGTATGATACAAGTTTCCTTTTTCAACATACATATATGTTACACCTTCATCGCCTTTTAATACACCATCGGTAAATGAAGCTGCATCATCTTCCTCTTTAAGGAATGTGGTTCCTTGATAAGCAAAGTTCTCGGCCTGAACTATAATTGTGTCGTACCACATGTCGTGGGGATTATAGTTGAAGTTGTTCTTCAAGTGGAAAGTACCGTTAGACAACTCTTGAGTTCTGATAACACCCTCCATCAGGTCGTTCTTTGCAAAGAGAATACGACGCTCACCCGCTCTGTAAGTAGAACGCATGGAATCTACAACAAGTGCTGTGTGTCCGTCACCGGGAGTAAGCTGGTCGTTGTTGCTGAATACCATGTGATTAACAAGAGTCTTACGAGCATAGAATTTCTTCAATGAATCGTTGGAAATTGAATCCTCTACGAAATTTTCTTTTCCTGTGTGATAGTTGAAGAAGGTCTCGATTTTGGGAACCATTTCATTCCACATATCGTTGCTGGGAACAAATACAACATACGAAGAGTCCTCGTGCGAAATATCGCCGAAGCCCGCTGTCTTATCGTTGTAACCGTAGCTGAGCCATTGGTTAGAGTTTGTAAAGACAGAGTCGATGTAAGTTTTATCACCGTTTACTGTAGGTCCTTCAATACTTAGATATTCGTTGAACTCTCTTTTGTTGAATGAGTAGAGGAATTTTGCAACGCTGTCGGTACCCTCGGCTGTCTTAATGTACTCCCAAATATTGGGAAGATATGTTACAGAACCGGAAATCTTGTGGATAATACCGTTTGACACGCGAATGTTCTTCTCGACAACGTTAAGACCGTTAAAGCTGTACGCAAGAGACTCGTCGCTTCCACCAACGAAAGGTACAAGTTTCTCGTTGATAAGAAGAATATTATTATCCTCTTTCAAAGTATCCGAAGCAGGCTTCAAGAACTCTGCCACGTGCGAGCCCACGAAACGTGCAAAAACATCGTCACGACCGAGCTTTTTCATAGCAAGAATATCCTCAAAGGGCTCGGCCTTAAGCTCGGCCAACAATGAATCTTTATCGAACGATCCATTAACGGGAGCCCACAAGGTGTAAACACGCGATTGGTTAAGCAACGAATCGGCGAAATTAAACACTGTCCAATTACCGTCCTTATACGAGGGGACATTCATTGAATCAAGCACTTCACAAAAATCTGTAAGGTCACTATCCTGCCTGATTTTGTCAAGAAGAGATGTCTTACTAGAATTTGTGCCATTGTCATTGTAATGGTCGTCCCACTCCTCGGTGCAGGCTGAGTTTATAAACAGCGCACTTAAGATGGCTACAGCCATTGACATTCCATGTTTTAATTTTCTATTCATATTATTTATAATTTAATTTATTCTTCAAATTAATGGCGATCTTCGGGCTTTGAGGGGTCGGAAATTACAACCTTGGGAACAATCTCGAAATAGTCGTGTTGTCCTTGAGTATTCTTTTCGGAACGCACATTTTTCATGCGGAACCAATGTTCGCCCTTCGATAGGGTGAACACACCCAACACATAACGTATGGAGTGACTGTCATCGCGTGATTGTTTGCCACCGGCTACCTTAAAGGAATCGGGAGCCTTCATCCAATTACGGTTGTGCATCTCTTTGTCGTTAGCAGCAATTGCATCTTCGGCACCGTTGAAGTCACTATCCGGTATAAAACCAATAAAGTTCTCAGTTTCGGTACTGTTTCTTAGGTCTACGGGAATGCCGGCGGGCTTTCCGTCGATGTAGAACTGAACAACACTGCGATTTGGATAGCGGGAGTATCCGAAACGCAATTCGTATGTTCCTGCGGGAACATAAGGCATGCGGTACTCAATATCGAATATCTCGGATGCAAGCATTTCGTCACCCTGATAGTTGTACCAAGCGCTGCGGGCGCAAAGGTAATAATTCTCACTATCTTCAGATTTGAACCTTGCACGTTCAAGATAACCGTCGGGGATGTAGAATACATCTTGCTGACTTGTCAGGTTGAACCAACGAATGTTGTTGTTGGTAAGTTCGGGGAACCACGATGCAAAGTCCCAACGCATACGTTCGCGCAATACATTTCCGGCCATTTCATCCTCGTCGTAAATGAGAATCTTATCGATTGGATGCAGACGACCGTTAAGAGCATCGTCTTTAAAGTTGGGCATACAATTCAAAATGTCGGCCGGTGAGTAAACGCGCACATTCAAATGGTCGTACATCTTTTCGGTATTGAAGCACATAGTTCCTTTTTCCTGAGCGTAATTTATCATTACATCACTCTTATAATCGCTATTTGTAAAGGGACGGGTTACCTTTATAAGTGTATAAGGTAACATTGTCTCGAAATAGTCGCTACGGTCGAAACTTGAACCATACATCATCTCTTCGCTGTTATAAGAGCCTACATAGTTTTCCATTATAAATCCACCGGAACCCGTGCCGCTTGAATATAGCAACTGACGGTCGATAATGTGATAAGCGACAAACTTATTCAAGGCATTTTCGCGGCTTGTATAGTCGTCTTTATCCTCGGTTCCGTACCATTCCTCGCATCTTTTTATAAGGTCCGATACATCGTGAATCTGATACTTTTTAAAGATAGAGTCGGGCTCGACCAACATAGTATATTTAAACTTTCGAGCTTTGGGATAATAACAGGTATTTTTATGCATGGTAGCGTCCAAATAGGGCGAGTGATACTGCAGACCGGCAAAACCACTCTCGGCATATTTTTTATCCTCTACCTTTTGCATAATTGTGTCCAACTCTGTCATTTCCAAAATCTTTGACCATATCTCGAAATAATTTGTTTGCGAGATTAGAAGGTCGGGCAACAATGCTGTCGAGGGGTTAAGCACCTCGTCGATAGTCTGAACAACGCCATTTTCCACCTCGTAATCAAGGTCGATTATTCTCGAGTTATAGTTTAGAAAAGGATATACCACGCCTGTTACTTCATCCGCAATATATGTAAGTGTAATATAGCGGTCGTTCATATTGGGCGATGGAAATGCACCCTCGGAAAGGTCAATAGTCATATAAGCTCTTTCAAGAACATGATTCTTGACAATCTCGCAACACATGGAATCGGATAAGTCCTCAAGAATGGGGCTGTGGACACCTGTATCACGAAAATCTTTTATAGAAAGTGTGCCATCCTGCAAAGCCTGCATATCATCTACCCACTTTTGGTATTGAACTTGCAAATATTTTTCAACGGCAGCGTTTGTGGGAGCGAAACATGTATACTGTCCGTATGTGGACAACAAGTTTCTGGCGGTTGCAACCTTTGAAAAATCACCATCGGCGGGAGTATTTCCTATATAAGCATGGTCGAGAATATGAAGAAAACTACTGAAAGTCTCAGGGCGATTTTCCAGATAGTCGACAACTGTTTCACCTGTAAAGGTGTAACGACTTGACTCATCTATTTCCTCTGTGCAGCATGTGCAGCACAAAGCCACACACACCGACAGAAGAACAAGAGACTTGTCGAGTATAATTTCTACTATATTCTTTAAGTTAAACATAACTTTCTTGTTTACAATTTATTAATTCTTATCCTCGGGCTTAGATGGGTCAGAGAGGATACTTTTGGGAACAAGCTCCAAGTAGTTGTGCATAAACTCGGTAGACGAGCTCTCTTCGGTATTCTTGAAACGAATCCAGTGGTCGCCCTCGCCCAAAGTAAATGTACCAAGTATAATACGTGCCGCGTTATGCGCCTGACGCAAAGTCTGTGTACCACCAGCTACCAATGCCGAAGCAGGGCCCTTCATGTAACCACGAGCGCGACGCGCCTTATCATCGGCAGCGATAAGCTCGGGGTCATTTTTTAATTCGTCGCTATCATCGAGTTTAAAGTCGTAACGCTCGGCTACAAGCTGACTGATGGTCGCGGTACGCAAGTCAATGGGAAGACCTGCAACCTTGCCATCCATATATGTCTGAGCAATACCGCGATAATCATACAAACATGTACCGAGACGCAACTCGTATGTTCCCGCAGGAACGTGAGGAAGACGATACTCAAAGTCGTATGCACCCGAGGTAATAATCTCGTCACCCTGATAGTCGCACCAACCGCTTGTTGAGCCGTCGTGAGAACGGAGATAGTACATTTTACTACCGTTGGCATTGAACTTAATACGTTTGCAATAACCATCGGGGATAACATAATGTTGCCATGAATTATCCTCTTCGGCATAAGACCAGCGGATACGGTTGTTGGTAAGCTCGGGGAAGAACGACATAAAGTTCATACGTATACGTTCGTTAAGGATATTACCTTTCATCTCGTCGCTGTTGTAAATCAACAATCTATCCAATGGGTGCAACATTGCATTATGACCACTTTGTCTGAACTCGAATGTATCGGGAGCCTGTATCAATGCTCTGAAGTCATCCACTTTCAATACACGAACATTTATATGGTCGGCAAGGTCGGAATTAACGCATTTGGCACCTTTCTCTTGTGCATAGTTGAGGACAATCTCACCTTCAAGGCTTCCACGCTCATCATTGTTCTGTGTAGCCGAGTAAGGCTTGGTAACTTTCAACATCTTTCCATTGTCAAGCAATGTCTCGTAATATTCGTAACGGTCTACACCCGAAGCATATTTTTTCTCCGAATCGAAGCCGTCGATAAATTTAATATTATCGTGTACAAAACCACCCGAGTACAACAACTCACGCTCTACAATATGGTAGGCAATCAATCTATACAAGGGGTGATTGGGGTCGGTGATAGGAGTTTCACCTTTTACATAATTACTGTTGCTGTACCATTTCTCGGCAAGCACCAACAAGTCATCCATAGTCTTAACTCCATAAACAGAATCGAGCACAACGTCGGGAACAGCAAGAATTGTATATTTTATATAATGAGTATCGGGAATTTTTGCTTGACCCGACCAACTACTTGTTGCCTGAAACAGACGCGCTTCTTTTTCGCCATATTTCCAACCTTTCGCTTTCTCTATAGAGTCCATGTTGAAAGATGTCTGACGAAGAGTTTTCTCGAGTCCTGTCTCGAAAATAAGCTCAGTAAATAAAGAGAAATACTCTTCGTAGCTCTTCAAAAGGTCGGGAGCAAGCTCGTTAGAGGGGTTCAACACTTTGTCAAGAACGTGTACAACACCATTCTCGGCATCATTGTCCTGAGAGATACATGTAGATGCGTCGTTAAGTTTGAGGCTTACAATACCTGTATTTTCATCGGCAACGAAACGGCTGGCAATATAACGGTCGTTCATATTGGGACGTCCCAATGCTCCCTCGCCCAAGTCGTAAGTGTGGTAAATTTCTCCCTCGATAATATGGTCCTTGGCAATCTGAGAACACATTGAATCGGAAAGTTCATCAAATTCGGGGCTTGTGATACCTGTTATACGAGCCTCGTCTGCAGGCAGTTCGCCTCTTAACACAGCAAGACTGTCATTGTACCATATTTCGAACTGTTCGCGCACAAAGCGTCTGATGGCACTGTCTGTCGGTGCGAAACAGGTGTAACGTCCGTATGTTGCCAACAAGTGTTTAACACTACCTTTACTATCATCGCTACCGACAGTGCCCGCCTTTACTTTGGCTCTTCTTAAAATTGTTAAGAAGTCACTGAAGGAGTCTGAGCGATTCTCAAGATAATCGACGATTGTCTCCCCTGTAAAGGTGTATCGATTGGACTGATCAATCTCTTCGGTACAACTCTGCGACACTACACCCGCAAGGCATAATGCGCAAAGAAGAATCGTCCCTGCAAATTTCTTATATATTTTATTAGCAAAATTCATATTTATTCGGTTTTTTATAATAAATATCATTCAATTTATTTCGTGCAGTTTTAACTTATACCCGACCGGGAATAAACCCCGGTCGGAGTTATTTTTAGTTCTGTTCAGTAGAACTGCTACGTTCAAATACAGGGTTCTGCTTAAGCAAGGGATTCAATTTTAACTCTGTCTCGTAAATGGGGCAGAAGAGTGAATGTATGCTTGACATCTTGATAGAGGCAGCATTACCACCGCTGTCGAATTTAGGCTTCACGAGTTCAATAACTTTATCGGTACTACCATCGCAAAGAGCCATGCGAACAAGGTCGTACCAACGTTTGCCTTCGAATGAAAGCTCGCGCAAACGCTCATCGAGAACAAGAGACTTTAAAGCCGACTGATCTTCGTAATCTTTTTCGGCAAGTTGTTGCGAAACAGTAGTAACACTACGTTTGTTCACCGCGTTTACAAGTGCAAATGCCTCGGAATGGTCACCCTCGTGATAACGGTAAGCAAGAGCTGTGGCTTTCATCAACATAACGTCTGTCTTGCGATAGAATATCCAGTCGGAAATATTGTTACCATTTCCATACCATTCAATACCATCCTTACCTATTGCTGCAGTTTTTACATTATACTTTGTAATGCTGATAATCTTTTTACTATCCGAGCCGCCTGAACTTTTTGCATATTTAAAATTGGTAAAGGCGTTGAAACGCATGTCACTTTTCTGCCACAATCCATCAGCTTCCAAACCTACGGGAGCAGACGCAGGTACTACAAATTGACCATTACTCTCGTTGTAACCATACATATTCTGAATAGCACTGTTCTTATTAGTACTGCTGAAGTCGAGCTTGAAGATAACCTCATTAGGTGTCATATAATCATTACTCATCATGGAAACGTCGAGGAAAATCTCGTCGTAAGGAGAATAATATTCTTTGCTTCTTACAGGAATAAGCAGATAGGGGTTGGTAAGTGTATCAAGAACTGTGAAAGGCAATTTTCTTTCGTCGTACTCTTCTAATACCTGACGTTTCATCGATACAAGAACCGAGTCGCAATTCTCTATTGCCTGCGTGTAGTAATTCTCAACATCGGCTGCTGTATATTTTATAGGTTCGCCGGTGCTGATATATTTCGCTGTATCGTTGGAAAGAATATTGTACTGAGCAAAAGCTGCACGCCACATGTTTACATCGGCCTTCATTGCATAAACGGCATCTTTTGTTATACGGGCATAGTTTTTGCGAGATTCGGACCATCCACCGGTCTTCATACAATATTTTGTGGCTGAGTCGAGGTCGGCCATGATAATATCCAATGCCTCATAAGGTGAATATTGAGGATAGTTCCTTTCTTGGTCATCTGCATCCATTGCCACAAGTCCCATGGGAATATCGCGGAACGAACGTACAAGGTAGAAATGGCACAATGCACGCAATGCATACATTTCGCCCTTTATTACGTCAAAATCGCCTTGTGTAAAATCGGGGTCTTCTTCCATTACACCGGGGGCATACTGGAGCACCAAATTACAGTAGTTGATTGTCTTATAGAAATGTTCCCATTTGAAGTAACCATTTGTTTCGAGCAAGTTAGCCTCGACAATATACTTCAGGTCGTTAGATGCACCTGTACGAGTAACCAAATTGTCGGAACGAAACTCACCCCATATCATCATACGTGTGATAATATCACTGTTCGCCAAACTGCTGTAACAAGTTGCCACCATAGAATTGACATCCTCGGCAGTTTTCCAATAATTCTCCAAAATAACGGCGTTTGTAGGATACAAGGTCAAGTAGTCCGTACAAGATGTCATCATTGATGAGCATCCGATGGCAATTGCCACGAACGCTGAACTAATTATATTTTTTATTTTTCTCATAATCTATCAATATTAGAATCCAACAGAAAGACCAAGTGTGTATGAACGTGAACGAGGTGTCTTAGAGTTATCTTGGGCACGTCCCCAACCTCCTGAACCAATATTAATCTCGGGGTCGATACCTGTGTACTTCGTCCAGAAGCAGAGGTTGTCGGCCGATGCATAAACGTTCAATGATTGCAAGCCGTAACGTTTCAACCAACTGGGCTCGAAGTTGTATGTGAGCTGCAAGAAAGAGAGACGAACGTAAGAAGCGTCCTCAACGTAGCGGTCGCTACCCAACCAGTTGAGACCTGCGCTGCGAAGAGCACGGGGAATCTCGGTGATGTCACCTTCCTTACGCCAGCGCCAGTTTACTGCAATAGTCTGGTTGTTTGTTGTGTACATATTCTCTACATTCATACGTGCTGTGTTCATTACGTCGTAGTCGAGACGATAAGTAAAGTTGGCTTTAAATGTCAAACGTTTGTAGTTGAATGTCAAGCCGAAACCTCCTTGTGCCTTGGGGTTAGAGTTACCGAGGTACACAATGTCAAGCTCGTTGATGTTACCGTCGTGGTTAATATCTTCGTAAATTGCATCACCACCCTTGAAGTAGTAGTCGGCATTACCATCTTCTGTGTCGTAGTTGAATACAAGCTGTTTGGGCTTACCATCGGCTTTGTAAACAACTTTACCTTCGGCGTCACGAACGATGGGGCATGTCCAACGCTCGGGGTTGTTAGGATAGAGTTTCTCTTGCTCGAGAGCCTTCTCGTAGTTGCGGTAGCTGTAACGATAAACGCCCTTGTTGCGGAAACCGTAGATAGAACCCAAGGGGTTACCTATCTGGATACGTCCGAGGTATTGTCCGTTGGGACCGTTAAAGTCGAACTCTTTATTTTCGCTATCAAGAATAGACTGCTCCATTTCCACTACTTCGTTAAAGTTCTGACCAATGTTGAAGTAAGTGCTCAATGTGAGGTCTTTTGCCAACTTTATCTTTGATGTGTTGATGTTCAACTCCCAACCTCTGTTACGAAGAGCACCGGTGTTCTTGTAATCGAGTGAGGTGTAACCTGTTGAAGTGGGGATTTTATAACCACCCATCAACTGGTCGCTTGTGGTGTTGTCGTAGTAGTTAATAGCACCGCTGATGAGGCCGTCGAACAATTCGATATCCGAACCAAGGTTGAACTCTTTCTTACGCTCCCAACGCAAGGTTGTAAGACGCATACCACCGGGAACGAATGTGCTCTGACCCAAATATGCGGGCAAACTGTTAGGATAGTATCTAGAGAACATAAGGTAGTCGCTGCCGGGAGCCGAACCTGACCAACCGTAACCGGGACGGATAGACAACATGCTGAGCCATTTCTCGGACCACTTCATCCAGGGCTCGTCGCTGATGTTCCAACGACCTGAGATTGCGGGGAAGAGACCCCATTTGTTCTCATCACCGAACTTGGTGTTACCCTCGGCGCGGAGTGTAAAGCCGAGTGAGTATTTTGACTTGTATGAGTAGTGGCTCTGATAGGTCAGTGACATTGAACGCCACTCGCCGGTTGATGTATTGGGTTGTACAAGTTTAGAACCTACAGTTGTAGAGGTAATATTTCCTGTGGGAAGACCGTATGTAGTCTCTGTCTGGCCCGAGTTTGTACCGGTGTAGAGCTCGTACTGTGCAGTCATTGTAAGGAAGTGATCGCTGTTCTTGAACGCGGGAGTGAAGATAAGGTTGTGACGTGTGGTAAACTGCAATGACTTATAGTCGCGCATGTATGATCTATTGGCATAACCTACACCATCACCATCTTTACTATCCCATCCGCTTGTTACAAGTGCTGCGGGAAGGAAAGAGGTCTCGGTGTATGTATTTGCGTTCATGTTTACCAATGCACGGTACTTCAACTGTGTCTCGTCGTCTTCGAGGCCGAGGAGGTTGTACTCGAGCTGCAACTGGGGAGTGATAGAGTATGTCTCTTGGTCGTTGCGAGCAAGATGTGCAAGACCTACGGGGTTTTTCTTATCTTTCTGGTTACCGTTGAAGTAGTCGGTACCGCCACCGGCACTTTCCAACATCTGATAGTAGTCGGATGTGGGAATACCGTGTGAAATTCCATTCTCGTCAATATACTGGTTCTGGTTGTAGATTGACATGTTAGGCATAATCACCTGAGCTATTGCCAAAAGGTCGCTGTAGTTCTTTCGGTTGTCGGTGTATGTGAAAGAGAAGTCAGATACAACCTTGATACGGTCAGATACGTAGTAGTCGAGTGCCATTGTTGTTGTGAAACGGTCGAGCAACTGACGGATGATGGTACCTGTCTCGTTGTAGTAACCTCCCGAGATACGGAATGTAGCTTTTTCACCACCACCGGTAAGAGAGATGTTGTGCTCGTTGGTGTAACCATGCTTTGACACTGCATCTACCCAATCGGTATTTTCGTTGTAGTTCTCGTACTCGGAGAAACCAAACACATCGTAGTTCAACTCGTCTACTGCTGAATAGTAATCATTCTGAGCAGGGTTGAAGTATGCCTCTTTAAGCATCATTGTGTAGTCGTCACCATTCATCAGGTTAAGACCCGAGGGAATCCATTTGTCTTTGAAACGGAAGCTGTAGTTCACACGTGTCTTACCGCGTGTACCACGCTTTGTTTTAATTTTGATGACACCGTTTGCACCACGTGAACCCCAGATGGCACAGGCTGAAGCATCTTTCAATACCTCGATTGACTCGATGTCCTCGGGGTTTACGGTAAGAAGCTGGGCGAATGTCTCTTGGTTGGCTGTTGAAAAGTCAATCTGCTCGCCGGTGGGCATTTCGAAGATGTTGTCGTTTACAACGATGAGGGGCTCGGCGTTACCGTTGATGGTCGAGGTACCACGCAAACGCATGGTGGTACCCGAACCAAGGTCACCCGAAGCGAAGGTAATGTCAAGACCTGCAATCTGTCCCTGAAGTGCTTCATCGACTGATGCAAAAGAGAGACCTTCCATTTCGCTCATGTTGAACTTCTGTGTAGCCTGAGAAACCTCGCGCGAGAGAATGTCGAGGGCACCCGACTGTGTACGGGGCTTTGCTGTAATCTCGACCTCCTGAAGCTGGTTGTCTTCTTGCATTTTAATATTGAACACGGTACGCGAACCAATTTCGAGTGTCATTGTCTTATATCCGATATAAGAAATCTCGAGTCGGTTACTTGTATTTTTTACAACCATAGAGAAGTTACCTTCCATGTCGGTTACGGCTGCTTCAATGATACGGTTGGTTTTGTCACGCTCGGTAACGTTTACCATCATAAGCGGACCTTCGGAATCACTGGAGATGTTTCCGGAAATTCTCGCACTCTTCTGCGCAAAGGTTGTACCTACACAGCAACAGAGGAGAAGAAATAATAAATGTTTTATCTTTATCATAGCAGTTATCTCTTTGCTTATTATTTTATTACTTTACCCTTTCCATCAACGAAAGTTCCGTTGGGAAGCACTGTTACTATTGAGTCGGGATGAACTACTCCCTGTGCGTTGAAGCTGAGGGGTTTCATGTCTGCCCAGAGGTAACGTGGCTGGATAACCCCTGTAACGAGTGTGTCGAGGCCGATAAGGTGACCTGCATCGGTAATAAGGATTTTGGCTGTATCACCAAGAAGAACGTATTCCTCGCGCTCGTATCTGCCGGTAGAGCCATTTTCTTTCATCAAATAGCCGGTACTCATTCGTCTGCGACCGTTGTCTGTCTCGACTAAGTAGCTTGTAGATTTTCCAAGCAGATATTCTGCGTTATTGTATACAACTTTGTCGGTTGCTTCGTCGTATGACACAGGAACAGGTATCTGAGCCTTATCTACAAGTTCGCCATCCTTTCCGAAACGGTTGAAACGTCCGTCGTAACCGATAACATTTGAGTTGTAAAGAGCTTTGTCTATCTGATGTATTACTGCAAATGCAGAGGTCTCGATATTTGCTTTACCTTGGAATGTAGGACTTGTGACGTCTGCGCTAAACTGAATGTCGCGAGCAAGGACGTTCCATGTCTTACCCTCTTCACCGGGTTTATTCATGACTTTTGCCACATTCTTTTGGTCGTCTGTAATAGTGATTGTACCACCGTCTGACTTAACGAAGAGGTCGAAGAAACGACCGGTCTTTTCGTTTACAATAGCTGTCTCGTAACGTGCTGTATCGGCATAAATACTATCCGATACTTGTGCGCGGAAGGGAAGTTTATCAACAAGCACTGCGTTATCTTGGAAGTAGTAACGCAAGTATTTGTTCAACAAACGTACCATAGAGGCTGCACGACCGTAGTTCTCGGCTGCAATTTCTGCTTCTATATCTTCTTTTGTAGGAAGACCAAGCTCGATTGCTTTTTGTATTTCTGACGGCTGAGGCACATACACTGTATAGTGGTATGTACTCAAGAAAGAAACGGCACGGTCGAATGATTTAAGTTTAGAGCTAAAGATAGAATATTTCTTAACTGAGTCGCTCAACTGAGTCTTTCCTGCAAGTTTTGAGTCGTCGATGTTAAATACCTTTTTATAGATAGTATCGTCGCTAAGCGGCTCACAAAGTTCGCTAAATGCATAGAAAGGATTATCGGGTGTTTCGGCTGAAACATATGAGTAGATTGTCTTTGTGGGAGGCGATACTACACCCGATTTGTAATTTTCGTCGTCAGACTCGGTACAGTATGTAACACCGTTCTTTTCCTCGAAACGACCATGTTCTGTTACTGTAACGTATACATCGCGACCGAGCAATCTTGAGATTTCCAACTGCTCACCGCCCTGGAATCTTACATTGCCTGCTTCGTCTTTTGTACATTTAACAATACCGTAACCCTTTGTAAGGTAGTACTCGTTCATGAGTTTATTATCGGGATTCTCGATGGAATCGATGATAATAAAGTACTCCATGAGGTCCTGCAACTTATTTTTATAGTTACTTACGCTGGTTTTGACAGGTTCCTTCAACATTTCTGTCAATTGATATGTAGCCGGGTCGAACTTCCACTCTGTACATATAAGTCCGGGGTTTGTCTCGGCTTCGCGTACCTTACCCCAAGAGAATGCGTATGCTGTCGGGTTCTTAGACTTGAATGTTGCGGGATCGTAATATACGAAACATGTATCATCGGGAACAATGAAACTGTAAGTTGCATCCATTGCCAAGAGATATGAGTCGTATTTATAATTGGCGATCATAGCGTTCATGATCTGCATGTTGCTCATTACGAGGGGAGGTGTCATTACCGCCTGATATCTTGCAGGACCATATACATTATTTAATATATATATAATACCGTTGTTGGCAACCACGCAGTCTTCTACATCTTCGGGTTTCAAGCCCATTTCGTCGCGGGCGTCATTTCTAACTCTTTCGAAATTGCTGGGCAGTGTCGAAAGGAATGATTCCTGCATCAAGTTATTTACGAATGCCGAAAGAATCTTCAAAGGCACGCTGTCGAGACAGGGCTGCATAGCTTCGTAATAGTCCATTCCGGGCACCTCTTGCAATTTTTCAAGGTCGGCAGGTGCTGCAAACTGTTCTACGATTGAAGAACCTACACCGTAAGAGCGTGACTGTGCCTCGGCTGAGTTGAGCACTGATTTATCTTGATAACGTTTGGGGGCGAAGAAACGATATACCATTTCATCATTGGGAACGAGGATTGCGGCCATATCTCCACGCAAGCCTTGTCCACCGTCGTACTGTGCATTTCCCGGATCGAATTTTACATAATCATCAGGACCGAAGCGTTTCTCTTTAGAGCCCGGAGAATAGTCTTTACCTGCCAGTCCGTTTGCATCGGGTGTATAGAAAGGTTGTCCCACTATGTCGCTACCGTCTTTGGTTAGAAGTGCATATTTCAACAAATATACATTCTCGTTGTCTTCGGGTTTACCGTTGTGCTCGTAAGAGTTGTAGTCCGTTGAAATTGACTTGCTATACTCGAGGTATGCGAAACGGTCGAGCATGCGGCTGAAGAGTTTGGTATTTTCTGTTTCGCGAAGAACTTGTGCCATGTTCGAAGGGGGAACAAGCACGTCGTCCATACGATAGAGGTAACCGTTCTTACAAGTGATGGTCAATGTATCGTCGGAAAGGTCGCCGTATGATACATCACTGTTGAGGATTTTATTTGAGAAGACAAATGCCTCGGTTCCTGTACGGGTCTTACCTGCACGCTGGAACATTACAGAGAAGTCGCTATCCAGAATATTTTTGGTTCTTACATACTCGTAAAGGAAGTGAACCATCATGGGGTTCTCGCTTCCAAGTGCTACACGGACACCTTCTTTGCCGCTTGTTGCAAGATAATCTTCGAAGTATTTAAAAGATTCGTTATTTTTGGGGAAGCTCAAGGCGTTTGTTTCGGCCACGACTTTGAACAAAGGTACCGAGTCGTACAAGGTCGCCATTGTCTCGCGACGCAAGCAGTCACCACCGCTAGGCTCTGAGTTTGGATCGACTGATGTCATTGCCAACATGTCGAGAAGATAGGCGTTCTTCAACATTACGTTGTTGAGCAATACTTTCTTCTGACGATAGGTTAAGTCTTCGTAAGATTTTACGCCCCACACGTTGTCGGAACCGAAAAATCTTTCAAATGCCGCATCGTCGGCAATAAACATGGTTCTACTACCTGTACGTGAAAGAATTTCCTTTTGGTCCAATTCTTCGATAAGTTTCACGTAGTTGTTGTAGGTGTGACCGGCGTTTCCTGTTTTAAGAAACTCATAAATACTGGGGCCCAGCCATGAAGGCTCACTGTCGTCGTACTTGTATTCGTCCAAGTCGAGGACGTCATCACATGACTGTAACAGCCCACCGGTAACAAGCGCACACATCATTACGAGTGCGCAGCTAAATTTACTTAAGCAGCGTTTAAACATAAATATAAATTTTATAAATAATTAATTTTTTTCAATATGCGTTTTTATCAAGCTACACTTCACAGTATAGTCTATGTAATGTGCAAAAATAACTAATAATATTTAACGCTCAAATAAATTGAAGATTTTTTCATTCGCGGAGCATGTTTTTTACATTCAAAGGTAATTTTTTAGCTATTATTATGATTTTTTCGGGAAATACAACATAAAATACACTATTTTATTTTTTAACACTTAAATGTTAAAATTTTAAGATTATTTTTGAAATCAGGTCCTCTTCCGCAAATAAAAAAAGGGGACAAACGGTGGCAAAATTGTGACAAAAAAAAGCCTCCCTGCTTTAAGGCAGGGAGGCAATATATAGGATAAAAGCAACAAATGCTACTTGCAATTTTCGGTGTATGTAACCTTGAGGGCCTCGCCACTCAACACTTGGGCAGCCTCGAGAGGAGTGAACTGCACAGGCTCTATCATAAACTCGGGGCGGTTGAAGGATTTATCATAGAGAGTATGGAACGAAGGGTTGCTCTGCGGCAACAAAAATGCTTTTGAGGTTGTTCCATCGGGCTCGACGTGAGCAATGTATACTCGTGTGTAATTTCCATCGTCGCGACGGCTGGAGAACATTATCCATTTGCCGTTGCTGCTCCACGTGGGGTAACTTTCGGCGTCGTCGGAATTGGATTTTTCGAGTGCGCGAGCCTCGCCTGTATGAAGGTCGAGCATATAAATATCTGCGTCGCTGTGCCACACATGGAAACAGCCATATTCGCCCAGCGCAAAGAGCATGTAGCGTCCGTCGGGCGAGACACGGGGAAGGGTTGCGCTCTTACCCATTTTCGAGCAGGCAAAAAGCGTATCGGGGCGACTGAATTCGTATGTTTCGGGGTTCCATCGACGCGCGAGTATGTCGTATTTTACCTCTTGGTATCGAATAACTTCTTCTTTTTCTACTGAGTTTGCAGTATCTTTTACTTCGAAGTGCGCGCAGCAGTAGTAGAGTGTGCGTCCGTCGGCCGACCAACAGGGAAATACCTCTAACATATTATTCTCTTTGGAGATATGCGAAACGCTGTTTTTTACGGGGTTATACAATATAAGGTCGCTTGCCGCATCTTGTACTTCGACTTTATTGTGATTGACTGTATGGAACGCCTGACCTGTATTATTTACCGAGTATGCAACAACGTCGTACACGGGATTGAAGGCCGGATAAACACCTGCGGAAATGGTCGAGTCGGTCTTTAGGTCGAGCTTACGAAACTCGCCATTGTGCACAAAGAATGTTCCGCCAAAATTCTGACGTGCATGGAACTGCATATTGTCGGTTTTATGGTTTTTATAGTGGTGACAATTTATACATTGTCCGTTGTTTTCGGAAGAAAGGAGCATATTGCAATATATTACCTCTTCGTCGAAGCAGGTGAGGTCGCGCTGCATTATGTCCAATTTTTCATACGCCACATACGAGGGTGGAATGAGACGATAGGAGAGGTAGCGGTCGATAGTATCGGCCGAAACATATATATTGAAAGGTTTATTTTTGTACCACTTTTCATTTTTCTTGAAGTAGGTATCGACCTTTATTTTGCCGGGCTTTGAAAAGGCAGAAAGCAGGTCGCGCCATTCGTCGAGCGAGGGTGTTACGTCGCGCCCCGCGAGCAACAGTTGTTTGTCGCCGACAGAGAAATGTGTAAGAAAAGATGTTGCGCCTTTTTCTTTTATTTCGAATGTCAGAGGAGCTATATTGCAAGGGATTGTAACATCCTTATAATCGGGATAAATTTCCGCTTGCTTCCTCGACGCAGAATGAGTGTCGGGTAACGACGGGGTGCACGAAACGGCAACGAGCAGTGTTGCTGCCACCAGCAGCAGTGTGTATAAATTTTTCATGGCTGTTAATTGCTTTTTATTTCACGAACAAAGAAGTAGTAGTACCAATATGTGTCGCCAAATTGCTCTTTAAAATATGATTCAAGCTCTTTGGACTTGCCCTTATACTTCTGTATCATCTTTGTAAATTCCTGGAAACGTTGCTGTACACTTTTATCAAACTTGATTTTTGAAATATCGGCCCGGTGGTCGATATTCGCGTAGAGCAGCAACGCCTCTTGATAGTGTGTGGGAATGCGCATCTGATGCATATGAGTATAAAGATAATTGTACATTGCATTCCAATAAAGATGCTTATCCTTACGTATGAGCGCATGCATAAGTGAAGCCTCGGCACACACGGGCGAAGGGTTCACATAGCGGATAGTGGTCAGATGACTCAGCAAATAAGCTTCAACATGAGACTCATCAAGGCCAAGCGTATTTTTATAGCTAAACAATTGACGAGGGAAAGTAATATCGGGGTACTCACCCATAATTTTGGGATTTTCTATAATTTTCTCGTAATTTTCGGCCCACGATGCGTGGAACGTTGTACGCTTAAGAATCTCTATATAGTGACGAGCAGTCTTATATTGCTCCGAAGCTATCATAGAGCGAATAGCGTGTTTCAGGAATTCCACTTTCCAGCCATATTCAACAGCATCCTCGACGCACCAACGGTAGCAGAAATTAAAGAATCCATATTGATAATAAGCCATTTTACCACCATTCTGTGTAAGACGCACCTTTATAGTGGAGACAGGCTCGGCCGAGCCGTCGGGATAATGGAACATCTCTTCGCCGGCACGTCCCAGATGCAGCAGAGCCATATTTTTATTCATAACAATGAGACGCGTGGGAGTTTCTGATTTTTTGGCCAACTGCGCCACACGCTCCCAATCTTCGTTCCATATAGCATGATTCTGTTCAAGTTCGACCTTGAAATTTTCATCATTGTACCAGAATCCCCATGTTACAAGAAGTACGCCGGCCAACAAAAGAACCTGATAAATTGAATATTTTTTTGTTATTTTATAATTCTCGACCACCCTATCGGCAAACACTGTGTATAGCAACAGCACAACAAAGAGCAAGATAAAAGGCAGCCACATTTTCCATAGTATCAACAATTTATCAAAAAGCCCATAGTCACCCTCGAGCGTCCATTGATAGGCAGGTATTCCCGCACAGTACGACAACGGTAAAGAGTTAGACAGGTAAACATTACCAAAGTAAAGTGCGGGGGTCGCAGCCACAAGAGCCAAAGAGAGAGCAAACAACGACAAACGCACCGCAAGATTCTCTTTTCCGCACAAAGTATGCAGACCCATTAAAAGTGTTCCGACAAGAGCGTAAACACCAAACAAAGGATAGGCTGCCAATGTCCACAGAGCCACAAAAATATATTTTGCCCACAGTGGCAATTTCTTGTACGCCCACATTGCCAACAGCATGAATATTACGCCGACAATCGCTACATAAAAATAGCCTTGCAGCTTTATATATAATATCCAATATCCCATGAACATATTGGTCGCCACCAATAAAGCTACCGGCAAAAGAGCCAACAACGACCAGTGTGACGGAATATCAAAAACTTTACGCACAAGGAAACAGACTGCATATAGCAACGCCACATATATTGCCGCTCCCAGCGCAGGATAATAGAAGAACTGTATAAGGAAACAGCCTATATAAGAGAGCAGTCCGGCCGGAGCCACCATCATTTCCTTGAAAAACAGTCCGGTGTTCAAGAATAGCGATTGGTCCTGTATGCGGTACATTTGCACCGACTCGAAGAATGCAAGCAGAAGCCACAATATTACGAAAAACGCCAACGTCAATCGCTTCGTTGTCTTTTCGGTAAATGCAAAATTGAAACGTTTTTTGGAAGCATGCGATGCTGCTCGTCCGCCTGTTTCATTTTTTTTGGTATTTTTCATATTTGTCTTTATTACGCATAATTTATGCGCATCATTTTTAATGATTACTGTAATAAAAGAACAAAGTTGCAATATTATTTTAAATATTGCAACTGTTTGATAAAATATTTAAGAGACTGCCCGTTTTTGGGCAGTCTCTATATATTATAGTCGTACACAACGCGACAGCAAACAGTGGTCGAGAATGGTAAGCGCAGCCATCGCCTCTACTACCGGAACCGCGCGGGGAACGACACAAGGGTCGTGACGTCCGCGAGCCGAAATTACAGTATCCTTGCCATCGACTCCCACCGTAGGTTGCTCGCGCAAGATTGTCGCCACAGGCTTAAATGCCACGCGGAAATAAATATCCTGTCCGTTGGATATTCCACCCTGAATACCGCCACTGCGATTGGTACGGGTGTTTATAGTGCCATTATCATCGTAAAAAATATCATTCTGCATTGAGCCGCGACCTGTTACCGACGCAAAGCCCTCGCCATAATCGAATCCTTTTGCCGCGTTAATGGTCATCATGGCCGCCGCAAGCGACGAAGAAAGTTTATTATACAGCGGTGCCCCGATTCCTGCGGGGACACCCTTTGCCACACATGTGACAATGCCGCCGACAGTGTCACCTTCGCGCTTGACGTCGAGGATGAGACGCTCCATTGCTGCCGCTTTTTCTGCGTCGGGACAGCGCACAATATTTTCCTCGGCAAGCGACAGATTGTAGGCCGTATAAGGATGGTCGAGCTTAATATCGCCCACCTGCGAGGTATAAGCCTGAATGGTTATTCCCATCCGAGCAAGTGCAAGCTTACACAATGCCCCGGCGCATACACGCACAGCCGTTTCGCGTGCCGACGAGCGTCCGCCGCCACGATGGTCGCGCACGCCATACTTTACGGAGTATGTGTAGTCGGCGTGCGAGGGGCGATAGGCGTCGCGAAGATTATCATAGTCGTTGCTGCGGTTATTTGTATTGTTTATCACAAAGCCTATGGGCGTGCCCGTAGTGCGTCCCTCGAATATTCCCGAGAGAAACTGCACCTCGTCAGCCTCGTTGCGTGCGGTGGTTACCGCGCTCTGTCCCGGGCGACGGCGGCGCATCTCGCTGCGCACAAACTCTTCATCGACAACCACCCCCGACGGAAAGCCGTCGAGAATACCGCCGATAGCCGCACCATGCGACTCGCCGAAAGTTGTCAGCCGCAACTGTGTACCTATGGTATTCATAGTACTGAAATATTTTCACTTCATTAATGGCAACCACCGCTGCAACCACCGCTGCAACCTTCGTCGCAACTACCACCGCCGCATCCGCTGCAACCGCAGTTGCATCCGGCGGGCTTAAGCGAGTCGAGGAATTTGTTAATCTCTTTCTCGGTTGCGGGACGAGACTCTACCACGCTACCCACAAACTGAAGGTCACAACCGGCCAACGGGTGGTTGAAGTCCATCACCACCTTCATGGGGGTAACCTCTTTCACTGTGCCGAGGATGGGCGAGCCGTCGCTGCGCATCATTTCCACAATGTTGCCGTTGAAAATGTGTGCCGAGTCGAACTTTCCGTCGATGGTAAACACCTCGCGGTCAAAATCCTGAACGTGGTCGGGGTCATACTCGCCGTATGCCTCGGCCGAGGGGATTACAAAGTCAAAAGTATCGCCTTTTTTCAAGTCTTTGAGGTTATTCTCGAAAGTGTCGAGGGTGAAGTTAAAACCTGTGATAAAGCTGAAAGGTTGCTCGCGGGTAGCCTTTTCCACATCTTCGGCAATGCCGTCACGATGCGAAACAAGTTCGTAAGCCACGCGAAGGAACTGATGTTTTGTTTCCATAATTCTATTTACGATAATCGTTTAACAATTCGGGAGTATAATTCTCAATATATGTTGCATGCGAAGCAACAATACTCTCGGCCATTGCCGTAAAACTGCGCGCCGAGGCTGCAAAAAGCTCTTCATTTGCCGAGGCGTCGAGCATCAGCAGGGCTGCCATTATGCAGTATGAGACTATTTCGTATATGCGACGCGAGAGAAAGTCGTTAGTCTCCTGACAGCCGAAAGATTGTGCGCGCTCGACTGCCGCACGATAAAGTGCAGCCATCTTTGCTATTCGGTCACGAATGGGAGCCATTGCCTGTGACACTTCGCCCGACAGATAGTCGTCGAGCAGTGTCGAATAGAAGCCGTTGGTGGCGTATCGTATGGCGGCAACCACCTGCAACTGAGTGGTTCCCTCGTATATTGAGGTGATGCGCGCATCGCGATAGAGACGTTCGCAAGTATAATCTTTCATATAGCCCGAGCCGCCATGCACCTGAATAGCGTCGTAAGTGTTGCGGTTGCATATTTCACTGCCCATACCCTTGACGATGGGCGTAAGAGCATCGGCCACGCGCGAAAAAGCCTTTGCCTCTTGACGTTCCTCGGGGGTGAGGGTGCGGCGGCGGGCAAGTTCGTCGAAGCACGAGGTAATATCTACGTTGCGGGCAGTTTCGTATAGCAGACTGCGCGACGCATCGAGGCGAGCCTTCATTTCGCCCAACATTTCGTAGACGGGAGCGAAATTTTCTATCGCACGACCAAACTGCTTGCGGTTGGCAGCATATTCGCGTGCCTCGTTGTAAGCAGCCTCGGAAAGACCTACACTTTGTGTGGCAATTCCCAGACGGGCACTGTTCATCAGTGCCATCACATATTTTATAAGTCCCATCTTGCGACTGCCGCAAAGCTCGGCCGGAGCGTTGTTGTATACAAGCTCGCATGTGGGCGAACCGTGAATACCCATCTTATCTTCTATGCGACGGGTGTGTACACCGCCGTTGCGCTTGTCGTAGATGAAGAGCGAAAGTCCGCGACCGTCGCTACTGCCCTCTTCGCTGCGGGCAAGCACCAGATGAATATCTGCGTCGCCGTTGGTGATGAAACGCTTTACGCCGTTAAGGTACCAGCGACCGTCAGCCTCGTTGTATGTAGCCTTAAGACGAACACTCTGAAGATCGCTACCTGCATCGGGCTCGGTGAGGTCCATAGACATTGTCTCGCCGGCTGCGATGCGGGGAAGGTAACGCAGACGTTGCTCGTCGGTGCCGAAAGAGTTTATTGTCTCGGCACACTCTTGCAGGCCCCAGAGGTTGCCGAAGCCTGCGTCGGCGCGTGCCACAAGGTCCTCGAGCATTATGAACACCGACGTTGGGAAGTTGAGCCCGCCGTAACAACGGGGGATGGAAATTCCCATAAGGCCTGCCTTGCGGAACATTTCCATATTCTCGTCGGTGGCAGCAGCGTATGTCACCCTGCCTTTATCGAGCAGAGGACCTGTGCGGTCTACATCTGCGGCATTGGGGGCAACAACTTCGGCGCAAAGTTCGCCGACGAGTGTCAGAACCTGCTCGTAACCGGCCACCGCCTCTTCAAAATCAACAGGAGCGTAGTCGTATTTTTCAGCCTCGGTAAAGCCTTGCTCCCTCATCTCCACAATGCGACGGAGAAGGGGGTGTGTCAAATAGTGCTTAAGCACCGGATTGTCGGTATAATAGTTCATGATTTTTTCTGATAATGGCTTATTAATTTGGGAAGTACATCTTCGATGCGACCGGTAATCACATAATCGGCTATTGCGTTAATGGGGGCATCGGGGTCGCTGTTGATGGAAACAATTATTCCACTGTCCTGCATTCCTGCAATATGCTGCACCTGACCGGATATTCCACATGCAAAATATACTTTGGGACGCACCGTAAGGCCTGTCTGACCAATCTGTCGGTCGTGCGTTGTAAAGCCTGCATCGACGGCTGCGCGTGTAGCACCAACCTCGCCGTGAAGTTCGCGGGCAAGGGCGAAGAGAAGGTCGAAATTCTCTTTTGAGCCGACGCCGTAACCACCGGCAACGACAATGGGGGCACTCTTGAGGTTATTTTCGGCGGGCTGCAAGTGACGTTCGATGATGCGCACCACAAAGTCTGCCTCGCTTACATAGTCGGCAACATTGTGCTGCACAACCTCGCCTGTGTAATCGTCGGGACGAACTTTATTCAAAGGCATTACTCCCTCGCGGACGGTTGCCATCTGCGGGCGGTTGTAAGGATTGACAATGGTTGCGACAATGTTTCCGCCAAAAGCGGGGCGTATCTGATAGAGAAGGTTTTTCACCGTCTCGCCACGTTTTTTATCCTCGTAGTCGCCAATTTCGAGCGAGGTACAGTCGGCGGTGAGTCCGCTGCCGAGTGCCGAAGATACGCGTGGACCAAGGTCGCGCCCGATGATGGTTGCGCCCAGAAGAAAAATCTGTGGTTGTTCCTCGCCTATGAATTTTACCAACGTCGAAGCGTGGGGCAAGGTTGTGTAGGGCGAAAGACGTGCATCGTCGAACAGATGCAGTTTATCAACGCCGTAAGGGAATACTTGTGCCGCAACGCCACCGAGATTTTCGCCAATGGCAACCGCCTCGAGCGAAACGCCGAGAGTGTCGGCAAGCTCGCGTCCCTTGCTCAGCAGTTCCAGACTGACCTCTACCACACGAGGGCCGTCAAGTTCGCAATATACTAATATGCTGTTCATAATATTATCCTATTGTGTGATTGGCAAGCAATTCGCCGACAAGCTCTTTTATCTGCTCATCGTCGGCAGTGAAGCGTTTGCTCTCTTTTGCCTGAAAAATTACATTATCCACTTTCTTTACCTTTGTGGGCGAGCCGGAAAGACCGCAGCGCGAAGCGTCACCGCCGACAAAAGCAAGATTCCACTCTTGCAGCGTCAGGTTGCTGTCCGAGGCTGCTTTTTCCGCATAGCGGTAACCATCGGCAGCCTGCTCCGAAGGGGTCGCCGCACGCATGAAACGCAACAGACGATAGGCATTGCGCGGACGGCAGGGAGCAGCCGCACCGTCTACCGTAAGCAACAATGGCAAAGGAGCCTCGACAATCTCTACTCCATTTTCTATGGAACGTTCGACGGTTATCTTTTTTTCTGTTATTTCGAGGATGCGACGAGTGTAGGTTATTTGCGGAAGGTCAAGCTGTTGAGCCACCTGAGGGCCCACCTGTGCAGTGTCGCCGTCGATTGCCTGACGACCGCAGAGAATAATGTCAAATTTACCAATTTTGCGTATCGCCGACGTTAGCGCGTAAGATGTTGCCAACGTGTCGGCACCGGCAAAGGCGCGGTCGGTGAGCAGAATACCTGCATCTGCGCCGCGATAAAGTGCCTCGCGCAGTATGTCTGCCGCACGGGCAGGACCCATTGTGAGCAATGTTATACGACTGCCGGGATTTTTTTCTTTGATGATAAGTGCCTGTTCAAGAGCGTTGAGGTCCTCGGGGTTGAAAATGGCGGGAAGCGCCGAACGGTTGATAGTGCCGTCGGGATTCATCGCCTGCGACCCTACGTTGCGAGTATCTGGGACCTGCTTTGCAAGCACAATAATATTTAATTCCATAAAACTAAAGATTAGATTGCAAAGTTATAATTTGTTTATCGAAGCACAAATTTTACCCTATTAAAAATTCTCCTTTTGTAGAATATTGAACTGTATTTTGTGATTATCGCCGGCGTATTTTATTATAAATTACATAAACTTATCATTCGGCAGTTTGTTTAATGAGTGTTTATTCACACTCTTATATATGAAAAAAATATTATTTTGTTGCGTACTTGTAATTATTTCCGTACACCCCTCTCATGGGCAGCAAAATATGCTGAAGGAGACACTTCCGCCCGAGTGGCAGAATGACGATTTTTTTGTAGGTACAATGCCCGTCGATGATTTTTGGTGGAAAAAATTCGATGATGCGCTGCTCGACTCGCTGATTACCATCGCCACCGAGCGCAACCTTTCGGCAATGACAGCACTTACAAACATCAGGATTGCAAAAGCCGGATGGAGAATGGCGCAGGGACAACTGCTGCCCACGCTGAATCTGTCGGCCGGATGGACACGCGAAAAAGCAAGCGGTAATCTATCGCAGACGGGCGACACAGAAGCATGGTACGGTTACTTCAGCAGTGCAATTTCCATGAATTGGGAGGTTGATATTTTTGGTAAAATATTTAAACGCGCACAGGCGCAGAAAAGAGCTTTTCAGGCAACAGAGGAGGAGTATCGCGCAACAATGGTCACACTGTGCGCCGAGGTTGCCAATGCCTACTTTTCGCTGCGACAATCCCAAGCAGAAATGAGAGTGTTGCGCGACAATGCACAGTCGCAAAAAGAGATTATGGAGATTGTAGAGGCACGCTACGAGACAGGATTCGCCTCGAAGCTCGACGTTGCCCAAGCACGTTCAGTTTATTACAGTACACTCGCCGCAATCCCCTCAATGCAATCATCCATAGAGCAATATATAAATTCATTGAACATATTATTGGCACTGTATCCGGGTAGTTTGAACGAACGTCTCGAAAAGCCTAAGCCCCTGCCCGACTTTGTGGAAGCTGTTGCCGTTGGAGTCCCCGCAGGCCTGTTGCGCCGACGACCCGACGTAAGAGCCTCGGAATTTTCCGTCGAAGAGAAAGCCGCGCTTCTGGGAGCCACAAAGCGCGATTGGCTGCCCACATTTTATCTGAACGGCACAGTCGGATATTCTGCGAATAATCTTGACAAATTAATACGCAGCAGAAGCATGCAGTGGGAGATTGCCCCCACAATGACGTGGAACATATTCAGCGGCGGGAACAGGATAAACGCCACAGCCGAAGCAAAAGCCGAACTTGAACAGAGCATCATACTTTTCAACAGCACTGTGCTGACAGCCGTACAAGAGGTGAGCAACGCCATGAGCCTATATAAAAACTCCATTCTGTCGATAGAAACTCTAAAAGAGACTGTCCGACAGGGAGAAGAGACGCTTGAACTATCGCTTGAACTTTACAAACAGGGGCTTACACAATTCCAGAATGTGCTTGACGCCCAACGTTCGCTACTAAACTATCAGGATAATTTAGTACGTACACAAGGATACTCGCTCACGGCGCTTGTGCAGCTATACAAAGCCCTCGGCGGAGGATGGTAAAAAAAGATTAATCAAATGCATAATACAATGAAAAGAATCATTTTTGCAATAACGCTGACAACCATCATCGGCAGTTGCAGCGAGAAAAAAGAGAATATTGCAGCAACAAGCCTGCCAATAGAGGTTGCGCACCCTGTCATTCAAGAAGTTACACTCACGCGCGAATATCCCGGATATTTGGACGCCGACGCAACGGTTGCCATCGTCGGACGAGTAAACGGCACCCTCGAAGGCTCTTACTACACTGCCGGGCAAAGAGTAAAAAAAGACAATATTCTATTCATCATAGAACCCACCCTTTACAAAGATGCGGTGAAACAAGCCGAGGCTGCACTGCAAACAGCAAAAGCCAATCTCGAATATGCCGAAAATAATTACGAGAGGATGAAAATAGCAATAAAGCGCAACGCCGTCAGCCAAATAGAATTGCTGCAAGCACAGACAAACGTCGAAACAGGGAAGGCAGCAGTAAGCAACGCCGAGGCACAGCTCAGCACCGCAAAAACCAACCTCGGATACTGCTACATAAAAGCACCGCACGACGGGCTAATGAGCCTGAGCACACTATCGACAGGCAGCTACATTGCCGGAGCAGTCTCGCCCGTAACACTCGCAACGCTATACAAAGATGACATAATGTACGCATACTTTGACATTACCGACAACGAATGGCTGCAACGTCAGAAGCGTGGCAAAGTAGAGCAAGATGATTATATTACCTTCAATCTGGGCGGTGACAACTACTTCCGGCGCAAAGCAAAAATGGACTATCTGTCGCCAAACGTAGAGCTAAGCACAGGAACATTAAGAGTGCGCGCCGAACTAAAAAACAACGATGGTTTTCTGAAAGCAGGGTCGTACATAAGCGTCATTCTTCCATACAAGAAAGTAGAGGACGGCATTCTTATAAAAGACGCATCCATAGGCACCGACCAGCTTGGAAAATTCATTTACATAGTAAATAATTCGGACATTGCCGAGTATCGTCACATAGAGACAGGCGACGTTGTAAACGACAGTATGAGACTCGTAACAAGCGGACTGAAAAAGGACGAACGCTACGTAACAAAAGGATTGATGAAGGTGAGAAACGGAATGAAAGTAACACCGATAATGGAGAAAGAACAGTAGTATTTACCCACTAAAAAAACAGAAAAATGAACTTTCCGAAATTCTTCATAGAGCGTCCTATTTTTGCAACAGTGCTGTCACTGATGCTGTTGGTAGGCGGAGGAATATGCCTTTTTATTCTGCCCGTAGACCAATATCCGGACATTACTCCGCCGACGGTGCAGGTAACGGCCAATTATCCCGGTGCAAATGCCGAGACAATAGCGCAAACGGTGGGAATACCCATCGAGCAGCAGGTAAACGGAGTAGATGGAATGATATATATGAGTTCTACATCCTCGTCGGCCGGGACGTACCAACTGACGGTTACATTTGAGGTGGGAACGGACATAGACATGGCAACGGTGCTTGTGCAGAATAGGGTGAATGTGGCTATGAATTCTTTGCCGAGCGAAGTGACACAATTGGGTGTTACTGTGCAAAAACAATCAACAAACATAGTACTGTTTCTGACGCTTACAGGAGATTCTATTTATGACCAATTATACCTTTCGAATTATGCGAAACTGCAGATAACCGACCAATTGTCGCGCGTTTCGGGAGTGGGAGCGGTAAACATAATGGGTGCGGGAGACTACTCTATGCGCGTATGGTTGAACCCCGAAACTATGCGCATACGCGGCGTAACCCCTGCAGAAGTATATTCGGCCATAAGCCAGCAGAATATGGCAGTATCAGCAGGATACGTCGGGCAGACACTGAATAAAAATGCCGACAATGCTTTTCAGTATACACTTAACGTACAGGGAAGATTAAAGAACAAAGAGGAGTTTGGTAATATTGTCGTAAAGAACGACGGCATCAGCATACTGAGGCTCAAGGATATTGCAACCATTGAGCTTGGCAGCGAGACATATTCAGCCTCGTCGCGTCTGAACGGGAAGCCCACAGCCGCCCTTGCAGTGTATCAATCACCCGGGTCGAATGCCCTCGATGTTTCAAAAGCCATAAGGGCAAAAATGGAACAGCTTGCCGAGGATTTTCCGCCCGGAGTAAACTATCAGGTGACGCTCGACACTACAAACGTCGTGCGCAGTTCCATTCGCGAAGTGCTGTACACACTGTTCGAGACCACGTTGTTAGTGGTACTTGTAATCTTTCTTTTCTTGCAAAATTGGCGTGCGACACTTATCCCCTGCCTGACAATTCCCGTATCGCTGATAGGTACGCTGGCACTGATGGAATTATTGGGATTCTCGATAAACACACTTACACTTTTCGGGCTTATTCTTGCCATTGCCATAGTGGTGGACGACGCAATAGTGGTGGTGGAGAATGCCACGCGCATACTCGACGAGGAGAAACTGTCGCCAAAAGCCGCAACGGAAAAAGCGATGGAGGAGATTACAAGTCCCATCATAGGTGTTGTACTTGTGATGATGGCTGTATTTCTGCCAACGACCATGATAAGCGGAATTTCGGGACAGCTTTACAAACAATTTGCGCTGACCATTGCCGCGTCTACCCTGCTGAGTGGCTTTAATTCGCTGACGCTTACCCCTGCGCTGTGCGCACTGCTGCTGCGTCCCACCGACAAAAGTCGCAAAAAAGGAAAAATTTTCAGACTGTTCGACCGCGCATACGACAGCATGCAGCGTACATACGACAAATACGCCGCCTATCTGTTGAAAAAACCATTGATAGCCGCCATCAGCTTTGTTACACTGACGGCCGTTGCAATAATAATGTTCGCAAAATGGCCGACGACCTTTATCCCCGAGGAGGATGAGGGGTATATGATTATTGCTGCGCAACTGCCACCGGGCGCTTCGCTTACACGCAGCGAAAAGGTCGCACAAGAGATAAACAGGATTCTTGCCACATACCCCGAGGTTGAAAGTAACATCAGCATCAGCGGATTCAGCATAATGAACAACGGCGAGCAGAGCAACGCAGTCACTGTGTTTGTGGTGCTGAAAGATTGGAAACTGAGAAAAGGGCGCGGGCAGTCGGCAAGCGACGTTGTTGAGCGATTCAACAGAGAGGCATACGCAACGATAGAGAATGCTCAATGCTTCGCAATGGTACCGCCCGCAATTCCGGGAATGGGAACTACCGGAGGAATGCAACTGCAACTTGAAGATAGGCAGGCGTTGGGGCTTACGGAAATGCAGAAAGCCATCAACGTGCTTTTGACAGAATTTCGGAAAAAGCCGGCAATAGCAGCCATGAACAGTTCGTTCGAGGCAAATGTTCCGCAATTTTATCTTTACATCGACCGCGAAAAAGCTGTCACGATGGGAGTGGACATTGGTTCGCTGCTATCCACGCTGAGCAGCTATATGGGCGCCGCCTACATTAACGACTTTGTAATGTTGGGACGTATATGGCAGGTAAAGATGGCGGCCGGCGAGGATAGTCAGAAATTGATAGAGAGTGTCATGCGACTGAGCCTTGCCAACAACAAAGGAGAAATGGTGCCGTTCAGCAGCTTCATGAAAAGCAGCAGCATATTGGGCATCGACCAATTGGGCCGATACAATATGTACAACAGTGCAACATTGACGTGTAACACCGCACCCGGGTACAGCACAAGTGAAACAATGCGGGAAATGATAGAACTTTTCGATGAAGAGATTGGCAATGAATTTGGTTGCGAGTGGACGGGCGTCGCCTATCAGGAGGAGACTGCCGGAAACACGACCATTGTGATACTTGCGCTTGCACTGCTGGTGGCCTATCTTGTGCTTGCCGCACAATATGAAAGTTGGAGCAGCCCCGTAGCAGCAGTAATGGGAACGCCGATAGCCCTGCTGGGTACCGTGCTTGGTTGTTGGATAATGGGACTGCCGATAAGCATCTACACGCTGATAGGTATAATTTTGCTTATTGCATTAAGCGCAAAGAACGGTATTCTTATAGTTGAATTTGCCCGCGACTTTCGCAAGGCAGGGAACCCTATAAGGGAGAGTGCCTACGAAGCAGGGCACATAAGGTTGCGCCCCATTCTGATGACCTCTTTTGCCTTTGTATTGGGAGTGATGCCCCTGCTTTTTGCCGGTGGCGCGGGTGCCGAGGCTCGTCTGGCATTAGGCACGGCTGTTGTATTCGGAATGTTCTTGAATACAATGCTTGCCACACTGTACATTCCCAATTGGTACGAGTGGATGCAAACGTTGGAGGAGAAGTTCAGAAGAAAGAATCAGTTGTAAAAAAGAGCCTTTAAAGGCTCTTTTTTACAACTGATAGAAGATTATTCCTCATCAACCTCGGGACGGGGTAAGAAACTCATTTCGCAACGGCAGATAGCCTCGCCGCTGTCTTTTACAATCTGTACAAAATAAGTATCGTCCTCAACCTCTTTCATGCAATAATTAAGTCCCTCGCCGGGCTTCGCCTCTTGCATATAAGCAACGACGAAACGGCTAAAATCGTGTGTGTAAAGGTAGTCGAGAGGGAGAATATCCATAATATGGTCAATGTAACGGATGCTGTTCATGTGACCGTTAATATCAACGTCGCTGTATCTTATTCTGCGGTGAACAGGCTCGACTCCCTCGACGTTGCAACGACGGGGAGACGGAACGCGAGCAATGCTGAAAGGCTCTTCGGGAGCAAGATAATTAACAAATACATCGTGAAACTCGCTGTCAAAGTCGAAAGGCGCACGAGTCTCAAGGTCTATCATTGCAAAGGTACACATCATTGCAGCAAGTTCCTTGCCATTCTCGTCCACCGCGCGTATGCAACGGTCGGTAAAGCCACGATAGGCATTCTTTATAAATGTCTCTATGGTAAATATCTGCGAGCCGAGTGGAATTTCTTTAATATCGAGTACCATTCGAGCCATCACCCAACCAAGTTTGCGTGTAGCACCAAAGCCGCGAGCATCGGCGTGACGACCGGCACATGCAAGCATCATATTGCACAAGGCGCTGGGGCGCATACGATGCAATTTATCAACAGTGGTCTTGTCAACCTCGAACTGAAAGCTGTCTACCTTTTGAAAATTCTCCATATTATTTAATTTTTCTGAATATTAACTTTTACTCCTGCGAAGATACACACAAAGGAAAGAAGATAAGCACAATTACTCTGTTAAAAAAGGCACAAAGCGTAACACTTTTACCAACAATAAGTAATTAACTACAAGCAACTATCCTATTTCGCTAAGTTCGAGCCACCGCATGGATTTTACATCGAGAAGTTCTATAACCTCGGCCACACGCATCGACTTTTTCAACAGAGTATCATTATCGAGCGTACCGCTGCAAATATCACTCTCGAGCTGTGCCTTTTCCTCCTCGAGCATGGCAATTTCGCCTTCCAGAGCCTGAAACTCGCGCTTTTCGTTGAACGTCATTTTGCGCTTGCCCGCAGGATTGGCAGGCTTGCTCTTTTCCTCTTTCGGAGCCTTGCCGGACTTTGCGTCGGTTGCATTTTTCGTGGCAGCCTTTTCCTCGTCGCACCAATCGCGATAATCGGTGTAATTTCCCGGAAAATCCTTAATCTCGCCCATGCCCTTAAAGACAAACAGATGGTCCACCACCCTATCCATAAAATAGCGGTCGTGACTGACGACTATCAGGCAGCCTTTAAAATCGGCAAGATACTCCTCGAGTACCTGCAGTGTGTCAATGTCAAGGTCGTTGGTAGGTTCGTCGAGGACAAGGAAATTGGGCGACGACATTAGCACCGTACACAGATAGAGTCTGCGACGCTCGCCACCACTCAGCTTGCACACATAATCATATTGCTTGGCAGGGGAGAAAAGAAAATGTTGCAAAAATTGCGATGCAGTGAGCATTTTTCCGCCAACCTCGACAACCTCGGCAATTTTTTTTACAGCGTCGATGACACGCATACTCTCGTCAAAAGAGATTCCATCCTGGCTGTAATAACCCCATTTGACAGTTTCGCCAACCTCGATAGTGCCACTATCCTGCTGCACATGCCCGAGAAGCATTTTTATAAAAGTGGACTTTCCCGTACCATTGTTTCCTACAATTCCCAGCTTTTCGTAACGTGCAAAATTATAGTAAAAATCTTTCACGATAATTCTATCCCCAAAGGCCTTATTGAGCGCGCGCATTTCAAAGATTTTCTTGCCTATGTAGCGTGAATTTGTGCCCAGCGTGACACTCGCCTCGCGACGCAAAGAAGCAGCCTTCTCTTCGAGTTTATAGAAGGCATCTATTCTGTATTTTGCCTTTGTCGCACGCGCCTGAGGCTGCCGGCGCATCCAATCGAGTTCTTTGCGCATGAGGTTGCGCGCACGCAACATTTCGGCCTCGGCATTTTCGAGACGCTCGTCGCGCTTACGCAGAAAATAGCTGTAATTTCCTTTGTATCTGTAAATACGATTGTCGTCAATCTCTATAATCTCGTTGCACACCCTGTCGAGAAAATATCGGTCGTGCGTCACCATCAACAGGCTGCAATTGAGGCGCGAGAGATACTCCTCGAGCCACTCGACCATCTCTGTATCAAGATGGTTGGTAGGCTCATCGAGAATCATCAGGTCGGGTTCTTCCAAAAGAACAGTCGCCAACGCCACACGCTTCATCTGACCACCCGAGAGAGTCTCGACAGTCTGATTAAAGTCTGTGATTTTCAATTTAGAGAGCACCTGTTTGACTTTACTCTCAAAATCCCACGCCGAGAGACGATCCATTTCTTCGAGAGCCGCATGAAGTTCACGCTCGTCACCACTCTGTGTGGCACGCTCGTAACGCGAAATTACGGCCGATTTTTCGCCGTTGCGACGCAGGCAAGCATCGAGCACCTTTATACCCGGCTCGAAGCGTGGTTCCTGTTCAAGATAACCGACCTTAAGGTCTTTGCGAAAGACGATTGAGCCCTCGTCGTAATTTTCGCCACCGGCAATAATCTTCAACAACGTACTTTTACCCTTACCATTGCGCGCAATAAGTCCTATTCTCTGAGAACTTTCAACAGAAAAAGATATTTTTTCAAAAAGCACAAGGGCACCGAAACTTTTACTCAGCCCCTCTATCTGCAAGTCAATAGCCATAATATTATGTTTAGTGCTCGCGAAGATACTACAAAGAAACGAAAGTGAGTGCGAAACGGGGAAAAGAATGTAGTCTAAGGCCCTGCTTGCTGTATTTCGCCGGCATAATGGGGATTATGTCAAACAAGTAGGAAAGATGAAAAGCCGACACAGCTATTGGAAATACGCACAAATACACGAATGTATGAATGGAAGTAAGTTTGGCTTAAATTGAGGATTTCACTCATATGTATCTCTTTGTTAATTCCCATTATATGTTCATTCCTCTACGGGTACAAAAGTATGTGCGAATTTCCTCTGAAATCTACAAGTTTAAGCAAAAAACCATTTTCGGAACAACCCTCCTCTCATTCCTCGAGAGTATTGATCCTAAAAAACTTGCATCTTTCAATGTCACACAGATAAAGTACCCATAGAAGAGATGACAGACAGATGGGAAACTGAAATATCAGACGGATAGTAGAGCACTAATAGCATTGCTATCTGTTTCTGTTTTAGTCGAAAGAATTAATTACCTGTTTCAATCGAGTGTTCCACCAATAATTTAGCCTGTTCCAATAGTTGTAGACTTTCTTTTCGCAAAAGAAAACTATATTGAATTTTCTTAGAAATATTTGCCTGTATATCCAATGGCAAGATTGGAATCTGCACTTTCTCTATTTCTGATGGTTTCCAATGCTGAATAATTGAGCCGCCTGCATCGCGTTCAGCTTGTAATTGTACAATAATGGAATTTAGAACCAATGTTAAATAATCGGGTAAAACTTTGGAGTTTTTTATCTTCAAATGTAAAATAGCCCCGGAAGTAATAATGTCAAGGTCTTCCTCTGTTTTATATGCAATGCCGACACTGCCATCTTTTGACAAAAGAATAGCGTCTTTTATTGGGCGTATCACATCTGCGTAATTCATCTTGTCCAAATATATACTTGTCTTTGACAATCCGAATTTAGATAAATCGGACACACGAATGAATGGAATACCACTATCACAATAAGCATCGCTTCCCGGCTCAATCGATTTATGAATATCTGCCAAATCGCCAAGAGCTAAAGTTTCATAATCAGACAACCTGTTGAACAGATAGTCATATTTGGGTTGATAATATTCAGCGTCAAATCGTCCGCTACAAAGAAAACTATCCGACATTTTTTTTGTGGTAGTAATAATGTTATTATCGGCATTATTTTCAACAATTACACCTATTTCTATAAGTAACAACCATATTGCAGTTCTAAATTCTCGAATAGCCCCATTTTGCAACTTATTGATTATCACATAATTACCCCCCCCACTTTCAATAATTTGTTCTACAGTAAGTTTTGCATTTTCAAGCAATTGCAACGCTTCTTTTCGTAGAGCATAACTTTGTCGAATATGTTTGGCTATCTCTTGTTGTATTTCAGTTCTGATTATAGGGATTGGAAGTTTTTCTAATTCGGGTTTATTTATTGCTGTAAGGATTGTCCCCGAACAACCTTTTTTCATCAATTGCTGAATAGGCAAGGATTTGAATAATGTCAGCAATGTTTCGGGATTCAGTTTAGATGATTGCAACACATGAAAACCTGTGGAACATAATGCACCGTCGTAATCGTCAGTTACTAATGCACAACTATCCAATGACCCTTCAATGGATGATACTATGACATCATTAGTATGAATCATTCTTCGTGCTCTAGTAGGCAAATTTTCCCCTTTATTTATATCACAACCCGTAATTTCTCCAGATTTGCCAATATCGGCAAGTTCAACATACTTATATAGTCGTCCATCTTCGGGCGTATAATTGATGTCTTGTATATCACAAGCTGTTTTCAATAGTTCGTAGCCATTAGAGTAAGATTGAATCAACTTGCAATAGTCTTCATATTTGGGTAAGTAATATTCGGCATCAAAACGTCCTGTTTCTAAGAATGAATCTTTAAATGACAAAGTGTTGTAGGCATTAGAATTAGCTACAAAATCTTTCATTCCCAAACACTCCAATAAATATGCCTCTGCTTCTGAATATAGGTCTTTTGATTTTTTTCTTACTTTTATTGCGTTCTTAACTATACGTTCAACTTCCAATTGCAATTTTGTTGGCAACTCCACTATTTTTATGTCATCAAACTCTATGAGTTTAATTTCAGGTCTTGTGGCTTTTATACCTCTTCTTCGAAACTGATAGTAACCGTATTTTGAATTGATGAAAGTTGACAAATAGTAAGGGTTTATAGAATTATCAGACAATCTAATAATCCCAACATGAGCACTTGTATTTGCTTCGGGAAACCCAGTAGGCACTACTGCGCTTTTACCAAAATACACTCCAGTTTTAGTTACTAATACATCACCTGCACACAATGCAGATTTATTCAGTTTTTTGTGTATATTCGGTGCTATATATCTATAAATGCTTTCGTCAATATAACCTGTTTGAATTGATTCGCTTAATAAATACAAAATGCCACTATTTTTATAATCAGGTGCATTATGGTCTCCATCCGTTATTGTTGATGATATATCACATAATAACTTCTTGGCGAATTTGCATTTTGATATACTTGACATTATATCAACATAAAATTTCGAATAAAATTCAGAGCCGATTGTGAAGTTATTTTCCAAATTGGATAACTTTATTTCTACTGCTTCCAGCCCCTCCAACAAAGTCTGATACTTCACTTCATCAAAGGGGCATCCGCGAAAAAAGATAATTTCTCTTTTTTAGCAAACTCGGCAAAAGCTTCGGCAATACCATCTCCTGTCAGTCCATCGTGGTTAAACAAATCGTGCTTAACGATTAGATGCCCATGACTGTCGAGTAATGGTATATTATTTCCTTCTTCATCGACGGTGTTTCGATAAATCTTATCTCCGCTGTTATCCTTACTTGGTTCTTGCATAGTTGCAAAAAAGATGTTGTAATCATCTACTTTCGGGCATAGTTCATCGTCCCATTTCTGAACAAATAATACACTTGTTTTGGTTCCGGTATGAGGTTTGAACACATTGCCATGTAATCCGACAACAGCCAATATTCTACATCTGTCGGTTATATATTCCCTTAAAAACTTATCACTGCTATTATTAAAACGCCCTTGCGGAAGAACAATAGCCATTCTACCGCCTGGCTTTAAGAAATCAAGATTACGCTCCACGAACAAAACATCGCGGCTCATGGTTGTAGCCTGTTTCAACTTTGTTTTGCGAAACGTACCGTCACTCATTTGATATACAGTTTCTGCACTATTATTCAAATTACTCAATGCTTCGGGATAAGTAGGCTCTCCATTTATTATAGAATAACCCTTTGGAACATTTTTAATCTTCTCTAAACAAACATTTTTAGCCAATTCATATTTTGCAAGTATTCTTGTTTGTTTTTCATCTCCGGCAAAAGGAGGATTGGCCATTACTATATCAAAACCAAAGTCTCTATAACTATTTTTGTCAGACCTTAATTTCTTTAATTTAAACCATCCCTTTGAGTATGTTTCAAGCCATCCGGGTTTATTAACGAAGTCTTGCTCCCATCGTTCATAATCTAGAGTGTTAAGATGCATTACATTTGTCTGCCCGTCACCGGCTATCAAGTTAAGTGTTCTTGCCACGCGCACAGCTTTTTCGTCGAAGTCTATGGCAAAAACATTATTCTGAACGTAATCACTGCACTCAGCAGGTTTTTCTTCCAAAGTAAACAAATGACTGCGTTTCAATCCCTTTGATTCTAAAATTTTTTGCCATACATGAAAAATTGAGTGTACAGGG
The DNA here is from genome assembly GCA_015060905.1 of Bacteroidales bacterium. Classification (GTDB taxonomy): domain Bacteria; phylum Bacteroidota; class Bacteroidia; order Bacteroidales; family Bacteroidaceae; genus HGM04593. The sequence goes on along the minus strand of SUXQ01000001.1, from coordinate 32,398 downwards.
AAACCACAACTACCGGCAGCCGTATCAATTATTTTTTCGTCAGCCTTTGGATTGAGCATCTTTACACACATATCAATCACATATCGTGGTGTGAAATATTGCCCTTTCTCTCCCTTCTGACTTTTTGACATCAAATACTCGAAAGCTTCGTCAACTACTTCTAAGTTTGAATTAAATAATTTCACATCTTGCAGAGAGGATATACATATTGATAAATGCGATGGGGCTAGAAGAATTTGTTCCTTATCATTAAATACACCTTCCCACTTGTCCTTAGCCTTATCAAACAGCCCTTGTATAATATTATACAACTCATCTTCTGTGTAACCATAATTTCGAAACTCCAAATTGCGATCAGGTTTCCTACCACTTTCCATTTCATCAAACAATTTGGTGAAAATCAGTTTGAAGACTTCTTCAAAAACATCGACACCTGCACTTGTTAGAATTTCATCTTCCATTTCAAGAATCAAATCTTTGAGAGATTTTCTCTCATTCACCAATTTATCTTTTTTAATCAAATCGGCAATTTTCCATCGTTCAGACAATATATCGGAAAGCTTTTGGTTGGACATTGGTATTCCGCTTAAATCCTCAAAGTAATTTGGGTCTTTGCGATGGTAGTATGAAATACTGCGTCCGTTGCTCCACACTCCAATCGGAGCACCGGTTGCATTACAATAGCTTTTCAATTGCTCTTTGCCGTCTTTTAACTTTGGCTTTTTTAATTCTACTATAATATATGGAGAGGTTACCTGTTGCTTATCAAATACAACGATATCTGCTCGTTTCTTTTCTCTGCCAAAAGTAACTTCATATTCGAGTTCCATTCGAGATACAGGATAACCCATATCTTCGGTAAGCACCATTAAATATAATTGTCGAACAATCTCCTCAGGAGTCGCCTTAATCTCTTTTTTGCGAACAAGACAAGCAAAATACAAATCTAATCCTTTCTTTGTATGTCTTTCTACTAAGTTGTTCTCTAATTTTGAGATTTTTTCTTCCGAGAATAAACTAAGATCATATTCTGTTCCCCTGATTATACTTATTATCTTCATAGTGCCAACTATTTAATTGTTTTGATTTGTTTTGCTCGGTACAAGCAATTCTCTCACGTCTACATTTAATATTTCAGCTATTTGATATAAAATAGATATAGGGGGTTGAACTTTATTAGTAGCATACAAATTGACCATGTTAAAACTCTTGCCTAATAAACTTGCCAATTCGGTTTGGCTAATTCCTTTTGATTCTAATATCTCTTTTATCCTATTCATATTTGAAATATTACTTATATTCAATGCAAAGGTACACAATTTTATTGGGTACCTTACAAATTATTTCTATTTTTGCATTACGAACTTTATTAGTAAATATAGATTATGGCAAAGATTACTGTTCAAAATACTAATGTAACCGTGATATCGGTAAACGAAAATGATTACATCTCATTAACAGATATAGCGAAGTATAAGAGTGAAGACCCTACTGCGGTAATTGGTAATTGGATGCGTAATAGAAATACCATTGAATATTTGGGTATTTGGGAAAGTTTATATAATCCTCGGTTCAACCCCCTCGAATTCGAGGGGTTTAAAAGAGAAGCCGGTTTGAATGCTTTTACGCTTTCTCCGCAAAAGTGGATAAATACCACCAATGCCATCGGAATTATATCTAAATCTGGAAGATACGGTGGAACTTATGCACATAAAGATATTGCTTTCAAGTTTGCAAGTTGGATTTCTGTTGAGTTTGAACTATATATTGTCAAGGAATTCCAAAGGCTTAAACAAGAAGAGCAGAAATTGATTGGATGGACTGCTAAAAGAGAACTTTCTAAAATCAACTATCATATACATACAGATGCAATAAAACAGAATCTTATTCCTGATGAGATTACAGCATTACAAGCAAGCATTATTTATGCAAATGAAGCAGATGTCTTAAATGTAGCAATGTTTGGTATGACTGCAAAGCAATGGCGAGAAGCAAATCCTGAACTAAAAGGCAATATTCGGGATTATGCAACAATAAACGAACTCATTTGCCTTTCAAATATGGAGAGCTTAAATGCGGTTTTTATTGACGAAGGACTTACTCAACGAGAAAGACTTATAAAACTAAATCAGATAGCCATTCAGCAAATGAAAGTTTTGGAAGAAGTTGAGAATAGACGATTATTAAAATAAAAGAAGTTGAAAAAATAGAAAGATAAAAGAGTTCTTTGACAAAGCAGAATGTAGATGATTGGTGCAATCCCAAAGTTGCCAAATCGTTACCGATAACTTTTCACTAAAGCATTACTATTTGTTTATCAAGCAGATACGTAATATTATGTTTAGTGCTCGCGAAGATACAAAAAAGAGGGTTGCCCTGCAAGCAACAGAGCAACCCTTCAATAATACAAGCCACCTTTTTATTCCCAAGCAAGAGCACTTGCACCCAAGATAGCAGCGTCTGAGTCTTTCAACTGCGAAATAAGAATCTTCGCCTTGCCTTTAAAAATGGGCATCACATTCTTATCGACAGCCTTTTTAACCGGATCAAGAATATATTTACCCGAACGTGTAAGACCGCCGAAGAGAATAATAGCCTCGGGGCTCGAGAATTTTATAAAGTCGGCAATAGCCTCGCCAAGCATTGTACCTGTCTGTTTGAATATCTCTTTCGCAATCTTATCACCGGCCTTTGCCGCAAGGAACACATCCTTTGATGTAATATTTTTTATGCCGCGCAACGCACTGGGAGTAGTCTTATCGGCTTTAAGAATCTCTTTTGCCGTACGCGCAACACCCGTAGCCGAGCAATAAGTTTCGAGGCAACCGCGACCGCCACACCCGCAAAGGCGCCCCTGCTTACCACGTACCATAGTAACGTGTCCAAGCTCGCCTGCAAAGCCGTCGCAACCATACACCAACTGCCCGTTAATGACAATACCGCTACCCACGCCCGTACCAAGAGTAATCACAATAAAGTTTTTCATACCCTTTGCCGTTCCGTATGTCATTTCTCCAATAGCCGCAGCATTCGCGTCGTTAGTGGTGTAAACGGGCACACCGGCCTTTTCCGAGAATACCTTGCAAAGTTCAAGAACACCTTTCCAAGGAAGGTTGGGAGCATTCTCGATGGTACCTGCATAATAGTTGGCATTGGGAGCACCAATACCTATTCCGCGTATGCGACCCTCGGCACCAACCTCGCTGATAAGACGCTGAACAACGCTGTTCATCGCATCGACAAACTCGTTAAAGTCAGTATATTGAGGAGTGGCAATACTCTCGTCACGAGCAAGAATTTCGCCACGAGCATCAACAATTCCGATTTTTGTTCCTGTGCCGCCAACATCAATGCCGACAACCAAATTTTTTTCTACATCTGATACCATATTAATTTATTTTTATATTATAATAAATGTAAAATCCATCTGCTTTGCAGTATGAATACTGCGAACATATGCTACACTCACTTTGTAATCCGCAAGCGAGCTTGCGTTACGTTCGCTTGCACTATCTTTGCAATATTAAACAAAAAACAATTCAGACACAAGAGTTTTTGCGTATTTATGCACTCTTTTTAAAAAAAACAGACAAAAGAACAATCTTGTTCCTTCGTCTGCAATTAAATTACACGTTTTATAAACACAGCCTACTTTTTACCTTTTTTGTTTCCCGAACGTCCGCGACGCTCACCAAACTCCTTGCGACGAGAATATTTTTCCTCTTCGTACTTAAGATATTTTTTATACTGTTTAGAAGATAAAATCTGTTTCATCTGCTCGTTCATTGCCTCGCGACGCTTTTTCATAACATCCTCGCGTGCCTTCATCCACTCCTCGCGCTGCTTATCGTCGAGACGAGGAGGTTTATTGCCACGCTCGCCCATTTTGGGAGCGCGAGCGGCACGAGCCTTCATGCTGTCCTGCATAGCCATCATGTCCGAGTATTTCATTATATACACCAACTGATATTGGAGCGAGTCGAGCCCGACGGCAGCATTTATTGCATCTGTTTCCATTTTTGCCATCTCTTCGGGAGAGAAAGACCTGCGCATGGTACGTTCACCGCGGGGAGCATTGCCTTGACGACGCACATTATTATCTTGGGCATTAACTGCCACGCCCAAAAACAAAAGGACTATTAAAACAACTGATTTTTTCATAACTTTTTTCTTTTTTGACATTAAAAATGAAAAATAGTTTAATAACATATAAAAAATCATTTATCCGTAACAAGTCCATCTACCATATGCACTGTACGGTCGGTAATCTGCGCAAGTTTTTCGTCGTGAGTAACTATAATGAAAGTCTGCCCGAAACGGTCGCGCAGGTCGAAGAAGAGTTTATGAAGCTCCTCTTTATTGCGGCTGTCGAGACTGCCCGAAGGCTCGTCGGCAAGAATAACATCGGGGTTATTCACAAGGGCACGCGCAACAGCGATACGTTGATTCTCGCCACCGGACATTTGCGAGGGCTTATGGTCGGCACGAGCCGAAAGCCCCATCAGTTGCAAAAGTTCCGCAGCCCGACGAGCAGCCTCGGCGCGACTCTTGCCGGCAATAAGGGCGGGAATCATAATATTTTCGAGAGCAGTAAACTCGGGCAGCAACTGATGAAACTGAAAAACAAAACCTATATGAGTATTTCTGAAAGCCGCAAGCCTGTTGCGACCCATACTGCACAGATTCTCACCGTTGAAATATATTGCACCACCGTCGGGCGTGTCGAGCGCACCGACAAGCTGCAGAAGCGTGGTCTTTCCCGCCCCGCTGGGACCTACAATGCTGACAATCTCGCCCTTTGAAATTTCGAGATTCACGCCTTTAAGCACCTGCAACGAGCCGAAACTTTTTGTTATATTCTCTATCTTTATCATAAATTTTCTATTACATAAGCTGCAAGATAACAGCCGAAAGTTGTTGTATAGTAAGCAACCGTACCAATAAGAGGTTTTCCGCCGTCGGGCGAGGGACGCACAGCCTGCTTGCGAGCATCCTCGACACTGTAGACAACCGGCAACTTATATTTTCCGCGACAATCGCGTAACAATCGGCGCAGATTTTTCCCAAGCACACAATGTTCGCTGCGCCACAGGTCACCCACACGTATGCAGGAAAGGTCGCCCTTTGCACCGGCTCCGAGACTCGAAACAATCCTCAATCCACGCTCCCAACATGCTTTTATAAGAGCCGCCTTTTGTGGCAACGAATCTATAGCATCGACCACAAAGTCAAAATTCCCCTCATCGAGCAAACGAGGAATATTATCGGCATCTACAAACATGTTGAGCGAGACAAAAGAACCCGCAGGGTTAATCTCGCGCAACCTTTCGGCGACAACCTCGCATTTAGCCCTGCCAATGGTAGAGACAAGCGCAGGCATCTGACGATTCAAATTTGTAACATCGACAGTATCAGCATCGACAAGTGTCATACTGCCCACTCCCGAGCGAGCAATCATCTCTGCCGCCCACGAGCCGACGCCGCCCAGCCCCACAACAAGCACCCGGGCCGATTTTATACGGGCAAGCCTTTCACTGCCGATAAATAATTCCGTACGTTGCAACCACATATTACCTACTGCTTACAAAAAATACACAAAAAACAGACTTTCTGCATCTTATATTCGCAATATTTATATTGCAAATTTACAAAAAAAGCGCAACACCATTCTATTATATGCAATTTTTCTTTGTACTTTTGCAACGCCTTAACATTGCAAAAAGAATAATGCAATAATAATACAGACAATAAACACAAAAAATATAAGATGAAAATAGCTATCGTAGGCGTCAGTGGCGCAGTGGGACAGGAGTTTTTGCGTGTCCTCGAAGAGAGAAATTTCCCCTTTGACGAGCTTGTACTTTTCGGCTCGGCTCGCAGTGCGGGAAGAAGTTATAATTTCAAAGGTGTAGAGTACACCGTAAAAGAGCTTAAACATAATGACGACTTTAAAGGCATCGACTATGCTTTTGTATCGGCCGGCGGCTCAACCTCGAAAGAATTTGCCGAGACAATAACCAAGCACGGCACCATCATGATTGATAACTCAAGTGCCTTCCGCATGGACAGCGACGTACCCCTTGTCGTACCCGAAGTAAACCCTTGCGACGCATACGACACACCCCGTAACATCATCGCAAACCCCAACTGCACAACAATACAGATGGTTGTTGCACTTAAAGCAATAGAAAACCTCTCACACATCAAGCGCGTACACGCATCCACCTATCAGGCAGCCAGCGGCGCGGGAGCATCGGCAATGGCCGAACTTTACGAGCAGTATCGTCAGGTACTTGCCGGCGAAGAGCCCACCGTCGAGAAGTTTGCCTACCAGCTTGCGTTCAACCTTATTCCACAGATTGACGTATTTACAGAAAACGGCTACACAAAAGAGGAAATGAAAATGTACAACGAAACACGCAAGATAATGCACAGCGACATTGCTGTCAGCGCAACCTGCGTGCGTGTACCCGCCCTGCGCTCACACTCACAATCATTGTGGATAGAGACCGAAGAACCTTTGAGTGTCGAACAAGTGCGCGAGGCTGTCGAGAATGGCGAAGGCCTTGTTCTTATGGACAACCCCGACAAGAAAGAATACCCCATGCCCCTGTTCCTTGCCGGTAAAGACCCCGTATACGCAGGACGCATACGCAAGGACCTTACAAACCCCAACGGAATCACCATGTGGATTGTAGGCGACCAGATAAAGAAAGGCGCAGCATTGAACGCTGTACAGATTGCCGAGTTTCTTATCAACAACCCCAAGAAATAAAAAACATTTTACATAAAAAGACAGTAGCGATGGGATCAAATTCCATCGCTACTGTCTTTTTATGTATTTCGCAAGCATACGCATTTTTTCGCCACAAGCATCGCATAATTCATTAATTTTAGGTATTTTCGCAAAAAATACAAAAAACATGAACAATTATATAAAAGTCTGTTTCACGGTAACACCCGCCGAAGAGGCTGCAACAGACGTGCTTGCCGCACTCCTTGCCGAGGTTGGCTTTGAAAGTTTCGTCCCCGAGGAGTGGGGAATGACAGCGTATGCTCCAAAAGCCACTTTCGACCAAGAGGCAATGGAACGAGTAGTAAATGAATTTCCGCTCGATGGATTTTCAATAACCTACGACACAGAGGAAATTGAGGGCGAAGATTGGAACGCCGAGTGGGAGAAGAACTATTTTCAGCCAATAGTATTGGGCGAAGATTGTGTCATTCACAGCACCTTCCACACAGATATTCCCAAGGCTCGTTACGATATTCTCATAGACCCGAAGATGGCATTCGGCACAGGGTACCATCAAACAACGTGCCACATGCTACGCGCCATTCTGGGCGAAAATATGGAGGGAAAAAGCGTGCTTGACATGGGCTGCGGCACTGCCCTGCTGGCTATTCTTGCGCGCAAGCATGGCGCAAAGGATGTTGTTGCCATAGACATTGATGAGTTTGCCTATGAGAATGCGCTCGAAAATATTGCCCTTAACGGAACACCCGACATTGAGGTACGTCTGGGCGGAGCCGAGGCTTTGCGCGAGGATGATACATTCGACTACATTATTGCCAACATCAACCGCAACATTCTTCTTGCAGACATGAAAAGCTATGCTGCGTGCATGCGCCCCGGCTCGGTAATTTTCATCAGCGGATTCTACACTGAGGACATGGAGATTCTTAAAGAGGAGGCTGCACGACACAGACTGCGCTACGAAACTTTTGCCGAAGATAATCGTTGGGCGATGATGCGCTTCGTAAAAGAGTAATTTTTTTTGACTATTTGTATTTTGAATAAACGTAACAACAACTAATATATGATTAAAAAATCATTGCTCAGCATCATGGCTACGATGGCCATCATGCTATCATTTGCAAAGGACAAGGAATTCTCTCCGGCCGATTATGCAAGCCCGCTGATGGGTACACACTCCGAGTTTGCCCTATCGGCAGGTAACACCTACCCTGCCATTGCCCGTCCCTGGGGCATGAACTTTTGGTCACCACAGACCGGCAACATGGGCAATGGATGGATGTATTGTTACACCGAGCACAAAATTAAAGGTTTCAAGCAAACCCACCAACCGAGTCCTTGGATCAACGACTATGGTCAATTCTCAATAATGCCTGTTGTCGGCAAGCCCGAATTTGATCAGAATCGCCGTGCCAGCTGGTTCTCGCACAAGGCCGAAATTGCCAAGCCCTACTATTATCAGGTGTATTTGGCCGAGCATGATGTTGTTGCCGAATTTTCGCCAACCGACCGTGCAGCCTTGTTCCGCTTCACGTTCCCTTCGTCGGAGCAATCATACATTGTGGTGGACGCATTCGATAGAGGTTCTTACATTAAAGTGGACAAGAGCAAGAATCGCTTAATCGGTTATTCTACGCGTCATTCGGGTGGCGTTCCACGCGATTTTAAGAACTACTTTATTGTTGAGTTTGACAAGCCTATCGAAATGATTAACACATTCTTCAACAACGACCTAAAGGCCGGCGAAGCGGAGCAGTCGGGGAATCATGTGGGTGCTGTCATCGGCTTTAAGACCAAACGTGGCGAGCAGATACACGCCCGTGTGGCATCATCTTTTATCAGCTTCGAGCAGGCTGAGTTGAACCTAAAGGAGCTGGGTAATGATTCTTTGGAACAACTTAAAGAGAAGGGCCGCAAGGCGTGGAATGATATATTGGGACGTATAGAGGTCGAGGGTGGCTCGGTTGATCAATTACGCACATTTTACTCGTGCCTTTATCGTGCTACACTCTTCCCGATGAAGCATTATGAGATTAATGCCAACGGCGAGGTTGTACACTATAGTCCTCACAATGGCAAGGTCGAGAAGGGTTATTTTTATACAGGTACGGGATTCTGGGATACGTTCCGTTCGCTCTTCCCTCTTTTAAACATGCTCTATCCATCGGAGAATAAGAAGATGCAGGAGGGTTTCGTCAATGTTTACAAAGAGAGTGGGTTCTTCCCCGAGTGGTCGAGCCCCGGGCACAGGGGTTGCATGATTGGCAATAATTCCGCATCGGTCCTTGCAGATGCATACATAAAGGGTGTCAAAGTTGAGGATGCTGAGACAATGTACAAAGGAATGTTGCACGGCACAAAGAATGTACACCCGAGCGTATCATCTTCGGGCCGATTGGGACATGAATATTACAATTCGCTCGGTTACGTTCCATACGATGTGAATATCAACGAGAATACTGCTCGCACATTGGAGTATGCTTACAATGATTGGTGTATCTACCGTATGGCGAAGGAACTTAAGCGTCCGAAGGAGGAGATTGACCTCTTCCGCAAGCGTGCCATGAACTATCGTAACGTCTACGACAAGGAGAGCAAGTTGATGCGCGGCCGCTTGAAAAACGGCGAATTTCAAGAGCCTTTTTCACCGCTTAAATGGGGTGATGCCTTCACCGAAGGTAACAGTTGGCACTACACATGGTCGGTATTCCACGACCCACAAGGCTTGATTGACTTGATGGGCGGAGACAAGGAGTTTGTCAATATGCTCGATTCGGTGTTTACCGTACCGCCTATCTTTGACGAGAGCTATTATGGTGGCGTTATTCACGAGATTCGCGAAATGCAGATTATGAATGCCGGCAACTACGCTCACGGTAACCAGCCTGTTCAGCATATGATATATCTTTACAATTACGCGGGAGAGCCTTGGAAGGCCCAATATTGGGTGCGTCAGGTGATTGACCGTTTCTACTCGGCCACCCCTGACGGTTATTGCGGAGATGAGGATAATGGACAGACATCTGCATGGTACGTCTTTTCGGCATTGGGATTCTACCCTGTATGCCCCGCCTCGGATGAGTATGTGATGGGCGCACCGCTCTTCAAAAAGGCAACAATCCATCTTGAGAATGGCAAGAAGTTTACGATTAAGGCCCCGGACAACAGTGCCGAGAATATCTACATAAACTCACTGAAACTCAACCGCAAGACATATACTCGCAACTTCATCACTCACTCGGACTTGATGAAGGGTGGCACGATTGAAGCTAAGATGACGTCGGAGCCAAACACCAAGCGAGGAACAAAGGCCGAGGATAGGCCCTACTCACTTTCGAACGAGTAGTGCGACAAATAAAAACCAAATAAAAAGGTTGGCAATTTTTCTTTTTTTGCCAACCTTTTTATTTGGTGACACGAAATTTCGGATAAATTTTCACATATAACGTTTTTATTTTTATCTTTGTAAATTAAAGATTCTACATAAGAAACATGATATTTACTATTTTATTTTTCATAGGGTCGCTCGCAATAATACTTTTGGGCGCAAATATGCTTACTGACGGGGCATCGGCCTTGGCGCGACGTTTCAAGATAAGCGAATTGGTAATAGGACTTACCATCGTTGCCTTAGGAACATCGCTACCCGAACTTGTCATTAGTCTAAGTTCTGCATTGAAAGGAAGTTCGGGAATTTCACTTGGAAACGTAATAGGAAGCAACATTTTCAACGGATTGCTTATTTTGGGCATTGCGGCACTTATCTATCCTATAAAGTTCAGCACAAAGATGCTGTCGCGTGAAATTCCTTTTAACCTGCTCTCGACCGTCGCACTTACGCTTGTATCGGGCAGCATGATTTACGGAGCAAACTGCGAGGGGGAATATATTACCCGCACAGGGGGAATGTTGTTGCTGTGCTTTTTGGCAATTTTCATACGTTACACATTCTCCATTGCCAAAGATGAAAATTCCGAAGAAAAAGTGAGTGTCGCAACAATGAATGGCTGGAAAATAGCACTCTATATAATCGGAGGCCTTGCGTGTCTTATTCTAGGCGGAAATATTTTTGTGGATGCGGCAACGAAAATTGCTCTTGCAGCAGGACTATCCGAAGCAGTCATAGGAATAACAATAGTATCAGCCGGAAGTTCGTTGCCCGAACTTGCTGTGTCGGTAAATGCCGCTCGCAAGAAAAGTCCCGGCATTGCCCTGGGTAACGTATTAGGCAGTAATATAATGAACATTTTCCTGATACTCGGATGCACCGCAACAATATGCCCCATAGAATTATCACAATTCAACGCCATAGACTATTATGTGCTTATAGCTTCGAGCCTGCTAATATACATTGTGGCAAAATTCGGTGGCAAGGCAACAATCACACGTATAGAAGGCGCAACACTCATTTGTGGCTACGTCGCGTACACAATATATCTAATCTCGAACAATTAAACACTTACACAAAAGATGGCAGTAACCATTATACCGGTAAAAACACGAAAAGAGTTGAAACAATTTATCCGTTTCAACTACGAGTTGTACAAAGATAATCCCTACTCGGTACCCGACCTGTACGAGGACATGCTTAATACACTCGAGCACAAGCGTAACGCTGCATTTGAATTTTGCGAGGCAGAATATTTCCTTGCCATACGCGACGGGAAAATAGTCGGACGCGTTGCAGCCATCATCAACAAACGCGCCAACAAAAAATGGAACATAAAAGCCGTTCGTTTCGGATGGATAGACTTTATAGACGACGAAGATGTTTCAAAAGCCCTGCTCGACACAGTGGAACAGTGGGGGCGCGAACGAGGCATGAGCGAAATACAGGGGCCATTAGGCTTCACCGACCTTGACCCCGAAGGAATGCTCGTCGATGGGTTCGACCGTATAAGTACAATGGCCACCATCTACAACTACCCCTACTACCCCCGTCACATAGAAAAATTAGGTTACGAAAAAGATACCGACTGGATAGAATTTCTTTTCAAAGTACCCGACGCGGTGCCCGAAAAATTTGAGCGCATAGCAAGCATGGTTGAAAAAAGATTCGGGTTAAAATCGGCAAAATTCAAGTCCAACCGCGAGCTTGAGCGTCGCTACGGAAAAGAGATTTTCGAGCTTATAAACAAAAGCTACGCACCCTTATACGGCTTTTCGCCACTGAACGACCGACAAATAGAGCAATACATAAAAATGTATCTGCCGCTTGTGGACAGACGCATGATAGCACTCATCACCGACAAGAACGACAAGTTAGTAGGCGTGGGCATCACCATCGCTTCGCTTGCCGAGGCACTGCAAAAAGCCAAAGGAAAGCTCTTCCCATTCGGGTGGGTTCACATTGTAAAAGCCCTGTTTGTGAAACGCCCCACCCGCCTCGATTTTCTTATCGTGGCAATAGACCCCGAGTATCAAGGTAAGGGCGTGAACGCAATAATCATAAACGAAATTCTTCCCAACTACATAAAAATGGGATTCAAAGACATAGAAAGCAACCCCGAACTTGAGAGTAACGAAAAAGTACAGGCACAGTGGGAGTTTTTTGAAAAAGAACAACACAAACGTCGCCGCGCATACAAAAAAAGCATAAAAGATTAAATCAGATGGACGAAAATATATTTCTCGAGAACAACACACAAGAGACGGTGGCATATACCGAGGACAACATACGCCACCTGAATGACATGGAACATATACGTACCCGTCCGGGGATGTATATAGGAAAATTGGGCGACGGCTCGCAGAATGACGATGGAATCTACGTGCTTCTGAAAGAGGTAATCGACAACAGCATCGACGAGTTTAAGATGAATTCGGGCAAGCGCATAGAGATTGACATTACAGAGAACAAAAGTGTCACTGTGCGCGACTATGGCCGAGGGATTCCGCAAGGCAAGCTGGTAGAGGCTGTCAGCCGACTGAACACCGGAGGAAAATACGACAGTAAGGCATTTAAAAAATCTGTGGGACTCAACGGCGTCGGCATAAAAGCCGTAAACGCAACCAGCAGCCGATTCGAGGTACGTAGCTACCGCGAAGGAGTCGTACGCAGCGTAATATTCGAGAAAGGCATACTCATCGACGACCGCACCGAAAAGACAAGCGACGAAAATGGAACATATATTTCCTTCACCCCCGACAATGAACTTTTCGCCAACTACGAGTTTCGCCCGGCGTTCATAGAAACGATGCTGCGCAACTACACCTACCTGAACACAGGCCTGACGATACTTTACAACGGCAAACGCATACTCTCGCGCAACGGCCTTGCCGACCTTCTGACAGACAATATGACCAGCGAGGGTCTCTACCCCATAATACACCTTAAGGGCGAGGATATTGAGATTGCAATAACACACGCCGAACAGTATGGCGAGGAGTACTACTCCTTTGTAAACGGACAGCACACTCCGCAAGGCGGAACACACCAAAGTGCGTTCAAAGAGCTTGTCGCATCGACCATACACGATTTTTTCACAGCCAAAAACTTTGAATACAGCGACATACGCAACGGCATTGTAGCAGCAATAGCCGTAAACGTGGAAGAGCCGGTATTCGAGAGCCAGACAAAAGTGAAATTAGGTTCATTATACATGGCACCCGGAGGCATCAGTGTAAAGAAGTTCATCGGCGACTTTATAAAAGTGGAGCTTGACAACTTTCTGCACAAAAATCCGGACATCAGCGAGGAAATGTTGCGCAAGATAACCGCATCAGAGAAAGAGCGCAAGGAACTTTCGGGACTTGCCAAACAGGCACGCGAAAAGGCTAAAAAGGTGAACCTGCACAACCGCAAACTGCGCGACTGTCGCATACACCTTAACGACCCCAAAGGCGACCGTCAAGAGGAGAGCTGCATATTCATCACCGAGGGCGACTCGGCAAGCGGCTCAATAACAAAAAGCCGCGACACAAACACACAAGCAGTGTTCAGTCTGCGCGGAAAGCCACTGAACACCTATGGGCTGAGCCGCGCCGTAGTTTACCAGAATGAGGAATTTAACCTGCTGCAAGCAGCACTGAACATAGAAGAGGGGCTCGAAGGACTGCGCTACAACAAAGTGATTGTAGCAACCGACGCCGACGTCGATGGAATGCACATACGTCTGCTGCTTATAACATTCTTTCTGCAATTCTTCCCCGAACTTATCAAGAAAGGACATGTTTACATATTGCAAACCCCACTGTTCCGCGTGCGCAACAAGCGCAAGGCCGCACGTGGCAAAAAAGCTGCCGACGGCGAGAAACAGAAAGGCGACTTTGAAACAATATACTGTTACAACGAAGAGGAGCGCATAAAAGCAATAGAAAAACTATCGCCCAACCCCGAAATTACACGATTCAAAGGATTGGGAGAAATTTCCCCCGATGAATTCCGCAATTTCATAGGCGCAGACATTCGTCTGGAGCAGGTAACCATGCACAAGGACGACAAAGTGGACGACCTTCTCTGTTACTACATGGGTAAGAACAGCATGGAGCGACAGAATTTCATCATCGACAATCTTGTTGTCGAAGAGGACAAGACTAACGAAGAATAAAAAAAGAAAATGAAAAAAACAGCTCTATTTGCCGGCACATTCGACCCATACACCATCGGACACCATTCGATAGTGAAAAGAGCAATGGCAATGTTCGACAAAATAATAATAGCAATAGGCCGCAACAACGCAAAAGCCTCGCAAACAGACGCCGAAAAGCGTGTCGAAAATATCGCCCGCATATACGCCGACGAGCCACGGGTGGAGGTTGTCACATACGAGGGGCTGACAGCAGATTTTGCCCGGGAACAGGGCGCATGCTGCCTGCTGCGCGGAGTGCGCAGCGTAAAGGACTTTGAATATGAGCGCGACCTTGCCGACCTTAACCGCGAAATAAGCGGAATTGAGACAATAATACTGCCCTGCGAGCCACAATACGCAGCAATAAGCAGCAGTGCCGTACGCGAACTTATGAGCTACGGAAAAGACGTAAGCAAATTTTTACCATAAATAAAAAAGATGAAAAAAACAGCAATTATCATATATCTGATGCTCGCCCCGCTGATGTTGGTGGCACAAGGCGACAAAAAACGCACAGCAATCCCCGAGCAACTTAACAAGCTGATGATTACCGAAAATGTCATCACCCGTTTCTACGTAGACAGCGTGCAAGAGGCAAAAATGGTAGAAGAGGGCATTAAATCCATGCTTAAACAGCTCGACCCCCACTCGACCTACTCCGACCCCAAAGAGGTTAAAAGCCTTATGGAGTCGATGCAAGGAAATTTCGACGGAATCGGCGTACAGTTCAATATGGTGGATGACACATTGGTTGTGATACAACCAACAGTCAACGGGCCGTCCGAAAAGGCAGGAATAATTGCCGGCGATCGTATAATTACGGTGGACGACACTACAATTGCGGGAGTAAAAATGAACCGCTACGACATTATGCGTCGTCTGCGTGGAAAGAAAGGAACAAAAGTACATATAGAGGTAATGCGTCGCGGCGTAAGCAATCTTATACCCTTTGACATTGTGCGCGACAAAATTTCCACCACCACAATAGACGCAGCCTATATGCTGGACAAAAAAAGAGGCTACATACGCATCTCGAGCTTCGGACAAAAGACCCATGAAGAATTTGTCACCAAGCTCGACTCACTGCAAAAGCAAGGAATGAAAGACCTTGTGCTCGACCTTCAGAGCAACGGCGGAGGACTGCTGCAAGCATCGGTGGACATTGCCAACGAATTTCTGAACCAAAATGAGCTTATAGTTTACACACAGGGACGAGTATTCCCTCGCTACGACTACATTGCCAAAGGTGGCGGAAGATTCGGCAAAGGGAAAGTCGTTGTACTTATAGACGAAAATACCGCCTCGGCCGCCGAGATTCTCTCGGGCGCGATACAGGATTGGGACAGAGGAATAATCGTGGGGCGCCGCAGCTTCGGCAAAGGCCTTGTGCAACGCCCCTTCGACCTTCCCGACGGCTCAATGATACGTCTGACTATTGCACGATACTACACCCCTTCGGGACGCAACATACAAAAGCCATACGGCGACTCAATACAATACCGCGACGACCTGATGAAACGTTACAACCACGGCGAACTTACAAGCGAAGATAGCATACACTTCCCCGACTCGCTGAAAGTATTCACCAAACGTCTGAAACGCCCCGTCTACGGTGGCGGAGGCATAATGCCCGACTATTTTGTATCGCTCGACACAACAAAATACACAAAATACCACCGCGAACTTGTACGCAAGGGAACAATCATACAGACAACCCTGCGCTACCTTGACGACAAACGCGACGCAATGCACAAAGAATACCCCACATTCGAGGAGTACAAAAATAAGTTCGAAGTAAACGAAGAGCTTCTTTCACGTCTGCGCAACCAAGCTCTGCGCGACAGTGTAAAATTGAAAGACGAAGCAGAATATGAAAAATCACTGCCACAAATACGCAGACAGATGAAAGCACTGCTCGCACGCGACCTGTGGAACATGAGCGAATACTTTCAGATTATAAATGAAAGTGACGACATTGTGAACAAGGCATTGGAACTTATAAAAGAACGCGACACAGACGCCCTGCTGATGAAAAAGAGAAAGTAAAAAACATGGAACTTCCGACATTTTCTAACTTTACGATTGCGAAGCAATGAATGAAGGGCTACAAAGAAAAGTGGCGAGAAATTAAAACATTCTCGCTACTTTTAGCATCATTTCCTATAAAGACTCTATAAATTTATGTACGACGTCAGGGTGAATGAATTTTGACCGCCGTCGTATTTCATTTGCAGGAAGTATGCAGGGCAGAATATCAGTCGCAGGTTGGCTACAATGCCTTTTTTATAGAGCATTGAGTAACCGGCATTAGCGATGAAGCGTCTGTTTATGTACCCACCCACCATCTGGAAGCGGTCAATCTTTTGTGTACCTACCTGTTGAAACATATTGTCCCACGTGGCATCTATCGACAGATTGCGCGGCAACTTTATTGTTGCAGCAAGGCCATGAGAGTATTTTCCGGTGCGGGTATTATAGATTGAACGGGAGAGAAGATAGTATTTTTTCGCAGCCGAAAATTCCACCCACAACTGAGGGACAAAAGCCTCTTGCTTAATGTTGTATTGCGCAAAGACCGCACCCTTTATAAACGGAAGAATATCTTGCTTGTAGCTTACATAGGGCGAGGAGTTTACAGAGCCATCGTCAAAATTGAATGTGGCGGGCAGCGATACGCGGAAACGTGCGGACTGCACTGTTCCATCCAATATCTGGCTGTGCAGAGTGGCTACTGCAAACAACGAGAATATAAAAAGGAGCGTTTTTTTTAAAATTGTGCTTTTCATAATGTTATTTTCCTACAAGCATCAAAAATTATAGATTCAACCAAGGACGGGGGTTAAGCTTTTCCTTTTCGTTGCGTATCTGGAAAAGCAGGGTCGTTGCTCCGGAAGCATCGGTGGCAACCTCGGCAAGAATATCGCCTGTATCAACCTCGTCGCCCTGACTGACTTTTATATTTTGTAATTTACAATATACTGTCAGGTATTTTCCGTGGCGCACAATAACAAAGGCAAAATCTCCGGCGCGAACGACCGAGGTTACTACGCCTTTGAACACTGCACGCGCCTTTGCTCCACGCTCGCCTTGCAGGGTTATTCCGCCGTAATCTATGCGAACGTTACCCTTACCCTCGACTCCCCGTTGCGGACCGAAAGAGCCTACAACCATACAGGGACCGGTGATGGGTGACGGCAGACGTCCTTTATTTTGCAGAAAAGAGCCGGTAAGCTTCTGCATACCCTTGCTGTTGGTGTTTACAATCTGTTTTTCGCGACGTTGCACTTTGGGTGCAGGCTCGTCGGTTGTTTTTTTCTTTGCAGTTGTCTTATTGTCTTTTTTAACCGCAACCTCTTTTTTCTTCTTTGCTGCTGCAAGTTCGGCGAGACGACGAGCCTCAATCTCACGCTCAATCTCACGCTCGATGGCTGTATTCAGTTTGTTAAGCTCTTTGCGCTGACGTGCAAGTTCCTTCTCTACTTTTTTATTCTCGCGTTTAAGTTCGGCAACAAGGGAACGTTGCTTGTCCTCGAGTTTTTTCAGCGTCTGTTGCTCCTTTTTCTGCTCCTCGAGAGAGGCCACCTTGCTTGCACGCACCTTTTCAACCTCGGCACGTTTAAGTTCGAGAGCCGCTATTTTCTCTTTAAGTTCGTCGGCGAGCTTGCGGTGAGCATTCATATACTCACGCGCGTAACGGTAACGATGGAGCAGGGAATTAAAATCATCGGCTGATATTATGAAGAGCAACTTATCCTGCAAGGAGCCGTAACGACGCGCCCTGCGAAGAGCCGCAGCATATTCGTCCTTTGATTTTTCGACACGCGCCTCGTCGCGCGCGAGTGCTGCCGTAAGCGAGGAAATCTCTTTGTCGATGGCCGCAACCTCTTTGCTCAAAAGTGCAATCAGCGATTTTTGCTCACCGACACGCGCCGTAAGCAGATTAAGGTTTTTCAGTTTAGAAGCAACATCCTTCTCCGAGGAAAGCAATATACGCTCTTTCTCCTTTATCTGCTGCTGCAAACTGCTCACACGGCTGCGCATCTCTTTCACCGTCTGTTGTTGCGACCATACGGTACACACGACAGACAGCAGCAACAATATAAAGAATATCCTCTTTGCCAACATATTTATTATTCCCCTTTTTTGCTTTTAAAATTTAATGCCTTTGAGCAGCGTCGAAATATCCACTTTTCTATACGACGATAGTTCGGTGGTCCTGTTTAATTTAAAATTATCGGTCTTTATATTGGTAAACTTCAGTTCCAAGGAGGAATTTGCCACCGAGAAACGTATCAGGCGAGGGAAAAGGCGTCCGTCAACCTCGGAAAAATCCGAATAATTGCAATTTACATTAACCTTGTTATTATAGTCACCCTGCGTAAGCTGCAAGCATCCACTACTCTGTTCTATATGGAAACTATACTTTATGCCATTTTTACGCTCGGTCGATAGTATTATTTCGCCATTAGCAACTTCCACATCCATCTTCGACAGCTCTTTTTCCACCGATTTTCCATCGGAAGTAAAAAGTTCGTTAAGCAATATAGCCTCGAGCATCGAGTAGTTTATTCCCAAACGGTCGAGAGTCTCTACGTCGCTGTAACGAACCTCGGCATATTCGCGTCCCAAACGATAGATGAGCAACATCTTTTCGGTAGTCATTTCTACGCGCGCAACCTCTATCAGCCCGCCAAGAGCATTGATGCTTATAAGCAAGCCCTCGCCACGCTTTATTTTCACATTGCCGTTTGCCGAGAATTCTTTGCCGCTTACACTTGCCGACAGTTTAACTTTTGCCGAAAGGTGGGACAGGCCGGAGTTTACTGCCGGAAGGCTTTTCAGTTCCTTTATTGAGACGCCGCTCGCCACAGCACCTTTCTTTGAAGAGGCACAACCGTTTACCATCCAAAAAAGCAACAGCACTGCTACCATTGCCACTATATTGTATATTTTACTTTTTACCTCTCTTATCATCGGCTATATATTTCTTTTTCTTAATCTTACGTTTCAAAATCTTCGATTCGTCACCCAACTTTTGTGCCTCGAGCCAAAGTTCTACCGCACGCTCAATGTCGCCACACATGGCAAAAACATCGCCACAATGACTATACTCCACCGCACTCATTTCGTCGTTTGTCTGCATGAGTTTCTCGGCGTAAGCCTTTGCCTCCTCGTAACGTTGCTGCATGAAGAGTATCCACATATATGTATCAATATAAATGGGATTATCGGGCTCTTCTTTTATCGTACGCAGGCTCATCTCCTCGGCTTTTTCAAGGTCGCCACCATCGAGAGCAAGATAATAGGCGTAATTGTTCAACACTACTATATTGCGAGGATTATATACAAGCGCCGAGTCGTAGGCCTCTATTGTTGCCGTCTGATTGCCAAGCTCGTGCTCTGTGTCGCCGATGATGGTAAAAAGCTCGGAAACAAAAGCCGGGTCGCTATCTTCGCTGCGACATTCAAGCCCACGACGAAAAGTGCTTAAAGCCTCTTGTTTCTTTTTCAGTTGGTAACATGCGACTCCTCGATAGTAGTATAGTTGAAGAATTTCGGGGTTATACTGTATGGCTGTGTCGCTGCGGGCAATTATTTCGGAGTAATCTTTGCGTCCTATTGCGTAGCTCAGAAGCTGTAACTGAGCCATCTTATTTTCCGGCTCGATAGACAGCATCTTATACAGCAGGGGAGAAACAACCTTTTCATCGGCCTTTTTATGGGTAAGATACTGTGCGTATACGGATAATATTGGCAGTTGCTCGACAGGCTGTGTCATAAGGCGTTCGCATAGGTTTGTTATATACAGACTATCGCCCCCGGATTTTTCAATCTCGGTGATTACATTAACCAATATTTCCGAACGCATCGAGGATGACATCTTTTTATTCATCAACAGTGTGTCGATGCTTGCCATAAATTGTTCCTTGTCACCATTATGCTTATAATAGTCCACCAACGACAGTTGTGCGGAAAGATTATCGGGCTCTTGCGCAAGCACCTCTGTATAAATTTCATAAGCTCGGGCAGAATTATTATAATGCTCGTACGTGTCACCCAAAAGAACCTTGAACCTTAAGTCATCGGGATAATCGGCTGCAATTTTCGCAACCTCTTCAATAGCCCGGGCACTATCCAGCATCAGTATGCAGATATTGTATTTCTGCAGACTTATCTGTTCGCTCTTGCCCTCTTTACGTTCATAATCATCAAGAGCAACAATCGCCTTGTCATATTGCCCCTCCTCGGTGTAAAAACCCGCAAGCATAAGATTTATTTCGCTGTTGGCAGGAAAATCCTTGCTCATACTCTCGTACACAGCTATTGCATCGGAGCGCAACCCGCTATTTTCGTAGGCTGTCGCAAGAATATGCCTGTACCAGAAATTGCCGGGTTCTTCTTTTACCGCTCGCTGCATAAGAGCAAGCGCTTCGGTCTTTTTCCCAAGATACATATAGTAGTTGGAAAGTTCGAACAACACAGCCGGAGCGTCCGGGTCTATGGAAAGACAATGCTCTAACATCTCAAGAGCCGCATCGTGACTGCCCTGCTCCTTAAGCGCAAGCGACTGAAGATAATAGTAGTCGAATGCACGACGACGCGCCACTGTGTCGTCGGCCGTCGGCAAGCTATCGAACGAGGGTAACGCCGAATAGGCCGGAAACATAATTGCTCCAAGCACAACAACGAGTGTTACAAAAATCGCCCTATATCTATTCATAAAAGTTATACACCTGTATGACCAAAGCCCCCTGCCCCACGCTCAGTTTCGTCAAGAGTAGTTACCTCTACCCACTCGGCCTGTTCGTGACGCGCAATTACCATCTGTGCTATACGTTCGCCATCGGTTATTTCAAACGGTTGGTCCGAAAGGTTCACAAGTATCACGCACACCTCGCCACGATAGTCGGCATCTATGGTGCCGGGAGTATTCAGCACTGTCACGCCTTTCTTTATGGCAAGACCGCTACGAGGGCGCACCTGTGCTTCGTAACCGGCAGGCAAGGCCATGTACAGCCCCGTAGGAACAAGTGTACGTTGCAAAGGATCCAACACAATGGGAGCGTCAATATTTGCTCTTAAGTCCACCCCGGCCGATAATGGCGTTGCATATTGAGGCAACGGATGCTTCGATTTATTTATTATTTCTATTTTCATATCTGTTTAACAATTTTCTATATGCGAAAGTACTAAATTATTATCACTTTGCACCTATGTTTATTTTTTTTAATACTTTTTGCAGAAAAGGCTTATGTATGCCATTCTACAAAGTAAAAGAACGACAAGCTCTCTGTTTGCCGTTCTTTCTATACTACCAACCATCAGGCCTGCTCTTTACTGTCGGGGTAAAATACCTTGTGTGCGCCTGTTCTAAACTCTATTGCCCAAGGATTCGCCTGTGCAAAAGATTCTATATAACGCATGCGTTTGTCCTCCATAATCTCGTCCACAGCTATAAGGATTCCCGTCTCTTCGACATTTCCAAACTCTGTGTTTACTGCTGTTCCGAATGTGCGCATGGTGGGCGACAAGCCCATATATGCATTTACAAGCGGGGGGATATTGTAACCGAGTGCGCGTATCTCGCGGTTAAGAATCTTGTAGTCATCTGCAAATTTCTCTTCACAGAACAAGGCTGCAAGCTCTTTCTCGTCAGCCTCTATTTGCAATGGAGCCATCGGCACGACAAGATTATCAGGATCGGCAAAGTGCTTCTTCAAGAAATAGAGTATCATGTCCCTACCCTGTTTATGATACGAGGGATACATTGTCACTTTTCCAAAAAGGTATTTAACGTTGGGAAGAACAACTGTCAATGCCCCGAGCCCGTCCCACAGGTTATCAAGCGCAAAGAGACTTTTTGTTCCCATTCTGGTCGATTGATATTCGAGAGTAACGAATGAACGTCCAAGCTCTATGGTATTCGGAAGAATCTCCTCTATGAAACGTTTGGAGAAGTGGAACATGTCGTGTGCAGTTGCAAGGATAGGAGTACCATCTTCCTTGAAACGAACATCTGTGCCCACAATAAAGCGGTAACCGCCTATAATATCATTAGCCTCGGGATTCCAAACGATTAATTGTTTGTAAGGTTTCTCCATTGTATCAAACTCGTCTATATCCACAGACAAGCCTGTACCGCCACCCGCTGCACGAAAAGCAATTTCGCGCAATCGTCCAATCTCGCGCATTACATTGGGCGAGTCGGCTGCAGTCAATACATATATCTCATTTTTGCTGCGATTGGTGAAGCGCAATCGCTTTTCCTCTGTAAGTTCCGCTATTAGCAGTTCTTTCGGAACAGGAGCTATAATCTCTTCCATGCTGTTGTAGTTATTGTCTGTTGAGAGAGTATACAATATCCTGGACATACTGCGCCCACTCGGTAGGTTTTTTGGACTTATCGAATGTTTGCCATGCAATGGGCTTTCCTATTGTCACCTTGAAGGTTTTTCCTCTGTTTTTAAACATTTCATCAGCCAAATAGAGCATTGCAATATTGAACTTTATGCCCAACATTTTATTCAGATTGGCAAGATTATAGAAAAAATCGGAGTTTCGTCCTTCAAAATGTATGGGGACAATATCTCTCTCTGTTTGTATGCTTTTTGTAATAAATGTCTTTTTCCACTCAAGGTCACGTATCACCCCTTTTTGTCGGCGTGAACATATTCCGGCTGGAAACATAAGAATATGATTCTCGGATTTAAAGGCGTCATCTACCTGACGAGGAAAATTCTTAGCTTGACGACCGGTCTTGTTTATGGGAATGAACAGTGACTTTAACTGTGGAATATTCATAAGCAGGTCATTTACGAGGTATTTTATCTTTTCATCGTAATGTTTGCCTAATATCATGCCCAATCCCATACCATCGAGTGCCCCCAAAGGGTGATTGCTGACGAACGTACACCATCCATCTGACGGCAGATTTTCCATCCCCTCAACCTCGAAAGAGTTGTTGAAAAATTCAAAAAAGTCCTCTATGAACTTTACGCCGTATGTCTCTTGCTCATTTTCAAGAAAACCATTAAGTTCCTCTTGGTGAACTATTTTCTTCAAATACGACACAAGGAAACGAGGAACATAGCGTGCCTTTTTACCGGCCTTGGCAGCAAGAATGGCATCTATATCTATCAACATTTTTTCGCTCATGGATTCTCTTTTTTAGGTAACTTAAACGCCTTTGCCAACCTCTTTTCTTACATCAATTACCCTAAAGGCCTTCTTTGTTACTTTATGCAAATGTATGATATATTTTTCAGATAATGAAATTTTAACATGCAAAAAGAAAGAGTAGCAGATTTAAAATCTGCTACTCTTTCTTTTTACGTATATAATTAATTATTCCTCGTCTTTATCGTCGTCCGAAAAATCCAATACTGATTTTTTGTTTGCTACCATACGTTCATAGTCCTCTTTCGAGCCGACGATTATACGCTGGAACTCACGCTGACCTGTTCCGGCAGGTATCAAGTGACCGCAGATAACGTTCTCTTTCATACCCAACAGATTGTCGCTCTTCATGTTTATGGCTGCCTCGTTCAACACCTTTGTTGTCTCCTGGAAAGATGCTGCCGACATAAAGCTTGTTGTCTGCAATGCTGCACGGGTAATACCCTGAAGTATCTGAGTTGAGGTTGCAGGAACCGCGTCACGCGCCACAATTTGTTTAAGGTCACGACGTTTAAGCATACTGTTCTCGTCGCGCAACTTGCGAGCGGTTACTATCTGACCGGCTTTCAGGTTCTCTGAATCTCCGGCATCAACAATAACTTTCTTGCCCCATATACGGTCATTCTCCTCTTGGAATTCGAGTTTATCAACAACCTGAAGTTCAAGGAAGCGTGTGTCACCGGGCTCGTTAATCTGCACTTTGCGCATCATCTGACGTACGATAATCTCGAAGTGTTTATCGTTAATCTTCACACCCTGTGAACGATAAACGTCCTGTGCTTCGTTTACAATATATTCTTGTACGGCAGTGGGGCCCTTAATGGCAAGAATGTCCGAAGGTGTGATTGCACCGTCCGACAAGGGGGTTCCGGCACGAACGTAGTCACCATCCTGCACAAGTATCTGCTTAGAAAGAGCTACAAGATATTTCTTTACGTCACCAACCTTTGATGTAATAACAATCTCGCGGTTACCACGTTTAACCTTGCCCATTGACACCTCTCCGTCAATCTCGGCAACAACTGCGGGATTAGAGGGGTTACGAGCCTCGAAGAGCTCGGTTACACGAGGCAGACCTCCGGTAATATCACCGGCGTTACCAAAGACGCGAGGTATCTTCACAAGAATATCTCCGGCTTTAAGCAACTGTTTGTTGTCAATTACCACGTGACCACCCACGGGAAGGTTGTATGTGTGAAGCGTATTTCCCTCTTCGTCAAGAATGTGAACAGTAGGTATCTTGTTCTTATCCTTTGACTCGGTAATTACTATTTCTTTAAGACCTGTACTTTCGTCAATCTCTACCTTATAAGTTACATTTTCGATAACAGACTCAAAATCCACACGTCCGGCAACCTCGGTAACGATTACTGCGTTGAAGGGGTCCCAAGTTGCAACTATTTTACCGGGCTCTACAAGTTCATCTTCGCTAACATATAGTTTGGCACCGTAAGGAATGTTGTGTGTAGAGAGGGTAATTTCTGTATTTACGTCGATGAAACGAACTTCGCTCAAACGACCAACAACAATCTTCACGGGAGAGCCGTCTGTGTCTACTGCATCAACGGTACGCAACTCCTCGAATTTAACGCGAGAATTGTGTTTAGCCTTGATGCTTGCATCGGCTGCAATGTTTGCAGCAGTACCACCGGCGTGGAAAGTACGAAGCGTAAGCTGTGTACCCGGCTCACCAATTGACTGCGCTGCAATAACACCTACCGATTCACCCTTTTCTACCATGCGGCTTGTAGCAAGGTTGCGACCGTAACATTTTGCACACACACCATGTTTCGACTCACAGGTAAGAACCGAACGAATCTCTACACTCTCAATGGGCGACTTTTCAATTTCATCGGCAATAGCTTCTGTAATAAGCTCGCCCGAAGCAACGATGAGCTTGCCTGTAACAGGGTCAATAACATCGTGAACAGATACACGACCCAAAATACGCTCCGAGAGTGAAGAGATAACCTCGTCATTATTCTTGAGAGCTGTACATACGAGTCCGCGCAATGTACCGCAATCCTCTTCGTTGATAATAACGTCGTGCGATACGTCCACAAGACGACGTGTAAGATAACCCGCGTCGGCAGTCTTAAGCGCTGTATCGGCAAGACCCTTACGAGCACCGTGAGAAGAGATAAAGTACTCGAGCACCGAAAGACCCTCTTTAAAGTTAGAAAGAATAGGGTTCTCGATAATCTGCGCACCCTCGGCACCGGCCTTCTGAGGCTTAGCCATAAGACCACGCATACCCGAGAGCTGACGAATCTGGTCTTTAGAACCACGGGCACCCGAATCGAGCATCATATATACTGAGTTAAAGCCCTGATCGTCGGTAGAAATAGTCTTCATAAGCACGTTCGCAAGGTCGGCATTAACGTGTGTCCACTCATCGACAACCTTATTGTAACGCTCTTTGTCGGTAATAAGACCGAGGTTATACTCAGCAAGAATTTCCTCGACCTTCTCGTTACCCTTACGTACAAGTTCCTCTTTCTCTTTGGGGATAATTACATCGTCCAAGTTAAACGAAAGACCACCCTTGAACGCCATCTGATAACCGAGGTTCTTGATACCATCAAGGAAGTCTGCCGAGCGGGCAACACCAACACGTTTAATTACCTCGCTGATAATGTCACGAAGAGATTTCTTTGAAATAATAGTGTTTACGTAACCCATTTCGCGGGGAACAATCTGGTTCACGATAACACGACCTACAGAAGTTTCGCGCAATACATTTACATAATTACCATTCTCGTCGCGGTCCTCGACAAGCACCTTTACGGGAGCATGAATATCCACACGACCTTGGTTGTAAGCGATAAGGGCCTCTTCGGGACCATAGAATGTCATTCCGTGACCCTTCGCGCCCTCGCGAAGCTTTGTTATATAATAGAGTCCGAGCACCATATCCTGCGAAGGAACGGCGATAGGAGCACCATTCGATGGGTTAAGTATATTATGCGACTGCAACATAAGCATCTGAGCCTCAAGAACAGCCTCGTTGCTCAAAGGCAAGTGAACAGCCATCTGGTCACCGTCAAAGTCGGCGTTGAACGCAGTACATGCAAGCGGGTGCAGCTGGATAGCCTTACCCTCAATCATCTTGGGCTGGAACGCCTGAATACCCAAACGGTGAAGTGTCGGCGCACGGTTGAGCAATACAGGGTGACCTTTCATTACATGCTCAAGAATATCCCAGATAACAGGCTCACGACGATCGACAATCTTCTTTGCCGATTTTACAGTCTTTACAATGCCACGCTCGATGAGCTTGCGTATGATAAAGGGTTTGTAAAGCTCGGCAGCCATCAATTTGGGAAGACCGCACTCGCCCATCTTAAGCTCGGGACCAACGACGATTACCGAACGAGCCGAGTAATCGACACGCTTACCGAGAAGATTCTGACGGAAACGTCCCTGCTTACCCTTAAGGCTGTCCGAAAGTGACTTCAAAGGACGGTTGGCATCAGACTTCAACGCGCCTGCCTTGCGTGAATTGTCGAACAATGAATCGACAGCCTCTTGAAGCATACGCTTCTCGTTACGCAAGATAACCTCGGGAGCCTTAATCTCGATAAGTTTCTTCAAACGGTTGTTACGAATAATAACACGACGATAAAGGTCGTTAAGGTCGGATGTTGCGAAACGACCACCATCCAGCGGCACCAAAGGACGAAGTTCGGGAGGTGTCACGGGAATGACAGTCATAATCATCCACTCGGGACGGTTGCGACCATTGGAAGCAGCCATTGACGAACGGAAAGACTCTACAACCTGAAGGCGTTTAAGAGCCTCGTTCTTGCGCTGCTGCGACATATCTGTATTTGCGCGGTTACGCAACTCATACGAGAGAGCGTCAAGGTCGATGCGTGCAAGAAGATCCTGAATAGCCTCGGCACCCATCTTCGCAATGAACTTGTTGGGGTCAGAGTCATCAAGAGCCTGATTGCCGGCAGGAAGATTATCCATTATTGAAAGATACTCATCCTCGGTAAGCAATTGGTTAGCAACAACACCGTCAGCAACACTATCCTTGCCGATAACCTCTTGACGTGCATCATCCTCTTTACGAGCCATTACACCCGGCTGAATTACTATATATTTTTCGTAGTAAATAACCGCGTCGAGGTTTTTTGTGGGAAGCCCAAGAAGATAACCAATCTTGTTGGGGAGTGAACGGAAATACCAGATGTGCGCCACAGGCACCACAAGCTGAATGTGTCCCATACGTTCACGTCTAACCTTCTTCTCTGTCACCATTACACCGCAACGGTCACAAACAATACCTTTATATCTGATACGTTTGTATTTACCGCAATGACACTCGTAATCCTTTACAGGACCGAAGATACGCTCACAGAACAATCCGTCACGCTCCGGCTTATAGGTACGGTAGTTGATTGTTTCGGGTTTCAACACCTCGCCACTTGAACTACCAAGGATTTCCTGCGGAGAGGCCAATCCTATGGTAATTTTAGTGAAGTTATTTTTTGTCTTAGTTTCTTTTCTGAAAGCCATAATACTATATTGACAAACGTGATGGTATTAATTATTCAAATGATATACTCAAGCCCAATCCACGAAGCTCGTGCAACAATACGTTGAGCGATTCGGGTATTCCGGGAGTAGGCATTGCATCGCCCTTAACGATAGCCTCATATGCCTTGGAACGTCCTACTACGTCGTCAGACTTGATGGTAAGAATCTCTTGAAGGATGTGTGCTGCACCGAATGCCTCGAGTGCCCAAACCTCCATCTCTCCGAAACGCTGACCACCGAACTGCGCCTTACCACCGAGCGGCTGCTGAGTAATAAGCGAGTAGGGACCGATTGAACGAGCGTGCATCTTATCCTCGACCATGTGACCGAGCTTAAGCATGTAGCTGACACCCACTGTTGCCGGCTGGTCAAACTGCTCACCTGTTCCACCGTCGTAAAGGTAAGTCTTTCCGAAACGGGGAAGTCCGGCCTTGTCGGTCCATGTGCAGAGGTCATCGAGTGTAGCACCGTCGAAAATGGGAGTAGCAAATTTCACTCCAAGCTCTTTTCCTGCACGTCCGAGGACAGTCTCGAATATCTGACCGATGTTCATACGCGAAGGCACACCCAACGGGTTAAGGATAATATCAACGGGAGTACCGTCTGCAAGGAAAGGCATGTCCTCTTGACGCACTACGCGCGAAACAATACCTTTGTTTCCGTGACGACCCGCCATCTTATCTCCAACACCAATCTTACGTTTCTTGGCAATGTAAACTTTAGCCATCTTCATTGTTCCCGAGGGAAGCTCGTCACCGATGGTCAAAGCAAACTTTTCGCGCTTAACCTGCGCATCGTACTCTTTGTACTTGTGCAGGAAGTTTATGATGAGTGTACGGATAAGTTCGTTTGTATGCGCATCGGCTGTCCATTTGCTCAAGTTGATTGCTGTAAAGTCGAGGTTCTCAAGGTCGTGCTTTGTGAACTTCGCACCCTTGGCAATAACCTCGGTGCCCATGAAGTCCTTAACACCCTGCGACACGCGACCGCCGATGAGCTTGATAAGTTTATCAATAAGTATATCTTTTAGCTCGCCCACCTTCTCCATAAATTCGTCATCGATTTTGGGAAGCTTTGCTTTATCGGCCAACTTTGCCGAACGTGTTTTTTCGGCACGCTGGAAGAGACGACGACCGATAACAACGCCCTGCAAAGAGGGTGACGCCTTCAACGAAGCATCTTTAACGTCGCCGGCCTTGTCACCGAAGATTGCACGAAGAAGTTTCTCTTCGGGCGAGGGGTCAGACTCTCCTTTCGGAGTAATCTTACCAATGATAATATCGCCGGGCTTAACATATGCACCGACACGGATAATACCATTCTTGTCGAGGTCTTTTGTAGCATCTTCGCTAACGTTGGGAATATCGTATGTAAATTCCTCCATTCCACGCTTAGTTTCGCGCACCTCGAGTGAAAGCTCGTCCACGTGAACAGATGTAAGCACATCCTCGCGAACAACTTTTTCGTTAAGAACAATAGCATCCTCGTAGTTGTAACCTTTCCAGGGCATGTATGCAACAAGAAGGTTCTTTCCGAGCGCAAGCTCACCTGCCTGGGTAGAATAACCCTCGGTAAGAATATCGCCTGCCTTGACTCTCTGCCCCTTCTCGCAGATGGGCTTCAAGTCAATTGTCATATTTTGGTTCGTACGGCGGAATTTGGGAATAACATACTCTTTCCATGCAGGATCGAAGCTGACAAATTCCTCTTCCTCGGTACGGTCATATTTAATTCTGATTTTGGTTGCATCGACAAATTCAATAACACCGTCACCCTCGGCAACAATCTGTGTACGTGAATCCTCGGCAAGTTGTTTCTCGATACCTGTTCCCACGATAGGAGCTTCAGGTGTAAGCAAAGGAACTGCCTGACGCATCATGTTAGAACCCATCAATGCACGGTTAGCATCATCATGCTCAAGGAAGGGGATGAGCGACGCAGCGATAGATGCAATCTGTTGGGGAGATACATCCATCAAGTCCACTCTTCCGGGCTCGACAACAGGATAGTCAGCATCCTGACGCGATTTTACCTTTGTGCGGATGAACTTACCATTTTCGTCAAGAGGAGCATTACCCTGTGCGATAATCTTGTTCTCCTCCTCCTCGGCTGTAAGATATACAACATTGTCGTTGTTTATATCAACAACACCGTTTGCAACCTTTCTATAAGGAGTAACGATAAATCCCAGCTCGTTAATTTTGGCGTATATACACAATGAAGAAATAAGTCCGATGTTAGGACCCTCGGGAGTCTCGATGGGACAAAGTCTACCATAGTGAGTATAGTGAACGTCACGAACCTCAAAGCCGGCGCGGTCACGCGAAAGACCGCCGGGACCAAGTGCCGAAAGACGACGTTTGTGTGTAATCTCGGCAAGAGGATTAGTCTGGTCCATAAACTGTGACAAGGCATTTGTACCAAAGAAAGTATTGATAACAGCCGACACAGTTTTTGCGTTGATAAGGTCTGTGGGAGTAAACACCTCATTATCGCGAACGTTCATACGCTCACGAATAGTACGAGCCATACGCGCAAGTCCGATAGCAAACTGATTAGAAAGCTGCTCGCCAACGGTACGTACACGACGGTTGCTCAAGTGGTCAATATCATCCACCACCGATTTTGAGTTTACAAGACCTATCAAATATTTGATAATCTCAATAATATCTTCTTTTGTCAGCACTCTTACAGACATATCAGTTGTAAGACCAAGCTTACGATTGATACGGTAACGGCCGACATCACCTAAGTCATAACGTTTTTCAGAGAAGAAAAGGTTATTGATAACCTCGCGCGCACTTGCATCATCAGCAGGGTCGGCATTACGCAACTGTCTGAAGATATAGTACACAGCCTCCTTTTCCGAGTTACTTGTATCTTTGTCTAATGTATTAAAGATAACTGAACAATCCAAAGAATCGGAATTTTCATCACGTTCTTTGTGCAATAGAACGCGTTCAACTCCACTGTCAAGGATACGCTCGACAATGTCAGCATCAAGAACTGTTTCGCGCTCTACAATAACCTCGCTACGTTCGATTGAAACAACCTCACCTGTATCGGGGTCTACAAAATCCTCGAGCTTAGTCTTTACTACACGACCGGCCATTTTACGACCAATCGCCTTTTTAAGACCGGCTTTATTAACCTTAACCTCCTCGGCAAGGTCGAATATCTCGAGAATATCTTTATCCGTCTCAAAGCCTATGGCGCGCAAAAGTGTTGTTACAGGCAACTTTTTCTTACGGTCAATATATGCATACATGACATTATTGATGTCAGTTGCAAACTCTATCCACGAACCCTTGAAAGGAATTATACGTGCAGAATAGAGGGGAGTACCGTTAGCATGCACGCTCTGACCGAAGAACACACCCGGAGAACGATGCAACTGAGAAACCACCACGCGCTCGGCGCCGTTTATGATGAATGTACCACGCTCTGTCATGTAAGGGATAGGACCAAGGAACACATCCTGAATAACCGTATCAAAATCCTCATGATCGGGGTCGGTACAATAGAGTTTTAACTTTGCCTTTAAAGGCACACTATATGTTAAGCCACGCTCCAGACACTCGGCAATTGAGTAACGGGGCGGGTCGATGTAGTAGTCCAAGAATTCCAATACGAAATTGTTTCGTGTATCTGCAATCGGAAAGTTTTCAGCAAACACCTTATAGAGGCCATCGTTCACACGTTTTTCCGGTGGAGTATCCAATTGGAGGAAGTCTTCAAACGACTTCAATTGTACTTCCAAAAAGTCCGGACAAGATATCGGGTCTTTGATAGAAGCAAAGTTAACTCTTTGATTATTAGCTTTTAGAGACATTGTTGGAAAAGTTTAGAGAACTTATTTTTTAAAAATGCAGAAAAGGTTAAGAACCCTCTGAGGGCTCTTAACCATAAACCCTTAAAAAGGGTACTTGTTTCTTATTTAAGTTCAACCTCAGCACCTGACTCCTCGATTGTCTTCTTCAAGGATTCAGCCTCTGACTTAGAAAGACCCTCTTTGATTGTGCTGGGAGCACCATCAACGAGATCTTTTGCCTCTTTCAAACCAAGGCCACAAGCCTCTTTAACAGCCTTAACTACCTGAAGTTTGTTAGCACCTGCGCTCTTCAAAACTACATCGAAGCTTGTTTTCTCCTCAGCAGCCTCGCCTGCACCAGCAGCGGGAGCAGCAGCAACAGCAACAGCTGCAGCAGCGGGTTCGATACCATATTCTTCTTTAAGGATTGTTGCAAGTTCGTTAACGTCTTTTACTGTCAAGTTAACCAATTCTTCTGCAAGAGCTTTCAAATCTGCCATTTTCGTATAAATTTAGATTGTTTTTTACTAATAATAA
>SUXQ01000017.1 GCA_015060905.1 Bacteroidales bacterium | reverse complement strand
CCTGTTGCTGCTCTCGGGCTGCGACGTTCACGAGTTTCCCGACAACCCCGCAACAGTGAAGCTCCATCTGCGTCTGAACTACGAGTCGCAGATAACCGAATGGATACACACCTACGACGGCTCAAAGCTGACGGAGCAAGGCCTCGGTGCCACCTACAACAACGCCCTCAACTACGGAAGCATGCGCTACATAGTACGCGCCTACCCGATAAAAAACACCCGTCAAGTGTCGCAATACTACACACACGAATATGTCTTTAACAAAGATGTATCAAAAGGCTACAACCACGAAGCAACCATCGACCTCACCCCCGGCAATTATAAAATAATGGTGTGGTCGGACCTTACCTACCCTAACAGAGACACATACTACTACAACCCCGCAAACTTCTCCGAGATAACCCTGCAAGGAGAATACGTCGGCAACAGCGACTGTCGCGACGCCTTCCGTGGAACAAACGACATTACACTTGTATCGGACATTATGGAGCGTCTGCCCGACACGCTTAATATTGTAATGCAACGTCCACTGGCAAAGTACAGTTTCGTTACAAACGATATAAAAGAGTTCATAGAAAAAGAAGCTACACGCATAGCGACCAAAGCCGCAGGTAGTGAAAACGAATCATCCGATGAAAGCTCTACACGAATAATAAACATTGATGATTATAAGGTAATATTCTACTACGTAGGCTTTATGCCAAATGCATACAATATATCTACCGACAAGCCCGTAGATGCATCCACAGGCAATAGTTTTGAATCGACCTTAAGCATATTAAACGACGCAGAAGCATTAATAGGTTTCGATTACGTATTTGTAAACGGGAAAGAATCAGCCATAACCGTACGAATAGGAATTTACGACAAGGAAAATACACAAATATCATTGACAGAAGCAATAGAAATACCTCTAAAACGTAGTCACCATACAATATTAACAGGCACCTTCCTACTGTCAAAAGCAACAGGAGGAGTAAGTATCAATCCTAATTACAATGGCGATCATAACTTTATTCTTCCATGATAAATGGAATAAACAATACAAAAAGATAAAATGATAATTATTTTTATATTAACTTAATTTTTATTATTATGAACAAGAAGTTATTATTTGGACTGTTCGCAGCAGCAAGTATGTTGCTTGTAACATCATGTTCGCAAGACGAACTTGACTCTGTTCAGTCGGGCAATCAGGCCCAGGTGACATTCACACTTGGTCTTGAGGATGCGCTTGGAACACGTGCCATTAGCGATGGTACAAAAGCAGACAAATTGGTCTACGCTGTTTACAAAATCAACGCTCAAGGCGTGGCTGAAAAACAAAATGTTGTAGACTCAGATAAAAATGGTCAGTTTATTAAAAATGACTTTAAGTCTGGCGACAATGTATCAATCACTCTTGCCAAAGGTCAGAAGTATCAGGTAGCATTCTGGGCACAGGATGGTGACTGCGAGGCCTATAACACTGACGAATTGACAGCTGTTGAAGTAAGCTACAAAGCTGAAAATGGAACTGACGACGCCGCAAACAACGACGAGCTTCGTGATGCATTCTTCAAGACTGTAACATTTGAAGTTAATGGTGACAAATTGATTAACGTTGTATTGAAACGTCCTTTTGCACAGGTTAATCTTGGTGTTTACAATGAAGATTGGGAAGCTGCTGTTGCATCAGGTATCGAGATTGAGAATTCTAAAGTAGTTATTAAGAACGTAGCTAACAAGATCAATCTTCTCACTGGAGAAGTTGAGGGTGAAGAAACAATTACCTACGATCTTAACGCAATTCCCGAAGAGACATTGTATGTTGAGACAGACGATACAAACGAGGGTAAAGAGGCCTACAAATGGCTTTCTATGAGCTACATTTTAGTTGCAGACAAGGATAATACACCGATTGAGGGAGTGTTGGGTGCAAACAAAGCTACCTTGCAAGAACTTCAATATACATTTGATCCTAAAGATGGAAATAATATTACATTCAACGAGGGATTGAATAATGTTCCTGTGCAGCGTAACTGGAGAACCAATATCCTCGGTAAGATTCTTACCGGTGATATCGAATTCAATATCACTATTGATCCTGTTTACGATGGTGATTATATCTTCCCTGAAATAAGTGGTAGTGTTGAAGAATTGGAATTGGCTGCAAGTTTCGGAGGTACAGTAAATTTGACAGAAGATGTTGCAATGCCTAAAGAAAGACCATTCCTCCAAGTTTCAGCCGATTTTATTCTTAATATTGACGAAGATGCAACATTAACATCCGGTAGTGCTGAACATTACGGTCTTATTGTTACTAATGGAACAACAACCATCAAAGGAGATGGTGATATAAAATCTCAAGGTGGTGGTATTGGTATTGTCAATGGTGCAACAGTAAATTTCAATGGTGGTAATTTAGACATCAACACTACAAGCACAAGCGGTAGATATTTGTTCTACCTTGAAGGCGAAGGTAGTACACTTACAATTACCGAAGGTAATTTTGATTTCAACAAGACACAGAACCAAAAACGCGCTTATATCTATGCTGGCGCAGGAACCACAGCTTACGTAAAGGGCGGTACATTCGGTAAGGCATCAACTCGTAGTGGATATACAGCAGGTATCTTGGGTGAAGGTACAGTTATTATTACCGGCGGTACATTCGGTTTCGATCCTACAACTTGGGTTCCTACCGGTTATAGAGCTACTAAAATAGGTGACAAATGGCACGTAGCTGCAGAAGATGTAGTGGTTGCAGCAAATCTTGAGGATGTAAAGGATGTATTTGCAAATGGCGGTAAAGTGCAGTTGGTAAATGATGTTAAATTTGAAAAAATAACTCCTATCGAACCCGGTAAAGAAGTTTATTTGGACCTTAACGGAAAAACTATTACTGTAGAAGAGACAACTGCAAGCAATACACTCATTTGGGTTAAGGATGGCGCAAAACTCACTATCGACGGTAACGGTACCATTGATTTGGGCGATGTTTCAACAATGGCTATCTTCTGTCCTTATGGAGAGCTTGTAATTAATAATGGTACTTTCATCAGAAATAAGGTTACAAATGTTACAGATGCTACAACCGGACTGTTTATGGGTGCCAAGAATAGTGGTTGTAACGTAACCATAAACGGTGGTTACTTCGATGGAGGTTATTATGATACTAATGCTGCAGATATTGAAGAAATTCTTGCTGGTACTGCAACATTTACAGAAACTGCTGATGACATTGCTAAACAAGGTAAGCCCGGTGATGCAAACCTCGTTCGCGTTGCTGTCAAGGATAATGTTTCTGTCTTGTTGAACCACTCAGGCTATGGTTCATTCAAGGTTTATGGTGGTACTTTCGTAGGAGCTAACCCTGCATGGGGCGATGAAGGTTGTATGCTTCCTACCACACCTAACTATCTCCGTCCTTGGTCTTACTATCAGGGTGCTCTTCTTGATGGTCAGACATTCAACGAGAACGGCATTGTACTCCCCGCCGGCTACAACATTACCAAAACTGTAAACGCTGAAAATGTACCTGTTTACACTGTAGAATACAATAAGTAAAATATAATAAACTTCTCCAAACTCTCTACACTATGGGAGTTTGGAGAATATTTACTAAATATCAATGATTCAATCAAATAGATTGAGTTTATCTCAAAAAGTTACTCTTTACAAAAAAGTATTCAGTAATAACCTGTAAAATACTATTAGATGATAGAGGTTTTACCACTGATAACAACCACTATAAGGTGACAGAATAATTGTAAAGAATAATCTTAATATGTATAACCTTTAATTAATTATTATTATGAACAAGAAGTTATTATTTGGACTGTTCGCAGCAAGTATGTTGCTTGTAACATCATGTTCGCAAGACGAAATTGACTCTGTTCAGTCGGGCAATCAAGCCCAGGTGACATTCACACTTGGTCTTGAGGACGCTCTTGGAACACGTGCCATTAGCGATGGTACAAAAGCAGACAAATTGGTCTACGCTGTTTACAAAATCAACGCTCAAGGCGAGGCTGAATTACAGCAAGTTGTAGGTTCAGAGAAAGGTCAGTTTATTAAAGATGACTTTAAGTCTGGCGACAATGTATCAATCACTCTTGCTAAGGGTCAGAAGTATCAGGTAGCATTCTGGGCACAGGATGGTGACTGCGAGGCCTATAACACTGACGAATTGACAGCTGTTACTGTAAGCTACAAAGCTGAAAATGGAACTGACGACGCCGCAAACAACGACGAGCTTCGTGATGCATTCTTCAAGACTGTAACATTTGAAGTTAATGGTGACAAATTGATTAACGTTGTATTGAAACGTCCTTTTGCACAGGTTAATCTTGGTGTTTACAATGAAGATTGGGAAGCTGCTGTTGCATCAGGTATCGAGATTGAGAATTCTAAAGTAGTTATTAAGAACGTAGCTAACAAGATCAATCTTCTCACTGGAGAAGTTGAGGGTGAAGAAACAATTACCTACGATCTTAACGCAATTCCCGAAGAGACATTGTATGTTGAGACAGACGATACAAACGAGGGTAAAGAGGCCTACAAATGGCTTTCTATGAGCTACATTTTAGTTGCAGACAAGGATAATACACCGATTGAGGGAGTGTTGGGTGCAAACAAAGCTACCTTGCAAGAACTTCAATATACATTTGATCCTAAAGATGGAAATAATATTACATTCAACGAGGGATTGAATAATGTTCCTGTGCAGCGTAACTGGAGAACCAATATCCTCGGTAAGATTCTTACCGGTGATATCGAATTCAATATCACTATTGATCCTGTTTACGATGGTGATTATATCTTCCCTGAAATAAGTGGTAGTGTTGAAGAATTGGAATTGGCTGCAAGTTTCGGAGGTACAGTAAATTTGACAGAAGATGTTGCAATGCCTAAAGAAAGACCATTCCTCCAAGTTTCAGCCGATTTTATTCTTAATATTGACGAAGATGCAACATTAACATCCGGTAGTGCTGAACATTACGGTCTTATTGTTACTAATGGAACAACAACCATCAAAGGAGATGGTGATATAAAATCTCAAGGTGGTGGTATTGGTATTGTCAATGGTGCAACAGTAAATTTCAATGGTGGTAATTTAGACATCAACACTACAAGCACAAGCGGTAGATATTTGTTCTACCTTGAAGGCGAAGGTAGTACACTTACAATTACCGAAGGTAATTTTGATTTCAACAAGACACAGAACCAAAAACGCGCTTATATCTATGCTGGCGCAGGAACCACAGCTTACGTAAAGGGTGGTACATTCGGTAAGGCATCAACTCGTAGTGGATATACAGCAGGTATCTTGGGTGAAGGTACAGTTATTATTACCGGCGGTACATTCGGTTTCGATCCTACAACTTGGGTTCCTACCGGTTATAAAGCTACTAAAATAGGTGACAAATGGCACGTAGCTGCAGATGATGTAGTGGTTGCAGCAAATCTTGAGGATGTAAAGGATGTATTTGCAAATGGCGGTAAAGTGCAGTTGGTAAATGATATTAAACTTGACGAAAGATTAAATGTTGCTGAAGGTGCAAAGGTTAATCTTGACATGAATGGCAAAACTATCAAACTGGAAGGAACTGCTGCTGATCCGGCTTTCTACACATATAAGGGCTCTACTCTTACCATCACTGGTAATGGTACAGTG
This sequence comes from Bacteroidales bacterium, assembly GCA_015060905.1. Classification (GTDB taxonomy): domain Bacteria; phylum Bacteroidota; class Bacteroidia; order Bacteroidales; family Bacteroidaceae; genus HGM04593. The sequence goes on along the minus strand of SUXQ01000017.1, from coordinate 47,211 downwards.
GAGATAAACGATCCTTCTGTTAGCCTTATCTTCCCTGGCGGTGATGTTGTGATTGAGAACGGTACATTTGTAAGAAATATTCCTGCAGGCACTCCTGCTAATCAAGTAGGTGCTTTTTTCGTAGGTGCTAAAGTTTCTCCTTGGGGCTCACAGACAGTAACTATCAACGGTGGTTACTTCGATGGTGGTTATTATAATACAGATGCTGCTGACATTGATGAGATTCTTGCCGGTACAAAGACTTTTGAAGAGACTGCAGATGATATTGCCAAACGTGGTAACTCTAAAGATGCGAATAAGGTACGCGTTGCAATTAAGCAGAATGTTCAGTTACTTCTGAATTTGTCTTACAACTTGTTTAAGGTTTACGGTGGTACATTCGTAGGTGCTAACCCTGCTTGGGGTGATGAGGGCTGTATGCTTCCCACAACTCCTAACTATCTCCGTCCTTGGTCATACTATCAGGGTGCACTCCTCGATGGTCAGACATTCAACGAGAATGGTATTGTACTCCCCGCAGGATATTCTATCGAAAAGGGTTCTCTCGCTGATGGCAGACCTACATATACTGTATCTTACAGCAAGTAAGAAGAGGTACATAAAAAGAAGCTCTATCATCCATTGATAGATATTTACATATAAGACTATTGAGACCTGCTATTCTCACGAACGGCAGGTCTCATTTTAATGAAGCATCAGCAATTCCACTTGGATGAAACAGTTTTTTATGTTTCCTAACGATATTAACAGGCTTATTTCATTCTCGGCAGCCACGAATTAGAACACAAAAAAGATTGAGGACAAACAGTCCTCAATCCCAATAATAAAATACGAAACATATATCCAACAGCCCTTATTTTGTAGCCTCTTCCAATTTTTCAATAAGAGCCTGCCCACGCAAATGAGTAGCGACAATTATCCCCGTAGAACAATCTATAAGGTAATTAGACGGAATTCCACGCACACCGTAAAGTTCGGTAGCCTCTTTACCCTCGCGCAACACATTCACCCACTGAAGCCCCTTTTCGTTAATAACTTTTGTCCACGCATCACTTTCGTCGTCGAGGGAGATAGCATAAATCTCGAAGCCCTTATTGTGGAACTTATCATAAGCAGCCTTCAAATGCGGAATCTCGTTCATGCAAGGCCCGCACCACGTTGCCCAAAAATCGAGAAGCACGAACTTATTCTTCTTATTCTCGACAACCTCTTTCAACGACAGTTTCTTGCCGGAAGCATCATTGCCCTCGACATTCTTATAGGGGTTACCCGGTGCGACACTCTGCGCTTGCTCCTCGACACGTTTCTGAGCCTCAATATCCTCCAACGTCTCTTTGCGAAGGTCGGCGTACAGCGTGGGATTGGCAGCCGCGAGTGTATCTATAAGTTCCAATTTCATATCTTTGGGCATTGAACGGTCGAAACGCTCAAAGAGAAAAAGAGCAGCCTCATTATCGGCATTTTCAATCACATAGGAGCGCACAAGCGCATAGACCTGATTCATCGACTCCGTTCGTGTGAGAGAGGTATCATCGAGGATGGTTTTCATCTCGCAAAAGAATTGAGTGAGTTTGTCATTGAGAGGCGTACCCGTCGCTGTGCGTCTCCTACTCTTCGCTTCGTCAAAGTCGCCGAACACTATGTGTCCCGGCTCCAAGATAAATTCTATAATTATTCCGTCGCTCGCCTTCAAAGATTCCTGAATACCAACCCTTGCCCAGCAAGGCTCATTAACCTCGCCCTTGATGGTAAATGAATGATTCTTTACGACAGTCGAGTCCAAAATGGCAATTTCATCATTAACAGCTGTTACCAAATAGACACTTCGGCCATCCTCAAAGTCGGCAGCATTACCTGTGATTGTGTACTTTGTTGAAGAGTCACACGCCCCCAGCAGCACCGCCACTGCAAGGGCAAAAAATAGTCTTTTCATGAATCTGTGTTATTGTTTTTTAATTATTAGACGAGAGAAACTGCGAAAGGTTGCAATTTTTACAAAAATATCACTAAAAAAATCTGTTTACAATAAAAAAAGATGAATTTCGCAGACAGTAATAAAAAAATCAATTATATTAAATATAAAAATTACGGCTGAGCACAAAAGCACTCAGCCATAATATATTGATTACCAATAGCCTATTTAGTTCCAAAAATTCTATCCCCTGCGTCGCCCAGCCCCGGAAGGATATAATTCTTCTCGTTCAAGCCCTCGTCGAGCGCAGCCAAATAAATATCAACATCAGGAAACTTCTCGCACACAGCCTTCACACCCTGCGGAGAAGCCACCAAACACATCAATTTAATGCGACTAAAGCCATCATTTTTCAGACGCATGATAGCATCGCACGCACTGCCGCCCGTAGCCAGCATCGGGTCGGTCAAAATAACCAAGCGCTCTTTATTCTCGGGCATTTTATAATAGTAAAAAACAGGCAAACAAGTCTCCTCGTCCCTATACAGGCCAATATGTCCCACACGAGCCGAGGGAATAAGGCTCAACAGCCCATCGACCATTCCAAGCCCCGCACGCAAAATAGGAACAACCACCACCTTCTTTCCCGAAATTTTAGGAGCATTCATTTTTTGGAGAGGAGTTTCTATCTCTTCGTAAGTCAAAGGAAAATCGCGGGTAACCTCGTAGCCCATAAGCATGGAAATTTCTTGCAACAATTGCCGGAACTTAGAAGTAGGCGTCTCCTTATCACGCATAATGCTAAGCTTATGCTGAATCAAAGGATGGTCAATCAAATGAACACTCATAATATTTATCTTTTTTTAATACATTAAAAATAACGAATCATTGTCAGGGTGGATAAAAACATTACCAAAAAGCATTTATCACTCCACTGTCAGAGAATAAGGCTTATCCGCCTTTGCTTTTCCGCGACCTTTGTTGGGCGAAGCACTCATCACAAATTCCAACACACCACCATCGGTAATATCTTTGTGTGTAATATACATTTTAGTATAAGGCTTACCATTCAAACGAACAGATTTTACGTAACGCTTCTTATCGCTCACCCCCGGAGCCTTAATTTCGAAAGTCTTTCCGTTAGGCAATGAGAGCTTAAGATAAGGCAAATAAGGAGCACCAAGCACATATTGGTCGGTTCCCGGACAAACAGGATAGAAACCCATGGCAGTAAACAAATACCAAGCAGACATCTGACCACAATCATCGTTACCGCTCAATCCACGAATATGATTCTTATACATTCTGTTCATCACCTCGCGCACCCAATATTGAGTCTTCCACGGCTGCGAAGTCCACGCATAAAGATAAGGAATATGATGGCTCGGCTCGTTACCATGCACATATCCACCAATCAAACAATCAGTAGTAATATCCTCATTCGCTTCGTAATATTTTTCGGGCAGATGCATCGCAAATAGCTCGTCAAGCTTGCGAACAAACTCTTTATCGCCACCCATCCGTGCCATTACTCCAAACACATCATGCGGCACATGGAAAGAGAAATTCCAAGAATTACCCTCGATAAAGCCTTCACCGTGAGTCTGCAACACATCAAATTCTTTTTTGAAACTGCCATCCTTGTAACGAGGGCGAGCAAAGCCGATTGAGGAATCATAAATGCGACGATAATTCAGCGCACGCTCCTTGTATTCATTGGCAACAGCGGCGTTACCGGCCAATAAAGCCGTATGATAGATTGTCCAATCATCATAAGAATACTCCAAAGTAGTGGAAGCTGCAGTTGAACTTATATCAAAAGGCACATATCCTAGTTGCATATATTCGCCAAGGCCGTCCATATAAGGAACTTTCGAAGTAGTAACCATAGCCTTCAAAGCCTCATTCTTATCAATATCGGCACCTTTTGCGATTGCATCGGCCAATACAGAAGTTGCATGATAACCACTCATACACCAATTATCGTTTGCCATATGGCTCCAGATAGGAAGCAGTCCGTGAACACTCTGCTGCTGGTGACGAATCATGGACATAACCATATTGCGGGCCTCGGCAGGCTTCATCAGCATCAAGAAAGGATGCTCGGCACGATAAGTGTCCCACAAAGAGAATACCGTATAATTTGTAAAATCATCAGCCTGATGAATATTCTGGTCCAATCCTCGATACTTACCATCAACATCCATATAAACAGACGGATTTATAAGTGTATGATAATAAGAAGTATAGAACATTGCCTTTTGGTCATCCGTTCCTTCTACCTCGATAGATGCAAGCTGTTTGTTCCAACTATCCGAAGCCTCCTTGAGCAAAGTATCGAAAGACTTACCCATTGCCTCGGCCTTCAAATTCTTCACAGCCCCCTCTGTACTTGTAGCCGAAAGAGCCACCTTTACAACAAGTTCGGGAGTATCTTTTGTATCAAATTCAAAATAAGAAACCAGCTTACGGCCGCCCATTTCAGGGAAATTGGTATTCACCGGGAATTTTCGCCAAAAACCATTGTATTTTATTTTTTCCATGTCCTTGTAGCCATAATTTTTTATAGGCTTTGACAAGGAAACAGCAAAATAAGTATAGTTGGTGCGTGCCCAACCGTTGGTAATACGGTAGCCTGTAAGCAAAGTGTCATTTTCTACTCGAATTTGTGCCCAAAGAGTTTTTCCGTCGTAATTATAGATAGCATGATTCAAGTCAAGAATAATACGAGCATCCTGACCTTTCGGGAATGTATATTTGTGAACGCCTACCCTGGGAGTAGCAGTAAGCTGCGCCTTTACTTTATAATCATCGAGCATCACTTCATAGTAACCCGGAACAGATTTTTCCGTGTCGTGCGAGAAACGTGAACGATAACCACTTTCCGGTTGTTCGGATGTTCCCGGATTCAATTTCAATTCACCGGTAGTAGGCATTATAAGAATATCCCCAAGGTCAGAATGTCCCGTTCCGTTAAAGTGTGTATGACTAAACCCCACAATCGTAGGATCATTATAACAATAACCGGCACAATATTCATAAACTTTTTTCTGATAGGCACCATTCACATTATGAGGAACAGTATCCGTATCGGGGCTAAGCTGGACAATACCAAAAGGGACACAAGCACCCGGGAAAGTGTGCCCCATTCCATCTGTTCCAATAATCGGATTCACATACTGCACCTGAGCATAGGCCGAAAAAGTCAATGCTATTAATAAAAGGAAGGAATTTATTCGTTTTTTCATTGTTGATGATAATTCTTGAATTTATTTTCACAAAAATAATGCTTATTTTTATCTCCTCAATTATATAAGGAGAATATTTTAAGGAAGGTGCTATATTATTAAAGCAACGAGCCTCAAAGTTTTTTAGACTTTGAGGCTCGCTCTTATTTTAAAGATATTTTGAAAATTTATTTCAAAGTACCGTTGTTGGCAGAATTAATCATCGCCTCGCTTGCGTACATATAAACCTCTACGCGACGATTCTGGCTGCGACCGGCAGCAGTGCTGTTGTCTGCAACAGGCTCGGTAGAGCCCTTACCCTCGACACTCTTAATCTGGCTGGCAGAAACGCCGAGAGACTTCAAATAGTTAGAAACTGCATTTGCGCGATTCACAGAAAGGGGATTGTTGATAGCATCGCTACCTGTCGAGTCTGTATGACCATAGATAGCAACGTCAGCATCATTATACTCTTTGAGCACCTTTGCAAACTCGGCAAGATTAGCCTTGGCAGTATTGTTAAGATCATATTTGTTAGTAGCAAAAAGCACACCCGAGTCGAATGTTACCTTAACAGCTGTAAGGTTATTAGCGTCTGTTACAGTCTCGACTGTAGCATTCTCTACTTGTTTGGCAGCCTCGGCAGCATTATCCATTCTTTTACCGATAATAACACCTGTACCTGCGCCTACTGTTGCACCGATTGCTGCACCGATTGCTGCGCCCTTACCTTTATCACTCTTACCGCTTACAAGAGTACCAACAATCGCACCGAGGGCAGCACCACCGCCACCACCGATAAGACCACCTTTAGCTGTATTATTCATACTCTGACAACCGCTGAGCATAAATGCTGCACAAAGTGCACCACAAATAATCTTAGTTAATTTTGCTTTCATAATCCTTTACTTAGTTTATTTTATTATTCATCTACAAATTCATGTTTGCAAATATACGACATTTTTATCAATAGCAACAATTAAAAACAACTTCTAAGCAAACAACAGGCTTTTTTTTTCGTAAATTCAACGTTTCTGTGTAAATTTGCAAACTATAAAAATATAAAAGCTGTTAATATATTATGGCCGAACTTAAAGATTTGACAAAAAGAAGTGAGAATTACTCACAATGGTATAATGAATTAGTAGTAAAAGCAGACCTTGCAGAGCAATCGGCTGTGCGCGGATGTATGGTAATAAAGCCTTACGGATACGCCATATGGGAAAAGATGCAACGCATTCTCGACGACATGTTCAAGGCAACAGGTCACTCAAACGCATACTTTCCCTTGCTTATTCCAAAATCGTACCTCAGCCGCGAGGCCGACCACGTTGAGGGATTCGCAAAAGAGTGTGCAGTTGTTACTCACTATCGTCTGAAAAACTCATCCGATGGTAAAGGTGTTGTTGTAGACCCTGCCGCAAAATTGGAGGAGGAGATGATTATACGTCCCACATCCGAGACAATCATCTGGAGCACATATAAAAATTGGATACAATCGTACCGCGACCTGCCCATTCTGTGCAACCAATGGGCAAACGTACTCCGTTGGGAGATGCGCACACGTCTGTTCCTGCGCACAGCGGAATTCTTGTGGCAAGAGGGACACACAGCACACGCTACACGCGAAGAGGCCGAGAAAGAGGCAAACACAATGTTGCACGTATACAACGAATTTGCCAACAAATATATGGCAGTCCCCGTGGTGATGGGCGTAAAATCGGCAAACGAACGTTTCGCCGGTGCACTCGACACATACACCATCGAGGGATTGATGCAGGATGGAAAAGCCCTTCAGTGCGGAACATCACACTTCCTCGGCCAGAATTTTGCAAAGGCATTTGACGTACAGTTCATCAACAAAGAGAATAAGCCCGAATATGTATGGGCAACCTCATGGGGAGTATCTACCCGCTTGATGGGAGCACTCATCATGACACACTCGGATGACAATGGCCTTGTGCTCCCCCCCGCACTTGCCCCCATTCAGGTAGTTATTGTGCCCATCTACAAGAACAACGAGCAGTTGGCAGTAATCGACAGCAAGGTAAACGTGCTTATCGACGAGCTTAAAGCATTGGGCATAAGCGTAAAATATGACAATGCCGACAACCGTCGCCCCGGATTCAAATTTGCCGACTACGAGCTTAAAGGTGTACCCGTGCGCTTGGTACTCGGTGCCCGTGACATTGAGAATGGCACAATAGAGGTTATGCGCCGCGACACACTCGAAAAGATTACACGCCCCATCGAAGGAATTACAGAGTTTGTAAAAGCACTGCTCGACGAAATTCAGTTGAACATCTACCACAAGGCTCTAAAGATGCGCGAAGAGAATACCCGCACCGTAGACACCTACGAAGAGTTCAAACAAGAGATTGAGAAAGGTGGCTTTATCCTCGCCCATTGGGACGGCACTCCCGAGACTGAAGAGCTTATCAAGGCCGAGACAAAAGCTACAATACGCTGTATCCCCTTGGCCGGCGACAAGACTCCCGGCGTTTGCATGGTAACAGGCAAGCCCTCGGCTCAGCGCGTACTGTTCGCAAGAGCATACTAACGGACATTCAATCATAAAAAAAGCGGCATACGCCGCTTTTTTTATGTCATTTGCCCTTATTCACATACATAAAAGGCACTCTCGGTCCAAACTTGTAATTTCGCCCACTCTCTCTCTTAAAAACCATCTTCGTGGGAATATTCATCTCCTCGGATAGTTTAACCTTCCATTCTAAAGTATTCTCATCTTTCAGTTTCAGGCTAACCTCATTGTAGCGAGGGACAGACTTTTCATTAGTAGGAGAATGAGAATATACAACCACAGCCTTATTGCCTTTCTGCGGACGCTGCATACAAATATACGGACTGTAAATTTCTTTGGTAGGGTCGCCATAATATCCGGGCAAGAACAACCATGCATATGGCAATTTTGCATACACCGCGATAAATAAAGAGTCGTTACGCTCGCCAATGTAAAGACACGAAATTCCCTTTTCGCCATCGGGCTCCCACATCCATTTGCCAACGTATGGTGACGGATTTTTACCCTCTACATTAAATTTTAACAAAGAGCATGCAGCAAGCAAAAGAAAGGTGGCAAAAAATGTAATAAAATGCTTCATAAATTAATTACTTTTTCATTGTAGCACTATCGGCGTAAATATAATCAACTATAGGAGAAAATTCTCGATTCTTACTATCACCACGCCTAAAGGCTGCCTCTCGGGGGACATAATAATTATAGCCACCGGCAACTTTTACGACCAAAGTATTTTTGTCAATTAACCGCAAAAAGACGCTATCAAACGGTGCTTCCATATAGTCATAAGGCTTATATACATTTACACCTTGCACAGTATTGCCGCTTTTGGGAGAGGCTATACAAATATCAGCCCGAGGTTTACCATTATCATAGAGCTCAGGACCGTTTACAAAATTACCGTAATCATAAATACAATAGAATGCGATAAACAAAGAGTCGTTACGCTCGCCAATATCAACACTTATACTTGTTACACCCGGCTTGTTATATACCCACCGCCAAATTCCAACAAAGGGAGAGGGGCTTTTACCGGAAATATCATATTTACTATCCTTGTCGTATAAATAGCTGTAATCTTTCTCTTTTTGTGTAGCGCACGCCGCCAACAAAAGAAAAACGACAAAAAATGCAATTAAATGTTTCATAACAAATTATTTTGGACACTGCCATCTTAATAAATAAGAAAAGCCTACTTTTCGCCCACCTTAACCTCGCGATAATTAAACTTTTTCCACTTTGCAGTAAACTGATAAGAATCTATGCTGCCTTTGGGAATATTTATTCTGCATGGCTCCGGCGGGAAAGCCATTTCACTATCAATCTTTATAGGCTTAATGCGCAAAAGATAAATATCCTTCAAATTACGACAATTTGCAAAAGCCTCGTCGCCCACATATTCTACCGACAGAGGAATGCGCATCTCTTCGATGCCCTCACATGACGCAAACGCATATTCGCCTATTGCTTTCAGCCCCTCGGGAAGATTAAATTCCCTGATGGAGCTACATAAGACAAAAGCTCCCGAAGATATACTCTCTACATGTCTGAGGTTCACCTTTTCGAGCGAACGGCAAGCATAGAAACACCCCGAAGGTATATTCTTGATACTTGCGGGCAAACTGACGCGACGCAAAGAGGTACACCTTTCAAAAACTCCGTCCTTTATCTCATTTACAGAATTTGGAATATCAACCTCTTCGAGCTGTTCACAGCAGCTGAACGCCCTCTCTCCGATAGTCGTTACCCTGTTGTGAATATCAACCTCTTTAAGAGAAAAACATCCAGAGAAAAGTTCCTCGGGCACCACCGTCATTGAGCTTGGTATTTTAACTTCACGCAAACTTTTACAATCGTACATTGCCCCACTTCCCATCTCCTTTACAGCATCGGGCAGAGTGATGTTTTTTAAATGTTTGCAACGCGCAAAAGCCTCTACTCCAACAGCCTCAAGGGTCGCAGGCAGGCGCATGCTTATAAGCCTGTCGCACCCCGACAGAGCCTTATTGCCAATGTGTCGTATGCCATCCGAGAGATATATTTCTGTCAGACTGCGCTGCTGAAAAAGAGCATAATCGCCAACAGAGGTAATTTTATATACCTTGCCATCGATGGTTATCTGCGAGGGCACCACCAATGTACCCTTATGCTGGTAACGTCCGGGAGTATTATAGTTTTTCCCCTCGGTAGCATCCCATGTGAGCTCGGCCTCGTCATCCGTCAGAATGCGGAAATACAATTTCGTGGTGTCGCCAAAGGTCACAACCACAAGCGAGTCGGCGACAGCAACAGCCGTCTGCACCGGCGCCGAGGGAGCGCACGAAAATAACGCAACCAACGAAAAAAGAAGAAGTATTACGCGCATATCAGAATACTATTTGAAGCTGAGTGATAAATTCGCGCGAAATTTCACCCACACGAGGGTCGGTGTATATAAATTGTCCCTGCAGACGGCAACGTTTGTGGAACCACCATTGTATACCCGTCGTATAAGTATTCAGACGTGTCACAAAGCCGGCGGCATCGTAAAGAGCCTGCTGCTCGCCACGACTCGTGTGAACATTTTTATCAAGATTGTCCCAATTGAACATAAGGTCGCAATTTTTAAATATACGATAGAGCGCGTTCACATACCCTCCACGTGAATGTACGCCACCGTCGTAACCCTGAATATATTCGGCACGCAGATAGATGGGCGAAAATTTAGCCTCGACACCCACGTTCCATCTGTGACGCGAATAGTTGCAGCCCGCGGGGAAAAGCCCGAAAGGCGAAGGCTGCAAGGCGTGCCCCGTACCAACAAGGAACGAGCCCTCGAGAAGAATATCCTTCGTGGGCTTATACTGCAACATTCCCGCAACATCCTTTTGATTGTTATTCTCTTTCTGATTCATTCCGGGACCGTTAAAAACGCCTATGCTATAATTGAAAAGGTCGCGTTCGCCATTATTCAAGAAATCTCCCGTAAGCATCACACCCGCATCGCGCGCCACATAGTTACCCATGAGAGGGTCGGTGGCAATACCCGCCAGATAGAGCACCGAGGGGTCATATTGAATGGTACTCATATAGGTTGGCGACAAGATGCTCTCGAGCGTAAAAGGCTGCTTGTACTGTCCCACGCGCAGTTTCATGAAAGGTGCAACCTCGTACTGTGCATAATACTCGTGCATTTCGCTTTTTACAGCGTCGTACATCAGAAAGAAACTGAGCTTGCGTGTAAGCTGTGCATCAGCCATAAGAATAACACGCTGTATATCAAGAGCATTTTTATCCACCCCCGCCTTTCTATTATAATAATAGGTCGATTGTGCATAACCAAAAAGCCTTAATTTGCTGAGCCCTATCTCAAGATTCAAAGAATTATATTCGGCACCTGTTGCATCGGCTGTGGGAGCAACAGCCTCGCCGTAAATACTTCTGCTGACACTAAAATCGACATTGTTGGTTATTGGCGTTGCAACATTTTCACTTTCATTTTCGTTATTGGCAAATATTACACTCACAGGTAACATTGCCACAAGTGCAAATGCTATTAAATTCTTTTTAATTGTGTTTTTCATACTATTACCTTAGATATCTTTAAAAATTTGCACGATGTTCGTAATTAACATTGCGAACATCGTGCAATCAATCAAATAATTGCTATTTCTTTACCGGGTCACAGGTTAATCCGACGCCTAATCTTTTGAAGATTTTCTGATCAACATCAGTCAGCATAACCGTCGAGTGCACCTGACAACCTTGCAATTTTGGAAGTTGTGCAAGAGCCTTACGACAATTTTCATCATGGTTACTAAGCAACGAAAGAGCCACAAGCACCTCATCGGCGTGCAGACGAGGGTTGCGTCCGTGAAGATACTCTACCTTGGTCTTTTGAATAGGCTCTATAAGCGTTTCGGGAATAAGTTTCACAGCGTGCGAAATTCCTGCCAGATGTTTGGTGGCATTCAGTATAAGTGCAGCACTCGGCCCCAACAACGAACTTGAGCGGGAGGAGATTATTGTACCATCCTTAAGTTCTATTGCAGCCGAAGCGACTCCCGATTCCAATTTTCTATCGTTGGCAGCAACGGTAGTCTTGCGATAATCGGTGGTAATTTTCGCCTGTTTCATTATAAGGGCAATCTTGTTCACCTCATTCTCGTTGTTGCCTTTTGTAGCAAGGTTGCACAAAGCATAATAGTATCGTCGCACAATCTCGTCGCGTGCAGCATCGCAGCACCCCTCTTCATCGTTCATGCAGAAACCTATCATGTTCACTCCCATGTCCGTCGGCGATTTATAGGGGCTCTCGCCATATATACTTTCGAAGATAGTATTAAGTACCGGAAAAATTTCAATATCTCTATTATAGTTTACGGCAATCTCGCCATAATGTTCAAGATGGAACGGGTCAATCATATTAACATCGTTAAGATCGGCCGTTGCAGCCTCGTATGCCAAATTCAACGGATGTTTCAGCGGAAGGCTCCACACAGGGAAAGTCTCGAACTTTGCATAGCCTGCCTTTATTCCACGCTTATTCTCGTGGTAAAGTTGACTGAGGCATACTGCCATCTTGCCACTTCCGGGACCGGGAGCCGTAACAACAACCAACGGGCGGGTGGTATTTACATAATCGTTCTTGCCGAAGCCCTCGTCCGAGTCAATCAATGCCACATTGTTGGGGTATCCGTCAATCGTATAATGCTTGTACACCTTTATGCCCAACCGTTCCAAACGCGTCCTATAAGCATCGGCGCTCGACTGACCATTGTAGTGTGTAATAACCACACTGCTAACATAGAGGCCAATCTTTTCAAACTCGTCACGCAAGCGCAACACATCCTCATTATAGGTAATGCCAAGGTCGCTTCTTGTCTTGTTTTTTTCAATATCAAGAGCGCTTATCACGAACAAAATTTCGGCGCAATCGCTAAGCTGCATAAGCATCTGCAGTTTCGAGTCGGGCTTAAAACCCGGCAACACACGACTAGCATGGTTGTCATCAAACAATTTACCTCCAAATTCGAGGTATAATTTGTCACCGAACTGAGCTATACGTTCCTTAATGCGTTCGGACTGTATCTTTAGATATTTTTCGTTGTTAAAACTTGTTTCCATACTGCCCACAAAATTACTATTTCTTGTTTTTCCAGCAAAAAAACAAAGTAAAAAATAGAGTGCATTGTTTATATTTTTTTTACAATTTTAGTCTCGCTACAATATTTTTTTGTGAAGTTCTATTTTTCTTCATCCTAATTCTGCATTATCAGAACAATGAATAAGAATTCCTTGTATTTTAAACAATCTCAAAGAACGACAGTGTTTACAGTAAGTTTTTTTTAGAAAAGACAGTACTTTTTACAATACCTCGTTAATTTATAAATATTTAGAGCTGTATCGATTATTACGACACAGCTCTAAATATTTATTGTAAACGTTTATAATTATTTTTCAACGTAACGTGAATAGTTTGTCACTTTACCGGTATTTACATCCTCGAGTTTCATTGTATTACCATCTATGGACACTCTGTAAGATTTTGATTCTGTTGCCTCCTTGGCATAAGGATCGACATATTTTACAATGAGCAAAGAGTCCTGTTGCCATGTTGTTTCGTACTTTGCCGTGTCTGCCACAAAGACAAAGCCTGTATTGTCGTCATTGAACATAATTTCTGTTTTTTGTACCAATGCGGGTTCTTGTGTCCACAAGCCCCAAATGGGGTTTGTATTGTTGCAACCTGCCATAAACAGCATGACTACCAATGCCGAAAATGCAAAAAATATTTTTTTCATACGCAAACAATATTTTATTAACTGTGTCTGTCAAGCAATTCTTTCTCAAAGTCCTCGAGTGTAACGCCGAAATGTTCATTAAGAACAAATGCGTGATACAAGAGGTCGCATACTTCGTATATGTAACGCTCTTTATTGCCGGCTATTGCCTCAATTACTGTTTCTACAGCCTCTTCACCAACCTTCTGTGCCATTTTCTTCACGCCCTTGTTAAAGAGGAGTGTGGTATACGAGCCTTCGGGCATCTCTTTGTGACGGTTCTCTACTACTTTTTGCAGTTTACGGATGAATCCCTCGTGCTCGGGAGTATCGAAACAGCTGGTTGTATTGCGGTGACAAGCAGGACCTACGGGCTTACCCATAAGCAGCAATGTGTCATTGTCACAATCGGGATACATTTTTACAACTTCGATAAAATTGCCGCTTGTCTCGCCTTTTGTCCAAAGAGCGTTACGCGAACGGCTATAGAATGTAGCCTTGCCTGTCTCTACTGTTTTTTCATATGCCTCGCGGTTCATATATGCAACCATCAGCACTTTAAGTGTTGTTGCATCCTGAACAACTACAGGCAACAGTCCATCGGCATTTTTCGATAAGTCAAATTCCTGAAATTTCATAATCTTACTTTTATATTTCGTTTCTGCAATTCTTGTTTAAGGTCGGCGATTTTCACCTCGCCATAATGGAAGATGCTGGCTGCGAGAGCTGCATCGGCCTTGCCTTCGGTAAGCACCTTTACAATATCATCTATAGAGCCTGCGCCACCCGATGCAATGATGGGAATTGAGAGTTTGTCCGAGAGGGCGGCGTATGTCTCGCAGGGGTATCCGTTCTTTGTTCCATCGTGGTCCATTGATGTAAAGAGAATCTCTCCCGCGCCACGCTCTTGTCCTTCGTATGCCCAAGAAATAAGTTCTTTGTCTACTATTTTGTTTCCTCCGTGAGTGGTTATGCGCCAGATGCCATCTATCTGTTTAGCGTCGATGGCAAGCACCAAAAACTGACTGCCATATTTTGCCGCAATCTGGTCGATAATGTCGGGATTGGCAACAGCTGCGCTGTTTATTGATATTTTATCGGCTCCTGCATCGAGCAGACGCGCAGCATCGTCCAATGTCGAAATTCCGCCACCTACTGTAAAGGGAATGTTTATATTCTGAGCTATGCGCTCTACTAATGATGTAAAAGTTTTACGGCCCTCGACTGTTGCGCTTATGTCAAGATAGACAAGCTCGTCGGCGCCCTCTTGAGCGTAACGGCAACCAAGCTCTACTGCATCGCCAACCTCTTTTAATCCTACAAAATTCACTCCTTTTACTGTACGGCCATCTTTTACGTCGAGGCACGGTATTATTCTTTTTGCAACCATTGTGTTAAGTTATTTAATGTTATACGACTTTCATATATTGCTTTTCCTATTATCACGCTGTGCAGTCCCAGACTTTTTGCTTTGTTTATGTCATCCATTGAAGATATTCCACCGCTTAGGGTAAAATCGACTTGCGGATATTTTTGCTGCAAAGCTACGTAGAGGTCAAAATTGGGGCCTTGCAACATTCCATCTTTGCTGATATCCGTGCAGATAACCTGTGTAAGTCCGGCAGGCAAAAAACCTTCTATAAGTTCTTCGATAGCCACGCCCGAATTTTTCAACCAGCCATGAGTAGCCACAAGCCCGTCACGAATATCTGCGCCGAGTATCACATGCCCGGCTCCGTACGCCTGCAACCACTCCATGAAAAGTTCGCGGTTATCGACAGCGACGCTGCCGCATATTGCACGATTGGCACCGGCGTCGAGCACCGCTTTTATAGAGTCGGAAGTTTTAATTCCACCGCCCCACTCAATGTCAAGACTAGTCTGAGTGGCAAGCTTTTCAAGCACTTTAAGATTGCAAGGAGCCTTTGCCTTTGCACCATCAAGGTCCACCACATGCAAACGGCGCACGCCACAATCGGCATAACTTTTTGCCATATCCAGAGGGTCTTGTTCGTAGACCTTCTTGTCATTGTAGTCGCCCTGCGTCAGACGCACGCAACGACCATCTATTAAATCAATTGCAGGTATAAGTTCCATTTTTATATCTTTTTGCAAGGATTTTCAACAGTAACAACCCTTGCACCATTATCAACATTTTTCTATAAAATTTTTCAAAATAAGCTCGCCTATCGAGCCGCTCTTTTCGGGGTGAAATTGCGTCCCGTAAAAGTTACCCTTATTGAGCGCAGCTGCAAAATGCATTCCATTCTCGGAGGTTGCAATCGCCTCGTCGCACATCTGAGGGGCAAACGAGTGGACAAAATAGAGAAACTCCCCCTCTTTAATACTATCGAGCAACGGAGTTTTTATATTGTGTATCTCGTTCCAGCCCATATGAGGCACTTTTACCCCCGCCTTTTTATCAGCATAAAAGCGTTTGACCTCAGTATCGAAAATGCCCAAACATTCGGTGTTTCCCTCTTCGCTGCTACGGCACATAAGCTGCATGCCTATACAAATTCCAAGCACCGGTTGTGTAAGATTCTTTATAACCTCACACAATCCACGCTCGTGCAGTTTTTTCATTGCCGAAGATGCCTCACCCACCCCGGGCAACAACACCTTGTCAGCATTTTTTATAACCTCGGCATTATCGGTAATCACATATTTTGCACCTATACGTTCAAGAGCATTCCAGACGGAGCACAAATTACCTGTATCATAATCTACAATAGCAATCATAAAACTCCTTTGCTGCTTGGTAGTTCGTAACTAAACACCTCGCGTTTGACAGCCATACGAAGCGCACGCGCAAAACCCTTGAAAATACCCTCGGCAAGATGATGGTTATTCTCGCCTTTGGCGGCTATATGCAGATTACAGCTCATTGCTGCACCCAACGACTTAAAGAAGTGTTTGAACATTTCCGTCGGAACGTCACCCACATAATCTTTTGTAAATTCAACCTCCCATTCAAAATCTATGCGTCCGCCAAAGTCGATAAGTACAAGAGCCTTACACTCGTCCATTGGAAGCACAAAGCCGTAACGACCAATGCCTCGCTTGTTACCGAGTGCCTTTATGATAGCCTCGCCAAGAACGATGGCAACATCTTCCATCGTATGATGCTCGTCCACATGCAGGTCACCCACAGCCTTAACATTGAGCGACACGCCCGCATGATGCACTATCTGGTCAATCATATGGTCGAGGAACTTGAGGCCTGTATCGATGCTCGAAGCACCTTTGCCGTCAAGGTCCACGCTCACTTCGATGCTTGTCTCTTTTGTTGCACGCACTACAGTCGCAACACGCTCGGTGGTACGCAGAAACTCCGAAATTTCGCGCCAACTGTTTGTCACAAGCACGCAAGTATCGGAATAAGGTAATTTTCCCAAAGCCTCGATGCGCTCAACATCCGCAGTAATCAAAATAGCCTTTGCGCCAAGATTATAGGCAAGCTCAACATCTGTCAGACGGTCACCAATAACATACGATGCTGCAAGGTCATACTCGCCACTCATATATTTGCCGAACATTCCTGTTCCGGGCTTTCTGTCAGGGTGATTGTCCGATGCGTAGTGAGGGTCTATCAGTTGGTCGTCGAAAATAACTCCCTCGCCCTTAAGGGTGTCGAGCATTTTATTATGTATCATGTAGAAGCGATCCTCGGGGTTACTTTCTGTTCCCAATCCATCCTGATTGCTTGCAATTACAAGTTCATAGTCAAGCTCGGCAATGTTGGCAAGCGAGCCTATTGCTGCGGGAAGAAACTCAAGTTGCTCGAGTGTGTCTACCTGCTCGGTTACGGGGGGCTCCACTATTATCGTCCCGTCGCGGTCTATAAATAATGCCTTTTTCATATATTTCATTTCCAATCTTTCACAATGGCAAGCATGCGGTCATTCTCTTCGGGCTTACCAATGGTTATTCTGAGCGTACTCTCGCAACCTTTCAGACGCGAACGGTCGCGCACAATTACCTGTTCTTTTATCAATGCGTCGTAAAGCCCCCGCGCATCATCTACTCGCACAAGCAGGAAATTTGCGTCCGAGGGGAACACCCGCTGCACACATTTCATCTCTTTTAGCGCAACGGCCACACGCTCACGCTCGCTCTTAAGAAGTTCAATTTCGCCCTGTACGTCACGTGCAAGCAGTTCTTTGGCACGCTCCATACCCGCAATATTTATATTGTAAGGGTACTTTACTTTGGCAAAGATACTCATAATTTCCGCATCGGCAAAGGCAAGGCCCAATCTTAATCCGGCAAGACCGTAAGCCTTGGAGAGTGTCTGCAACACTATAAGATTTTTATATTGTGGCAGCACCGTAAGCAGACTCGCTTGACCGGCAAAGTCAATATACGCCTCGTCCACCACCACAATGCCGTTGAACGAAGATATAAATTCAAGCATCTGCTCCATGGGGAAACTGTTGCCCGAGGGGTTGTTGGGCGAACAGAAAAATACCAATTTTGTATTTTCGTCGCAAAGGGCAAGAACCTCTTTTCCGGGGAAAGAAAATTCGCCATCCAACTGCACCTCGCGAAACTCAACGTCATTAATATCTGCCGCCACACGGTACATTCCGTAGCTGGGAGTGATTGCAACTGCATTATCCTTTCCGGGGTTGCAAAATACACGATAGCACAGGTCGATAGCCTCGTCGCTACCGTTACCTATGAACATATTCTCTACAGGCACACCCTTGAATTTGGATATTATGCCTTTAAGTTCAAGCTGACGAGGGTCGGGGTAACGGTTGTAACCATTTTCAAAGGGATTTTCGTTAGCATCGAGAAAAACTCCTAACTTACCCTTATACTCGTCTCTTGCCGTTGAATAGGGCGCAAGATTAATTATATTTTTGCGCACAAGACGCAACACTTCATTCAGTTCCATGATATTTATCATATTTCCTCGCCCATGCGCAGACGCGCCGCATTTGCATGAGCATCAAGACCTTCGGCAACAGCCATTGCCACTATTGTGGGGCCCAACTGCGCTATTCCTTCGCTTGTAAGTTCTTGATAGGTTATTTTTCTTGTAAAGCTATCTATATTAACGCCGCTGCACGAACGTGCCCAGCCGGACGTAGGCAGCGTGTGGTTCGTGCCCGAAGCATAGTCACCGGCACTCTCGGGAGAGTAATTTCCAATAAACACACTACCCGCAGCAGTTATTTGTTCGGCTATTTTCCACGGCTCGCGCATAGAGATTATAAGATGTTCGGCAGCGTACATATTGGCAAACTCTATCTGCTGCTCCACTGTGGGAAGAACCACCAAACGACTCTCGACAAGAGCCTTTTCGGTCAGTTCCTTACGCGGGAGTTTATCAAGCTGTCTCTCAACCTCGCAGCAAACAGCGTCGGCAATCGCCTCGCTGCCGCACACAAGCAGAGCTTGCGAATCGGCACCATGCTCGGCCTGCGAGAGAAGGTCGCTTGCCACGAAACGCGCATCTGCCGTCTCGTCGGCCATCACCATTACCTCGGAAGGCCCGGCGGGCATGTCTATCGACACTCTGTCCGTAACACTCTCTTTTGCCTTTGTAACGTAGCGGTTGCCGGGACCGAATATTTTATCAACGGCGGGGATTGTCTCTGTTCCGTATGCCATTGCACCCACTGCCTGTGCGCCACCCACCTTGTAAACATTATCAACGCCACACACACGAGCTGCGTAAAGCACTGCGGGAGCAACCTTACCCTCTTTATTTGTAGGCGTACACAGCACTATCTGAGGACAGCCGGCCACCTTTGCAGGAATTGCAAGCATCAACACTGTGGAGAACAGCGGAGCCGTTCCACCGGGAACATAAAGACCCACCTTGCGTATAGCAACAGAGCGTTGCACGCATTTTACGCCGGGAGCAGTCTCAACCTCAATTGGCTTGAAACATTGCGCCGCATGAAACTTTGCAATATTTGCAGCAGCCTTTGCAATAGCATCTTTTACATCCTGCGCCACCAATGTTGCAGCCTCGTCAAACTCGGCAGAAGAAACTTCTATACTCCCAAGCTCTACGCCGTCAATCTCGCGGGCAAGTTCGCGGATTGCCTTGTCGCCGTCACTCTTGACACGCGCCAGAATAGCCTCGACGCGTCCGGCAATAACATCATCGTTCACCGAAACACGCTTAACAAGAGAGGGCCACTCGCTTCTATCGGGATTTATATATTTTTTCATTATTGATGAATCTATTTAAAAATTCAAGATTCCGTAAAAAATCTCTTAGAGGACAATCTTTTCAAGGTTAAGGACAAGAATACCCTCGGCTCCTATCGCCTTCAGTTTCTCTATCACTTCCCACAAACATTTCTGGTCCACCACTGTCTGTACAGAGCACCAGTCAGTTTGCGCCAAAGGAATTACAGTCGGGCTGCGCATTGCGGGCAGCATTTTTACAGCCTCGTCCAATGCTGCGGTAGGAAGGTTGAAGAGAATATATTTTTTGCCTTTGCCTGTAATTACCGATTCGAAGCGCGACATTAACTGCTCGGCAATAGCCATTTTCTCGGCGTCAAGACCCGGAGTACCAATGAGCACTGCCTCGGAGAATAATACTTTCTCAACCTCCACAAGACCATTGGACACCAATGTACCGCCCGAAGATACAATATCAAAGATTGCATCGGCAAGACCGGCAGCAGGGGCAATCTCCACCGAGCCTGTAATTGTGTGAATATCAGCCTTTATGTTATTCTCGTCGAAAAACTTCTGCAACACATTGGGGTAAGATGTTGCAATGCGTTTACCATTGAAATAGTCCAAGCCATCGTATTTGTCGGTTTTGGGAATTGCAAGAGAAATACGGCAACCGCCGAATCCCAACTTCTTTAATATATCAACCTCGTAGCCACGCTCGGCAACCTCGTTGTAACCTACAATTCCAAGATCGGCCGCACCCATTGCCACTGTCTGAGGAATATCATCGTCTCTCAAGAAAAGTATCTCTACGGGGAAATCCGCCGCACGCATAAGGAACTTTCTCTTCTCCTCTTTGATGGTAACACCCGCATCGCGCAAAAGTTCCATACTCTGTTCGTTCAATCGACCTTTTGTCTGTATTGCAATTCTTAACATAGTCATATTTTTTATTATTTATTATTCTTAATATCAAAAAAGAGCCTACCCCGCTAAAAAGGTAAGCTCTTATTATATCTGTAAAAAACAGGCACGC
The DNA here is from genome assembly GCA_015060905.1 of Bacteroidales bacterium. Lineage (GTDB taxonomy): Bacteria > Bacteroidota > Bacteroidia > Bacteroidales > Bacteroidaceae > HGM04593. The sequence continues at coordinate 26,585 of SUXQ01000017.1, read as the reverse complement.
CGCACTTACCCTGCACATTATGTGAGAGAATGATGATGGCAATGATGTACAGCCTGTATAAGCATATATTTTCCTATTTTTAATTTAACTGTGCAAAGTTAATCGTTTCAATTAAAATATGCAAATATTCGCTTAATTGTTTTCCGAGGAGAAACAATCTTTTACATTTTTTTCTTTTGCACAACCTGTGTGCCGGGCGCAACATCCTCCATCAGCCAAATATTGGCACCAATGACAGCATTCTCGCCTATTGTCACGCGACCGAGAATCGTGGAGTTACTGTATACAATAACATTATCCTCGAGAATGGGGTGACGGGGAATTCCCTTGATGGGATTACCATTTTCGTCCACAGGAAAACTTTTTGCACCGAGCGTGACTCCTTGATAAAGTTTAACATGATTGCCAATGATACACGTCTCGCCAATCACAATGCCCGTACCATGATCGATAGTAAAATAATTACCTATCTGCGCACCGGGGTGAATGTCGATACCCGTCTCACTGTGAGCAAGTTCCGAGACTATGCGAGGGATAAGCGGAACGCCAATCTCTATAAGTTTATGTGCTATACGATAATTTCCGATAGCCTTTATTGCCGGATAGCAGCTTATAACCTCGCCGTAACTTTTTGCAGCAGGGTCGCCGTCGTATGTAGCCGCAACGTCCATAAGCAGACGGCGACGAAGTTCGGGCAGAAACTCCACAAACTCCAGAGCCATTGCCTTGGCCATCTTACGACGTTCGGACTTTCCCTCTACATTGGCGAAGCAGATTCCCGCGTGTATCTGTTCCGAGAGAAGGTCGTACACCTTTGCCACATTAAGACCTATCCTATATTCGAGTGTATTATCATCCTTTATCGGCTCGCCGAAATATCCGGGAAAGACAATGGAACGTACAAGTTCGACAACCTCGGCAAGCACTCGTCCCGAAGGCATAGGCTCGCCATCGTGCTGACAGTCGGCAAGCAGATTGCCAAAGTCACACTCGGTCAATGCCTTTACTGTTGCAGGCAACACCTGCGTTATATTTTTCTTATTCATAATTTCCAAACTTTTTCAGCAACAAGCTATCATCAATCGAAAAGATCGGTCGATAGGTAACGTTCGCCACCGTCCGGCAAAAGTACCACAATATTTTTACCCTTGCAACTGTCGCGACGAATAATCGTTGCAGCCGCATGCAGTGCCGCTCCCGACGAAAATCCTACAAGCACACCCTCGGTAGCCGCAAGCCTTTTTGCAGCCTCCATCGCCTCGCCGTCAGATACACACACAACCTCGTCTACAACTGTCGGGTCGTATATTTGAGGAACAAAGCCAGCGCCTATTCCCTGAATTTTGTGCGCACCCTTTTCGCCGCCCGACAGCACCGGAGAAGCAGAAGGCTCCACCGCAACCACCCTGACAGCAGGATTAAGCTCTTTCAGTCGTCGGGCAGTGCCGCTTATTGTGCCACCCGTTCCCACGCACGCAACAAAAATATCAACCTTTCCGTCCGTGTCGCGCCAAATTTCCTCGGCGGTCGTATAATAGTGCGCCTCGGGATTAGCGACATTTTCAAATTGCTGCAAAATTAATGCACCGTCGATGGAAGCACACAATTCCTGTGCCTTTGCTATCGAGCCTGCCATTCCCTCGCTGCCGGGAGTAAGCACAAGCTGCGCTCCGTAAGCCTTGAGCAGGCTCATACGCTCGCGGCTCATAGTCTCGGGCATTGTAAGCACAAGTTTATAGCCGCGTGTGGAGCATACAAAAGCAAGCCCCACTCCTGTGTTTCCGCTGGTAGGCTCGACAATGGTCGCCCCGGGACGCAAAATTCCGCGTTTCTCGGCGTCGAGCACCATGAAAAGCGCCGCCCTATCCTTTACGCTTCCGGCAGGATTGAAATATTCCAATTTCACTAAAGGAGGAGTATCAAGCCCCTCTGCTTCAGCGTAACGATTAACCCTCAACAGAGGAGTATTACCAATAAGGTCGGTTATTACATCTGCTATTTTCATCATAATGCAGGTATTTTTTTCAATTCATTATACAGACGTTGCACCGGAAGCCCCATGACATTAAAATAGGAGCCTTCGATATTTTCCATACCTATGTAGCCTATCCACTCTTGTGCGCCGTATGCACCGGCCTTGTCCATAGGCTTGTATTTTGTAACATAATGCTCTATTTCCTCGTCCGTAAGCACCGCAAAGGTAACGTTGGAGCAGGCTGCGAAACTGCGCTGCACCGCAGCCGTTGTTATTGTCACGCCCGTAAAAACATTATGCGTCTTTCCGGACATATTGCGCAGCATGCGACGCGCCTCGTCAGCATCGGCAGGCTTTCCCAATGCCTTGCCATCGAGCCACACAATAGTGTCGGCTGTAATAACAAGTTCATCTGCAGCCATCGACGGGCGATAAGCGTCAGCCTTTTTCTTGGAGATAAAAAGCGGAATATCGCCACCCTGCAATTCTGCGGGGAAACTCTCGTCCACGTCGGGCAAAGTGCGTACTTCAAAAGAAACGTCCAGCCCCGACATTAGTTCACGACGACGGGGCGAAGCTGAGGCTAAAATTATTTTATAATTATTAAGATTGTCAAGCATTTTAAAAACCTTTTACCATCCAAAGGCATTAGCCTCGTCCATCCATTTATCCTGAGCACGCATTATCTGCTCTATAACCTCGCGGCCGCAACCCTCGCCACCCTTTACCGGCGAAATATATTTTGCAATATTCTTTATATCCGTTGCAGCATCGGCCGGACAACAGGGCAGGCCACACATCTGCATAACCTCGTAGTCGGGAATATCGTCGCCCATATACATTACCTCTTCGGGCGAAAGTTCGTACATATAAAGAAACTCCTCGAAAATATCTTTTTTCACAGACGCACCAACATAAACATCGGTAATTCCGAGTCCACGGTAACGCACCTTTACAGCCTCGGTGCGCGCGCCTGTGATAATTGCGACACGATAGCCGGCCTTTACTGCAAGCTGCAGAGCATAGCCATCTTTTATATTCACCGTACGCATAGGCTCGCCGCTCGGATGCATGGGGATTGTCTCTTTGCTGAGAACACCATCAACATCAAACACCAATGCCTTTATTTTTTTTAAATCGTAGTTTATCATTCTTTTTCTGTTTTTTTGCTAATATATTCGCTCACAAGGTCGTAGACGTCGCGAGAAACACCGCCGAGCATCGCACTCTGCCGCGAAAGAATCTCTTTGTCGCCACGAGCCGCAGGACCCGTCTGAGCATCGGCCGGCGAAAGGTTGTGTAACTTTGCAGCAGTCTCGTCTATCAGCGGCAACATTACCTCGAAAGGCAGCCCCTCTTTCTCGAGAAGCTCGGCAGCCATGCGGTACATTGCATTTGAAAAATTACAAGCAAATACCGCTGCAATATGAAGATAGGCACGCTGCTCGCTTGTAGCACGATAGAGCATCGTCGTCAGACGACGAGCAAGAGCTTCAAGTTGCAAAAGCCCCCTTTCGTCACAAGCCTCAAGGAAAATTCCCAAACGACTAAAATCGACACTCTTACCCTTGCTGAAAGTCTGCATAGGGTAAAAAACGCCGTATCTGTTCGCCGAGGCCTCTGCCCATAATTTCATAGGCACGCTGCCGGCCGTATGCACAAGAAGCGCATCGCTGTAACGCCCCGCAAGCTCACGGGCAACCATCGGCAGAGCATCGTCGCTGACAGCAGTAATAACAATATCCGCGTCGGGCAGCGACTGTATGCACGTCGTGTGCGGACAGCCTAATTTTGCAGCAAGCTGCGAAGCAGAAGCCTCGCTGCGGCTCCACACAGCCTGCGGAACAACACCCACACTGCACAAAGCCTCGCCCAGACAGGTAGCAAGATTCCCCGCGCCCGCAATTACCACGCGACTATTTTCCGCCAAACTGTCCAACATGCACCTTTTCCCACTGCAAATTAGCCTCGTCAAAAGGCTTACTCTCACGCTCCTTATGCCCGATGGCAACCACCGAAAGAACAGCATAATTGTCGGGAATAGCAAGCAGACGCTTCACATTCTCGTCGGCCGAAACACCATCCGCATCGAAACGCTTGCGCATCTGCACCCAACAGCTTCCAAGACCAAGTTCCTCGGCCGCAAGCTGTATGAGTATCGTAGCAATGGAACAATCCTCGACCCACACATCAGTCTTATTCGTGTCGCCAATAACCACCACCGCAAGAGCAGCACCCTCGAGAAGAGCAGCACCCTGAGCCTTGCACATAGAAAGCCGGCGCAACATCTCCTTATCCTCGACCATTATAAACTCCCACGGATTCACACGATGCCCCGAGGGAGACATAAGCGCAGCCTTCATCAGGTCGCACACACTATTCTCATCGACAGCCTGCGACGTGAAACGTCGGCAACTGCGTCGTTTTTTCAACAATTCCAAAAAATTATCCATAGTTACAATAATCTTCAAAAACGCAAATTTATAACAAACTGATTAAAAAGACAAACTGTTACAAACAAAAAGAGAAAAAGCCTTGTTAATATCATTAAAAAAGAAAAAATGAGCAGAAACGAAAAAATCCACCCATTCTTCGAAAGGAACAACAATAAAACAGCAAGAATAGTATACAGACGCACATTCGGATACATTACCACCGACGACCGCGAAGGAGAAATACGCTTCTGCCAAGAAATTTTCCGCAGCAGCCATATAACCCATTCGCAAATAAAGCGCACACCACCATTGCAAAAATTCTAAAAGAGCAAGATTATTAAAAGAAACAACAAAAATGCCTGTCTATCCTTTTATTGGATAAACAGGTATTTGTACCATCAATAATATGCAAACTATAATTTCACTTTTATAGCCTTGTCACCCACTCGGACAATGTAAATACCCTTATCGAGAGTAATCTCCTCGCCTGCGTATGTATCAATCTTTTCTACAAGCGCACCGTTTGTAGAGTAAACAGCAACAGCCTTACAATCAGCATCTGAATGCATATTAAATTTATTCTTTTGCCATGCAAGCCTCCGAACTTTGGCGATTAATATAGGGTATAAAAACAAGAAAGACGTGAGACTTGTCGCCTTACGTCCATGAATCTTAGGCTTCGCCAAACGCCCTATCAGAATGAACAATGAAGAAACAATATTCCCACGCCGTGGAATATACACATAGCCTACGCGCAGAACGCGCATAATCGGTATATACACAGAATGAGCATTGATTGCCTTCGTCCTCTGATAAAATTTTGGCGAATTTAAGATTCGGACTTAAACAAAATGCTTTCTTGCGACGGTGGATTTCTCCTCACCGACAGTGCAAAAGCAATATAAATTATTTTAGTGTAATAAAAAATAGGAAATTTTATTCCATATAATCCTTCAGCATCAACTGCAAGCGCGTCCGCGCAGAGTGGATGCGGCTCTTCACGGTGCCAATGGGGATATTTAACTGCTCGGCAATCTCGTGGTATTTGTAACCGGCAGCATAAAGCGAAAATACCTCGCAATATTCCGCCGGCAGACTGTTTATCGCAAGCATTATTTCGTGCGACCCAACAACGCAGTCGCGACACTCGCCCTCGAAAAACGTATCATCGGCAACTGCCACACAGCGACCGGAACGCAGACGCTCGTTCACAAAAAGGTTATACATTATCGTTGCCGCCCATCCGTTGAAATTTATGTTCACTGTGTAACTTGCAGCTTTTAAAAGCACTTTCACCGAAGTTTCTTGCAGCAGGTCGTCGGCGCGGCACTCGTCGCCCGTCAATTTAATGGCATATATTTTAAGCCGCGACAAATTGTCCATCAATCGTTTAGCAATCGTTTCATCCGAGAGATTATCTTGCGTTTCCATAGTATATGCAGTTGTTTGTAATTTATTATTTGTATAACAAACAAGCATAGACTTTTGTTCACAGAAAAAGCAAATTTTATTTATTTTCAAAAAAATCTCCCGCAACCCTAACAGCCTTCACTTTTCTTTTTGAGGCGTTGCGTACATCAGTTTGTGTTAATTCTGCAACCTTAAGCTCTCTGTGCGATACTATCTTTGCAATAAAAAAGTCATGGAAATTAAATTATTTGATTGCAGAGATTGTAGCGCCGCAGAGATATTGGACTATATGATTAAGTTGAACCCTGCGTTGCGATACGCAGCCAACAGACGTCGTGTATACGTCGGCGCAACCGGTAATATTGCCGAACGACTCTATCGTCACAACGCAAGAGAGAATCTTATTTTCTGCGCACAAACTGCTCATCAGAATGTGGCAGCTAAGGTCGAAGAACTTGCGCATGAGTATGGATTTAATATTGGCGAGGTAAAATGGGGCGGTAACGGTACGAACAGCTACTCAATATATGTGTATGCGTATAGAATAACGCCTTCTACCATCGAATGATTGTGGCTTTTAAAGATGCTACTCTGCAAGTGCCATAAAAGCATTTGCAGAGTTTTTTGTCCGAATATACAGAAATATTTGCTTGTTTTTTTACCACAATCCTTATAATAAACAAGCATGGACTTTTGTTCGCAGGAAAAGCAAATTTCATTTATTTTTCAAAAAAAATCTCCTGCAACCTTGTCAGTTACAGGAGATTAAATATGTAATTATCTAACCAATTACTTATTGAGAGCAGCAGAAACATCCACCGCGATAGAATCTGAGTGCATACGCCTCATTGTGTCAGTCGTACCGTAAGAAATAAGTATCATATTATCTACACATTCTTTTATCAATTTGGGGAACAATCATTTAGCAACAAAGAGAGCATTTCAATATTATTTTAAAGAACTATTTTTTATATATCGGCTGCATCATGGACAAGTTCCATAAATATAAGCCCTGTTCTGAGAGTAATTCCTAATGGGATTATGAACGATTGCCTAGATAAGTATTCCTGTTTTTTTTATATCACAATAAAGCGGATTGTTCATATCCTCTGTTAATAGGACAGGCTCAATAAGGTTGCTTATCTTACGTTTCAATTTCCACAAAAGTGGAGTATCTTCAAAATAATTATCACTTAAATGGTCAACAATAACCGCTATATCAATATCGCTATCCTCTCTATGATTCCCCTTGCTGTAAGAACCATAAAGATATAAGGCTTTCAATGGCAACTTTTCGGCTACCATTTCCTTGTACTTCTTGGCGAGTTTTATAGCTTGTTCTTTATCCATTGTTGCAATTCCGTTGTTTCTTTTAATAGTTGTTGGCAATATTCTTTTGAAAGACTTTTCATTAACCTTTATTTGTATGAAGGATAACGCGCTTCAATATTTAAAGGTTCAAGTCTATCAATGAAATCAAGTTGTTCTTCTGACAGTTCTTGGTCTAAACTTGTTTTCTCTGCCAATCTTGATAATGAATGAATTTTCAACGGCACTTCTTCCAAACAATCGCTCCAATATGCTTTCAATATTTTTTCTATTGTTTGATGACACATGAATCCTACATATAGGTAACGTCCTGTAGCCAACATTGCAGATGCGGTTTCCAGGTTATAATCTGACATTTCTACCCAATATGTAACCTTGTCATTCATTATTATAGAATCATATTTTTCACAGAGGTAGTGATTCTTTTTATATTTACAATGTTTGGATGAGGCATAATTATTTTCAACCGATATATAATATAAAGAAGGATTTTTAATAAAGTAAATTCTCCTAACATAAAATCCGGAGATTATTTGTATCTCTACTTATTATATGTCGAGTATCATTCAATTCATTTGTATCATTGATAATATGCAAACTATAATTTCACTTTTATAGCAGCGTTTCCTATGCGGACAATATAAACACCCTTTTCGAGGGCAATTTCCTCGCCTGCGTAAGAATCAATCTTTTCTACAAGCGCACCGCTTGCAGAGTAAACGGCGACACGCTTGCCCTCGGCAGCTGATAGAGTAATTCCACCGGCAGTTACTTCTATTGCAACATTACTAACATTTACATCGCCTATCCCCGTTATTTCATACTCTTGAAATATCCCAAAAGTCTTCCAAACATCTGCAGCTTGATAAGTTGCAAACGAGCCTTTGGGGACGTAAACTGTTGTGTTTATATAATTAGAGTTAGTAAAGTTGTCACTATCAACAAAAGGCGGTGTTGTACCCATTAGATAAATGCTTGTAAGAGCGCTGCAATTATAGAACGCACCCTGTCCTATAATTGTAACACTCTCCGGAATTGTAATTTTTACAATATTGTCACCGCAATCGTAACCCACTACATGAAAAGCATATTCTGCAATAGAAACTGTCCCTATTTTAATTTCGACAGATGTATTGATAGGAATTGTACCTTTATAAGCGTACAATACATTTCCTGCATATACAACTCCGTTAGGTTGATTAGAAAACCATTTTGTATTATTGAATGCGTGCTCTATCATCGCCCCATCAAATTTTATCATTTTAAGACTGTTTGGAAATATAACATTCTCAAGATCTTTGCATCCTACAAATGCTCCTCTACCGATAGTTGTAACTCCCTCAGGAATTACGATGTTTTTCAAGCTGGTACAGAAATCAAAAGCGTAATCATCTATTTCTGTAACAGTGCCTGGAATTGTTACACTTGTAAGTTCGTTGCATCCCCGAAAAGCCATCTGTCCTATCTTTGTAACAGTGTAACTCTTTCCGATGAAGTTTACTTTTGAAGGGATTATAACACTGCCGTTATATTTTTTTTCATAATAGCAGTATGTAACTTCTACTGTTTTTTCCGAAGTAATATTATAATATATTCCATCCATCTCAAAATCTTGGGCACTCACCGCTACGCTGCATAGCAGCATAACCACTGTCAGCAGCATTTTTCTTAAATAAAATTTTAGCATAAATAAAGTTTTTTCTTTGCCCTCACAATTCCCAGATGAAAGCGGATAAATAAAAAAGAGCGTGGGAACTTTGCTTATTATTCTCATTGCGGCTCTGGACTGCCGTTCACATATAAATAAGCAAAACCCACGCCCAATGATATAACAATTCCAATATGGAATATACATACCACAGACGTGGGCGTTTCTTGCTCATTATCCTATGTGAAAGGAATTGTCCAGATTCCAATGAGGGATAATTTTGCTAAACGCCCTATAATTAAATATGTCTGCTCAAAGGGCCATTCGCCCGATGAACAGTGCAAAGATAATACAAACGAGCAAAATAATATCAAGCTCGCTTGGATATTTTACCGCAAGTGCAGTTTATCTTAGAGGTTTACCTCAAAAGCAATATAAATTATTTTAATGTAATAAAAAGTAGGAAATATTATTCCACATAATCCTTCAGCATCAACTGCAAGCGCGTCCGCGCAGAGTGGATGCGGCTCTTCACGGTGCCAATGGGGATATTTAACTGCTCGGCAATCTCGTGGTATTTGTAACCGGCAGCGTAAAGCGAAAAGACTTTACAATACTCCGACGGCAGACTGTTTATCGCAAGCATTATTTCGTGCGACCCAACAACGCAGTCGCGACACTCGCCCTCGAAAAACGTATCATCGGCAACGGCCACGCTGCGACCGGAGCGCAGACGCTCGTTCACAAAAAGGTTATACATTATCGTCGCTGCCCAACCGTTGAAATTTATGTTCACTGTGTAACTTGCAGCGTTTAAAAGCACTTTCACCGAAGTTTCTTGCAGCAGGTCGTCGGCGCGACACTCATCGCCCGTCAATTTAACGGCGTATATCTTAAGCTGCGTCAGATTGTCCATCAATTGTTTGGCAATTATTTCATCCGAGAAATTATCTTGCGTTTCCATAGCATATGCAATTGTTTGTCGTTTATTATTTGTATAACAAACAAGCATAGACTTTTGTTCACAGAAAAAGTAAATTTCATTTATTTTTCAAAAATAATCTCCTGCAACTTTGTCAGTTACAGGAGATTAAATATGTAATTAGTTAGATTAATTACTTATTAAGTGCAGCAGAAACGTCCACTGCGATAGATAATTTATACACCAACGAGTAGACACAAATTTATTTGTGTATGCAACGAGGGCAGTAATAAATGGCCAAAGGCAACAGTAGCGCCTACCATGGGGTTGTTACCAATGCCGAGGAATCCCATCATCTTTGGCGTGTATTGGGCACTGAAGAAGAACTGACGCACGAGTGAGTGCAAAATAAACTAGTTTATTTTGCTGAATGAGAAGGAAGAAAAGCCTTTAGGCTTAACCTGCAAACTGAGCGTCTGAGTGCATACGGCCCCCAATAAGTGTACAAGGCTGTTATATCTACAAAAAAAATCTCCTGCAACTTTGTCAGTTACAGGAGATTAAATATGTAATTAGTTAGATAATTACTTATTAAGTGCAGAAGAAACGTCCACTGCGATAGCAACAGTAGCACCTACCATGGGGTTGTTACCGATGCCGAGGAAGCCCATCATTTCAACGTGTGCGGGTACTGATGAAGAACCTGCGAACTGAGCGTCTGAGTGCATACGACCCATTGTATCGGTCATACCGTACGAAGCGGGACCTGCAGCCATATTGTCGGGGTGAAGTGTACGACCTGTACCACCACCTGAAGCTACTGAGAAGTAGGGCTTACCTGCGAGTGTACGCTCTTTCTTGTATGTACCTGCTGTGGGGTGCTGGAAACGTGTGGGGTTAGTAGAGTTACCTGTGATTGATACGTCTACACCCTCTTTCCACATGATAGCTACACCCTCGCGAACATCGTCTGCACCGTAGCAATTAACCTTTGCACGGGGTCCGTCTGAGTAAGCGATACGCTTAATCTCTTTCAGTTCACCTGTGAAGTAGTCGAACTCTGTCTGTACATATGTAAAGCCGTTGATACGAGCGATAATCTGAGCAGCGTCTTTTCCAAGACCGTTGAGAATTACGCGCAAAGGCTCTTTACGTACTTTGTCTGCCTTAGCTGCTATTTTGATAGCACCCTCAGCCGCAGCGAATGACTCGTGACCTGCGAGGAATGCGAAACATTTTGTCTCTTCGCGCAGAAGACGTGCAGCAAGGTTACCGTGACCGATACCTACTTTACGATCATCTGCCACTGAGCCGGGGATACAGAATGCCTGAAGACCAAGACCGATAGCCTCGGCAGCATCAGCAGCCACTTTGCAACCTTTCTTCAATGCAATAGCTGCACCTACTACATAAGCCCATTTTGCATTCTCGAAACAGATGGGCTGTGTCTCTTCACATATTTTATAAGGATCGATTCCGTAGCTTTCGCAAATCTCGTTAGCCTCTTCGATGCTGGAAATTCCATTCTCGTTCAAAACAGCAAGAATCTGTTTGATACGACGATCCTGACTTTCAAATTTTACTGGTCTTATCATGGTGTTTCCTCCTTATTCATTACGTGGGTCAATGTATTTTACAGCGCCGGCCTCTTCTGAGAAACGACCGTATGTCTTTGTCAATTTCTTAACAGCTTCGTTAGCGTCTGTACCTTTTTTAATCTCATCCATCAACTGACCGAGGTTTACAAACTCGTAACCACAAATCTCGTCGTTCTTGTCGAGAGCGATGCGTGTGATGTAACCCTCTGCCATTTCGAGGTAACGGGGACCTTTTGCCAATGTACCATAGAGTGTACCTGTCTGGCTGCGGAGACCTTTACCGAGGTCCTCAAGACCTGCACCGATGATAAGTCCGCCCTCTGAGAAAGCTGACTGGCTGCGACCGTAAACAATCTGCTTGAAAAGCTCGCGCATAGCAGTGTTGATTGCGTCACAAACGAGGTCGGTGTTGAGTGCTTCGAGGATTGTTTTTCCGGGGAGAATCTCTGATGCCATAGCTGCAGAGTGTGTCATACCCGAACAACCGATTGTCTCTACAAGAGCCTCTTGGATGATACCTTCTTTAATGTTCAATGAGAGCTTACATGCACCCTGCTGAGGAGCGCACCAGCCAATACCGTGTGTAAAACCAGAAATATCTACAATCTCTTTGGCTTTCACCCACTTACCCTCTTCGGGAATGGGAGCGGGACCATGATTGGGACCTTTCTTAACAACACACATGTTTTCTACTTCGTGTGAATAAACCATAATTTAATATTTTAATTGGGATTTTTCCGATTGCAAATTTAATGTTTTTATTGGAATTGTTATTAATATTTCCAAATATTTTACTCGTGTATTTTGGAAACTGTTTGAATTTACAGAAAATTTACTCGCTGGATGGTTTATACAACAAGGCAGCCTGATAATTTATCAGGCTGCCTTGTTGCTATATGGGTAATAAATTTACTTGATTACAAACTTCAATGTTTTATTAATGTTATTGCCGTTTATATTTATAAGGTATATTCCCGACGACAGGTCATCTGTGCTGATGTTGTTGAGTTTATTTTCGCCTGAAATTGCACCCTCTTTTTCTTTCTGACCGGTAATATTGACAATGCTGTATGCAGCCTCGCCCTCACAATTAACTGATACTTCGAGGTATCCGTTGCGAGTTTTGTTGTTGAGCACTATAACCGGCTCGTTACCGGCTGTAACACCTACAATATTTGTCGAATTGTTTGTGGTAAATGTAAACTCGCTACCGTAATAAGTTTTACCCCTGTATACCGCATAGGGTTTTACAGTATACTCTGTGTTTTCTTTCAGATTGCTTACTTCAACTTTATCATTTTCATCGGCTATATATTTTTTGCCGTTTATTGTCAGGCCAACCTCTGTAGCTTCAAACAGACGCTCCTCTTGTGCGACGATTGTTGCCGTGAATGTCGTTGCTGTTTTTTCAGTATCTTTACATTCTATGACCGGCTGTGTAGTCTCAATCCACAACATTTCACCAAAGTCATTACCATTGATATTGTAATTTATCACAAAGTCACGTTTAACCCCGGGGGAAAGGCCGTCACAGAGATATACGCCGTCGGAGTCGGGTGTCATTCCCGAGCCTTGTGCAGACATTATCACGCTTGAAAATTCAAAAGGAATGGCATTGGGCAAAGAATAGAATTCGGTCTTGTGCAGACGGAATGCTATTGTTGTCATTGTAGAAAGCTTTTCTAAATAGAATGGCGTATCTATGCTTTTGGGCTCTCCCGGCCATGCTTCCTTGATTGTTTCCAATATTTCATCGTGGGCAAACACCGGAGTGGTTGCTTTGACATTATTCAAGAATGTAAAATCTTCGACCTCGCCATAGATAAAGAGGCTTATATTGCTACCTTTAAAAGCATCTTCGGCTATGCTGATTATAATATCGTTCTGCGGAATGATAAGTGAGCTCATTCCGTTATTTGCGAATGCTTCAGAGCCTATCGATTCGATAAACTCGCCAATGTTTACGTATACTATACTGTCGCAACCGTAAAATGCTTTTTCCCCGATTGAGGTTACACTATAATCTACGTCATTATAATATACTTGTCCCGGAATTTCAATTTCTCCTTTGTAGTTATTTTCCTCGGGATTGCTGCCCTGATAGGTGACAGTCGCTGTTTGGTTGTCGGAATCGAGTATGTAGCTTATTCCTTCGTACTCGATTTTTTGAGCATAGGAGGAGAGAGTAAGCATCGCAGCAAATAGAGAAAGTGAAATTTTGTGTAAAAAGTGTTTCATAAGCACTATATTTTTATATTTATACTCTTTAATTAATATTCTGCAAATACGGTTACATTTAACCACATTACATATTATTCTGCAAATATAATTCAAAGTTATGATTTTTTGAAGCCAAACGTTGAAAATCTTTTATTTTTATAATTATTTATATTTTAATAAGCATATGTATCACCTTTTGCTGTTTTTTACTTGGTTTTTTGTTTGTATTTTTGCAGTAAACCGCGAATATACTTTCGCTCGCTGTGAAAAATATTCAAGCAAGCTTGATATTTCTCGCTCGTTTGTTTGTATATTTGCCCATAAACGGCGAATATTGACTGCACTCGCTGTGAAAAATATTCAAGCAAGCTTGATATTTCTCGCTCGTTTGTTTGTATATTTGCAAACTTAATTATGTGATAATATCAAAATCTATCGACACAATGAAAAAAATTCTTTTTGCACTTTGCACTTTATTTGTTTTTATATTTGCATTTACTTCATGTGACTCCGCGGAATCCACGTCTGAAGGTTATATTCAAGGCCTTTATACGATTGATAGGAATTTTGTACGCCCGGAGCTGAAAGATACACTTTATTATAAAGTAAAGAACATCGGGGAGCATGGGCTGCAAGATGGCGACAGGGCTTATCTTACCCTTGATTACGAAATTGACAATTACACAGGTATGGCAGAGTATTATATAAAGTCCGTTGAGGGGATAATACCTGTTTCCGGATTAACTGCAGCAGCGGACATCGACACAGAAATATACTCTTCGCCTATTATTGGTTTAAGAAAAGTACTTATTAATACAGAAGTTGCAAGTGCTATGTGGCTTTGGAAAAATTTCCAGAATATCAGCATCGACTATCGCAGCAATGGAGCAGAGGGGGATTTTAAACTTTCGCCGGTAAAATTGGAGGGCGACACTCTGTGCTTTGCTCTTAATGCAAAAATTGAGGATGGTGATAAGTATATTACAAAATTATTGTCTTTTGATATTTCTTCAGCGGCGAATATGTTGCCTGACGAAGAGAAAGATAAATTGGTTGCGCTTGATTCTATCTATACAAAAATTACCACTCTCTGGTACGACGAATATAACGACACTACAAGAATCGCGGAGCCGTTTGGAGGAAAATACAAGAATTGTTTCAAGAACTAAAGTATAGTCTTCATTATGGATTATAAGAAGCTGTTCGCAACGGTACAGGAATTGATTGCGCACCCTGCAAAGGCGTGGCTGCAAGTGTTGCATAAAGGGACGAAGCGCGAAATGTTGGGCGAGTTTCTTTACCCGCTTGCCATTTTATGCGGAACGGCACTTTTTCTTGGACGCGTATTTAACAACGGGCTTGGCTGGGACAGTTTCTACACAAGCACTATAAGTGCAGCTTTATGCACATTCTCTTTGCTGATTGCATATAAAATTTCAGCATACGCAATAGCATTTTTTACAAAAAAATACACAAGCAAAGATTTTCGGCGAGAAACAATTGAAGTGTTTACCGGATATTCGATGGTGGTGGTGCTGTGCCTGAATTTATGTTTGGGACTTTTCCCCGAATTCAGGATATTGGCTTTTATTGCACAGTTCTACACTCTGAAGATTGTTTGGGACGGTGCAGCTGTGCTGATAAAAATCAATGAGGAACGGCGTTTAATATACACAATGGTAGTGTCGCTGATACTTATTGTAATGCCCTTTGTTGTCAATAAAATAATGGGCGCACTCTCTCTATTGATAAGTTAATTTATGGATAAAAGAAAGGTTGCTATAAATATAAAAAACAAGCGTGCCACGTTTGACTATGTAATATCAGACACGTACACAGCGGGAATAGTGCTTACGGGCACCGAGATAAAATCCATCAGGCTGGGCAAGGCGAGCCTTGTTGATACATATTGTGTGTTTACAAACGACGAACTTTGGGTAAAAAACATGTATGTGGCCGAATATTTTTACGGCTCGTACAACAACCACACAGCGCGTCGCGACAGGAAATTGCTGCTCGAGCGCAAGGAACTGCGCAAACTGAAGCAGGCTGTAAAAAGCCCCGGCTTTACCATCGTCCCCACCCGCTTGTTCATAAACGAACGAGGGCTCGCCAAACTTGTGATAGGCCTTGCGCGCGGTAAGCACGAGTATGACAAGCGCGAGAGTATAAAAGAGCGTGACGACAAGCGCGAAATGGATAGAATAAAAAGGCATTATTAGAATATTAATTAGCCGGAATTTTATTCCGGCTATTTGCTATAATTATGAGACTCGAAGATATTTTAAAAGAGAGGATTCTTGTGCTCGACGGAGCAATGGGTACAATGATACAAAAATACAATCTTCAGGAAGAAGATTTCCGAGGCGGGCAGCTTGCGTCGCATCCGGTACTATTGAAAGGCAACAACGACCTGTTGGTACTCACACGCCCCGAAATAATAAAAGAGATACACGAAAAATATCTTATTGCCGGCGCAGATATTATAGAAACAAACACATTTAATTCGAACAGAATATCGCAGTCGGACTATAAGACCGAGCATCTTTGCCGCGAAATGAATGCGGCAGCCGTGCGCATAGCCCGCTCGCTTGCCGACAGATACTCCACTGCCGAAAAGCCGCGTTTCGTAGTAGGCTCGGTGGGCCCCACAAGCCGCACCTGCTCCATAAGCCCCGACGTTGAAAACCCGGCATTCCGCAACCTCACTTTCGACGAGCTTAAAGAGGCGTATGTAGAGCAGATGGAAATTCTGATAACCGAGGGAGTGGATGCCCTGCTCATAGAGACAATTTTCGACACTCTGAACGCAAAGGCCGCAATATATGCAGCCGAGCAAGCGATGAAGCAAACAGGCAAAAGAGTGCCCATAATGCTGTCGATGACCGTAGCCGACGCAGCGGGACGCACCCTCTCGGGACAGACAATAGAAGCATTCGTCGCCTCGACCGTACGCGAGAATATACTGTCGGTAGGACTCAACTGCTCGTTCGGTGCTTCACAAATGAAGCCCTTCATCAAACGCCTCGCCGAAATTGCCCCATGCTACATAAGCGCATACCCCAACGCCGGCCTTCCCAACGAGCTTGGCACGTACGACCAAATGCCCGAAGAAATGGCGCGTCAGGTGAAAGAGTATATAGACGAGGGGCTTATAAACATTATAGGCGGATGTTGCGGTACCACCAACGAATATATTGCATGTTTCCCCGCCCTTGTCGAGGGAAAAACACCGCATCGTCCCGCGCAGCAGGCGGCCGAATTATGGCTATCGGGCCTTGAAAGGCTGGTCGTTAAGCGCGAAATGAATTTCATGAATATAGGCGAAAGATGCAACGTCGCCGGCTCGCGCAAATTCCTGCGCCTGATAAACGAGAAAAATTACAACGAAGCACTGAGCATAGCCCGCCGACAGGTAGAGGACGGCGCACAGGTCCTTGATATTAATATGGACGATGGCCTTTTAGACACAAAGGCGGAAATGATAAATTTCCTGAACCTTCTGGGTAGCGAACCTGAAATTGCACGCGTGCCGGTGATGGTCGATTCGTCCGATTGGGAAGTAATAAGCGCGGGATTAAAATGTTTACAGGGTCGCGCCATTGTAAATTCAATCTCACTGAAGGAGGGCGAAGAATTGTTCCTTGCACGTGCATCCGAGGCGAAACGTCTGGGAGCGGCAGTCGTGGTAATGGCCTTTGACGAGCAGGGACAAGCGACAAGCTACGAGCGCAAGATAGAAGTTTGCGAACGAGCATACAAACTGCTTACCGAAAAGGTTGGATTCCGCGCCAATGAAATAATTTTCGACCCCAACATTCTTGCAATCGCCACAGGAATAGAGGAACATGCAGCATACGGAATAGACTTTATCCGTGCGTGTGAATGGATAAAGAAAAACCTACCCGGGACACATATAAGCGGAGGTGTAAGCAACCTCTCATTCTCTTTCCGAGGGAACAACTATGTGCGCGAAGCCTTGCACGCAGTATTTCTTTATCATGCAATATCCGCGGGCATGGACATGGGCATTGTAAACCCGCAGACATCTGTGCAGTATGAGGATATTCCCGAAGATATACGCACTATAATGGAAGATGTCATTCTTAACCGCGACACAGAGGCAACGGAACGTTTGATAGCCGCAGCAGCAGCCTTAAAGGATAAAGCAGCCGTAGAAACGCACAAAGCAAATGATGCTTGGCGCGCCGAGAGCGTGGAAGAAAGACTGAAAACAGCGTTACTCAAGGGAATAAGCGATTTTCTGCAAGAGGACATTGCCGAGGCTATCGAAAAATATCATACTGCCGTAAATGTCATCGGCGGCCCCTTGATGGATGGAATGAGTTATGTGGGGCAACTTTTCGGCGAGGGCAAACTGTTCCTGCCACAGGTAGTAAAGACCGCCCGCACAATGAAACAGGCTGTAGCGATACTGCAACCACTGATAGAGCAACAACGCAGCACTTCAACAAAATCGGCCGGAAAAGTGTTGATAGCCACTGTAAAGGGAGACGTTCACGACATTGGCAAAAATATAGCAGCCGTGGTAATGGGATGTAACGGATACGAAATAACAGACCTGGGAGTGATGGTACCGTCGGAAAAGATTGTTTCAGAAGCAATAAAAAACAACGTTGATATTATAGCTCTCAGCGGCCTTATAACACCCTCGCTCGAGGAAATGATTACTGTTGTAAAAGAGTTACAGACTGCCGGCAGCAACATTCCTGTGATGATTGCCGGAGCAACAACAAGCGCCCTGCACACTGCTCTTAAAATTGCACCCGCCTACGACGCACCCGTAATACACGTCAAGGATGTGTCGCAGAATGTTATTGTTGCAGCCGAGCTTATGAATGGCACCGAGCGTCGCAATACTTTTATCGCACAGTTGCGCAACGAGCAACAACGTCTGCGCGACGAGGCTGCCTTGCGCGAAACATCGGCACTAAGGTCGCTTGATGAAGCAAGAAAAAACCGTTTGAATCTTTTTGACGACACACACAAGCACCCTTCGGGCTGCGACTGTGGTTGTTGCTAACAATTAATATATTATGAATACAAACCCTCTACACGGACTGACAAACAAAGAGGTAGAAGAGAGTCGCCGATTAAACGGTGCAAACATATTGACCCCTCCCGAAAAAGTTTCTCTATGGAAACAATTTCTAGAAAAATTCGACGACCCCATCATACGCATTCTGCTTTTAGCATGGGTGCTGTCCATGATAATATCCGCAGTTCATTGCTGGGGAAGCGAACAAGCAGGGTTTTCGGCGTTTCTTGAGCCACTCGGAATATTTCTTGCCATAGTGCTCGCAAGCACCATAGGCTTTATTTTCGAAGTAAAAGCCGCACGCGCCTTTGAAGTGCTTAACACCGTAAATGACGATGTACAGGTAACTGTCATGCGCGAGGGCAAAGTGCAACAAGTTTCGCGCAAGGAAATTGTCGTAGGAGACATAGTGCTGTTAAACACAGGCGACGAAGTTCCGGCAGACGGATTATTATTATCGACAAATTCGCTGCAAATAAACGAATCGACACTTACCGGAGAGCCTGTAATTTCAAAAACCACAAATGAAGCGGAATTTGACGAAGAGGCCACCTATCCATCGAACAAGGCGATGCGCAGCACCACTGTCGTCGATGGATACGGCACAATGGTTGTGGAATCTGTAGGCGACGCGACAGAGTATGGAAAAGTGCATCGTGGCTCACTGATAGACAACAACCTCGACACACCGTTGCAGGTACAGTTGAAAAAGCTGGCAGGCGTGATAAGCAAAGTAGGATACGCAGTTGCATTTATAACATTTGCCCTTCTGACAACAAAAGACCTTTTGTCGATGGAACAAATGACGACAATGGCAATAATATCAGAAATATTGAACAATTTCATGATAGCCGTCACGCTTATAGTCGTATCCGTCCCCGAGGGATTGCCCATGAGTGTTACACTGAGCCTTGCACTGAGCATGAATCGCATGCTAAAGACCAACAACCTTGTACGCAAGATGCACGCATGCGAAACGATGGGCGCAACAACAGTAATATGCACCGATAAGACCGGCACACTCACTCAGAATCGTATGCAGGTACACGAAGCAGCCTTCTATTCACTTACCGATGGCAAATTGACCAACAACGAACAGAGCATTCTGATAAAAGAGGGAATTGCCGTAAACTCAACAGCCAACCTTAATAAAGAGGCCGGAGAAACAAAGACCATCGGTAACCCCACCGAGGCAGCACTTCTTCTGTGGCTCGATGCACAAGGCGAGGATTATATTGCACTGCGCTCCGAAGCATTCGTAGTGAGCCAACTGACATTCTCGACCGAAAGAAAATATATGGCCACAGTAGTAGACTCTCCCCTACTCGGCAAAAAAGTGCTATATGTAAAAGGTGCGCCCGAAATTGTACTTTCACATTGCGAGACAGTGGCAACAGCAGAAGGATTTTCGAGCGCCGACGAGCGTCGCCCGGCTATTGAGTCGCAACTGTTAAGCTATCAAAATAAGGCGATGCGCACGCTGGGCTTTGCATACAAAATACTATCGGCAAACGAAAATGACGCACCCTACACAGACGGACGACTGAACATCAAAGGACTATGTTTCTTGGGGGTAGCAGCAATATCCGACCCTGTGCGTACCGACGTTCCCGAGGCTGTGCAAACGTGCCTCGACGCAGGCGTGGACGTAAAGATTGTCACAGGTGACACCCCGGGTACTGCACGCGAAATTGGCCGACAGATAGGCATTTGGAAAGAAGATACCCCGCAAGAATCAATAATAACAGGTCCGGAATTTGAGGCACTATCCGATGCAGAAGCCTCGAAACGTGTCATGAGTTTGAAGATTATGTGCCGCGCACGACCGATGGACAAACAACGTCTGGTGCGTCTGTTGCAGGAGAATGATGCGGTTGTTGCAGTCACAGGCGACGGCACAAACGATGCTCCCGCACTGAAAGCCGCACAGGTGGGCCTGTCGATGGGCGACGGCACCTCTGTGGCAAAAGAGGCGAGTGATATTACTATCATAGACAACTCCTTTGGCAGCATCACACGCGCGGTAATGTGGGGACGTTCACTTTACCGCAACATACAACGCTTCCTGCTGTTCCAACTGACGATAAACGTAGCCGCCTGCTTCATTGTAATGCTCGGCTCACTTATAGGCAGTTCTTCGCCACTTACAATTACGCAGATGCTGTGGGTGAATCTGATAATGGATACATTTGCTGCAGGAGCATTAGCATCGTTGCCACCCAGCATGGATGTAATGAAAGACCGCCCACGAAAAAGCGGCACCGACGGAGATTTTATAATCACAAAGACAATGGCAACCACAATATTCATAGTAGCAGCCATTTTTGTTGCCGTGCAAATGCTTGTCCTGTACAATTTTAATGCAGATGGCACGCTGACACCCTATGAGCAATCGTGGTTCTTCACATTCTTTGTGATGTTGCAATTCTGGAACATGTTCAATGCAAAAGCATTTATGACAAAAAAATCAGCATTTAAAGGATTATCGCAAAGCAGCAGTTTCTTATTTGTAGCGTTTATCATCCTCATAGGACAGTATCTGATAGTAACGTTCGGCGGAGAAATGTTCAACGTCACCCCCCTGTCGCTACACAGTTGGATTGTGATTATCGCAATAACTTCGCCGGTGCTGTTTATAGGCGAAATAATAAGGTTTTTCAAAAAATAAATATCATAAACAAACAACATTAAAATGGAATCAGTCGCATTTATCCAATGGTGCCTCGACCATCTGAACTATGCTACAATAACTTTGTTGATGACAATAGAAAGTTCTTTCATTCCTTTCCCCTCGGAGGTTGTTGTGCCCCCCGCTGCATATATGGCAGCAGTAAACAGCGAAATGAATATTTTATTGGTAGTTCTTTTTGCAACCCTCGGTGCCGACCTTGGAGCACTTATCAACTATTTTCTGGCAAAATGGCTGGGACGTCCCATTGTCTATAAATTCGCAAACAGCAGAATCGGACACATGTGCCTTATAGACGAAGCTAAGGTACAGCACGCCGAGGAGTACTTTGACAAGCATGGCGCACTTTCTACTTTTATCGGTCGCCTTATTCCCGCTGTTCGTCAGCTTATTTCCATTCCCGCAGGATTGGCACGAATGAAAATAGGTACTTTTATGCTGTACACAACCCTGGGAGCCGGCATCTGGAACACAATCCTCGCAGCCATCGGCTGGTACCTTTCAACGGTCCCGGGCATTGAGACAGAGGAGCAGTTGCTCGAAAAGGTTACCGAATATAGCCACGAAATTGGTTACATTTGCATTGCAGTAGCAATATTTGTCATTGCCTACCTTATATATAAAGGTGCGAAAAAAGGCAAATAGCACAAATTTTCATAAAGCAAATAAGGCTGCACATGTGCAGCCTTATTTGCTTTATGAAAAGAAAGAATTTACCCTTCAAAGATACTCGACCCTATGCGCACACAGGTACTACCCGACTCTATTGCCACAAGATAGTCGCCGCTCATTCCTGCCGACAGTGTGTCAAACTCTTCATCATCGGCGAACCATCTGCCGCGAATCTCGTCGAACAACGCCCTGACAGCAACAAACTCCGACGCAACCTGTTGAGTATCATCAGTATTGCTCGCCATGCACATAAGCCCGCGAATGTGAACATTTTTAAGTTCTTTCCACTCCTCGGAAGCTAACATTGCAAGGCATTCCTCGGGTGTAAAGCCGAATTTTGTCTCCTCTTGCGCAATATGAATCTGCAACAAGCATGGAATTACGCGGCCGTTCTTTGCGCCATATTTGTTTATCTCGCGCAGCAACTGCACAGAGTCCACACTGTGTATCATATACACGAAAGGAGCAATATACTTTATTTTATTGCTTTGCAAATGTCCGGTAAAGTGCCAACGAATATCCGCAGGCAATGCTTGCTGCTTGGCAACAAGGTCTTGCGCCTTATTCTCGCCAAAATCGCGCTGCCCTGCATTGTAAGCCTCAAGAATATCTTTTACCGGATAGTATTTTGAAATTGCAAGCAACCGCACCCCGGCGGGAATCGTCGCACGTATTGCATCGAGTCTTTCGGCTATACTACTCATTGCTTTTTATAATGATTGATATTGAAAAATGTCAATTATAGGACTGTTGTTTACAGATGTAAGTTCATAGTCCATAACCGATGAGGTCATGTGAATGTTCAGACGTGTAATTGCGTCGGGCACACTCTCGGCTTTTACAAGCATCAGCACCGGAGTCTTTTTCTCCTTTGCGCTCGACTCGTCGATTGTCACAAGTACAATTTTACATTTGTACCATTTGTCGGCTGTTTCGTCCTGAGTATCTACAATTTCGCCGTATTTGACGCGTTTCATTTCATTTATATTAAACTCACCGGTCACAAAAGGCTGCAACTCCATTGTGAGGCGTTTCTCTACGCTTGAAAAAGTAAAATCCTTCATCAGATACGACTCATTAACTTTTGTGTTTGCACCTTTCTCGCCGGGACGTTCATATGTCACTTTACATTCGAACCAACTTTCTAACATAATTTTATATTTTGTTTTTTAATAATTATATACGCAGTAAACGTATGCATCTTTTTGCATACAAGCAACGTAAAATTGCTAAGATTCTGCAAAAATAACTTCTGAATTTGAATTTTGGCAATCGTTTCGCCATAAACTTGCAGATAATGATAAAAAAACATCAAACTTGCGGCAAAGATATTTTTCCTTATAAGCTATTTGCATTATCTTCGCTGCCGCAAAATAGATGTATGAACCTTGAACTTTTTATAGCCCGACGTCTTTTCACCACCCGCAAGGGAGAAAAGAGAATTTCTAAGCCTGCTGTGCTTATAGCGCAGTGGGGTGTTGCCATCGGCCTGTTGGTGATGATAGTGTCGGTGTGTATAGTTGTAGGGTTCAAACATCAGGTGCGCGAAAAAATCATAGGCTTCGGGCAGCATATTCAGGTGCGTAATTACGAGAGTACGGCCCGAGGAGAGGTGCCGGTTACCGCCACAGACACTTTGCTTGGCACCCTCGAAAAAATACCGATGGCGAGCAATGCTCAACGCTATGTTCAAAAGCCCGGACTTATTGCCGTAGGCGACGAATTTGACGGAATAATACTAAAAGGCGTCGGCGACGGTTACGACCTTTCGTTCTTTGCCGATTATATAAAAGATGGAGAATTGCCAACATTTAGTGACACGGCATCTTCTGGCTCTATACTTCTTTCAAAATCTGTGGCCGACAGGATGAAAGTATCCGTTGGCGACAAGGTGAACATTTATTTTGTTCATAATAATGTAAAAGCGCGTCGTTTCACTGTCAAAGGCCTTTACGAAACGCATCTTTCCGAAATGGACAATCTTATCGCTCTGACTGATATATACACCATACGCCGCCTAAACGGATGGGAAGATAACAAATGCACAGGCATCGAAATAACCCTATCCGACTATGATTTTCTTGAGCAGGCCAGAGACTCTGTCATTGGAATTATGGACGCAGAGGCCTCGCACAACTACGAAAAACTTTATGTTCAAACTGTCGAAGAGATGAACCCTGCACTTTTTGCATGGCTCGACATTCTCGATGGCACTGTATGGGTTATTCTTGTATTGGTGCTTGGCGTTGCAGGGTTTACGATGATTTCCGGGCTATTGATACTTATTCTTGAAAAAAGCAATTTGATAGGTATTTTAAAAGCCTTAGGCTCGCAAGATGTATCCATTCGCAAAATTTTTCTTTATTATGCAATGTTCATTATCGGACGAGGAATGTTGTGGGGCAACGCAATAGCATTGAGCCTCTGTCTTTTGCAATATAAATATGGAATTGTGAAACTTGACGCAGAAATGTACTATATGGACAGAGTTCCTATAGAATTTTCATGGTGGCTGATTCCTTTAAACATTGCAATGTTTATATTGTCTGTCGCAATGCTTGTATTACCCTCAATGCTTATTTCACGTATTGAGCCTACAAAAGCTATACGTTTCGAGTAACAACAGGCTACATTGTATAAAAATCCAACATTAAATAATCACTTTTGCACGCTTTTTTGTAGGCAGCATTGTGCTTTTTCGCATGACGTTTCGGCAGTGGCAGCTTGTCGAGCCAAGAATTTGCAAAAGCACTCGCCCAACCTTGCGACCAATAATGCTCCTCGATGCTTAGCTTGTACCCTGTCTTATGAGGGTATTTTTCAGTGCCCTCTATCCATGCTTTTTGCAGGATAAAATTTGGGTTGCAGTAGTTTTTCTTAACATCGCTTACCAAACGAACAAAAGCCCTTTCACTGCGTTTCAACCAAAAGTTGTTATCGAGGTAAAGTTGAATCACAATGCCCTTGTAGGCTTTCAGCTGGGCGAGTATATCCATCAGTCTCTCTTCATAGATGCACAGTCCGTGCGATATTCGCCACTCGCCTTTGTACCAACACACTTGAAGATTAAACAGCCTTACACCATCTGCAAGCTGCTCAGCAATAGTCCTATCTTGACAACGCGAGGTAAGGTGCAGCAGCAACGCAAAAGGACGCTGCCACCACACTAATTTACCACTCGTCGCACTATTATGTGTACCTAAAATCATACAACCTCAACGTAAATACCTATTAACTCCTTCAAGCTGTGAGTAAGCGCAGTGCCACTGTCGCGCGTACACAGATAGATTACCCCATCCTCGCTGTAATATTTACCCGCGAAAATCTCCATAGGCGCAGCGTAAGGAACAGGGTCGTCCGCAGTGCCCGCATGCTCCTTTTCAATAACCTCGAAAAGCGCAGCAGTCTCCATCGAGGGCGCATAATTCTCTTGCGCTGTATGTGCTTGACGTACACGCCACAGCTTTTCGTCGTGCGAAACAATCTTTCCCTGCGGTAGCTCCGTGCCGATGAACTTGCTCCATGGATAGACAATAACCATATAATCAAGAGCCTCCTCGTTGCTAATATCGGTACGCTCGTTCCACTGCTTCGTCACAAGCTCCTCGACAACCTCAAACGCCGACTTTACGTAAGGTGCAGGGGTTACAGGCTCGGGAACATATTCCACCCATCCGTCGGCAAGAATCATCTCCTCAGATGGGTTCAGCGTCTGCATACCATCTCTCTTTATCACAATGTTGTTTCGGGTTTTTACAATCCCGTCTTTAATGTATTTTTTCATGATTCGTTATTTTAAAAATTATAGCCTTGAATTGTAAAGTTACTCCAATATGATGCACTCTGATAAGCACTTACCGACGACGTTGGCACATACACTTTGCAGCTTGTAGGAACGTCGGTAAAAGTATCACTGACAACCGTTGGCGGCGTCGTTGCTTTGCAGTATATTTTCGATAGAGCGGTGCAAAGTTTAAAAGCACTTGAAGCTATGTTTGTACATCCACTACCTATAGTTACACTTGTAAGTTCGGTGCAACCACGAAACGTCAGACCTCCTATTTTCGGTACGCCATCACCTATTGTAACGCTTGTAAGTTTGGTGCAACCATAGAATACTTGAGCGTCCATGCTTGTAACGCTATTTGGGATTGTAATATTTGTAAAAGTTGTGCAACCATAGAACGCAGCGTCCCCTATCGTTGTAACACTGTTGGGAATTGTAACATTGCTAAGGCTGCTGCAACCACAAAAAGTATGGGTAGGAATGGTCGTAAAAGTATCAGGAATTGTAAAGCTTGTAAGTGCCTTGCAATTGCGGAATACGCTGCCACCAAAGTTTGTGACACCCTCGGGAATATTTATGTCGGTAAGGCCGGTGCAACCATAGAACGCGCTATCCCCTATACTTGTAACGCTGTCAGGGATAGTTATATTACTCATGGATGTACAATTGAGGAATACATAGTTTCCGAGGGTTTTTAAGTTACTTGGCAAGGAAATAGAAGATAAGTTCGTACATCCGCTGAACGCTTCGTTGCCTAATAAAGTAACGCTGTTGGGAATTTCAATACTTGTAAGTCCGGTGCAACCATTGTAGGCGTAATTTCCTATACTCTCAACACTTG